>CAVCEE010000009.1:0-105722 GCA_963601185.1 bacterium
GGATTAAAGACGTTTGTCCTACAACCTTGTTTATTTTGGCGCAGATTTGGCGCAGTCATAAAAAGAAAATCAGCGCAACTTGTTGGTTTTCAACTCGTTACGCTGACTTTGGCGGAGAGAGAGGGATTCGAACCCCCGGAGGTTTGACCCTCAACGGTTTTCAAGACCGCCGCAATCGACCACTCTGCCATCTCTCCGAAAATTCTCTCGACCGAAGCCAAAAGATTTTCTGTATATTCCGCGGAGAGGACGAGATTCGAACTCGTGGTAGAGAATAACCCCTACGACAGTTTAGCAAACTGTTGGTTTCAGCCACTCACCCACCTCTCCAGTGGTTTGTTGTTTTGCTTTTGCGAGTGCAAAGTTATGTGTTTTATTTCATTCCACCAAATTTTCCCGGCGGTTTTTTCTGAAAATATTTTCACAGACGTAGCAATCATCTGTGTTTCAGCGGAGATTATAAAGCAAAAAAAATTGAAGCGAAACACTACTTATTGCCGTACGGCAAAATTTATGTAAGTTTGCAATGAAGAATTACGTTTTTTGAAGATTATGGCGGAAAGTGCTATCAGTTTATTGGAATTCAACCGTCGCATCGGCAGGTTGCTTCAGAATGCCACAGTGCAGCGTTGCTGGGTCGTGGCAGAAACCAGCGACGTGCGCCAAAGCGGCGGACACTGCTATATGGAACTCGTGCAGAAAGACCCAGCATCCGGGCGCACGCTGGCAAAGACACGCGGCATAATCTGGGCCAACCGATTCCCTACGCTCCGCCATTCGTTTGAATCGGCAACCGGACAGGCTTTCGGCAACGGACTGAACGTAATGGTGGAAGTAAGCGCAAATTTTCACGAGCAATACGGACTGTCGATAGTCATAACCGACATAAACCCCACCTACACCCTCGGCGACATGGCACGCCAACGGCTTGAGATACTCAACCGGCTGAAGAACGAAGGCATAATCGACCTCAACAAGCAGTTGGAATGGTGCGACGTGCCGCAACGCATAGCCGTGATTTCCGCTGCCGGGGCTGCCGGATACGGCGACTTCATCAACCAACTGCACAACAACCAATGGGGATTGCAGTTCTACACTTGCCTCTTCCCTGCCGTGATGCAAGGACAAAGCACCGTGCCGTCAGTCATCACCGCATTGGAACGTATCAACGAGTACCAAGACTTGTTTGACGGAGTGGTCATAATCCGCGGAGGCGGAGCGACGAGCGACCTCAACTCCTTCGACAACTACGACCTTGCCGCCAACATTGCCCAATTTCCGCTACCCGTAATCAGCGGTATCGGGCACGACCGCGACAACACCGTGGTCGACTCCGTCGCCAACATCCGAGTCAAGACCCCTACCGCTGCTGCCGAATGGCTTATCAGCAAAGGAGTCGCCGCACTCGACTATGTAAATTCCCTCACGAGCCAAGTCGTCGACATTGCCACACGCCTTGTCTACGAGTCACAGAAACAAATGTCGTACTATTCAAGCAGCATTCCGCTGATGGCAGAAAACATCATTGTGCGCAACCGCTCACGCCTCCAGCAACTCGCCGCCGCCATCCCGATGAACGCCGCACGCCGCATCGATGCCGCAAGCAAAGACCTCTCTTTCACTGGGCAACGCATCTCGCTTCTGTCACGTCAAAAGACGGAAACGGAACGCCAACGGCTTACAAGCCTCGAAAAACAAGTGGAACTGCTGTCGCCGGAGCGAGTGCTGCGACGCGGATACTCATTAACCATCAAGAACGGACACGCCGTGACGGCAGCCAACGAACTGCGCACAGGCGACCATATCGTGACACGCTTTGCCAATGGGAGCGTGGAATCGACCGTAGACTGACATTTCCGACTAAAAGGCCTCCCCTATCGCAAACACAAAACCACACGTGTTGCGACCTATGCCGAAATCAATGCGGCCGTTGACATTGTGCTTCATTTCAATACGGAGTCCGATTCCACCGTTTGCCAACAAGTCGCGCGAGCGGAATCTGCCGATTGACGGAAACACATTACCTATGCCACCCCACAGAGCGACACCCACACGGGAAAATAAGTGCTGACGCAACTCCGCCTGCACCGAAGCAAAGTCATTGTCGATATACCGTCCCGAATAATAGCCACGCATCCTTATGCCGCCCGACCCGAGAGCCTCACGCAAAGCCCACGGCGACTCCTTGCTGTTGACACTAGCATAGGCATCGACCGCAAGCAGACAGCCTTTCCACAACGGTTGGTAATAATTGTAGGTAATACTGCCGTTGAACAGCGACCTATTGTATGTGCCAAGAAACTGCGGACGGCAACCAAACCGCAGCATCAGATTCATACCACGCCGCGGCTGAAGTATGAAGTCTCGAGTATCGAACTGCAAGACAGCACCCACTGTGGTGAAAAAATGTGTCCTGTCCTGCCCTTCAAGATAATCCGCATTGTCAAGTTTAATGATATGGCTATAGGTAAGGTCAAGCAACGCCCCGACATTAAAGTAAGACGACAGTCGATACACCAAATCCGACGTGTATTTCAGTTGACTCTTCGTCCATTTGGTCTGAGGATTTACGCCACAAGCATCCCGAGTGATACCCCAGAAATTCAAAGGCGAATACGTGTATTCCAACTTATACGAATACCTCAACCGACGACCCGGGAAATGGATGTTGCCGCTTGCCGTCAGCGATGCAAAACCATTCAACGTTACATTTCCGATAACCGTTATGTCCGACGGTTGCATTATCGAGTCGGTCCTGTCCAGCCGGTAAAGCCCCGTTGCGCCGCCGCCGATGCCGAAACTACCCTCCCTTGTATAGGACGGCATCACAATGAAATTGACATCAAACTTCTTTTCAAAAGAGCGATCCTTGTTGCCGGTTGCCAACCGGTCGAGATAGCGCAAGAACTTGTTGTCGCGGTTGAACATTGCTGTAAACGGTCCGAATGGCTCGCTTTGGTTTTGCGCCACTACGACGGTATCCATCTGCGCCCGCAACAACTCCGAGGGGACAAGGCTATTCATCTCCTCCTGTGTCAAAGGCACATAGCGATAATTCACGCTATCGTTCTGCTCAGCCGCACCGGCAGAGACACGACACAGCGCAAAAACGACGACAATAGCAAGTGCCCGCAAAGCAACAGTTATATTCTGATTTATTAACCTTTTCATTTTCCGCATACAAAGGTAGTTCAGACAAAGCATTATTCAAAGTTCCCGAAACCGAATGCAAACCTAAAGGACAATTTTGGCGCAGCAAGCAACAATCTAACAATCAAGAGCGTTGCCGATTAAGCATTATTAACCAAATTTCGAGCGTCAAGCAACTTGTTTTCACACTCCAGAGTTTAAGTTAATTTAAAAAAACTCTAAATTTGCATTGACAGAAACCAAAAAGATTGCTTTTATGAACAGTATGTATGAAATTTTGATGGACCTACCGTTGTTTCAAGGAGTTAGCCATTCACGAATTTCAGAACTTATTGAAAAGATTAAATTCAATTTCTTGAAATACCTCAACAATGAGAAATTCATTTCAGCCAACGACAGTTGCCAGCAGTTGAAGTTTCTCATTTCAGGCAAAGCGCGCATAGAAATCTACAACCGCAACAACCGCATACGAGTTTCGGAGACAATAGCAGGTCCAAACGTAATCGGCGCCGAGTATCTCTTCGGCAAGACCACGGCATATCCGTACAACGTGTATGCCGCTCCCGATGCCGGCATACTCCAGATTGAGAAAGCCGACTACCTGAAGATTATAAAATCCGACTCCGTGTTTCTTTTCAATATGCTCAACTATCTGTCGCGCAACTCACAAACACCGATGGAAGCCGTCCTGTCGCTAACATCGGGCAGCATTGCCGAACGGCTGGCTTTTTGGATTACGTCGCTCACCTACCGGGGCGCAACCGACATTACTATCCACAGCAAACACAAGGATATGTACACGATGCTAGGCATCCAGCGCAGTTCGTTTATGAACACACTCAGCGAACTCAAAGAGCAGCACTATCTTGATTTCGACAACGCCAACATCTACATCAACGACCGCGATCGGATGTTTGAACTGATGAACGCCACCAAATAATAAAGAGGCTTCCCTATGGGGATGCCTCTTTTGTATTTTTCAGATATTACGTTGGTTAGAAAGACATAGTATTATTAATAAAACTTACACCTATTTTCTATTCCCTAAAATAAAGTACTCTTTCTTGGCGCAAAGGTACGTCAACACACAGCGTCCAATATAACAGAACTGTCACAATCGTGTAACATTTGCTCCGGCAACAAAGATTGCGGATGCAGGCAGGATAATCCAATTATTTTGTTACTTTTGTAGATAAATTTTTTATTATGGCATCTCCTATTTTAGGCATAGTTGTGCCTTGCTACAATGAGCAAGAAATGCTTGACGTCACCGTGCGCCAACTCACGGCTGTGATTGACGGCCTTGTCGGCAAAGGGAAAATCTCTCCCGACAGCCGCATCATCCTTATTGACGACGGAAGCAAGGACAACACTTGGAACATCATATCTCGCCACGCCACAGAGAACGAACAAATCTGCGGAGTGAAACTGGCTGGCAATGTAGGGCATCAGAACGCCTTGATTGCCGGGCTTTCAACCGCCGCCAAATTTTGCGACGCAACGATTTCGATTGACGCCGACCTGCAAGACGACGTGAACGTGATTGAAGCGATGGCTGACAAATATTCCGCCGGCGCAGACATTGTTTACGGTGTGCGCAACTCACGCAAGACCGACACATTCTTCAAGAAGAACTCCGCACTGATGTTCTACAAACTTATGAATTCGCTCGGCACGAAAACGGTCTACAACCACGCCGACTACCGCTTGATGAGCCGACGCGCAGTGGAGAAACTACTGGAATTCCCGGAGCGCAACCTGTTTATCCGTGGCATCGTGCCGCTGATCGGCTTCAAGACCGACACCGTGACCTACGACCGCAAGGCGCGTATGGCCGGCGAATCGAAATATCCGCTAACGAAGATGCTCAGTTTTGCCGTCAACGGCATCACATCATTTTCCATCCGCCCCATCCGGCTCATCTTCACCGTCGGCATCATCATGCTGATTGCCACGGTTGCGGTTTCGCTCTACACCTTGCTCGCCTACTTCGGAGGCAGCACGATAAAGGGTTGGACATCACTGATGCTGTCGTTCTGGTTTATCGGGTCACTAGTGCTTATCTCATTAGGTATCATAGGCGAATACATCGGGAAGATTTACGTAGAAGTCAAAAAACGCCCGCGCTTCTTCATTGAAAAAAGCATTTTAAACAAGAAAGAAAACATTTGTTAGAATGAAATACGGATATGTCAGAGTGGCAGCAGCCGTGCCTAAAGTAAAAGTTGCAGACTGCACCTACAACGTTGAACAGATAGTCAAACTCGCGACACTTGCCGACGAGAAGCACGTCGAGATAATAATATTCCCCGAACTGAGCATCACAGGCTACACCTGCGGCGACCTATTCGGGCAGTCATTGCTACTCGACAATGCCGAGAAAGCACTGCAAAGCCTTCTTGCCGAAACCAAAGACCTTGCTTTGATTTCGATAGTAGGCATACCAGTCCGCCACAACGGCCAACTAATCAACGCCGCCGTAATCATCCAGTGCGGAAAGATTCTTGGTGTAGTGCCTAAGACATTCCTCCCCAACTATAAGGAATTCTACGAGAAACGGTGGTTTGCCTCCTCGCTCCAAATTCCAGAGACAGAGGTCGAAATCTGCGGTCAGGCAGTACCTATGCGCGCCAACCTACTGTTCAACACAGGGCGTACGACCTTCGGCGTAGAGATTTGCGAAGACTTGTGGGCACCCGTACCGCCAAGTTCATTTTTGGCAATCGCCGGGGCTGAAATCGTGTTCAACATGTCAGCCGACAATGCTGGTGTCGGCAAACATGCATATTTGCAGAGTCTTATCCAGCAACAAGCAGCACGGTGCATAGCCGGCTACGTATTTTCATCGTGTGGCTTCGGAGAATCGACCACTGACGTTGTTTTCGCCGGTGACGCATCAATCTGCGAAGCAGGCAACATCGTTGCCGAGAGCCAGAGGTTCTCGCTCGATGAGCAACTCGTCATCGGAGAAATCGACGTAGAGGATTTGCGCAACGACCGCCGCCTCAACACCACGTTTTCTGAAAGCCGCGGTATGCATCGTCAACAGGTTCAAGTTGTCAGGGCTCAAGACATACCGGAAGCCAACTTCGAACTGACACGCAGAGTCAACCCACTACCATTTGTTCCCAACGGTCCAGAACTCGATGCCCGATGCGAAGAAATTTTCGCCATCCAGACCACAGGTCTGGCGCAACGCTTTGTCCACACCCACGCCAAGACAGCCGTCATAGGCATCTCCGGCGGCTTGGACTCCACGCTTGCGCTGTTGGTGGCAGTACGCACATTCGACAAAATCGGGAAAGACCGCAAATACATAATCGGAGTGACGATGCCCGGCTTCGGCACAACCGACCGCACCTACACCAACGCCATCACGCTGATGAAGTCGTTGGGCATAAGCATCCGTGAAATCTCAATCAAAGATGCCTGCATCCAGCACTTTAAAGACATTCAGCACGACGCCAGCATCCACGATGTGACATACGAGAACTCGCAGGCACGCGAACGCACCCAACTGCTTATGGACATTGCGAACCAAACCGGCGGTATGGTCATCGGCACTGGTGACCTTTCGGAACTGGCATTAGGCTGGGCGACCTACAACGGCGACCACATGTCGATGTACGGAGTTAACACGAGTGTGCCGAAGACGCTGGTCAAGCACCTCGTTTCCTGGGTGGCAAACCGTCTTGACGATGCCACGTCAAAAGCCACACTGCTCGATATCATCGACACCCCTATCAGCCCCGAACTTATTCCTGCCGATGAAAACGGACAGATTAAGCAAAAGACCGAGGACCTTGTCGGTCCGTATGAACTCCACGACTTCTTCCTCTACCAGATGATTCGCCACGGATTCTCTCCGAAGAAGGTTTTCGCCCTCGCGAAAATCGCCTTCAACGGCAAATTTGACGACGAGACAATCAAGAAATGGCTTACCACATTCTGCCGCCGCTTCTTCAACCAGCAGTTCAAGCGGTCGTGTCTGCCCGACGGACCGAAAGTCGGTTTGTCTCTCTCTCCGCGCGGCGACTGGAGAATGCCAAGCGATGCCTCGTCGGCAATGTGGCTGGAAGAATGCAACAACCTTTAGAACTTGAAATTATGCAAAATAAACTATCATTCATAGGAATCATCCCTGCGCGCTACGGATCATCGCGCTTCCCCGGAAAGCCGTTGGCTAAGATTGGCGAATACACAATGATTGAACGCGTTTGGCGACAGGCGTCGAAAGCACTCGACGAGGTTGTGGTAGCGACCGACGACCAAAGAATCTTTGACGAAGTGCAACGCTTTGGCGGCAAAGCCACAATGACTAGCGCTGATCACAAAAGTGGCACCGACCGATGCCGCGAGGCGTATGCTAATAGTGGGTCGTCCGCCGATGTAATAATCAATATCCAAGGTGACGAACCATTCGTACACGAACAGCAAATCAACGAAATCAAACGTTGCTTTGACGACAACTCGACACAGATTGCCACATTGGCACGCCGATTTGACGCATCCAAGGGATTCGAGGCTCTAAAGGACTGGACAAAACCGAAGCTCGTGGTGGACAACAACAGCAATGCGCTCTACTTCTCCCGTTCCGTAATACCATATTTGCGCGGCATCGAACAAGAGGCGTGGCCAAAGGGATTTCCATTCCTCATGCACGTCGGTATGTACGCCTACAAGGCATCAGTCCTCGACAAAATCACCCGACTTCCGCAATCACCGCTGGAAACGGCAGAGTCGCTTGAACAACTCCGCTGGTTGCAAAACGGCTACAAAATTAAAGTGGGGCTAACTGAATACGAAACAATCGGCATCGACACGCCAGCCGACCTTGAACGCGCCAACAAGTTTCTGAAAAATTTTGAATAGAGAGATGAATCGCCCGAAAATTCAGCCCATAAAAGACCTGCAGATTTTCCGCCCGGAATGCATTCGGTTAGACAATGGCGCACCGCTATACGTGTTCAACCTCGGAGATCAGGACGCATCGCGCCTTGACGTAATTTTTGAAGGCGGACGGTGCGACGGCGAGAGCCAGACCGAAAGCGAACTTGTTTCCGCCGTACTCCGCGAGGGCACAGCAAAACATAATGCCGCAGAGATTGCAGAATCGCTCGACTTCTATGGGTCGTGGTTCGGCGATGATGCCTCCTCCCACAGCATCACACTCTCAATCTACATTCTGAACCGCAACTTTCGCAATGTGGTGTCCACATTGGCTGAAATTGCAATGGAACCGAGTTTTCCGGAGCACGAATTGCAGACACTGAAATCGGCTGCAAAGACACGGCTGCTGACCAACAGAGAGAAAGTAGCATTCCTCTCGATGGAGACTTTCGCCAAAATCCATTTCGGAGAAAACTGCAATCTCGGGAAGACTGTGACAGACAAGACAATCGACAACTTGACTTCCGACACGCTCAGACAGTTCCATAACAAATGGTTTCATCCAGCCAACATGAAAGTACTCCTCTCGGGTAAAGTGACCGATGAAATGATTGCCATAGTCAACGAAACGTTTGGAGCAATCACTGACGATACCCCACACCGCGAGAGCAACAGCGACCGCCCAACTGTCGATTTCAAAGCCACAACGCAGATTGTCAACAAGTCAGGTGCAGTGCAGTCGTGCATACGTATGGGTGCACCGGCGATACTGCGTTCCAATCCTGAATACATCCCCCTGCGCATTCTCGTGACAGCTCTGGGCGGATATTTCGGCAGCCGCCTGATGACAAATATCCGCGAAGACAAAGGCTACACATACGGCATCTCGTCGTCGCTACTCGGCTACAGAGACTCTTCAATTATGATGATTACGAGTCAGTGCGACACATCGTACACTTGGAAGGTGATTGACGAAATCAAAAAAGAAATTGTCCAACTCCAAACCGAGCCCATTTCAGCGGAAGAGTTAAACAGAGTGAAATCGCACATGCTCAGCGATTTGTCACGCACACTCGACACACCGTTCTCGATTGCCGACTACTATGTGTCGATGTTCACCAACCACTTTACGGCAGACTACTTCATCAACCAAGTGGCAATAATCAACAGCATCACGCCAGCCGAACTGCTCGACATTGCGCAACGCCATCTGAACGCCGACAACCTCCTCACCGTCATTGCCGGCAACGAGGACTCGCTCAAGAGTTGAAACGCTTAGGAAACTGGAAGATTATCGACAGGGCGACCACAAATCCTAACACGAAAGGATAATAGAGATGTGGCAATATTGACACCGTGCTGATGCCAGCCAATGATGCCGCCATAAGCACCTGCGCCCCATAGGGAATCAAGCACTGTGCAACACAGGAACAGGTATCGAGAAGGCTTGCGGTCTTCCGCGCATCGAGTTTATAGTTTTCGGTTATCTGCCGCGCCATTCCGCCTACGGTTATAATGGCTATGGTGTTGTTGGCAGTACACATATTCACAATCACCACAAGCAGTGAAATCATTGACTGAGCTCCACGTTTTCCCTTGATGCCTCGCGACATTCTGTCAAGCAGAAACTGGATGCCTCCGTTATACTGGATAAGTCCGAGCAAGCCCGATGCTAGCAACGTAACGACAATCAGATTGCCCATCGAGTCTACACCCTCGCCCATAAACCCGAGCATCGGGATGAAGTCCACACCGGCATAGAACAAGCCAACGAGGATTGCCGAGACTATGCCGATTATAAGTACCAACAGCACATTCAGCCCCATCATCGATAGGACAATGACCAACAGATACGGCACAATCCGTTGCCACTCACAAGCACCGACACCAACCGGGACATTGACATTTCCGCCAATCACGAAATACAGAACCAGCACCACAAGAGCCGCAGGCAGCGTGAGCCAAATGTTGACATTAAACTTGTCCCTCATCGAGCAACCTTGAGAGCGCGTTGATGCAATCGTAGTGTCGGATATGAACGACAGATTATCGCCGAAAAACGAGCCGCCGACCACAATAGCGACAAACAACGGCACATCGCCACCAACACCTTGCGCAATGCCCACTGCCACAGGCGTAAGAGCCACCACCGTGCCGACCGATGTGCCGACAGCCATCGAGATGAAACACGCCGCAATAAACAGTCCCGGCATAAGATAGCCAGCAGGCAAAGAATTGATGGTAAGTTTCACCGTAGCATCCGTCGCCCCCACCTTCTGCGCCAGCATAGCGAAAGCACCGGCAAGGATGAAAATCCAGATCATGTAAATCACGTCACTGTTGGCAGCCCCGTTGGAAAAGACCTTGATGCGGTCTCTGAACGGAATTTTGACAGTAGTTGAAATGCCCCAAATCGAGGAAATCACAAAAGCAATGGACAGCGGCACTTTATAGAAATCGCCGATTACAATCGACAGCCCCACATACAGCAACAAGAACACGATAAGCGGACTCAACGCGAGGAGTCCCTTTGCGGTAGACGGAGAGGTTTCCGAGACAATACTTCTATTCAAAATCAATCGTTTTTTCAATTACAAATGCAAAGTTAATCCTTTTTGTTCTGACATTTAGCCCCCAACAAAAATGTATTTATAAAATTTTGCCTTTGAACTTATATTTTTAATTACTTTGTGACAGGAAATTCTTATCTTTGTACCCAGAAACTACAACAAATATTTAACATTATATAATTATTATGGCAAAGAAAAGTCCATTACAGATTGCACGCGCAGCCTATAAGCCAAAATTGCCACAGGCATTGTGCGGCGCAGTCAAAGTAATCGAAGGAGAACCAACTCAGTCAGTTGCAAACCAGGCAGAAATCAAGGAACTGTTCCCTGAGACTTACGGTCTTCCTGTTCTCAAGTTTGATGTTGACTCATCTGCAAAAGTAAAGGCAAAAGAGCCTATCAACGTAGGCGTAATCCTTTCTGGCGGTCAGGCTCCCGGTGGACACAATGTTATCAGCGGTTTGTTTGATGGCATCAAATCAATCAACAAAGACAGCCGCCTCTATGGCTTCCTTCTCGGTCCTGGCGGTCTTGTTGACCACAAATATGTAGAATTGACCAGTCAAATTATCGACGACTACCGCAACACAGGCGGTTTCGACATCATCGGTTCTGGCCGTACAAAACTGGAAAAGAAAGAGCAGTTCGACAAAGGTCTTGAAATCCTGAAAGAACTCAACATCAAGGCTCTCGTAATCATCGGCGGTGACGACTCCAACACTAACGCAGCCGTATTGGCAGAATACTACAAGCAAATCAACGCCGGCGTTCAGGTAATCGGTTGTCCTAAGACAATCGACGGTGACTTGAAGAACGACGTTATCGAGGTTTCTTTCGGTTTCGACACAGCCTGCAAGGTATATTCAGAGGTTATCGGCAACATCCAGCGCGACTGCAACTCTGCAAAGAAATACTGGCACTTCATCAAATTGATGGGTCGCTCGGCATCTCACATCGCATTGGAGTGCGCACTTCAGGTGCAGCCTAACGTCTGCATCGTGTCGGAAGAGGTTGAGGCAAAGAATATGACCCTCAGCGACGTTGTGAACTACATCGCCGACATCGTGGCAGCACGCGCAAAAGACGGCAACAACTTCGGTACAGTCCTCATTCCAGAGGGTCTTATCGAGTTTATCCCTGCAATGAAGGCTCTTATCGCAGAACTTAACGACCTCCTCGCAAGCAAGGGCGAAGAGTTTGCAAAAGTTGCAAAAGACAAGCAGCGCCAGTTTATCATCGACAACTTGTCGAAGGCTAACGCTGACATCTACGCCAGCCTTCCAGAAGGCGTTGCTCGCCAACTTTCACTCGACCGCGACCCACACGGAAACGTACAGGTATCGCTCATCGAGACAGAAAAGTTGCTTAGCGAAATGGTTGGCAACCGCCTCGCAGAAATGCGTGCGGCTGGAAACTACAACGGCAAGTTCTCTCCTCTCCACCACTTCTTCGGCTACGAAGGACGTTGCGCTGATCCTACAAACTTCGATGCAGACTACTGCTACGCACTCGGTTTCAACGCATCTCAACTCATCAAGGCCGGCGTAACAGGCTATATGTCGTCTGTACGCAACCTCACCAAGCCATCAGTACAATGGATTGCTGGCGGTATTCCTATCACTATGATGATGAATATGGAGCGCCGCAACGGCGAGATGAAGCCAGTTATCCAAAAGGCATTGGTAAAATTGGACGGCGGTCCTTTCAAGAAGTTTGCCGAAAACCGCGAGAAATGGGCAAAGGAAACAAGTTATGTTTACCCTGGTCCAATCCAATACTTCGGCCCGGCAGAAGTTTGCGACCTTCCGCCAAAAACTTTGGTTTACGAACAACAAGGTAAATAAATATTTTTAACTCAAGGCTTGCAATGAATAGTCCGGGTGCCGTAAGGTGACTCGGACTATTTTTTTGTCGCCCAAATATTTTCTTTATCACGCGAAATAGACTACTTTTGTACAATATAAAAATTGCTTTTTCAACGCAACCAAATTGTCATTGAAATGAAGAAATTACTCATCCGCACCGCAACTGGACTTATCTATGTAGCTTTGCTTCTTTCAGCCACTTTATGCGGCCAATGGGCATTTCTCATAATATTCAGCATCATTCTCGCTGTCGGCATCTTCGAACTCCGCAGACTTTGTCTCGGCGACAAATCTTCGCCAGTTTACGACATTGTCGACATCATCGGTGGTCTGACCCTTTTCAACTCGTCGTTTTTCAGTTGTTCTTCATCAGTCAATCAGGAGAACACCGTGTGGATTGCGGCAATCTATCTGATTGTGCGGTTGTTGCTCCAACTTTACGACAAGAAGCGCAACCCAGTGGAACAGTTGGGCGTGTCGTTTTTGGCAGTGCTTTATCTCGTTCTGCCACTGTCGCTTATAAACCGCCTTTATTTCGAAGCAAACGGACACACCACCCTTCTGGCCTGCCTGATATTTATCTGGGTCAACGACACCGGCGCATACTGCGTAGGCTCGCTGTTCGGCCGTCACCGCCTTTTTGAGCGCGTATCGCCGAAGAAGTCGTGGGAAGGATTTTGGGGCGGTATGATTTTCACCATCGTTTCCGCCGTGATTATCGGTGCATATTTCTGCACATATTTCAACGAATTTACAATCACCCAATGGGTTGGACTCTCGATAATTGTTACACTGTTCTCAACGTGGGGCGATTTGATTGAGTCGATGATAAAACGCTCTGTGGGCGTAAAGGACTCCGGAAACATACTCCCCGAGCACGGCGGTATTCTCGACCGTATCGACAGTCTGCTGCTCGTAGTTCCGGCAGTTCTACTATACATTTATTTTGCAATCTGATAAAAACCAATCATAATGAGCAATCAACGATATGACCTTCGCGGAGTTTCCGCATCGAAAGAAGACGTGCACAACGCAATCAAGAATGTCGACAAAGGATTGTATCCAAAGGCATTCTGTAAAATCATCCCCGACATCCTTTGCGGCGACAGTGAGTATTGCAACATCATGCACGCTGACGGCGCCGGCACAAAATCATCGTTGGCCTACGCCTATTGGAAAGAGACCGGCGACTTGAGCGTATGGAAAGGCATTGCGCAAGATGCGCTCATTATGAACATCGACGACTTGCTTTGTGTCGGAGCAACCGACAACATCCTCCTGTCGTCAACCATCGGACGCAACAAACTCCTCATTCCTGGAGAAGTGATTGCAGCCATCATCAACGGTACTGAAGAACTCCTTACAGAACTGCGTGAACTCGGTGTGGGCATCTACAGCACTGGCGGCGAAACTGCCGACGTGGGCGACCTTGTGCGCACAATCATCGTAGACAGCACTGTTACCTGCCGTATGCGCCGTACCGATGTGGTGAACAACGCAAATATCGCCGGTGGCGACGTAATCGTGGGTATGGCTTCATGCGGCAAGGCTAGTTACGAGCACGAATACAACGGCGGTATGGGCAGCAACGGTCTGACATCTGCACGCCACGATGTGTTTGCTAAATACCTCGCAGAAAAATACCCGGAGACCTACGACAAGAGCGTGCCCGACGAACTGATTTATTCAGGCGGTCTGAAACTCACAGACAAGATTGAAGAGACAGGCTTGACTGCAGGACAACTGGTGCTCTCTCCTACCCGTACATACGCTCCTGTGATCAAGAAATTGCTCGACCTTATCCGTCCGCACATCCACGGTATGGTACACTGTAGCGGCGGCGCACAGACAAAGGTTATGCACTTTGTGGAAAACAAGCACGTCATCAAGGACAATCTGTTCCCTGTTCCTCCTTTGTTCCGCATCATCCAAGAGCAATCTGGCACAGACTGGAAAGAAATGTACAAGGTATTCAATATGGGTCACCGTATGGAGGTCTATGTATCTCCAGAAGATGCTCAGACAGTCATCGACGTTGCCAAATCGTTTGACATCGATGCACGCATCGTAGGTCGCGTAGAAGACGCTCCTGCCAACAAACTGACCATCAAGTCAGAGTTCGGCACATTTGAATATTAACTGTCCGCAAGATGAAACGGCTCTCCATAACCATTTGTTTGCTTGTCGCTCTATTTTTCAGCATGGCAAACATCGGTTGTGGGAAAAAGAGTGCAGAGGCTGCGCCGGTCGACTCGCTGACGCAGCGACTGCACGACACCATCGTTGTAGGCACACTGTACAGCCCGACATCCTACTTCCTTTACAAAGGCAACCTTATGGGTTATCACTACGACCTGATCCAGAAGTTTGCCAAGGACAACCACACGCACATCGAGTTCAAGGTGATGCGCAATTTGGCGTCTTTGCTCAGCCTGCTTGACTCCGCAAAAATCGACATCATCGCCTACAACATTCCAATGACCACGGAATACAAGAAGGAGGTGATGCACTGCGGCATCGAGAACATCAACCACCAGGTTCTGATACAGCCAAAGGTTGACGGCAAGCGCAAGTTCAGCGACGTGACGCAACTCGTAGGGCAAACCGTGGTAGTAGAGAAAGGCACACGCTACGAATCGCGTATGCACAACCTCAACAATGAGTTGGGCGGCGGCATAAAGATTGAAGCAATCAAGAACGACACGCTCATCTCGGAGGACCTTGTTGAGATGGTCGCATCGGGAGCAATTCCTCTGACCGTGGTTGACAGCGACATTGCAAAACTCAACCACACATACTACGACGACATTGACATCAGTCTTGCCGTTAGTTTTCCGCAGAAATCGGCGTGGGCGGTGCGTAAGGACGACAAGTGGCTCGCCGAAGCCGTGGATAAATGGGCGAAGAACCCAAACGTAATAAAAGCCGAGAAAGAACTGTACCAGCACTATTTCGAGCAAAGTAAAGCCATCAAAGGCAAGAATGGCGGCGTGAAGGACATCCACCACGGCGTGATTTCGGAATACGACCACCTGTTCAAGACCTATGCCCACAACATCGGCTGGGACTGGCGGCTGCTTGCGGCACAAGCCTTCGTAGAGTCGCATTTCGACCCCGAAGCGACATCGTGGGCAGGAGCGCGCGGACTGATGCAACTGATGCCGGCAACAGCGGCACACTACGGCCACAAAGGCGCATCAATCACCGACCCCGACAACAGTGTCTATGCAGCATCGCGCTACATAAAAGACCTCAACCGCATCTTGTCTGCCTATGTGAAGGACAAGGACGAGCGCATCAAATTCATTCTGGCAGCATACAACTCCGGCATTGCCCACATCTATGATGCCATCGCGCTGGCGAAGAAATACGGCAAAGACCCTACCATCTGGCACAACAACGTGAGCGATGCATTAATGCTGAAATCCAACCCGGAATACTACAACGACGAAGTGTGCCGCTACGGATATTTCCGTGGCCGCCAAACGGTGGAATATGTAAAGGAAGTAACCCGAATCTATTCGGCGTTCAAAAACTGAGCCATTATGCCATCTCAAACGTGCCGAAGCATTCAGGACGGTGAAAATCAGGTTTTATAGCCTGTATTGGAGCCCAACTCAGATAGTGAGGCATACTTGTTGCCGAAGCGCATTTGTAAAGATTTCCGTATAACTCCTCTGGAGTCCCTTCAGCCCCATTCCGAATTAGTTCGAAAGGAATAGCCACTGCCAGTTCCCAGTTGAACATTCCTTCCAGTTCCTGGAAAGGAGTGTTTCCGCAGGAAGCATAACGCTTGACCGTAGCCAGTTGCTCATCGGTCAACCTTGTGGGATTACTGCGTTCAACACGGTGGGAGGCATTGATTGCCCCGATGCAGTTGAACTCAAAGTTCCAGTATTCTTCGCTGTCAGGGTCTTGCAGGAAAATCTCAACACAACTGTCCTCGCAAACGCTGCTGTTGTTCTTATAGTTCACCGCACGCAGATAGTTGCAACGGACAAAGAAATCCACATAAAGATACTTCTCGCTATAGGCCATCGCAAAGACCGTAATTGGATGGTAAGGGTATTCTACCGCCCAATTCACACAGTTAATTCCGTGCTTCGGACAGTGTTCTTCCATAAATGCCGCTGCCGACTGCATATCCATATCGTCCAATTCCGGACAATAAAACACGCTCAATGATTTGTCCTCATTCATAACATTTCAATTACAGATAATCCGATTCCTATTACCGACATCAGGCAGATAAGACTGCCAATGATGATGTTTATCAGCCACATGCTTCTCACGTTGAACTTGCCGCGCACCTTGCTCACGAAATAGGTTATCACAAACCACCACAGCAATGCGCCCACGATAATTGACAGGAACGCGATGAAATAGCCGTAGACCGTCGATATGTTTGACAAGAAGTTAAACCGTGCATACAGACCTATGATTAGGAATATGATCAACGGATTGGAGAACGTGAACAGGAAGCCCGTTATCAGGTCCTGCACATAGTTGTTTTTCACCGGCAATCCGGCACGCGTCTTCATCATCTTTGCCGGATTCTTGCGCGCAATGTAGATGCCAAATCCCAACAACACGAAACTGCCGAATATCTGCAACGCCAACTGGTGTTCCTCGATGAAATTGATCACAAACGAGAGACCGAGCCCAGTGAGCAAACAATAGAACAAATCAGAGAAAGAGGCACCGACCCCCGTAAAGAAGCCCGACGCCCTGCCTTTATTTAGAGTTCGCTGGATGCACAACATTCCGATTGGGCCCATTGGTGCCGAGATGAGGATGCCGATTGACAAGCCAGCAATGATTATTTTCAAAATCTCCATATCTTTGCAAAATTAAGCAATATTGCCCAATTATCGTAAATCATTACGGCAAAATAGGCTTTACAAATGGCGAATATTTCCTAAATAACCGACAAAAAGTAAGGAGTGCCGCCATCGGCTGGCAGCACTCCCTGAAAATCTATGACGATTTGTCTATTTTCTGTAAGTTCCGATTTCTTCCGGGTTGAAAGAAATAACGAATTTGTGATGCTTCTCAACCTCAGCCTCGCCGAAGTTCACATAGACGTGAGCCGACTTGGTGAAACTGTCGTTGCGTGTAGCATCGCCGAGGAGCAGATATCCCATAATGATGTGTCCTGCCATTTCAACAAGACGACGCGCATGGAAGTCGGTGTACTCAGTGTCTTTGTGGTCAACAACTGTCTTGAGAGCCTCCTCGAAAAGAGCAGTCATCTTGACAAGGCGTTCCTTCAACGGGAGGAGTTCAGCGGCATACTCCTGCTCTTCGTAGACCTTGATCTGGTTCAGATAAGAACCAGTAGTCACGTGGCGGATTGCAGCGACAACCTGAAGTTGAGTTGTACCCTCGTAGATTGACGTAATTCTTGCGTCACGGTAGATGCGCTCGCAAGCATACTCCTTCATAAAGCCAGAGCCACCGTGAACCTGAATTGCATCGTAGGCATTCTGGTTGCAGAACTCGCTACCCATTCCCTTAGCCATTGGAGTGTAGGCATCGGCAAGACGCTGATATTTCTTCATTTCCTGACGCTCTTCCGGAGTGAGGCTACGCTCGCGGGCGATGTCCTCATATATTTTGTATACGTCAACGAAACGTGTTGTTTCGTAAAGCAAACTTCTTGAAGCGTCGAGTTTCGCCTTCATCAACGAAATCATCTCGTAGACAGCCGGGAACTTGATGATTTCCTTGCCAAACTGCTTACGGTCGTGGGCATAAGAAAGAGCCTCACGGTAAGCAGCCTCGCTGACTCCGACCGACTGGGCTGCGATGCCGAGACGAGCGCCGTTCATAAGAGCCATCACATACTTGATCAAGCCCAACTTGCGAGAGCCGCAAAGTTCGGCCTTGGCGTTCTTGAACACCAATTCGCATGTAGGCGAGCCCTTGATACCCATTTTATTCTCGATGCGGCGAACTGTCACGCCACCGTCGTTGCGGTCGTAGATAAACATCGACAAGCCACGACCGTCGTGTGTGCCCTCTTCCGAACGGGCGAGAACCAATGCGATGTGACCGTCACCGTTGGTGATGAAACGCTTAACGCCGTTCAAGCGCCAAGTGCCGTCAGCCTCGTTGAAAGTGGCCTTGAGCATAACAGCCTGCAAGTCGCTACCTGCATCCGGCTCAGTCAAGTCCATTGCCATTGTTTCGCCTGCGCAGACTCTTGGCAAGTAACGCTTGCGCTGGTCCTCGTCGGCAAATTCATAGATAGTCTCAGCACAGTCCTGAAGACCCCAGATGTTGACAAACCCCGCATCAGCACGGCTGACCATATCGGAAGCCATGATGTAAGGCACCATAGAGAAGTTCATACCGTTGTAGCGGCGAGGGAGAGAGATGCCCATCAAGCCAGCCTTCACGCAGGCATCGAAGTTTTTCTTCGTGCCCTGTGCATATTCAACGTGACCGTCGACCAAATGCGGTCCTTCGTGGTCAACGTCCTCTGCGTTTGGAGCAATCACCTCACCGGCGATTTCACCGGCGATTTCAAGTACCTTCTCGTACGAATCCATCGCATCATCGAAATCGAATGGAGCATAGTCATACTTTTCTGCATCGGTGAAATTACGTTCTTTCATTTCAACGATTTTGCGCATCAAAGGATGGCTAAGATGATGCTTCAAATCTGGATTGTCTGTATAAAAATTAGCCATAACTACTTAGAATTTTTCTTGTAATACTTAATTAATGCCGGGATAACCTCTTCCAAGTCGCCAGTGATTACATAGTCGGCGATTGCATTGATAGGTGCATCCGGGTCATTGTTGATTGAAATAATGATTGAACTGTCCTGCATACCTGCGATGTGCTGGATTTGACCAGAGATACCGCAAGCGATGTACAATTTAGGGTGGACAGTCACGCCTGTTTGGCCGATTTGACGCTCGTGCTCAGTAAAGCCGGCATCGACAGCGGCACGCGAAGCGCCCACTTCTCCGCCGAGAGTTTCAGCGAGTTGGTGCAAAAGGTTGAAGTTCTCCTTGCTGCCAACACCGTAACCACCGGCAACGATAATCGGAGAGTTCTTGATGTTGATTTTCGACTTTGCGATGTGGCGATCGATGACAGCAACAACATAGTCGGCAGCCGAGATATAGTCAGCTGGATTCAGGTCGACAACCTCGCCTTTGTAGTTTGCGTCGAAGATCTCCTTCTTCATCACGCCCTCGCGCACTGTTGCCATCTGCGGACGGCACTCAGGGTTGACGATTGTTGCCACGATGTTGCCACCGAAAGCCGGACGAATCTGATAGAGAAGGTTCTTGTATTCAGTCTTTGTCTTAGGATCTGTGTGGTCGCCGATTTCGAGCGATGTACAGTCGGCTGTCAAACCGCTGTGCAGACAGGACGAAACGCGAGGACCGAGGTCTCGACCGATTGACGATGCGCCCATAAGGCAGATTTGCGGCTTGATTTCCTTGAACAAGTTGATGATTGCGGCAGCGTGAGGGAGCGAAGTGTAAGGATACAACTTAGCATCCTCAAACTTGTAAACGCGGTCAACGCCATAAGGGAAAATCTGCTTTTCGATGCCTTCCAACTTATCGCCAAGCACAACAGCCTCCAACAACACACCCAACTGGGTAGCCAATGCACGGCCCTTGGTCAACAACTCAAGGCTGACGTCTGAGATATGGCCGTCTTCAAATTCGCAATATACTATAAGATTATTGTTATCTTTCATAATGATTATTTTTTGAAACTACCCTATTGTGTGGTTTGCTATCAATTCTTTTACCAAATCCTCGATTGCCTGCTGGTCCTTGCCTTCCATGCGTTTGCTTTCCTTTGCCTGGAATACGACGTTCACGATGCCCTTGACCTTTGTAGGCGATCCCTTGAGACCAATCTGTTCAGGGTCAGCCTCAACAAATTCTGCACTCCATTCCTTGAGTTGCAGATATGGGCGAGCATCGACGAGAGCAGCCTTATCCTCTGCCAACGCAGCCTTTTCGCTCGGAGTAACGGCATATTTGAATTTCTGCACGCGCTTTGCATTGCGAGGGCGGCAGTCGTCAGCCGAGCCGTTGACTGTGATGACCAATGGAAGCGGAGCCTCAACTGTTTCCACGCCAGCCTCAATGCGACGAGTAACGGTAGCCTTGCCGTTTTCCACCTTTTCAATCTTTTCTGCATAAGTGACCTGCGGAAGGTTGAGTTTCTCAGCAACCTGAGGCGCAACTTGCGCAGTGTCACCGTCGATGGCCTGACGGCCGGCGATAATCAAATCGTATTCGCCGATTTTTCTTACGGCAGCCGACAAAGCATAAGACGTAGCCAGTGTGTCTGCACCGGCGAAAGCACGGTCGGTAAGCACGATACCAGTATCGGCACCTCTGTAGATTGCCTCTCTGATGATTTCAGAGGCACGAGGAGGTCCCATCGTAAGGATTGTGATTGTTGTGTCAGGATTTTGCTCCTTGATTTGCAGGGCCTGTTCCAATGCATTCAAGTCTTCCGGGTTGAAAATCGCAGGCAAAGCCGCACGATTTATCGTACCGTCTTCCTTCATTGCATCTTTTCCTACATTTCGAGTATCCGGCACTTGCTTTGCCAGAACAATAATTTTATATCCCATAAGTAGAAATATTTTTATTAATGAATTTTTTCTTGTTTAGACCTTCGCAAAGGTAAATATTTTAGAAGATTAGACAAACCATTTTACGATTTTAAACACGAAAAACGGACTCTTTGATTTGTCAGAGTCCGTTTCGGTTGTCTTATCTTTACAACATTATTTCTTTATTTCGGCAGCGGCTTTCGCTTCCCAGCCCAAGGCACTTGCGCCAAGCACTGCAGCATCGCTTTCCTTCAACTCAGAGAGCAACAGTTTAACTTTGCCTTTGAACACTGCCATTGTGTTGCGGTCCATTGATTCCTTCAACGGGCGCATCAGCAATTCGCCTGATTTTGCCAAGCCGCCGAACAGCACGATTGCTTCAGGGCTTGAGAATGTGATGAAGTCTGCCAAAGCAGCGCCAAGGATGTCGCCTGTAAACTCGAAGATGTCCTTCGCCATCTTGTCGCCAGCCACGGCTGCATCGTACACATCCTTTGAAGTGATTGAGTCGATGTCGAGAGCGCGGAGCATTGAAGGTTCGCCAGCGCGAGCCTCAAGGAATTCACGGGCAGTGCGAGCCACACCAGTAGCCGAAGCATAAGCCTCCAGACAGCCTGTACGACCGCAACCGCAAATACGTCCGTTGTTGCGCTTCATGATAACGTGGCCAAGTTCTCCAGCGAAACCATCGTGACCGTAAACCATCTGACCGTTTACCACGATACCGCTACCAACACCTGTACCCAATGTAATCATAATGAAATCCTTCATGCCGCGAGCTACACCATAAGTCATTTCGCCGATGGCTGCTGCGTTTGCATCGTTGGTGATTGCAACAGGAATGCCGAATTTATTTGAAACCAAATCTGCCAATGGAATTGGAGTCGGCCAAGGCAAGTTCACGCCGTCTGCGATAACGCCTGTAAAGTAGTTTGCGTTTGGCGCACCGATACCGATACCTGCTATCTTGTCAACTGCATCGTTTGCAGCGATGAGTTTTGACAGTTCTGTATACAATTCGTCAATATAATCTTCAATAGCAGCATGTTTTGCTGTCTTGATTGAGCCACTTGCCAATACTGTGCCTCGGGCATCAACGATACCAAATACGGTGTTTGTTCCACCGAGGTCGATACCTACAACATAGGGTTTACTCATAATATGGTTTTTAAGATAGTTGAAAGTTTAATAACCACAAAATTATAACTAATGTTTGAATGACAAAAATTTAATAAGGAAAAAGTCAACTGCGTTAACCACAATTATCACACTTACGCTGCTGATTTGATTTGGCAATCACGCAACTATCCTTGTCGCAGCACGAGCAGCAACTGCCCTTATGCTTCCGCATATTTATGATTTTGCGTACCACATAGGCCACCAGCGCAACAAACACGATGCCCACAATTATGTACTGGATAAGCATTCCTAGTTCCATATTGCCTCCTTATTTATCCGTTATTATATTCTTCAATTTACCGAACTCCAGAGCGAAGTTAGGTGTTGTCAGTCCGCCCAGGATCATTGACTCAACCTCCGCCATCGTGAAAAAGCGGCCTTCGGAAATCTCATCGGGATCGACCGCTATTTCCGACTCATCAGCCGTGCAGCGGAATGTGTTGACCAATTCACGCTCCACATCGCTCTCGAACACATAAGTGTACAACTTTTCCGGATTGCGCACCGCCAGCGACAGTTCCTCTTCAGCCTCCCTCTGCAATGCCGTCGGCACGGTTTCCCCGTAGTCAACATGGCCTCCCACGGCGGTGTCCCATTTGCCGGGCTGTATGTCCTTCGCCATCGACCGTTTTTGCAAAAACAGTCTGCCATCCTTATCGAACACATGCAGATGCACCACAGGGTGCAGCAGTTTTGTGTCAGAATGGCATTCCTGACGAGTGGCAGAACCGATGACGATGCCATCCTCGTCGACAACCGGAAACAATTCCTTATTGTTTAGTTTCACCATCTTTCGGATATTTTGTCGATATGTATTTTTTCAGTTGTGAAGGAGTCTGCTTGCCTTTTAGTTCATCAAAAGCAACCTTAAAGCCGCACCCAGTACGATAGTTGCTACAGCCGAATGCAGCGTTGCCCTTTATCATGTGACCTGTGCCGCACAACGGGCACTGCACTTGGTCGTAGGACTTGACCGCCGGAGCACGCTTTTTCCTTTCCGCTGGCTGGGCTGGTTTTGCCTTGGTTGGCGGCGCAGATTCCACGGCAATCTTACAGCCGCTGTTGTCGCTCAACACGTCGTAGACAATCTGGTTGATCTGCTCTTTTAACTCATTGATAAATTCTTGGGCTTCATACTCCCCTTTCTCTATCTTGCGGAGTTTGTTTTCCCAGATACCAGTAAGTTTGGCAGACTTGAGCAAGTCTACCTTTATAGTGTCGATAAGAGCAATGCCTGCGGCTGTTGCCTTCAGACTTTTGCGCTCTTTCTGTATATACTTGCGCTTGAACAGAGTCTCGATTATCGCAGCCCTCGTTGACGGACGTCCTATGCCGTTTTCCTTCATCGCATCGCGCAATTCCTCGTCCTCCACAAGTTTTCCGGCAGTTTCCATCGCCCGGAGCAATGTTCCTTCGGTGTAGAACTTCGGCGGCTGGGTCGTTTTCTTGACAATCGATGGTTCGTGTGGGCCCGATTCACCTTCAGTGAACGGCGGCAGAATCTTGTCGGAAGAGTCGCCGTCATCCTTGTTTTCGCCCGACACCTTGCCGTAAACCACACGCCATCCCTCTTTCACAATCTGCTTGCCGTTGGCCTTGAATTCCGCATCGCCGACATTGCCGAGAACCGTAGTCTGGTCGTATTCGCAATCGGGATAGAACACCGAGATAAATCGCCGCGCAACCATATCATAGACACGCTTTTCTTCCATCGTCAACGTAGGTGACGGAGTGACGTTTGTCGGGATAATAGCATGGTGGTCAGTAACCTTGCCGTTGTCAAACACCTTTTTACTTTTAGGCAACTTCTTCGACAATAATGGTTCGACCAAGTTAGCGTATGGCGTCAACGCCTTCAGCACATTCGGGACTTTCGTATAGATATCCTCACTCAGATATGTGGTGTCGACACGAGGATAAGTAGTGAACTTCTTCTCGTAGAGCGACTGAATCAGTTTCAGAGTCTGGTCGGCAGAGTAGCCGTACTTCTTGTTGCACTCCACCTGCAACGACGTAAGGTCGAAAAGCCTTGGCGACGACTCTTTGCCACGCTTTGTAGTACACGACTTGACGACAAACAAATCATCCTTTATCGCCTCAGATGCGGCAAGAGCCTCCGCCTCCGTCGAGAAGCGACCCTTCGTGGAGAGAAACGTAACATCGCGGTAGATTGTCTTCAGTTCCCAGAAATCCTCTGGCACAAAGTTGTCTATCTCCTTCTGCCGGGCAACGACAAGTGCCAGCGTAGGAGTCTGAACACGCCCAATCGACAGGATGTTGCGTCCTTGCGAATATTTCAGAGTAAACAGCCGAGTGGCATTCATTCCAAGAATCCAGTCGCCTATCGCACGCGACAAGCCTGCCATATACAACCGGTCGAAATCCGTCTGAGGCTTAAGACTTCCGAAGCCCTCCTTTATACTCTCATCGGTAAGCGAAGAGATCCAAAGCCGCTTCATCGGCTTCTTGCAATTGGCTTTCTGCTGCACCCACCGCTGGATGAGTTCACCCTCCTGCCCGGCATCGCCGCAGTTTATAATCTCGTCAGCCTCGTTGAACAACGACTCGATTACCTTAAATTGCTTTTCTATGCCGCTATCGGCAATCAGTTTTATGCCAAACCGCGGAGGAAGCATAGGCAGAGCACTAAGCGACCACGACTTCCACCGCTCGGTGTAGTCGTTGGGCTCTTTCAGCGTACACAGATGGCCGAACGTCCAAGTAATCTTATAACCGTTGCCTTCGTAGTAGCCGTCGCGTCGCACCGTCGCACCCAAGATTGCGGCAATATCCTTTGCCACACTCGGTTTCTCTGTTATGCAGACAATCATTCTTCTCCCTTCTCGTTTTGTTTGGCTTGATTCCAGAGAGCATCCATCTGCTCTAGCGACATTTCTTTCAGAGCAACTCCAGCCTCGTCAGCCTTGTCCTCTATATAGTTGAACCGATTGATAAACTTCTGGTTTGTGCGCTCCAACGCCGTGTCTACATCCACATCGTAGAGCCGGGCAGCATTGATCAGGCTGAACAGCACATCGCCAAATTCAGCCGTTCGGCTTTCATCAGTCCCGTTTTCCATCTCTGCGGAAAATTCCAGAACCTCCTCACGCACCTTAGCCCACACATCTTTTCTGTCCTGCCAGTCAAAGCCATAGTTAGCGGCCTTCTCCTGAATCCGTTCAGCCTTGATGAGCGACGGCAATGCCTTGGGTACACCATCGAGCACACGCTTGTTGCCACCCTTCTCCTTCAGTTTTATCTGTTCCCAGTTTTGCTCCACTGCGTGAGCATTGTCAGCCTGCACATTGCCGTAGATGTGAGGATGGCGGAAAATCAGTTTCTCACACAAAGCGTTGCACACGTCGGCAATATCAAAGCGGCTTTGCTCTTTTGCTATTACGGAGTAGAACAACACATGCAGAAGCACGTCGCCAAGTTCCTTCTTGATGTTAGGCACATCGTCGGCGAGCAATGCGCTGCTGAGTTCGTAGACCTCCTCTATCGTGTTGCACCGCAGACTTTCGTTGGTTTGCTTTCTGTCCCAAGGACATTTCTGCCGCAGTTCCTCCACCACTTTCAAAAGGTCGCTAAACGCTTTGATTTCCGCCGATTTATTGTTGTTTTCCGTCATTTTTGTAGTTGTTAATACCTTGTTTCAGAAAATCGATAAACTTGTTGCAGTCTTCATCGTAGTAGAATGGTCCCGACATGAGTTCGCCGTCGTTGTCGAGCACCACATAGTAAGGCTGCGAGTTTGCGCCAAACTTGCTGCTTTGCAGATAACTCCAAAGGTCGCCGTAGGTGCGAAGTTTTATCTTGTTTCCGTTCTCGTTATGCTCAATCATCATCGGCAACTCTGTCTTGTCGTCGGTCATAAGCGTTATCATCACGAAATTCGATTCAATGATGTCACGCACCTTGTCGTTTTCAAACACTGACGCCTCCATCTTCCGGCAGTTGACACAGCCATAACCGGAGAAGTCGAGGAATACCGGCTTGCCCAATTTCTTGGCGGCTTCCATACCCTCTTCAAACTGGTCGTACTTAACAAATTTGCCCGACTCATAGAGATTGAAGTCCTGAGTGGTCAACGGCGGAGCAAATGCGCTGATGCTCCGCAACGGAGCGCCCCAAAGTCCCGGGAGCAGATAGAAGGCAAACGAGATTGAAGCCACGGCGGCAAGCAACCGAGCCGCACCAATATGCGACTTGTCGTCGTCGCCAAAGAATTTGATTACTTTCAGCAGGTACAATCCCAGGCAAAGGAATATCGCAATCCACAAGGACACGAACACTTCGCGGTCGAGGATATGCCAGCCGTAAGCGAGATCGGCAACCGAAAGAAACTTCAGTGACAGTGCCAGTTCAATGAAGCCAAGCACCACCTTCATTGTGTTGAGCCAGCCGCCAGACTTAGGCAGACTCTTGAGCCACGACGGGAACATCGCAAAAATCGTGAACGGCACAGCCAACGCTATGGCAAATCCGAGCATACCAGCAGCCGGACCGGCGATGTTTCCGTGGGCTACAGCCTCAACGAGCAACGTACCGATAATCGGACCAGTGCAGGAGAACGACACGAGGACCAAGGTGAATGCCATAAAGAATATGCTTATCACGCCTTTAGTCGTTGTCGCCTTGCTGTTGACTGCATTTGTCATCTTCTCCGGCATCGTTATTTCAAACACGCCGAAGAACGAGATGGCAAAGACCACCAACAGGATGAAGAAGAACACATTGAACCATGCGCTTGTGGATATTTCATTCAGTTTGTTGGAACCGAATACAACGGTTATTAGCAGTCCCAGCAAAACATAGATGATGATTATCGACAATCCGTAGCCGACCGCCATCGCAGTGGTCTTTTTGCGGTTGTTTGACGACTGGCGCAGGAAGAAACTTACCGTCAGCGGAATCATTGGCCACACACAAGGAGTAAGGAGTGCGAGGAGTCCGCCAAGGAGTCCGCCAAGGAATATCAACAGCAACGACTGCTCCTGAATCGGCGTGGTCTTCGCTTTGCTCACTGGCTTCCAGTAGTCCGACGTTTCAAGTTTGCCGGACTTCTCCACATTGACCGTGGTCTGCGGCACGGCAGTAGCAACAGTGTCGGTCTGCTCCACCGGCGTGTCTTTGCCAAACTTAAATTCCTTTTTGTTGCGTTGGCAAGTATTGTCGTTGCAAACCTGCCCGACTATAGCACCTTCGATGTTATAACTCTTGGGGTTTGTCAATTTCACCTTTTGGCGGAATGTGACTGAGTTTTCCCATGTACCGAGAATCAGATGGAAAAACATGTCAGGGTTTTCCTCTGCCTTGTGGTTCGGTACAAGTCCGCCCACTATCTCAACGTTTTTCAGCCGACTTTTGTCCCACACGATTGCCGTAGGAGTCGGACCGTCGTCGGGCACGTTCACGTCATATAGATGCCACCCGCGCTCAATCTTTGCATCGATTACGATTTCAGCATCGTTTCCGCCTTTCGTCTCCAGCCTTACATTCCAAGTAAGAGGGCTCAGCATCTGTGCAACAGACGTCACGGAGCAAATGCAAACGATGGCCGAAACCAAAAACATCTTAATCCAGCGATTATTCTTCATAATTTACCAATCTTCAATTACGGATATAAATCACATTAAACTTTTTCCAATTTCTGCAAAGTTACGAAAATTTAGTGTACAATCAGCGATACACTCGCCACTTGCCGCCGAAATCATTGCCAATGACACACAGAATACTTACCAATGCAATCCGAAAGAAGAAAACGCCTTAAATCCATAGCAAAATGTCATAAAAATGCGCCAATCTATCACTCTAGAAACCACATTTTTCAAAATTTAACAAATCGCGCTCAACCCCCTATCGGCAAAGGACTCGCGGCGCATCAGAGTCCGCCCCAAGACCACCCTAAAGTCTAAATCGTTTTGTATCAACGATTTTTTTCATTACCTTTGCACCCAGAATTCAAATTTGAGGAGAAATAGAGATTTCTCTTAGCCGAAAATCGGCAGTGGCTTGTCTCAGGTGGACTCCCAAGAAAGTCATTAGTATGAACTATAATTTCGATTAATGAGGAAAACATTAAAAACAATTGCGACAATTGCTCTTTTATTGGTATTTACCTCAGCCTACAATGGCTATGATGTAAATGTTAATATCAATTCTTTCGCTCCCAACTTTGAAATAGCGAATGCTGGAAAGCAAACAAAGTTGAGCGACAAAAGAGGAAATTATGTGTTAGTCAATTTTTGGTCGTCGAGCAATGCTTCTTCCCGTATCAGAAACATCCAGTACGACCGGTTCTTTAAGGGCGACAGTTCTCGCGCGGATTTCATCTCGGTGAATTTCGACAGCAGCGAGAAACTCTACAAGGAACTCCTGAAGGTTGACCAGCTTGCATCAGAGTCGCAATTTTATGATGACGGTGGTAGAAATTCTGAAGTTTATAAGGACTATCACCTTGAGAGCGGATTTAATAGTTACTTACTGAACAAAGAGGGTAAGATTGTTGCTATTAATCCAACAAATCAGCAATTGACTGAAATTTTTTGTCAATAACGACCAAAACCGGGACATTCGCGACAGCGACAAAATGTTCCGGTTTTCTTTAACCGGCAGTTTGGCATTTTTTTTGCTAATACGCTAATAAAAACTGATAGCAAATGATTGATTTCACAGACAGCAAGTTGGTAAACGAGGAGACAAGTCCTCAGATATGTTCGATTTTCACCGACATAAAAACCGACAATGATGCTGCACAAGATATAGACAGACAGGAATTTACATCCGATGTGCCAATTTTAGCGCTTCGGAATATGGTGCTGTTCCCCGACGTTGCAATACCTATTGCCGTAGGCCGGCAGAAGTCTCTCAAACTCATCGACTATGCGCAGAAAGGGAAGATGCCAATCGGCGTAATCTGCCAAAAAGACTCGGACGTAGACGATCCAGGCGAAAATGACCTGTACCCTATCGGCGTGGTGGCAGAGATTATCAAAGTGTTGGAATTTCCCGACAATACGACAAACGTAATCCTTCAGGGCAAATATCCGTTCCAGTTGGAGCATATCACCACTCTGTCTCCGTATCTGAAGGCGCAGATAACGCCTATCGACGAGATTTACCCCGATGAAAACGACCAGGAGTTCCGAGTGCTCGTGTCAAGTCTGCGTGACATCACGCTAAAGATGCTCGACAAACTCGGCAACAAGATGCAGGAGTTGACCTTTGCCGTCAAAAACATCGACAACCCTGTGCATCTGGTCAATTTCCTTTGCGCAAACTCACCGCTTGAACCGAACGTGAAACAGAAATTGCTGTCGAACCCGTCAATCAAGCAACGCGCATACTCTCTGTTTATGTACCTAAACAGAGAGGCGCAGTTGGTCGACATCCGTGCCGACATCGAATCGAAGACCCAGAAGGACCTCTCCGAGCAGCAGCGCACGCACTTCCTGCAACAGCAGATTCGTACCATCCAAGACGAACTCGGCGACACCGAGGAGCAGGAAATCGACGACCTGTACAAGCGTGCAGAGAAAAAGAAGTGGTCGGAAGAGGTGCTTGCCACTTTTGAAAAAGAAATGAAGAAGTTGGAGCGATTGCAACCACAGTCGCCCGACTTTTCCGTGCAATACAACTATATAGAGACTCTTCTGGATTTGCCTTGGGGCGAATACTCAGAGGACAATTTCGACCTCGACAATGCCGAGAAGCAACTCAACAAAGACCACTTCGGACTTGACAACGTCAAGGACCGTATCCTTGAGCACTTGGCAGTGCTGAAACTGAGAGGCGATATGAAAGCGCCAATCCTGTGTCTCTACGGTCCTCCGGGCGTGGGCAAGACTTCGCTGGGCAAGTCGATTGCCGATGCGCTGCACCGCAAATATGTCAGAATGTCATTAGGTGGCCTGCACGACGAGGCAGAAATCCGCGGTCATCGCAAGACCTACATCGGCGCAATGCCAGGACGCGTAATCCAAGGTCTCATCAAGAGCGGCTCGTCGAACCCGGTGTTTGTACTCGACGAAATCGACAAACTCGGACAGGATTTCAAGGGTGACCCGTCGTCGGCTCTGCTCGAGGTGCTCGACCCTGAGCAGAACAGCCATTTCCACGACAATTATGTAGACATCGACTACGATTTGTCGCATGTGATGTTTATCGCAACCGCCAACACGCTGTCAACTCTGTCACAACCGTTGCTCGACCGTATGGAGTTGATTGACGTCACTGGCTATATCCTTGAGGAAAAGGTTGAAATTGCAAAGAAATTCCTCGTGCCGAAGCAGTTGGAAGAGCACGGATTTGACAAAAAGGACATTTCGTTCCCCAAAAAGACTCTCGTGAAGATTGTAGAGTCATACACTCGCGAATCGGGAGTACGACAACTGGAGAAAAAGATAGCCAAGGTGCTCCGTCGCATCGCACGACTCAAAGCAAGCGGCAAGGTGTTTACGAAAACCGTTTCGCCGGAGATGCTAAAAGAATATCTCGGCCCGGTTGAGTACACATCCGACAAATATGAAGGCAACGACCAAATTGGTGTGGTGACAGGATTGGCGTGGACTGCCGTTGGCGGCGAAATCCTCTTCATCGAATCGTCACTCTCAAAGAGCAAGGGCGAGAAACTCACGCTTACTGGAAATCTCGGCGACGTGATGAAGGAGTCGGCTGTGATTGCACTTCAGTACTTGAAAGCCAACAACAAGAAACTCGGCATCGCCGACGAGGCTTTCGACAACTGCAACGTGCATATCCACGTTCCCGAAGGTGCGATTCCAAAGGACGGACCGTCGGCTGGCGTAACAATGGCAACATCCCTCGCATCAACATTCACTCGCCGCAAAGTGAGAGACCATATCGCTATGACTGGTGAAATCACTCTCCGGGGCAAGGTGCTGCCAGTTGGTGGCATCAAAGAGAAGATCTTGGCAGCCAAGAGAGCTGGTATCACCGACATCGTTCTCTCCAAAGAGAATCGGAAAGACATTGAGGAAATCAAGCCTATATATCTTAAAGGTGTGACGTTCCACTATGTTTCGTCAATCAAGGAAGTGCTTGACTTGGCACTGACCGACGAGGTAGTGCCCGACGAAGTCTAAACGGCAGAATCGACGATAAAAAAGCGTCGGTTGAACAGATTGTTCAACCGACGCTTTTTTATCGTCAACAAAATTATTTTTCAGCCTCTTCGTTATGCTCCTGCAATATCTCCAAAGCCATATCATAGATTTGAGTGTCGTCCAAAACTACAATTCCTCCGTCAGGTCCCGGCTCAATATGGAGTCCGCAGTTCTTTCCGAAGGAATAGTTGGTGCCACCAAAATAATTTCTTACAGTTTGTACGTTGACATTCAGACGGTCTGCAATCTTGTGCATAGAACCGTCAGGCAAGCAATCTTTGATTCTTCTCAGCTCGTTGAATGAAATAGTCTTCGTCATGATACTATAATTTTAATTGTTAGAAATTCTGTTGTTTAATTCGATGTCATAAATTTAGACACTTATTATTTATTCTCCAAATATTCCACCGATTATTTTAGTATGCTTTACAACATATTTCCCGCAACGTCTTTTGTATCAGTCTTATTCACCGCCAATCAGCCTTGATGCGCTTTCCGCAGCAGGTCGTTGACCGTCTTGACTGGGTTGAACGTTTCGGCCGGGACTTCCACAAATATTGTGTTCCAGTCGCTCATCGCACCATTCCACAAGCCTGGTAATTCGAGAGCCTTGATTTCATGACCTGATTTCGACTTTTCTGAAATAAAGCCAGTCTTCGGGTCTACATACTTCGTCAAGTCAAACTTGTTTCCGTCCACGTCCTTGATGAAGCATACCAAATCCACCGGATTAAAGTGCGTAGCGGCAGTCATCAGTTCAACCGAACGCTTGTCGTTGGCATCGATTTGTGAACTTTCCAATATCTGCGGTGCTGTCGTTCCGTCTTGACTGTAGGCAATGTAAGGACCACCACCAGGCTCACCGTCGTTTTTCACTACGCCGCAGACACGGATTGGTCTGTTCAGTTTCTTTTTCAGGTAGACCACAAGTTCGGAGTCTTCCAAATGCTTTGTTTCCTCGTTTCTCACACAAAGTTGGCGTTGTACGAACCGCACTATTTCAAGCACCTGCTCCATCGTGTAGTCGCCACCATTGAGCAACTTGAGGTATTTGTCTATTTGCTTTTGAGTCTGTACCAACAGTCCGCCGAGAATCTTCTTGTAGCGGATTGTCGTCGTTCTATTTGCGTTTGGCACAACGTTGTCAATATTCTTGATGAACACCACATCGGAATCAATTTCGTTGAGGTTTTCAATCAATGCGCCGTGTCCGCCCGGACGGAACAGGAGTTTACCGTCCTCGCGGTAAGGTGTATTGTCCTTGTTGACTGCAATGGTGTCGGTCGACGATTTTTGGGTCGACATCGAGATATCGTAGTGAGTGCCAAACTTCTTTTCCATCAGCGGCAACGTCTTTTCCAACTCCGCAGCAAAAAGAGCCTTATGGTTCTCCGAAACGGTGAAATGCACCTTCACCCTTCCGCCGCCACCTTTGGCATACTGAGCACCCTCTTCGAGATGTTCCGCCAAGGCAGTATGCACGTCTGCACCATCCTTATGAAACTGCAAGAGAGCCTTCGGCAAATTGCCGTAATTCAAGCCTTTGGCGTTAAGCAGATAGTCCACCACCGTTTTTTTCTTCCCGGCAGCAACCAATTCGTCAATACCGCAACCTTCACACTGACGGATCTTTGCGTCCAATGCTTCAAAGAATGCAAAATTGTGAATCTGGTCGAAAAACTTGTCAACGAAATCGCCGGCAGGAGCAGAATCGTCGGAATCAAGGAACTCATACAGTTTCTTAAACATACGGCTGGCAGCGCCAGATGCTGGAACGAATTTAAGGATGTCGCCACCCTCTGCCAGATATTTCTCCCATTCGCCGATAAGTTCCGACTCCTCGCTTTCGTCCAGTTTTCGGACACCGTTACCGATGGTAGCAGCACCGACCAACTTCAGAAATGGGAAGCCGTTTTTGAAATCATCCAGTTGATGTTCAACCTGTTCGACAGTCAGATTATGGTCTTCAATTTGTTGTAAATCGTGTTTTGTTAACATAGTCTTGAATAATTTGTTTTATTAGGCATCCCAAACTTACTAATTTTTAATCTAAATACGTTCACAAATAGGCAAAAATTTCGTAAGTTTGAAAAGAATTATGGAATTGGATAAAATGGAAGCATATTATACCGAAAAAGAGCGGCTTTTTGTTATAGAAGCATACAGATCTTTAAGGCATTCGCTTGCCGGAGATCTGACATTAGAAGAAACAAAAAAAATCGAGAAGATACTGAAAGACGGCATCGAGGCGGGCAAGGCACGCCGTGACAAGTATGGCATCAATCCATCTGTGCGCCATCTGAACACAGCACTTCTCATATCAAAATATGTGGGTGCCGACAAAAACATGATTATCGCCACCCTACTCTACCATCTGTGTTGCGACGACTTCTATCCGTTGTCGGCGGTGAAGGAAGACTTTGGCGAAGACATCTGCTCCATTACGAAAGGACTTAAGCAGGTTTCCGAACTCTACAAGCGGCAATCCACGCAGCGCGACGAAAACTTCAGCAAACTGATGATGGCGTTTGCGGAAAACATCCGCGTGATTATCATTATGATTGTTGACCGCTTGGCTCTGATGAAGGCAATCAACCACCACCCCAACCAGAAATTCGTGATGGACATTGCCACAGAGGCGTTATATCTCTATGCGCCGCTTGCACACCGGCTCGGCTTGTACAAAATCAAGTCGGAGTTGGAGGATATGTCGCTCAAATACACCAACCGCGAACTCTACACCCAGATTGCCCACAAACTGAACGAGTCGAAGCAGGAGCGCGACAAATACATTGCCGAGTTTATTGCACCGATCAAGAAGAAGTTGGAAGACGAGGGCATCAAGTTTGACATCAAGGGTCGCACCAAGTCAATCTATTCAATTTGGAACAAGATGAAGAAGCAGAATGCCGACCTGAAGGACATCTATGACCTTTTCGCCATCCGCATCATCATCGACACTCCGATTGAATACGAACGCCGCGACTGCTGGAAGGTATTTGCCATCGTGACGGATATGTTCAAAGCCAACCCTTCGAGAATGAAGGACTGGATTACCATCCCGAAATCCAACGGCTATGAGTCGCTCCACACCACAGTGACCGGTCCGGGCTCGCGTTGGGTGGAGGTGCAGATACGCACACAGCGCATGGACGAAATTGCGGAAAAGGGTCTTGCCGCCCACTTCAAATACAAGGGTGTGAAAAGCGAGAAGAGCCTTGACGACTGGATGGCCAACGTGCGCGATATTCTGGAAACATCGGGCAAGGACACTCCCGAAATTATGAAGAAGATGAATATGGACGTTTACGACAAGGAGGTGTTCATCTTCACTCCAAAGGGCGACCTGTTCCGGCTGCCGCTGGGGGCTACAATCCTCGATTTCGCCTTTGCCATACACTCAAAGATTGGATGCACCTGCATCGGAGCGAAAGTAAACGGAAAGACGCAGAAAATCAACTACCAGTTGAAGAACGGTGACACCGTAGAAATCCTCACATCGACCACGCAGCAGCCAAAACTCCAGTGGCTCACCATTGTAACCACCTCGAAGGCAAAAAACAAGATACGCCAGTCGCTCAACGAAATCAACAACCGCTCGGCTGAATTTGCCAAGGAACTGATCCAGCGCAGATTCAAGAATAGGAAGATTGACATCGAGGAGGCAATCCTGACGAAAGTAATCAAACGACTGAACTACAAGACTGCTACAGACTTCTACAACGATGTTGCCAACGAGAAACTGGACGTTGCACACATTGTAGATTCCTACCTCGCAATCAAGGAGAAGGAGGAAGAGCCGCAAACGGTTATAGGCAACCGTTCGGCACAGGACTTTGTGATGCAGCCGGTTGAAGAGGTAGCAAACGACTCCGGCGACGTGATTATCATCGGAGAAGGCATCAAGGGCATCAACTACAAACTCGCCAAATGCTGTATGCCAATCCAAGGCGACAGCATTATGGGCTTCATTGCCAGCGATGGAGCGATAAAGATACACAAATCCACCTGCCCCAACGCGCGGCATCTGTCGACGAAATACCCCTACCGCACAATCAAGACTGCGTGGAGCGGCGTTACGGGCAGCAACCAGTTTGCAGTGCCATTGAGCATCGTAGGGCACGACGACATCGGTATCGTCAACAACATCACCTCTATAATAACTAAAGAAAAAAACGTATCTTTGCGTAGCATTGCCATCGACTCAAACGACGGGCTGTTCCAAGGACGGCTTGTGGTCGGTGTCAACGACATTGTGTCGCTAAACAATTTGATCAAGAAAATTAAAACGATAAAGGGCGTAAAAGATGTACAACGCAACAACTAATAAACTTACAGCCGTCGTCGTGTGCGCGCTTCTACTGTCTGCCATATCCTTCTCTTGCAGCAGCAAGAAGGCTGACGACAGCGAAGCCGCCGAGCATCTGATGGCGGAAATCAAATCGCTATATTCAGGCAAAGACTACGACAAGGCTTTGCTTGCCATTGACTCGTTGATGAAGACCTATCCAGGGCAAACCGACATCCAGCGACAGGCACTTCACGTGCAGACTCAAATCACTGAAAAGAAGGCACTTGCCGACAGCATCGCCAACGAACAGGTCTACGCCTCGTGCGCTGCCGTTGCCGACTCAATCAAGCAAAACCTCAAATTCGTGAACAACAAGGAGATGGTGGAAGGATACTACGTCGACAAATCTGCGCCAAGCGATGGGATGCCGACAACAACACGCATCATCCCGAGAGTTTCTGCCGATGGTGAAATTTCCTTATTGTCGTCGCTCCGCGGGCACAGCATCCGTCACACGAAACTCTCAATCGCTACCGACACTTCGGTTGTAGAGACCGTTGCCGTGCCGCTCAGCAATTCCCGTAACTACAGATACAATGACAACGGAAAGCCAGTAGAACTGGTTACGTTCAACCAACAGGAATGCGACTCACTCTGCAAATTTGTGGCAAGTGCGAGCGCGCCTGTTAGCATCACTTTCGTCGGACAGTCAGGAAAGCAGAAAATCACACTGACCGCTGCCGACAAGACCGGCTTTTCAAACATCGTAGCCTACTCTGAAGCCCTTACGAAGATGCAGGAAGCCGGCATTAACCGACTCAAATTCGCCAAACGACTGAATCTGGCGAGAAAACAAATCAAGCAAACTGCCACCAACATCCAGGGTGACAGAAAATAACAGAATAAAACAAAACAATATATGGGACTTTTTAATTTCTTCTCCAAAGAGAAAAAAGAGACGCTCGACAAGGGGCTTGAGAAAACCAAGCAGGGGCTGTTCGACAAAATCAAGAGGGCTGTAGCCGGGAAATCGAAGATTGACGACGATTTTCTGGACAATCTGGAAGAGGTGTTCATCACTTCCGACGTGGGCGTTGAAACCACGCTGAAAATCATCGACCGCCTCCAGAAACGCGCCGCTCAGGACAAATATGTCTCGACTGCCGAACTCAACGGACTTCTCCGCGAGGAAATCACCGAGATGCTGGCAGAAAATAACAATGCCGACACGCCAGACTTTACCGTGCCTGCCGACAAGAAGCCGTATGTGATTCTTGTGGTCGGCGTCAACGGCGTTGGCAAAACCACTACAATCGGCAAACTGGCATACCAGTTCAAGAAAGCCGGCAACAAGGTTGTGCTCGGCGCTGCCGACACATTCCGCGCCGCCGCCATCGAGCAGTTACAGATTTGGGGCGAACGCGTCGACGTGCCGGTAATCAAGCAGCAGATGGGTTCTGACCCTGCTTCGGTGGCATTCGACACCGTAAGTTCGGCAAAGGCGAACAATGCCGATGTGGTTATCATCGACACGGCTGGCCGTCTCCACAACAAAGTGGGTCTGATGAAGGAGTTGTCAAAGATAAAGAACGTGATGCAAAAGGTTGTTCCCGATGCTCCGCACGAGGTGCTACTGGTGCTCGATGGCTCAACCGGGCAGAACGCATTTGAGCAGGCTCGCCAGTTTGTTGCAGCAACGGAGGTCAACGAGTTGGCAATCACCAAACTCGACGGCACTGCGAAAGGCGGCGTTGTAATCGGCATCAGCGACCAGTTCAAGATTCCGGTGAAATACATCGGCTTGGGTGAAGGCATCGAAGATTTGCAGATTTTCCGCAAGAAAGAATTTGTCGACTCATTATTTTCTTAATTGACGCCATTTTTTGATGAACAGAAAAAGGATAGACGTAGTATCGCTCGGATGTTCGAAAAACCTTGTAGACTCCGAACGACTCTTGAAACAACTGGAAGAATGCGGCTTTGAAGCGCACCACAACTCCGACGACGTGAAAGGCGACATCGTGGTGGTAAACACTTGTGGATTTATCGGCGATGCTAAAGAAGAATCGATAAACACCATCCTTACATACGCCGATGCCAAAAACGACGGCATCATCAAAGAGTTGTATGTGATGGGGTGCTTGTCGGAACGCTACAAGGACGATTTGCTCAAGGAAATTCCCGAAATCGACAAACTCTACGGCAAGTTCAACTGGGTAAACCTCGTTTCCGACGTTGTGAAACGCAACCCAGCAACAATGCCCTACGACAGGGTAATCACCACCCCGTCACACTACACCTACATCAAGATTGCCGAAGGCTGCAACCGCTTTTGTGCATTCTGCGCAATCCCGCTGATTACAGGGCGGTTCAAGTCGCGCACAATCGAGGATATACTGGAGGAAGTTTCCACCCTCGTTTCACGCGGCGTAAAGGAGTTCAACATCATAGCGCAGGACCTTTCTTCCTACGGTAAGGACATCTATGGCAAACTTATGCTGCCGGAACTCATCGACCGTATGGCTGACATTCCCGGCGTGGAATGGATTAGGCTACACTATGCCTACCCTTCCGAGTTTCCGTATGAGGTACTCGACGTGATGGCAAGGCGGCAGAACGTATGCAAATATCTCGACATCGCACTCCAGCATATCAGCGATACGGTGCTGACCAATATGCGCCGACACATCACCAAGGAAGAGTCGTTGAAACTGATTGAAACAATCCGAGAGAAAGTGCCCGGCATACATATCCGCACCACACTGATGGTGGGTTTCCCAGGTGAGGACGACGAAGCGTTCAAGGAGTTGTGCGAATTTGTGCGCAATGCCAAGTTTGAGCGAATGGGAGCTTTCGCCTACTGCGAGGAGGAGGACACCTACGGGGCAAAGAACTACAACGACGACATTCCGCAGGAGGTCAAGGAGCAACGGCTCGAAGAGTTGATGGCTATTCAGGAAGAAATCGCCCTCGAATCCAACCGACAGAAAGTAGGTCGGCAAATGAAGGTTATCATCGACCGCGAAGAGGCAGACTACTTTATCGGCAGAACCGAATTCGACTCGCCGGAGGTTGACCCGGAGGTATTGATTGAGAAGCATCCCGACATTAAGGTTGGAGAATTTTTCAATGTCGAAATCACCGATGCCCTCCCTTTTGAACTGATGGGGAGGTTGGCTGTTTAAATGGACGCAATCTATCTCGCAATCAACAAAGCCATATCCTGCAATGCGACATTCTATGCCTATAGGATGCCCAACGAGTCGTGTGCAGTATTCTCGGCGGCAAAGCAAGGCGAAAACAACAATGGGAGCGGTTTTGCAATAGTTCCGTTCGCCGCCAACGGCAATGCCAAGGCATTTTCCATACCGCAAGGTATCAGCGCAGAGGCGTTTTTGAATGCCGACACGTCCTTATACTCTTGCCCATCGGCATATAAAATGCCTCGGCAAAGCACTACCACGTTCGGCGAATACGGTTCGGAATTTGAAGCGTGCATGCACTTGCTGAAAGCCGGCGAACTGAAGAAGATAGTGCTTTCTCGCATCACAGAATGCGAATTTGCAGAAATCGACTGGGGACGGTTCTTCATCAATATGGCGGAGACATACCCCACCGCCTTTGTGTTTATCTTCAACTCTCCTTCCACCGGCTTCTGGGCAGGGGCTTCGCCTGAGACATTGGCAAGATATCACAACCAGGAGTTGCTGACGATGGCCTTGGCAGGCACGAAGATGGCTTCCGACCAATCGGAGTGGGGACAGAAAGAAGTGGTTGAACAACAACTGGTGGCAAACTTCATCGAGTCGGTGTTTGCCGCAAGCGGAACTGACTTCAAAAAATCACCGTTGTTCTCGCAACCGGCAGGGAAAGTGAAGCACTTGTGCAACAACTACACCGCCCTTGTGGAAGACACTTCGACGGCAGAGCAGATACTTGCGCATCTGCATCCTACTCCAGCCCTTTGCGGCATACCGCAGGATGCGGCAAAAGCGGCAATCTCCGCAATCGAACGTCACAACAGACTTTACTACGGAGGCTACATCGGGCCATATTCGCCAGTGGAATTTGACTATTTCGTAAACCTCCGCTCACTACAGTTTGACGCAAATTCGCAGATTCTCTACACCGGCGGCGGACTCACTACCGACTCCGACCTCGAAAGCGAATGGAGGGAAACGGAAATTAAGACCGACACAATGATGGCAATACTAAGCAAAAGCGGCAAGATTTGAAAATCCTGCCGCTTTTACTTTTATCTGAGAACCTTATGTTAAAGGTATCCTTTGATAATTCCACGTTTTGAATTCCGCACAAACAGGATTATCTCGTCGCGCTCCTTCGTTGCTGGTAACTCAGCCTCGATATGCTCAACGGCATCGCTGTTGTTGTAGCCCGAAAGATAGAGATAGCGGTAAAGTTCCTGAATGTCGCGAATCTGCTCGTTTGTGAAACCTCTGCGGCGCAAACCGATAGAGTTTACTCCAGCATAGGAAATAGGCTCGCGCGCTGCCTTGACATAAGGAGGAATGTCCTTATTGACCAATGCGCCGCCCTGAATCATCACATGTGCGCCGATGTGGCAGAACTGGTGAACCAGCGTGCCGCCGCCGATAACTGCAAAGTTGTCGACCTGCACCTCTCCTGCTATCTGCGAAGCATTTGCAATGATTACATTGTCACCTACAACGCAATCGTGGGCAATGTGTGAATAAGCCATAATCAAGCAGTTGCTACCCACAACCGTCTTGCCCTTGGAGGCGGTACCGCGATTGATGGTGACACATTCACGGATTGTCGTGTTGTCGCCGACAATCGCCAATGTGTCTTCACCCATAAATTTCAAGTCCTGAGGAATTGCACCGATAACAGCACCCGGAAGGATATTGCAGTTCTTGCCGATTCTTGCACCTTCCATAATTGTCACATTACTTGCGATGCGTGTACCGGCACCGATTTCAACATTTCTGTCGATTGTCACAAACGGGTCAATGACCACACTTGGGTCAATCTTTGCGTCCGGATGAATATATGCTAATGGTTGTTTCATACTATCTGACTACTTGTTTTTAATGATTTGAGCCATAAACTCAGCCTCTGAAACGATTTTGTCGCCCACAAAGGCATAACCCTTCATGTTGGCACAGCCACGGCGCAGTTCAGTGAGGAACGAAACGTGGAAGATAAGAGTGTCGCCTGGCACTACCTTCTGACGGAACTTCACATTGTCAATCTTCATAAAGTATGTAGAGTAACTTTCAGGATTCTCTACTGATCCAAGTACGAGCAGACCGGCAGTCTGGGCCATAGCCTCAACTTGGAGAACACCCGGCATCACTGGTTCTGTTGGGAAGTGCCCCTGGAAGAACGGCTCATTGCCAGAAACGTTCTTTACGCCGACGATATACTTGTCCGACTTGTCGATAATCTTGTCGACCAACAAGAACGGATAGCGGTGCGGAAGAAGTTCGCGGATGCGGTTGATGTCCATCAACGGCTCCTTGTTTGGATTGTAAACCGGAGCCTGTACATCCTGACGCTTGAGTTCGCGTCTCACCTTCTTTGAGAATGTCGTATTGATTGTGTGACCTGGGCAAGTTGCGATGATGCGACCCTGCACACGGCGACCGATAAGTGCTACGTCGCCCACCACATCAAGCAACTTGTGGCGAGCCGGCTCATTCTTGAATACCAGTTCGTCGTTGTTGATGAAGCCGAATTCCGAAACTTTCTTTCTTGGCACGTTCATCATGTCGGCAATGCGGTCCAACTCCGACTGAGCGACTGGAGTGTCGTAGATTACGATAGCATTGTCAAGGTCGCCGCCCTTAATCAAGTTGTTTTTGACCAATGCCTCTATTTCGCGAACAAAGACGAATGTGCGGCTCGAAGCAACCTGCGACTTAAAGTCGTCGAGCGAATCAAGTGTGGCAAACTGGTTTGACAAAACGACTGAATTGAATTCAATCATCACGTCAACGCAGAAATTGCTGTCAGGGATTACGCAAATCGACGCGCCAGTATTGTCGTCCTTGACTGTAGTGCGGTTGCGCACAACGTAGACAGCAGCATCTTCGTTTTGCTCCTCTACGCCCACTTCTTCAATCTTCTCCATAAAGATTTTTGCGCTGCCGTCAAGAATCGGCACCTCAGGACCGTTGATTTCAATCAAGCAGTTGTCGACATTCGAAGCATAGAGCGCAGCCATTGCGTGCTCTATCGTTGACACTTTCAAATCGCCGGAAGCGATTACTGTTCCACGACAAGTTTCTACCACATTCTCGGCAACAGCCTCAATAGGAGCCGCACCCACAACGTCTACGCGGAGGAATTTACGACCGAAATTGTCAGGAGCCGGCTTGAATGTAGCCTCAATCTCCTTGCCTGTGTGCAAGCCCTTGCCTTTAACGGTAAATGCTTGTTTTAACGTGCACTGTTTCATATAGGATAATTATTTTTTATTGTCTTTTAAATTCTGTATTTCTTTCTTCAGCGACCGGATGTCGGACAGCATCTCGCCCAAACGGCGGCGATATGCGGCCTCGCGCATAAACTCGCGCGCCTCAACTGCCGGATAGCCCAACAGCACATTGCCGTCGCCGATTCGCGAGTGGAGTCCCGACTGCGCGCCCACCTGGTTGCGGTCGCCAATCTTGATGTGTCCAGCGATGCCCACCTGTCCGCCAATCATATTCTGCTTGCCGATTTTGGCAGAGCCGGCAATACCAGTCTGCGCTGCGATAACGGTGTTTTCACCGATTTCCACGTTGTGCGCCACCTGGATAAGGTTGTCGAGTTTCACGCCCTGACCGACAAGCGTAGAGCCCATCGTAGCGCGGTCAACCGTGGTGTTTGAACCGATTTCCACATTGTCGGCGATAACCACATTGCCAATCTGCGCTATCTTCATATAACTACCGTCCTTCTGCGGAGCGAAACCGAAGCCGTCACTGCCGACAACAACGCCCGAATGGAGGATACAATTGCTGCCGATTACGCATCCGTGGTAAATCTTCACGCCCGGCATCAGCACAGTGTTGTCGCCAACCGTAACGCCGTCACCCACATAGCACTGCGGATAGATTTTTACGTTTTTGCCTATTTTAGCACCTTTTCCCAAATAGGAGAACGCCCCCAGATAAAGACCTTCGGGCAATACCACGTCGTCAGCCACAAACACCGGTTGCTCTATGCCCACCTTCTCCGGCTCGGAAGCCTTGACCAAGTTGAGCAATGACGCGATAGTGGCGTACGGGTCATCGACCTTTACCAATGTAGGCTTCACTGGCTGCTCAGGTACAAAGTCCTTTCTTACCAGCAAGACAGAGGCTTGGGTCGAGTAGACGAAATGAGTATATTTAGGGTTAGCCAAAAAAGACAAAGAGCCTTCCTGTGCCTCTTCGATTTTAGAATATGTCGAGATTTTTACGGAGTCGTCTCCTTCAATCTCACCATTGACAATTGCTGCCAATTGCGCTGCTGTTATTTCCATTAAAACTGTTTTACAATAACAAATGTGCAAATTTACTCATTTTTATCATTAATCTTAGATTTTCAAATGGATATTCTATGATTTGTGCACATTCGACCTCTTTTGTGCATTTTTTTGAGACAAGATTAAGCAAAGTCAGTTTTTTTGATTAAATTTGCAACCTATATGTAAAGTTGCATATGGATAGTTTATATAAACAATAAAATTAACCCCATAAACTATGAAGCTATTACAGGCGAAATTGGCAAAATACGACGCTCCCCAAAAAGCCAAAGCGGCAGGGGTCTACCCTTATTTCCGCAAGATTGAAAGCGAGCAAGATACCGAGGTTCTCATCGACGGCAAGAAAGTGCTTATGTTCGGTTCAAACAGTTACCTCGGCCTCACCAATCACCCAAAAGTCATCGAAGCAGCAGTTGCTGCAACAAAGAAGTATGGCACAGGATGTGCCGGTTCACGATTCCTTAACGGCACTCTTGACATCCACGTTGCCTTGGAAAACAGATTGGCTAAATTCGTTGGCAAGGACGAAGCCATCATCTACTCAACAGGGTTTCAGGTAAACCTGGGTGTTGCATCCTGCTTGACTGGTCGTGAAGACTATATTCTTTGGGACGAACTCGACCACGCTTCCATCATTGAAGGTTGCCGTCTTTCTCCGACAAAGAAAATCAAATACAAGCACAACGATATGCAGAGCCTCGAAGAGAAACTGCAAATGTGCGACCCTGACAAAATCAAGTTGATTATCACCGACGGCGTGTTCTCAATGGAAGGCGACGTTGCAAAATTGCCTCAGATTGTTGAGTTGGCGAAGAAATACAACGCAGCGGTATACGTTGACGAAGCACACGGCATCGGCGTGTTCGGCAATCAAGGACGCGGCACATGCGACCATTTCGGCGTAACCAAGGACGTTGACTTGATTATGGGCACATTCAGCAAATCGTTTGCAGCCCTCGGCGGTTTCATTGCTACCGACTCGGTTACAGCCAACTACCTCCGTCACAACTCTCGCTCATACATCTTCAGTGCAAGTATCACTCCTGCCTCAACAGCAGCGGTAAATGCAGCACTCGACATTATGGAAAGCGAGCCTGAGCGCATCGAGCACCTCTGGAAGGTTACCAACTATGCACTCGACGGCTTCCGCAACATCGGCTGCGAGATTGGTCACACTTCAACACCAATCATTCCGTTGTTCATCCGCGACAACGACAAGACATTCGCCGTTACACGCGACTTGCTTGAGGAAGGCATCTTCGTCAACCCTGTCGTTTCGCCGGCAGTACCTTCGCAGGACACTCTCATCCGCTTCAGCCTGATGGCTACTCACACCATCGAGCAGGTTGACCGTGCTCTCGAAAGCATCCAGAAAGTATTCAAGAAATACGATATCATCAAATAAGCACCGACTGCTTATAACGAAAAGAGGCGAAATCCATTGGACTTCGCCTCTTTTCGTTTCTCGATGTTACCGCACAACTACTTGTTAGCCTCAATTAAGGCAACAAGTTGATCTTTCTTTACAGTGCCCGACTTGCGTGCAATTTCCTTGCCGTCCTTCACGAAAACGATTGTCGGGATTGCCATAATGCCAAACTTGGCAGCAACCTCAACATTTTCCTCCACATCGCATTTGCGCACGTCGACAACGCCGTCGTATTCCGCAGCCAACTCGTCGACAACAGGCGACATCTTCTTGCATGGACCGCACCATTCCGCCCAAAAATCGATAACAATCAGATTCTTTTGAGCAAGCAGTTGCTCCATTTCATTGTCGGTAAATTCTTTTGCCATAATTTCTTTATTTCAGTTTTTGATTAATTTTTCTTGTCTCTTGATATTTCATACTTAATGCCAAGGTCGTCCAACTGCATAATCAAGTTCTTGGTAAGATGCAGTTTTCGCTCCGATGCCATTGAGAAAGCACGGTTGTGATGCTCGTTCATAATTGAGATGCTCAACGGAGTGGCATCGTCGTCTTTCACCAGATTCTCATCGAGAAGCGTCGTCAACGAATCCGTTTCCAAATCCTTCTCCGTCACATTCAAAGTGATTCCCTTGATTACACGTCCGTGGATTTCGTCGAGCAACTGCACATTCTTGATTGTCAGGTACGACTTGTCATTGTACTTGCCTTTGCGGTAGCCGTAGGTCACGAGTATAGCATTGCCCTTTATTCCGTACTTGTTGTAGTTGATGTAGTCTTGATCGAACAGACGGATTTCCGCCGAGCCTGTGTAGTCCTCTATTTTGATGATGCCGAACTGTGTGCCGCGCTTCGATGTCAGGTTTTTCACCTCAACAACAAGTCCACCGACTGTATATTCCGCATCCGGGTTCTGCTCCTCCGAGCCGAAGTCTTTCGCCTTAACCGAGCAACCGAAAGTCAACTCCAGATAATAGTTGTCCAACGGATGAGCCGACAAGTACATACCTACAAGTTCTTTTTCGTAGTTCAGACGCTCGATGTCAGGCCACAATTCGCGGCAAGGCATTTCCGGCTTCGCCGTCTCGATTTCCTCGCAGTCGCCAAACAGGGAATTGACCTGGTTGGCCTTGCTCGTCTGATACATCTGCCCGTAGCGTATCAAAGCCTCGCTGAACGACGGGTTGGAGTCGTCGGCCTTGAAATCTTCGCGCCTTACGCCCTCAAAGCAGTCAAACGCGCCCGAAAGAGCCAAGTTGTCGAGCACCTTTCGGTTGCACATACTGAGGTTGATGCGCTCCACAAGATCGAAAATCGACTTGAACTCGCCATGAGCAGCGCGCTCGTCGAGAATTGCCTGCACAGCATTGACACCTACGCCCTTTATTCCGGCAAGTCCGAAACGGATCTCGCCGGCTTTGTTCACGCTGAACTTAGCGCGACTTTCATTTACGTCCGGACCTTTCACCTTGACTTTCATCGCCTTGCACTCGTCCATAAACTTGGTCATCTTGGTGATGTCGTTCAGGTTGCGGCTAAGCACGGCAGCCATATATTCCGGCGGATAGTTTGCCTTGAGATATGCCGTTTGGAAAGCCACCCAACTGTAGCAGGTGGCGTGGCTCTTGTTGAATGCATACGATGCAAACTTCTCCCAGTCTGCCCAAATCTTCTCAAGCACCTTTTCTTCATAACCGTTTGCCTTTCCGCCGTTGATAAACAACGGTTTCAGTTCAGCCAGTTTGGCGAAGATTTTCTTACCCATCGCCTTGCGCAGACCGTCGGACTGACCGCGCGTGAAGTTAGCCAACAAGCGAGACAGAAGCATGACCTGCTCCTGATAAACCGTAATGCCATAGGTGTCCTTCAAATACTTCTCCATCACGGGGATATCGTATTCAATCGGTTCAATTCCCTTCTTTCGGGCGATGAACTGAGGGATATACTCCATTGGTCCCGGACGGTAGAGGGCATTCATGGCAATCAAGTCCTCGAATGTTGACGGATGAAGTTCGCGGAGATACTTCTGCATACCGGTCGATTCAAATTGGAACGTGCCGGTAGTGCGTCCCTCGCAATAAAGTTCGTAGGTCTTTGGGTCGTCGATAGGGATATTGTCGATGTCCACCTCTATGCCCCATCGCTCTTTGATATTGCTTAATGCTTCCTGAATGATTGAAAGAGTTTTCAATCCCAAGAAGTCCATCTTAATCAAGCCGGTAGACTCGATTACCGAGCCTTCATATTGGGTGACGAGCACCTTTTCGCCGTCCTTGTCGGTAGCCGTAGCGACAGGCACCCAGTCGGTGATGTCGTCGCGACCGATAATCACACCGCAGGCATGCACGCCAGTGTTGCGCACGTTGCCTTCAAGTGCCAACGCATACTTCAGCGTTTCCCTTACCATCGGCTCGCCGTAACTCAACTCGTGTTGCAGTTCCGGCACATACTGATAGCAGTTTTTCAGATTGACTTTCGGGGCTTTGCCGTCGACCTCAGGCAACTTGTCGGGAATCAGTTTGGTAAGACGGTCGCTCTCCGACAGAGGCAACCGGGTGACACGCGCCACGTCCTTGATAGCCGACTTTGCCGCCATCGTGCCATAGGTGATGATATGCGCCACCTTTTCTGCGCCATACTTTGCCGTTACATACCTCAACACCTCCGCACGGCCATCGTCATCGAAGTCGATATCGATATCAGGCAAAGATATACGGTCCGGGTTAAGGAAACGTTCAAACAGCAAGTCGTACTTGATAGGGTCAATCTGCGTGATGCCCAAGCAATACGCCACAGCAGATCCGGCGGCAGAGCCACGACCCGGTCCTACCGACACGCCAATTTTGCGCGCCGCGCCAATGAAGTCCTGCACAATAAGGAAGTAGCCAGGGAAACCCATATTCTTGATTGTCTCAAGTTCGAAGTCGATACGCTCACGTTGCTCCTCCGTCAAGTCCTTGCCCCAACGCTTTTCGGCACCCACATACACCAGATGCCGCAGATAATCGTTGTTGTCGACAAACCCCTCTGGCAGAGGGAAGTTCGGCAAAATAGGGTCGTGGTTGATGGAGTAACGCTCCACCTTGCTCAGCACCTCAAGCGTGTTTGACAACGCATCCGGCACATCGGCAAACAGTTCGTTCATCTCCTCCTGCGTCTTCATCCATTCCTGCTTGGTGTAGAGCATTCGCTTCTCGTCGTCGAGATATGTAGCCGTCGACACGCAGATTAATCGGTCGTGCGCCTCGGCATCCTCCTCGTTGACGAAATGCACGTCGTTGGTGCAGACAAGTTTGATGTTGTGCTTCTGCGCCATCTCAATGAGCACCTTGTTCACCTCCTGCTGGAGCGGATATGCCTCATGGTTGGCACGCGGCACGGTAGCCTTGTGTCGCTGGAGTTCGAGATAATAGTCATCGCCAAACAGTTCCTTAAACCAAAGAATAGCCTTCTCCGCCTCATCGATGCGCCCTGCCGTAATCAGTTTGGGCACCTCGCCACCGAGACACGCTGAACATACAATCAAGTCTTCGTGATACAGTTTCAGTTGAGCCTTGTCGGTGCGCGGATGGAAATAATAGCCGTCGGTCCAGGCATTCGACACCAGTTTGATTAGGTTATGGTAGCCGTGCTCGTTTTTGGCAAGCACAATCAGGTGATAACCCTTGTCCTGCTTGTCACCGCGATCCTTCATATCGTTTTTGGCGACATACATCTCGCAGCCGATAATCGGCACAAAAATCTTGCTTTGCGCCTCAGCCAACGCCTTTTCGGCTTCAGCCATAGCCTCACTGTCAACCGTCTCAGCCTCCTTCAGTTCGGCAATCTGCTTCTTCAGTTGCTTGATTTCGCCGTCAGCATCGGAATTTTTCTTCTTCACATAGTCTGTGAGTTCCTTGATGCCAAACATATTGCCGTGGTCGGTCAGCGCAATGCCGCGCATTCCGTTGGCAATGGCCTTGTCGACCAGAGCCTTTACCGATGCCTGACCGTCGAGGACCGAATATTGTGAGTGGACGTGTAGATGTACGAATGGTTGCATATTGTTCTATTTGGAAGTGTAAAGGTAGTAATTCAAATCGGCATAGTAAACACCCCCGCACCCCTTATTCGGATTTTAACCTTTGTTTAGTCGCTTGCGCCAACCCCAAAATCAGCGTGCCGACAGTGATTGATTATGCATAAGTACAATATATTTTGTATTTTCGCATAAAATTTGAAATATTGTGATTTATCCGCAGAATTTAGAGTCAAAAATCGGTTTTGACATCGTCAGAAACATCCTGGCGTCAAAGTGCAGCAATCCCTTGGGCAAAGGCGAATGCGAGGCTATGGCTTTTTCCAACAATTACCGGCAAGTTGTCAAACTGCTGACCGAGACCAACGAATATCTTTCCATCATCAAGTCGACCAACGACTTTCCAAACGGCCCGGTCTACGACCTTAGAGAATCGCTCCTGAGAATCAAAGCCGCAGGCTCTTTCCTCACGGAAGGAGAACTCTTCCAGTTGGGAAAGACAATAAATTCTGCCGCAGAAATCTGCAACTATTTCAATGACGACAAGAGTGCGGCATATCCTTCACTGAAATCGATTGCCGACTGCCTTATGTGCTTCCCAGAGATTGCACGCCACATTGACTCGATTCTCGACAAATTCGGCAACGTAAAGGACAATGCGTCGCCAGAACTCTTTGAACTCCGACGGAAGTTGTTTTCCGTTTCGAGCAGCGTCAACGGCATGATGCAGCGCGTGATTTCGCGATACAAGCAGAGCGGTATGCTCGACAAGGACTGCACACCGTCAATTCGCGACGGACGACTTGTAATCCCCGTAGCACCGATGCACAAACGCGCTGTGAAAGGTATCGTGCACGACGAGTCAGCCACCGGCAAGACCTACTTCATCGAGCCGGAAGAAATCGTCGAGGCAAACAACCAAATACGCGAACTGGAGGCAGACATCCACAAAGAGATTGTGCGCATTCTAATAATGGCGTCCGACATTATCCGCCCTCACCTCTCCGACCTTGCGGCATTCTACCAAACCATCGGCATCTTCGATTTCATCCGAGCAAAGGCACTGTTTGCCGACGAGATTGACGCAACGATGCCAAGCATCTCGCACGGACAGGAGATTGAATGGTACAACGCCATCCACCCGGTGCTCTTCATCACACTCAACAAAGTCGGGAAAAAGGTTGTTCCGCTCAGCATCAAGTTGGACAACACCAACCACATATTGCTCATTTCCGGACCTAATGCCGGCGGAAAATCGGTATGTCTCAAAACGGTAGGCATTGTGCAGTATATGCTCCAATGCGGCGTGCTGCCACCAGTCTATTCCAATTCCCATTTTGGCATCTTCGACAACATCTTCATCGACATCGGCGACGAGCAGTCGATTGAAAACGAACTCAGCACCTACAGTTCTCACCTGTCGAACATGAACTACTTCATGCGCCACTCCAATGCGTCTACCCTCCTACTCATTGACGAGTTTGGCGGCGGCACAGAGCCTCAAATCGGCGGTGCTATGGCACAAGCCATACTGAAGCAACTCAACGAGTCTGGTGCATTCGGTGTTATCACGACCCACTATCAGAACCTAAAGAACTATGCCAACGAGACTGACGGTATAATCAACGGTGCGATGCTCTACGACCGCAACCTGATGCAACCGCTGTTCCAGTTGTCGATAGGCACTCCGGGCAGTTCGTTTGCCATTGAGATTGCACGGAAGATTGGCATTCCGGGCGAGGTGATTTCGTATGCGGAGGAACTCGTGGGCTCGGAATACATCAATATGGACAAATATCTGCTTGACATTGCCCGCGACCGCCGCTACTGGCAGAACAAGCGACAAGACATACGCCTGCAGCGCAAGAAACTTGACGAGTTGGTAGAGAAATACGACAACAACATAAAGAAACTCATCACCGACCGCCAGTTGATTCTTAAGGAAGCAAAATCGGAAGCCAAGGAGATTTTGTCAAACAGCAATGCCTCTATCGAGAATGCCATCCACGAAATCAAAAAGGCGCAAGCGGAAAAGGAACGCACCAAGGAGGTGCGCCGGCAGATTGAGGAACTGAAGCATCGCCTGACGGAGGACGGCGGCAACGACGCTACCGACAACCGGCTCAAAGAGCTGTCGGCAAAACTGAACCGCCACAAGAAAAACAAGCAGGACAAATCGCAGCCTAAGCCTGTTGAGGTGAAAGAGACGTTTGAGGTCGGCGACACAGTGACAATCGACGGAAGCAATTCGGTGGGCGTAATCGCCGCAATCGAGGGTAAAAACGCACTTGTAACGATGGGCATCTTCAAGTCGAAAGTGCCGTTGGACAAACTGAAGAAGACTCTCCGCAAGGCTACCGCCTCGCAGCAGAAATCATCGTTTGTTTCCGCAGCAACGTCCGACAATATCCGCAGCAAGCAACTCGAATTCAAGCAGGAGATTGACGTGCGTGGCATGCGTGCCGACGAAGCAATCCAGTCGGTGTCCTACTTCATCGACGATGCGGTGCAGTTCAATATCAAGCAGGTACGCATACTTCACGGCACCGGTTACGGCATACTACGTCAACGGATTCGCGAATATCTCAACACGTTGAACGATGTCAAGTCGTTCCGCGACGAACACGTGCAGTTTGGCGGCGCAGGAATCACCGTCGTTGAACTGAATTAGCGCAGGAATTTAGGCGCGGTGATGAAGAAGCCGAAACTTATGCCGAAGTTCCAACTGCTCTTGGGGGCACTCATATAGTTACCGTAGATGCTCAACGCCGCAAACGGGAAATTATAGACCAGCGCAGCCTCGCCCATAAAGTCCACCTCGCTGAACCAACGACCGAAATGGGCGGTGTCGCCCTCGCCTTGGCAAATCTTGCGCATCGGAGAGAACGCATACAGGTCAGCACGCAACTGGAGATTGTCGATAATCGTGAAGATTGGTACGATTCCCCCTGCTACATAGGAATTGGAGCGGAACGACGGCAAGAAGATGCCACGACTGTACTGCGTAGGCGTAAATGCCGGTGCTTGAACTATCGTTGCCGTATAACTGCCGAAGGGTTCTTTTGTCGATGCTAATGCGTTTATGCGGTAGCCAAGGTTGAACTTGTTTGATATCGATGAATAATGTTGCCAATCCACTTCTGCCTCCGCCCATTTCAGTTTATCGAACTCGTATGGGGTGTTGACCACGCTGTATTGCGTGCGGTTGCCCAATATTCCCGAAGCGGTGACTTGCAGACGCATTCCCGTCGACGGATAAATGAGGTTGTCGAGCGTGTTGTAGTCGTAGGCCAGCGAAAGGCGGCCAAGTTTGTAGTTCGCTTTGTCCTGGTCGGTGGTGCGCAAATCCACATTGTTGTTCGGGTAGAAACGGTCTTTCAGATAGCCATAGCCGGCTGTGATGTCGAATTTTGAATGCCGTCCCATTCCCAAGGTGAATATCATATTACCGTAGTACTGCGACATTGTGACAAATGTAGGCGTATTGAAGTCGAAAAACAACACATCATCCTCATAGAATTTCTGCTGCGACGCCACGCCCTGGAGTTTTATTGCCGTAGGAAAGCCCGAATTAAGCGAAATCTTGGCGTTCAGTGCGCCGCCGTAGTACGACTGGCCTATCCAGCCTTTAATGTCGCCGCTGAACGAGTTCAAGTCAATCGTTTCGTAACTTGCCGACAAGTATGCAAGGCTATTGGTTGTCGACGTAAGGTAGCCGCCAACACCTAGCCCGAGGTTGTTTTTGACGGAAGCCTTGATTTTGAGGTTAAACAGTCCGCTGTCTTTCTTATACTGCGGACTCGGCACAAGGTCGCGGAACTTGCCGGACGTGATTGTCTGATAGTAGGCATCGCGTGCCTTGCTAAATGTAATGGTATCCGACGAGTCCTTAAAGAAGATGTGCCTGATATAGTTTTCGGTATTCTTGCTCGTGCCGACCACTTCCAGTGAGTCGAACTTCACTACCGGAATCTTACACTTGTAAATGTTGCGGCGGAGGTCTACATTTCTGCTCGACACACCCTCTCCCACTCGTTGCTTGATGGAGTCGATGACGGCGACCGTGGTCTTGTAGCCACGCTCAAAAATCTCATTGGCCTTTGGGAAGTCCAACAGGTTTATGCCTTTGAGATTCACATGGATCTTGATGCCGTCGTCCTCGTCCAGTTCATAGTCGTCCTGTTGAATAATCATACTCTCCAACTGCGATATAAGGTTCGACAAGTCGGGCTTGTCGTGGGTCGTGACGTCAACGCCGATGATGATGTCGGGAGCAAAGTCGGTCTTCATCACATCCACAGGGAAATTATCGTAGATGCCGCCGTCAAACATCGGCAACTCGTCCTTCTCTATCGGCTTGAACGCCACAGGGAAAGTCATGGACATACGGATGGCCTCACCGAGGTCGCCTTTCGACATTACCACTTTTCTTTTATTGAACACGTCGGAAGTGACGCAACGGAACGGTACGAACAATTTGTCGAAGTCGCCTTCACACACAGCCGTGTGGGGTGCAAAGACCTCAACGAAACCGATGTTCATCGGGAACGGACTTATGAAACTCGACGGAAGGATTGTGGTCTTCGACATACCGAGGTCATTCTTGCCGATGTTCATCTTCACGATTGCCGGCGATGGGTCCGGCTTCAGATAGTAGTAGGTCAGCGACGGGTCTACCTTGCCGGTCGACCAACTCGAAAAATCGTCCGATAGGATAAGGTCGGTAATCTCTTTTGGAGTGTAGCCGGCGGCATAGAGTCCGCCTACGATTGCACCCATTGATGTTCCTGCCACATAGTCGATAGGTATGCCGTTTTCTTCCAACGCCTGGATTACTCCAGCGTGGGCGATGCCCTTGGCTCCGCCGCCGCTAAGCACCAGTCCGACCGATTTGCGGCCTGGGACGGGTTGTGGCACACCAACACTGTCCACTGGCTCAGCAAAAGCATTCGCCGCCAACAGGACGAGGGAACTAATCAATGAAGCAATGCGCAATTTCATTTCGGTGGTTCTATAAATGAGTCCTTAAATCCCAAGAAATACAACACTCCGTCGATGCCTATCGTTGAGATGCTCTGACGGGCAGTCTGCTTTACCTTTGGCTTGGCGTGGAATGCAATTCCGAGGCCAGCCATAGTAATCATCGGAAGGTCGTTGGCACCATCGCCCACGGCTATAGTCTGTGCGATGTCCACATTCTCCACCTGTGCCAACAATTTCAGCAACTCGGCTTTGCGTGCGCCGTCAACGATGTCGCCGACGTAGCGTCCGGTGAGTTTTCCGTCTTCGATTTCCAATTCATTGGCATAAACATAATCAATGCCGAACTTGTGTTTCAGATAATTGCCGAAATAGGTAAATCCACCTGAGAGGATGCCGATTTTGTAGCCGGCACGCTTCAGCACCTTCATCAGGCGCGGCACGCCTTCGGTGATTGGAAGGTTTTCGGCTATTTCCTGCATAACCGATTCGTCAAGGCCTTTCAGCAATGCAACCCTTTCCTTGAAACTTTCCTTGAAATCAATCTCGCCGCGCATAGCTCTTGCCGTGATGGCCTTCACCTTGTCGCCCACTCCTGCGCGTGCCGCGAGTTCATCGATAACCTCTGTCTCAATCAGCGTAGAGTCCATATCGAAGCAAATAAGGCGGCGGCAGCGGCGGAACATAGTGTCCTGCTGGAGAGAGATGTCAAATTCCAGTTCATTGGCGAGTTGCATAAAGTCGGACTGCATCCTCGCATAGTCAACCGGTGTGCCACGCACCGAAAATTCCACACAGCCCTTCGACTTGCTGTCGTTGTCGTCAATGTCGGCCAACGGCATTCTGCCGGTAAGCCTCTGAATGGCGTCAATGTTCAGTCCCTGAGTCGTTATAACGTGTGTGACCGAGGCAATCTGCCGGGCGGTGATGTGCCTGGCAAGGATTGTTATCACATAGCGGTTGCGTCCCTGCAAGCCTACCCACTTTCCGTAGTCGTCGACCGAAATCGGCGTAAACTTTATAGCCACGTTGAGTTCGGACGCCTTGAACAGAAGTTTCTTCAAAATTTCACCACTCCTCTCGCTGTCGGTCTTAAACAAGATTCCGAGCGACAAAGTGTGGTGAATGTCGGCTTGTCCTATGTCCAGAATGTTGGCTTCGTGTTCAGCCAATATTTCTGTCAATGCCGAGGTAAGTCCGGGACGGTCCTCCCCAGATATGTTGATTAGAATCAATTCTATATTTTTTCCCATTTCCTGTTATTGCTCTTTATTTATCAAAATTACTGCTTTTTTCCCATATCTACAAAAAGGGCGACCTGCTGAAAAGCAAGCCGCCCTTTCAAATTGTATCGATTGTTGTTAGAACAACGAATTTGCAGATATATGATTGAGGGCAGTGTAGATGCAACTTGCCAAACCAATCAGGATAATGCCGGCAACACAGATTACCAAACCAGCACGCTCACTCCAATGGCTCTTGAACGTAGCAATCGGATTGTCGTTAGGATTGATAAACATTGCCTTCACTACAAGCAGATAGTAGTAGAGGGAAATGATGGTGTTGAGCAATGCGATGAACACGAGCACATAGATTGCCACGCTTCCGCCCTCCAGCGCGCTGGAGAAGATGAAGAACTTGCTGAAGAATCCGGCAAACGGTGGAATACCGCCAAGCGAGAACATCGCAAGCATCATAGCAAACGAGAGTTTCGGGTTTGTCTTGTACAGTCCGTTGTAGTCTGTCATATCGACCTTGCCCGTAGCATTTTCGATGGCTTGGATAACGCCAAAGGCTGCGAGGTTGGAAACGATGTAGACGAGTACATAGTAACTCAATGCGGCAACACCTGTTGCGTTGCATGCAATCACGCCAAGCATAATGTAACCGGCTTGCGAGATTGACGAGAACGCGAGGAATCGCTTCATATTGGTCTGACGGATGGCGAAGAGGTTACCGAGAGTGATGGTGAGGATGATCAATGCGTAGAGCATCCATTCCCACACTTGGCTATAGACTGCACCAAAAGCCTGTGTCAGCACTACAAATGCAGCGAAGGCTGCTGCGCCTTTCGACACGACTGAAAGGTAAGAGGTAACCGAAGTCGGTGCTCCTTGATAAACGTCGGCTGTCCACAAGTGGAACGGAACCAAAGAAATCTTGAAGCCGATACCGGCAACCACAAATGCCAATGCAACGTAGAGGAGGAACGATCCGTCTGCCATCACCATGATGCACGATGCTGCAATGTCGGAGAAATAGAGCGATCCGGTGAAGCCATAGACGAATGAAAGACCAAGCATATAGATTGCCGAAGAGAAGATTGCGGTGAAGAGATACTTCACTGCTGCCTCATGGCTTTCATATTGCTTTTTGTCGAAGGCTGCCAAGGCTGCCAAAGGCAAAGATGCCGTTTCGAGACCGATGACAAACACGAGGAAGTGGCGAGCCGACACCATCAGGTACATACCGAAAAGAGTGACAAGCATCAATTCCATAAACTCACCACGGCGCACGAGTTGCGCCTCGCTGTTGTTCCATTTGATGGACTGCAACAGGACGATAAACATACCGATGTTGAGAATATTCTTAATCGAGGCAACAATCGGCGATGTGGCATACATACCGGCAAATGCCTCTCCGTTGGTCATTGGAGCGCAGAAACAATAAACAGTGAATGCGCCAAAGAGCACGAGTGTCGTTACCGACAACGAGTTCTGGGCTTTCTTACATCCAAAAGTATCGAACAAAAACACCAATACGAAAACAATCAGAAGTCCGATTTCGTGGTGCATCAATAAAAACTGTGAATAATCCATAATTTCAATTCTATTTTAGTCCGTTACTTTAATTACTGAGCATAAGTCATAATGTGGTTCACAATCTGGCCGAAACTGTCGCGGAGAATCAAGTTTGCCAAATCCGGGAAACAGCCGATTACTGCAATGGCGAGCATCAGCGTGATGGTGCTGAAGCGTTCATACCAATGAGCATCGTCGAGTTCGCGGTGGTGCTCGTTCTGGACTTTACCGAAGATGAGTTTACCAACGACACGAAGGATATAGACTGCGGTGATTACAATCGATGTTGTTGTCACGATTGCAAAGGCGTGGCGGAACAAGTTGCCGTCGCCAAGCACTGCGTTATATACTGTAGTGTTTTCAAACGAGCCGAAGAAGATTGTCATCTCGGCAACGAAACCGCTGAGACCCGGCAGACCGAGTGATGCCAAACCGGCAATGATGTAGCCAACCGAAAGGAACGGCATAATCTGCATCATACCGCCCATCTCGCGGACGTCGCGAGTGTGGGTACGACCGTAAATCATACCGATAAGGGCGAAGAACAATGCCGTCATCAAACCGTGTGAAAGCATCTGCATCACTGCACCGCTCATTGCTGTCTGGTTGAGCATCAGGATTGCGAAGAGCACCAGACCGCAGTGGCTAACCGAAGAGTATGCGTTGATGTATTTCAAGTCGGTCTTCACACAAGCGGCAAATGCACCGTAAACTACGCTGATACCTGTGAGAATCATAAAGATCCAACCGAGTTGCAATGCTGCGTGAGGCATCAGATAGATGGCGATGCGGAAGCAACCGTAACCACCAAGTTTCATAAGCACACCTGCGTGGAGCATTGAAACGGCAGTAGGCGCTGAAGCGTGACCATCAGGCGACCATGTGTGGAACGGGAACATTGCGCCAAGTACGCCGAAGCCAACGAATGCGCAAACAAACAATGCGTTCTGCCAATCGAGGTCAACACCGTGCTGTGCAATTTCCACGAGGTTCATCGTGTGGCCTGCGTGGTAGTAGATACCGAGGATGCTGATGAGCAACAATGCTGAACCACCCATAAGCATAAGGGTCAACTTCATTGCCGCATAGTTCTTGTTGCCACTACCCCAGACACCGATAAGAAGGTACATCGGGATAAGTGCCACCTCATAGAACATGAACATTGTGAACAAGTCGATTGAGATGAAGAAGCCAAACACACCAGTCGAGAGGAGGATGAACCAAAGGAAGTATTCCTTTGTGAGCGGCTCAACCTTCCAGGAAGCGAATGTGCCCGTAAACACGATGATTGCCGAAAGCATAATCATCAGCACGGAGATGCCGTCAACGCCAACAGCGAGGTGGATGTTGAGAGGCTCAAACCACATGTAACTGCTTGTGAAAAGCATTGGCTCGTTGGGTGCGGCTGCACGCGCGCCGACAAACTCGTAGCAGAGGTAGGCCGCCGCAATCAACAGAAGCGACGCTCCAGTGGCTGCCACGGCGCGCACCTGCTTGACATTGCGCGTCAGGAACAACGCACCGAGTGTCAGCACAGGGATTATAACGAATAAGAAAAGTATATTAAACATAACTTTATTTTTTATCTATTCCGTCAACTTTAAATTAATACCAAGAATGTTACTGCTGCCAAGAGCAATGCGCCGATGAGGTAAACCCAAACATACATCTGGATTGAACCTGATTGGAGTTTGCGGATTGCGAAGGAAGCGCGGTTTGTAACTGCGGCAAGCATATTCATTGTGCCGTCGACAATGGTATGGTCAAACCATGCAATGCTTTGGCAGATGATGCCGAAGATGATCTTATGAGTTACAAACTGATAAATTTCGTCGATATAGAAGCGACGGTAAGCCGCACGGTGAAGGGTCTTCATCGAGTTGGCGATGCGCTCCGGAACAGGGTTCTCCTTGCGGTAGAGCACTGTAGCGATAACGATTGCCACAACGGCGATTGCCACACTTGTGCCAGCAACACCCATATCAAGGTGAGTAACCAGTTCTTTGCCGTCCCATGTAACGAACTTGCCGAACGGGATGAAACCAGCAACGCAAGAAACGACGGCAAGGATAATCAACGGAAGGGTCATCACCCATTCGCAGTCGTGCGGAGTGTGATGGCTGTAGTCTGGTTTGTTCCACCAGAAGATGCGGTAGTAAAGACGGAACATATAGAATGCTGTCAAACCGGCAACAACCGACATCCATACGCCCCAGAATGTGCTATACTGGTAAGCGGCTACAAGGATTTCGTCCTTACTGAAGAAGCCTGCGAATGGAGGTATACCTGCAATAGCAAGACAAGCGATAAGGAATGCGATGTGGGTTATCGGCATATACTTGCGGAGATTTCCCATTGCATCCATCTCGTTGCTGTGAACCATGTGGATGATGGCACCAGCGCAAAGGAAGAGCAAGCCCTTGAACATTGCGTGGGTGAAGAGGTGGAACATCGAAGCCATATAGCCTACTCCCTCGTGGAGTTCAGGACGGGCAACACCGAGAGCGGTGAACATAAATGCAATCTGCGAGATGGTCGAGAATGCAAGCACACGCTTGATGTCGGTCTGCGCGCATGCCACGATTGCGGCATAGAGTGCTGTGATTGCGCCTGTGGCAGTAATGAGGTCGAGCACCTCAGGAGTGCCGAGGTAAAGCGGGAACATACGTGCTACCAAGAACACACCGGCAACGACCATCGTAGCAGCGTGAATCAACGCTGAAACTGGAGTCGGACCTTCCATTGCGTCAGGAAGCCAGATGTGCAACGGGAACATTGCCGACTTACCGGCACCGCCGATGAAGATGAGAGCCAATGCCCACGATGCAGCTGAGCAACCCATAAAGGTTACGCCTGCCGAACTAGTGAGGATGCCTGTCGGGTTAGCCATCAACGACTGGAAGTCGAAGGTGTCGCAGTAGTATGCCAAAAGCATAATGCCCACGAGGAAGCCGAGGTCGGCAAAACGTGTAACAATAAATGCCTTCTTTGATGCAGAAACCGCAGCGGCTTTCTCATAATAGAATCCGATAAGAAGATAAGAAGATACGCCCACCATCTCGAAGAAGATGAACATCTGGAAGATGTTTGTCGCAACGACGAGTCCGAGCATCGAGAAGGTGAACAGCGAAAGGAACGCATAGTAGCGCTGGAATCCTTTCTCTCCGTGCATATATCCCAGACTGTAAAGGTGAACCATAAACGAAATCGTGGAAATCACGATGAGCATCATCGCCGAAATCGGGTCGATGAACACACCGAGGGTGACTTTCAGATTTTCGCCGAAGGTAAGCCATGTTGCATCGTATGCCACTTGTGCAGTGCGCACACCGTCTACGATGAAGTCTGGATTAAAGAAATAGTTCAACGCCACACCATAGGCAACAACTGCCGTGACGAGCATTGACAGAGTTCCGATAATTCCGGCAGTCCGTTTCGGCATCTTCATACCGACAAGGCCGAGCACCAGAAAGGTGAACAGCGGCAACAGGATTGTGATTATTGATAATGACAAGTCCATGAGCTTAATATTTCATTTTAGTTAAACTTTGGATATCAACATTCTTCACAGCGCGGAATATGTTGATCACGATGGCAATCGCCAAGGCTGTTTCGGCAGCCGCGATAGCAATCGCGAACAAAGCGAAAAACATACCTTCCATCTGTCCTGGGAAAAGGAAGCGGTTAAACACCACAAAATTGATGTCGATAGAGTTGAGCATCAATTCCAGGGAAATCAGGATAGCGATAAGATTCTTACGGGTAATGAATCCGTAAACGCCGGCAGCAAACATAATTAGGCTGGGCACTAAATAATACAATATTGTCAAGTCCATTGCAATTATCTTTTACGGGCGATTACCACACCACCGATTATACATGCCAATAACAACACACTGATTGCCTCAAAAGGCAATAGATACTCAAACTTCTCTGTACCCAGGAGTGCGTGACCGATTTTTTCGATGGTCACGTCGTTGGTCGACGCAAAGAGCGAAGGTGCATCTGCGCCAAAGAACGAGAACAGGGCAGAGCCGCAGACTACGACTCCGGCAATGGCCGCGATAAGTCCGAGTGTTTTACGTTTGGAAGCCAAACGCTCGGCGTTGTTGCCGGGTTTGCTTGTGAGCAAAATCGAGAACACGAACAGCACCAGAATACCACCTGCATACACAGCAATCTGCACAGCGCCGAGAAACTCGTAGCCCAATTGGAAATAGAGGGCTGCCGTTGCAAACAGAGTGAAAAGCAAGTAGGTGGCTGAACGCAAGATTTTACGCGAAGTAACCGACAAAACCGAGAATACGATGATTACCAGAGCAATCACGCAATACACGATTGAATTACCTACTACATTCATATATATTTATATTAATTTTTTTCTGATGTTTCTTCATTTTTGGATGCCTCTGCCGCCTTGGCTGCTTCTGCTGCTGCCTTGGCTGCCTTTGCTGCGGCTGCTTTCGCCAATGCCGCTTCCTTGGCTTTCTGTTGCTCCTCCCAGATCTTTACAGGGTCAGGTTCAGGGAGATAGTTCAACTGTTTCACAAGTTTCTCGCGGGTATAGACCGCATGCTCGAACTTGTTGGTAAAATGAATTGCGTGAGAGGCGCAAGCCGTAACACACATCTGGCAGAATGTGCAACTACCGAGGTCGTATACATATCTGTCCAATACTTTTTTCTTTTTTCCGTCAGGCATTTCCACCATCTTGGATTCAATGCGGATCGTCTGATTCGGACAACTCATTTGGCAAAGACCGCAAGCAATGCACTTGTGTCTGCCGTTTTCATCATAGATGAGTTCCAACGTGCCACGAAAACGTTCGCCTACTGGCAAATTGTCTCTGTTGTCAGGATATTCCTCCGTCACTTTCTTCGTGACGAACTCCTTTCCTGTCACTTCCATTCCCTTCAAAAGGCTGACCATACCTTTGCCTAATCCGGTGAAGTAATCTTTTACGCTACTCATAACTCTATTGTGTTCAGTCAACTGTATTTCGCATACCGGTAACAAAAATTTATTAAAAACATCTGGAAGGAGTCCGGTATGTTCGCCTCCTTCCCGATGTCTGTTATCAAGTTTATTTCTCAACCTGGCCGCCGAGTATGTCGAGCAATTCTGTCGTGATACCCTGCTGGCGAAGTTTATTGTATTCCAATTGCAGAGACTCGTGCAACTTTTTGGCATTGTCGTTTGCACTCTGCATTGCCATCACTCGCGCTGCCTGCTCAGAGGCGGCGTTCTGTCCAAACACTTCCTGCGTCATCGACAATACGTAGAGCGGAAGGATAGTGTTGTAGATGCGGTTGGCGTCGGGTTCGAAAAGATACGGACGGTTAGTAGGTCCGTCGGCGTTGCCGAAGGCCTCCGGCGAGACAGGCAACAGTTGCTGCACTGTCAGTCGCTGCTTGCCGGCCGACAAATATTTCATCGACACGACTTCTACCCGGTCGGTCTGACCGCCGACAAAATCGGCTTTCAATTTGTCGACAAGTTCCCGGATTTGGTCAATGCCCGATTTTGGGCCGGCTGAAGTGCGTACCACCTCTACCCCATCGTCTTCAAGCACCGTTGCCGCCTTGTCGAGTTTCTTGCCGATCGGCACTACCGTCACCTTTACCGACGGATAGGCTTCACGCAACTCGTTGATGCGCTGCAACAGTCCTTTGAAGATGTTGATGTTGTAGGCGCCACACAGTCCCTCGTCGGAACCGAGTGTCACTAAGGTAACCGTCTTCACGTCGCGAACGTCAGTCAACTCCGAGGTATACTCGGCATCAGCCTGCATCAGGTTGCCCATAATGCTCTGAAGTTGGTTCCGGAACGGCACCAAGCGGCTCAAGCCCTGTTCGGCCTTGTGCATCTTTGCCGACGAAATCATCTTCATTGCGCCGGTGATTTTCTCCGACGACGCAACCGACCCGATTCTGCCTTTAAGTTCTCTTAACGTTGACATTACCTATTCTCCGTTTCTTTTATTGAGCATATTTTGCAGACACTGCCTTGGCTGTTTCTGTAAGCACGGCTTCCACCTCTGCGGTCAAGTTGCCGGCTTTCAGCACGTCAAGCACGTCGGCCTTGTGACCGGCTTGGAGCATCTGGATAAACTCTGTTTCAAACTCTGCAACCTTGTCCATCGGCACTGCCGACAAGAGTCCGCGCGTACCGCAATAAATCACGGCAATCTGCTCCTCTACAGCCATCGGATGATACTGTGGCTGAACGAGGAGTCGCTCGTTCTTGCGACCTTTATCGATTGTGCGCGCAGTGATTGGGTCGATGTCGCCACCAAACTTGGTGAACGATTCCAGCTCACGGAACTGCGCCTGGTCAATCTTCAACGTACCGGCAATTTTCTTCATCGCCTTAATCTGGGCGTTACCGCCGACACGCGACACTGAAATACCTACGTTTATTGCCGGACGGATACCGCTGTTGAACAATCCAGACTCAAGGAATATCTGACCGTCGGTGATTGAAATCACGTTGGTCGGGATATATGCCGACACGTCGCCGGCCTGAGTCTCGATGATTGGAAGCGCAGTGAGCGAGCCGCCGCCCTTAACGACTGGCTTCAAAGCAGCAGGAAGGTCGTTCATGCTCTTTGCCACCTCGTCGTTGTCGATAATCTTCGCCGCACGCTCGAGCAGACGGGAGTGCAGATAGAAGATATCACCTGGGTAGGCTTCACGTCCCGACGGACGCTTCAAAATCAGAGAAAGTTCACGGTAAGCCACCGCCTGCTTCGAGAGGTCGTCGTAGACAATGAGCGCATCGCGTCCACTGTCGCGGAAATACTCGCCGATAGCAGCACCGGCAAATGGAGAGTAGTAGCGCATAGCAGCCGAGTCGCTTGCCGAAGCGGCAACGACTACGGTGTAGTCCATAGCGCCGTACTTTTTCAATGTGCTTACCAACGTTGCAATCGAAGAGGCTTTCTGACCAATTGCCACATAGATGCAGTAAACCGGCTTGCCTTGCTCGAAATTCTGGCGTTGGTTGATAATAGTGTCGATAGCAATAGCTGTCTTTCCTACCTGACGGTCGCCGATGATAAGTTCGCGCTGACCGCGACCGATAGGCACCATAGAGTCGACAGCCTTCAATCCTGTTTGCAGCGGTTGCTTCACAGGCTGGCGGAAAATAACGCCAGGTGCTTTACGGTCGAGTGGCAGACGCATCAAATCGCCTTCGATAGGTCCACGACCGTCGACCGGTTCACCCAGGACGTTGATTACACGCCCCAATAGGCCTTCGCCTACTGGTATGGATGCGATTTCACCCGTACGGCGCACTGGCATGTTTTCTGTCACTTCGTTGACTTTGTCAAGAAGGACAACGCCCACGTTGCTCTCTTCAAGGTTCATGGCCACACCCGTAGCACCGTTGTCGAACACAACGAGCTCGTTTGCCTCCACGTTGTCGAGACCATAGACGTGAGCCACACCGTCGCCGACACTGAGCACTGTGCCAACCTCCTCAAACTGCGCCTTGCTTTTAAGGCCGTCGAGTTGCTGCTTCAGTATGTCTGAAATCTCACTTGGGTCAATCATTTTATTTCTTACTTAGAAGTTTTAAACGCAATTTTCTTAAATCATTACTCATCGAAGCGTCGAGCACCTCGCCGTCGACACGCACAGTGAAGCCTCCGATGAGGGAGGCGTCGACGCGCTGACGGTATTCAATGGTGCGACCCTTGAGATGAGTCTGCACGGATTCCTTGATTTTGTCAATGGTTGCTGCTGGCAATTCGTTGGCAGTGACTATCTCGACCTGCGAAATTTTGTTGATGTCGCGATAGCGCTTGCCGTAGGCCAACGCCATTGACCGCATGAAGGATTCCCGTCCATGGCTGAAAACGAGTTTGAAAAACTTGTCCAGACATCCGCCCTTCTCCGCTCCGGCGGCAACAAGAAGCAACTGCAACTTGTCGGCCAGCGGAAGGAACGGATTTTCAACCGCACGCTTCATCTCCTGGTGAGCCTCGTAGCCGGCAGCCAACTGGGCAGTCTGAGAGTAGACAGCCTCGGCCTTTCCCGCTTCTTCGGCAAAGAGGAAGAGCGCTTTTGCATAGCGGTTAGGAATCAGTCCTTCATTCATCTTTTACAATTTAAATTTGTATACTAATTTTTCGTTTCAATCTCATCCAGCAATTTGTCTACAAGCTGCGACTGAGCTTTGTCGTCAGCCATACGCTGACGGAGCAGTTGCTCCGCAATCTGAATGGCGAATGTGCTGACCTCGTTGCGGAATTGCAGTTCGGCTTCCTTGCGTTCCTGCTCAATGGAAACCTTTGCGGCATCCATCACCTTCTGAGCCTCCACCGTAGCGGCTTCTTTGGCTTCTTCGATGATTTGAGCTTTCATACGGGCTGCCTCACGCAGAATCTCTGCCTGCTGCTTTTGTGCCTCAACGATAAACTTGTCCGCCTCAGCCTTCGCATTGTCGACATGCTCTTTGGCTTCCTCTGCGTATGCCACACCCTTGTCAATCAAGTCGGCACGCTCTGTCATCATTTTGATGATGGCAGGCCATGCAAACTTGCCAAGGAGGACGCACAGCAGCACGAAGACCACGAACATCCAGAATACCAAGCCAAATGCAGGCGTAAACAGTTCCATCTCTTAAAGCTTTGCTTGATTAGATGAACAACGAAAGGATACAAACGATCACACCGAACAAGGCAACACCTTCGACGAGGGCTGCGATGACGATCATATTACTACGAATGTCGCTCGATGACTCCGGTTGACGCGCAATGGCTTCCATAGCGGCGGCACCAATCTTACCGATACCGATACCTGCACCGATGGCTGCGATTGAAGCACCCAGACATGCACCCATTTTGTCAAGTCCCAAAGACATAACTGCATCAGCGGCTTGCGCTAAAATCATTCCTAACATAGTAATTAAATTTTTAAATTGTTATTTTCTTTTTTTGTTTTTAATTTTTAAGCAGCTTCCACCTCTTTATGCTCCGGCTCTGCCACAGCAAGGGAGATGAACAGCGTTGAAAGCATTGTGAACACATACGCCTGGATGAAACTTACAAGCACATCCAAGAGGAGCATAAACAATGAGAAGAACACCGAAACGACGGTAGTGGCTGTTGTCACTCCGGCGCCGAACGGTGCGAAAATAAATATCAACAGCGTCAGCACTATCACTATCATGTGGCCGCCCATCATGTTGGCGAACAGACGTACACACAGTGCTGCCGGCTTGGTGAAGATTCCGAAGAGTTCGATTACCGGCATAATTGGCAACGGAAATTTGAGTGCCAACGGCACTTCCGGCCAAAAGATGTCTTTCCAGTAGTGCTTGTTGCCTTTCACGTTGGTGATTACAAACGTGCAAAGCGCCAAGACCAAGGTAATGGCAACGTTGCCGGTCAAGTTGGCTCCACCGGGGAACACAACGACCAAACCTAACAGGTTCATAGTGAAGATGAAGAAAAACGCCGTCAACAGGTAGCCTGCAAACTTGGGAGCCTTCTCGCCCAATGTGTCCTTAAGCACGCCGTTGTAGATGAAGCCCACGAGAGCCTCTACGGCACCCATACCCTTACGGGGGGCTTTCATACCGTTGCGCTTGTAGAAGCGCACCAGCGACAGCATCACTGCAAGGACAACCAAAGCGGAAATCATCAAGCCGGCAACGTCCTTCGTGATTGACAAGTCAACCGGACGGAACTCATTGCCGTTGGCTTCCACTTGCACCACCTTGCCGCTGTTGTCGCCGTCCTGAGCGATGCGGTAGACCACGCCGTTACCGGCATCATAGGTCTCGCCGCCTGTCACCCTTGAAGAGCTGAACAGATGCCAGCCGCCGTTTGAATCATTGACGATGACGGGCAATGGAATGCGGTGCTCATGAGAGAAAGGCACTTCCCAGCCGTAGGCGTCGCCAAGGTGCTCGAAGATGATTTCCTGGAGGTTCATCTCCTCCCCGGAACTCTTCTCGCCCTCCTGCGCTGACGCAGCTCGCAACGGCAATGCCGCCACGACCAATGTCACCAATATGGCCAGTACTTTCTTCATAGTCCTAATAAATACATACTGACACTACGTTTCTGTCGACATCGACGATTCCGCCTTCAATGGCCATCGACTCACGCTGTGCGGCATCGCCGGTCTGATATTCAATCTCGCCTTTTGCAAGTGCCGACACCAGTGAGGCATGGTTTTCGAGCACGGTGAACTGTCCTTTCTCTCCTGGAAGCATCACCATCGAAACCTGTCCGTCAAACAGAATCTTTTCAGCAGAAATCACTTTTAGTGTCATCTCTTTTGTTTTGTTACTTATTGATCAATCTCAGCCAACAGTTTCTTGCCTTTCTCGATGGCTTCGTCGATGGTGCCGACATTGAGGAATGCCTGCTCCGGATATTCGTCGACTTCGCCGTTGAGAATCATCTTGAAACCACGGATTGTCTCGCTCAAAGGCACCATCACGCCCGGAAGACCGGTAAACTGCTCCGCAACGTGGAATGGCTGGGAGAAGAAGCGTTGTGCGCGGCGAGCGCGTGCAACGACGAGTTTGTCTTCGTCCGAGAGTTCATCCACACCGAGGATGGCGATGATGTCTTGAAGTTCGTTGTACTTCTGAAGCAACTGCTTCACTGCTTGAGCCACATTGTAGTGCTCCTCGCCGATGATGTTCGGGTCGAGGATACGCGATGTAGACTCCAATGGGTCGACAGCCGGGTAGATACCAAGTTCTGAAATCTTACGGCTAAGCACCGTGGTTGCATCCAAGAAGTTGAATGTTGTTGCCGGTGCAGGGTCTGTCAAGTCGTCGGCAGGCACATAGATTGCCTGGACTGACGTGATAGAACCTTGTTTTGTCGACGTAATACGTTCCTGAAGAGCACCCATCTCAGAAGCAAGTGTAGGCTGGTAGCCCACGGCTGACGGCATACGGCCCAAAAGTGCCGATACCTCAGAACCTGCCTGAGTGAAACGGAAAATGTTGTCGATAAACAGAAGAATGTCCTTCGAGCCGCCGTCCTGGTCGCGGAACTGCTCAGCCACTGTAAGGCCTGACAATGCCACACGCAGACGAGCGCCCGGGGGCTCGTTCATCTGACCGAACACGAGTGCAATCTGCGACTTCTTCAAAGCCTCAGGATCGACATCCTCGATGTTCCACTCTCCTTTTTCCATGCCCTCCATGAATTTGTCACCATACTTGAGCACGCCGCTCTCGAGCATCTCGCGCAGAAGGTCGTTACCCTCACGCGTGCGCTCGCCAACGCCGGTAAACACGGAGAAACCGTTCTGACCGATGGCGATGTTGTTGATAAGCTCCATAATAAGCACGGTCTTACCTACACCTGCACCACCGAACAATCCGATTTTACCGCCTTTCAAGTAAGGCTCCAAGAGGTCAATCACCTTGATTCCCGTGTAGAGAATCTCAGAACTGATCGACAAATCGTCGAACTTCGGCGCCGGTTGATGGATTGGTCGACGATTTTCGTCCGACAAGGCTGGCAAGTGGTCGATTGGCTGACCGATAACGTTCAGCAATCGTCCTTTGACCTGTTCACCTGTAGGAACGGAAATCGGTTGCCCTAAATTTTCAACCTCCATACCGCGTCGAAGACCATCGGTCGCGTCCATTGCCACGCATCTCACCGTCTGTTCACCAATGTGTTGCTCCACTTCGAGCAACAAGTCGGCGCCGTCAGGACGACTCACCTTCAATGCCGTATAGATTGGCGGCAAGTCGTTTTTGTCGATGTCGAATGACACGTCGACCACAGGTCCGATTACCTGTGTGATCTTTCCTAAATTGTTGGTCATTTCGTTTTACAATTAATAAACTATTTATTTATTCTCTCTCAAAAAATAAATCTCTTAAAATACGAATCCGAATGCCACTACAATGAGCATCAACACGAGGTTGAACAGATTGATTGGCAACAGATATTTCCACTCGAATGCGAGCAGTTGGTCGATACGAAGACGTGGGAACGTCCACTTGAACCAGATGATTACGAACGACAACGCTACAGCCTTTACAACAAACCAAATGACTGAAGGAATGTAGTCCATAACAGCGTTGAAGCCTTCCCATCCCGGGATGTGGAGTGGCATCCAGCCGCCGAAGAACAGCAGCGTTGCTACACCAGAGACGATGAAAAGGTTAAGATACTCGGCGAGGTAGAACAAGCCGAAGTGGAGACCGGAATACTCTGTGTGGTAACCGGCTGTAAGTTCCGACTCAGCCTCAGGCAAGTCGAACGGACCACGGTTGGTTTCGGCTGTACCAGCAATCATATAGACGATGAACGCGATGATGGCAGGAATGTGGCCTTGGAAGATGAACCAAAGGTCTTTCTGACCTTCAACCAAGCCTGTCACCGACATTGTGCCGCTCAAAAGCACGATTGTCATAATTGACAAACCGATTGAGAGTTCGTAACTAATCATCTGCGCACCGCTACGGAGCGCACCGATAAGTGTGTACTTGTTGTTACTTGACCATCCTGCAAGAAGGATGCCGAGCACACCAATCGACGAAACCGCTGTAAGGAAGAAGATGCCGATGTTGAAGTCAATAATCTGCAATCCCTTACCCCAAGGCAACACTGCAAAGGCAGCAAACGAAGCCACAATCACCAAGAACGGTGCGAGGTTAAAGAGGAACTTGTCGATATTGTTGAGCGGAATCAACTCCTTAATCAAGATTTTGAACATATCAGCAAAACTCTGCAACAAACCCATCGGACCTACACGGTTCGGGCCGAGACGGCACTGGAATGCACCGCAGACCTTGCGTTCAAAATATATGTAGAACAGTGCGAGCAAGGCGTAGACCAAAAGGAGAACCACACCGAGAAGCACGCATTCGACCACAGTAGTAGCCCAAGCAGGCATAAAGCCGTTGAGCAGATTGTCAAACCATTCAGTGACTACTTTGAAGTCAAAAATCATATCTTTAAATTTTCTTTGTTACTCAATCAGTTATCATTATCTGTCGATGTCGGGCACTATATAGTCGAGTGAACCGCCAATGGTAATCAAATCGGCAATCTTTTCGCCGCGGGTCAAGTGATCAACAACGTTGGCAAGGCGCATGCAAGTACCGTTGATCTTCATACGGTAAGGCGATTTGTCACCCTTGCTGTCGATATACACACCGAAGATGCCACGACAAGCCTCGATTTCCTGGAACCAGTGACCTTCCGGAAGTTTGATGATTTTAGGCACTTTGGCGCAGTAGTCGCCTTCCGGGATATTGTCTACCAATTGCTCGAGAATCTTGAGTGACTGTTCGATTTCCTTCAAGCGCACGAGATAGCGGTCGAACGAATCGCATCCGTCAAGCACAACCTGCTCGAAATCGAGTTCTCCGTAGATCGAGTAAGGTTTGGTTTTGCGGAGGTCACAAGCCCAGCCTGAAGCACGGCCAGAAGGTCCGGCAACGCCATAGTTTATAGCATCTTCCTTTGAGAGGATACCTACACCCTTCAAACGGTTTTGGAAGATGATATTACCTGTGACGAGTTGGTGATATTCTTTCAACTTATCATGCATAATGCCGATAAATTCTTTCACTTTTTCCTGGAATGTAGGATAGATGTCGGCACGCACACCACCGATGGTGTTGTAGTTAAACGTCATGCGTGCACCTGTCGTAGCCTCAAGGATATCGAGGATAGTTTCGCGCTCACGCATACCGTAGAACAAGGCAGTTGTTGCGCCAAGGTCCATACAGTAAGTACCGAAGAAAAGCAAGTGGCTCGCGATACGCGACAACTCATCGACCATCACACGGATTACCTGTGCGCGGCGCGGCACTTCGATACCGAGAGCCTTCTCAATGCAGGCGCATACGCAGTGCTCGTTGGGAAGAGCCGAGAAGTAGTCCATACGGTCGTAGAAATGGATTGTCTGCGGATAAGTGAGTCCTTCGCAGAGTTTCTCGATGCCGCGGTGGATATAACCGCAATAGAGGTCAATCTTCTTCACGGTTTCTCCGTCGAGCGAAGTACGGAAACGGAGCACACCGTGAGTTGCAGGGTGCTGCGGACCGATATTGACCACAAATTCCTCCGGAGCGAAGATTGTTGCTGTCTTTTCAACCACGTTACCGTTCTCGTCCTCTACATAAGTAACGGTAGTATCGTCATTCTCCTCGTGATAGAGGCGGATAGGGTTAAGTTCCGGATTTGCGTCGTAGTCCTTTCTTAAAGGAAAACCCACCCAGTCATTGCGCAAGTAGAGACGGCGCAAGTCGGGGTGGTTGATAAATTTGATACCATAATAGTCATAGACCTCACGCTCTTCCATACGGGCGATTTCCCAAATGTCGCTAACGCTGTGGAGCATCGGGTTTTCGCGGTCGGTTGTAGCGACACGTACCGACACCATCGAATAGTCGGCGGTCGACTTAATATAATAGGTGCATCCGAGCGATTCGCCGAAGTCCTCACCTACTACGCAAGCCAGCCAATCGTAGCCGGCAGTTTTCAATGTTTCGGCAACAGCATGCCATTTTGCATCGGGAACGATGGCCAAAGCCACCTCGTTTTCTTCAAACGTTGCTTCCGGACAAACCTTGCCGATTATTTCCTGTATATTTGCCATACCTTAATATCTTATTCTTGTACGTGTTCCTCTTTCGCTATCTCTGGATTCTCACGGAAGAAATCTTCGCGAGTGCGTTTGCGGTTTACTCCACCGAAGAATTTCTCGACTTTCACCTTGCGCTGCAACTGCATCAAGCCGTAGAACATTGCTTCCGGACGTGGAGGGCATCCTGGAATATAGACATCGACAGGGACAACCTTGTCAATACCGGTCACTACATTATACGAATTTTTGAACGGACCGCCTGAAACAGCGCAACCGCCAACGGCAATCACATACTTCGGCTCTGCCAACTGCTCATACAAGCGACGGAACACCGGTGCCATACGGTAAACGATTGTGCCGGCAACCATCATAAAGTCTGCCTGGCGTGGACTCGAACGAGCTACCTCAAATCCGAAGCGTGCCATATCGTAGCGAGCAGCGCCGAGGGCAATAAACTCGATACCGCAGCAGCTAGTTGCGAAAGTAAGCGGCCAAAGGGAGTTGCTACGGCCCCAGTTGATGAGTTCGTCAAGTTTACCGACAACCACATTCTGGCCAGACTCCTTGAGTTCGTTTACGAGACTTTCGATATATTCGTTATCGTTGAAGTCGTCCCACTTCATTCCTTTAATCTTTACTTCCATTTCAACGCTCCTTTCCGCCAAGCGTAAGCGAGGCCTAAGATGAGGACAAAGAGGAATACACACACAGCGAGGATGCTCTGCACGCCCATGCTCTTGGCAATGACAGCCCAAGGGAAAAGGAACACTGTCTCTACATCGAACATAAGGAACAAGATGGCGAACAAATAGTAGCCGACCTTGAACTGAACCATACTGTCTCCTCGGGTAGGGATACCGCACTCATACGGCTCACCTTTCTGCGGCGCAAATGACCGTGGACCGATCCATGCCGCCAACGACAAGCCGATAACAACCAATGCTACACCAGTGAGCACTGCTACTAGGGCTGTCGAGGTACTTTCGATACCAAATATTGACAAATCCATATTTAAAAATTACATAAATTTCAACATTCAAAGACTCCACTGCTTCATAGCACACTATAACTCAACGGATTGCCATCCGTTGACCAAATTTTGCGCTCTACTCTGCATATTAAAGCCGTGCAAATATAGCAATTCTTTTGTTCAATGAAACATTTTTTTAGAATTAATTCACACCTATACAACAAAAAGTAACACAATCGCAACGAAACGTGACACGGACGAAAATCACCAAATATTGTGATTGTCCGACTTTGATTTTAATTGTTAATTTGCAACCGAAAATTTAGTTAAGTTTTGAAAGTTCCGAGTCTATTGTTATCCTCCGCCGTCATCGCCGTGGCCACGCATTCGCACGCCGCACCGACAGGCACATTCGACGCCAACCAGTACGGCGACTCTATCATCAACCTGAAAGAGATTTCAGTAACCGCCACCAAGCAACTGGCGGAGGCGGAGGTCAATGGGTCGGCAGCCACGCTGATTGGTCGCTCACAAATCGAGAGACTGAACCTTGCCAACGTGAAAGAGGCAGGAGCTATTGTCCCCAACTTCTTCATCCCCGAATACGGCTCGCGCATCACCTCTTCCATCTATGTACGCGGTATGGGCGCACGCATCGACCAGCCTGTGGTGGGTATGGTCATTGACAACGTGCCTATTCTCAACAAGGACAACTACGACTTTGACATTGCCGACATCGAGAGCATACTGATGCTCCGCGGTCCACAAAGCACGATGTACGGACGCAACACCATGGGTGGAGTGGTGAACATACGCACACTTTCGCCACTGTCCTACGAGGGCTGCCGCTTGCTGCTGGAATACGGCAGGGCAAATTCAGCGAAAGCCTCCGTGTCGCACTACAGCCGGGTGTCGCGCTCGTTTGGCGTGGGCGGCAACATTTCGGTCTACCACACCGACGGCTTTTTCAAGAACCTCAACAACAACAAACTCTGCGACAAGGAGACATCGGCACGGATGATGGTAAAACTGGCATGGAAGCCGTCGGACAATTTCATCCTTGAGAACATGGCTTCGGCATCACTTACTCGTCAAGGCGGATATGCTTACGAGTTTGCCGACACCCACGAAATCAACTACAACGACACTTGCTTCTACCGCCGCACATCTGCCATCGACGGACTTACCATAAAATGGAAGATTGGCGACATCGACATCACAAGCAGCACGAGTTACCAGTTTATCGACGACAACATGACGCTCGACCAGGATTTCCTGCCGCTGTCCTACTTTGTAATGTCGCAGAAGAAAACCGAACACGGACTTACGCAGGACTTCATTGTCAAGGGCTCTGCTCTCGACGGCAAACTGAGTTGGATTGGCGGTGCATTCGGATTTTACAAACATCTGAATATGTCTGCCCCGGTGACGTTCAAGGGCTACGGTATCGACAACCTCATTGCCGGCAAATGGAACGAGATGAACCCCTACTACCCTATCGTCTGGGACGAGCCGCAGTTTGTGCTCGGCTCACGCTTCACGATGCCGTCGGCAGGAGCAGCCGCCTATGGCGAAGCATCGATGAAAGCAGGAAGGTTTACCGTTATCGGAGGTTTGCGTCTCGACTATGAGCAGACCCGACTGCACTACTATAGCGACTGCGCCACCAGTTACACGGTGATGCAGACAGCACCCGACGGCACAGCCACGCCCTACGCCATCCACCCTGTGGAAATCCACAACGCCGGCAAACTGTCGCGGTCGTTCACGCAACTGCTGCCAAAGTTCACCGTATCTTACGCCTTGCCCACACGCGTTGCCACCGACCTTAGGCTGACCGTTGCGAAAGGCTACAAGGCCGGAGGGTTCAACACCCAGATGTTTTCCGACGTGCTTCAGCAGCAACTTATGGCAAGTATGGGCATCGGCAGACAATATGACATAGACAAAGTAGTGGGCTACAAGCCCGAAAGCAGTTGGAACATAGAGTTGGGCGGCTCGCTGCAGACCGCCGACGGCAAGTTGTCGGCAAGTCTGACGGGATTCTACATCAATTGCCGCAACCAGCAACTCACAGTGTTTCCCGACGGCGACATCACTGGTCGCATAATGACCAACGCCGGCAAGGCTCATAGCCTTGGCGTAGAGGCATCACTCACCTACCGCCCTACAGACCGGCTCACGCTCAACGCAAGTTACGGCTACACCAACGCCAAGTTCCTCGAATTCAACAACGGCAAGGAAGACTACGCCGGACACTATGTGCCCTACGCTCCGCAAAACACCGTATTTGCTTCGGCAAACTACCTCATCCCGATAAACAACAAGACACTGCGATACATCACCCCACTCGTCTCCACCTCCGGCATAGGCAAGATTTACTGGAACGAGGCAAACACAATGTCGCAACACATATATTTTAAGGTTGACGCAAGCGTAAAGTTCTCGTTTGCGAAATTTTCTGTAGATTTGTGGGCGAAAAATCTGACTTCGACGCAGTATTCTACGTTCTACTTCGTTTCCATAAAGCACGAGTTCCTACAACGCGGCAAGCCTGCGCAATTCGGAGCGACACTGAGAGTAACAATTTAAACAAACTACAATAAACAAAATGAAAAGACTACTTTCTATTTTTGCCGTTATGGCAATGGTACTGTCAATGCAATCCTGCATCGGCAGCAGCGACACCCCAGACTATAACCAGAGCATTTCGCTCAAGGGTTACAACCACGTCACCGACCTGACCAGCAGCGCCGACAACAACATATATCTCAAGGCTGCGAAATACAACATCGGCATCAACATGACTGCCTATACAATCGACCTCGACATCACAGGCACGTTCAGTGAAAGCGGCGACGAGACGACATTGCATTTCAAGGACATCAAATACACCTATTCAGCGACTACAGGCTTCTCATTCTCCCTCGCCGAAGCCACCCCGACATCAAGCGACGGCACGGAGCACAAAGTGACAAACCTCAACGGCAACATCACCCAATGGGCTATCGTCAATTCCGACCAGACATCATATTTCTACATGTCGCTGCTCAAGATCAACTATACGCTCGACAGCAAATACGAAGTGTTTGCCACAATCGAGACTTCTACCGGCACATCGCCTGAAGTGTTGTTCACAAACTGCAGCACTACGACTACAGCCGAAAACGTATCGCCGTTTAGCACTACAGTCACAACATATATGATTACATTCAATTCGACCACATCGGCAAACGTGACACTCCGCAACGCGCAGTTCTCGCAGCGTATGCCACAAACCTCGATGGTGTTCCCGAACATTCCTGTAAAACTAACACAAGACGGCTATATCCTTGAAGCAGAAGAAATTACCCCAACAATAAACGACACACCGATGCCAAGTTACAAGATCTCTAACTTCAAGTTGGAAACCTCAAGCAAAGGCACAGTTGTCAACACCTCATTCAACTGTACAATCAGCGACGTGCTCTACACCGTAAAAGGCTACGGCTCGATATCTGCAAAAAGTTCGACCTCTGACCAATAGTCGAAGCATCTAATCTCATCATATCCTTGAGCCGGCACATTCAGCAAAAGAATTTGTCGGCTCTTTTGTTAATAAATCTTGATTGACGGTTCTTTTTACAAGAAATTTGGAATTTTCTGCAAAATAATAGTACCTTTGAACCAGAATATTATGCTCAACAACGATACTGATATAGTCAATAGGCTTCATGATCCCGCGCAGTGCCATCAGGCATTTACCGAGATCATCAAAACCTACAGCGAACCGCTCTATTGGCAGATTCGCCGTATGGTTGTAAGCCACGACGATGCCAACGACCTCCTGCAAAACACCTTTCTGAAAGCATGGACCAGCATTGACAATTTCCGTGGTGATGCCAAACTGTCTACGTGGCTATACAAAATCGCCATCAACGAGTCAATCACATTCATCAACAAGGAAAAGCAGAAACAGAACATCTCGATTGACGACGACGATTCATTCCTCGTCAACACCCTTGAAAGCGACGAATGGTTTGACGGCGACGAGGCGAAACTGCTGTTGCAGAAAGCCATTGCCACCCTACCGGAGAAGCAGCGGCTGATATTCAATATGAAGTATTTCGACGAGATGAAATACGAGGATATGTCGGAGATTCTGGGCACGTCGGTAGGCGCACTGAAAGCCTCCTACCACCATGCCGTAAAAAAAATTGAACTTTTTTTCAACCAGAATTAAACCTTCAGTAAAAAATCAAGTCAAAAGGGTACTATGGACAAAAAAAGCGACATATTGACGAAATTAGGCAAAGATTCAGGATTCAAAGTTCCGGAAGGCTACTTCGCTGATTTTGCGGACAAGATGGCCAATTCATTGCCTGAGCGTGAACTCCCGAAGGTAGTCAAACCTACACGCTGGATGCGCATCCGTCCGTATGTATATATGGCGGCTATGTTTGCAGGAGTGTGGTGTATGTTGTATCTCTTCCAGGATTTGTCAAAGCGCAGTGGCGCAACAAGTACCGACGGACAGTTTGCCGAAGCAATGAGCGACCCGCAGATGTGGAATGAACTCGAGAAGTCAGGACAAGTATCCGATGATGATTTGATGGATCTTATGAACGACTCTAACATTGAGTTCGACACCACAGTGAACTAAAACCAAGTAACGATGATTCGCAAATCAACACTTGTAAGCCTACTGATTGCCACCATCCTGTTGCCGGCAATGCTGACTGCACAGAACACGAGTGCGCAGCGCTCACGCTGGATGGAGCAAATCAGAAAAAGCAAATTTGAATTTTTCACTAAAGAACTTAGCCTAACAAAGGAGCAACAAACTCAGTTTCTGCCCCTTTATGAAGAGATGGAAAAAACCATCTACAAAGCGAATAGCGAAACCGAGCAATTGCTGAAAAAAACGGCTGAAAACACCCATGCGACCGACACCGAATACGAGGTCACGGCAACAGCAGCTGCTAAAGCGACATTGCGGCAGGGAGAGATTGAACTTGAATATTTCAATAAGTTCAGCAAAATCTTGAGCAAGAAGCAGTTGTTTCTGCTCAAGCAAGCCGAAGACAAATTCACGCAATATCTGCTGAAGCAACGGCGAAAATAAGCCAATTTAAGCAACAATCTCAAAAGCGCCTCTTGCAACCGATGCAGAAGCGCTTTTTTTGTTTTTAACCACACAAGACTCAATGAACAAAATTATCAAAACAATGGCAATAGTTTCAGCCATAGGCATCAACGCCATGGCGAAAGCACCCGATTTCCGATACCCGGAAACCGTAATCAACGAGGCAACAGTCCAAATCGAAAAGGCAGAGAAGAAAGGCAACGACCAGTTGCTGATTGACGGAATGATACGCTTCTCCCTGGCGAAATCAAGCATTTCCGGCGACAATCTGCCCGACATCACAACAAGAGTGGACAGCATCGCCAGCAACGCCAAGGACGTGCGCACCAAGGCGTTGATGCTCGGTCTTGAAGGCGACCTGCTTGTTGCCGCCTACAAAGACGACCAGTACAAATACTGCCATCGCCAGAAGGCCGGCACTTCACGAGCAAAAGACCTAAGGGAATGGAGTCAGGAGGACTATTGCGACCGCATCCTCGAGTTGTCGGAAGCGATGCTCGCCGACAGCGCAAAACTGCTGGCTACGCCTGTGGGCAAATACCGCGACATCATCCGTCAGACGGAAGTGCTGCCGGAGTTTACCCCAACACTCTACGACATGCTTGCCCATCACAGCATCAAGCAGATCCAGTCGATTGCCGGACACTACGGCAACAAGAACGCGCAACAACGCATCGACCGCCTCTATGCCTCCCTGCTGTCGAGCCACAAAGAGGGTGATGCCGCATATATTTATAGCCGCATCAGCAGTGCCGGCTACGACCCAGACGAGGAAACCGTTGAGCAGTTGAAGGAACTTGCAAAGAAATATTTCGACAGTCCGTACTCTGTCGAAATTCTCGACAAGATTGCCGGCAAAGCCAGCGACGACGAGGAGGTTGTGAGGATGATGCGTAGAGCCGTTGTGCAACATGCCTCCTACCCTCGCATCAATGCGTTGCGCAACCGACTGAACATCATCGGTCAACAGACACTCAATATATGGAATTCAGAACTGGCGACTTCGCACACACCAATCACCATAAACATCTCCAACAAGAATGTGGGAAAGGTGAAAATCACGGCATACGCCTTGCCGCCGGACTTTCCCGACAGTCAGGATTCCATCAAGGCCATACGCCGACACAGCGTTGCGAAGGAAATCACCGTTGACCTTGAAAAAGGCAAAACCACAACCATCGAGTTTCCAGCATTGCCAGTAGGCAAATATGCCATCGTCCCTTCGTTTACCGACCGGGAGTCCGGGCGTGATATCGTCGGTTCGGCAGATTTTGTCACAGTTTCCGACATAGACATAATGATGGCAACCACTATTAACGGCGACGAGCGACTGATTGTGGTAGATGCGACGACCTCAAAACCCATTGAAGGGGCAAAAGTTACAGTACGCACACGCAAGGACGGAGAGACTTGGGCGACTCTGACCACCGACAAGGACGGGTATGCCATCATCAACGGACTTCACAGGAATACATATTACTACATCCAAGCCATCGCCGGCAATGACCACAGCCGCGAATTTGGCAGGTGGTTCGGCAATTATAGCACTACCGACGAGTCGCTTAGCCTAAATTGCCAGGTATTTACCGACCGTGGAGTCTACCGCCCTGGCGAAACCGTCAATTTCGCAGCCGTGGCATACCGTTCCGGACAACGCACTCTTGAATTGGCGAAGAAGCAGGTATTGACGGCTGAACTCGTCAACCGGAACTGGAAAGTTGTAGAATCAAAGGATATAACAACCGACGAGTTCGGACGCATAAGCGGAACGATGACCATCCCTACCGACGGACTGACAGGAATGTTTTCCATCCGCATAAAGGCCGCCGGCGACAACGATGCCGGATCTGCACGGTTTGAAGTGAGCGAATACAAAGCCCCGACTTTCTACATCGAAATAGACTACGACAAGTGTGAACTCAAGGAGTTTGACAAGGTGAAAATCTGCGGCCACGCAATGACCTATTCGCAGTTTCCACTTGCCGACACCAAGATTGTGGCTTCGTTTGAACAGGGCTTCTCTTGGTGGTGGAACGATGTAGAATTGGAGGAGTACGAGACGGAAACGACTACCGACGCCAACGGCGACTTCTCAATCACCATCCCTGCCGACAAATTCTCGGAAAAAGAGGGACAGGTGTTTGTCAGAGCAACACTCCGCGCCACCGACAGCCGCGGCGAAACGCAATCGGCGACAGAATTGTTGAAAATCGGCAAACTGGCATCTCTCCCTACCCTCCCCGACATCACCGCTAATGCGCTGCAACCTGTGGAGATCAGCGACGATCTGAAGAATTTTGACCTGCTTGACTATGCCATCCTTGATGCAGACTCGACGCAAGTGCAGGCAGGACAACTTACGCCAGAGGTTCAAAAGATTGACTGCACGAAACTTAAAAGTGGCGAATACACCGTCAAGGTGTCAATCCCCAACGGGAAAAGCGAGACATTTAGATTGCGTCTCTACCGTCCTACCGACGACAAGTTGGCGTTTACCGCCCCATTGGTGATTGATGCCGGCGAATCGATAATCTGCAACACCGACGGCTCGTTCAATATCCGCTGGGGCAACAGTTTTGAGAGTTATTTCTACTACATCATCACTTGCGACGGCAAGGTGACCGACTTCGGTTGGCACGGCAATGATGCCGGTATGCACGATTTCAAGGCAAAGGCGGAGTTTTCGGAGCGTGGCAAGTCGGACATCACCATCTACCACATGGAGACCCACCGCGTTATCGCCAAGAGGATAGCCCTGCAACCGGCTTCGCCACAGGACAGCATTGAGATTGTAGCAGAGACATTCCGCGACAACGTGACTCCAGGAGCAAAGGAAACATGGAAACTGCGTATCAAGAACAACAACGGCAAGACTTTCCGCTCGGCGGTAATCGCTAATATGTATGATGCAGCACTCAATGCCATCCAATCCAACACCTACACATTTGCACCGGCATACTACAGTCCGAACCTATATTCTGTTGACACCCAATCATCAGTCCACAACAATGGTTCACATGCAGAAACCGAGGTCGACTATCTTGACGTTCCTGTTTTCGAATGTCCGTGGCTAAACTACTATGGCCATGGGTTCTACAACACGCGAGCATACGGATTCAATGGCATCCACCTTATGAAGATGTCGTCCAACGCAATGGTCAGCGATGCCGCCCCAGCCGGTATGGCTCAGATAGAAGAAAACGCGGTTGTCCAACCTGCATCACCGACCGAGCACGAAACTGGCAAGTCATCCGCAGCACAGTTGCGTGACGAAGGCGTAAAGACGGCATTCTTCCTGCCCGGACTTGTAACAAACGAGCGCGGAGAAGTAACTTTCACGTTTGACGTGCCAAACCGCAACACCCAGTGGCAATTCTCTGCCATTGCCTACACCGACGACCTCTATGCCCACTACATCAACAGACTTGTCACTGCAGCGAAAGAATTGATGGTGTCGCCAAACGTGCCGAGGTTTGTGCGCGAGGGCGACAAATTGGAAGTGCAGACTGCCGTTATTAACAACACCGACACTGCGCAGACTGTTGACGTGGTTATTGAGATAAACGACACCAAGCAATCGTTCAGCGGCATTGTCCTTGAACCGAAATCGTCGAAAACACTGACATCAACCTACGATGTGCCAACAACGACGGCGACATCGGTCGTTGTCACGACAAGAGTAATGCGCGACGGACGGATGGTCGACGGCCAGCGCGACTGCATCGCAGTGCTGACAGCAACCACCGGCGTAACCGAGGCTGCTCCATTCTACCTCAACAGCAATGACAGCCGCAAGACCATCGCTATGCCACACTTCAACGGAGACGGACGTATGATCATCGAATATTCCGACAATCCGGCATGGTATGCCGCTGCTGCCCTACCCTCGATGCAACAGACCGCAGAAACGGCATCGGCGCATATCCTCAACTACTACATCTCAAAGGTCGCATCAAGCATCCTCGACAACAATCCGGAAATCGGAAAAGCGATTGACGAATGGATAAAAAACAAGTCGCTCAAATCCAATCTCCAGGAGAATGAGGATTTGAAGATTGTCGCCCTCAACAACACACCTTGGGAGCGTCAGGCAGAAACGGAAACCGACATGATGCAGCATCTCGCCGACATCACCGACCCTGTCACCGTTCAGCAACGCCAGCAGAAGGCATTGTCAGGGCTCTACGACTTGCAGAAGTCGGACGGCGGATTCGGATGGTTCAAGGGTTGCCACGCCAACATCTGGACCACGGAGGAAGTACTACGTCTGTTTGGCTACCTCAACGAAATGGATGCCTATCCAAAAGACGATGCCACAGCAAAGCGCATCATCAAGCGCGCAGTGGCTTATTGCGACAACTACTACACCGAGCGGAGCAAAGAGTCGAAAAATCGCGAATCGCTTATCGCCTACGCCACCGACTATGTTTACATCCGCTCGATGCTGCCAGTTGCTGCTCCCACTGGCACAATGAAAGGAATTGCAGACGAGGTGGTGAAACGCACAGCAGATAAATGGGGCGATTTCACTGTTACAGGAAAATCGCGGGCGGCAGTATTGCTCGCCAACAGCGAACAGACCAAAGAGGCGAAAAGCGTCGTGGAATCGCTTCGCCAGTTTGCCGTAAAGTCAGCCGACCGTGGCACATACTGGGACGTTGATGCCTACGACAAGGTGTATGTGGCTTCGCTCGCACTGAAAGCATTCCACAAGGTCAACCCCGACGACCCGACCATCGAGGGCATCCGCCAGTGGCTTTTGCTCGCCAAGGAAACCCAATACTGGGGCTCGACGGTTAACGCCTGCAATGCCATCAACGCAATCCTCTCCACCGGTAAGAGTTGGACAAAGAGCACACGCAAAGCACCTATAATCAAAATCGGGGCTACAACCATCGACACATCCGGCGCTACGCCCTATTTCGGCTATATCCGCCGCGAAATCGCAACCGATAAAAGCGGAGACATCAGCATCCGCCGCGATTCAGGTTGTCCGGCGTGGGGCGCAGTCTACTGCCAATACAGCGCACCGATGGACAGCGTAAAGAGCCACGCCAACAGCGATGTGAAGATTGAAAAGCAGTTCTTTGTCTACGATGGCGAAAACAAACTTATACCGGCAGAGACAACTTCGTTCCGTGTGGGGCAACGCATCCAAGTGCGGCTCACCATCCGCAGCGAGCGCGACATCGACTATGTGGCTGTTACCGACGACCGCGGTGCATGCTTCGAGCCAGTGGACCAGACGAGTGTCTACGACTGGCAGGAAGGTAATTTCTTCTACCGCGAGACTCGCGACTCAGCCACGAATCTGTTCATTCCGAGAGTCGACAAGGGTACATACGTCATAACCTACGACGTATATGCCAACAACGCCGGTACATACGCCAGCGGCATAGCATCATTGCAATGCCAGTATGCCCCAGCCATAACCGCCCATTCCGCCGGCACGACATTGACAGTCGGACAGTAGACTGCCAACGGATATAACAAGCGAGAGATTTCGGCTATCGTGCCGAAATCTCTCGCTTTTGCTATGTCGATGCTTGTTATTCCATCAGTTTGCGGTAACGGATGCGGTGGGGCTCTACGTCGCCCATACGGCGGCGTTTGTCCTCCTCATACTCCGTGTACGATCCTTCGTAGTAGAACACCTGGCTGTCGCCCTCAAAGGCAAGGATATGGGTACAGATGCGGTCAAGGAACCAACGGTCGTGGCTTACCACAACTGCACATCCAGCGAAGTTCTCAAGGCCTTCCTCGAGTGCGCGGAGGGTGTTGACGTCAATGTCGTTGGTCGGCTCGTCGAGGAGCAGCACGTTACCCTCTTCCTTAAGAGCCATGGCAAGATGCAGACGGTTGCGCTCACCGCCGGAAAGCATACCAATCTTTTTCTCCTGGTCTGCACCGGCGAAATTGAATTTCGACAGGTAGGCGCGTGCATTGACATCGCGTCCGCCCATACGGAACAATTCTGTGCCGCCCGACACCACTTGATAAACGGTCTTCTCCGGGTCGAGGTCCTTGTGAGTCTGGTCAACATAGGCAATCTTCACGGTCTCACCCACTTCAAACGTACCCTTGTCGGCTGTAGCCATACCCATAATGAGTTTGAACAAAGTGGTCTTACCGGCACCATTAGGTCCAATCACTCCGACAATGCCGTTAGGCGGAAGCATAAAATTGAGGTCGTCGAAGAGTACCTTCTCCCCGAAAGCCTTTGCCACATGCTGTGCCTCAATCACCTTGTTGCCAAGGCGCGGTCCGTTAGGGATGAAGATTTCGAGTTTCTCCTCACGCTCCTTCTGGTCCTCGTTGAGCAGTCGGTCGTAACTTGACAAGCGAGCCTTGCCCTTTGCCTGACGAGCCTTGGGGGCCATCCTGATCCATTCAAGTTCGCGTTCAAGAGTCTTGCGGCGCTTGCTTGCCTGCTTCTCCTCCTGCGCCATACGCTTGGTTTTCTGATCGAGCCACGAACTGTAGTTGCCCTTCCAAGGAATACCCTCGCCGCGGTCAAGTTCGAGAATCCAGCCTGCCACATGGTCGAGGAAGTAGCGGTCGTGGGTAATGCAGATTACCGTACCCGGATATTGCTGGAGATGCTGCTCCAACCAGTCAATCGACTCAGCATCGAGGTGGTTGGTAGGCTCGTCGAGCAACAGGATGTCGGGGTTCTGCAATAGCAAGCGGCAAAGAGCCACACGACGACGCTCACCGCCCGAGAGAGTAGCCACATTCTGGTCCTCCGGCGGACAACGCAAGGCGTCCATTGCTCGCTCCAACTTATTGTCGATGTTCCAGGCGTCGGCAGCGTCAAGTTTGTCCTGCAACTCAGCCTGACGGTTGATGAGTTTGTCCATCTTGTCAGGATCTTCAAGCACGTCGGGGTCGGCAAAACTCTCGTTCACCTTGTCGAATTCAGCCAAGAGGTCGAGCACCGGCTGCACACCCTCTTGAACAATTTCCTTGACAGTCTTCGACGGGTCGAGTTTAGGATCCTGCTCCAAGTAGCCCACGCTGTAGCCCGGAGAGAACACCACTTCGCCCTGATACTGCTTGTCGATACCTGCTATGATTTTGAGAAGCGTTGACTTACCGGCTCCGTTCAAACCGATGATGCCGATTTTCGCTCCATAGAAGAATGAAAGATAGATGTCTTTCAGCACTTGTTTCTGCGGTGGGTAGATTTTGCTCACACCCACCATCGAAAAAATCACTTTCTTGTCGTCAGCCATAATTATGATGTTTGGTTGATGATATTACAATTCCGCTTAGTGGCGGCGTGTTTCCTTGATTTTGTAGTCGCAACGGATTCTTCCGCGCGCAATGTTGTTGAGTTTGCTCTTGATGAGTTGTTTGCGAATCGGCGAAATGCGGTCCACATAGAGAGTGCCGTCAAGATGGTCGTACTCGTGTTGGATGATGCGTGCGAGATAGCCCTCAAACACCTCTTCATGCTCTTCAAAGTTCTCGTCGAGCCAGTTGAGACAAACTTTCTCATAGCGTGTAACCGACTCACTCAATCCCGGCAGACTGAGGCATCCCTCGGAGCGTGTCACCTTCTGTCCATCAGTGAGGATGTCGAGTTCGGGATTGACCAATGTGAGTTTTACGCCCTCCAGTTCGGGGAAAGTGTCCTTCAGCACGTCTGCATCAATGACAATCAGACGGATTGGCAAGCCCACCTGAGGAGCGGCAAGACCAACGCCCTCCGACTCATACATCGTTTCGTACATGTCAGCGACCAGTTTCTTCAGGTCGGGATAGTTTTCAGCCACGTCTTCCGCCTCTTGCCGAAGCACTGGCTGTCCATATAAATAGATCGGTAATATCATATATTAATTTGTTTATTTCAATCTAAAATTTTTTACTCTCAAGGTAGTCGTTGAGAATGATTGTAGCGGAAATCTCATCGACAATACCCTTGTCGCGGCGCGCGGACTTCTTCATTCCGCCGTCAATCATTGCCCGATGGGCAAGAACCGAGGTGAACCGCTCGTCGTACATCTCCACAGGAATCTGCGGTAACTGCTTCGCCAACTGACGGAGAAACGGTTCAATGTAGCGCATACTCTCCGACGGCTGGTTGTTCATCTGCTTCGGCAGCCCTACCACAATCCTGTCAACCGCCTCCTTTTGGACGTACTGCTTGAGAAACGTGAGAAGTTCGTGCGTCGGCACTGTGGTGAGTCCGTTAGCCACAATCTGAAGGGTGTCGGTAACGGCAATGCCTGTGCGCCGGCGGCCGTAGTCAATCGCAAGAATTCTACCCATTATCTGTTTTTGTCAATTTCGTTTACGGCAAGGCGCAAGGCTGTGAGCCGCTCAAGCAGGCCTTCGATTCTGTCGAGAGGAAGCATATTCGCACCGTCGGATTTAGCCACCGCCGGGTTCTGGTGAGTTTCCATAAACAAACCATCGACACCGGATGCTATGCCACAGCGCGCCATAGTCTCAATCAGATGAGGCAATCCACCAGTCACGCCGCTTGTCTGGTTAGGCTGCTGGAGCGAATGTGTGACATCGAGGATTACAGGCGCATACTGACGCATCGTGGGAACGCCACGATAGTCGACCAACAGGTCCTGATAGCCGAAAGTAGTGCCGCGTTCCGTGATTGCCACATCGTCGTTGCCGGCATCCTTCACCTTTTGCACGGCAAACGCCATCGCCTCCGGCGAGAGGAACTGGCCTTTCTTGATGTTGACCATCTTCCCGGTCTTTGCTGCCGCCACGAGCAAATCCGTCTGGCGGCAAAGGAATGCAGGAATCTGCAACACATCCACATATTCAGCCGCCATAGCAGCCTCCTCAGCAGCATGGATGTCGGTAACCACCGGGATGCCGTAGGTGTCGCGCACCTTGCGCAACACTTCCAGCGCCTTTATGTCGCCGATGCCCGTAAACGAGTCTATGCGCGAACGGTTGGCCTTGCGGTAACTACCTTTGAACACATAAGGAATGTTTAGTCTGTGGGCTATCTCTGCTATATGTCCAGCAATGTCCATCGCCATCTGCTCGCCCTCAATCACACATGGGCCGGCAAGAAGGAAGAAATTGCCTGTTGCGGAATTTTTTAGTTTCTCTATCATCATTTTGTCTGATTTATAGTGTGGACTGCGGCACAAGCAAACATACCGGCAGTTTCGGTGCGCAAACGGCTATTACCAAGTGTCACCGGAACAAACCCGGCATCAAGTGCCGCCCGGATTTCTGGCTGACTGAAATCGCCTTCCGGTCCAATCATTATCGTAACGTCGCTCCCCTGCGAATATTCCTTCACAAAATCGCGGCGCGGAATTTCGGGGTCGCAATAAGCGATGAATCGTTGCCCTTGCGGAGCATTCTTTATGAAATCGGCAATCGGCGTGAGTTCGTCAAGTTGCGGAAGAGTGGCCTTGAGCGACTGCTTCATTGCCGACACAAGAATCTTGCGCAAACGCTCCGTTTTAAGCACCTTCCGCTCCGAATAGCGGCACAGAAGAGGCACAATCCTGTCCACTCCCATCTCAGTCACTTTCTCGGCGAGCCACTCCATCCTATCCATATTCTTGGTCGGCGCCACAGCCATCGTTATGCGGCATCCCCAATGCGGTGCCACATCAATGGTTTCGTCTATCGCCACGGCGCAGTTCTTGGCGTTGGCAGTGAGGATATGGCAACGGTAGAGATGCCCTTTTCCGTCGACCACCTCTATCTCCTCGCCCTCTTTCAGGCGCAACACACGCACGCAATGCTGCGCCTCCTCGTCGGGGAGCAGCATTGTCGTGGCTATGTCGGGTGCATAAAAACGATGCATCGTTTGATTGTTCTGTCGTTATGATTGATTATTTGTATTCTTTTACTACAGCATTCTTTGCTTCCTCTTTGTCGTTGGCACTGAACACCACCATAAAGGCAATGGCAACAACTAAGGCAAAGCCGGCAAAAATAAACCACGCGCTCTGCCAATCGCCAATGAGGAATCCGTCTTTCCACTCACAGTAGTGGTTGATTACGGCACCGGCAATGAGAGTACCGATAGTAGCGCCGAGGCCGTTGGTCATAAGCATAAACAAGCCCTGAGCCGAGGCACGCACCTTCTTGTCGCAAGTGTTGTCGACAAACAAGCCGCCGGAAACGTTGAAGAAATCGAATGCTACACCGTAGACGAGGCACGAAAGCACGAAGAGGATAACGCCCGGGAATGCAGGGTTGCCGAGTCCGAAGAATCCGAAGCGTCCAACCCAGGCAAACATTGCAATGAGCATCACAATCTTTATGCCGTAGCGTTTCAAGCAGAACGGAATCAACAGGATGCAGACAGCCTCGGCTACCTGTGAAATCGACACGAGGAGCGTTGCATTGTTGGCGGCAAACGAATCGCTATATTCAGCGATGCCCTTAAAACTTGTGATAAACGGAGTGGCGTAGCCATTGGTCACTTGAAGCGACATACCGAGGAGCATCGAGAAGATGAAGAAAATCGCCATACGCTTGTTTTTGAACAACTTGAATGCGTCCAAACCAAAAGCCTCGTGGAGTGATTTTGACGCACCGCCAACCAGACGGCATTGCGGCAACAGGAAGCAGTACAGAAACAGCACTACGCCAAGTGCGCCCGACACGAAGAACTGCATATAGGTGTACTGGAACTTGTTTGCATTCTCAGCCAAGGTGAAGAAAAACGATCCCCCATCGAGCGTTGCGCAGTTCACAAACCACATCGTAGCAATGAAGCCGACTGTGCCGAACACCCGGATTGGTGGGAAGTCCTTCACAGTGTCGAGTCCGTGGTCCTTCAATATCGTGAACGCCGTAGTGTTGGACAATGCAAGGGTCGGCATATAGAACGCCACACTGATTGTGTAGAGCGTGATGAACGCAGTCTTGTCGGGCATATCCGACGACATACCCATATAGCAAAGTCCGAACATTGCCAAGCCGGCAAGCAGGTGGCAGATACCCAAGAGACGCTGCGGCTGCACGTAGCGGTCGGCAATCACTCCCATAATCGTAGGCATCACAATTGACACAATTCCCTGAAGTGCATAGAACCAAGCGATTTCCGCTCCCATACCAGCCTTTCCGAGGTAGTTTCCCATGCAAGTAAGATACGCTCCCCAAACGGCAAATTCGAGGAAATTCATTACTATCAGTTGTAACTTTATACTTTTCATTTCAAAATAGTTATTTGTTAGGTTTTTTATGGTTTATGAATTTTTACTTTCCTGTTTGCTTTCAATGACAGCCTTTATCTCCGCGGCGCGCTCATATTCCTCCTTGCGGATGCAGTCGTTGAGCATACGCTGGAGTTCTTCCTTCGAGAATCGCTGAAGCGGAATTTTCGAGAGGTCGGGCTCGCTTTCTGCTTCGTTGCGTATCATCTCCTCTCCGTCCTCGGCGACAAACCCAGTTTCCTTAACCACTTCAGCGGTGGTGTAGATGGGCGAATGCGTACGGATTGCGATGGCGATGGCATCGCTCGTGCGGGAGTCTATCACCACTTCCCGGTCGTCCTCAACCAGCCGCAGTTCGGAATAGAACACTCCCCTCTCGAACTTGTAGATAAACACCTCTTTCACTCTGATGCCAAAAGCGTGTACCGTAGCCTTAAACAGGTCGTGTACCAACGGCCGCGGCAGACTCACGTGCTGCAACTGGGCGGCAATCGACTGCGCTTCGGCTGACCCTATCACCACAGGGATGCGGTGCACTCCCTCGTCCTCGGCAAGAATCAGCGCATAAGCCCCTTGCTGAATCTGGTTTTGGGTGATGCCCAACACACTTACTTTTATCTTGTCTGTTTTCTCGTTGTCCATCATTACAATTTCACTTTCTGACCTGTGATAACGCCGCTACCATAGCAGAGATGACCTGTGGCATCATAGATTACGGCAAACTGTCCTGGGGCTATGCCCTGCACCTTGTCCTCCGACTCTATTACGTATTCGCGTCCTCCGAGAGGCACAAAGCGCGCCTTCATAAACACCGGAGTGTGGCGATTCTTGAACATAATGTCGACCGGCTCGGTCTGTCCTTCCCACGGATTGCCGCTGATGAAGTGCATCTCGTCGATGTGAATCGTCTTGCCATACTGCTTATCGGTGTCGTAGCCGTTGCTCACATAGATAGTGTTGTCTGCAACGTTCTTCTTCACCACATACCACGGACCGCCGCTAAGTCCAAGACCTTTGCGCTGGCCGATGGTGTGAAACCAGAAGCCCTTGTGCTCACCAATCTTCTTGCCAGTTTCGAGTTCGATGATGTTGCCTTTCTTCTCGCCGAGGTGACGGCGGATAAAGTCGTTGTAATTGATTTTGCCAAGGAAGCAGATTCCTTGACTGTCCTTGCGGTAGGCATTGGGCAACTTTGCCTCTTGGGCGATGCGGCGCACCTCCTCTTTGGGAAGCGGCCCTATCGGGAACATCAGATGCGACAGTTGTTCGTAGGAAATCTGCGCAAGGAAATCGGTCTGGTCCTTGACCGGATCGACCGCCGTGGCGAGATAGTGCTTGCCGTCGATAAAGTCGGTAGTGGCATAGTGTCCGGTGGCAGTCATGTCGAAGTCCTTGCCCCAACGCTGCTCAAAATAGCCGAACTTTATCATCTTGTTGCACATCATATCGGGGTTTGGAGTAAGTCCGCTCTTCACCGTGCGCAAGGCATACTCCATAACGTTGTCCCAATATTCCTGATGCAACGAAACCACCTCGAGAGGCAGACCATAGCGGTGGGCAATGGCTGTACACATCTCAATGTCTTCTTCTGCAGAGCAGTCGCCCTCGTCTGTATCCATTCCGATACGGATATAAAACAACGTCAAGTCGTGACCTTCTTCCTTGAGTTTGTGAACCACGACGGCGCTGTCGACACCACCCGAAATCAATGCAGCTATTTTCATTTATCTTGTTCTCCTAAAAGTTTTTAAGTTCGTTAAGATTGTCCTTGTTGGTGAAATAGAGCGACAACAGATAGTCGACCGACACCTTTCCCGGTCCTGCCAGCAGCATAAACACAAACATGCCCACAAACAGCAACGGCACATAGCCTAACTGGAGGCTCGACATCAGAGCGACCTCGCCCATCGGCATATTGGCTACGCTTATCATCAGTCCGTTGTCGATGATATACCATTCGGCGAGTATCATCGAGACCATAGGCAGAATGACCGACAGCCGCGTGAGAAATCCCAAAATGAGGAACGCCGAGCACACAATCTCTATGCCAATCATTATGTCGAGCGTTGCCGCCGAACTGAGTCCAAGCAGATTCGGGAAATACTTCACGAAAAAGTCGTAGTTTGCCATCTGGCGGATGCCGAACTGCATAAACATAATTCCGGCAAAGACGCGGATAAAGAACCGCGACAAGTTGCCGTAGGTGCGATAGGTCTCGGCAACAAAAATCTTTCTCAGTCGTTTGCGGTGTTTCATTGCTGCTGTGCTTTAGATTGTGCTACCGCGTCGAAGGCTGTCAACAGGTCGTCGATGCCTACAAACTTGGCTGTTATTTTCTTGTCTTTGTCAAGCAGATAGATTGTGGGGCGCAGTCGCTGGTCAAACTTGTCGGCAGAGTCCGGCAGGTTTGCCACCTCCCACCCTTCAGGCTCAGATGCCAGAAGGTTGTCCATTTCGGCATTGTCCACCGAATAGACCGACACAATTTTCAAGTTGTTTATTTTAATCAACTCCCCTGCCGAGAGGCTGGCGTTCAGGCGAACTTTCCATATTTTGCAGTCGATATTGTCAGGGACGTTGAAAAACAGCAGAGTCGTCTCGGACGTGAGTCCGTAGAGGCTTGCGGCATTTGATGCCGATTGGCGCAGTGGGAAGTCTGCCACTTGCGCTCCGATGGCAGAACCGGCGAGTGTATTGGCATTGCGCTGAAGCCAGTCTTTCAAGTCTTTCGGTGCTTTCTTTGCAGCAACGATATTGCTTACGAAGAATCCGTACACCTCATCAGAGCAATACTGCCCCGACAGGTTGTAGACCTCCGATTGCAAAAGCCCCACCGTAAGGTTCAGGTTGGCAGGATTCTTGACTACTCGTTCAACATACTTCTTGATTGATTTCTCCACGACCGACTTGTCGGCAATAGCAAAAAACGACAGATAGTCGGTAAACGCATCGTGGAATGCCTCTAAATCAGTGACCTGAGTCTTTTCCAAATCGCATTTATCCCAAAGATGCTCCACCATGTAGTTGGCACGCATCTCCGGCTTGGTGAGTTTGTCGGGCACCGAAGGGTACTCAAACAGTGAGGACTTAGCCTCGGCTGCCACCATTGTCATCGCCGACAATGACACCAGCACAACCGCCATCAAAAGATTCTTTATTTTCATATTTCAATTAAAAACAGTCTTGCAAAACGGCTCGCCCAAGCCAAAAGCCGGGACACAACCTATCTAGTACAAAAATAGTGCAAATCGAGAGAATAGAAAAGTACACACCCAATTTTCTTTGCTGAAAACAAACCGGGGCTGCATCTTTCGACACAGCCCCGGATATTTTCGGGTTTATTATCCTCAATGATTAGCCGAGGAAGCCGAGCAATGCACCAGCGGCTACGGCTGAACCAATCACACCGGCAACGTTCGGACCCATGGCGTGCATAAGCAGATAGTTGCTCGAGTCGTATTCCAAACCGATGTTGTTTGAGATACGAGCCGACATTGGAACGGCAGAAACGCCCGCGTTGCCAATGAGCGGATTGATTTTCTTGCTGCTTGGCAAGAACAGGTTGAAGAACTTGACGAAGAGCACACCCGACGCAGAAGCGATAATAAACGCCATTGCACCGAGGAAGAAAATCTTCAATGTGTCGAATGTCAAGAACTCAGATGCCTGTGTAGACGCACCTACGGTCAAACCGAGAAGCATCACGATGATGTCGTTCAATGCGTTGCTTGCAGTCTTGGCAAGACGGGTTGTAACGCCACTTTCGCGGAGCAAGTTACCGAAGAAGAGCATACCCAGCAACGGAAGTGCTGAAGGCACAACGAAGCAAGTGAGGAGCAAGCCAATAATCGGGAACATAATTTTCTCGTTCTGCGACACGGCACGCGCCGGTTTCATCTTGATCACGCGCTCTTTCTTTGTGGTGAGCAGACGCATAATCGGCGGCTGAATCAGCGGTACGAGAGCCATATAGGAGTAAGCCGACACCGCAATAGCACCCATCAAGTTAGGAGCCAACTTCGACGAAAGGAAGATAGCGGTAGGACCATCAGCACCACCGATAATGGCGATTGCGCCGGCCTGGTCAGGAGCAAAACCGATGGCCATAGCCACGATGTAAGCACCGAAGATACCAAACTGTGCAGCCGCTCCGATAAGCATCAACTTAGGGTTGGCAATAAGGGCGGAGAAGTCGGTCATTGCACCGATTCCCAAGAAAATCAATGGAGGATACCATCCTGCACTTACGCCGTCGTAGAGGATATTAAGCACTGACCCCTGCTCATAGATGCCGACCTCAAGACCTGCATCCAACTTGAATGGGATGTTTCCAACAAGGATACCGAAGCCAATCGGAACGAGAAGCAACGGCTCGAAATTCTTCTTTATGGCAAGCCAGATAAACAGCAAGCCAACAGCGAGCATCACGAAATGCTCAGGAGTCGCATTGGCGAAGCCTGTGTATTCCCAGAAGCGCTGAAAGTTTTCGCCTAAGAAATTAACTAAATCCATAACTTAATTATCCCAATACGACCAAGTCTGCGCCTTCAAGCACAGAATCGCCCTTGTTTACACAAATTGATTTGACAACACCACCCTTATCGGCATGGATGTTGTTTTCCATCTTCATAGCCTCGAGAACGATAACGGTGTCGCCAGCAGCAACTGTGTCGCCTACGGCTACCTTGATGTCGAGGATTACACCTGGAAGCGGAGCTTTGACAGCACCTGCGCCACCAGTTGCAGCCGGTTTGGCAACTACCTTTGCACCCGACTCAGTGCGTGGTGCGGCAGCTGGCTTCACAGACTTGACCGGTGCAGGAGCAGCAGCCTGCTCAAGTTCTACGGTGTATGATGTACCGTTGACCGTAACTTCTGCCACATTGTTGTCAATGTCGCCTACGGCAACTTTGTATTCTTGTCCGTTGATTTTATATTTATATTCTTTCATAATGATTTTTGTGATTTAGTGGAGTTGGATTATTTGTGAGGCAACTCACGGAGTGAATAAATCTTGGAGTTCCATGGAGAATAAGCGCGTTTCACCTTGTTGATGGTGAGCACGAAATCCTCCTTGTCGTGCATATTGAGATGCTCGTGAAGAGCCATGCAGATTGCGGCAATCTCTTCGCCAGAATCGAGGCCTGCCATCAACGGCTTGGTCTCGTCGACTGCGCCAGTAGCCGCCTGCTTCTTTTCGCGGGCTTTCTTTGCATGGAACAATCCAACGCCTGAGAAACACAAACTAAGGATTATCAATGAGATGAACACGATTGCCATAGCCATGACAGTCATTCCAACACCACTCTTGTCGTGGTTCTGGAAATTCTCGATCTTCTCATTCTTGTCGATAATGATGTTGTTGCTGCTCGGAGTGATGTATTTCGCATCGCTTCCGTCGCGCACTTCCCATGCTTCTGCGTCGTTTTCGGCATTCTTCACGCCGTCAGACTTGCGGGCATAAGATGCGCCTTCCGGCAGTGTTGCAGGAACAGTCACTTCGTCAATCAAAGTCACGCCATCGCTGTCGTAAAGGTAGATCTTGTTTTCCTGACCTGCCTTCAGCGAGAAATTGACGTGGAAAGTACCTTTATTCGGCTCGTTGTCACACCAGAAAACCACGTGCTGACGTGGCGGAATCTTGGTGTTGACATCCATACGCGGGATTGGGTATTTGCGAGGATTGGCCTGATCATCGGTCAGATACATGCTTGAGATGTTGACCGTGCCAAACGTTGAATTGAACAATTCAATCCACGCATGGTGCATCCCGTAGTCATCTACGTAGTTGTCGTTGTTCTGCACCATCACCTCGTTGATGCACACGCCTTTGCGGCCTTGTGCCGAGATGCCGGCAATGCACAGCGTGCAGAGCAACAACAGTGTTAAAAATCTTCTTTTCATACACGTTGACTATTATAAAGGTATATTGCCGTGCTTCTTGGCAGGGTTAGAGAGTTTCTTTGTTGCCAATTGCTGCAAAGCGCGGATGATGCGGAAACGAGTGTTGCGCGGCTCGATAACGTCATCGATGTAGCCGTATTTCGCTGCATTGTACGGGTTGCAGAACAGGTCGGTGTACTCTTTCTCCTTCTGTGCGATAAATGCCTTCGGGTCTTCCTGAGTCTTAGCCTCTTTCATGTAGAGCACCTCTGCTGCACCCGACGCACCCATAACGGCGATTTCAGCCGATGGCCATGCGTAGTTCATATCGCCGCGGAGTTGCTTACAACTCATCACGATGTGGCTACCACCGTAGCTCTTGCGGATTGTAACCGTAACCTTAGGCACTGTTGCTTCGCCGTAAGCGTAAAGCAGTTTTGCACCGTGGAGGATAACGGCGTTGTATTCTTGTCCTGTACCCGGAAGGAATCCTGGAACGTCGACAAGCGATACCAAAGGAATGTTGAAGGCATCGCAGAAACGAACGAAGCGTGCAGCCTTGCGCGATGCGTTGCAGTCGAGCACGCCGGCAAGATATTTAGGTTGGTTGGCCACGATACCTACCGACTGGCCATTGAAGCGTGCGAAACCGATGATGATGTTCTTCGCGTAGTCGCGTTGTACTTCAAGGAACTCGCCATTGTCGATGATTGCGCCAATCACTTCATACATATCGTATGCCTTGTTTGGAGAGTCAGGAACGATTTCGTTCAGAGAGTCTTCCAAGCGATCGATTGGGTCGGTGCATTTTACGAGCGGAGCCTCCTCGAGGTTGTTCTGAGGAATGAAGCTGAGGAGTTTGCGGATGAGTTTCAATGCCTCTTCGCCGTCCTCTGTTGCAAAGTGAGCAACACCTGACTTTGTGGTGTGCATAACTGCGCCGCCGAGTTGCTCTTGTGTCACGTCCTCGCCTGTCACTGTCTTAACGACCTTAGGACCGGTAAGGAACATATAAGAGATGCCCTTGGTCATGATTGTAAAGTCGGTCAATGCCGGAGAATATACGGCACCACCGGCACACGGACCGAGGATTGCCGAGATTTGAGGCACTACGCCCGACGCAAGGATGTTGCGCTCGAAGATTTCAGCGTAGCCAGCGAGAGCGTTGATACCCTCCTGGATACGTGCGCCACCCGAGTCGTTCAAGCCGATAACTGGCGCGCCCATCTTCATTGCCATATCCATAATCTTGCAGATCTTCATTGCCATTGCCTCTGACAACGAGCCACCCCATACGGTGAAATCCTGTGCAAAGACATAAACAAGGCGACCGTCGATTGTACCGTAACCGGTTACCACGCCGTCGCCGAGATAGTGCTTCTTGTCCTGACCGAAGTTGGTGCAACGGTGCTGTACGAACATATCCAATTCCTCAAAACTTCCTTCGTCAAGAAGCTGGGCGATACGTTCACGGGCAGTGTATTTGCCTCTTTCGTGCTGCTTGGCAATAGCCTTTTCACCACCGCCAAGACGTGCTTGCTCGCGCAAGGCGATAAGCTCCTGCACTTTTTCAAGTTGATTGCTCATATTTTGTACTTAATAGTTAGAGTTCTTATTCTGGTTTTTCACAAAGTTCTGTCAATACGCCGAGTGTTGACTTCGGGTGAAGGAATGCGATGTTCAAGCCCTCTGCACCTTTGCGCGGAGCCTTGTCAATCAGGCGGACGCCTTTTTCTTCAACCTCTGCCAAAGCGTTGGCAACGCCATCTGCAACTGCAAATGCAAGGTGATGGATACCTTCGCCACGCTTCTCGATGAATTTGGCGATAGTGCTGTCTTCCGATGTCGGCTCAAGGAGTTCGAGTTTTGTCTGACCCACCTTAAAGAAGGCTGTCTTTACCTTTTGGTCAGCAACTTCTTCGATTGAATAGCATTTAACGCCGAGTACGTTTTCGTAATAAGGGATTGCCTCGTCAAGACTCTTGACTGCGATTCCCAAATGTTCGATGTGAGAAATATTCATAATATTTAAATTTTAAAAGTTATCCAACTTTAGATTACTTGTTCACAAAATTACGATAAAAAAGTCAATAACAACTTTTTTATCCTAAAATTATGGTAACAAAGAATTAAATAAAACCAATTTGTCAGTAAGAAACTGACTATATGTCAGCCTCGGCACTCGGGCAAAATAATCGCCGGCACTTTGGCACGCGATTTGTTAATCAGTGAGTGCCGAGTTCGCAAAGAGCGAGGCTAAGGAAATTTGATTAATAACAATAAAAAATATAGAATCATGGGTAAAATCATTGGTATAGACTTAGGCACTACGAACTCTTGCGTAGCAGTTCTCGAGGGTAAAGACCCTGTAGTTATTCCTAACAGCGAAGGCCGTAACACAACGCCTTCAATCGTTGCCTTCATCGACGGAGGCGAAAGAAAAATCGGTGACCCGGCTAAGCGTCAGGCAATCACCAACCCTACACGCACAGTGTTCTCCATCAAGCGTTTTATGGGTGAAACCTACGACCGCGTGCAGAAGGAAATCGCTCGTGTGCCTTACAAGGTGGCTCAAGGCGACAACAACACTCCGCGCGTCGACATCGACGGTCGCCAGTACACTCCGCAGGAGATTTCGGCAATGATTCTCCAAAAGATGAAGAAAACTGCTGAGGACTACCTCGGACAGACTGTAACGGAAGCCGTAATCACTGTACCGGCATACTTCAACGACTCTCAGCGTCAGGCAACCAAAGAGGCCGGCGAAATTGCAGGTCTCAATGTTCGCCGTATCGTCAACGAGCCTACTGCCGCAGCACTCGCCTACGGCTTGGACAAGAGCCAGAGCGACAAGAAGATTGCCGTATTCGACCTCGGTGGCGGTACATTCGATATCTCAATCCTTGAGTTGGGCGACGGCGTGTTTGAAGTGAAATCTACAAACGGCGACACTCACCTCGGCGGTGACGACTTCGACCACAAGATTATCGACTGGTTGGCAGACGAGTTCAAGAACGACGAGGGCGTTGACCTCCGTCAGGACCCGATGGCATTGCAGCGTTTGAAAGAGGCTGCTGAAAAGGCCAAGATTGAATTGTCAAGTTCTACTTCGACTGAAATCAACTTGCCATACATTATGCCTGTAAACGGTGTGCCTAAACACTTGGTAAAGACTCTTACCCGTGCTAAGTTCGAGCAACTTTGCGACAGCCTTATCCAGGCAACAATCGTTCCTTGCCAACAGGCATTGAAGGACGCAGGTCTCACAGCAGCCGAAATCGACGACGTTATCCTTGTGGGCGGTTCAACACGTATCCCTGCCGTACAGGAAATCGTTCAAAAATTCTTCGGCAAAGCACCGTCAAAGGGCGTTAACCCGGACGAAGTGGTAGCCGTAGGCGCAGCAATCCAAGGCGGCGTGCTCAGCGGTGACGTGAAGGACGTGCTTCTTCTCGACGTAGTTCCATTGTCGGTCGGCATCGAAACCCTCGGTGGCGTGATGACAAAACTTATCGAGGCCAACACAACCATCCCTACACGCAAGAGCGAGACATTCTCAACGGCAGCCGACAACCAGCCGTCAGTTGAAATCAACGTACTTCAGGGTGAGCGTCCAATGGCACGCGACGACAAATCGCTCGGTCGCTTCCACCTCGACGGCATCGCCCCTGCCCCACGCGGCATCCCGCAAATCGAAGTTACTTTCGAGATTGACGCCAACGGTATCCTCAACGTGTCGGCAAAAGACAAGGCCACTGGCAAAGAGCAGAGCATCCGCATCGAGGCTTCGAGTGGCTTGAGCGACGAAGAAATCAAGCGTATGAAGGACGAGGCAGCAGCCAACGCTGCTTCCGATGCCAAGGAAAAAGAGCGCGCCGACAAAATCAACAAAGCCGACGCCGTAATCTTCCAGACTGAGAAGCAGTTGAAAGAACTCGGCGACAAGTTCCCAGCTGACAAACGCGCCGCAGTAGAGCAAGCACTTAACGAACTGAAAGAGGTTCACAAGGCACAGAACATCGACGCCATCGACCCAGCCATCGACAAGTTGAACACTGCATTGCAGACAGCCGCACAGGACATCTACAACGCACAGCAGCAAGCCGGCGGCGCAAACCCAGGTGCTGGAGCAGGCTTCAATCCAGGCGCAGGTGCCGGAGCGCAACAGCAAGGCGGCAACACCGACGGCAACACCGTCCAAGACGCCGACTTCGAGGAGGTCAAGTAATGCCACCAAGTAAATACATAATAAACAATAAGCAAATGCGTGCAGCTCAATGAGTTGCACGCATTTTGCATTTATAGGGATTATGGTTTCTATGCCTTTGTTATAGGTTTGTTTTCTGCTTATTTGCAGCACATTTGCAACACGTCCAAAAAGTAGATAATGTGGTACCAATCCACACTTATACATACCAATGCATACTAAAAAGTAGATAATATGCCAAACATCGGATTTGAAATCAAACGCAAGTGCAAGGTCTGCGGTGCGGTATTCGTCGCCAAGACGCTCGACAGCCACTACTGTTCGCCCAAATGCGGCAAGGTGGCATGGAAGCGGAAGAAGGACGCAAAGGCCAAGGATGCCAAGTTGGAAACCATTGCCCACCACATTCCCGACATTAGGGAATACATATCAGTGAGGGAGGCAGTGGCCCTGTTCGGCGTGGAACGTACCACGCTCTATCGCCTGATTCACTCGGGGCGCATACCGAGCATCAATGTGGGGAAGAGGCTTACACGCATCAAGCGGGCAGACCTCGAACAACTTTTCCATACCCGACAGGAAAGCATCGCCATCAAGTCATCTCCAGCACCAAGACTGTACAGCATGGAACCAGAGGACTGCTACACCATCAACGAGATATGCGAGAAGTACCATATCAACGACAGTTCGGTGTGGGCGCATGTCCGCAAATACTCCATCCCCTCACGACAGATAGGCAACTATGTATATGTACCCAAAACAGAAATAGACAATCTTTATAAATCGGAAGTGTAATGAAGAAAGAATTGAACCACACCAAGGTGACCGTAAAACTCCGCAAGTCGCCCCACAAGGATGGGGAGTGGTACTTGTTTATTGAGTCTTACCCTGTATATAAAAGAGGCGCAAGCAAAGCGAGCCGTGCGATAGAATCCATCGGACGCATCATCACCACCCCACAATGGGATGTGTCGTCCATCGCACGCATCCAACCGGACGGCACATTCAACTACAAGCCGAAACGGGACGTGAACGGCATCATACAGTGCAAGTCGCGTCTTGACCAGGAAGCGTGTATCTATGCCGACAACGTGCGCAAACTCCGTCAGCACGAATACGACAGCGTAGCACTCTACACCGACCGCGAGGTGGAAATCATGGAACAGAACGAGCGCAACGCACAGGATTTCGTCAAGTACTTCAACGACATCATCGACAAGCGTCATCCCAACAGTTCCAATGCCATCATTGTCAACTGGAACCGTGTGGGAGAATTGCTCAAGGTGTATTCCAAAGGTCAGCCCATCCCCTTCAAGAACGTGTCTGTAAAGCTGCTCGAAGACATCAAGATGTTTCTGCTCCGTGCACCATTGGGCGGCAACAAGAAAGGCACCATATCACGCAACACGGCTTCCACATATTTCGCCATTCTCAAGGCTGGCGTGAAGCAGGCATTCATCGACGAGTACCTTACTGTGGACGTGAGTGCCAAGGTGAAGGGCATTCCGTCGGAGGACAAGTTGCGTGCCTCGCTTACCCTTGATGAGGTGAAGCAACTGGCTGCAACTCCTTGCGAGAGCGACGTACTGCGCCGTGCCTCCTTCTTCTCCATTCTTATGGGGCTGCGCCACATCGATATCAAGAATCTGAAATGGAAGCAGATAACGCAAACCAGTTCGGGTACTTGGCGCATTGATATCTCGCAGATAAAGACCAAGATTGGTGCCTATCTGCCCATCTCAGAACAAGCACTTGCCATGTGCGGCTCCCGACCCGACGATGACAACCTGTTGGTCTTTGCCGGTCTTCAGGCTGCCGCATGGATTTCCAAGCCACTGAAGAAATGGATTGAGGCGGCTGGCATCAAGAAGCACATCACCTTTCATTGTTTCCGTCATTCATATGCCACGCTCCAGCTCGAACTGGGTACCGACATCTACATCATCAAGGATATGCTCGGACACACCAACGTCAAGACTACCCAGATATACACCCACATAGTGGACTCCAGCAAGGAGAAGGCTGCCAATACCATCCATATAGACAACCTTCAGCCCAACCAAACGGATATTGCCAACAGGGGCAGTCGTCCCCATTGAGCATCAGATATTTACCTGAGCTTTCGCATAAAGTGCCACCCTCCTGCCCCTCATTCAGCACAGGCTGTCTGAGGGGCTTTTTCGTATTTATCCCTATCTTCTTGCGAAGTTTATTCTCCAAATCCGTGTGTAAGTCTTCTTCCCTCATTTTTCTTCATACCGTTTTCTTAACGAATTATAAAAGCGTCTGTGCCAATCCTGGGGCTTGCACGGGGTTACTTGCCCCCTATTTGGCACACTTGGTCGTGGTTGTACTTTTGCGGCATCTTTTTAAATTCACGCATAATGAACAAAGACATTAAATCGCTGGAGGAGATGCCGGGGGCATTGTCCTACCTTATCAAGACCATTGACGAACTCAGTACAACGGTCAAGACATTGCAGATGTCACAAACAAGCAACACGCCCAAGTGGATGGATATGGATGAGCTTTGCGCTTACCTTCCCTCGCATCCCGCCAAGCAGACGGTCTATGGGTGGGTGTCGGCCAAGCAGATACCCGTACACAAAATCAACAAGGCGTTGGCGTTTCTCCAGTCGGAGATTGACGAGTGGTTGAAGAACAAGGTTCACAAGACCCAGGCCGACTTGATGAGAGAGGCACAGGAGTATGTCAATGCAAAAAGAATGAGAGGATAGCAGGATGGAGCAGACCGATTATCAATTCTCTTTCTTTCGCAAGCCCATACAGAATACCGAACCATTGAGGGCGGTGGGTATCGTTGACATCTACCGCTACATTGTGGGGCATTATGCCGAACCGCAAACCACCGCCTTGCGTGCGCTCACAAACAAAGAGGATGCCAAGCGATATAAGGCTGCGCACTTCGACTTCTGCACGTTTTCCGGATTGTTCCGCAAGAGAAACGAGAAGGAGTTGTTGATGCACTCTGGTTTGATGTGCATAGACTTCGACCATGTAGAAGACCTTGACGGATTAAAATGCAAGTTGTTGGAGAATGAGTATTTCGACACAGAACTGATGTTTGTCAGTCCGTCGGGCGACGGCTTGAAATGGATTGTTGCCGTAGAATTGCAAGGATGGGAGCACAGCCGTTTCTTCAAGGCGATGGTCAACTGTCTTGAATCTTGTGGACTGCCCGAAGTGGACAAATCGGGCAGCGATGTGGCACGCAGCTGTTTTCTGCCCCATGACCCACATGCATATATCAACCCAAAATACGAAGAGTATGTCAAAGAAAATATTTTCCGCCCAAGAATGGGAGAATGTCCCTTCTAAGGTTCAGCAAGAAAATCTTCCGTTGAAAAGTGAAGGTAACTCTACCATATATAATAAGGTGGAGAACGATGTGGAGTGTGTTGTTGGCGAGATAGAACGCAGCGCGATAGACATTACGTCCGATTACAAGGATTGGGTATCGTTGGGCTTCGCCCTTGCAGACGGTTTGGGCGAAAGAGGCCGAAGTTATTACCATCGCATCAGTCGCTTCTATCCCGGCTATCAGGAGGGAGAAACCGACAGGCAGTATTCCCATTGCCTTCAGTCGCATGGCAGCGGTATTACCATCAGCACATTCTTTCATTTGGCGCAACAAGCTGGCGTATCTATCCATGCCAACCGTTTCTCCATTTTCCCAAATACCCAAAACGGTAAAACGGTGAAATGGATAAAAGGCGCAAATGAGTTGCCCTCGTTTCCTGAACGGGTGTTCTCTGATTTGCCGCCGTTCTTGGCTGAGGTAGTGGCCAACTCCATCTCCACAGATGACCGGGACACCATACTCATTGGTGCAATCGCCACCTTGTCGGTATGTTTTTACAATATGTCGGGAGTATATGACGAGCGTATCGTCTATCCCAACCTATACCTCTTTGTTGCAGCAGAGGCTGGCATGGGTAAAGGTTCGTTGACGCTGTGCTATGAGTTGGTGGCATCTATCAACCGAAACTTGCGTGAACTGTCCAATCGGCTGGAACAGGAATACAGGGCTGCCATGGCTGAGTATGTGAAAGGCAAGAAGTCGGCAGCGATGGAGATGCCCACCGAACCCAAGCAACGGATGCTGGTCGTTCCGGCCAACAGCAGTGCCAGTTCTTTTCAGAACATATTGAGCGACAACGACGGTATACTCCTCATGTTTGAAACCGAAGGTGACACACTGAGCCAGACGTTGAGGACAGAATATGGCAACTATTCCGACGCACTCCGCAAAGGTTATCACCATGAGCCAATCGCGAAGACGCGGTGTAAAAACAGAGAGTACAACGACATAGAGAATCCCCGCATCTCTGTGGTCTTGGCAGGAACGCCCGAACAGGTGCATCGACTGATACCGAGTTCGGAAGATGGACTGTTGAGCCGATTTGCCATCTACAACATCCCGTTCAAGCGAGGCATCAGAAATGTGTTTGCCACAAGCGATGTCTCGCAGTCCAAGAATGCCAAGTTTCGCATCCTTGGCGACCGTTTCATGCACCTTCAGGAGGCGTTTATGCGACAGGGCGAGTACACCTTTTATGTTCCCTCCCATCTGCAAATGCAGTTCGTCACGTTCCTGCGGCAAATCAATGAGGAGTGTTGCGACGAGGTGGACAACAATATGCAGGGCATCGTTCGCCGCCTTGGTCTGATGACATTCCGTATCATGATGGTGCTTACTGCCGTCAGGACGTTGGATTTGGATATGTACAAGTTGAAGCCTTCGGCAGACGGAACAATCCATCTTCTCTGCGAAGAACGAGACTACATCACAGCCATGGACATCAGTACAACCCTGCTCTACCATTCCGTTTTCATCTACCGCAAGTTGGCAGGACTGGAACAAAGGCTATCCATGGATCGGCAGGAGAAAGGTGTTACGGCAAGGCGCAATGCTTTCTTCGGCTTACTGCCTCTGTCGTTCACCAAGAAAGAATATGATGCGCTTGTGGAGGAACAGGGCGAGAATGCCAGCACGGCTTCGAAGTGGATAGACATCTTCATCCGTGAGCGTCGTCTGCGCCGTACCGGGCAGGGATGTTATAGTAAAACATGCACATGATTTTTAGAGTGGCAAGTTTGTGTTTTAGTGTCACCAAAACCTTTGGGACAGTCCTGTCCATTGCCTGCTACGCATCGGCAATCATCTGGCGATGCAAAGAACTTCCCACTCTAAAAATCATCCATAGTATTCACCATATATAAAAGGTATATGAACAAGGAAACAAACAACCGTGGTGGTCGCCCCAAGTTGGCCGACTACCAGAAACGCACAAAGATGGTGCGGGTAATGTTCTGCGAGAACGACTTCGTTTATATCCAGTCGAAGGCGGCACAGGCAGGTTTGTCTGTCAGCGAGTATGGACATCAAGCCATGATGGACAACCGCATCAAGGCTACCGTCACTCCCGAACTGGCCAAGCAGATACGAGACCTATCGGGCATTGCCAATAACGTGAACCAACTTGCCCACGATATGCACATCTACGGTATGACTGCCGTCAAGGAGCAATGCATGCGCATCATCAGAGTAATAGGCGAAATCATCAACCAAACAAAACCGACTCATTATGATAGCTAAGATTATGAACCGTGTGGACTTTGGCGGTATCGTCAACTATGCCCACAATGACAAGGACGAGAAAAAGCGTGCCAATCTGTTGGCGCACCAAGGCGTATGCATCACAGACAACAAGACCATTGCCGACAGCTTCTATGTCCAGGCAGCCATGCGCCCCGGAAGAAAGTCACCCGTCAAGCACATCTCTCTTTCCTTTTCGCCGAGAGACCTCAGCCGATTGCCCGAAAACGAGAAAGGCGATGCGCTGATGGCTGAGATTGCCAAGGAATGGATGCGGCGTATGGGCATCGTCAACACACAATACATCATCGCCCGCCACCATGACACAAGACATCCCCATTGCCATGTGGTGTATAATCTTGTGGACAACAACGGCGGCGTAATTTCGGACAGTTGCGAGCGATACCGCAGTTCGCGTATATGCCGTGCCTTGACCGAAGAGTATGGACTGTACATGGCGAGGAAGAACAGCAAGGAACAAAACCGCAATCGGTTGCGACCGCACCAGTTGAAGAAGGCAGACCTTCGTACTGCGGTACTCGATGCACGTTCCGTCTCCCATAACTGGTCTGAGTTCACGGAACGATTGGGTAGATGCAATATCGATGCGCGAGTGACATATCAGAAAGATACGCATCAAGCCGTCGGCATCTCCTTCGGGAAGGATGACATGTATATCTCTGGCTCCAAACTTGACTGCGACTTGTCCTATCCGAACCTTTGCTCTTTTTTCGGCAATGCCATAGAAGAAGTCCTGTTTATGCCCCACGCCCAAACGGTCAGTCCTGTTGGCGGCGGAACTTCCAACAACCAAGGCTGGCGAGACGATGATGACGAGAAATGGAAACATCAGAAGCCAACCATTTACCAACCCTCAAAACGAAGAAGATAATGAAAGAAGACATCATTGCAGCAAACCTCAGCAGTTTGCGTTCAGACATTCAGGCATTGCCCGACAAGATAGCCGAAAAACTACCGGCCACGTCGCCCGTTCCATCACCCCAACTCGATACTGATGGACTTTCTGATGAACTATACCGAAGATTGAGTCGTTTCTACTTGGAGCAGACAGATGAGCTGAAGCAAAAGCACAACCTGTTGGTAGACTTATATGATAGTGTTTTCAAGGCATACAATGACCTTGTCGGTATCTGCAACGAGAATTCTGCACGTATGAGCAAGAACATCGAAATCTTGGCAAAAAGGATAGACGGAGTAAAACAGCTTTTGCGGCCCCAAGCATCCGGCAAGAAGTCTGTCGCCCCAGCCTTCCCTTCGTCACTCAAAAAGGTACCACGATTTCTGCTTTGTACCTACCTCCCTTATTGGTTCAGACGGATTTGGCGGAACCAATCCATCCGCAAGTTCGCTGCCATCTGTTTCGCCCTTGCGTTCGTGGTCACATTCATCACCATGCTCTTCATGGCTCACGACAATGCAACGATGCGCAAACAATGCGAGAAGAACCGCTTAATTCGGCGTGAACTACGCAAGTCCAAGGAATCCGAAGCCGTCATCAATTACATAGATATGTTATATTCGGACGAGGAGGCACATGGTAGTGAAATCCGTGAGATGTGGGGAGAATGAAGGCTACAACACTAAGTCTTGCCAATATTTCGACTACTTCGCTCTTTAGTTAACTCTATATTCGCTCTTTTCCAAAGAAAAGACTGAAAACATTTTGCTATTTCAAAAAATAATCGTATTTTTGCAACGACAGTTCCCACCACGCTTCCCGAAGAACAGCGAACCAGGGTGGGCCTTTTGCG
>CAVCEE010000010.1:0-105701 GCA_963601185.1 bacterium
TCTTCCTTCGTCTTGTCTTTTTATCGCATCATTTCAATGTTCTCTTCTCTCGCAACCAGGCTCATTTCCCGATTGCGAGTGCAAAGGTACGGCAAAAATCATATACCATCCAAATATTTCCACAACTTTTTTTCTCGTTTTTTAGAACAAATTTTGCAAATCTCTATTTCACAGCAATTTGCGACCAAAACTTTTTTCAACAATTTTCAGCGGCGATTGATTCCATCAGCGTTTTGTAAAACTTATGCTTGCACAGCGTCGCCACCGAACCGATTATCACAAGTTTCATTTTTGCGCGCGTCATAGCCACATTCATCCGCCGGAGATCAGTCAAAAATCCAATTTTCCCGTCGTCATTGCTTCTCACAAGACTGATAAAAACCACATCTCGCTCCTGCCCCTGGAAGCCATCGACCGTGTTTATCGCCAATTTCCGCCCAAGTTTACGGAAAAGCGACTTCCTCCTTTTCGCCCGGCGAAGCCATGCCACCTGAGCCTTGTAGGGAGAAATCACGGCAAAATCTATGTTTTCATCCTCCACTCTCTGCTCGCCTATCCTGTTTATATACGTCTCCAAGCGCTCAAGCACAAACTGTCCCTCCTCAGGATTGACCCGTCCGCCGGTCGACGAGACGTATTTTTCCGAAAAATCCATATCGGTAGTGTCAATCCATTCGATAGGATTGTCAAAATCAAGAATGCCGCGGAAACCGACGCTGGCATCAGCCTTAAGCACGCCTCCATAAAACCATTCGGAGGAGAACTTCATTATCGCCTCATTCATACGGTACTGCACATCGAGCAATGTAACAGCCTCCGGACAGTTGTCCACCACATTCTCCATCAGAGAGCGCGACAATCCGGCACGCTCCGCTTCCAGACATTTCACCGTTGGCGGCAACTGGCAATGGTCACCTGCAAAGACCACTCGATCCGCTTTCCTGATAGCGATCCAACTCGCCGCCTCAAGCGCCTGTCCTGCCTCGTCTATATATAAGGTAGAAAATCGGCGGCCATTGAGCAGCGCATTGTTGCTTCCCACGAGTGTTGACGCCACTACGCGAGCATTGTCGAACACGCCAATCTGTATCTTCAACTCAAGTTCAACAGCCCTGCGCCTCAACGACCGCAGCCTGTTGGCTATGGCGGACGAATCTGTGCGCGACATACGCCTTCCTGCCGACACCTCGCGAATCATCTTGCGGACGCTCCATAGTTCAGGATAGTCGGGATGCGCCTCAAACTGCCGTTCGTAGGTTGCCGAAAGCACCTTATCGTTAACCCTCGCCGGATTACCGATGCGCAGCACCGCAACGCCACGGTCTATCAGTTTTTCGAGAATCCAATCAACGGCGGCATTGCTCTGCGCACACACCAGCACCTGCGGCTCTCTGCGCAGAGTTTCATAAATCGCCTCCACCAGCGTAGTGGTCTTGCCAGTGCCCGGAGGGCCGTGCACCACCATCACGTCGCGGCAGCACAGCGATTTGTTCACCGCCACCTGCTGCCGGGCATTGAGCCACGGCATAGCCATCGGTTGAAGTTGGCGAAATCCCGCCGGCGACAGTCCACAGATTACGTCGCGCAGTTCCGCCAGACGGTTGCCTTTCGCCGCTACGACAGTATCAAGAGCCTCACGCATAGCGACAAAGGACGTTTCGTCGAATGCCAAATCTACGCCAAGCCGCGCCACCCCGTCGATTTCCTTAAGTGCCGACGCAGACGGCAACGCAATGACCAAGTGGTCGGCATCCGCATAACTCACTGATGCCATAAAGTTGCGGTACTTCACCGAGCCATCGAGTGCCTCGTAGAAAAAGCGCACCTGCCGCCCCGGTTCAAACGCGTGGTCGTCGGCATCGTCGTCCGAGTCGCCTACCTTCGCCACCTCAACCACATAGCGGTTTAAGGAATTGTAGTAACTCCGCCCCAGCCTCACAGGAAACCAGCACTGTCCGCGCGCCACTCTGCGCTTGATACCCATCTCGCCCGTCTGCCGCTCATATTCCGACTTCTCATAGTCGTACTCCATCTGCAACAGCCGCCGCTGTCTGCCGAAATGACTCTCTATTGATTCTTTTCTTTCCATAGCCGCCACAAAGGTAGGCATTCCGCCCCTAACAATCTCCAGAAAGCAGTGAAAAGAGGTCGGAATTGCGCCGTTGGTCGGAGATGGTTGATAATTTCAAAATAAAAATGTATCTTCGTGAAAAATTCCATAATATGATAAAACGACTACTCTCAATACTCATAATCTCGGCGACTTCAGTTTGCGCCCACGCATTTTCAATCGAGGCTCTGCGCTTCCACTGCGCCGACGACACGGTGAAAATCAACCAGATGCTCCACGACGCGATTACCAACCAGTCGCTCAAGACGCAAGGTCAGTATATGTCGTTTTTCGCCGACAAACTTATGAGCACTCCCTATGTAGCACACACTCTTGAAGGCGACTGCGAGTATCTCACCATCAACGTCGATCAACTCGACTGCACCACATTCGTGGAGACGCTTGTCGCCCTGACAAAAGCAGCCGTAGCAAAATCGCCGTCGTGGTACTCCTATGCGTCGCAACTCGAAAACATCCGCTACCATTCTGGGCACATCGACGGCTATGCGTCACGCCTACACTACATCAGCGCATGGGTCATTGAGAACGCCAACCGCGGCAACTTCCGCGAAATCACCGGGCAGATTCCTAGCAGCGAGGCGGTCGTAAAGTCACTCAACTTCATGTCGACCCACCGCAATAGTTATCCAGCCCTGGCCGACAGCACCGCCTACGCCGAAATCAAGAACCTCGAGGCCGGCTATAATAGCCACCGTTTCTCAATCATAAACAAGCGCAACCTCTACAAAAAGGACGTAATCAACGAACTGCGTGACGGCGACGTCATCTGCCTCACCACGAAGACTGACGGTCTCGACGTGTCACACCTCGGCATTGTGCGCTTCGTCAAGGGCAAGCCTCATTTGCTCCACGCTTCATCAAACGCGAAGAAGGTGATTATCGACAAGGACGACTTATTTGAGATGCTGAAACCCCTGCGTAGCAACACCGGTATCAGGGTGATACGCCTCACCGACGAGATTTACTAAACCCCTGTGGCAAAAAACTTAAAAGCGGACTGGTGCGATTTGCACCGGTCCGCTTTCAATATAAGCCCTTGTAAAGTTTTTTACTTAATCTCAATATTTCTCGTCAACTTCGGCAAATCCTCCTTGCGGATTTTCGGCAAAGTGATGTCGAGCACGCCATTTTCCACGGTTGCACCGATTTTCTCCTTGTCTACATCGTCAGGCAGAATCATTGTCTGCTCAAACTTCGAGTAGGAGAACTCGCGGCGCAGATACTTGCGGCTCTTGCTCTCGTCCTTGTTGTCCGATTTCTTCTCCATCACAATCACGAGGTTGCTGTCCTCATCGATATGAATGTCGAAATCACCCTTTGTCATACCCGGAGCGGCGACCTCAACCTTATATTCATTTTCCGTTTCGCTAACATTGATGGCAGGTGCCGTTGCATTGGCTTTGGCCATCCACTCGTTGTCAAAAAAGTCATTGAAGATACTTGGCAACCAAGTCTGATCGTTTCTTCTCATTGGCATCATAATTATTATCTCCTATTTTTTGATTAAACATTCTTTTTATCGAGCCTCCTTGGGCATTTCCGCCTTCGGAAGTTCGACCTAAAAGATTGCAAAACCAAAGCCAAACATTTGGCATTCAAAAATATAGACAAATTGTCCACATTCGCTGACAATCTTTCGCCACATCTGCCAATTTTTCGCCACTTCCACGGCCGAAGCACCGCTCGTCAGAGGAAGTCAGCCCACCGGTTATACACCTGAGCAAACATATCAATCTCGCGCTTGCTGATGCCCAAACCTACAGCGATGCCTCCCCATTTGCCAACACCCCTCAACTCACCCTTTATAATCGTCAACGCTTCATCCTTGCCAATCATATATTCCTCACACGAATCAAGCAAAATCTGCAAGTCTGACTCATTGGTTGATGAATTTATCAACAGGCTTTGATACCCACTGAGCGTTGGATTCATATCATATACCGGCGACAACGTCCACCCCTTGGGCGTAAGCAGGAAGCTATGATTGCGGAAATGGTCATCACTGTTGCCTATGGCTATGTTGAACGCCACACGACGATAGAGATGCGAATACAAGTTTTTTTATTCATTTTATGATATATTAAATAAACGGAGTGCCATTTTTTTAATGCATCCCGTGGTTCGCAACACGGCACACTCATCCCTCTACGATACAGAAAGCCATTTAGGGCAACCACGGTCTGTCCCATTTAAAAAAATCAGCGAAATTTTCTGGGGAATTGTTTTGGTAATTAGGAAATTGTGTGTACCTTTGCGGTCGCTAATTGAATATTAACTTTTTAAACTGATTTAGAATGCATTTAAATTCTGAAGAGAAAAAGGCGATCTTCGAGAAGTACGGTAAGTCGAATACTGATACTGGTTCTGCAGAGTCCCAGATTGCATTATTTTCTATCCGTATTGCTCATTTGACTCAACACTTGAAGTCAAATCACAAAGATCATAGTACAACTCGCGCCCTCAAGATGCTCGTAGGTAAGCGCCGCCGCCTGTTGGATTATCTGATCCGCACAGACATCAACCGCTACCGTGCTATCATCGCTAAAGAGGAGCTCGGCATCAGAAAGTAATCGCCCATTTACGCTGCGATTATGCAAGAAAACGAAGGCTGTCCGCTATCGGGCAGCCTTTTCTTTTGTTATTTTAGCACAAAAAGATGCTCTTAATTCGTGGATTTTAAGTACTTTCGCAACAACTATACACAATTCGGAAATGACAGACAACGTTACAGTAAAGATTATCAACAAATCGAAGAACGATTTGCCGAAATATTCCACTCCAAGTGCGGCAGGCATGGACCTCCGTGCCAACCTCGAAGCCCCCGTCGCCCTCGCTCCGCTGGAGCGCAAACTGATTCCTACAGGCATCTTCATCGAACTGCCGGAGGGCTACGAATGCCAGATACGCCCACGCAGCGGACTCGCGCTGAAGCACGGCATCACCGTGCTCAACACCCCAGGAACGGTCGATGCCGACTATCGCGGCGAAATCGGTGTTATCCTCGTGAACCTCAGCAACGAGCCATTTGTTGTCAACGACGGCGAGCGCATCTGTCAGATGGTAGTGGCACACCACGCCACCGTTGAATGGTCGGTAGCAGAAACCCTCGCCGACAGTGAACGCGGCGCTGGCGGATTCGGTCACACGGGAGTGAAATAACATAACTGCTCCAACAGGAAAGGAAAAAGATTGTGAACAACAAATTCAGAAACATATTTGTGGCGGCTCTGCTTTCGGCAATCATCCTGCCGATGTTTGCAGGCAAGCCGAACGATGCCGACAGGCGCAAGGCTGAATACGCGTTTATCGAGGCAATATCAAAGAAAGAAGCAGGCGACTATGATGCCGCCTATGCACTCTTGAAGCACGCCCACGCCTTCGATCCAGAGAACCCAACCATCAATTTCTATCTCGGATTCACTGCACTCAACCTCGAATACCCTACTCAGGAGGAATTGGATTCTGCCATCGCACTGATGCGCCACAACACCGTCGATCGCCCTGCCGACTACTACGAAAACTATGTCTATGCGGCACTTTGCTCGTCGCTCGGACGTAACGACGAGTCGGTGCGAGTGCTTGAGCAATTGGTTGCAGAATATCCGTCGAAGACGGAACTCTTCCCGAAACTCGCCATCGGCTACGGCGCACAGGGCAATTTCGAGAAAGCCATCGCCACAATCGACAGCGTGGAAAAGACCGAGGGACGCACCCTCAACAGCACGGTGATGAAAGTGAACTACCTGTTCCAACTCAAAGACACCGTGGGCATCATCAGCAACGCCAAGATGCTCCTCGCCGAAGCGCCAAACAGCGCCGAGCCTAACGCCCTTGCCGGCAACATCTTTGCCCAACTGGACAAGCCCGACAGTGCATTCCACTACTACAACCGCGCTCTGGAGATTGACCCCGACTACGGATATGCCAACCTCCAGAAGGCAAACCTCTACAACAGCCTCGGCGACTCGACCAACTATGAGAAAGAGATTACCAACGTGCTTCTGAACAAGAACATCGAGGTTGACACCAAGATCGACATCCTCACCGACTACATCCGCAACTGCATCCAACAGGGCGACTCGTCGGCACGCGTCGACAATATGTTCCGCGTAATCCTCAACCAGCACCCCCACGAAGCGCCGCTGCGCAACCTCTTCTGCGACTATCTGGCGTTCAAAAAGGACTACAAAAACGCGGCAGAGCAACTCTCCTACACGCTCGACATCGATCCGTCGAATCCGCAGAACTGGGAACGACTGATGTGGTTCTACGCTTTCCTCAAAGAGCCGCAAAAGGCCATCGAGACAGGCAAGAAAGCCATCGAATACGCCCCCGACGAACTCACCCTGCGACGCACACTCGCATGGGCATACTCGCAGAACAAGGACTACGACCTTTCCATCGCCACCTACGACTCTCTGCTCATTAGCAACAAAGAGCAACAAACCATCAGCGAGGCTGAAATCTACACGTCGATGGGCGATGTATACCAGCAAATGGGCGATTCCGCCAACACGGTGAAAAACTACGAGATGGCACTTGCCATCGACCCGGGCAACGTGATGGCTCTCAACAACTATGCCTACTACTTGCTCATCCACGACCCGTCGCGGCTCAACGATGCCGCAAAGATGGCAGAAACGGCTGTATCGGCAGAGCCCGACAACAGTTCGTATCTCGACACATTCGCCTGGGCACTGTTTCTCAAGCGCGACTACCAAAAGGCTCTGACATTCATCGAGAAAGCCGCCGAAAAGCGCGAGCCTACCGACAACAACTCTGAGTTGTGGGAGCACTACGGCGACATCCTTTTTATGCTCGGCAAGCCCGACGAGGCATTGGCGAAATGGAAGGATGCACTGAAGGGCAATCCCGACTCAAAACTTCTGAAAAAGAAAATCGAAAACAAAGCATATTTCTATGAGTAAATTTTCAATCGCAATAGCATTGGCTGCTGTATTGGTAGCAACAACGGCTTGCCACTCGGCGCAAAAGGCCGTGTCAGCCGAAACGCGCGCCAACACGGAAAGCACAAAAGTGGAGGCTGACTGGAGCAAGTCGGCTTACAATCCGCTCACTGCCGCCGCTGCGGCAAAAGAATGGGCCGACTTTTCCGCTTCAGGCAACATCACCGTGGGCACGACAAGCAACCTCAGCAGCACGATGCAACTGAAGATGGTGCGCGGCAAGTCCATCTCTATATCCATCCGCCCTATCCTCGGCATCGAGATGGGCAAGCTCTTCATCGACAAGGATTCGGTGACGATTGTCGACAAATACCACAGCATCTATATGCGCGAATCGGTCGGACAGTTTCTCGGCAACGACATTAGTCTGAACGCCTTGCAAAATCTGCTTCTGTCGCGACCGTTCGACCTCAGCGACGGCGGCTTCAGCGTTGTCAACGCCCACCATTTCACCGCCACCGATCCCGACAGCAACAACGGATGGGAAATGCGCCCGAAGGCTACGGTATCGTCGGCGTTCTCCTACGTTTTCAATATGTTTGAAAACAATATCAGCAAGTTTATCGTAACGCTCGCCAACGGCCGTGCCTATACGCTCAACTTCGGCAACTACAAGCAGGTGAGCAGCGACACCATCGCCACCGACATCAACGCACGGATTGAGGTCAGCGCCACCGTAGTGCAACTCGACATCCGCTACACCAAGTCGCTCAAATGGAACAGCGGCATCGTCGACTCCATCAGCATCCCGGCAGGTGCGCAGCGCTACAGTTTTGCACAAATTATGAAATCCCTCTCACTATAACTGACGGCTTATGATCAAACGGTTTCTCTGCATAGCACTTTCCGCTGTGGTGTTGGCGGCTACGATGGCGCAACAGCCTGCCGTGACCGACATCAAGAAGCAGAAGAAGGAGGCACAACAGGACATAAATGAAACTTCCCAAAAAATTAAGGAAAACAAAAGCGAAACGGCAAAGACTCTTGCCGACCTTAACCGCATAACCGGGGAGATTGACGAAAGCAACAAGAAAATCGGCAACCTGCATCTTCAGATTGCCGACATCAACGTGCGCATCAACGGAGTAAACCAGGAGATTGGAGTACTCGACTCCACTGTCAATAAACTAAAGAATAACTATCTTGCCGCCGTGAAGAAGGTGCGCCTGCACCGGGTGTCGGGCAACAAGATGATGTTCCTTCTCTCGTCGGGGTCGTTCCATCAGGCTTACCGCCGCATGCGCTACCTTAAGGAGTTTGCACGCTGGCGCGAAGCGCAGACTCGCCAGATTAAGGCCACACGCACCAAACTGGAGCAGCAGAAGCAGGAACTGGTGGCTCTGCAAAACGAGCGCAGCAAGACTATCACAACCATCAACGCCACAAAACTTTCGCTTGAGGGCAAGCGTGCGGAGCAGAACCGCATTGTGGCTCAACTGAAGGAGGAAAAGGGCGACCTGATGCAGATTTTGCAAGAGCAACAACGCAAACTCAACGAACTCGACCGAGAACTCAACCGCCTGATTGAGGCTGAACGCAAGGCGCAGGCAGAGAAAGCACGCGCCGAAGCGGAGAAGCGCAAAAAGGAAGAAGAGGAAAAGGCTCGCAAGGCTGAGGAGGCACGCAAGGCTGAAGAGGCTCGGTTGAAGAAGGAGCAAGAGGAGCGCGAGGCTGAACTCCGCCGCAACAAGGAGCAGCAACAGCGTGAGGCTGAAAAGAAGAAAAAAGAGGAACTGAAGCGCAAGCAGAAGGAACTCGAAAAGGAACAGGAGCGTCTGCGCAAAGAGCAGGAACGCATCGACAAAGAGCGTCAGGAGGCGAAGAAAAAGGAGGAACAACGCCGCAGCGAGCCTACGGAAACGGAAGCCGATATCAAGATGGACGGCAGTTTCGAGAGCAACAAGGGCAAACTCCCGGCACCGGTGACCGGCAGTTACCGTATTGTCAAGCAGTTCGGCAAGCACAAGCATCCTGTGCTCGAATATGTGACTATCGACTCGCCAGGCATCGAGATTGAAGCATCGGCAAGTGCATCCGCGCGCGCCGTGTTTGCCGGCACCGTGACGTTCATCTATCAGGTGAACAACGAGTACAACTATGTGGTAATCATCAAGCACGGTTCCTATATGACCGTATATGCCGGACTGAAGACCATCAACGTGAAGAAGGGCGACACTGTAAAGGCTGGGCAGACGCTGGGCACTCTGTTCCCCGACGTCAACGACCAGTCGCACGGCATCCTCCACTTCCAAGTGCGCAAGGGCGACACGAAACTCGACCCTCAGGCTTGGCTGAAATAGAAAAAATCTGTAATGCAATGATTGAAATCCGACGATACTCTCCAACCGACAAGCCAGCGTGGGACGACTTTGTAAATCGCTCGAAAAACGGCACATTTCTGCATCTGCGTGGCTATATGGACTACCACGCCGACCGCTTCACGGATTTCTCTCTCCTTGCGCTCAACTGCCACGGCAAACTGGTAGCGGTATTGCCAGCCAACATCGCCGGCGACACGCTCTATTCCCACCAGGGACTCACCTACGGCGGCTGGATTACGCCGGTGAAGCATTTCACGGCGGTGACAATGCTCGAAATCTGGGATGCAATGATGCCATTTCTCAAGTCTAACGGCATCAATTCGCTAATCTACAAAGCCATCCCTTACATCTACCACCGCTACCCTGCCGACGAGGACATCTATGCGCTGTTTCGCCACGGGGCGCAGATTGCGGAATGCAACATCGCTGCCACGGCAGTCATCGGCTCGCCGCTCAACAGATACAGCAATAGCACGAAACTTAACATCGACAAGACTCACGCCACCGGCTTCCGCATAGCCGCAGAGAGCGACTATTCTGCCTTCTGGCAGATTCTCACCACCCATCTACAGGACCGCTACGGCAGCAGTCCTGTCCACTCACTGGAGGAGATAACTCTGCTCCACAGCCGTTTTCCGAAGGAAATCCGGCTCTTCAACGTGTACCTTGCCGACCGGCTGGTAGCCGGTATGGTGTTCTACATCATCAACGGCGTGGCGCATGCGCAGTACACCGGCAACACGCCGGAAGGCATGCACTCAAACGCCATCGCCTTTCTCCACGACTATCTGATGCACGATGCGTTTGCCGGGATGCGCTACTATGATTTCGGCACCTGCAACGAGCAGCACGGCGAATACCTCAACGAGGGACTCCTCTTGCAGAAAAACGGGCTCGGCGGTCGTGGCGTAGCATATCAAATCTATAAAGTCGACATCAAGTGAGCGACGGAAAGGTCAACATATCCCGCACCGTGCTCCGCGCCATAAAACTGTTCGGCGGAGTGCAAGTGGTGAGCAACCTCTGCTCGGTTGCGCTCAACAAACTTGTAGCCGTCTGGATAGGACCGGCAGGAATGGGACTTTTCAGCATCTTCAACTCTGCCATCGATATGCTCCGCTCCGGCACTTCGCTAGGTCTGCGCACAAGTGCCGTGCGCGACATTGCCGAGGCTTCTGAGGCCGGCGACACTCACCGTCTTGCCACCGTCATTGCCGTGGTGCGGCGCTGGGCGTGGTTCATAAGCATCTTCGGGGCAATCACCACGCTTGCCCTCGCTCCTACTCTGAGCAAATGGTCGTTTGGCACCTACGACCATCTTTGGGACTATGTGCTGCTTGCAAGCGTATTGCTATTCAACGGCTTTGCCAATAGCGAACTGGCTATTCTCCAAGGGCTCGAGAAACTCAAGTCGCTCGCCAACGCCTCCCTTCTCGGTGCGGTTATGGGTTTGGCTCTGTCCATACCTCTGTTCTACTGGTTTCGCATCGACAGTATCATTATGTCGCTGGTTGTCTACCATGCGGCGCTGCTGGTTGCGGCACTGATTTTCCGCCATAAAGGGGCATCGCCGGTCAAGGTGACCAACCGCCAGGCGGTGCGCGAAGGTGCATCGTTTGTGCGTTTGGGACTGCTGATGACTCTCAGCGAATTCATCACGATGATTTTCAACTACATCTTCTCGGCATACCTCAACCGGGTTGCCGGAACGGAGACAGTGGGCTTCTATCAGTCGGGCTATTCGCTCGTGGGCCGCTACATCGGACTTGTGCTCACGGCACTGACAATGGAATACTATCCGCGTATCACCCGTGTGTGCCGCAGCCGCTTGCGCACACACGTGTTTGCCTCACAGGAAATCAACATTATGATGCTGTGTCTGATACCGGTGATTGCTGCCTTTCTCATCGCACGCGAGTTGATTGTGTCGTTGCTCTATAGCGAGGAGTTCCACGCCATCATCCCTTACATCTCGTTTGCCGTAATAGGCACTGCGCTTCGTGCCTATTCGTGGTTTCTCGCCATTGTAATCGTGGCGCGCGGCGACGGAAAGGCGTATATCGTCACCGAATCGCTGTCGGTGGTCACCGGCTTCGCGCTCAACGTGGTGTGCTATCATCTGTGGGGGCTGAAAGGGCTCGGCATTGCGTTCTGTCTGTGGTATGCCGCCTACTGCGTGATTGTGGGTGCGGTCTATTTCCGTCGCTACCGCTACACCGTGTCACGCCAAGCCACGGCACTGACCATAGCCACCATCATCGTTTCATTTGCTATAATGATGCTTCTCGACAGCGGTATGCTCTGGATTGCCGTTGCGGTGGCTGCAGTTGTCTCTACCCTCGCGTTGCTCCGCCTCCGCAAAATCACCCGCTAAGGCTGCGTGTAGTCGAAACATTAATCGCTTGATCGCTCGAGTTCTTCATTGTCGGCTTTGTTATAGAGAAGCACATAAAACGCCAGATTGTATTTGCCTGACAATATGTGTAATTCATCGTAGGGCATAAACGACATGTAGTAGAGCGTACTGTCGTAGCCCGATGGCGAAGAACTTGACGACATCATAGTGCCGTCTGGTCTGTAGATTTTTGCATAGCACTGCCACATCATTGTTGAGGTGTAAGTGCTGTTGTAATAATCCGTTCGTCTGCTGGTCTGTCCACAACTAAGTTTACACGAATTTAGCCATTTTGCAGCAACAATCCTCCCGAATGTGGCGGAAATTTCGTATCTTCGGCGTAAATTTTGCCTCTATGAAAAAAATACTTATTATCATAATGACTATCATCGCATCTACCGCTACCGCAGTGTGCAAGAACAAGACTGTAGAACTGCGGATTGTGGAATCAACTGATGTACACGGCAGTTATTTCCCCTACGATTTTATCAACCGTCAGCCTTGCAAAGGTAGCCTCGCTCGCTTGTCGACCTACATAAACCGCGAGCGGAAGCGTTTCGGTGACAACCTGCTACTCATCGACAACGGCGACATTCTCCAGGGACAACCGTCGGCGTACTACTACAATTTCATCGACACCGTTGCACCGCACCTCACGTCGTCGATACTCAACTACATGCGCTACGACGTGGGCAACGTGGGCAACCACGACATTGAAACCGGACATGCTGTCTACGACCGTTGCATCCACCAGTGCAAGTTCCCAGTTCTCGGTGCAAACATCATCAACACTGCCACTGGCGAAACCTATCTGCCACCCTACAAGATTTTCGTGCGCGACGGCGTGAAGGTGGCTGTCGTGGGATTCATCACGCCTGCCATCCCTGCTTGGCTTCCCGAAAATCTGTGGTCCGGTCTCCGCTTCGACGATGTAGAGACTTCTGCACGCTACTGGGTGAAGAAAATCAACGAGGAGGAGAAGCCGGACGTTGTGATTGCCCTTATCCATGCCGGACGCGACTGGACACGCACCACCGGCGACTTCGTGGAAAACCCGGCTCAACTGGTTGCGGAGCGCATCGAGGGCATCGACCTGGTGCTCTTCGGTCACGACCACCAGTTGTTTTGCGACACGGTGAAGAATCCGCGCGGCGAAAACGTGTGGCTTCTCAACCCGGCAAACATGGCACTGAAAGTGGCGTCTGCCAACATACGCCTCACTCTCAAAAAGGGGAAAGTGGTAAAAAAGGAAATCACCGGCAAACTTGTCGACATAAGCAGTCTGCCTGTCGATGAGGATTTTATGGCGGAATTCAAGGAGCAGTACGATGCTGCAGATGCTTTCGTCAACCGCAAAATCGGTGCAATCTCGAAGACCATCACCACGCGCGATGCATTTTTCGGACCGTCGGCTTTCGTCGACCTCGTACACTCGCTGCAACTGGCAATCAGCGGAGCGGAGGTGTCGCTTGCCGCACCGCTGTCGTTCGATGCACAGATCAAGCAGGGCGACATTCTTGTCAGCGATATGTTCAATCTCTACAAGTATGAGAATATGCTCTACACCATAAAGATGACCGGCCGCGAACTCAAGAACTACCTCGAACAGTCGTACTATCTCTGGACTAACCAGATGACCAGCGCCGACGACCATCTGCTCCTGCTCAAGGACGTGCCGGGCACGGGCAACGACGGTGCACGCGCTCTGTTCAAGAATTTCAGTTACAATTTCGACTCTGCCGCTGGCATCCGCTACACAGTCGACGTGTCGAAGCCCCGTTGGGAAAAGGTGTCCATCGAATCGATGGCTGACGGAAGTGCATTCTCAATGGATTCTACCTATCTTGTTGCCGTCAATTCCTACCGTGGCAACGGTGGCGGCGGACTGCTCACCGAGGGTGCCGGTATTCCTGCCGACGAACTGGACAGCCGCATCGTGCGGTCGACCGACAAGGACTTGCGTTTCTACCTGATGAAATACATCGAGAAGGTGGGCGACATCAACCCTGCGCCGCTTAACCAGTGGAAATTCATCCCTGAGGACTGGGTGAAGCAAGCCGCTCCTCGCGACTACAAACTCATCTTCAAGGATTGACATAAAAAAACCGGCCGCGCATCACTGCGGGGCCGGCAATCAAAGACTTTAATTATTCTTATAACACTATAATTCTCTTGACGTTTCTATTTGCGAATTTCACAACGTAGAATCCTCTTTCAAGGCGTTGCGCTGATATAGTTGATTTACCCGTAAATTGTCTTTCTGCGACTTTCTGTCCCGACATTGAATATACTTCTGCTGTAGTGGTTGTCGCGCTCTCCAACACGATCTCGCCATTGCTGAAATATGCCTTGTCGCTGTCGGCTGCTACCGTTGCCACGGCGGCTGACCCTTGAGTCACTGTAAATTCTTTCTTCAGACCTTTGCTGTTGAGCGTAAAGGTCGATGTGCGGCCTTCCGTGCCTTCCGGCAACGGATCGGCGGTCACGGTCAACGGATACGTTCCGTCGTCGCCTATGGCTGCGATATCCACGCTGTACCAGTCTGCGGTTTGCGACACTTTTGTAATCTTAGTGTCGGTCAAGTCGTAGTAGGCATCCACGGCGAAGGTCTTACTTCCACCCGTCGTAGGGGCGACAAACTCCGATTCGTCACATTTCAGCCAACTGTATGTAGCGTCAAACGAGGCGAAGAGTCCTGTTGCCGACGAGCCGTCGGTAAACGGTATCTGGTTGGTGCGGAGCAACTGCTTGCCGCCGCTGAAATCTTCAAACACGAAATATCCGCGGCACGATGAGCCTTCGTCGTAGCCGTCGATGTCGCGAGCCATGCCAAATTCCACATTCTCGCCAGCAACCATATCGCCGCCAAACACGATTATAACCGGTCCGTCAACCAGCAGCGGTTCGGTGCTTTTGCCTTCCACAGGCTTGAGCGAGAACAGCGCCGTGCGCCACGAGTCGCTCGATGTCTGGTAGGTCTGCGATTTCTTGGTCTGACCCTGCGCAAGGAGTTTCATATCGGACGTTGCCGAATAGACCTTGCAGGTGAGTGTGGAGCGGTCGGACAATGTAGACGATGTGAAGCGGATGTAGGCGTAACTGGTCTGATAGGGTGCTGCCGGCTGCGGCACGACCATGCCCACGCCGAGCACTTTGCTAATTTTGCCGCTGCCGCCTCCGTAGTCTTCCGATGTCCAGATGGCGTCTGCTGTCTCGCCAACACCCGAAAGACCGTTGCCGTAGACGTTGAATGTCATATATCCGCTGATGTAGCGCGGATAGTTGTAGAGCGCGGCTTCAAAAATGGTGTTTGTGCCGTCGACCGGGGCTATCACCTCGCCGCCATACTGTACTGCGGCATAGGCGTTGGCTTTCTGTCCGTCAACGGTGAGCACTGGAGCGGCATACTGCCCGAACGGATAGGCAGGAGCCTCAAGATGCTCCGTAGTTGCGGTCAGCATATTGCTTTTGTCGCTTGGATCGGGATAGGTCCACGTGCACGATGTGTAGTTGCCCGACGTGTAGTTGTACCACGTCAGCGGTGTCTGGTAGGGCGCAAGGCCGAGCACCAGCGCATTGCCGTCCTTCACAAGGTGACTATAGTTCATCGAGAAGCCTACGGGCATCACGCTGAACGGCGCGCTCACTGCCGGCACTGCCGCCGTACTCTCATCAAAAGCCGCCGGCACTGGCTTGGGCGCAAGCACTTTAGGTTTCACGACGTTGCCGTCCTGTGCAGCCATCGCTACAGCGGTAAACGCGGAGAGCAACATTATGCCAAATCCTTTTTCCATTCTCTTACAACAATTTTTCGCAAAGTTATGCATTATCCCCCACTTGCTGGTTAACCTTGTTTCATCATTGTCAAGAAAAACAAAGCCCGGCACTCACGCACCGGGCTCGTTACAAAATGTTATCTTACGATTTTTTACTTAGCCAGTTTCAATACTGTATTGTCGTTGAACTTCAATACATATACGCCCTTTGCCATATCTGCTGCCGAGATTGTTGCCTTGCCGACAAATGCCTTCTCTGCAACTTTCTGACCTGCCAGGTTGTAGATTGCAACTGATGTCGCTTTCTGGCTTGTTACAACGATGTCGTCGCCTTCAACCTGTGCCTTTGTAGTCGTAGCAGCGAGGGTGCTTACGCCTGCTTCACTGCGTTGAGCCACATAGTAGCGTTTCGTCAATCCGTAGTGGTTGATATCGAAGTATGCTGAACGGAGGTCTACGCCCTCTGGCAGTGCGCTTACAGCCACTGTCATCACGCCGTTGTGGTCTTCTGCATCTGCCTCGTCAATCGTCACTGTATACCAGTCGTCAAGACCTTCACCTTCAATTTCTACAGTGTCGTCTCCTTCGGAATCCTTAAGGTCATAGCAAGAGTCAATCTTAAACTCTTTCTCGCCGCCGGCTACCGGTGCTTCAAACGAGTCCTCATCGGTCAGAAACCATGCGTAGGTTGCATCCCATGCTCCATAGATACCGGTTGCTGCACTTCCGTCGCTAAACGGAAGGGCTGTGATGTTGATTTCGCTGAGATTGCCTTCCGAGTCTGCAAGACGGATATAGGTCGGATATGATTTGGTTACATCGCTATCAAACTGGGTGAAGAAGTCAAACGACTCGCCCGATGCCATCTCGCCGCCAAATGCAATAACGGCATTGTAGTCAATCATCACCGGAGCCTCAACCTCGAGTTCGCCCTGTGTCTGAGTAAACTTGAACTCTGCCAAAGGCACGCTCTCGCCGTCGTCAAAAATCGAAGACGGGAGGCAAGTGGCTTTTGCCATCTCCACATAACTCAATGTTTCTTCGTCCAACTTGTAGATTGTTGCCGTCAACTTGCTGGCGTCGGTAAACTTAGAGCCAGGCAGAATGCCTACCCATGCGCTCGACACCACGAACGGTGCTTCTGGCTTCGGAACTACATATTCAAGACCGAGGCACTTGTAGGTATCGTCCATCAACTCTGACCATTCCGCATCGTGACCTTCACCTGCACCGAAAACATCATTCGAGTAGGCGATTTCTGCATCACCGCTTTCCTGACGTGGGGTGTCGTAGAACACTGGGTCGAAGTTAGTAACAACTCCCTCGTCGTCAACTATGTAGACTGCACCACCATATCTCACATAATCGTAGGCCGACACTGCTGCTGAAGTCTCTTTGCCCAAAGTAACCTTCAATGTCGGTGCGGCATACGAGCCATAGCCGTAGGCTGGGGCTACAAGGTCGTCGGTATCGGCAGTTACATCTCCTGCATCAGGGTTAGGGTCTGGATACGTCCATATTGCATTTTCATACAGTTCCGTAGCGTTGTTCCATACCAACGAAGTCTTGTAAGGAGCCAAACCGTAGTTGAGCCAGTTGCCAGCGGTATCGGTAAGTCCATAACCGTCCTTAGAGTAACCGATTTGGAACACGCTGCTCGGTGCAGTAACCGCTGCTTCTGGAGAAGGAGCGCCGACAAACACATCGTCGAGGATCATCGACTCGCCGTCGATACCTACATAGCGGAATGCAATCTTTACCGTCTTGCCGGCATAGTCCTCAAGGCTGATTGCCATAGGATAGTAACTGCGGATAAACGACATTGCATCGTCCCACAACTCATCCTCGGTAAACGTCTTTGCGTGTGGCAACACGTCCCAAATCTTGGTCCATGTAGCACCGTCGTCGGTCGACACCTGCACCTCAAGTATATTGTTTTCCGCTGTGAATTCGAATGTGTTCATATCAAGCAACGTAAATGACGGGCTGTAGTTAAGTTCGAAGCACAGATAGTCGCCGGAACTTACTTTCGTCGCCGGAGTGATGAGCCACTCGTCCTGCGCCTCTGCCGGCTCAAATGTATCGTAGTCCATCACCGACACCTGGATGCGCTCTGCCGCATCTCCACTGTTGGCTGGAGTATATGTGTCACCGATTATACCTTCCCAAATCAAGGAAGTGCCGTCCTCCACGACTGTGTGTGCAGGGTCGGTCTTCGACACTTGCGACCAACCGTCAGGAACCCATCCGAGGCTCTCGCCGTCGTAACTTTCAAAGCCCTCATACAACGCAGCACCTTCAGTGTCGTCGGTGTACTCTTTTGCTACGCGGCTCTGCTGTATGCGCAATCCATTGTTCTTTAAACCGTCCTTTTGGAGCACCTTGTGGAGCAGTCCGTCAGTACCTTTCACAAGGTTGATTTTCGCTCCGTTTTTCAAAGTTTTTGTCTTCACGACCTCTGCCTTTGTTGCGAGATTGGCTTTCAGTTTGTTCGCTGTGAGTTTGTCACTCTTTTTCACTGACATTGCAATGTTGCCCAATGGCTGACGCGCTACCGGTGAAACAACCGTTGTTGCCGCAGCAACACCTGCCGTCATCATCATTGCCGAAAATAGTAAAGATTTTCTCATAACCTTATTGTTTTATAAATCTATCGCAAATTTAAACGTTTTTATAACAATTTGCAAGCAAAACCACTATTTTTTCAAAATTTTTCTCCCCCTGACGCAAGTTTTTCCCCAAAAAATTCCGAGTAAAAAAAAGAGCGACCCAAAGGTCGCTCTTTCCTATTGTCGAGATTTTATCTACTTAGAGTCTTTCCAAAGTGGATTCTGAGTAATAGCACCACTTGTCAATGAAATCTGATCTGTTGGGATAGGATAGAGATATTGACGTTTCTCAAAGACGCGAGTATGGTTGAATGAACCGTCCACATAGTCACCCTTCATATCAGGCTTAACTGTCGCTGCCGAAGCGTTTGCACCCAAGAGGATATTCGGGTGTTGCTCGCTGTCGAGAAGGTCAAGTTTGTGCCAACGGATAAGGTCCCAATAACGGAAATCGTTGTCCATAATCAACTCGCAACGACGGCAACGGCGAACCTCCCAAATAAGGCTGCTTACACCCATATTGTTTGCAGGGTCGTTCATCGAAGTGAGCGATGCTACAGTCTGGTTAGGAAGACCTGCGCGTGCATACAGTTTGTTGAGTGTAAGGTCGAGGTCGGCATCTGTAAGTGTTCCGAGTTCAGCCTTTGCCTCAGCGTAGTTAAGGCATACAACAGCACCCCAATACAAAGGAGCAGTGGTGTAACTCTTGATTGTATTGATACGGTCGTCAAGTGGCAACGAAGTGTTGTCATATTTGCTTACGCCATAACCTGTAGATGAAGTCATTGCCATTGAGCCCTCACGAGACCATGTCATATCCTGATAGTAAACAACAGGGTCTGTTGTTTCAGCAAGACGACCATCGCGAACTGCGAGGAGTTTTGCGATTGAATATTCGCCTGCTTCATTGTATTCAGGAAGATCTGAAGTATTCTCTGAAGTCAACGCTTTAGGCTTACCGTCCTTAAAGAGGTATGCATCAAATGCGTCCTTTGTAATACCGCTAATCTTTGTTGAAGAAGCAGTGTAGGAAATCAATGAGTGCTTGAAATTATCCTTGTCGTAAGCCTTCATAAAGATGATTTCACCATTCTTCAAAGCGTCATCACGAACACTGTTGTAGAGAGCACGATAACTTGTGCCAATAGGATATTTCGAGATGAGTTGCTCTGATGCGCTTACACACTCTTGGAGATATTTGTTGGCACGAGTTTCATCGGCTGCATAACCGTTCTCTTCTGCTGTGCGGTATTTGCAGAATGTGCCTTCCCACAAGCAAATATCACTCTTCGCTGCCAAAGCGAGGTCTTTGCTCCACACTTGCTTGCCACTCTGAGTAGAGATGGTAGCAATTGCATAGTCAAGGTCGCGAAGCACCGAGTCCATAACCACGTCACGGCTTGTGCGCGGTCCATAGAGAAGACCTTCGTCTGTTACGTCAACCTTGTGGTCAACCCATGTTACATCACCATAGCGTTTCACCAAAGTGAAGAACTGGATTGCACGGTTCAAGCGAGCCTGTCCCTCAAAGTTGTTGCGCTTTTCAGCAGCAAGTGTTGAGTTGCGCACGCCTTCGATAATGGACATACAGTGACGGATATTCTGGTATGGAGATGTATAGTTCGACGAAGATGACGGAACATTCTTGTTTGCCCACTCAGTGAATGAGTTTCCCGCCTGGTCGTCAGTAAGCGTCGTGAAATAGAAATCGCCATAGCCATTACCGTTTCCGTAGCCAGAAAAGAAATTGTACATTGTATTGCACTCTTGCTCAACAAGCGACTCGTTGCTCCAGAACTCAGCCGAACTAACCTCGGAAGTCATAGGATAGCGGTTGTTGTCGAGAAAATCATCACAACTTGCGAGAGAAAGACCTGCAAGTGTGAAAATGCCTAATGCTATCTTAGTTTTCATTGTTTCTTAAATTTAGAAAATTAGAATGTTACTTGCAAACCAAATGAATATGTACGCATCATAGGATCTGTACGACCGAATGTACCGTTGCTATAAGAATTGGTAGTTTTCCAAGTACCACCGATTTCCGGGTCGATAGGATTCTTGCCAAGACCGCTGTAGAGCAAGCATGGGTTTTCAGCAGTAAAGTAGATACGTGCTTTCTGGATTAACGCTTTCTTTGTGATTTCCGAAGGAAGAGTGTAACCGATAGTCACTGTCTTCAAGCGGAGGTAAGCCATATTGAGCAAGTATTTTGATTGCGGATAGAAGTTGTAGCGACCTTGCAACAAACCGGAAACTGCACCAGTTCCTGCCATACCATCATACATACATGGGTAGTCGTTGTTTTGGTCGATTTCGTAACCAACGATGTTGCGGCTGTCGTCGAAGATCATCTTGTTGTAAGATGTCTGGTGTGAATATGTACCATCGGCACCACGTGCGAATGGCATAGTAAATGCATTCACATACCACATGTCGCGCTTGCCTACACCCTGGAAGAACAAATCTACATCGATGCCTTTCCAAGCAGCACCTACGCGGAATGAGTATTCGTAGCGTGGAGTAGAGTTACCGATTTTCTTCAAGTCACCATGGTTGCGTACTGTTCCTACAGGAATCAAGTTGTCGTTCTCGTCTTTCATATTTGGATCACCACCGTTGATAACGCCATTGCCATCCAAATCCTTGAACTTGATGTCACCAGGACCATAAACGAATGTACCTTGTTCCAAACCTGTCTGGTCTGCTACACCATCAGCATAAATCCATGAACCGTCAGCATTCTTGCCCTTGAAGTCAGACTCCTCGAAGTAGCGGTCTGTCTCAAAGCCCCAGATTTCACCATATTCCATTCCTGTATAGAATGAACTGATCAACTTATTAGGGTTGTTGTAGGCTGTAATCTTTGTTTTGCCATCATAGATGTTAGCACTTGCAAACACATCAACATCGCCGAAGCGTTGATTCCAGCTGATACCCAATTCCCAGCCGCGAGTACGGAGAGAACCGCTGTTTCCATAAGGAGCGTCAGCACCAAGAGTAGCAGGAAGAGTCATACCTGGAGCAAGCATGTCCTTTGTATCGCGTTGGAACCAGTCGAACGTTACATTCAAGCGGTTGTTCAAGAAACCGAGATCAAGACCGATATCGGTTGTTGCGATGCGCTCCCAAGTCAATGCTGAAGATACCAACGACGGAGTTTTGAACATTGACAATTTTGTACCAGTCGAGTTCACCCAATAAGAGTCAGAGTCCGATTTCTTGGCAATTGCCTCAAGGAACATATAGTCACCGACTGCCTCGTTACCAATGTGACCGTAAGATGCACGCAATTTAGCGTTGCTCACATAGCGTTTTGCATTTTCGAAGAATGCTTCTTCAGAGAAACGGTAACCTACAGATGCAGATGGGAAGAATGCCCATTGGTCATTTGCAGGGAACGATGACGAACCGTCATAACGTCCGTTGAGTTCCAACAAGTAGATTCCCTTGTAGTCGTAGTTGATACGACCGAAGAAACCTGCAGTTGCGTGCTTTGTAATCGTGTTGTTGATTACCATACTTGTGCCGTCAGCACCGCCAGTTGCCAAACCGAGGTAAGGTTTGTCGTTGTCGGAAAGCACGTTTTTGCGAGCAGAGAAGTAGTTGTAGTATTTGCGGTCTGCACTACCACCGACCATAACCTTGAAGTGGTTGTTTTCTGCTACGTCAAAGTCATAAGTTGCATAGGCATTGACTGTCCATACATTCTGGCGAGTGTTCTCCTGTTGAGCATAGGTAGAACTTTGAGTTACCATATATGTCGGAGCAGTTGTTGCATTTGACCACTGGTTCCATCCGTAGATAGGAAGGTATGACTTACGAGTGTTGATGTCTTGCATATCGTACGTGAAGTCAGCATGAATAGTCAAGCCCTTGACTGGGTTTGCTTCCATCCAACCTTGCAAACGAGTATTGCGTGCTATATCTTCATGTTCACCACTCTGCTTGCGGTCGGCGATTGCCTGATAATCGTAGTAGTTGCCATCGGCTGCCTTACGATATCCGTAAGGGCCAAAGTAAGAACCCCAACGCCAAACATACGTGTAACCACCACGCCCCCACATATTTTCGCCTTCATAGTCCTTTTGTGAGTAGTTAACTTGTGCACCTGCCCTCAACCAAGAGAAAATCTGTGTTGAAATGTTAGCACTTGCGTTGTAACGTTTAACAGAGTTGTCGGTAAAGGTCATCAAGCCTTCGCGTTTGTCATAGCCGAACGAAACACGGTATGTTGTGTTGCCCGAACTACCGTCCAAACTTACATTGTGCTTCTGCGACGGTGCATTGTTGCGGAAGAGGATGTTCTTCACATCCCAGTCAGCATAGTACATTGTTGCACCAGTTGTAGGATCTTGATAGTAGTCACCAACATTGTTCCAGTCTTGGAACGCTGTCATTTCGCTATAGCCTTTCTTCTTGCCGCCATTCTGGTTGTACCATGCCTGTGCATAAGGGAGCATCTTGTCGAGGTACATACCGAACAATTCAGGGTCAGCACCCTTACGGTAGTTGGTTTGGAGAAGTGCTTCAATCTGTTCTGGAACTGAGCCGTAGTCTGGAAGGACTGTAGCGCTGCTCCAACCGAAGTTGTTAGAGTATTTCACCGATACCTTATCACCCTTCTTACCAGTCTTTGTAGTAATCAATACAACACCGAATGCCGCGCGTGTACCATAGACTGCTGTTGACGCTGCATCTTTCAATACAGAGATTTCAGCGATATCGTCTGGGTTGACAAAAGTAATGTCGTCGGTAGGCACGCCATCGACAACGATAAGTGGGTTAGAAGTCTGTCCGTTTGACAGAGTACCTGTACCACGGATTTTGATTGATGCTGTTGAGTTGATTGCACCGCTGCTTGTTGTGACTGTCAAACCTGGCACCGCACCTTGAAGTGCTTTAGTCACATCGCCCACTGGACGAGCTTCCATCGATTTTGCCACGTCCACTGTCGAGACAGCGCCGGTGAGGTTGGCACGCTTCTGAGTACCGAAACCTACGACTACGACTTCGTCGAGAAGTGCATTGTCCTCAGCCAACTTGACATTCATCGTCGAAGCGGCTTTCAACGTCTGGGTTTGATAGCCCAGATAGGAAATCGTGATTGTAGATCCTGGAGCTACCTTCAGCGAAAATTTTCCGTCCAAGTCAGTAACCACACCCCGGTTAGTACCTTTTTCCATGACATTGGCACCGATAATCGGCTCGCCATTGGCATCCTTGACTGTACCAGAAATGGTCTGAGTTGCTTTCTGAGCGGATACAACTTGCGGAGCGGGGGCGGCGTTAGCCTCATATCCCGCACTGCCTAGCAAACACATTGCGACTGCAGCAGCCGCAACTAATTTACATGAAGTAAATTTTTTTCGTTCAGCAAATTTGTCCATACTTGATTCAGATTAAACATAGTTTTATATTAGTGTCTCTCATTTTGAGTCGACTTTTGTAAGACAGACGCCGCATCCCGGCTTTCATTCGGGCATACTCCGTACCATCTTGGTTACAAACATAGGCAGTTTTTTCATAAAAAGCAAGAATTGTAATTATTTTTTTACGTTTCAATGCCCATTTTTTTAAAATTATCAAAGAAATCTACTTGTATAATTCTATTGTATAATATTGCTTAACAAGCATGTTTTACAACATACTTTACTATTTGTCAGCATATTTCAATATTTCAAATCGCCTTGCAATATAACACTAAAATACACCACCAAAAAGCAAGAAAAACACCGCATTTTAACCAATTTTTCAACACATGTCAGCCTATCTAATTTTCTGTATTGTGTTAACAAATCCAAAACAATGAAACCGACATTTAATCGTTGTTCCACTTTTTACGACAAAGCAACACTTTTTCAGAATTCACATTTTTTTACACTACTTATTGATATAAGAGATTGCTCCCTCGCCAGCATCGCGCCGGCTGATGCTGGCGGCACCCACTACGGGGTGCAGGAGAGGTGACCGCCCTGTAAGCGGCGGTTCGGAAGAGCAAAATTCAAGCAAGCTTGTTTTGCTCTTCTCTCACCTTGCACTATCTTTGGATAAGATAGGCGGCGGTTCGGAAGAGCAAAATTCAAGCAAGCTTGTTTTGCTCTTCTCTCACCTTGCACTATCTTTGGATAAGATAGGCGGCGGTTCGGAAGAGCAAAATTCAAGCAAGCTTGTTTTGCTCTTCTCTCACCTTGCACTATCTTTGCAGTAAATTTGGGGCAGAGTGCGCTGAATGAAAACAAGAAAACGATTTATTAGATGACATTTGAAGAATTAGAAGTTAGAGAAGACCTGCTGCACGCAATCAAGGATATGGGTTTTGAGAACCCGATGCCTGTGCAGGAAAAAGTAATCCCCCACCTGCTCCACGAAGACGGCGACGTTGTGGCACTCGCACAGACCGGCACCGGCAAGACTGCCGCTTTCGGTCTACCCGTGATCCAACGCACCGACACCTCGCGCCGCCAGCCGCAGGCGCTCATTATCTCACCTACACGCGAACTCTGCTTGCAAATCGGCGGCGACCTCGCCGACTTTGCGAAATACACGCCCGACCTGAGCGTACTCCCAGTGTACGGCGGCTCTAGCATCGAAAGCCAGATACGCACGCTGCGCAAGGGTGTGCAAATCATCGTTGCCACCCCGGGCCGTCTGCTCGACCTCATCAAGCGCGGCGAGGTGAACCTTGAGGGCGTTCACACTGTAATCCTCGACGAGGCTGACGAGATGCTCAATATGGGCTTCCTCGACGACATCAACGCCATCCTCGACAACGTGCCCGACGACCGCAAGATGCTGATGTTCTCCGCCACGATGCCCGACGAAATCGCGAAGATTGCGAAGAACTATATGCACAACCCGCAGGAATTCGTCATCGGCACACGCAACGAGGGATCGGAAAACGTGCGCCATATATACTATATGGTAAATGCCAAGGACAAATATCTTGCGCTCAAGCGTGTTGCCGACTCCAACCCCAACATCTACGGCATCATCTTCTGCCGCACGCGCCGCGAGACTCAGGAGATTGCCGACAACCTCATCGCCGACGGCTACAACGTTGACGCACTCCACGGCGACCTCTCGCAGATGCAGCGCGACACCGTGATGAAGAAGTTCCGCGAGCACACCCTGCAACTGCTCGTTGCCACCGACGTGGCGGCACGCGGCCTCGACGTGGACAACCTCACCCATGTGGTCAACTACGGCTTGCCCGACGACCCTGCCACCTACACCCACCGCAGCGGACGCACAGGCCGCGCCGGAAAGACTGGCGTGTCGGTTGCCATCATCCACTCGCGCGAGAAGTCGCGTCTGCGCATCATCGAGAAGAAGATTGGCAAGACTTTCGAGAAAGGTTCTGTGCCTACGCCGCAGCGCATCATCGAGAAGCAACTCTACAACCTCGCCGACCGCATCGAGAAAGTGAAGGTCAACGAGGACGAAATTTCAAAATACCTGCCTGGCATCGTCAAGAAACTCGAATGGCTGTCGGAAAACGACCTGCTCAAACGCATTGTCAGCCTCGAGTTCAACCGTCTGCTCGAATATTATAAGGATGCGCCCGAGGCTATCGACTACGAGGAGCGCAAGCCTCGCAAGGCGAGAGAGCCGCGCGACGACAAAGAGCCGCGCAGCAAGTCGGGCTCTCGCGCCAACAAGGACCGCCGCACGGCGGAGCAGGGCTACGAGCGCATCTATGTCAACGCCGGCAAGGCTGACGGATTTTTCCCGGCACGCCTCATCGACACCCTCAACCAGAATATGGAGGGGCGCGTTGAAGTGGGACGCATCGACCTGTTCCCTGGCTATGCCCTCTTCGACGTAAAGAAAGGCGAGGCACGTCGCACCGTTGCCGCACTCAAAAACGCGCGCTACTTCGGCAAACGCCTTTACGCCGAGGTTGCCGACCCCGACCGCGACTACGCCCACAGTTCTGAGCGCAAGTCGAACAGCAAGGGTCGCCACGAAAGCGACGACAATTTCGGCAAGTTCAAGAAGAAGAGCAAAAAAAGCAAACGATAGTAATGAAACCGTACTACGTAATTCTCGCCATAGCGACGCTGTCGGCAGCCTACGCCGGCGCGCGCCCGGTGTCGGCGGCTGTAAACAGTACTGCAGCCGACACCACGGAAAACGCCGACTCCTCCCTGATTGTCATCGAGTCGGTGTCGGACTATTTCCTTTTCTCCAATGAGTTTGACGTCATCGACCAGACCAACCGTATGGATATGCTCGACTATTACGCCAGCGGCAAGAAGAAGCAAATGCCTTCGCGCCTCGGCGGCAAGGTGTCGATTGACTCGATTGCCGGCAACCACTATATGAAGGTAATCACGTCCGACGCGTCGGAAACCGAGGTGAGAATGTACACGCTGAAATCGGGTGACAAGTTTTTCGGCATCATCAACCGCGTAAACCTGCCAGCCACCGACAGCCGTCTGCGCTTCGACTTGGCGGACGAAGCAAAGATATTCCCAGCACAGCCTACTACGGAAGACTTCCTAAACGGCAACAAGAAGCAAAAGGCGGAGATTGCCGAAAAGATCGACTTTCCGCTGATTGACTACACCTTCCTCCCCAACGGCGACATCGAAGCAAGGCTCACACTCTCCAAATATATCTCGCGTGAGGATTCGGCAGTGGTGATGCCCCGGGTGAAGGACAAGATTATCTACCACTGGAACGGCAAGAGTTTCTCACAAGCAAAATAACGGACTATGGCATTGCGAAAACGTAGCATAGCACTGATAGCGATAATGTTGCTTTTGTTTGTCGGCATGGCGATTGCCGCCATCACGTTTCTCAACGGCAACATCTATTCCACGGTCGAGAATGTCGACATCGAGGGCTATCCAGTGACGGGCATCGACGTGTCGGCACACAATGGCGAGGTGGATTTCCACAAGGCCAAGACCACTGGCATCGACTTCGTTTTCGTCAAAGCCACCGAGGGAGCGACGTTTACCGACAGCCAACTCGCACGCAACATCAGCGAGGCGCGCGCCGCCGGGCTGAAAGTGGGCGTCTACCACTTTTTCCGGTTCAACGTCGACGGCACCGTCCAGGCTCAGAACCTACTCAAAGCCGTTGCCGGCAAGCCTCTGGATTTGCCGCTTGTGGTCGATGTGGAGTCTCACACCAACCCCTATGCGCCAGCCGACAAGGTTACACGCAAGGTGCACGACATGATTGACCACCTCACATCCTACGGCTACCCGGTGATAATCTACAGCAACAAAAACGGCTTCGACAAGCACATCCGCGACGAGTTTGCCGACTGCGGCATGTGGCTCTGCTCGCTGTCGAAACCCACCACCCACAAGGGCTGGACATTCTGGCAATACAGCCACAAAGGGTCGATTCCCGGCATCGGCGGCGACGTCGATCTCGACATCTGGCACAGCAACAGAGCGCAGTGGAGGCAATATGCCGACAGCACATCGGCGGCAATTGCTACCGCCAACCTTCTCTATGCCACAATAAACGGCAACTGAATGCGTTAATATAAGGAAAGGGGGCATTGTGCCCTTGCGTATTCAAATACTTTGCTGAACAATGCTGAACAACAAAACTCTACGATACATCATTCTCGCTCTCGCAGCGATTTTCACTGCCGCCAACGCCTCCGCAGCGACCACCTACGCCGAGTCGTCGGTGCTCTCGTCGGGCAAATGGGTGAAAATCAAGGTCGAGGAGTCGGGCATCTACCAAATTTCCAAATCCACACTGGTGGGATGGGGATTTAACGACATCTCCAAAGTGAAGATTTTCGGCTACGGCGGCGCAATGATTTCGGAAATTATGGGCAACGGCTATGTCGACGACCTTCCGCAAGTGCCAACGCTGGTGTCAGGCTCAAAAATTCTGTTCTATGCGCAGAGCAACGTGTCGTGGACGGAAAGCACCGGGCGATTGCGCTATCAGCAGCAGCAAAATCCCTACGCCTCGGCCGGCTACTACTTTGTCACCGACCGCGACGACATCTCAGTGGCTGAAATGGCGACGACCGCCGAAGCCGCTACGGCATCCGACAAGGTAATCACCACTACCACTGCGCGACTCTTCCACGAGCAGGAACTCAACGCAGCAGGCACCACCGGGCGCACGCTACTCGGCGAGGATTTCCGCAGCAGCACCACGCAGAGTTTCAGTTTTTCGCTACCCGGTCATGTGAGCGGCACTCCGGTAACCACAAAAATTGCTTTCGCCGCCTACCACACCTCCGGGGCATCGCGTCCGCTCACCGTAACCTCGGCTGGCAAGCAGGTGATGACCCTCAGCGTTTCACCTCTCAGCGGCACGAGCGAATACGACATCTGCTCCACTGCATCGTCAATCGGCACGGTCAGCGACGTAGAGGACAAGATGACCCTTCAGTTGGCGTTCCCAACTGGCTCGTCGGCTCGCCTTGCCAACCTCGACTACATCACGGTGAACTACCTGCGCAACCTCAACCTCTCGGAGTCGTCGATGGATTTCCGCAGTAACACCACGCAATGCCGCGACAGCGTGTTCTCCATCTCCGGCTTCTCGGAGAATGCCCAAATTTGGGACATAACCACCGTCTATGCGCCAAAATCGGTCAACCACACGCTCTCTGGTTCGGTAGCCACGTTCCGGCAAACCGACAGCGGATTGCGTGAATACATAGCCTTCACCCCATCCGCCTCATTCCCGTCGCCTACATTTGTAGAGGACGTGTCAAATCAAGACATCCACGCCCTTGAGTCGCCCACGATGCTCATCATCACCCCGACAGCCTATAAAAGTCAGGCTGAGACTCTGGCGGCGTTCCATCGCACAAACGACGGAATGAAGGTGCAGGTGCTGACCGACAACCAAATTTACAACGAATTTTCGTCGGGCACCCCCGACGCAATGGCATACCGCAAAGTAGCGAAGATGTGGTACGACCGCACAGCCTCCGCCGCCGACTACAGCAACGACAAGTTCCGCTACCTTCTGCTCTTCGGCCGTGCGGTGTTCGACAACCGCCGCATCTCCTCACAGGCCAAGGCGCTGTCCTACCCCACCCTGCTCACGTGGGAGTCGGAGGACTACACGAGCGAAAGCAGCAGTTTCAACACCGACGACATCTACGGCTTCCTTGAGGACGGTTCAAACGCTGGGCGCACCTCATCGCGCAAGATGTGTATTGGTATCGGCCGCATACCTGTAAAAAGCAGCACCGAAGCCACCGAAATAGTGCAGAAAATCTCGGACTACGCCTCCGATGCAGATATGGGCAACTGGAAGACCAGAATCATGATGATTGCCGACGACGGCGACAGCGGCATTCACATGCGCGACTCCAACAATGCCATCGACAGTCTCAAAGTCAATGGCGCAAGCAACTACCTCATACAGCGCCTGTTCCTCGACTCGTTCACCGCCACATCAAGCGGCTCGGGACACACTTTCCCGGAAGCACGCACACAGATGCTCCAGAACTTCAAGAACGGTGTGCTGGTCACTTCCTATGTAGGCCACGCCAACCCTACGTCGTGGACTCACAACAGTCTGTTGCGCTGGCCCGATATTGAGAATGAGTTCTACTATAGTCACCCTACATTCGCCTTTACCGCCACCTGCGAATTTACCCGTTGGGATTCGCCTTCGGAGTCGGGCGGCGAGGTACTGTTCCTCAATTCCCGCGGCGGCTTCATAGGCCTAATCACCGCTTCGCGCGTCACAGCCATCTCGGGCAACGGCGACCTCACGCGAGCCATGGGTGCTGAAATGTTCAAGCCGCTGAGCAACGGTGAGATGCCTCGTCTCGGTGATGTGGTCAAGAACATCAAAAACAACTTTGCCTATACCCACGCAAGTTACACTTCGTCGACCGGACAGACATCTGTGTCGACCAAGAACCTTGAGCACAGCCTCAAATATGCCCTCATCGGCGACCCTGCCCTGCGGCTGAAATACCCGAAATACGGCATCCAACTGACGGCAGTCAACGGCACGGCGACCGACGGCGACGTAAAGCCAGAGACTAAGGCTCGTCAGGAGGTTACACTCGAAGGCAAGGTCGTGGATGCCGACGGCGTGGCAATGACCGCCTACAACGGTTCGCTGACGGCGACAATCTACGATGCTGAAGTGTCGATTACCACCAACGGCTACTACGAGGGCGGCACCGACACCGACGAGAAATGCCGCGTCACCTATCAAGACCACACCAACCGTCTCTACATCGGCTCTGACTCCATCCGCAGCGGCGTGTTCAAACTCAAGTTCCGCATGCCTGCTGGCATCGTCAACAACTACACGCCTGCCCTGGTGAGCCTCTACGCCAACAACGACAGCGAGGATGCCATAGGCGAAAGCACCGACTTCTACATCTACGGCTTCGACGAGTCAGAGATTGACGACACCACCGGTCCGGAAATCCGCACGCTTGCGCTCAACACCACCTCGTTCAAGGACGGCGACACGGTCAACGAAACGCCGTTCCTCATTGCCGACCTCTACGACGAGTCGGGCATCAACATCTCCACCATCGACATTGGTCACTCTATCACGGCTATTGTCGACGGCACGACGACCATTTCCGGCCTTGAGAACTATTTCACGCAGGATGCCGACGGTGTGAGCCACATCAACTACCAGATGGACGAACTCGCCGACGGCAACCACTCGCTGATGCTGCGCGTGTGGGACGTGGTGGGCAATATGTCGGAAAAGACCATCACTTTCAACGTGGCGAAAGGCACGAAGCCTCAACTCTTCAAAATCTACTCTACCACCAACCCGGCAAAAGAGAAGGCGGTGTTCTATGTGGTGCACGATCGTCCAGATGCGGTGCTCACCGTCAACATGGGCATCTACGACATGATGGGCCACACCGTGTGGACAACTACCGCCACCGGTCGCAGCGATATGTTTAAGTCGATGCCTATAACGTGGGACCTCACCGACGGCAGCGGTTGCCGAGTGCAGCGCGGCATCTACGTCTACCGCGCCACAGTGTCGGCCGACGGTAGCGACGAAGCCGCTATTACACAGCGCATAGCCGTGGCGGCAGAATAGCGTAGCCTCTTGCAGAATTTGAGAAAAAACGCTACTTTTGCAAATTGTTAGAAGATTTAAAAATAGAGTAATCACAATGAACGAGGATGGTCGTAAAATTCTATTGCCGGAGCCTACGCTCCGACGCTTGCCGTGGTATCTTGCCTACGTCAATATGCTGCGCTCCCAAGATATAGAATATGTCTCATCAACACAGATATCCAGAAAAATCAACGTCGACGCTTCGCAGATAGCCAAGGATCTTTCGTTTCTCAACATCAAGGGCAAAACGAGGATAGGCTACCAGGTGGAGACTCTTGCAACGGAACTGTCGAACTTCCTCGGATTTCACAACGACCATACCGCCTTTATGATTGGCGCAGGCAGCCTCGGCTCTGCCCTTATCCGCGACTCCGGACTGATGCAGTACGGGCTGCACATCGTGGCGGGTTTCGATGTTGACGAAAAAATCGTCGGCACTGAGATTTGCGGCATTCCCATCTACCACATCTCCGAACTCGCCGAGCGCGAAAAGCAGTACAACGCCGAAATCGGCGTCCTTGCCGTGCCGGTGGAGCATGCGCAGGAGTCGGCAGACCTCCTTGTGGCAAACGGTATGCGCGCCATCTGGAACTTCACTCCGTTCCGCATCAAGGTGGACGAGAACGTTGTGATCCAAAACACTTCCATCTACGCTCATCTGGCTGTCATGTACAACCGAATCAACGGCAACAAATGAAAATCATAAAATTCAAGAACATATCAGGCAAACCGGAAATCGACATCATCCCCGACTCCGCCATCCAGAAGAGCGGCAAACCGTTTTTCGTACCTGATTTCGATGACCGTTTCCGCTATCGCATCGCCACTGCCGTCCACATCTGCCGTCTCGGCAAAAACATTGCGCAGAAGTTTGCCAACCGCTACTACGAAGAGGCTGGTCTGTGCCTGGTGTTTGAGGCAAGCGGACTTCTCGAAAGGCTGAAAGCCGACGGCATGCCTACCGCCATAGCCACTGCCTTCGATGCTGCGGCAATCACCGGCGAGATGGATGCCGCCACCGCCGCGCAACTGGGCAAATGCGACGCCGTGCTCACCGTTAACGATTCTGAGGCCGAGCGCGTGCCGACGCCGTCGGCAGCCGACTTCGACCGCTGCATTGAGACGGCAGGCCGGTATTTCACCCTCAAAATCGGCGACCTCATAATCATAGAAACCGGCAACCTGCACGATGCCGCAATCAACGACACCGTGACTGCCACAATCGCCGACAACCAATCAGTTCACATCAGAATAAAATAGCATCAAATATGGCTAAACGCACACTTATATTGCTTTCCCTGACAATTCTTACGACCATCGTCAGCCAAGCAACCACCACGTTCAAAAGCACCTCGGTTCTCTCCTCTGGCAAATGGGTAAAAATCAAGGTTGGCGAAACAGGTGTCTACGAAATTACAGAGCAGCAGTTGCGCGACTTCGGCTTCTCCGACCCGTCTGCGGTCAAGGTGTTCGGCCAGGGTGGCATCTGCCCTACTGAAAATTTCACCACCGTCATCACCGATGACCTTGAGCAGGTGGCTGCTCTCCACGAAAACGGCAAAATCTATTTCTACGCCAAGGGTCTGGCTTACGAGAAGACTACTCTGAAGGACTATTCCGGTTTCACTCTCTACAAGACTATAACGACCAACCCATACTCCGCCGACTGCTACTATTTCCTCACCGACCGCGAGGACATCGAGGCTCTGGAGTTGCAGCAAGTGGCTACTGCCGACAGCGACTTGAGCAAGCCGTCTGAATGGTACGGCACTGGCGTGGCTACGGTGTGGCACAAGAAAGATCTTGTCAACCCCACTCGCTCGGGCAAACTGTTTCTCGGCGAGGACCTTTCATCGTCGTGTGAGTTCAGCATTGATTTCTCCACGCCAGGCATCATCAGCGGCTCGACTGTGATGGTAAACACTTCCACCGCAGCGAAATGCGACTCCAACACACTGACAGTGACTGCCAACGGCAATGAAATTGCAAGCAAGGCTATGACGGCAACGACCGATGCCACAATCTACAAACTCTATAACCTCACCGGCTCTACCTCCGTGACGGAAACCAATGCGGCTGATGAGAAAACATCCGTCGGCATCTCGATTGCCAGTCCGGCACCGATTGCGAGAATTGACTATATTTCGGCAAGTTACACTGCACCTCTGGCTCTGCCTGCCGACTCGTCGCAGATGCGCTATATGGTCAAGATGGCACCGAGCGGCAGCACTGGTCTGCAATTCAGCGACGCCAACACCTCTACCAAGATGTGGCTCGTTGGCCATCCAGGCGAAAACGTATGCATCGCTTCGTCGCCGACCGACTATCCGCTGTTGTTCAACAGCGAAGGTATTGCCAGCGTTGTGCTGGCACCAACCTCCGAGCCATACGTCGAATTTGCAATGTTCGACACCGCAAAAGAGCAGAAACACATCACCTTTGCCGGCAACGTAGCCAACCAGAACCTGCATGCGCTCGATGCGCCTGACATGGTGATTATCACCACCGCCAAACTCATGGAGCAGGCTGAACGCCTTGCCGAATACCACCGATCGGTGGACGGTCTTGACGTTTTGGTGGTTGACCACAACGACATCTACAACGAGTTTGGCTACGGCATGCGCAGCGCAATGGCGTACCGACAGTTGAACCGTATGCTCTACGAGCGCAACCCTCAGAAACTCCGCTATCTGCTACTCTTCGGCGGCGGCAGTTACGACAACCGCTGCATCTTCGGCGGCGACCCCAACGATATGCTCGTGGTCTACGAGTCGGATGCCAGCAACCACACCGTAACGTCATACACCACCGACGATTTCTTCAGCGTGATGAGCGACTTTGCGCAGACGGTGGAACATTCGAGCGCATATCAGGCGTTTGCCACCGGCAGAATCCCGTTCGTCTCGGTTTCCGATGCGAAGGTCTATGTCGACAAACTCATCAAATACATGAGCCATCGCAACGACAATAACGACACTTGGAAAAGCAATATGCTCGTGATTGGCGAAAACGGCGACGATTTCATCCACACCAAGCAGACGGAATCGTTTATCACCAATTTCAACAACGAGATTTCATCGTCAACCGTCACGCCCACCGACTACGCCGTGAACTTCAACAAAATCTACATCGGTGCGTTCGACGAAATCGACAACCTCAACGGCTCGCGCGAGAAGTTTGTGGAGGACCTCAACGCCGGACAGAACTTCGTGCTGTTCATCGGTCACTCCAACCCTACGTCAACGACAAAGTCGGTCAACTTTCTGAATCTCCAGCAGGCTGTCGACTCAAAATATGAAGCCATCCCGATGATGTATTTCTCGTCGTGCGACATTGGCCGTTTCGACGGCGGCATCACAACCGTGCTCGACAAACTGATGCTCAACCCCGACGGCGGCGTTATCGCTGCCATATCGGCTACGCGCGAGGCATACACCTCGATAAACGGTCTGATGACCGACGCTTTCGCCAAATTCCTCGGCATCAGCGAGACCGACACTCGCTACTACGGCGTTTATGAGAAGACTTGGGGACGCGTGCTGATGCAAGCCAAGAACAACACTGAAGACCGCTCGCGCAACCGCCTCAAATACCAACTGTTCGGCGACCCTGCCCTTCTGGTCGACGTGCCTCACAACCGCACTCACATCGCAACTATCAACGACATCGATGCGGAAGAAGCCGTGTCGGTTGGCACAATGAAGCCATTCACGATTACTGGCTATGTAGCAAATGCCAAAGGCAACATCGACACTGCGTTTAACGGCTATGCGAAACTCACGCTCTTCGACTCCGAGCAGTTCTACATGAAGCAGAAAGACGATGAACTGACGCAACGCGGCGCAGAACTTGCGACAACCTCGGCGAAAGTGGTCAACGGCGAATTTACGGCAACTCTGATTGTGCCAAACTGCATAATCTCCGACACCAACGCCAAACCACTGCAAACCACAGCGGTATCCGACAGTGGCACTGTCGTGTCGGGCTTCTACAACGGCTTGAGCATCGACCGCTCTATGTCGGCTGAAAGCGATGACACCGCAGCACCTGTGATTGCCGAATTTTATCTCGGCGACAAGGCTTCGTTCCGCGACGGCATGACGGTGGACAGCACCGTCCTCGTACACGCTGCCATAAGCGACAATGTTGCACTCAGCACCTCAAGCGAACAAATCGCCACCACGGCATATCTCTCGCTCGACGGCGGCGACCACATCTACGCTCTTACCGGCATCACTCTCGACGGTCAGGACAAATGCACCGTCGTCCAGCCAATCTATAATCTGACCACCGGCCGCCACACGCTGCAACTCACCGTGGCAGACATTTCCGGCAACGTCTCAACGCGCACCATCGCCTTCTTTGTTGAGGGCAACTCCGGCGCAACGCTGTCGGCGAGTGCCTCTGCGGTCACCGACGACGTTACCTTCGACCTCGACAACGCCGACACTACCGACGGCACAATCGTGGTGAGCAGCGCCGACGGAAGTGTAAAGATGCGCTCCGAGGTTAGTTTCCCCTACACCTGGAACGGCTGCGACAACAACGGCAACCGTCTGGACGAGGGTGTATACACCGTGAGTGCAATCATTGCAGGCAAAAGTCTGCCGTCTAAAAAAATAGTAGTCGTAAAACAATAAAAAACGCCGTTTCAAGTTTATTAAAGTAAACAATCATTCGAAAAAGATGAATTTAAAACGGTATATCATCATCGCTCTCGTGGCATTGACTGCCATGCCGGCGATTGCCGACGACAGCGGTAAAAACCAATTCAACCCAGTGCAAACCGGCGTTACATCGCTCAGCATCGCTCCCGATGCCCGCGGTGCTGCTATGGGCGACCTCGGTGTTGCCACTGAGCCTGATGCCTACTCGCAATACTGGAACCCTTCGAAATATGCGTTTGCCTATAGCACCGCAGCCGTCAGCCTTTCCTACACTCCTTGGTTGCGCAAGTTGGTCAACGACATCTTCCTCGCTAACCTTTCGGGCTACTGGAAAATAGGTAGCGGCGACAACCAGGCGGTCAGTGCTTCCCTACGCTATTTCTCGCTCGGTGAAATCAATATGACTGACGGTGCCGGAACGGTTGTCAACTCGGTGAACCCGTACGAGTTGGCGTTCGACCTCGGCTACTCGCGCAAACTCTCGGAGTCGTTCTCAATGGGCGTGGCTCTGCGTTATATCTATTCCGACCTTGCATTCTCCGATGCATACTCGGCTGAGCAGCAGAAAGGCGCATCGGCATTTGCCGCCGACATTTCCGGCTTCCTCACCACCTACCCTGTCATCGGGCGCAACGAGTGCCAATGGTCGTGGGGTTTCAACATCTCGAACATCGGTTCGAAGGTGTCGTACAACGACGGTAACGACCCGGCATTCCTGCCGACCAACTTCCGTCTCGGCACGACGTTCACCTTCCCTCTGGCGCAATACCACAATCTCGCACTCTCTTTAGATGCCAACAAACTGCTCGTGCCTACACGTCCGCGCCAGTCGGACTACACCGACGACGAGGGCAACTACGACCAGGACGGCTACGAAAACGCTCTTGAGGACTGGCGCAACACTTCTTCCATTTCCGGCATCTTCAAGTCGTTCAGCGACGCTCCGGGCGGATTCAAGGAGGAGTTGCAGGAAATCACACTCTCCGTGGGTGCTGAATACAACTACAACCAGCAGTTCTTCGTGCGTGCCGGATATTTCTACGAGAATGCCAACAAAGGTAACCGCAAATATTTCTCTTTCGGTGCCGGCTTCTCGCTCCATGTGGTGCAACTCGATGCGGCATATATGATTGCCACTGCGCAAAACAGCCCGCTTGACCAGACTCTGCGCTTCTCGCTCACATTCGATATGGACGGACTCAAACACCTCTTAGGCAAGAAATAGGCTATGGCTCTACCATTTCGTACTGGCTTCGGATTTGACGTGCACCGCCTCGTGCCCGACCGCGAGTTATGGATTGGCGGCGTCAAGATTGACCACACGCTCGGACTGCTCGGTCACAGCGATGCCGACGTGGCTATCCACGCTCTCTGCGATGCCATCCTCGGTGCCGCCGCGCTGCGCGACATCGGTCACCATTTCCCCGACACCGACCCAGCCTACAAAGGCATCGACAGCAAGAAACTGCTGCGCAACGTCGCGCAACTCCTCGACGAGAAAGGCTACGTCTTCGGCAATGCCGACATCACCATCTGCGCCGAAGCCCCCAAAATGAATCCCCACATTCCAGCCATGCAACAGGCAATGGCAGAATGCCTAGGCTGCGACCCTGACGACATCTCCGTGAAAGCCACTACCACCGAACGCCTCGGCTTCACCGGCCGTCAGGAAGGCATCGCCGCCTACGCCACCGTCCTCATCGCCCGCAAATCCAACGACTAAAAACACTGTCGAGGGAATAGGCTGAAAACCTTTGTCCTACATAGCCCCTGGCAACGCTAGATCGCAGCGCATATGAGCGTCTCGTTAGCGTTTGGTCTGCAGCGCTGGTGAGCGCGCCGTAGGTGCGCCGTATCGCTCTCATCATTTCTCAACCGGCGGCACCGCTGCCACTGTCATTTTGCAATTCATTAACATTTCGGCGATTTTTTGAGAGGCGAAAAAAATTTTTCAACCGTTCGATGCCGATTTTCTACAGTTCAAATGCCATTTTCTACAGTTCAACGCCGATTTTTACATTTAACCATTTTTCACGTTTGTATATCTTTTTTTTTCAACATACCTTTGCCAATGATTTCGAAATCAAAGTTATAATTATTAACTACAATAAAAAATAGACACAATGAGATTTAAATCCTTTGCACTGCCTCTAATCGCTGCGCTTTGCTTAGTATCATGCGGCAATGAGGAAGCAAATTTATCGACTGGCATAAGCACTATCAATGAAACAAAATCAGTCAATGCACTTGCCAACACACTGGAATTTTCCAGCGAAGCCGAATTCAACGAATTGGTTTCAACCCTCTCCAAAATGAGCGACTCATCTGAAAAGTCACAATGGATGCACATGCACTATCCGGCATTCCGTTCAATCAAGGATGTCTACGACGATGCCATGGTTGAAGCAGACACAATGGGGGACACCGAAGAGGACTACTCCAAGTTTATGGAGAAATACGCCGACCTCTATTTCCCACTTTACCAAGAAGATGCCGGATTCTACATCCCAATCAAAAACGAGAATATGGCTTTCCTGGCAAATCCAGACTGCAAAGTCAAGATAGCTGGAGAAACCGTCAATCTCCGGGACGTAAACGACTATCAAACCCTTATGGATCTCGGTATAGCATACTATACGGAACCCGCACCAATGGCGGCCATTGCCACTGATCAGGAAATTGAAAGATTAAATAATTACGAAAAGAATATGAATTCTGTAGGTACGGAATTTGACTCTGACTGGTCAACATACAACAACTCCAGAAGAGTCAAACTCAAAGCTCGCAGACGAGTTACAGACAACGTAAGTAAACTGCATTTCGAGTTCTGCTTCCGAAAGAAAAAGCCACGCGGTTGGGTAAACTATTCATCAAACTCTACTCTCAAAGGAACTGTCAAACTCGTAGGCACACCTGAAACTATAACCATTAACAAAGATCTTCACGGTCGATCATCTCATGACTATGAAGTACAATGCAAAGTTCACTTAGACGGACGAAATCTCGTATTTTTACGGCTCGACTGCACTTTCACTGTCCAATATCAAGGCATTGCTCAATTACTTAACTACAAGTGGACAATGAAGGCTGTAGTATGCAACACCTATCGTCCATTGCCTGACGCCTCTTCTATCAACAACTATATCAAACCAACAATATAATAAATGAATATGAAACGAACAGTCTTGATTTTTGCACTTGCATTAATCTCAGCAAGTGCATTTGCTCAGAACAGATGGAGCGTTTATGGCGGCATCAACATAACCAAAAAGAACGAAACTTGCTACGGAAGTATGTACTACAAAGGCACTTTTGAAACTTATTTTAACGACAAGTCGTGGACTCCAGGAGGATTTGTAGGCATTGCATACGACATAAAATTCAAGCACAATCTGAGCCTTCAGCCAGCTTTGGAATACAATATCATCAATCAGAAAGCAAACTACCATTACATTTGGCACAAAACTCCAAGTGAATACATTTTTAATACTAAAGAATACAATCAGCAAACCATCTTGCATACACTGACCGTCCCCGTATTGGTAAACTATCGGATACCAGTCAGTGATAAAATCGGGCTTCGTTTTGGCGTCGGTCCCTATCTACAGGCTGCCGTTGGCGGAAAAAAATGTTACTACTATGGCGCAACAGGCAAAATCAATGACATATACAAAGGCTGTAGAAAATATCAATTCACTGTGGGCATAAAAGCAGAAGCGGCATTGGAAACTGGCGACCATTTGTCATACGTCATTGGCTTCCAGCGTCCGTTCTGCGAAGGAGCAATCGACAAAGCCGTCACAATCAACGCTGGCGTAAGATATACTTTCTAATTTTTCAGAACATAATCAACAATGAGAGCCGACACCTTAATGGTGTCGGCTTTTCCTTTGCATTTAAATTTTAACGACAAACCGACGCGCTTTCACGACAAAAAAACTTATCTTTGTGAAATGGCAAAACTTGCGAAAAATATCGGTTTAATCCTGCTCTTGTCCGTCGCCACCTTGCTTATCTATGAGGTGTCGTGGTGTCTGGTTGATGTCGATGTCCGCAAGTTTGTGCTCAACGGCGGTCTCGAATTTTGGGACATTGCATTTGACTACCACATCTGCCTGGCCTTTACGCTGTCAGCATTGGCCTACAGTTACCTTATGGTCTGGCTGCTGCGCCACTTCGTGAAACGGGCAGCCGTGAGATGGGCTCTATTGTCGCTGTCGGTGCTGATTGCCAATATCGCAATCTCCGTAGTCTCGACAGGAATCCTCAACTGGTGGCTCGACTACATCAGCAGTGACGAAGACCGCGCCGAAAACTTTTTCGTGTTCGGTCTGATTGTTACCTTTACCACCACTTCTTTCATCTATTTCATAGCCGGCAAGGAAATCATCGACGCCGAGCGGAAACACAAGGATGCCGAGGTCAGCACGCTGAAGGCTCAGATGAACCCGCATTTTATGATGAACACCCTCGGTCTTCTCGGAAACATGACTAATGACTCACTGGTGGCAGAGAGCATGCAGCGGCTGGCAAATATGTATCACTACATCCTCTCCACAAGCAGCAACAACCTCGTGCCGCTGACCGACGAACTTGACTTTCTTCACAACTACATATCGCTTATCCGTCTGCGCTTCGCCGACAACAGCATCAGGATAGAATGCAGCGACGAGTTGGACAGCACCAACGGCTGGGTCCTGCCGATGTCGCTGCAAATGCTCGCCGAAAACGCCATAAAGCACAACAGCAAGTCGGCGGAACACCCGATTATCATATCAATCTACAAAGAAAATGACTATATTGTGGTGGAAAACAACCGCCAGCCACTGTCGTCGGAAATCAAGTCGACCAAGACTGGACTCAACAACCTGCGGCTGCGGCTTGCTTCCGTAACGTCGCAGCAGATGAGCGTAACCTCTACAAAAAGTGACTTTACTGTCAGAATACCAATCATCAAACCTAAGTTTACCAATGAACGTATTGATCATCGAAGACGAATTGTCGAATGTTGAAATTGCCAGAAACGCACTGCACAAAATCGACTCCAAGATTACGGTGCTCGGACCGCTAACGAGCATCCGCGAGAGTGTGGACTATCTCATCAACAATCCGGCTCCCGACCTGATTCTGTGCGACGTGCGCCTCGATGACGGCGACAGTTTCGAGATTTTCCGCCAGATTGACACATCTGCGCCGCTGGTCTTCGTCACCGCCTACGATGAATATGCGCGCGAGGCATTCCGCGCCCACGGGCTGCGCTTCCTCAGCAAGCCGCTCAACGTAAACGAACTGCAAGAAGTTGTGAATTTCGTGCAGCAGAATTTCAACAAGCAGCAACGCCAACGCTTCCTTGCCCCGACCGACGACGGACTAAAGGCTATACGCACCGAAGACATCAATATGCTCGTCTCCCTAAGCGGAGCAACTAAGATTATCCTGTCCGACAAAAACGAATATCTGATACCGCGCCCTCTCGCCAAAATCGAGCAGGAACTCGACGCCACGCAATTTGTCCGCGTGAGCCGCGGCACGATAGTGCGCATCGACAAAATCACCAACCTCCTCCGCATCGGCAACGAACTCGCAGCCGTCAAGGTGGAAGGCTGCGACGAGCCTATCGCCGTTTCGCGCAACCGCATCCTCTTCCTCAAGCAGGCCCTCGACCAATAACGCATCGCCAAACACCCCAACCAGCAAGCCTCACGATAAAACCGCATCAGCAAAAATGAGCGCGCCGTGAACCTCGTTCGGATGGCAGTGCTAGTGAGCGCGCCGTAGGTGCGCCGTATTGCTAACCACGGGCTTCAGCCCGTGGCAGACTGATAACCTGCAACTTGCACCTCGTAGTGGGTGCCGCCATCACCAACAAAAAATATTTTTTGCAATTTTTTCGCTGAAAATTTTGCAGATTAAAAAAATATCTATACTTTTGTAACGATTTCAAACTTGTAATCATTACAAATATGTCAAACGAAGCAATAGCACATCTCACGGCACACGGCGTAAAGCCTTCGGCGCAACGGATAGCGATAATGGACTATCTGCTCTGCCACCGCACGCACCCCACCGTCGAGGCAATCTACAGCGAACTTGTAGAGGCGATGCCCACACTGTCGCGCACCACCGTCTACAACACGCTCAAATTGCTCGAAGAGCATGATGCCATCCTCGAGTTGACCATCGATAAGCGCACTGCACACTACGACGGCGACACTACGCCCCACTCCCATTTCCAGTGCAAGCACTGCGGCCGGATTATCGACATTTCGCTGCAAAAGGTTGATGTGGAGCAAACGGCTCACGACTTCGTGATCCAGGAAACGGACGTCTACTACCGGGGGTATTGCCGGCAATGCCTCACTGCAATGAAAGAAAAGGCAGACAACTGCCAAGAAAATAACAAATAAAACCCAATTTAAACCCTTACAACTATGTCAAAAAAATTTATCTGCACAGTATGTGGCTACGTACACGAAGGTGATGCCGCTCCGGCAAAATGTCCGCAATGCGGCGTTCCTGCAAGCAAGTTCAAAGAACTCCAGGAAGACGAAGCCCTCAGTTTTGTAACCGAGCACGTTATCGGTGTGGCAAAAGGCTGCGACGAGGAAATGATCAAGGACCTCAACGCTCACTTCAACGGCGAATGCTCAGAGGTAGGCATGTACCTCGCAATGTCGCGTCAGGCCGACCGCGAAGGCTATCCTGAAGTGGCTGAAGCGTTCAAGCGCTACGCTTGGGAAGAGGCTGAACACGCTGCAAAGTTTGCCGAACTCCTCGGCGACCTCGTTTGGGACACCAAGACCAACCTCGAAAAGCGTATGGCTGCTGAGTCGGGCGCAAATGCCGACAAGATGCGCATCGCAAAGCGTGCCAAAGAACTCAACCTTGACGCAATCCACGACACAGTGCATGAGATGGCAAAAGATGAGGCTCGCCACGGACAGGGCTTCGAAGGTCTCTACAAACGCCTGTTCAAGAAATAATCGTAAGATTACGATAATCAACTAAAGGGCTTGCCGGATTTTCGGCAAGCCCTTTCCGTGTATCAACGTCACGACAAACGAAAACCGGACCGCATCGCTGCAGCCCGGTTTCACCACAAATCTTTTTCGTTAACAAACCAATAACTAACTATCTTTCAAGACTTGCCCCTCGTGGGGACAACTTAAAAGTACAAAAACTATTTTTAAATCTTGTCGAATGCCTGTTTAAGGTCATCAAGTATGTCATCAATATGTTCCGTACCAATCGACAGGCGGACAGTAGAAGGAGTGATGTGCTGTTGAGCCAATTCCTCCGGAGTCATCTGCGAGTGGGTGGTGGTGTATGGGTGTATCACGAGGCTCTTCACGTCAGCCACATTGGCGAGCAGTGAGAAAATCTCGAGCGAGTCGATAAACTTCCATGCCTCTTTCTCCCCTCCCTTGATTTCGAAAGTGAAGATGCTGCCGCCGCCGTTGGGAAAATATTTCTCATAGAGGGCGTGATCGGGATGCGAAGGAAGTGACGGATGGTTTACCTTTGCCACCTTCGGGTTCTTGCTGAGGAAATCCACAACCTTCAATGCGTTCTCCACGTGACGCTCCACACGAAGCGAGAGAGTTTCAAGTCCCTGCAAGAGGATGAAGGCGTTGAACGGTGAAATCGTCGCGCCAGTGTCGCGGAGGATGACCGCACGGATGCGGGTAACAAACGCCGCCTTTCCTGCCACATCGGCAAAGATTGCGCCGTGGTAACTTGGATCCGGCTTGGCAAGCGAAGGAAACTTGTCGGCGTTGGCTTTCCAGTCGAATGTGCCACCATCAACGATTACGCCACCGAGGCTTGAGCCGTGACCACCGATAAACTTGGTTGCCGAATGCACAACGATGTCGGCTCCGTGTTCGATAGGACGGATAAGGTAAGGCGTGCCAAACGTATTGTCGATAATCAACGGAATGTTGTGGCGGTGAGCCACCTCGGCGATAGCCTCGATATTTGTCACATCGGAGTTAGGGTTACCGAATGTCTCGGCATACACCACCTTGGTGTTTGGCTGGATGGCAGCCTCAAGAGCCTCAAGGTCGTTGACGTTGACAATAGTGTTTGTGATGCCCTGAGTGGCAAGAGTGTGGGTAATCAAATTGAACGAACCGCCGTAAAGGTTGTCGGCTGCAACAATGTGGTCGCCCACCGAAAGAATGTTTTGCAATGAGTAGGTAACAGCCGCCGCACCTGATGCCACAGCAAGGCCGGCTACGCCACCTTCAAGAGCGGCAACACGGTCTTCAAACACACCCTGTGTCGAATTGGTCAAACGTCCGTAGATGTTACCTGCGTCGCGAAGACCGAAACGGTCGGCTGCGTGTTGCGAGTTGCGGAACACATACGACGTGGTTTGATAAATAGGCACCGCACGTGCGTCGGTTGCTGGATCCGGTTGCTCTTGTCCAACATGCAGTTGGAGGGTCTCGAAGTGATATTTCTTTGTTGCCATATCTATTATGTTTTTAAAGATTGGTTACTGATGACTTTTATTTACACCGCAAAGTTACGGCGAAATAGACATATCTTCCAAACATTTTTCAAAACTCGGAAAACTTTTCCATACAACAAACTTTATACAGAGTAATCCTCCACGCAACCGCCAAAAATCCGCCCCTGGCAGAATTTTTTTCTATTACCCCTCTTCCTGAACAACAAATTCCATAATCGACAAATAGCCACTATAGAAACGGCACCATAAACACAGGTATACACATAACATCCTTGTCTTTCCGTAAGTCCTTCGTGTAGATAAGATATTTGTCAGACACCCGTGAAGAGAATTTAACACAGAAATTGTCAATTGACGGATGCTTGGCATAGCCCGACGACTTCACCTCCAAAGGATATAACTTATTTCCCCTACTCAACAGAAAATCAACTTCATAAAGATGATTCGATGTTGGTGACTGGAATGTATAATAGTACAGATTGTTTCCTGCCGCAACCAACATTTGTGCAACGACATTCTCATATATATACCCTAAGTTTGCCTCCAACTTGTCACTTAGTAATTTCTCGTAAATGATATTGTCTGTTACTTTCTTGTCCATAAACATTGAAGTGATGAACAAACCAGTGTCATGCAAGTATATCTTAAACTTTTCAAGATTCTTGGTCAATGACATTCCCACATTTGGGTCATCTATATGATAAGCCACATTCACAATCATCGAGTTCTTCATATCCTCCAATATGGAAAGAATATTTTCCGCTCTCTGATTCTCGATTACACTACTTACTTTGTAACGGCTTCCCCCATGAGCCAATTGAGATGGGATACTGTTAAAAAGTAATGAGGCACGACCTGTAGAGTCTATTCTATGCAAATCAGCATCATACAAATTGATGATGGTACGTTTCATCTCATCGACATCTGCGAAGTTGTTGGTCTTAATATACTCTGCAACAACCTGAGGCATACCTCCAATAAGCATATATAGCCTGAAATCACGAAGAGTTTGCCTTACAGCGACATCCCCCAATGTCATTCTCGACTCAAAACATTGTCTAAGCAACGGCACACTAACCTCATCTCCTAATGCCCATCTAAACTCCTCATAGTCCATAGGATACATCTCAACCGTTGTTTCCTCACTTGGGATCAAGATGCCTTCCGTGTATTTACGAATGCCAATCAGAGAGCCAGTCTCTATATAGTCGTATCGCCCATCAGCCACCAAATACTTGATGGCTTGACGTGCTTTTGGCGCAAGTTGAACCTCATCAAAGACTATGACAGACTTTCGTTCTATGAGCTTCACTTTGTAAATCATCTGAAGCTGCAGGAATATAAAGTTCAAGTCCGACAAATCTTCAAACAAGTCTACCACTCGCCTTGGAGCTTGCCCAAAGTCGATAAGAATATACGACTGATATTCATTCTTGGCAAACTCTTCTGCTATTGTAGACTTGCCTACACGCCTTGCTCCTTTTATCATTAATGCGCGTCGTCCGCCAGCACGTTCTTTCCAATCGCATAATCTTCTATATATCTTTCTTTTAAATACACACATTTGCAAAATCCCCTATTTGTTATGCCGCAAAATTAGCAAAATCCCCATATTTATATTATTCAAAACTTGCAAAATCCCCTGTTTTAACATCAATTAACCAGCAAATACAAAGGCAACCAAACGTCGCGTCTGGTTGCCTCTGAAACTTAATTCAATCCTATTTATCTTAAAAACCTTCTTATTTCACTACAACTTTCTTGTTGCCTACGATGTAGATGCCCTGCGGCAGATTGTCGGTAGCCTCCGCCGGCTGCACGTTTGTCCGCAGACGGATGCCTTGCAGGTTGTACACGTCGACCGGGGCGTTATAGGCATCTCCGTCCGACTGGATTTCGGTCACGCTGCCGTCGCCGTTCGCTCCGGCAAGAGTCCACGCCTTCAGTTCCTTGACCGTGGCAGATGCGGCAGAGAACGCCTCAACACCGTTGGCATCGGCATCGGTCGGGAACACGCGTATGGATGTCGCCCACTTGTCGTTGACGAAGATGTCGACTATCGAATGATCAATGAAAATGTTGATTTTCAAATCGCTTCCTACCGCCGGACGCTCTGGGAGCGCACAACGGTACACGCCGTCGTAAGCACCCGCATCGTTGACCAAACGAGTCAGTCCGCTGAAATCGGCAATCAGTTCGCCCGATGTTGGATTATACTTGACAACACCTTCGGCACTACCGTTCTTAAACACTTTGAAACCGAACTCCGAAGACCCGACCTCAAATGTTCCACAGATTTCAATCTGCCGTCCGCTCACCGGCGAAAGACTTTCGCTGCCCGTTAGCACAAAGTTGTCGCGCGAATATGCCGTTGCCGTGCGCAAGCCCGACAACCCTTCATACGGCTTCTGCAACAGTGTTCCGTCGTCGGTCAGCGACCACTCGCGCGGCAGTGAATAGCAGTGCGCCCAACCCAGGTTCCAGTTGGAAGCCGAAGGCAACTTGTCAGGCACTATGCCGAGCACGAGAGTCTTGCCGTCGTGCTGATAGATTGTAGGCGAAAGCAGTCCGAAACCATCGTGCGAATTCATCTCCACAAGGCGAGGGCTCGACGACTTCGCGTCAGCGACAAATTTGCCGTCGTCGGCTATCGAGCCAGTCCAGTAGAGCGTGCGCACACCTTGCAGCGTGGCCTGTGGCGTTGCCGTAAATAGCCACTTGCCATTTGCCATCTTGGTCACGGTAGGCATCTCCCAGAACGTACCGTCGGAAGAGACCGTGCTGCCCGAGAAAAACAAGTCGCCGGAATTGCTCCAAGTGCCCGATGTGGCATTGTAGCGGTGGAGAGTCGTCGTGCCGATGCCGCTCTTCGACGAGCCGACAATGATGTAGGCATTGTCGCCGTTGCGGAAGAAATACGGATCGCGGAAATCGTCCGACAATCCGCTCGGACGGCCCGAAATTATCGGGTTGCCGGCATATTTGTTCCAGTTTATCAAGTCTGCCGATTCAGGCACTGCCTGGGCAATCATAGCCTTGCCGTAGTCCACGCCGGTATAGATGATGTTAGGCTGTCCGCCGGTAATCACATCGTCGGCAAACACGCAGCCACTCCAGCATCCCTTGATATCGTAGGAGTCGCCCGGCGCAACGGCAATTTTCTCCTCGCGCCAGTCGTAGAGATTCTCGCTCGAGATGTGTCCCCAGTGCAAACGAGCCATATAAGGGCCGTCGCCGTTTTTCTGGAAAAACACGTGGTATCTGCCGTCAGAATAGTACATACCGTGGCTTTCGTTCGTCCATCCGGCATCAGGCATGCCGTGGAAACGCGGACGCAGAAGGTCGTCGGCAAACCGCGACGACGGCACTGACAGGTCGGGCGTTTCCGCAGTCTGCCAGCCTTGTATCTCTTCCTGTGTCTTGGCTTCGTTCCATATCGACACGTCGCTGATCAAGCCGTTGAACGACATCAGTTCGAAGAGGTCTGATTTCCGTGATTCCGTTCCCTGACCCATATACAGAGTGCCGGCAGCCATCGACACCGAACCGTTGGCTTTGCCAGAGCCCACCTCAACGCCGTTGTTGTAGAGTTTCACCGTACGGTTGACGCAGTCCACCACAGCCACCAGATTGTTCCATTGGTAGGTTGGCAACGGAGAGTCTACCTCGATGGTCACCGGCCATCCGCCCACATAGGTGCTGAACGAATACTTGCCGTTGAAGCCGAGGTAAAAGCCGAAGCCGGTTTTCGCCGTCTTGTCGAGACAGGAAACTATCGGGGTCTTTTCGGTCGTATTAGTGTCAATCTCAATAATCGGATAGCACGGCACTGCCACCCATAGCGAAACCGTCATTGTCGTCGTTCCAGTAGGAATGACGTCGCCTATCGCAGCGTCAACGTGCGACGTGTATCCGTCGAAGCGGAGGGCACTTCCGTTGATGCCCTTCACATTCTCAGGTGCGAAGTTTCCCTCAACGGCAAACTTGCTGCCGCTGACTGTTTCTGTTATGTTTCCTGAATTGGCATGCATATCGAAATGCGCAACCAGTTCGGCATTGGCGCTGATGGCTGCTCCAACCATCACACCCGTTACTATTGGTTTAAAGAATTTCATACACGAAATTAGGCAAAGTTCCGGACTTGCCGCCGCTGACGGCGCACCAAGCCCGGAACTTTTAAAGATTTTTTTATTTCAGATAATCAAGTATGTTCTTTGTCAACTGCTCGATGTTGTGCTGGTAAGGGTTGACACCTGAATTCTGGTTCCATTCGTAGGCAGCCAGACCGTTGGCGATGCAGCGTCCGTGCTCAGTGTTTGCATAGAACTCTACGAGGCCGGCAACACAGTGGTCGCGTACGTGTCCCCAAGTGGCAAGAACGAGCGAGTTGGTAGTAACCTCGAAGTTCTTTATCACGTCAGGATAGTTGCCCTTGCCGTAGACGTTGCAGTCCCACATGCAGTTGTGGTCTTCGCGCTGTCCTGGGCCAATCAGCGGCAAGTTTGGATAGCCGTAGTTGTTAGGGTCTTCGAGAGTAAGACCGTTGTAGACTGCGTGGCCTGTGCGGTCGTAGAATCCCTGGTCGCTGCCGTTGCGGAAGTCCCAGCCGAGGTAAGGGTTGATTACCCATACGTCCGTACCGCTGCCACCATCGCCGTTGCCGTAGATGTTAGGCGCCATATCCGACGGAACGAAGCCGAGAGGCACTGTGAGTTGTGTTGCCATATTCGACAGATACAGGCTACCGCCGTTTGCCGAATACTGGCGGAGAGCGACAATCACCTCATCGCTTACCAACGCCTCCGGGAGGTTCTGCCAACCGATAGGCAAGCCCACGCGGTCAATCTCAATCCAGAGCACAGGATAGAGGTCGGCGTCAAGTTCGGCAATCTTCGACGGACTGATAAACTCTGCATTCTCCTGCTGTGCGAACCAAGCCGCTGCGGCGCGCTCGTCGTCGTCAGGCAACTGCTGTACTGTTTCGGCAAGCATCACATAACCCATTTTAGGAGTGATGTAAGGGATGGTCACTTTCACTGTAGAGCCTTTCGATGCGTAGTATCCATCGTAGACCACAGCAACCGTGTAGGAGAGTTCCTTGTCCATCGGCTGACCTTTGAGTTCACACGATGTAGCCGCGCCCTCAAGCACTGTTGCGGCATCGGTATCGCCGTCACGAATCACCTTTACGGCAGTGATGCCGCTGGCTTGTGGAAGAGTCCAGTTGAGAGTTACCGTGCGGCCGTTGACATCGGCAGTAAGGTCGGTCACGTTAGCAAGTTCCACATAAGGAATAGTGGCCTTCACCGAGATGCCTTCCGACACATATCCGCCGTCGTAGAGCACCTTGACCGTGTACATGTATTCCTCTTCCATCGGCTGACCTTTGACAGCGTAGGAAGTAACCTTTCCGTCCAGACGGATTGGATTTGACGAGTTGCCGTTGGTGATGAGCAATGCTCCAACCACGTCGTTGTCCTGTGGCAGATTCCACGAAAGGTTCACCACATAGCCGTCGACAGTGGCCTTCAGGTCGCTCACTTTTTGCAGCGACGACAACTCCGTATAGCCTGTCGGTTCAAATTCCGAGCAAGAGCCAAGCATCCCGCATATCATTGACAGCAGAAGGATGATGCTATATTTTGATAGTTTTTTCATTTTTCCTGAGATTTTAATGGTTTACTTATACAAGTCGCCAGCATTGTCGAGTTGGTTGACTGGGATTGGGAAATAGATTTCGTCCTCTGTAAGGTTTGCGCCTTGGTAGTACGAACGGAATTTCACTTCCGATGAGTAGTAGGCGTTCATCGTCTGCACTGCATTGCCCCAACGCACGAGGTCGAACCAGCGGAGACCTTCCATAGCGAGTTCCAGGCGGCGTTCCATACGCACTGCCTTGCGGGCATACTCCTGGTTCCAGCCTGTTGCCGGATATTCGCCCACGCTGTAGTTAGCCACCATCGGGTTGCAGTCGATTGGCTCGTAGGATGCATCGACCGAACGCGCAGCCTTGCGGCGGATGTCGTTGATAAGAGTGCGAGCCTCCTCAAGGTTCTTGTTCTGCTCAATCAATGCCTCTGCCTTCATCAGCATCACATCGGCGTAGCGGATAAGAATCCAGTTGAGCGAAGATGCGCCCCAAGGCACGATACCGGTCTTGACGTATGGCGACTCGGGTGCCGGATAAGGCTTCTTACCTGAATACTGGCCGTAGAGGTCGTAGTTGCGGCACCATTTCTCGTTGTAGGTGTGGGAGCGCCAAGGCATTCCGATACGTCCAAGAGTGAAGTCGAGACGAGGGTCTACATTGCCTTCAAAGTCCGCTTTGTCCACATTCTTGTCATCGGGTGCGCCGTTGAGATAAGGCAAGCCGTTTTCGTCGGTACGGAACGCGTCAACAAGGTTCTGCGAAGCGAGGTAGAAATCGTCGCCGTTGCCGTAGAGGTTGCCTTCCGACCAAGTGCAGTTCAAGCAGTTGCTGAAGTTGTATTGGTCAGGCGAGTTGGCTGACGAGAACTGGATGGCGAGGACCGACTCGTATTGATTGTTGTATTCCGGCTTCGACATGTCGAGGAAGTTAGGATACAACTCATATTTCTTGCTATCGATAACGTATCCGGCATATTTCTCAGCCTCTGCCCAGTCCGAAGTAAAGAGGTCCACACGGGCAAGCAGCGCTGCTGCCACATAGCGGTTAAAGCGACCCACCTGGTCTTGGCTTGCCGGGAGCACCTCATAGCAGTTGCGCAAATCAGTTTTGATAAATCCGGCAATCTCGTCGCGGGTGTACTGGTCGGCGCGGCATTCGCTCGGGTTTGCCACAGTCTCGTCGAAGTAAGGGAACTTGGCATAGATGCGGAGCATATCGAAGTAGTAGTATGCGCGGAGAGTTTTCATCTCTGCGATGTAGGAAGCCTTCTCGGAGTCGGTCAGCGACTTGGAGTTGCTGATGCCGCGGATGGCTGTGTTGCAACGGCTGATGGAGAAGTAGTTGTTGCGCCACTTGAAGTTGATCACATCGTTGTCGCTCTGCACGTTGCCCACCTCAAGTTGGTGCATATAGGCTTCCATTGTCACACCGTCGCCACCCTTGAGGGCATCGTCGGAACGCACGTCAAACACCCAGTTGGTAATTGGACCGGCAAACGACTCGTTGTTGCCGAAATAGTGGTTGAGGAGCGTTGCATAGGCGGAGGTCATCAGGTCGAGGGCTTCCTCGTCGCCGATCTGCTCGTCGGTAAATGCGCCTTGCGGTTTTGTGTTGAGCAGGTCATCGCACGACACTGCAGTCACACCCATCGAAATGGCAACCGTTGCATATATTGCTTTCGTAAATATATTCTTAAAGATATTCATTGTTGGTCATTTTGAATGTTAGAACTGAAGATTCAAACCCACTGTAAATGTGCGTGGACGAGGATAAGCACCGTTGTCGATGCGTGCGCCGTATTCGCCCGGGAGGATTTCAGGGTCAAGTCCCGAGTAGCGTGTCATTGTAAACACGTTCTCCACTTGTCCGTAGACATCAAGATTGGTTGCACCGATTTTCTTGATGATGTTCTTAGGCAACGAATACGAAAGTTTCAGATATTTCATCTTCATGTACGATCCATTTTCAACATAATAGGTTGAGAAGCGGCTCTCGTTGTTGTCGTCGGTAAGGGTCAATGCCGGAATGTCGGTGTCGGTGTTGGTCGGTGTCCAGGCATTCAGGATTTCTACGCCACGGTTAGTTGAAAGGTTGCCGTAACTCATTGAGAGGAGTTGACGCTTCATGTGGTTCTGGATGTCGAAGCCGAAATCGCCGGAGAAGAACATATCGAGAGTAAACGCCTTGTAGCGGAACGTGAGGTTCAAGCCCAACGACAAGTCTGGGTTAGGGTCACCGATGATGCAGCGGTCATTTTCGTCAATCACGCCGTCGTTGTTGAGATCGCGGTAGATGAGGCGGCCTGGGGCTGCACCAGTCTGTGTCGCGTGGTTAGCCACTTCCTCAGCATTCTGGAAGATGCCGTCGCACACATATCCGTAGTAAACGCCCATCGGCTGACCTGGGATAAGACGCTGGTCACCGCCGATAAACTTCTGGCGCGAGTTGAGCGTAACGAGTTCGTTCTTGTACTGCGACACATTCAACGATCCGCTCCAAGAGAAGTCGCCGTACTGGCGGCTATTGTAACCAAGGGTCACCTCCCAACCGGTGTTCTTCATATCGCCAGTGTTGAGCCAGATTGAAGCGTTCTCGCCTGCCACGTCGAGTGCCGGCGGAATGGTGAGCATATCTTTTGTTTTCTTGATATAGTAGTCGGCGCTCAAGTTGAGTGTTCCCTTGAAGAACTGCATGTCAAGACCGATGTTATTCTGATAGGTTGTTTCCCATTTGAGGGTCGGGTTACCAGTGCTTGCCAGTGTGATACCCGAAGTGGTCGACGAGTTCGTACCGTTGATGTCGTAGGCACCGTTGCCGGTGTTGAAGATGTAGGTCGAATATGCCGGGTAGAGCGACGGGATGTTGGCGTTACCGTTCTGACCCCAAGAGTAGCGTACCTTCAAGTCGGTCACTACGTCGTTTTTCGGGAAGAATGCCTCTTGGCTCGGACGCCATGCGAGGGAGAATGCTGGGAACACACCTGTGCGGTAGCCCTTGGCAAAACGAGAGTTCTCATCGCGGCGAATGGTGAACGATGCCAAGTAGCGGTCAGCGTAGTTGTAGTCGATTTTGCCGAAGAGCGAGAACACTGACCATTGGGTCTTGCCGCCGCCGTTGTTGCGTGTGCCTGTGCCGGCACCGATTTGCATATAGTCGGCATCTTCAAAGGCGTAGCCCTCGCGCGATGCAGAGAGGTCGCGGAATGTGTAGCCGGTGGCTTCCGTGCCGAGGAGCACTGTCAAGTGGTGCTTCTTTGCAAATGTCTTGGTATAGTTGGCTGTGTTGGTCCAAGTCCAGGTGTCGCCCTGTCCGTAGACGCTCGATGCGCTGTTCACGTCGCCTGGGTTGACGGCACGGCCAAGAGTGTTGTTGAAGTACTGGCTGTGCTCGATACCGATGTTCGATTTCAGTGTAAGTCCGTCAATAGGACGGATTTCAAGATAGGCATTGCCGAGAATACGCCAAGAAGCATAGTCGTTGTCCTTGCCGTTTTCAATCAACTGCACCGGGTTGGAAAGGTCGGATGCGATGAGTTCGATTGGGCGTGCCCACGAGCCGTCAGCGCCGCGCACTGGGAGTGCCGGATGCTGGCTCATTGCTGTGAACGGGATGCCTCGGTCGCCGGCTACGTCAACACCGCGGTTTTTCCAGCGTGCCACCTGAAGATTTTCGCCTACCGACAGATATTTATTGAAATCGTAGCGCGAATTTATGCGCGCTGAATAGCGTTCGTAGAATGTTTCCTGAATGTTACCATTCTGGTTGATGTAGTTCAGCGACAACAGCACCGAACTCTTCTCAGTATTGTTGGAAATTGATGCCGTGAGGTTGTTGGTCCATGCCGTGCGGTACACCTCATCCTGCCAATCTGTGTCGGTAGTGGCGTAGTTGGTGTTGCCTGCCACATACTGTTGGAGCACTGGGGTTGCGCCGCTGCCGTAAAGCACGTGCGACGGAGCGATATTGGAGTTTTTCGATGCTGTCCAGTAAGCCTCGCCCCATTGGGTGGCGTTGAGCATCTCGTAACGCTTGGCGATGGTCTGCGCACTCGCTGCATAGTTCACATTGATTGTCATGCGGTCGCCCTTGCCTTGCTTGGTTGTAATGACCACAACACCGTTGGCTGCGCGTGAGCCGTAGATTGATGCGGATGCCGCGTCTTTCAGCACCTGCATTGTCTCAATGTCGTTGGGATTGATGCAGTTGATGTTGTCGGTAGGCACGCCGTCGATGACGTAGAGCGGGTCGTTGCTCGAGTTGGCTGTCGACATACCGCGCACACGGATTGTTCCCGTGCCGCCAGGGGCTGCATCAGGCACTACGTTTACGCCTGCCAACTTACCTGAAAGCGACTGCATCACGTTGCCGGTGCTTTCGCTCAACGGCTCTTTCATATTCATCACCGAAACAGCACCTGTAAGGTCGGCCTTACGCACTGTCTGGTAACCTACGACAACCACCTCGTCGAGAACCTCTGTGTTCTCTTCAAGGCGCACTGTCATTTGTGACTGGGCTTTTGCTACGGTTGAGTTGTAACCTACATAATAGAACTTGAGGGTCGAGCCTTCAGGGACTGAGATATCAAACTTGCCGTTGATATCGGTCGACACTCCTGCTTTTGTTGCCTCACAAAGCACCGATGCGCCGATGAGCGGTTCGCCGTCGGACTTCGAAAGGACTGTTCCATGCACAGTGATGTTCTGTGCTTGCGTCACCATTGCCACCATAAGTAGCAAAAACGCACTGAAAATAAATCTTTTCATTTGTATGACAATTTTAAGGATTTCTGCCCACAAAATTAATCCTACAAATGAATATGTACTATAACGGATGTTGTACTGCCTATCAAATTCCGTGCAATGCACGATTTTTGATAACATTGGCACGATTTTTAATAACCACTGCAGTTCAAGCGTTTATCACGCCATCTTGGCGCGTGCTTCTGAAGGGGTCTCACCAAAGGCATCCTTGTAGCATTTGGAGAAATATGCCGGCGTGGAGAAGCCTATTTCGTAGGCAATCTCGCTTATGGTCTTGTCAGTTGACTGCAAGAGTTTGCGCGAATGTTGCAGCCTCAACCGTCGGATGAGTTCCACCGGGGCATAGTTGGTCAGTGCCTTTATCTTTCTGTAGAACTGCGACCGCTCGAGCCCGAGTTTGGCGGCAAGGGCATCGACATTGAGATTTGGGTCGCCCATCTCTTCCTTGAAGATTTCAAGGAAGCGGTTGTAGAAATCGCTGTCGATCTCATTGATTGCAGTTGCCTTGGCAATCTGTTTCTTTGCGTCATCGTTGTCCGCGGCTTTGGCTGCCACTGGCGATTGCCACAACTCTTTTATTAGTTGGCGATTGGCCACGAGGCTCTGGCATCTTGCCTTAAGCACGGCACTACTGAACGGCTTCGACAGATAGCCGTCGGCACCGCAGGCATAGCCCTGCACGCGCTGCTCGTCCATAGAGCATGCCGTGAGCATCAGCACCGGGATATGCGAGGTTGTCACGTCCGACTTCAGCCGGCTGCAGCATTCAAGTCCGTCCATCACCGGCATCATCACGTCGCAGACAATAAGGTCGGGCACATACTTCACTGCTTGTCTCAGTCCTTCCTTGCCGTTGGATGCCGTTACTATATTATAGTCGTCGTTGAGCAACTCGCCCACGAGTTTCTGGATATCGGCATTGTCGTCGATTATCAGCACGATAGGCTTGTCGGCGTCAAACACAATCTTTGCTTCAACATTGTCAAGTTCCACCGTCACGTCCTTGTTGCCGATGTTCTTCTCCATCTCCACGGTCTCTTCCGCAACGTGAGCCACCGGCAGCGTAACCGTAAAAGTCGAACCCTTGCCGACCTTGCTCTCTACGGCGATGCTGCCTCCGTGCAGTTCCACAAAAGCCTTCGCCAGTGACAGTCCGATGCCAGATCCTTTCGGATGCACCCGATCCACTTGATAGAATCTGTCGAAAATGTTGCCAAGATCCTGCTCACTGATGCCGTAACCAGTGTCTGAAACCTTGAACGTCAGGTTTTTGCCATCACAATCGTATGCCACTGTAATTGCACCATTGTCTGGAGTGTACTTGAACGCATTCGACAACAGATTGAAAAGCACACGCTCAATCTTTTCATAATCGAGAGCAAGCGTAATAGGCTTGTCCACAGCAGGTTTCGCCAGCGACAGTTTTATGTCGCGACTCCGCGCAATCGAATAGAACGACTCCATCCAGTCGCTTATCGCCTTGCTGAAATCAATCTCGGCAAGGCGGAGATCTAACTTGCCGTTCTCAAATTTGCGGAAGTCAAGTATCTGGTTTATCAGACGTTGCAGTATCTTCACATTCTTGTTGGCAATCTTGATGAGCGTGGACTGCTGCGGCGTGAGGTTGCCGGCGGAGGCAAGTTGCGCCACCGGCTCGGAAATCAGCGTGAGCGGCGTGCGCAGGTCGTGCGACACGTTGGTATAGAACATCAGTTTGGAGTGTGTCACCTCCTGCAACTGGCGGTTGAGTTGTTGCTGCTTGTCGCGCTCTTCCTCCAGCAGTTTGTTCTGCGCCAAAAGCGTCTTCTGGTGGCGGCTACGCTGCCAATAGGCACGGAGCAGAAGGAAGCCCATGCCGAAAAGAAGTGCGATGATTGCCACACAGGCATAGAAAAGTGTGGTTTGCGATGAATGCTTTTCCCAATAGTCATCAATCTGCGACTTAAGCAGTTGCATCTTGTTTGTCTCGTCGCTGATGGTCTTGTTCTGAAGCAGGAGGATGTCGGCGTTGCTCTTGTCCACCGCCGACGCCAGCGGCAATTTGGTTTCTTTCTTATATGGCTCGCCTTTCAGTATCGCCAACGCTGTCTGCATAAGTCGATGACCTTCTGTTGGATAGAGGAATGTTGCGTCAATCACACCGTCGGCTACCGCCTGAATGCCCACATTGGGCGCGGCATCGATACCGATAATCTTTATGTTGCTGCGTCCCAACCGGTGAGCCACTTCCGACGCTCCTATCGCCATCCGGTCATTGTGGGCGTAAATCAAATCGACGTCGGGATAGACTCGCAGCAACGAGTCTGCCACGGTAACGGCGTTTTCCTTGTTCCAGAAGCCCGACTCGCTCGCTAAAATCTGACCTCCGGCGGAGGTAAATTCCTTGACAAAGCCGTTGTGACGACCTTCGGCAGGAGTTGAGCCTTTAAGTCCGTAAATCTCTATCGCCTTGGGATTTGCCCCGAGTATGTGCATAGCATAGTGAGCAGCCATCTCTCCGAGTTCCTCATCGTCGACTCCGATGCGTGCGGTGTAGGTGTCGCCGTTGATGTTGCGGTCAAAGATCAGCACCGGCATCCCCTTTTCATACACTTCCTTTATCACCGGCGTAAGCGCATCTGCCTCGTTTGGGGAAATCACGATGATGTCAAATTTGTTGTCAACGAAATATTTGATGTCGGCAATCTGCTTTTCATTGCTGTCGTCGGCGGAACGAATCTCCACGACGGCATCATCGTGAAACATTATCTCACGATTGATTTCTTCGTTCATCTTTGCACGCCAGTCGTCCTGACTGCACTGCGACACTCCAATCCTGTAGACTTTCTTTTCCGTACACCCGAAAATGCCAAGGACGAGAGCCAAGAAAAATATCAGGTTTGTAAATTTCATAATCACTATCGGTAATAAGGATTACCAAAATTAATCACAAAACTATAAAAAACAGTGCATAAACTGCGATAAATTGGGCAATACAACATATTTGATACACTATGCACGAATTTTGATAGCCGCCGCTTGCGCTTATAATTAACTTTGTGTCGGTGAGTTGAAAAACCACCCTACCGCGAAATTTAATGTACCCATATAATGAAAAATTTGTTCACTAAACTGACTGCTTCATTGGCACTTTCACTCTTTGCTGCATCGCCAGCGGCTATGGCCGCCAACGGTGTTGAGGTCAACAATGTAAGCGTCAACAACACGCTGGTCAGAGTCACCGACTCCGGCCGATACCTCTTGCTTCCTGTCCAGGAATCATCGGACGACGCACGCATCAACATCGTTGTCGACGGCAAGATTGCCGAAACGATCTATGTGCGTCTCGCCAAGTCGAAGACGGACTACACCGTGCCGTTCGACCTCACTCCCTACAAAGGACACAACGTGGTTCTCGACGTTGTAACGCCTCAGGGTCGCGGCTCTGTCCGCGAGGCGAAGGAGGATGCCTGCTGGAAGGCTATGGAGGTGACCGACTCTTTCGATGTTTCCAATAGGGAAAAATACCGCCCCGCTTTCCACCACACTCCGCTCTACGGCTGGATGAACGACCCTAACGGTATGTTCTACAAGGACGGCGAATGGCATCTCTACTATCAGCACAATCCTTACGGCTCGAAGTGGCAGAACATGACTTGGGGGCACTCTTCATCTGCCGACCTCGTCCACTGGACACACCATCCAGAGGCTATCCGCCCCGACGGACTCGGCGCGGTGTTCAGCGGCAGCAGCGTGATTGACACCGACAACACTGCCGGCTTCGGCAAGGATGCCGTTGTTGCAATGTACACGTCAGCCGGCACAAGCCAGATGCAGAGCATCGCGGCAAGCACCGACAACGGCACTTCGTTTACCGCCTATCCCGGCAACCCAGTGATTTGCCTCGAAAGCGAAGCGCGCGACCCGAAAGTGTTCTGGAACAACGATACAAAGCAATGGAATCTTGTCCTTGCCCACGCACTCGACCACGAAATGCTCATCTTCACTTCGTCCGACCTCAAGTCGTGGACACTGCAAAGCAGTTTCGGCAAGGGTCTGGGCGCACAAGGCGGTGTCTGGGAATGCCCGGATTTGTTTGAACTGCCAGTTGTCGGCACAGGCGAGTCGAGATGGATGTTTATCTGCAACATCAACCCTGACGGTCCTTTCGGCGGCAGTGGCACGCAATACTTCATCGGCAAGTTTGACGGCAAGACGTTTACCGTCGACACCGACAAGGACGGCAATGTACCCACAAAATGGCTCGACTACGGCAAGGACCACTATGCCACTGTTACTTGGCACAATGCGCCATCCAACCGCCGCACTGCCATCGGCTGGATGAGCAACTGGCAATATGCTGCCGACGTACCGACGAAGCAGTTCCGCAGTGCCAACACTCTTCCGCGCGAAATATCTCTCTTCCAAGCCCCCGACGGCGAGATTTATGCAGCAAGCACACCATCGCCTGAACTGACAACCCTGCGCAGTGGCATCGCGCAACGACTCGACAAGGCGAGCATCGGCAAGAATGCCCGTTCGTTCCGCCTCCCGTCAGCCAACGACGGCGTATGCGAGATTCTTCTCACCATCGACGCGGCAAAGGCTGAAACCACCGAAATTGTTCTTTCCAACAGCAAGGACGAAAAGGTGGTCATTGCCTACAATCCGCAAGCCCACACGCTGTCGTTCGACCGCACAAAGAGCGGCATCGTTGACTTCAGCGAGAATTTCCCGGCTGTCACCACAACGCCTACCCACGAGAACAAGGGCAAAATCGTGCTCCGTCTGTTCGTCGACCGTTCAAGCATCGAGGTGTTTGGCAACGACGGCCAATGCGTGATGACCAACCTTGTGTTCCCTACCGCTCCCTACTCTTCGCTCAGCATCTCTGCCAAGGGCGGGAAGGCAAAGGTGAGCAATCTCAAAGTCTACACCCTAAACATTAACTAACCATACTAAACAAAACCGACAAATATGCCACAAACTCTTGTCACCAACCGCAAATCATTCTTGATGCAGATAGTCCCGGTGATGCTCTGCTTCTTCGTAATGGGCTTTGTCGACCTCGTCGGCACGGCATCCAACTATGTGCAGAAGGACCTTGACCTCTCTGACTCGCAGGCCAACCTTTTCCCTTCGCTCGTGTTCTTCTGGTTTCTGATTTTCTCAGTACCGACGGGCATGCTGATGAACAAAATCGGCAGAAAAAAGACAGTACTCATCAGTTTGATAGTAACGGCCGTTTCGCTGTTTGTTCCCACTCTCGGCGACAACTATGCCATTATGCTCATATCATTCTCGCTGCTCGGCATCGGCAATGCCATTATGCAGACTTCGCTCAACCCCCTTGTCTCCAACCTTATCAGTAGCGACAAGTTGGCATCGACTCTCACATTCGGCCAGTTTGTAAAGGCCATCGCTTCGTTCCTCGCACCGATTATCGCAGCGTGGGGCGCAACAACGGTGCTGCCTACATTCGGTCTTGGCTGGAGGGCTTTGTTTGCCATCTATGCTGTGATCAGTTTCCTGTCAATCTCCCTGCTTGCTGCAACTCCTATCGACGAGGAGAAGCCTGACAAGGCTTCGAGCATCGGCGACTGCCTCAAACTGCTCGGCCGTCCGTTCGTGCAGCTCTGCTTCATCGGCATTATGTGTCATGTGGGCATCGACGTGGGCACTAACACTACCGCTCCAAAGATTATTATGGAACGCCTGTCGCTTCCGCTCGAAGAGGCTGGATTTGCCACAAGCGTATATTTCATCTTCCGCACCATCGGCTGTTTCCTCGGCGCAATCATTCTCCGATCTGTTTCGCCTAAGACGTTCTTTGCCTTGAGTGCCGTGATGATTCTTGCCGGAATGTGCATCCTCTTTGCCTGCAAATCGCTCGTGTTGCTCAACATCGGCATCGGTCTGATTGGCTTCGGCAACTCCAACGTGTTCTCAATCATCTTCTCGCAGGCTCTCGTTTCCACTCCGGAAAAGAAGAACGAGGTGTCGGGACTGATGATTATGGGACTTTTCGGTGGCACGGTATTCCCTCTCGCAATGGGTTATGCAGCCGACGCCTGCGGCCAGATTGGCGCAGTGGCAGTGATGACTGTCGGCGTAGTCTACCTGCTCTACTACACTCTGAAAATCAAGAAAATCTAACATATAAAACCATCTCTTATGAACGACATAGTTGTGGGAATGGGCGAAGCCCTCTGGGACGTCCTTCCTGAAGGAAAAAAGATAGGCGGCGCTCCTGCCAATTTCGCATACCACGTTTCACAGTTGGGTCTGCCCAGTTGCGTGGTCAGTGCAGTGGGCGACGATGCCCTCGGCAATGAAATCATCGAGAATTTCACCGACAAGGGTCTCAATCAACTCATCGAGAAAGTGCCCTACCCTACGGGTACGGTGCAGGTGGAGATCGACCAGGCGGGCGTGCCTCAATACGAAATCAAGGAGAATGTGGCTTGGGACAACATCCCTTACACTGAAAGCCTTGAGGCTCTCGCCAAGAAGACGCGCGCTGTTTGCTTCGGCTCGCTCGCACAGCGCAACGTTGTGTCGCGCACCACAATCAACAAGTTTCTCGATGCAATGCCCAAGGAGGAAGGCAACCTCGTGGTCTTCGACGTGAACCTCCGTCAGGGTTTCTACAACAAGGAAATCCTCTGCAACTCTATGGAGCGTTGCAACATCCTAAAGATCAACGATGAGGAACTCGTCACCGTGAGCCGTATGTTCGGCTATCCGGGCATCGATTTGCAGGACAAATGCTGGATTCTCCTCGGCAAGTACAACCTCAAGATGCTCATCCTCACCTGCGGCATCAACGGCAGTTATGTGTTCACTCCGGGTAACGTGTCGTTCCAGCCTACCCCCAAGGTTGATGTGGCTGACACCGTTGGCGCAGGCGACAGTTTCACCGCTGCATTCATCGTGTCGATACTGAAAGGCAAGTCTGTTGCCGAGGCTCACACTCTCGCAGTGAAGACATCGGCATTCGTATGCACCCAAAACGGCGCAATGCCGTTGCTCCCAAAAGAACTTACAGATTAAGCGCAACAATAAGATTCTCTGCGCCGCCTTCGTCCGAAGGCGGCGCATTTTTTATGTCCTAGAAATCTGGAACAGCATCAAAGACCGGCAAGTGAGAAAAATTTGGCGGCGTTGCTGTCGGTGACGGCGGACACTTCCTCGATGCTGACGTTGAGCGTGTCGGCGATTTTGGCGGCAATCAATGGGATGTAGGCACTTTCGTTGCGCTTGCCGCGATACGGCACTGGCGTGAGGTATGGGCAGTCGGTTTCGAGAAGGATGCGATCAAGCCCTATCACGTCGAGCACTTCGTCGATGTGGGAGTTTTTGAACGTGACAACGCCGTTGATGCCGAAATAGAAGTCGCCATAGCGACGAATGCGCTCCACATCGGACTTAGTGCCTCCAAAACTGTGGAACACACATTCGGGAAGCGTGCGCCCGAAGCGGTCAAACACCTCGCACACTTCATCGAGTCCTTCGCGGCAATGGATAATCACGGGCAGGTCGCGGTCCACAGCCCACCGCAGTTGCTGACGGAACACTTGCATCTGCTCCGTGCGGAAGGTCTTGTCCCAATACAGGTCGATGCCTACCTCGCCTATGGCAATAAACGGATGGTCGCCGAGATGGCTCTCCGTGGCATCGAGTTGGCTTTGCCAGTCGGCTTCTACCGATGTGGGGTGCAAGCCCATCGCCATCGACGTGTAGCCTGGATATGCCTGACTGGTTGCCACCATAGCGTCGTAGGTCTGCATATCTACGTTCGGCAACACAAGATGCCGCAACCCTGCCTTTTTGGCACGGTCCACCACCTCGGCTCGGTCTGCGTCAAACTCCTCAAGATAGATATGTGAATGAGAGTCAATCATCTGTCTATTTCTTCCTTCCCATCACCATCTTGTCGAATGCCTCGAAAAATGCTGTCGCTTCGGCACTCAGCCCTGCGGAGTGGAGTGCCTCAATGGCTTTCTTGCTGTAGGTCTCGACAGCCTGACGGCAAATGTCGCCAATGTTGAGACGGTCGTAGATGCCTGTCACGCCGGCAATCTTCTCGCCGGGATAGGCGGACTTGTTACCAAGCCAGAAGTCAAGTTCTTCCTTGTCTGCACCCTCGACTTTGTTCATTGCGTTGATGAGCAGGAACGTTTTCTTGTTGTTCATAATGTCGCCTCCGATAGCCTTGCCAAACACTTCCGGGTCGCCGTACACATCGAGCCAGTCGTCCTGGAGTTGGAAAGCGATGCCTAGATTTACGGCAAAGTCGTGGAGACCGTTGGCTTGATGCTCTGGAGCATCGCCCATAATTGCACCGAGACGCGCCGCTCCAGCGAGTAGCACAGATGTCTTGAGGCGAATCATTTCGAGATACTCGTCGATACTTACGTCCGTACGGCTCTCAAACTCCATATCGTATTGCTGTCCCTCATACACGCCGACGGCGGTGTCGTTAAACACCTTTAGCAAGGCAATCGCCTTGGCTGGTTCAACGCCGTCGACCACCAGTTGGGTGGCGCGCGTAAGCATCGTGTCGCCCGAAAGGATAGCGGTGTTGTCGTCCCATTTGCTGCACACCGTAGGCTTGCCGCGGCGCAAGTCGGCGCGATCCATCACATCGTCGTGGAGCAAGGTGAAGTTGTGAAACTCCTCAATGGCGGCAGCCTGTGGCAGAGCCTCAAGGCAGTTGCCTCCCACGGCATCGCATGCAGCCAGCAGGATTACCGGACGCAGACGCTTGCCGCCTTGCTGAAGTCCGTAGACAATAGGTTCGTAGAGCCCTTGCGGTTGGCGTCCCGAGGGACACGCGATAGAGTCGACAGCCTTTTGGGCCAGAGTGATGTAGTCTTCGATTGTGCGCATATTCTTGACAGTTTAGAGTAGCGGACAATCACCCTCACAGATGCGATTTCCGCCTGTAGCAAAGATACACGTTTTTGCAAAAATGCCCAAACCCCACCGGCATTTCTTTTTTGCGGAAAATCCTTCTCCGAGTCCATTGTAGTGCTGCATTTGCCCATAGTTGCATTTTGGAGCAACTAGGATTGATATTTTCAAAAGATTAATGATCAATCTATTGTTCTGTTCGCTAATATGTTGTACCTTCACTTTCGAAAACAGATTCCTCGCAGCAGGAAGCCCTCTTAAGCGAACCTACCAATCATCGAACAAACAAAACAATATCATAAAACGCATTATGGGAAAAAAGAAAAAACTGTCCGATTTCTGGACACAAGCACTCAGCAGCACGCTTGGCACAATCATTGGTATCATCGTAACGTTCGGCACTACGGCTTGGCTACAGCACCGCGAACAGCAGGCAACGGAGCGGACGGAGGCCATGATGGTGATACACAATCTCGACAATTTCTGCGATCACCTGGCCTCTGATATCAAGGAACTGAGTACCGCCGACTCCTTGAACAACATCGTCTGGCAGCACTCGCCCGACAAACTTTACCAATTGCCCGACAGTACGCTGCAACTGTTTATGAGCAACCTGCTCCACCGTAATTTCTCCGTAGAAGACCATACTACTGAAAACATTTTCAGCACCAACATCGACACATGGAAGAGCATCAGCAACAGTGGGTTTATCGAGCATGCCGGTGAGTGTTTCTCCGTCAAACGCATGCTGACACGGCTGCGCGAGGAACTGGATGAAGACAGACGTCAGATATACAATACACTGAAGACCGCAGTGTTCTACAACGACAAGCCGGCAAAGACGCTGCACGAGGCCGTCGCACGGGTGTTTTGCTCCGCCGAAGCCTGTTGCTTCATCCAGAAACAGCACGAGTTTTATCTTAGCGGTATGCAAGCCGGACTGGAAGCATTGCGGGAACACAACGAGATAAACAAAAAGTTGATGAATGTCTCCGACAAGGAGTTGAGGCAGTTTGGCATCAACTTGGAACGGACAACTTACCTGTCCCACTGAACAATGTTGCACTCCGAAAAGAAAATAAATTGCAGAATACTTGCAAGTTGGGCAGAAAATAAGTACTTTTGTGCGCTAATTCCGAAAAGGCTCTGAAAAGAGGCTCGCCAAGGGTGGGTCCGCCTCACGGACATAATTGTAAAATATTTCTATTTAAATGTACGCAATTGTAGAAATTCAGGGACAGCAGTTCAAGGCCGAAGCAGGCAAGTTCTTGTATGTTCACTATCTCGGCGAGAACGTTAAGGAAGGCGATTCAATCGACTTCGACAAGGTTCTCTTGATTGATGCCGACGGTGCCGTTAAGGTTGGTGCTCCTACCGTAGAAGGTGCAAAAGTTGTTTGCGAGGTAAAACGTCCCCTCGTGAAAGGTGACAAGGTGCTTGTTTTCAAGAAAAAGCGCCGCAAAGGTTATCGCCGTTTGAACGGTCATCGCCAATGCTTCACCCAAGTAGAGATTAAAGACGTAGTTGCATAACCACTAAAAGTTTAAAGAAATGGCACATAAAAAAGGTGTAGGTAGTTCTAAGAACGGACGTGAATCAGAAAGCAAACGATTGGGCGTCAAAATCTTCGGTGGTCAATTTGCTAAAGCAGGCAACATCATCAAACGTCAACGTGGCACAGTTCACCACCCGGGTTTGAATGTTGGTATGGGTAAAGACCACACTTTGTTTGCATTGGTAGACGGTACAGTGCTCTTTACAGAAGGTAAAGGCGGTCGCAAGTTCATCAATGTAACTCCAGTTGAAGCAGCCAACTAACAGGCAGCGCAACTGACCCGACAACAAGCATAAAATGGCGGTTGCCCTCAAGGCAGCCGCCATTTTTTTAGAGTGCCGCCATCCGCCGGCGCCAAAAAATATGGATTATGACAAAGACTAAACCTACATACTTGTTCCACCTCTTGGCGATTTTCGCCGTATGCGTATGGGGCACAACGTTCGTGTCGACCAAGACTCTTCTCAACAACAACTTGACGCCGACCGAAATTTTCATCTACCGCTCGCTGCTTGCCTATGTGTGCATCGTGTTTATGGCATGGGGACGGTGGTTTGCGTCGTCGCTCCTCGATGAATTGAAAATCATTGCAGCCGCACTCTTCGGCGGCTCAGTGTACTTCATCACCGAGAACACCGCACTCGAACTGATGCAGGCGTCCAACGTGGCAATCTTGATAAGTCTCACGCCACTACTCTCCACGCTTATCGGTATGGCATTCTACCGCTCCGAACGCACCAAACGCCCAGAGCGGGTGATTCTCGGCTCGCTGGTGGCGCTGATTGGCGTTGTCGTCATCCTGTGGGAGGGTAGCAATATGATGGCATTCAACGTGCACGGCACGGTGCTGACTTTCATAGCGGCACTGTCGTGGGCAGTGTACAGTCTGCTGGTCAAAGACCTGTCGAAACGCTACAGCGACGTGTTCATCTCGCGCAAAGTGTTCGGCTATGGATTGGTTTCAATGGCCATTTGGGTGCCGTTTTTCCACCCGGTGAGTTTCCATCTCGAACAGTTATTACTGCCTACGGTGTTCTTCAACCTACTCTTCCTCGGACTTATCGCCTCAATGCTCTGCTTTACCATCTGGAATGCCGTAGTGCGCCGCATTGGTATGGTAAAAGCATCCAACTATATTAATTTCAATGCGATAGTAACATTTATTGCCGCCTACTTCCTCCTCGGAGAAACCATAACAACCATTGCACTCATCGGCTCTGCAGCCGTGATTTTCGGAGTGTGGCTGGCGGAAAGCAAATAGTGGTCGATTTTACCGCTAAAATAGCATTGTTCGCAATTAGGATAATTTAGTTCCCTATTAGGACAATGTTGGATGAAAAAGTTTCTGCTACTTTGCAGTGCGAAACAAAAAAGAGAACAACAGAACAGTAAAATCATCCAACAGTTATGGTACGCTCACTCGACCCGGAAGATTTCAAAGACGTAGATTGCCTGTCGTACAAAACCGACATCGCCCTCTTCGACAAAATCCAGGACTACAAACACCCTATTCCTCTGCAGATGGACTTCTTTGTCCTTGTGGTGTGTCTCAAAGGCCACGGATCAATCAACATCAACGGTGAGAACTACGAGATTGGTCCAAACAGAATGCTTATCTGTCCGCCGAACATCGTGATTGAGAAGAGTACGGCGACCCTCGACTTCGAGTCGCGCGGCATCGCCCTGTCGAAGAAGTTTGTGGAGCAGTTGTCCACCATCATCTACGGCGGCTGGGATCTGTTGCTGTTCCTTTCCAAAAATCCGGTAATCCTGTTGCAGGACGACGAAATGGCTCTGTTTATGCAGTACTACGAACTGCTGCAGTCCAAGATTTCGCGTGCGGAATGCCACCATCAAGACCTTGTAATGGAATCGCTGTTTCGCGCCTTTATCCTCGAGTTGCTCGACCTGCTTGAGCGTTTCGTGAAAGTTGTACCGCCGAGTTACACCTCGGCAGAGATGCTCTTCCGCAAATTCCTCGATATGCTGTCGTCCACCTATCCGCGTCCGCGCTCGGTCGATGCCTATGCCGACCGCCTATGCGTCACGCCGAAATACCTATCAGCGGTGTGCAAGAAAACCAGCGGCAGAACGGCTTCCGAACTCATAAACCAGTCGATAGTCAACGACATCCGCCGCTTGCTTCAAGACAGGCGCATGAGCATCAAGGAAGTGGCAAATGAACTCGATTTCCCGAACCTTTCGTTCTTCGGCAAGTATGTGAAACGTATGCTCGGTATGTCGCCGAAAGCCTATAGGGCATCAATGGCGGACGATACCCGTGAGGATGCGGCCGGAGTTGACTCCAAGGCTGCGGGCTGAGAAAAATCTGTCGGACTGACACTTGGTGCATAGTCCCGACAACAAGATATTTCCCCTTGGCACTCCCGACTGCACAAGCAAATGGCAGTTGGCTGCCGCAAGGTCGATATGGGCTTTGAAGGTGGTGGAATTGTGTACGATTATGTCGTTGAGAGAGAGAGCATGTCGTGCAAATTCCGCCACAACTTCGTCGCCTACCTCAAAGCATTTTTGACAAATAGACGGACCTACGACCGCCTCTATGCGTTCAGCCTTTGCGCCGATGCCCACCATTGCCTTCACCGCATTGGCGGCGATGCCGGCGACCGTACCGCGCCATCCGGCGTGGACGGCAGCAATCACACCTTCCTCTGGGTCGCAGAGGAGGATTGGCACACAGTCGGCGGTAAACACACCTACCACTATCCCCTTCAGTTTTGTGACAAGCGCATCAACCCCGACAAGCGACTCGACAGGCAGTCGGTCAATCACTGCCACCTCGGCACTGTGGGTCTGCCTTGCGGTGACGATACGGTCAGCAGCAACGCCAAGACTCTTGCTCAACGCATCGCGGCATTGGACGATGTGCGCCGCATCGTCGCCGGTGTAGTCGCAGCAGTTGAACTCCGAATAGGGCGAAGCGATGTCGGCAGCACCGCGCTCCATTGTGAAAGCGTCGATGCTGCCGACATTATGGTTGAAATGCAGTGACCTAATCATCTTGGAAATCCTCTTCCCAATATTCGTCGGGCCATTCCACTTCCCAAGTCTCGTCTTCTTCGCCGCTGCTTTCCTGCTCGATGATAAATTCATCCTCCTCAGCCACGCGGTGCTTGATGTCGAGGTCGCGGTGTGTAATGCGCGTAGGGATGCGGTTGTCCTCGTCGTTAATTGTGCGCCAAAGCACATCCTTGAGTTCCGCCAATCCTTGTCCGGCAACCGATGAGATAAACACCGTCTGCACGCCTTCAGGCAGATGCTGACGCATCTCCTCTATCAGTTCGTCGTCGAGCATATCGCACTTCGTTATCGCCAATACCCTGCCCTTGTCCACAAGGTCGGGGTTGAAGCGTTGCAACTCGTTGAGCAGCACCTCATATTCGTGGCAGATGTCGTCAGCATCAGCCGGCACCATAAACAGCAGCACTGCGTTGCGCTCAATGTGGCGCAGGAAGCGCAAACCGAGACCCTTACCCTCACTTGCACCCTCTATGATGCCCGGAATGTCAGCCATCACAAACGACTGCGCACCGCGGTAGCCAACAATGCCGAGGTTCGGTTCGAGCGTGGTGAACGGATAGTCGGCAATCTTTGGCTTCGCCGCCGAAATCGATGACAGAAGGGTCGACTTGCCAGCATTAGGGAATCCCACGAGACCAACGTCTGCGAGAAGTTTCAACTCGAGGATGACCGACTTCTCAATTGCCGGTTCGCCCGGCTGCGCATAGCGCGGGGTGCGGTTGGTAGGCGACTTGAAGTTCCAGTTGCCGAGACCGCCGCGACCGCCGCGGAGCAACTTGATCTCCTGGCCGTCGTCGGTCACTTCACAGAGAAACTTGCCGTCGTCGGCATCATAGACGGCCGTGCCGCACGGCACCTCGATAATCTTATCCTCGCCGTCCTTGCCGAAACTGCGGCATTCACCGCCCGGCTGACCGTCGGTGGCGAAGATGTGACGCTGATACTTGAGGTGGAGCAGAGTCCACAGGTTACGGTTGCCGCGCAGGATGATGTGTCCGCCACGGCCTCCGTTGCCGCCGTCAGGACCACCCTTGGGCACATATTTGGCGCGGTGGAAATGGCACGAGCCGGCACCGCCTTTGCCGCTGCGGCAAAGGATTTTCACATAGTCTATAAAGTTTGAGCCTGCCATAGGTCTTGTATTCTTTTAATCGGTTAGTTGATGCAAGGCGGAAAGACTACTGCACGTTGGCGGCAAATTCCATCAAGTACGCCTTGATGAAGCCGTCGATGTCGCCGTCCATCACGGCATTCACATCACTCGTCTGAAAGCCTGTGCGGTGGTCTTTGACACGGCGGTCGTCGAACACATAACTGCGTATCTGCGAGCCCCATTCGATTTTCTTCTTTCCTGCCTCAATTTTTGCCTGTTCAGCCATGCGGCGCTGCAATTCCATATCGTAGAGTTGCGAACGGAGAAGGCGCATAGCATTCTCGCGGTTGTCGAGTTGCGAACGTGTTTCGGTGTTCTCAATGAGAATCTCGCGAGTCTCGCCGGTATCTGGGTCTTTGTAGTTGTAGCGGAGTCGTACTCCAGTCTCAACCTTGTTGACGTTCTGACCGCCGGCACCTCCGCTTCGGAAGGTGTCCCACGACACGTCGGCAGGGTTGATCTTCACCTCTATCGAATCGTCGACGAGCGGCGTGACAAAGACCGAAGCAAACGATGTCATACGCTTGCCCTGGGCGTTGAACGGCGACACGCGCACCAACCGGTGCACACCGTTCTCGCTCTTGAGATAGCCATAAGCCAAGTCGCCCTCCACCTGGATGGTGACCGACTTGATACCCGCTTCGTCGCCCTCCACGAGATGAACGATGGAGGTTTTGTAACTGTGCTTCTCGCACCAGCGCAGATACATACGCATCAGCATCTGAGCCCAGTCTTGGCTTTCTGTGCCGCCGGCTCCCGAGTTAATTTTCAGCACAGCCCCGAGTTTATCCTCCTCGCGGCGCAGCATATTGCGCAACTCCACGTCCTCGAAGCGTTCAATGGTTTTCCTATACATCTCATCGAGTTCCTCTTCCGTGACAAGTTCCTCCTTCACGAAGTCCATACCCAGTTCGAGTTCCCCGACCATCTTTTCTATTTCTTCATAACTGTCAATCCAGTAATGCAGTTCCTTGACTTTGCGCATCTGCTTCTCAGCGGCCTTCTGGTCGTCCCAAAAATTCGGCACATGCGTGCGCAGTTCCTCTTCCTCGACTTCTATTTTCTTCGAGTCGACGTCAAAGATACCTCCTCAACGCCAACTTGCGTTCTTCTGTCTCTTTTAATTGTTCCTGCGTAATCATCTAATTTTCAATTTTTCTGCGAAATTACTACTTTTTTGCCCCACCTGCAACCCCGCACTGTTTTAGGTAGCGGTTTTCTTTGATTTTGCAAAAAAAACATTACCTTTGCATCCGCAATGCGGTAGTAGCTCAGTTGGTAGAGCATCAGCTTCCCAAGCTGAGGGTCGCGAGTTCGAGCCTCGTCTACCGCTCTAAATTGGGTTTCTGCTGCGTTCCGTCCGCGGGGCGCAGCAATTTTTTTATCACGCTATTTCGCTGTAAGTATTGCGGTTGCGAAAAACAGCAAAAAGTTTTTGAAAAATAATTGCCCGAAAATTTTGCAGATATAAAAAAAGCCCTTACCTTTGCAACCGAAATCAACAAAACGTTGACTCCGTAGCTCAGTTGGTAGAGCAAATGACTCTTAATCATTGGGTCGAGAGTTCGAGCCTCTCCGGGGTCACAGAAAAGAGCAATGCTGAAAAGCGTTGCTCTTTTTTCGTCTCCTTCCGCACCGCACCAGCAAGCGCATAGCGCGCCACAGGTGCGCCGTGTTGCTTATCGTGTGATGATGTAGCCGCCGTTGGCTGGGACTACGGAGAGCCGCTGCAGGCCGTAGCGGTTTTCGAGGGCTGTGCCTTGGATGGGCACGCCGTCGGCTTCGCAGACGTTGAAGCGCGAGCCGCACTTGGAGCAGAATGCCTCAAGTGTCTCGGAGTCGAAATAGAGGGGTACGTTCTTGTCCACCTCCACCGGACAGGCTCGGTCGTAGGCCACAGGGCCGTTGATGCCGTAGACGAGCAACACGCCGCCGAAGCCGGTGTAGGTGCGCTCCGTAAAGGTGAAGTCCGCTGGCAGATGCTTGTTGCGGTCGAAGATGCGGCACTGCCCGTAGCCACTCACGCCATACACTTGCCACAATCCGGCATTGCTGAGGTCTATGTTTACGCTAAGCGCAGGGATGCGCTGACTGTCGACCGACTCGCACGCCGCCAAGGCGGTGAGCAGAAGGCCGTACAGCAGTGGTTTAAGCAGTGGTTTAAGCAATGTTTTCATCCTATTTCAGCAGTTGGTCGATGGCACGGTGATAGTCCTCGAAACGGAACGACGCAAGGGTGTCGGCAAACAGTTGCTCGATGCGGTCGTTGCAGAGGTTGCCAATAGACCCTTCGTGGGTGTGGTGCACCTCCTTGACCGGCTCGAAGCGACCTGCCTCGATGTCGAGTCCCACTTTCTTGTAGGCATCGCGGAACGGCATACCCTCACGCGTGAGGCGGTTGACCTCCTCAACGGAGAACATAAACTTGTAGCGGTCGTCGCTCACCACATCGGTGTTGACTTTGATTTCCGAAAGCATCGCGTTGACCATTGTCAGAATCGACTTCAACTCATCGAACGCTGGGAGGAATGCCTCCTTGATGAGTTGCATATCGCGGAAATAACCCGACGGCAGGTTGTTGAGAATCATCGTGATTTGGTAAGGCAACGCCTGCAGCCGGTTACACTTGGCACGCGTCAGTTCAAACACGTCAGGGTTCTTCTTGTGCGGCATAATCGACGAGCCAGTGGTGTATTCGTCAGGCAGTTTTATGAAGCCGAAGTTCTGCGAGTTGAACAAACAGGCATCGAAAGCCAGACGCGACACCGTAGAGGCGATGCCGGCAAGCGCATTGGCAACGGTGCGTTCCGTCTTGCCGCGCCCCATCTGCGCGTAGACCACATTGTAGTTCATCGACTCGAAGCCGAGCAGACGGGTGGTCATACTGCGGTCGAGGGGAAACGACGAGCCGTAGCCGGCTGCGCTGCCCAAGGGATTGCGGTTGGTCACACGGTAGGCAGCCTGAAGCACCGTGAGGTCGTCGGCAAGGCTCTCGGCATAGGCACCGAACCACAGGCCGAACGACGACGGCATAGCCACCTGAAGATGGGTGTAGCCGGGGATAATCACATCCTTGTAGCGGTTGCTTTGGGCAATGAGCGTAGAGAAGAGTTTCTGGGTAGTGAGTGCCACCGCCTCAATCTCGGAGCGCATAAACAACTTCAAGTCGACCATCACCTGATCGTTGCGCGAGCGTCCGGAGTGGATTTTCTTGCCAATGTCGCCCAGGCGGCGAGTAAGCATCAGTTCCACCTGCGAATGCACGTCCTCAACGCCCTCCTCAATGACGAATTTGCCCTCAGTGGCCTCGCGATAGATTTCCTTCATCTCAGCCAGCAGACTCTTCAGTTCGTCGGCAGAGAGCAGCCCTATGCTTTCGAGCATAGTGATGTGCGCCATTGAGCCCAACACATCGTAAGGCGCAAGATACAAGTCCATTTCGCGGTCGAGGCCCACGGTGTAGGTCTCCACGTCGTGGTTCACTTCCACGGATTTTTCCCAAAGTTTAGATGCCATAGTTCGCAATTATCGTAATTATGCTGCAAAAGTAATAATTTATTGCCAAAGTAGGCTACAATGCGCCCTTTGTCGACGGCAGTTCGTAGCGCAACACGTCGCGGCGCGAAGCGGCACGCAGCGACCGCGCAAGAGCCTTGAATATGCCCTCAATCTTGTGGTGTTCGTTTGTGCCGTCGGCGTGGATGTAGAGATTCATCGCGGCGGCATCGCTCAGACTCTTGAAAAAGTGCAGAAACATCTCCGTAGGCATCTCGCCGATGCGCTCGCGCTTGAAGTCAGCCTCCCACACCAGCCACGGACGGCCGCCGAAGTCGAGAGCCACAGTGCAGTCGCAGTCGTCCATCGGCAGCACGAAGCCGTAACGCTCAATGCCGCGCTTGTCGCCGAGGGCGCGCCGCAGAGCCTCGCCGAGGGCAAGGGCGGTGTCCTCGATGGTGTGGTGCTCGTCCACGTAGAGGTCGCCTTTTGCCTTGATTGTGAGGTCGAAGCCAGCGTGGCGGCCAATCTGGTTGAGCATGTGGTCGAAAAATCCCAGACCTGTGGAGATGTCACACTTGCCGTGGCCGTCGAGGTCGATGCCCACGAAGATGTCGGTCTCCGCAGTGGCGCGGTGCACCTCAGCTGTGCGGCTGCCGCCTCGCATGAAGTCAGCGATGCGATCCCACGACTCAGCCACCAGCGCGCAACTATCGGCGAGCCCTGCCTTTTCCACATCTTCCTTCCCCACTCCTCCGGTGCAAAGCAGGATGCCCTTGCAACCGAGGTTTTTCGCCAACTGGATGTCGGTGAGGCGGTCGCCAATCACGAACGATGAAGCGAGGTCGTAGTCGCCGGTCATATATTTCGTGAGCAGAGCCGTGCCTGGCTTGCGCGTGGGCTTGTGTTCGTGCTCAAACGTGCGGTCAATCACGATGTCGCTGAACGTGATGCCCTCGCCCTCAAATGCCTTGAGCATCTTTTCGTGGGGCGGCAGGAAATCTTCCATAGGAAACGACTCCGTGCCAAGGCCGTCTTGGTTGGTGACCATCACAAATTGGAAATCGAGCGTCGTGGCGATGAAATGCAGGTTACGGAACACCCCTGGGATGAATTCGAGTTTCTCCAGAGAGTCGAGTTGGTAGTCGACCGGCGGCTCTACCACAAGTGTGCCGTCGCGGTCGATGAAGAGTATGCGTTGCTTATTTTCCATAGTTTTCAAGTGCTGAAATCAAACTGTTGTTTTCTTCTTCCGTGCCTACCGAGAAGCGGAGGCATCCCTTGCACAGAGCCACGCGGTTGCGGTTGCGCACCACGATGCCCTGCTGTTGCAGATAGGCGTAGATGGCATCGGCGTCGGTGACGCGCACAAGCAGGAAATTAGCATCGGAAGGGAAGACTTTCTCTACGCAAGCCACGGAGGGCAACACCTTTGCCAACCTGTCGCGCTCGGCGATGAGCCGTGCCACCCACGCCTCCACCTGAGCCTTGTCGGTCAAGCGGTCGATGGCGTAACGCTGGGTGAGGAGGTTGATGTTGTAGGGATATTTGACCTTGTTGAAGATGTCGATAATCTCCTTCGAGGCGAACGCTGCGCCGAGACGCACTGCCGCACTCGCCCACGCCTTCGACAGCGTCTGCATCACGATGAGGTTCGGGTAGCGGTAGAGTTGCGTGGCCATACTACCCTTGGAGGAGAAGTCGATATATGCCTCGTCGACCACCACGATGCCGTTGAACCCGGCGCAGACTGCCTCGATGGCTTCGCGCGGAAAGGCATTGCCTGTGGGGTTGTTTGGCGAGCAAATCCACACCACCTTGGTGTTGTCGTCAATCTTCTCGAAAATCTGCTCGATGTCGAGGGTGAAGTCGGCGGAAAGCGGTGCGCGGCGGTACTCGATGTCGTTGACGGCGGCGCAGACCTCATACATGCCGTAGGTAGGGTCGATGGCGACAACATTGTCGATGCCCGGACGGCAGAACACCCTATAGGTCATGTCGATGCACTCGTCGCTGCCTACACCGAGGAATATTTGGTCTGCAGCCACGCCGCGCTGCTGACTGATAAGCCGCTTCACGTCGGTCTGCAATGGGTCGGGATAGCGGTTGTAGGGCGCATTGTACGGACTCTCGTTGGCGTCGAGCCACACCGATGCTTCGCCGCTGAACTCGTTGCGGGCGCAACTGTAGGGCTCAAGGTTATAAATGTTTTCCCTTACTGTCTTTTTCAAATCCATAATCTTTTACCTCCTATTTCTGTGCATTGACCTGCTCGATGCGCACTGTTGCTGCAAGTTTGTGGGCATCAAGACTTTCGCCTTCAGCAAGGGTCTCGATAACGGGACCGAGGGTGGCGATGCCTTTGGCTGTGATGCTCTGGAATGTTATTTTTTTCGTGAAACTGTCGATGTTCACGCCGCTGTAGGCGTGGGCATAGCCGCTTGTGGGGAGCGTGTGGTTAGTGCCAGAGGCATAGTCGCCGGCACTCTCACAGGCATACTGCCCAAGAAACACGCTGCCGGCATTCTCCACCGCTCCAGCGAGGCGTTCGGCATCGCTATGGTTGATGATGAGGTGCTCTGGAGCGTACTGGTTTGCCACTGCCATCATCTCATCGTCGCTGCCAACCACGATGATGCTGCTCTTCGACAGAGATTGCTTGATGTGTTCCTGACGTGGCAGACGGCGGAGCAGTGTGTTGACCTCCGAAGCCACTGCCGAGGCAAGGCGGCTGCTTGTGGTCACGAGGATGGACTGGCTATCAGGTCCGTGCTCCGACTGCGATAGGAAGTCGGCGGCGACAAACGTCGGGTTGGCGGCATCGTCGGCAACGATCATCACCTCCGACGGCCCTGCCGGCATATCGATTGCTACATCGCTCACCTGCGCAAGTTGCTTTGCCACCATTACGAAGCGGTTGCCGGGACCGAAAATCTTGTTGACGCGCGGCACGGTGGCAGTGCCGTAGGTCATGGCGGCTATGGCTTGTGCACCGCCTACCTTATACACCTTGTCCACTCCTGCCAGACGCGCCGCCATGAGGATTGCCGGATTGACCTTGCCGTCCTTGCCCGGAGGGGTGCAGAGCACCACATTGGCACAGCCGGCGATGTTGGCTGGCACGGCGAGCATCAGCACCGTGGAGAACAGCGGCGCGTTGCCGCCCGGCACATAGAGCCCTACGTTGCGGATGGCGACGGCTTTCTGGCGACACACCACTCCGGGTGTTGTCTCTACCTCAATCGGTGTCATCAACTGCGCTGCGTGGAACTTGCGTATATTGCTTTCAGCCACCTTGATGGCGGCCTTGAGGCTGTCATCGACGAGCCGTTCGGCTTCATCAAATTCGCTGTCGCTCACCGTAAGGTCGGAGAGCGACGGGCAGTCAAAGCGGCGTTCCAACTCAAACAGGGCCTCGTCGCCGCGTTGCTTCACTTCGTCCATAATGCTGCGCACGGTGTCGGCAATGTCGTCCACACCCTTGGCGTTGCGGCGGAGCAACTGCTGAAGCGTCGCGGCATCTGGATTATTGTATATGCTGATTTCCATTGTTGCGGATTTTTCTCACAATACCATTTTTTCGATGTTGAGCACGAGGATGCCCTCCGCGCCGGCGGCTTTCAGCCGGTTGATTATCTCCCAAAAGAATTTCTCCTCAAGCACAGTGTGCACGGAGCACCAGTTGTTGTCGGCGAGCGGCAGAATCGTAGGACTCTTAATGCCTGGCAATATCTCAAGCACCGTGTTGAGGCGTTCACGCGGCACATTCATCAGGATGTACTTCTTGCCCTGTGCCGCCTTGACGGCTTCGAAGCGGAACAGGAGTTCGTCGAGCACCTCCTGCTTCTCTGCGTCGAGGGTCTTGCCCCCGATAAGCACGGCTTCCGAGTCTACCACCTTTTCCACCTCCTTAAGGTTGTTGCTCACCAGAGTGCTGCCCGACGACACAATGTCGAAGATGGCATCGGCGAGACCGATGCTCGGCGCAATCTCCACCGACCCGCTGATTTCGTGGAGTTCGGCAGTGATGCCCTGCTCGGCGAAGAATTTCTTGAGAATTACGGGATAGGACGTGGCGATTTTTTTGCCGTTGAACCACGAGATTCCGTTGTAGTCGGCAGTGTTGGGCACGGCAAGCGATATGCGGCAGCGGCTGAAGCCCAGACGCTTGATTATTTCCACATCGCGCTGCTTCTCCATCACCTCATTGTAGCCCACAATGCCGAGGTCGGCAGTGCCGGTGGCAACGGAGTCGGGGATGTCGTCGTCGCGCAGGAAGAGGAGTTCGACAGGGAAGTTGCGGCTTGGCACGAGCAGAGAGCGTTTCACAGCCGTGAGTTTGATGCCTGCCTCCGAAAGAAGTTCCATCGTTTCGTCGTAGAGGCGACCTTTTGATTGTACAGCAATTCGTAGCATATTGTAGATATATTAATTATTGTCGAAGTTAATAAAAAAGAAACCGGTCACACTCGGGAGAGGCAACCGGTTTCGTAGTCAATCATATATGAAACTTACGCAATAGCCAATCGGCCAACCTCTTCTGACGAATGGACGGCGTGGTGGTGATGATGTGTAAGTTGCATAGTTAGCATAAAGTGTTTATTTGTTTGCAAAGGTACGCACAATCTTTAATTATGCAAGCAAAAATCCGACTTTTATTGCAAATTTTCAACATTAAAATTCATATCCGGCCTTAAGTCCTAAGACCATGCCATACCATCCGTCGCCTAATGGACCGTAAAAATTAAGCAATCCGTCATACTGGAGAGTCATAAATAGCGCATGTCGATCTTTCATCGCCACTCTTACTCCTAATCCGATGTCTCCGAGGTATCCGCAACATGACCCTAACGTCACGCCGTTCCGAAAATCCAAAAACGGCGACACCTTTCCGTTCCGGAAATTTATCCTCACATTCCAGAACAACGGCACTGTCAGATAACTCTTCCTGCTGGTAGCATACAAGTGCATTCCAGTGCCTCCTCCAACAAAAATGTAATTATTGAATTGATAGCCCACCGACGCTGTCACCGGAAACAGATTAGGCAAAAAATACTCGTCCGGATCATCATAACCATCATTATTGTCAATACTCCACAAGAATCCAGTGTCAACAAACACTTTCAAACCACGCAATGTGCGACGCTGCTTAAAACTGTAAAATTCCTGCAATTCATCATTGGAGATTGAATCAGTTTCCACATCAACAGGACTATTGGCAAAAGCACAAATACACGAGATGAGGCTTAAAAAGAATAATGATAGTTTTTTCATAATATTGTGTTTTTATGTTTCGTCGGCAAGATATAAAACTTTATCGAATACTACAAGCTTTTTATCGTTTTTTTACCCAATATATTTTTTCACTCAATGTGTTTTTCTCTCCAGAATATAGCGCCCCTACGGCGCGCTGCCGCGCTGCCAACTATGGCACGCCTCTCAGCGTAGTCCTGTCTCTCCACCAGACGTCTACTGAGACACATTATGACAAAGCACCTCCGTTTTTCTTGCAGATAATCACTAGGTCATCGACCGTATCTTCTATTGATTGCAGGTGCAAAGTACTATAGAACCGAAGCAACGTTTGCAAAGATACGCGCAGAAGCCAGCGATTTCTAAATCTGCTGGGCGGGGTCGGGCTCGCCGGCGCCTACACCGGCGTTTTCACCTGCATTCTCGAGTTCTATCTCCTCGTCGGGAATCTCGATAAGGTCAGGGTTGGTACTGTCGTTGAACGTAGTGTCGACTGGCTCGACATAGCCTTGGCAGTTGTACGGACGCGACACTGTAAACGATGCCTTATCTGGAATCTTGCCACGGTATTTCGCCAGTTGCGGATCGCGGAGCACCTTCTCCATAAAGTAGCCGAATACAGGGAGAGCGGTGTGGCTGCCTTGACCCATACGGCCGCTGCGGAAATGCACGCTACGGTATTCGCCGCCTACCCAGCAACCTGCCACGAGGTTCTTGGTCACACCCACATACCAGCCGTCGCTGTTGTTGGACGTTGTACCTGTCTTGCCGCCAAAGTTGGTGTCGAAATGGTGGATATCGTAACCCCACAAAGCCTGCGATGTGCCGCCCGGCTCAGTCATTCCGGCGAGCAACATCTGCTGCATCAGGAACGCCGACTCTTCAGTGATAGCCTGTCGGTTTTCAGGCTCAGCCTCGTAGAGCACCTTGCCGTTTTTGTCCTCGATGCGTGTTACAAATTCCGGCGGATTGTGGCGGCCGTTGTTCATCACGGTGCAGTACGCATCAACGAGTTCGAGCAATGTCACGTCGTTAGATCCCAGAGCCATTGCCGGTGTCTGCTTCTGCGGCGACTGCACGCCGAGACTGCGCGTAACCTCTGCCACGCGAGCAAGTCCCACCTCGTTTGCCACAGCCACAGCCACGGAGTTGATGGAGTTGGAGAACGCATGCTTGAGCGACATTGCTCCGCCAGTGTAGTAGCCGTTGGCGTTGCGCGGAGCCCATTTCGTTGGCTTTCCTTCGCTGTCGTAGGCATCATATTGTTTCCATTCGTCCACACGGTCATCGCACGGACCAAGACCGGCCTCCATAGCGGCGGTGTAGACACAGAGTTTAAATGTTGATCCCGGCTGGCGCTCAGCAGTTACCTTGTCGTATTGCCAATGGTTGTAGTCGATGTCGCCCACCCACGCCTTGATAGCACCTGTTTCAGGCTCCATGGCGAGGAATGCGCAGTGCATAAACCGGACCATATAGCGGATGGAGTCCATCGGACTCATCATCTCCTGACGCACATGGTCGGGCGATGCGTAGTCGAAGAGTTTCACCCTGTGAGGCAAATTCATATAGTAGTTCACCGAGTCGGGGTCGTCGGGATAGCGCGCAGACAGCTGCTTGTAGTAGTCGGTGCGCTTAGCAATGTCTTCAATGAACCCTTTCTTCTCCTGGTGGTTCTCGTCACGCCATGGGTTCTCGTTGCCCCAGTCTGCCTTGAAGTTGCGCTGCACTTGCTGCATGTGCTTCATCACAGCCTCCTCGGCATAGGTCTGCATACGCGAGTCGATGGTGGTGTAGATGCGCAGTCCGTCGCCGTAGAGGTCGATGCCGTTGTCCTTGCACCAGCCCTTCTGCAACTCGTCGGCGAGCACGTCGCGGAAATAAGGCGCGCGGCCGTCGGTGGGCTTCACCGGAGTGTAGTTGAGTTTGAGCGGCAACTCGCTGAGCGAGTCGTACTGCTCACGGTTGATGAAACGCTTGCGGAGCATATTGCTCAGCACCACGTTGCGGCGGCTCTTGCTGTTCTTAGGGTTGATGCGTGGGTTGTAGGTGGTGGTAGCCTTGAGCATACCCACCAGCACAGCCGACTCCTCAACCTTCAGTTTCGCTGGAGTGGTGTTGAAATAGGTCTTTGCGGCGGTGCGGATGCCAAACGAGTTGCTGCCGAAATCCACCGTGTTGAGATACATGGTGAGGATTTCCTTCTTGGAGTAGAACATCTCAAGTTTTACGGCAGTGACCCATTCCTTGGTCTTCATCACAAGAAGGCGCACACCGGGGATGAAACCAGTGAGACCTGTGGAGTATTCCGTACGGGTGCGGAACATATTCTTGACCAACTGCTGCGTAATCGTACTTGCGCCACGGGCTTCGTGGTGCAACGCCATATCCTTGACGGCTGCGACAACGCCTTGGAAGTCGATGCCGAAGTGGCTGTAGAAACGCTCGTCCTCGGTGGAAATGAGAGCGTTGACGAGCATCGGCGAGATTTCATCATATTCCACAGGGATGCGGTTTTCGCGATAGTAGCGGCCGAGCACTTTGCCGTCGGCGCTATACACGATTGAGGCTTCTTCCTGCTTCGGATGCGAGATGTCGTGAAGGCTCGGCGAGCGGCCAAATAGCCACAGGAAGTTGATGTCGACCATTATGAGGTAGAGAATGAATGCCACGATGAAAGTGGCAATCGCAATTCCGATTTTTCCATACCAACGCGCGCTTTTGTAAGTGCGCTTGTACCATTTCCAGGATTTGACGCACCCGCGCCAAATGTAGCGGAGCAGCACCAATATGCGGTTGAGCAACCCCTTGAGAAAATTTGGTTTCATCCAGTTTTGAATTAATTCTCTGCAAATGTAATGCAAGCCAACGGAAAATCGGCGCACGACAGTCTGAAAAAATGTTGTGCAGATGGATTTTGTGCCAAATCGGAGGCTATTTCACGAGTAATGCGCTGCCCATCTCGGCGTTGGGCTCAGTTTCGAGCATCACGTCGCTGTTGTTTCGTGCGAGGTCGCATTGGGCAAACATTTCTTTTCCGCTGAGTGATTTGTAGCGGATGATGAATCCCTTGACGGAAGAGTCGGCAAGGTATTTGGAAATGTCGAACGAAGCAATGCCTACGAAATTTGTCAGCGCGGTGTTGCCGTTAAGGCTGTGGCGCAGTTCCAGATACCGATAGCCGTCTTCCTGCTTCTTGGGACTGTCGACAGTGACAAGATCCAGGCTGTGGATGTAAGTGCCACTGGTCTTGATTATATATTGGATATTGAGAAAGTTCCGCGAGTTCCAGATGCGCAACGCATCGACAGGATCGTCGGCGGCGGCATTGCCGGCGGCGGCAATCTGCTTGACGAGAACGGGATAGGCATAGGTCACCTTGACCGACCCCACAAACGGTGCTTTCGCCACAGTGCCGACAAACTCGGCATAGACTCGCTGACCAGAGGCGTAGCCGTCGTCGAGCAGGTCGGTGTAGTTGGTCACATACAGTTTGTTGCCCCTGTCGCTGTCAATGTAGTAGGACGTGTCCGACTCTTTCAGAAATGTGCCGATTGTGGCGTTGACAGTCGACTGGGCGCTGCCTGCCGTAATGTCGTTGCCGTCGATGCCGCATGCTGAGAATATCAGCATGGCTGAAACCATTCCTATCAGCACGACTATTATGTTGCGTTTTGCTTCTGTCATTGCGAGTGCTTGCTTTTTGTCAATAAAACGACCGTTTGCCGAAATTACTGCACCGCCCTGCATTTTTTTCGCTGCGATGCAGTATTTTTGCGCTACCTCCGTTAATAAGGTGAAAGGAGATGATGACAGAAGAAGAGATATACGAAGGATGCCTGCGAGGCGACGAAAAGTCGCGCCGCGAACTCTACATACGCTATGGCGGCGTCATGCTTGCCATCGGCGTGCGCTATCTCTCCGACCGGCAGACCGCAGAGGATGTGCTCCACGACGTGTTTGTCAACGTGCTGACCAACTTCCGCAAATTCACCTACCGCGGCGAAGGGTCGCTGATGGCGTGGCTCAAGAGAGTGATGGTCAACGGATCACTCGACTATCTGCGCCGCAACAGACAGGTGGAGGCGGTGGACATCGACAATGTGCGCGACGAGGATCTCGAGGAGGAGGCTCCGGAGGCATCGGCAGTGCCGGCATCGGTGATTCTTGAGATGGTGGCATCGCTCCCCGACGGCTACCGCACGGTGTTCAACCTCTACACCTTTGAGCAGATGAGCCACCGCGAGATTGCCGAGCAGATGGGCATCAACGAGAAATCGTCGTCGTCGCAACTTTTTAGGGCCAAATCCCTGTTGGCAAAAAAAATTAAAGAATATCTGAGAAAAGAGAACAATATATGAAAATCAACGATGATAAATGGCTTGAGTCACTGCGTGATGCTGTCGACGGCTGCGAGGTGAAGCCCCGCACCGACCTGTGGCAACGCATTGAGGCGGACCTTCCGAAACCGCAGCAGCGCCGGGTGCTGACCGTGGTGTGGCGGGCAGTCGCCGTGGCGGCGTGTCTGGCAGTGGTTGTCGGGGCATATTTCCTGATGTCGCGCACCGGCGGCAATGTCGCCGTCCAACCGTCGTCGCCACTCACTGCCAAGGCTTCATCTCCTGCCAGTGATGCCGGAAACGAGCCAGAGAGTCCGCTGATTGCCTGTGCTGGTGATGCTGAATCTCTCACACCAAGCGCGGCAAAGCAGCCGGCAGTGCTTGCCGCATCGGAGTTGGCGGAGTCGCCGGTACTGGTATCGGCCGACGAAGAGCCAGAGTGCGAAGCCGCTCCATCCGACAGCATTCCCCCAAAAAAACAGTCAGGCACTGTGCGCGAGTTCCTCGATGCAAAACCTACTACGCCCGACGGCACTTCCAAGCAGACTCCACGGCAACGGACATCATCGAAAGCCGCCGACACCGACGGTCGCTTCCAGGTGGCATTGTCTGCCAACACGGCTTTCGGCCAGGGCAGCAGTTCGTCGACCAACGGATTTGCCGCTTTGCGCGGACAGAACAACTATCTTTTTGCCGCCGACGGCTCTGATTTCGGCAACACTTATCTTGAAGCGGCGGCAAACAACATCGACGAGCCGACCTCGACCAGCGAGGTGGTGAGTTTCCCGGTAAGTTACTCGGCTTCGTTCCGCTATATGATTACTGAACGCTGGGGCATCAACGCCGGTGTAAGTTACACGTCTGCCACCTCGGAATGCCGCTCCGGATCGGCTGTCGACTACTATTCGTCGAAAGTGCGCATGCACTATGTCGGCGTGCCGGTTACCGTTAGTTACAATTTCCTCAACAGCCGCTACGTCACCATCTACGGCCTTGCCGGCGGCACTGTGGAGAAATGCGTGGCATCAACAAAGAAGGAAACGGTCGTGGCATCAGGCATCGAACAGAAATCCGCTTCGCGAAAGTCGAACCTCAACAACCGTCCGTGGCAGGGCTCGCTCAACGCCGGAGCAGGCGTGCAGTTCAACATCACCGACCGCTACGGCATCTTTGCCGAGCCGCAGGTGGTCTACGATTTGTCGGACGACAGCAATTCGCCGGCTCGCCGCCGCAACGACTGGAGTTTCCAACTCGCCGTAGGTCTGCGACTCAGTTACTGATACTGACGGCGATGTGCCCACATGGATGCCGAATTTCCTAAAAAAGCATAATTCAGGGCGTAGACTTGGTTTTTGGTGCATAACGGCTTATATTTGTGAAAAACCATAAGAAAGGCTGTTACCACATGGTTATTGAAAATGAACTTATAACACAAACAAGGGGCGACGAGTCGCCGAACGATGCACCTATAAGAATTGTAGACCGAAGGACTGAGTCTGACGTACTGTTTGTTGAAGAAAAATTGTCACGCTCCAAATTGTTTTTTGTTTTGGAGGGAAAGGCTAAACTTAAAATCAACAAACTTGATGTATCTGTGGTGAAGTGCGGCAACATTGCGTTGGTGCCGTGCAATTCCTTTTTGATTGCATCCATCGAGCCGGGCAGTTTCGTGATGACGGTGTCGTTCACAGAAAAAGAGCCGTTCGGTGCAAACTATTCACTCGTCAACCTGATGCACGACAGTTGCCTTGATGAGGGCGAAGTATGCGAATATGTCACGATGCCAATTAATGAGCGCGTGTCGGCGTTTGTGCAGTCCACTCTCGACTGTATCGGCGACGGCATTGCCGACCAGGCATATTTCAAGGTCAAGAAGCAGGAACTGTTTCTCCTGATGCTGCACTACTACAACAAGGAGCAACTGGCGCAGTTCTTCTATCCTCTGTTCTGCTTCAACCGCAAGTTTGAACAGATGGTGCTCGGCAACTTCGAGAATGTTACCGACGTGAAGCATTTTGCGGCAATTATGCACATGCCAGTCACCACATTCCAACGCAAGTTCCGCCGCCATTTCAAGACCTCGGTGAAGCAATGGCTTCTCGACCGCAAGGCCGAGCGGATGCTTGATGACCTAAAAAATACTAACCGTTCAATAACCGACCTGTCGCAACGCTACGGCTTCTCGTCGGTGTCGTATTTCTCCAATTTCTGCAAGCACCACTTCGGCAAGACGCCGACCGAACTGCGTGCGGAGGACAATCGGGAGGACTGAGTTGGACGACAGCAAATTCCATAGCATAGAGGGCGACATCTCGGGCATCAAGTTGCCGGAGATGTTCACTTTTCCTTTCTACTATGTGCCCCACCCTCTGGTGCGCCTTGCCGCCGCTTCGTTGCGCCGCTATCTCGATGGTTGCGGCGAATGGCAGGAGGAGTTGTCGGCGGGCAAAATGATGGGTGTGCTCGTGGCGCGCGATGCCAGAGGCACGCTGGGCTATCTTGCCGCCTTTTCGGGCAACCTTGCGCACGCAAACAACCACGAATTCTTCGTGCCTGCCGTCTACGACATTCTCCAGCCCGACGGCGTGTTCAAGACCAAGGAGGCGGAAATCACAGGAATCAACCACCTCATAGCCAACGCCTTGCAATCCTCTGAGCGCAAGGCGTTGGACGAAGCCTTGTCGGCGGCACGCTCGGCACGCGACAAGGAGGTGGCTGACTACAAAATACTGATGGCGAGGTGCAAACAGGAGCGCGACCAAAAGCGGCTTGACGGAAGCGACTGCGCGGCACTCGTGGCGGAGAGCCAGTTCCAGAAAGCGGAACTGCGGCGGATAAAACGACGCCACAAGGAGGCGGTCGATGCCCGTGAGTCCAGGCGCAATGCCCTCGATGCGGAAGTGGCATCGCTGAAGAAATTGCGCCACGCTATGTCGGAACGGCTGCAACGGTGGATATTCGACCGTTTTGTAATGGTCAACGCCCTCGGCGAGCGGCAGACTCTCACCGAAATTTTTGCCGAAGCCCGGGGGGAGATGCCTCCGGCTGGGGCTGGCGAATGCGCTGCGCCAAAGTTGCTGCAGTATGCCCTGACCCACGGATATACGCCACTTGCGATGGGTGAATTTTGGGTCGGGAGGTCACCGGTAGGCGAGTTGCGCCGCGACGGATTTTTCTACGGGGCTTGCAAGAGCAAGTGCGAACCCATACTCAATTTTATGATGCAGGGTATGGCGGTTGAGCCTAACCCGCTGAAAGGCGGCAACGACCTTGAGAGCCGTCTGCGCACTGTCTATGAGGACGACTGCCTGTGGGTCGTCGACAAGCCGTCGGGGATGCTCTCCGCTCCGGGACGCGACGGCTCAGTGTCGGTCACCGATGTGGCTCGCCGCCGGTTTCCGCAGTCTCAGGGGCTGATGGTGGTGCACCGTCTCGACCAGCACACCTCCGGACTTCTCATCGTAGCGAAGACGGCGGAAGTGTTTTCCGCACTGCGACAACAGTTTGAACGCCACGAGGTTGAGAAAAAATACATTGCACTGCTCGACGGCAACCTGCCCGACGATGAGGGAGAGATAAAGTTGCCACTATCTGCCGACTACCACGACCGTCCGCGCCAGCGCGTGGACTTCGACGAAGGCAAGGAGGCTGTGACACGCTACCGCGTGGTCGCACGCTTCGGCGACACCACTCGCGTGGAATTTTCTCCTCTCACGGGCCGCACCCACCAGTTGCGCGTGCATTCTGCCTACTGCCGTCCCCTCGGACTCGGCGCTCCGATTCACGGCGATGCCTTGTATGGTCGCACAGACGTAAGGCTCTGCCTTCACGCAAGTTACATCAAATTCCGCCATCCAAAAACAGGCGAAACCCTCTCCTTTTCATCCGCTCCCGAATTTTAATTAATAGTGTTAAATCGATAAAAATGTGTTATAAAACATATTTTTATAGCACGTATTCCAAATATTGTATTTATATTTGCGGCGTAAAAAAGATTTTTAGTGTATTAAAAGTTTTTTGTTAGGTTTGTTTTTTAAAGGAGATTGATTATGAAGAAAGTGGTATTTAAGGTAATTAAGTGGTATTTTTCCACGACATCGCAAGCCTATGTATAGGTTGAGGATGATTATTTAAGTAATAAGGAAAAAGTGGTTTGGAAGCGACATCGCGGTGATGTTCGCTTTCTTTTTGTTTATGCCACTCCGCACCGCCTCAACGGAATCAAATCGTGAGCACCCATTTCCAAACAGGCTTCAACTCGATTTCCAATCCTTTGTACTCTACCGTACCCTCGTCTTCATACGTTATGATAACCGCCTTGCGTAGAGGGCTTATGGAATTAAGTGTTGCCAAGGCTTTCATTTCCCTGTCCATCGTTGCATTGCTGCTCATTCTGTAACTTGCCTGAATAGCCAGATCCTCTCCCGGAACATAGAAATCCACCTCCACATCCTTGTTGTAGTAATACAAGCCGCTGCCATATTTCTTGTATAGGGTAATGGCGCAAAGATTTTCAAGCAATGCCGTTTCCGGATTGTTGATAAACAAATGCAACAAGCCATTGTCCACAAAATAATGCTTCTTGACAGTTTCTTTTTCAACGAACTTTGAAGCATAGTTGTCCAAAGAAAACAGGATGCAGGATTCTTGCAGATAACGCACATACTCCATAACGGTAGAGGTGCTGCACAATGTGCCAGTCGATTTCACCAAGTTGCACAGTCGGTTCAGTGAACACGGCTGCATAACGCACTCTGCCAGTCTGCGCACGCAAAGTCGCAACGCATCCTCGTTCTTGATTTTATGGCGCACCACCAAGTCGTTGAAAAATATGCGATTATACAGGCTATTGAGCCAAATGCGCTTTTCACGGAAGTTTACAGACTCCGGGAAGCCGCCCCATTCAAAATAAGTGCGGAAATGTCGCTGCAATTCGTTCGCTTTTCGCCCATATTGCCAGCCCTTTGTCAAGTTCACTCCATTAGCCGACAGATATTCCCCGAAACTGTAAGGAAACACCATAATGTCCAGATACCGTCCGCCAAGCACTGTCTCAATGTCTCGGCTCAGCATCTTGGCATTGCTGCCAGTGACATAAACCCTATATTTGAGATTTGTGAGTCGGCGTGCAAAATTAGCCCAACCATCCACATTCTGAATTTCGTCAAAGAAGAATACCGGCACTCCTTCATTCATACTGTGGTATGCCTGTAGAATGAAGTCGAAGTCCATCGTCGTCATTCCTTTAAGGCGTTCATCGTCGAAATTGACATATACGATGTCCTCCAATTTCGTTCCAGCCTCCAGCATCTGTTGCATCCGCTGATACAACAAATAGGATTTGCCAGCCTGTCTTACACCGACAAACACATAATTGCCTCGTTCCTCCAAAGTGAGAGGTCGCTTAACCAAAGGAATACTACCAATATATTCCTGATTCTCAGATATGATTGTCCTAAATAATTCAATATCCATTGCAGCCTATTTTGTCGCAAAGATGATAATTTTATTCGATGTCACAAAATAAAATCAGCTTTTTTTATTCGATACCACCGAACAATTTATCTATTTTGTAATTCTATCTTTGCAAAAGCGAAACGCTGGCACAGATTTTTGCTTTGGCAAAATCGCTTTCTTTTTGTTTACTTTGCAGTGTATTGGAGAGGAAGATTATTCATATTGATATGGACGCTTTTTTTGCGTCGGTTGAGCAGCGCGACAATCCGCAGTTGCGTGGGAAGCCTGTGGCGGTAGGCCACGACGGTCCGAGGGGCGTTGTGTCGACTGCCAGTTACGAGGCGCGCCGCTACGGCGTGCACAGCGCTATGTCGTCGGTAACGGCACGCAAACGCTGTCCGCAACTCATCTTCACTCCGGTGCGGATGGATGTGTACAAGGAGATTTCCACTCAGGTGCATTCCATCTTCCAGGATTACACCGACATCATCGAACCCCTGTCGATCGACGAGGCATTTCTCGATGTGACGGAAAACAAGAAGGGCATCGCCCTCGCCGTCGACATTGCGCGCGAAATCAAGCAGCGTATTGCCGACGAACTGCACCTCACGGCTTCTGCCGGAGTGTCGTACAATAAGTTCCTTGCCAAAATCGCATCCGACTACCGCAAGCCCGACGGTCTCTGCACCATCCATCCCTCGCAGGCTCTCGACTTCATTGCCAAACTCCCCATCGAAGCCTTCTGGGGCGTGGGTGCGGTGACAGCCAACAAGATGCACGCTATGGGCATCCACAACGGCGCACTGCTGCGCTCCTATTCGCGCGGCGGACTGATTGACGCTTTCGGCAAGATGGGTACGGTGTACTACGACTTTGCGAGGGGCATCGACGACCGCCCCGTGGTGGTGGACCGCGAACGCAAATCGGTGGGCTGCGAACGCACGCTCGAGTCCGACCTTTCACGGCGCGCCCTGCTGTCGGTGCATCTCTATCAGTTGGTTCTTGAACTCGTGGCGCGCTTGCGCAAAAGCGGTTTCAAAGGAAATGTACTTACACTGAAGGTGAAATTCTCCGACTTCACGCAAATCACACGCAGCCGCACCGTTGGCATCCTGCTCACGTCGAAAGCGCGCATTCTGCCAGTGGCAAAGGCACTACTTGCCGATGTCGACGTGGAGCATTCGCCAGTGCGGTTATTGGGTCTGTCGGTAAGCAAGTCGGCAGTAGGGCCGCAACGACCGGTTGCGGTGCAGTTGGAAATCGAATTCTGAGACGTTTCAGTCAATGCGGATTGTCTGTCCGCTGATACGGTCGCTGTCGGGCAACGACAGGAAGATACAGGTGTTTGCCACGGCGGCACTGTCAGCATCGCGGCAGTCTATGCAGTTGACGGTGTGATTGGCTATTTGCGGCACTCCGTCAGGGCTGCCCACCACGATGATGCGCCCATAGTCGGGAGCCATCGGCAGCGACTGGCGCAACGCCTCAAAATGACTGATAACCGTCTGAGCATTGGCAGAGTCGCACACAAGAATCTCAATGTCGCGCCACGCCTTCATCGCCTTGTCCATCGCAAGGCAAACGGCATCCGCATCGTGGCAGTCGATGTCGTGACACTGCGCCCCGATGCTTTCGGCAAACTGCATAGCATCGTCCGCCCCATTGGCGCAAAAAGCCGTCTGGCAGCACGCATTGCAGAACGACTCGACCACCCTACGTGCATCAATGGCGACAAACACCCTCCGGCGCGGAAACTTCAGTTCGACCACGCCACGGCGGCTACCCGAAGGAGCAGCGCGGTGGGCAGGACGGCGTCCAGCCTTTGCAGCAGCATATTCTTCAAATTTCTTTTCCAGATAGTTGTCGGCCATAAGCAGAGCATATTAAAGGTCGGAATGATGTTTGATTAGCAGTGCGAAATTAGTCATTTTTCTTGAAATGAGCACTTTTGGCACGGCTTTTGTTTTTAGTAAAGCGCTTGCAGGTCTACTCCAAAGGTTGTAACTTTGCAAGCGGTTAACAAGTTAATTCAAACAAAAATAATATTGAAACTATGGCTAAGAAAGCATTGTTGATGATTCTCGACGGTTGGGGAATCGGCGACCACAAGAAAGACGACGTGATTTACTGCACCCCGACTCCCTATTGGGACTATCTTTTAAACACTTATCCACACTCTCAACTCCAGGCCAGCGGCGAAAACGTTGGTTTGCCAGACGGACAGATGGGCAACTCTGAGGTAGGTCACCTCAACATCGGTGCTGGTCGTGTGGTTTATCAGGACCTCGTGAAAATCAACAAGTCGATTGCCGACAAATCCATCCTCAACAACAAGGAAGTTGTGTCGGCCTTCACCTACGCCAAGGAAAACGGCAAGGCCATCCACTTTATGGGCCTTACCTCAAACGGCGGCGTTCACAGTTCGCTTGAGCACCTCTATGCCCTTTGCGACATCGCCAAAGAATACGGCTTGACAAAGGTTTATCTCCACTGCTTTATGGATGGTCGCGACACCGACCCGAAGAGCGGTAAGGGATTTATCGAGCAGGTGCAGAACCACTGCAAGCAGTCGGCTGGCGAAATCGCATCAATCGTGGGTCGCTTCTACGCAATGGACCGCGACAAACGTTGGAACCGCGTGAAGGAAGCCTACGACCTCCTCGTTGACGGCCAGGGCAAGAAGGCTACCGATATGGTTCAGGCAATGCAGGAATCCTACGACGAAGACGTTACCGACGAGTTCATCAAACCAATCGTCAACGCCAATGTCGACGGCACTATCAAGGAAGGCGACGCAGTGATTTTCTTCAACTACCGCAACGACCGTGCAAAGGAACTCACCATCGCCCTCACTCAGCAGGATATGCCGGAAGAGGGAATGCACACAATCCCGGGCTTGCAATACTACTGCATGACTCCTTACGACTCGTCGTTCAAGGGTGTACACATCCTCTTCGACAAGGAAAACGTAAAGGACACTCTCGGCGAATACCTCGCAAACAACGGCAAGCATCAACTCCACATTGCCGAGACTGAGAAGTATGCCCACGTTACATTCTTCTTCAACGGCGGTCGTGAAACCCCTTACGAGGGCGAGGAACGCATCCTCGTGCCGTCGCCAAAGGTTGCCACCTACGACCTTAAGCCAGAGATGAGTGCCTACGAAGTGAAGGAGAAACTCGTTGCTGCCATCGGCACTGAGAAGTATGACTTCATCGTGGTCAACTACGCCAACGGAGATATGGTGGGACACACCGGCATTTATGAGGCAATCGAGAAGGCTGTTGTCGCTATCGACGACTGCGTGAAGGACACCGTAGAGGCAGCCAAGGCTCACGACTATGAGGTGATCATCATTGCCGACCACGGTAATGCCGACCACGCCATCAACGAAGACGGCACGCCAAACACTGCCCACTCGCTCAACCCTGTTCCATTTGTCTACGTCACAGGCAAAGAGGGCGTAAAGGTTGAAGACGGCATCCTCGCCGACGTTGCTCCTTCAATCCTCAAGATTATGGGTATGGCTCAACCTGCCGACATGACAGGAAAGGCATTGTTCTAAGCCAAGAGCAATACAGACAATATCACTAAGGCTGCGCTGGGACAATCCCCAAGGCGCAGCCTTTTTTGTTTGGCGGCGAGTTTTTGCTACCTTTGCGTACAAGTGAAAACTGAAACAAAACAACGGGAGTCGCAATTCGAATTGCTGCGCATCGTGGCAATGGCGATGGTGGTGGCACTGCACTTCAACGGTGTGGCGCTCGATATGTGGCAGCCAGTGGCAAACTGCAACATTGCCGATGTGGCAGGTATGGAGATCCTCGAAGCGTGCAGCATCATCGGCGTAAACCTGTTCGTGCTGATTTCCGGCTATTTCGGCATCCGCCTGAGTGCCAAGGGCATTGCCAAATACGTTGGATGGGTGCTTTGGTATTCCATCCTGCTCTTCATGCTGCGATGCTGCTTCCACCCCGACTACTTCACGCCGAGATATGCGCGCCTCGCCTTTCTCGGCATCACCCACTCCACACAATGGTTCGTCACCGGCTACTTTATCCTTATGGCATTGAGCCCTGCGGTCAACGCCGTGTTGCGCCGCACCACATTCCGACAGCATCTCGCCTTGGCGGCTGCGCTCATAGCGGTAAACTGCGCCGGCGGATGGTGGCTTGAGATGGACTTCAACAAGACCGGCTACACGGTCTACCATCTGGTGTTTGTCTACATCCTCGGCCATGTGATGCGCGAGAGTATGGCGCAGTGGTCACGACTGCCGTGGCGGTGGGCTGGCATTGCCGTGTATGCGGCATCGGTAGCAGCACTGGTGTGGATGATGCAATGGACAGACTACGGCAAGGCTATGGCATACAACAACCCCATCGTCGTGCTGGAATCGCTCGCCCTCTTTTCCGTTTTCGCCACGATGCACTTCACAAGCCGTGCCGTCAACTGGATAGCATCGTCGGCGTTTGCCGTCTACCTCATCCACATGCACTTTTCGGTCTACCCCTATGTGCTGCGGCCTATGCTACTCCACATCTACCACACCTTCGGCAGCATCGGCGCATCGCTGCTGGCAACGGCTCTCGGTATGATGGTCTTCGCCCTGTGCATCCTCATCGACAAGCCTCGCGCAATGCTCTTCAACCGCCTCCTCTCCCTGCGCGGCAAGCGGAAAGGCAACGACTGACATGCGCTCATTTGCCGCCACTGCAATTAAAAAATAACTATCAAGGTTTAATTATTGTTTAGGCTGTCGGCCGTTTGAGATTTTTTGCGTATTTTCGTGAAATTTAATGGCAAACCGACGATGAAATTTTCAAAACTCACAACAACCTGTGCCATAGCACTCTTGGCAGCGACTTTTGCCACCGCCGAAAACCTTGTCATCCTTCACACCAACGACACCCACAGCAACATCCGTCCCGAGCGACTCGACAAGCCGGGTGGCATGGTGCGTGCCAAGGTGGCGATTGACAGCATCCGCAAGGCGGAGGAGCACGTTCTGCTGCTCGATGCTGGCGACGATGTGCAGGGTCACATGTATTTTCCTCTTTTCGGAGGTCGTGTGGAATACGAAATGATGAACCGTATGGGCTATGAAATGACTACAATAGGCAACCACGAGTTTGACAACGGTCTTGACTCCCTCGCCAACTGCTACCGTCTGCTCGAATGCCCAGTGGTCAACGCCAATTACGATTTCTCCAACGCCAACGCGTTTCTCGACGGGCGCGTGAAGCCGTATCAGATAAAGAACTACCGCGGACACCGCATCGCCGTGATTGGTATCGGCGCCGACCCGCAGTCGCTCGTGGTCGACAAGAACTACAAGGGCATGACCTACCGCGAACCGATGGCTCTTGCCGACAGCATTGCCGGCGCACTCAAGGAGCAGGGCAAGGCGGACTACGCTATCGTGCTGTCGCACATAGGCTACAAATCGGCGCAACCGGGGCTGCCGTCGGACAGCGATATGGCTCTGTCGTCGAGCAACATCGACCTGATTATCGGCGGACACTCGCACACGTCGATCGACCCGGCTAAAGGCAACCGCCAATACATCTTCACCAACAAGGTCGGCAAACAGGTGCTCGTGGCGCAGAATGCCAACGAGTGCCCCACTATAGGCAAAATCACCATCGACCTCGACAATCTCGGGAGTCTGCCGAAATACGAACTTCTCCCTATTGATTCGCGCTACGACGGACGACTTGACGCAGCCACAGAAAAATGGCTGAAATACTACGACGACGAGGTGACACGCATAATGACACAAATAATCGGATCTGCCGAAACCGACATCGACCGCAATTCCGACGCTATGCACAACTGGGTTGCCGACGTGATCGGCATCCTCGGCGAGCAGATAGGCGGCGCGAAGGTCGACGGTGCTGTGACCAACAGCGGCGGCATCCGCGCATCGCTCACCAAGGGTGATGTGTCGGTGGGTCAGATAATGAACCTTGTGCCGTTTACCAACGCCTTAACGGTACTGGAGATGGACGGCGCAACACTGCTGCGCTGCCTCGACGACCTTGCTGCCACTGGCGGCCAATGCGTCAACAGCCAGATTTCGTTCACCATCAGCGACAAGAAAGCGATTGATGCACGCATCAACGGCAAGAAAATCGACAAGACGAAGACTTACCGCATTGCAACCATCGACTATGTTGCCGGGGGCAACGACCATCTGGAGTCGTTCAGCGACGGCAAGGTGGTGGCACACAGCGACCGCTTCGTGAAATACGACATGATTGACTATGTGAAGTCGCTGACTGCCAACGGACAGAAAATCAAGACGGATGCCACAAAACGCATCCGCAGAAAATAGCCCAGCATAACCCAACAAACGAAAACAAAAACTTCTCAATACCAAGATGCAAAAAAAGAGTTTATTGCTAACCGCATTGTGTCTCATTGCCGTTGGCCTGACCACGGCTAAGACGCCCTTATTCATCAGCAACCAGCCCGCCAACGAGATGGAGGCGTGGGTTGATTCAGTCTACAACTCTATGTCGGCAGAGCAACGCGTGGGTCAACTCATTGCCCAGTGCTTCCAGACAAAGGACATGAAAGCCGCCAAAAAGCAAATCGAAAGCACCGTGGAGAAATACCACATCGGCTGGGCTTATTTTGCCAACGGCGAGGCTGTTGACCATGCCGAACTTGCCAACTATGTAAACAGCGTTTCTTCCACCCCGGTTGCCATCGGTCTCGACGGTGAATGGGGCTTGTCGATGCGTATGCAAAACACTCCGCGCTTCCCGAAGAATATGATGCTCGGCGCAGTGCAGGACGACATTCTGCTCTACGAATACGGATGCGAGATGGCTCGCGAATGCAAGGAGGTGGGTGTGAACGTGAACTTTGCACCTACTGCCGACGTGAACAGCAATCCTAACAACCCGGTTATCGGCACTCGCTCTTTCGGCGAAAGTGCCGAGAATGTGGCGCACAAAGTTGTGGCTTACTCCCGCGGTCTTGAGGACGGCGGCGTGCTTTCCGTGGCAAAGCATTTCCCGGGACACGGCAACACAGAGAAGGATTCCCACAAGACTCTCCCGGTGGTCGACCGCTCACTGGCGAGCATCGAGGCCATCGACCTCGTGCCGTTCCAGTGCTACACCGACGCTGGACTGTCGGGCATTATGGTCGGACACTTGCAGATTCCTGCCCTCAAAACCGGCAAGAACCCCACATCGCTCACGCCAAGCGTGGTGACCGGATTGCTGAAGCAGAAACTCGGATTCGGCGGGCTTGTGTTTACGGACGCACTCACTATGCAGGGTGCGCGCTCTGGCAACAAGCCTAACGGACTGAAGGCGTTTCTCGCCGGCGCAGACGTGCTCCTTGAACCTTACAATATGGACAAGAGTTTCAAGGAACTCCTCGACTTCTACAAGAAGGGCGGCGACAAGCAGAAAGCCATCGAACTTACTGTAAAGAAGATTCTCCGCTACAAATATGCGCTCGGACTTAACAACTACAAGCCGGTGAAGATTGACGGTCTAATGGATCGCATCAATTCACGCAGCGCGCAACTCGTGCTCCGCAAACTCTATGCGGCATCTATGACCGTGGTCAAGAACGACGACGATTGTCTACCGGTGAAACATCTCGAGAAGAAGGTGTGCGTGGCAACCATCGGCGGCGACGACGATGACCACAAGAAGTTCGAGCAGACGTGCGCCCTCTACACCGACGTTACGACACAATCCCTCACCGAGGGCAACGCCGCATCGTGGGCAAGTGCCAACAAGGATGCCTCGACACTGGTTATCGGCATCTTCAACGACAAGGACGAGACCAAGCGAGCCGTCAACCTTGCGGTAAACAAGGCAGGCAATGCCAAAGTGGCACTCGTGTTCTTCATCAAGCCTTACGCCCTCTCAGGTTTCAGTGCAGCCATCGCCAAGAGCGCAGCCGTGGTCGAAGCCTATGAGGACCATCAGTACTCCCAGGACTATGCCGCACAGGTAGTGTTCGGCGGCTCTGACGCCACCGGACGCATCCCCGTCTCCGTCAGCAACGTGGCGAAAGTGGGCGACGGTGTGAGCATTATGGCTTCACGTCTCGGCTACGACATCCCCGAGGCTGTGGGACTCGACCAGCGTATGGTAGCACAGATTGACTCTATCGCAAATCTCGGCGTCAAAGCCGGAGCATTCCCAGGTTGCCAAGTGCTCGTGGCGCGCCACGGCAAGGTGGTCTACAAGAAGAGTTTCGGCTACACGTCAAACAAAAAGGACGAAAGCGTAAACGGCAACACCCTCTACGACCTCGCATCGGTATCGAAAGCCACCGGCACGCTGTCGGGCATTATGAAATGCGTGGACAACGGCTCTGTCAACCTCAACGGTTTCCTCGGCGACTACATCCCTCAACTCAAAGGCACCTCGAAAGGATTACTCACGATACGCGACCTTCTGTTCCACGAAACTGGCATTCCGCCAGTAATACCTATCTACAGTCTTATGACCGACTCCACAAGTTACAAGGGCGCGTTGAGCGTAGGTCAGAAAGGCGGCAACTACACCGTGTATGCCGGCGGCGGCTACATCAACAAGAGCGCGCATGTGCGCTCTGACATCACCTCGCCCAAACGCACTGACAAGTTTAACGTGCAGATTGGCAAGAACCTCTGGGTGGGTCAAGTTACGATGGACTCAATTATGAGTATGATTTACCGCACCAACCAGCGTGCAAACCACAGTTATGTGTACAGTTGCCTCAACTTCTGCTTGCTGCGTCAGGTTGAAGAAAACGTTTCGGGCGTGCGCCACGACAAGTTTGTCTACGACAACATCTTCCACCGTCTGGGCGCGTTCCGCACAGTCTACCGTCCGCTCGATTTCTTCAGCAAGAACGAGATTGCAGCGACCGAGGTCGACGACTACTTCCGCGGCGGACTGGTGCAAGGCGTAGTTCACGATGAAACGGCAGCATTCTCGGGCGGCATCCAAGGCAACGCAGGACTCTTCTCCAACGCCAACGACCTTGCCAAACTCTGCCAGATGTGGCTCTTCGATGGTATGTATGGCGGCGAGGAGATTCTCTCCGAATCGACTGTCCGCACCTTCCTGACAACGAAATCGCCGACCTCCCACCGCGGTCTTGGCTTCGACAAGCCGAACTTTAAGCGTCCCGACGACTCATCGGTTGTCGACAATGCAAGTTCGGAGGTCGTAGGCCACACCGGCTTCACTGGCACATCATTCTGGGTTGACCCTAAGGAAGACCTCATCTACATCTTCCTCAGCAACCGCGTCTGCCCAAGCCGCAAGAACCCGGCATTCGTGAAAGTAGGCGCACGTTACAACATCTTCGGCTACATCTACGACTCGCTGAAGCGCAACCGCTAACAACAATATTCCTTTCGGCCATATTGGCAATGGCGTTTGGAAAATGAACTAAATGAAATCCGCCCGACCTTAGGCTTATCGCTTAAAGTCGGGCGGTATTCTTGTTGAAATACGACAAGATTACACTTACTTATTCCAATATTTTTCAGCCATAGGCATTAGCCTTTCTGTGATAACTTTCATTACCTCATTAAAGTTCTGCTCTTCTTTCCACTGAATCTTCTTGAGAAACAACTTCCATTGCATCTGCCGATTGGCATCATTGACAAACTCGGCTGTAAATAGTTTCAGTTTCGGATTGTATTCAAGTTTACGATTGTTGAATGTCGCCTTGATAGCATCATACAGCGTTTCGTCGTCCAACTCTCGTTTTGTCTGCAACTGGTAGCAATCGAAGAAATCCTTCATTCAAAATCATGTAACTTTGCAGCCATCAAGGCTCCTCAGTCTGGTCAACACGATTAAAATCGTGTCGCCCAACTGAGGTAAAAATATAAGGATATAAACCTTGACACAGTTTAAATTACACTACCGGCATGGTATAGCTTTGCGGGTATTTGTATCTTCAAATCCTTTATGACACTTTACCAAAATATGGTCAGACATCGGAGTTCCCGTAAACAAACCTTTCCATTCGGAGTATCTTGCAGACATTTGCTCTATTAGTGCATTAATGGATAGTAGGAATGGATATCTGCGAGAAATGTGTACTATTGTCCCATTGAGGAATCTCTGATATGTTAATGTCAGGCAAAAGGAAATCCTCTTTATCTGGATGTTCTGCCAATATTGTCTCGTCACTTATGGTAAGCCTTGAACGTATCTTTTTGAAGAATTTTACTTCTGCATATTCTATGCGGTTGTCTGCTTCAATTGCTTTGATAGCAAGTGATACTATTAGCAACTGCTCAGTTTCGTTCAACTCCACAGAATTTAGTTCTTTAAGATAGGATTGCAGGAACATTCCTCCCTGCTCATTGATTCCTGTAATCCATGAGTTGATGTATTTCTCCGAATCAACACCGTGGAAAATGTTGTCTTTGGCACACAAATCTCTAACCATATCTACTTCTTCTGTAGCAATATCTCCATCACAAGCTATGCAACAGAAAACGGTTTTCAAGTATAATTCTTCTTTTGTCATAACAGTAATTGTTTAAACGTTAAAACCTATACGAGGTCTATCATTGGCCTTCTTAACTTCCTCGCCATTCATCATAGCTCGAATACGCTCGTATTTGCGTAGTTCATTTTCGCTAAGCGAAGGAGTTGTGTTTGAAATTGCTGCTTTCAATAGCTCCATTGTTATTTTGCTGTGTTGGCGAAGAGCATTTCGTGAAGCATCGTTGACAATCAATTGTATATCAGCAGAAACATAACCTTGGGTCATGTTGGCTAATTGATGATAGTCTAATCCAAAATCGTAAGGACGCTTTTCCAAATACAACTTAAACAACGCCATCCGAGCCTGTACATCAGGTACACCAACATAATACTTTTTATCCAATCGTCCTGCACGCAAAATTGCAGGGTCTATCATATTTGGATAGTTGGTTGCTCCAATAACAAAAACTCCTTTCTCTCCAGTTCTGTCCATTTGTGCCAGCATCTCGTTCACTGCACTTCTTGACATTTCATGTACATTCCCATCATCGCGATTAGGAACAAGCTCATTCATCTCGTCAATGAAAATCACTGTTGGTGCATTCTCCTCTGCCTCTTTAAACATCTTTGCGATATTCTCTTGTGTGGCATTGACATATCGACTCTTTAGTGTTGCAGGTGTAATACACGTAAAGTTGAACCCTACCTCTTCTGCAAAGTGCTTTGCAAAGAATGTCTTTCCACATCCAGGAGGACCGTACAATAACATTCCGTTTGGTATGGTTACGCCATAACGATGGTATTCTTCGGGGTCATGAAGAGGTTCTATAACTTCTTCACGCATTTGCTGTTTCAGTTCTTCCATTCCAGCAACTGCTGCAAAGCCTTCACCTTTCTTCTTTATTTCAGAAGAAATAGGTGTATCCTTTGGGGTCTGCTGTGAGAGTATTTTGCGCTTCGTTGACTGACGTTCAATTCTCACTTCACCATCAATAGCCTTTATGAACTCATCTGCACTTTGAAATCTGTCCTCTGCATCATAGCTTAAAGCTTTGGCTATCACGTTTAGCAATTGGTCATCAAGCTCATATTTATCCTCTTTTATCAGTCCAAGTTCTTCATCTCGTTCAGCCAAAATGGAATCCACAATATCTTGCCCATGTTTTCTTGAAACATCTACAAACCAAGGCAATTCTCCATAAAGAAGGTGATATATCATTGCTCCAACAGCATACAAGTCTGTTTGCACAGAACATACTCCAGAGAATCGTTCTGGTGCAAGATAGAATGGATTCAATTCATCCAAGTTAGGCTTCGCTGGCGACTGGTTCAAGAATCTTGCATATCCAAAATCTATAAGTTTTAAATCTTGCAATTCTCCAACGAGATTAAGAAAAACATTTTGTATCGTCACCTCGTTGTGAATGACAGGAATTGGCAGCGAATGTAAGAAAGACAAAGCCGACAATACAGCCTTAGCTATTGTTTTTATCTCATATACGCTGATTTCATTGTCACGGATAATTTTCTGCGACAAGGTTTCTCCACTTATAAATTCGGTTACAAACCAAGCATATTGACTTCCGTTCATCATTATATTGCCAGAATCTATAAACTGGCAAAGATTGTGATGATGCAACAGTTTGGCAATCTCCACTTCTATTACTCGACCATTATCATCAATCTGATTGCGATTGAGTTTTGAATAGTTGATGAGTTTCAAGAAGCGGGTCTTGCCACTTGTATCTTTCACACGATAGGTTTCCGCATAAGAACCTTGCTTATGCGGAAACACTACTGTGTATGAATCTATTTTATCGTTCTTCTTGAAATGCATAAAAATATATTTATTATTTCAACAATCCACCAGCATTAGCAGCTTCTTCATTCGGCATAAGGTCGATAAGACCACATACTATAGGATGGAGTTTATCAACTGATGGCTGATTATTTATTTCTTCTAAGCCTCTGTTGATAAGTTGACGTGCACGTGATGCGTCTTTCCAACGAATTGTCCCAAAACGATTATGGCAATCACGGATAAGTCCTATGCACTGATATACCAAAGTCAAATGGACAAATAAGCGACTAATTTGATCAAGGATTTCTCGTCCAAGTTTAGCGTCTTTTACTCGAATAACATTATCTACTTGACCACGGATTTGGTTGACTAACTGAGCGGACTTATCGTTACCTAAGTCATTTTGCGCTTTCTCCAGTCTGTCAAATTCTTCTCGGAGTTCTCTTTCTACACGTTGCCACTCAGTACTATCGTCAAGCTCCTCTATCTTACGTAGAAGTTCCTTTAAATTTGATTGAGTACGCATAGGGTCGTTGCCACTTGAAGCCAATTCTTTTACGGCATCAAGCTCTTTGTTCAACTCCTCTACAGAGACACCTGAGGAGCGCAATGCTTCTATACTTCTTTGAGCAGAACCCAACTCTTTGTTTACCCATGAAATTGCATCCTCAGAAGACTCACGCTTACTTAAGTCAAGTTCTTTTTTTACAGTGAAGTCCACAGATGGGAAATATACCTCCATTGTCATCATTTCAGAGGAATCAACATGTAAAGTGATTTCCACATTGGAATTTTCAGGTATAAGCTGCTCAACATCATCACCAGTAACAATCACATTGGATATTTGTGTATTTAATGCTGCTGTTTTTCCTTCGGCTTCTAAGCCTGATACTTGATAAACAGGAATCGACAACACATCTGTTGCAACTCCAGGGCGCAATTCCTGTGTTGTTTTTCTATCTGGCACAACACCTACAGCCGGAAGTGGTTTATTCTTTTCCAATCCTTTGGCTGGCAGGAAAACGCCACGCTTCTTAATATCGTTATAAACAGCTATACCTATATTATAAGGAAGAGGTGCTGCGCCAACTTTGACACCTTGGATAATGGTAAACTCTGATGGGAAGACCTCCACCGCATTACCATGCTGATTATAAGCCTTTACTTTGAATGTGTTTGGTTTACCTTCAAGCAAGAAAGCCTCAATGACATTGCCACTTGCATCTACCAATGTACGGTCACTTCTCCACGCTCCATCTGCACGCTGTAATTCGATAGATAACTCATTAGGACAATTGTTTCCTGTCTTTTCCTTATCAATACTGATGCTGACCCATTCGGATGCCTCTACAGATGTAGATTCATAACCAACTTGCAGAAATACGACCTCTGATTTTGCTTCCTTTTTTATTTCAGCCTCATTGATATTTGCATCAATAGTTGAAGCATAAAGAGCTGCTCCACGTGCAACTGCGGTCATAGGATTGATGCTGGTGTCTACATTTGGCGTAACCTCTTCTTTTAACATATCACGAATGATTGGCGAATAGGTTGGACCACCAACAAGAATGAGTGAAGACAGGTCTTTCCCGGTAAGACCATTTCGCTCCAACAGATTCTTACAGATGTTGACAGCTTTCTGGTATTGTTCACCAATAGCGCCAACTAATTGGTCTTTTGTTATTGTAATTTCGAGATCAATCTCCTCGCCATTATCATCTTGTCCCAAATTTAAGTTACGGTCGTAGGTGGAATAGTCAGCACTGTCTGCAAATGACAATGCAATTCTCATTTCCTCAGCAGGGCCTTTAAGCGCATCCATTAAGGCTTTTTTCTTCCATTCTGTAGTCTCGTATGAGGAAAGGGCATAATCCTTTTTCAAACTTGGCATAAGTATTTTATTGACAACAGCTTCATCAAGATTCTTGCCACCAAGATAGTTGTCGCCTTCTGTGTCAAACACAGTCAAAATACCATCTTCTACCTTGACTAAAGCAGCATCAAATGTTCCACCGCCAAAATCAAAAACTAACCATTTGCCATCTTTTTTCTCACTTGACAATCCATACGCCATACAAGCAGCTATTGGTTCCTGTAACAATTCACACTGCTTGAAGCCTGCAATACGTGCAGCCTTCATAGTAGCATCCTTTTGGATTGCAGTAAACATGGCAGGTACTGTTATGACAACCGAATTTATAGTCTCATCATTGATAAGGCTCTTCAACTCTTTCAAGACTTCAGCGGAAAGTTCTTCTGGAGAATAACTATCCTTTGGCATATTCTCATTGGAATATCTCTTGTCAGAACCCATTTCGCGTTTGAATTCCAAATAACCACACTCTTTTGGAGGTTCGTTTTTACTCAAAGCTGTGATAGCATCAGAATACACAGAGTCTTTTGCTTTCATACCAATACGCAAAGCACGTTCACCCTTCTTGTTCTTTGAGAAATAGACGCAAGAAGGCAATGTGTCCATTAGGTTTTTGGTCTGTTTGATAACAGACTCTCCATTCTCCATTCTGGCTATAGCCGAGTTTGTCGTACCAAGGTCTATGCCATAGTCTATTTTGATTCTTGCCATAGTTATAGTATTTTTAAATGTTTTGACTTACTACGATTTCTGCAGGTTGTATCATCTTACCGTTATAATTAACCTGCATCTTTATCATTCCTGTGATTATACGCTTGCCTTCTGGTAAGTTTTCGTCAGGAACAAATCTCGTTTGAAATTGCATGCCATCGTTATATTCCTGCCCAAGCAAACTAATGATTTCGTACCCATTAGCACGTACATTGTTTATCATGCGGTCTTTTGCTTGAACAAGTTGCTTATAACCTCTTACGGATTTATCCATCTTTGAAAGGTTCGTTTCTATTCTTGCAATTTCATCTGCAAGTTTTACCACAAGCGAATGATCTGGTTCTCCTATAGCTTTGTTTGATGGTGATACAGAAGCTTCAAGTTGTTTTTGAACAATAGCAAGGAGTTGGTTGTCTAACTTTACCGATTCTTCTTGCATTTTAGTTTGAGCTGCTTGCAAAGCCTCTTGTGCTTTACGAACATCACCTATAGTTGATGTACCCGATTTAATGCGCTTCGTTAACCAATATGACACGCCTATTATGATGGCAAGGACAAATATTACGACAAAAACCCCATACAAAGTTCGAGCTTGGAGCTGGTCTTGATTGGTGCGAACATTATTGTCTGTAGCATCAATCTTTCCGTTTATGTTTGCTCTGTCTGTAGATTGGGCATCTTCTAAAGCCTTACACTTGTCCTGTAAACTATCGATGGTCAAACGTTGTGCCTCATTTTCCTTGCCAAGAGAACGTATTTTAGCTTCATCATCTTTCTGCTTTTCTGCAAGTTTTCGCAAATTGTTATCTGCGGCTACTTGCTTGTTTCTTAGAACAGAACACGTTTCTTCCAATGCCTTTATCTTATCGGCATCACTTACAGACTTGGCATTAATTAGCTGACAACACATTGTTGCGAGCACCATAATTGTAAATATTTTCTTCATATCTTTAACTTCGACAAATTGAAATTAACATTATTATTATTATTATTATTATTGAGAAAACACATCCCCATAGCACAGCATCTCTTGAATCTGATGAGTTAGAACTGCTTGTTGATGATGTTCTTGGTGTGTAAGTAGATGTATAGACACCCAATTGTTCACATAACCCTTTTAATGTTTGTCTATTTTGGTCATATCGACTTTTGAACGTAGCTTCCTTATCAAACGAATCCATCAATTTGGTTGCTTCCCAAGCTTCTTCCAATACTGAGGTTATTCCAAGTATAGCCATTTGGGTCATCCTTGTTTGCACAAATATGGATTGAGCCTCATTAACCTCAGCGATAACATTACTTAGTGCGTTACCTACTACTTGTGTTGAGATTTTAAGATAATAAGAATTAGATACGCCAAGTTTGCGCTTTATAGATTGAATATGTGGTTTCGTGTTATTCAACAAAGTAACTGCATAGCAGATCTTGTCTGGTAGCAGGCAGTATTTGCGTAATTCTTTATGTATAGCTCTATCCTCTGCAAATACCTCTAATGGTGGCAAGTTGTCAATAATCTTTTGCAGAATATCCACATTCTCTTTACATCTATCTTTTGCCATTTGACCGACAACAATGCTTTTTGCATATTTATGTAAGCTCATGGCTTTGTGGGCAGCATCGGGCTCTTCAGAATCATTAAGGTAATCAATCCCACATTGTAGAATTTCAAGTCCCAATTTATCTGCAATCATTTGATACTGCAAATCTTTAGTAGAAAGAAAACTTTTTAATTGCAAGAATGAACTTCTTGTATTTTTTCTTAAAGTCTCTCCTGCATTGAGCCTTACATTAGAACTTTTGCCTTTGGATTTTTTTGCTATGTCAATAGCTCCTTGTATGCTATCTATAAGGGGTTTTACTGCTTTTTCTCCAATATGATTCTTCCAAGTACTATTAGTTATGAAAGGAAGCAGTTTACTTGCACCTATTTCATCACATAGCACATCAAGAAAAGAGAAAGCTAAGGTCGTTATGTCAGAATTTCCACCTGTCCCAATTATTGCAGAAGTCAATTGATTGACATATAGTGTGTTTCCATATAATATTTCTGCACATGTTATAGCACAGTCATAGTTCTTGCGTATTAAGGCACACACAATACGATTTTGTAAAGATGAAGCACATTCTCTTTTTCGCCAAATTTCCTCGGCTTTATCTATCTCCCCTGCGATAAGATGATTAAAAGCCACATCATCCAATGGAGTCGTTTTTACAAACCAAAACTGAGCATAAAGCATCTGGTCTTTTGGCAAAGTGAGTTTTGCCTCTGCATCTGTCACCGAAATGTCTGTACGATTGATAGATGCAAGGTGTTGGGTAAGGTCTAATGGAAAAGAAACAGACTTGCCCACCTTCAAAAACGCTTTCATACGATTATGGTTAGCCAATCTTTCCCTTGTAGGAGAATTTGAATAAACTCCTAACAGACGATATGGATTGTTTTGTAGTATATTCATTCTAATTCCGTTAACAAATGCAGTCAACCGACTCCTTTGTTGACGAAATTTTCTCAGTAATATATACATAAAAACGTGGAGTCAGTCCTGTCACTCGTTCCACTTGTTAAGGCCTTCGCATTGCCCTGTTCGTCGAAACGAGCAACGCCGAAAGCCCCACGCCAGTGTACGTATATAGAAAACTCTCTTGACAACGAGCGACGGAATCGTCCGAAGCCAATGAGGGCTGTATATAATACACCTTATGAGGCGTTCCCGTTGCTTTGTCTTTGACGAACAGTTGAGAGTTTGCGAAGTTCTAACAAGTCAAAACCAAAGCGTACAGTTACGCCTTATATGTATATATGTCTGCCCAACCTCTGCCCATCGGGGCTTCCGGTATGGGTATAGACG
>CAVCEE010000011.1:0-80253 GCA_963601185.1 bacterium
AAGAACCCGAAAAAGACTGGGCAAAAATGGTTCAAGAGGCAAAGGAATCGCCTCCAGAACCAAGTCTGTTTGATTAGAGGGGGCTTACTTTTTGAAAAGGCAAGCCCGAAGTCCCATTTTACAAGGCTTCGGGCAGGATATTTATGCTCTTTTGAGTTTTAGCGGACAGCAATAGTTTTTTTCAGGATTTTTCTTTGCTGGATAAATTTCTTGATTTACCTTTGCATTAACAATTTTGTTAAACATTAGAATTAAACATAAAAGTTAACCAATATATGCAACAGCAAAGCAAAGAGGCACAGATACTTGCGGCTGCGGAGGAGGAATTCTTCGACGTTGGCTATGACCGGGCAAAAACCACATCGATAGCGGCTCGGGCTGGCGTTACCCACGCTATGCTCCACTACTATTTCCGCACAAAGGAGAACTTGTTCAACAAAATCTTCGACAGCAAAATCGACCTTATCTACAAGATGATAACATCGATTTTCGTGAACAAGGACCTGCCGCTGATTGCCAAGGTGGAGAGCGGCATCCGCGCCCACTTCCAACTGCTTGTGGAGAACCCTCGGCTTCCGCAATTCGTGGTTGCCGAAATCATCAGCAAGAAAGAGCGGATGGAGACTTACAAGGAGAAACTCAAGCCGATGGTCAACGCGTTTATCCCCGGCGTACAGGCGGAATTTGACCGTCTGCACGAAAAAGGCGAAATAGCGAAGGTGTCGGCGCTGGACATTCTCCAGGATATGATTTTCCTCAACGTAGCAGCATTCCTATTCGACCCCATGTTTAACGGAATGGTCTACGATAGCGACAAACGCGAGGAATACCTCAACAACCGGCTAGAAGAAAACATCAAGTTGATACTCAACAGACTAAAATATGGCATAAAATGAAAATCAAGGAACTACTGACCGTATGCACTCTCTGCATCGCCGCCAATGTCGGGGCGGTGACCCTCGACGAGTGCCAGCAGTTGGCGCAGAACAACTATCCGCTGCTGTCGCAGTACGGCATCACCGACGAGATGTCGGCACTGTCGCTCGACAACATCAAGAAGGGCTGGTTGCCGCAGATTCAACTGTCGGCACAAGCCACCTACCAGAGCGACGTGACCAACTACCCCGACGACCTGAAGAAGATGTTTGCATCGGTGATTGAGATGAAGGGACTGAACAAAGACCAGTACAAGGTGGCACTCGACGTGAACCAGACCATCTGGGACGGCGGAAAGATGAAAGCTGAACGCACAATCACCGAAAACTCGCGCATCGCCGACAGCCGTCAGACCGACGTGAAGATGCACCAGTTGCGCGCCACGGTGCGCGAACTCTACTTCGGCATCCTCACCATCGACGAGACTCGCCGGCAGAACGCCCTGCAACTGACACTGCTCGACAAGAACCTCGAAAAGGTGCGGTCGTATGTGAAGAACGGAGTGGCAATGGAGTCGGACGCCGATGCCGTCTACGCCCAAATCCTCACCGTGCGCCAGCAGGACAACCGTTTGGAGTCAATGCGCCGCCAATATAGCCGCGCGCTGGGCATCTTCATCGGAGAGGACACCGACTCGGTGGCTACTGTGATGCCGAGCGAGACGGAATGCGGCAGCGACGTGAACCGCCCCGAACTGAAGAGTTTCGATGCGCAAATCAGCCTCATCAACTCACGCCAGCGGCTTCTCGACTCTGCACTGATGCCACGCATCAACGCCTTTGCCACAGGATTCTACGGCAATCCCGGGCTCAACATGTTTGAGGATATGGTCAGCCCCCATTGGTCGTGGAACTATATGGTGGGCGTGAGTCTGAAATGGAACATCGGCGCACTCTATACACGCAAGAACGACATGAAAACCCTGTCGCTGCAAAAACGCCAGGTGGAAACCGCCCGACAGGTGTTTCTCTTCAACAACGGCGTCGAAAGCACCCAAAAGCGCGACGAGATAAGCCGCAACCGCCGTCTCGTGAGCGACGACGATGAAATCATCGCCGTGCGCACACGCATCCGCAAGGCGGCAGAGTCGAGGCTCAACAACGGCGTGATTGACGTGACCGACCTGTTGCAGAAAATCACCGACGAAAACCTTGCGCTGGTGGCGCAATCGTCGCACCACATCCAACTACTGAAATCAATCCACGAACTCCAAGACATCAACAACTGAAAAAATGAAACGTATAGCAATAGCATTGGCAACCGCCGCAATCGTGGCGAGTTGCACCGACACTAAGGACTACGACGCAACCGGCACATTCGAGCCGGCATCGGAAGTGACGGTTTCGAGCGAAGCCACAGGCAAAATAGTGTCGCTCACCGTCAACGAGGGCGACAACCTCAAGGAAGGCGACCTCGTGGGCTGCATTGATACCACACAACTGTATCTCAACAAGTTGCAACTGCAACGCAGCGCATCGTCGGTGTTGCGCAACCGCCCCGACATCAGCAGTCAGGTGGCAGCCCTACAGGAGCAGATAAAGAAACAGGAATATGAGCGCAAGCGCGTGGTGAACCTGCTTGCCGACGGTGCTGCCACACAGAAGCAACTCGACGACATCGACTCAGCCATCGCCGTGCTCAAGAGCCAACTTGAGGCACAGCGCACCTCCCTGGGCAACACCGTGGGCAGCCTCAACGAGCAGAGCAGTTCCATCGACGTGCAGATTGCACAGATCGACGACCGCATAGCGAAGAGCCGCCTGACAGTGCCCGTAAGCGGCATTGTAACGGCAAAATATGCCGAGCAGGGCGAGTTTGCCGCCACAGGCAAGCCTCTCTACAAAATTGCCGACATGCAGCACATGATGCTCCGCGCCTACTTCACCTCCGAGCAACTCTCGCAGTTGAAACTCGGACAGGAAGTGACCGTCACCGCCAACTTCGGCGGCGGTTCGCGCTACGGCTACAAAGGACGCATCGTGTGGATTGCCGAGCAGAGCGAATTTACGCCCAAGGCCATCCAGACCAACGACTCGCGCGCCGGACTCGTCTACGCCGTGAAGATTGCCGTGAACAATGACGGACGCATCAAGACCGGCACCTACGGCGAAGTGAAACTGAAAAAATAGCGACCATGCCGACCATCGAAATCAGCGACCTCTGCAAGCGTTACGGCAAGGTCACCGCACTCGACGGAGTGACAATGACCGTGGGCGAAGGCGAGATTTTCGGCATCATCGGCCCTGACGGCGCTGGAAAATCGACCCTCGTGAGATGCCTTGCCACGCTCGAGAAGCCCGACAGTGGGAACGCCTCGGTGTGCGGCTTCGACATACGCCGCGGCTACCGCGGCATCCGCCAGTCGATAGGCTATATGCCCGAACTGTTCTCGCTCTACCCCGACCTCACGGTGTGGGAAAATATGACATTCTACGCCTCGCTCTTCAACGTAGACATCGAGCAGAATTTCAAGACCATCAAACCCGTGTTTCGCCAACTTGAGCCGTTTCGCAACCGCATGGCTGGCAAACTGTCGGGCGGTATGAAGCAGAAACTCGCCCTCTCGTGCGCACTCATCCACCAGCCGCAACTGCTGCTGCTCGACGAGCCCACACGCGGTGTCGACCCAGTGTCGCGCAAGGACTTCTGGGACATTCTCAACGACATCAAGAAAGACGGCATATCAATCCTGCTCACCACCTCCTATATGGACGAAGCCGAACTCTGCGACACCGTGGGACTCATCAACCACGGACGGCTGATGCAGCACGGCTCGCCGACGGAGGTTGCCGACCGCTATCCGCGCACGCTCTATGCCCTGCGTGGCGACAACCTCTACGGTCTGCTACTTGCTGTGAGAAATAGCGGCTACGTCGACAACTGCTACACGTTTGGCGACTGCATCCACGCTGTATTTGCCAACGAGTCGCAAGCCGCACGACTGACCGCCACCCTCAGCGGCGTGCAAGCCGAACGCATACGCCCTACAATCGAAGACTGTTTCATGAATTTGATAGCAAATGAGCAACATAATTGAAGTAACCAACCTGACCAAGCGTTTCGGCGACTTTGCCGCAGTCAACAACATCACGTTCAGCGTGGCAGAGGGCGAAATCTTCGGCTTCCTCGGAGCGAACGGTGCCGGCAAGAGCACCGCCATGCGTATGCTCAGCGGACTGAGCGTCCCCACCTCGGGCAGCGGTTATGTGGCAGGGTTCGACATCTGCCGTGAGCCAGAGAAGATAAAGCGCAACATCGGCTATATGTGCCAGAAGTTCTCGCTCTATCCCGACCTCACCGTGCGCGAAAACATCCGCCTCTACGGCGGCATCTACGGCGTGCCGACAAAGGAGATTGCGCCGCGCACAGCCGACCTCCTCGCCAAACTCGGACTTGCCGACAAAGCCAACACCTATGTGGGCGACCTGCCGCTTGGCGAGAAGCAGAAACTGGCGTTTTCAGTGACCATTTTCCACCGCCCGCGGCTCGTGTTTCTCGACGAGCCCACAGGCGGCGTTGACCCGTCGACACGCCGCAAATTCTGGGAGATGATCTACGAAGCCGCACATTCAGGCATCACGGTGTTTGTCACCACTCACTATATGGACGAGGCTGAATACTGCGACCGCGTGTCGATAATGGTGGACGGCGAAATCCGCGCGCTCGACACCCCGGCAAACCTCAAGAACAGATACGGCGTAGCGACGTTCAACGACGTGTTCCAGCGCCTTGCCCTCACAGCAAAACGCAATTAGACCAACCAACAATCCAACGATGAAAAGATTTCTGATATTCGTAAGAAAAGAAATGCTACAGATTTTGCGCGACTGGCGCACTGTGCTGATCATCATACTTATGCCCGTGGTGCAAATCATCCTGTTCGGCTTTGCCATCTCGACGGAGGTCAACAATATCGACGTGGCAATCGTTGCGCCCCACTACAACGAAACTGTGCGCCGGATGGCAGACCGGCTCGATGCCAACAGTTACACCACCCTGCACCCCGGACTGCTGCACACCACAGACGAGGCAGAAGCCCTTATGCGCAAGGGCGAGATACACATTGCCGTGGTCGTAGACCCGCAGATTGACCGCATCCTCGCCGGCAGCACCATCCGCCGCTGCCCGGTGGAACTGCTATGCGATGCCGCCAACCCGGTAATCTCGCGCACGTCAGCCACCTACGTCAGTTCGATAGTCCAGCAATGCTTTCCACAGACCGATGCACCGTTCACCGTCGACACCCACATGCTCTACAACCCCCAACTCCAAAGCAGTTACATATTCGTGCCAGGCATCCTCGGGCTCATCATCCTGATTATCTGCACAATGATTACCGCTTCATCAATCGTCAAGGAAATAGAGACCGGCACGATGGACCTCCTGCTCGTGTCGCCGGTAAGGTCAACGGTGATGATTGGGGCAAAGATGGTGCCCTACTTCCTGCTGTCGTGCCTCAACCTCACGTCGATACTCCTCTTGTCGAAATTTCTGCTGCAAGTGCCGATGCAAGGCAGTCTGCTCTCGATTGTCGGCGTGTCGTTGCTCTACACCGTGCTGTCGCTGTCGCTCGGCATCCTCATCTCCACCGTGGCTAAGACACAGGCACAGGCCATCATAGTGTCGGGCGTGGTGCTGCTGATGCCGGTGATGATGCTCTCCGGTCTGATGTTCCCCATTGAGAGCCTCCCAGCCATATTGCAGTACGTCTCGGCAATCGTGCCGGCGCGCTGGTATATCGAAGCGATGCGAAAACTGATGATCGAGGGTCTGCCAATCGGGGAAGTGATTACCCAGACCGGCATCCTCGCCGGTATGACCGTAGCCTTTCTCAGCCTTGCCCTTTTCAACCTCAACAAAAAACTCTAAAACGATATGCGCACATTCAAATTCTTGTTTGAAAAAGAGTTACGCCAAATCAGCCGCGACCCGTTTATGGTGTGGATGATTTGCTTCTTCCCGGTGGTAATTATGCTCGTCATGCCGTTTGCCGCCAACCTCGACTTCAAGGACATAAGCATCTGCATTGTGGACAACGACAACAGCCAGTTTTCGAGGCTGCTCGCCAACAAGATTGACCATTCGTCGAACTTCGTGCTGAAGGCGATGCCCACCGACCACAACGCCGCCATCGACAATATGAACGCCTACGGCATCGACATAATCCTCGAAATACCGCGCGATTTCGAGAAAAACGCCGTTATGGGGCATAAGCCTGGACTGTCGATTGTAGCCAATGCCGTCAATGCCTCGAAAGCATCGTCGGGCGTGGGCTACCTGTCGCAGATTCTCTCACAAACGGCAGCCGAACGCGGCGCACAGCAAGGCGTTGCCGCATCCGCCGACATGATAACGGTGAAAAACCTCTACAACCCGACGGAAAACTACAAGCACTTTATGATTCCGGCACTTACGGTGATGCTAATCATCATCGTGTGCTGCACCCTCCCTGCACTCAACATAGTGAAGGAGAAGGAGGTAGGCACAATCGAGCAAATTAACGTGTCGCCAATCGGTAAGGTGAGTTTCACGCTGGCGAAACTCGTGCCCTACTGGATTATCGGGTTGCTGGTGTTCAGCATAGCGATGCTGATTGCCAAATGGGTCTACGGACTCGTACCCGAAGGTCACCTGTGGGTGATTTACGCAATGGTGCTACTGTTCACGCTCACCATTTCGTGCCTTGGGCTAATCGTGTCAAACATATCGTCGACGATGCAGCAGGCAATGTTCGTGATTTTCTTCTTCATTATGATTAACGTGCTGATGAGCGGACTGCTGACACCGATTGAGTCGATGCCCGGATGGGCGCAGGTAATAACCTACTTTGTGCCGCCGCGCTATTTCATCAACACCCTGCGCGCCGTCTACCTCAAAGGCAGCGGTTTTGCCGACGTGGCAAACGATTTCGCCGCCCTCGGCGTGTATGCCGCAGCACTGGCAACAATAGCCGTAAAGAGTTACAAACGACAAAGTTAGAAAGCGGAAGCAATTATGCGGAGAGCCATTCACAATGCTTTGGTCATATCTCCGCATTCAATTCGCTTTCAATTTCCTCTATTGTCGGTAGCGATGATTTCCACTTATCCGCTATTTCAGCCGTAACTTTCGTTTCCCATGAGGCAACTCCCATCGGTTTGTTGTATGATTCCAAGGAATATTTCACGATGGTTTCCGATTTGCTTTTCACCAGCAACAGCCCAATTGTCGGTTCGTCTGTTTCATGCTTGAGTGAATGGTCGACAACCGTTTGATAAAATGCCAACTGCCCCATCATTTCGGGTGTAAACGGCACTGCTTTTAACTCGATTACAACAAATCGTCTGAGTTGCAAATGATAGAAAAGCATATCGATGTAATAATCGTGTCCGTCCATTTCGAGGTGAACCTGACGTCCCACAAACGAGAAACCCTGCCCCAACTCCAACAAGAATCTGGTGATATGGGTTGTGAGTCCCTCTTCTATCTCCTTTTCCCTACTATTCTCGTCTGCCCCCGTAAAATCGAGCAAATATGGGTCTTTGAACATATGCTTAACCATATCTGATTTAGCGTCAGGCATCATCTTGCCGAAGTTGACAGGTAATTGCCCTTTTCTTTCCAGCACATAGTTTTCCAAATTCAGTTCAAGGACATTTTTGCTCCAACCGTTTTTGATTGCAGCCATAGCATAGACAAGTCGCCAGTTAGGTTCGTTCACCTTTTCCATTAAGCATATAATGTGCCTCCAGGGCAATTGTGCAACGCAGCGTTGCACAATTGATTCGTCAGGCCATAGTTTTGCAAATTTCTGCATATATTTCAGGTTGCGCGGAGAAAATCCCTTCATCTCTGGATATTCCATTTTCAAGTCTGCCGAAAGCCTGTCTACAACTCGAGCGCCCCAGCCTTCTGCCGCACTTTGTTGTAATATGGTCTTGCCTATATGGTAGTACATCATTGTCATCATGGTATTGGCTTCCCACATCACACGCCGTCTTTCACCGGCTACAAGTTTCTTTATCTGCTCCAGCATATTGCCATACCAATCCGGCATATTTTGCTGGCTATCGGCAACAGGATAAAACACTTCCTTTTCGTTCGATTTCCGCCCTTTCCTTTCGTTATTTTCTTTCATATCGTTGACTTACGCTTCTTGAGATTGTAAAAATACTAAACATCCACGAATTTATCGAACATTTAAAGATTCTTTCTTACGCTATCAAAGTTCCTTAGAAAGCGGCGTAGATGAATGGTGCGACATAGGCGCTGCCGAACTCCACTATCAGTTGCACCAGCAGGCAAAACAGCAGCAGTTTCGCCACCCAGCGCATAGCCACAAACCGGCGTTCCGCCCACTGCGACAGGCGCGACGGCAGACAGATGAGCAGATAAGCCACGACGAGCATCACTGCCCACAAGGTGCGCTCCGAGAGGAATGCCGGAATGGTAGAAAGGTTCATCTCCGTTGCCATCTTGGAGAGCATCACAGAGCAGTCGCCGAGCGAATGGCAGCGGAACGGCAGCCACAGAAGAGTCACGGCAAGGAACGTAGCCACGGCATAGACAATACGCTCGCCACGGAACGTCGGAATCAGCCTACCCACGGCTTTCTGTACCACCAGCAATGCGCCGTGGAGCATACCCCACACGAGGAACGGCAGCCCTACGCCATGCCATATCCCGCCGATTGCCATCGTTGCCATCACGTTGAGACGCATGTGCCACCTCCCGTGGCGGTTTCCGCCAAGAGGGATGTAGATGTAGTCGCGCAGCCACAACGACAATGAGATGTGCCACCGACGCCAAAAGCCGGTGATGCTCGTTGCCTTGTACGGCGAGCGGAAGTTGTACGGCAACTCGATGCCGAGGGTGCGGCTCAGACCGATAGCGATGTCGGAATACCCTGAGAAGTCGAGATAAATCTGCGCACTGTAGCCCAGCAATGCCAAAGCAGCCTCCATGCCATCGTGGCTGGAGGGATTGTCGAACACCAAGTTATTGAACTGCGCCAGATAGTCGGCTATGACCGCCTTTTTCAGCAGTCCTTTCATCACAAGAAACAGTCCGGAATAGAGCGTCGCCGCAGATATGCGTCTGCCACTCTCAATCTGCGGAAAAAATTCCGAAGCGCGGACAATAGGACCTGCCACAAACACTGGAAAATAGGTGAGATAAAACACATAGTCGAGCATACGGTGCGGAGCGATGATGATGCCGCGGTACACGTCGACAAGATAACTTACCGAGCGGAACGTGTAGAACGATATGCCCACCACCACAACTGCGTCGACATACTTGAACCACACTAGCGTGCCGGCGGAAAGGATGATGCCAAGGACGAGCCACGCACGGCGGATGCGCCTCGACCGACAGTGGGTCATTGCAAGCGACAACAGATAGTCGGTCACCGCCCTCACCACAACCAATGCCGACAGCCATCCGCCGGCACGCCAGCAGAATAGCAGACTGAACGCCGTGACCGCAATCATCATCGCCGTCCGCCGCCTATAGACAAGTCCATAGACAGGATAGAACACCAGCAGCATCAGCCAAAACGCCTCGCTATTGAACAAGGCGGATGCGCCTTCGGCATTGGTCAATATGTCGGCAATATGGTCAATCATCGGGAGTGAGTACTATGGTCCTATCGGGCTTCGCCGTTGTCTGCGACGGAATGTCGAGGCGAATCGGGCAACTCGACCGGGAAGAAATCCAGTGAGCCACGCTATCCATCCATTGCGAGGCAGCCTCGTGAGTGGGGTGCGCACCGTCGGAAGCGCGGTCAAGGCGCAGATTGGCGGAGAGGAAAAACCTGCCGTTGCCCACCTTCGACTCTATCAGGCGGTTTATGCCAGTGTCGGGCTTCCAATTTGGCGGACCGATCCACACATACGGCAATCCGCCGATGTCGGCAATCACAGCATCAACCTTGTCAGCCCGGGTGCGCTCAACGTCACGGATGAAGAGTTCGTTACCGCCGAGGCAAACCACCACATAGTCAGCCTTAAACCGACGGGCATACTCCCTGAGTCTGTGCGAGTTGCCCCAACGCTCCGTGGTAGAGCCGTACCAGATGACGGTGTACAGCCGATGGCCGTTGGCGTGGGCATAAGCGGCAAAACGCGGCGACAAGCCCTCAAGCATTGAGTCGCCGACAAAGAGAATGGTCTTGGAAGTAGTGTCGATTGGAGCGGAATCGTGTTTTGGCAGCGGCACAGACCTTTCAGCGGCGGCTTGAACGGCTTCTTTCGGCGAAATATCGATTTTCGCTATCGGATAGCCAAAGATTTTCAAGTCGTCGAATGTCGACAGCAGCAACATCACGGCAAAAGCCACTGCCAACAGTGCCCACAGTCGTGCATACGGCCATTTCATGGCTCTACTTGTATATTACTATTCGCCCTTCTTCAACTCAAGTGCCTTGATCTCGGCGCGCTTGATGCTTTCAGGGCTGTTTTTGTCGATGCCATACTTCTCAGGAGCGGGAATCTTCAATGTTGCGCCGACAGGGAGATTGTCAGGGTCGCTGATTATATCCTTGTTTTCCAGATAGATGTAGACCCAAAAGGCATAATGGCCGTAGAACTTGCGAGAGATGTTGCTGAGATAGGCGGTGTTGGTCACCGTAAATGTCTGCTCCTTGCCCACCGGCTCTTCCTCCACCTGTTTCGGAGCAGAGTCGTGGCGCGGCTCTTCCACTGCCTCTGCCGGCTTCACGGTGTCGGCAGCAACAGTGCCTGCCTCGGCTGTAGAGTCGGCTACCGAGGCAGCAGATGCTACTCTCGGAGCGAGCATCGCCGGCACAAAGAAATATGCCGCCACAGCAATCACCGCAGCCGAAGCGAAGCCCGAAAGAAATCCCCACAGGAATCGGTGTCCTCGCATCTCAGCCTCTTCGTCGTTCAGCCATTCATCATTCTCATCTTTGTCAACATCCTCCGTCGACTCTTCGTCGCCCTCTGATTGCTCTTCTCCGTCGTCCGTCGGCTCTTCCACAGGTTTATCCTCCGACGGCACTGGCGGCGGAAGAATTTCCTCTTCCTCGCTTTCCGGCTCGGTCTCTTCCTTTTCAGTCCCTTTTTGTTCCTCTTCAGCGGGTAATTCTTTTGGAGTTTCCTCCTTCACGGCATTTTCCTCGCCATCGAAATCTTCGGCAAGTTCCATAGGTTCGAAGCAGTCAAAAGCGCCGTTGACGAAAGCCGCTGCCTCAGCGTCAGCCTCAAACTGCACATTGCCGTCGACCACGGCGAAGCGGCCAATGCCTTTGAGCGTAACCTCTCCGTTGGCAACCAGTTGATCACCGACCGCAGCAAAAAGACATTTCACAAAAGTCTTGCACAAATCCTCCGACTTGCCAGTTGCCGACACGAGTTCAGCAACGACATCCTGCAACACAAGGGTTCTACTGCTCTCCATCGCCGTCTCCTTTCTCCGCAATGCGGGTTTTCAAGATAGTACTCGGCTCGAAACCGATGCTGATTTTCGGCGGGAAAAGCATCCGTTTGCCCGTTTCGGCATCCGTTGCTACGTGTTCCATAGTCTTGATGCCCAAGACCTTGCCAAAACTAGGAATGGCCAAAGCGTCGAGCGCAGCGCAATGCTCCTTGGCGAGCGATGCAAACGCACTGTAGAGCACATTGACATCAGCCTCGCTACAATTCAGTTGCCCAGCCAACTGGGCAACAAGTTCCTTATGTTGTCTGTCGTTAACCTTCATAGTCGTAGGCAAAGTTAGTGCTTTTCCACGAACACCAACAACATTTGACCCCAAAAGCGGATTCATCAGAACAAATATATTGCACAACACACGATTTAACTCTTTATTTTCCAATAGTAGCACACCTGTAGTCAGAAAGACTATCGAATAATCGTTTTCTTGCCAACCAAGCCCACCATATAGTAGTATCTCAACGCAAATGGTAGGCTTGGCTGACATTATTAAAAATGCCCGTTTCCCTACAAACGCAAATAAATTCACTACATAAAGATTAATTTTCAGGATGAATTATGTTATACAACATATCGTTTAACATTCAATTTTTCAACAGTTTCTATTACCTTTGCGTCTGACAGTTTGCACCTCGGCAGAACTGGCAAGCAGACTTGCCGATTTGCACTCGATTTGCATTATTTTAACTAAAGCCTAATCTGTTTAATTTTAAATCTTATGAAACAACAATTCTTACTTCTATCACTTGTTGCACTCTTTTTGTGCAGTTGCTCTAACCAAGACGATGTCGGGTTGCTTGGCAGCTTGGACTCTTCTGTAGTTGCCGTTGCTGAAAGCGACAAGGTGTCGGCTGACGACATTTTCGCAATTGCAAGCAAATTCAGAAACACGGAAAACACTCGCACACGAAGCAACGACTACTCCACATCAATCCTCTTTGACAACAACTTAAAGCTACCGAACCAATCAAATGCATTACAAAAGAGAACTGACATTTACAATATTTACCCCATTAAATAGACAATCACTATGAAATCGTACATTTTATTCCTTACAACAATTTTATGTTTATTTGCATCAAGTTGCAAACAAGATTCAGACTTGGACGATGGCGTTGACAGTTACACACCTCCCTTCTCATTCGAATTTATCATCACAGATAGCAACGGCAACAATTATATAGATCGAGACGACAGGATGCAAATTATCAAGGATTTACTGACGATTGACTACAAAGGTCACTCATCCGTATTGAAAGCCATTGGCGAACCAGCAATCATTATCGGACCTGGCACCACATGCGAAAAAACGCTCCGCGTATATCCAGAGGTAGCAGGTTATAACCCAGAAAACCTACTATTTGGCGGTTTCTCATACTACGACATTTTTAAGAACGAAGAATTTACCATCAACTGGTGTGACGGTACTAAGGACGTTGTCAGATTCGATCACTATATCGACAAGAAAAAGAATATACTTGTTGAAAAGTATTACATCAATGGAAAAGAAACGACAGAAAAGAGTATGGAATTTGGCGGAGCTTTAATCCGAAAAACAATTGACACGCCTTCTGTAAAATGAAGTAGATTGCGTAGTGTAAATCAAATTCATCCAACTAAACAAGACACTGATATGAAACGATTTTATTTATTGGCAACTTTGATTCTATGCCTATTGCTGACCGGTTGCAAACAAGACAACAACGAATCAATCGACTGCGATCCTCCCATTATAACTTTTGATGTTATCATTACCGATGCTGACGGGAATCTAATCATCCAAGAAGAAAATGGGAAAGAGAAGATTCGAGAGCTGCTCACCATCGAACATTGTGGACACGCAGCAACCCTGAATGGAGAAATGGGATCATATAGCACTGATCCGTTTTATGTTGGTTACGACCTCAACGGCAATCTGACAAAAATATTTTACGGATTTTTCTCTGCCCACAAAAACTATAAAGACGAAACATTTACCCTAAAATGGGAAGACGGCACACAAGATGTCGTAAGATTTTCCGCCTCCTGGAAATACAATGAATCCTTCAAAAAAGAAGCCTTTTTTAATGGCACGGAAATAACAGAGTGGGGAGAAAGTGGAGTGACACCGATAATTCGAAAAACGATTAAGTAGACACCGATACGGATTAACGAACCAAGCCCGCCGTTTGAGTCGAGAGGCGACTCAACGGCGGGCTTGAGTTTCTTTTTCAGATGCAGAGATTACGATACCTGCGAATAGTGGCGGAAAAGCGCGCTGAAAGCGTCGCGCATATCCCGGGAGTCGGCAAGCCGCTCGTTGAGACGGTCCACCTTTGTACGAATTGACTCCACAAGCATCTTATCGCCGGCATAGAGAGCCAGCGCAAGGTCGCGCCCGAGTGTTGCACCGGCAAGACAGTAGTCAGCCATGTCGAGGAACCTCTGGGCTTCCTCCTCCCCTTTCACCGCGCGGTATCTGTCAGCCACAAGCAGCAGTGCTGCATCGACATCGGCAGCCGAGGCAAAATCCTCAACCTCGATGGCCGACTGCTTGAGTACGGCAAACGTCTGCGCATGCTCGTCGACGGCACCGGGCTGGAACGAGTCGTCGCAAAATGCACTCAAGATTGCGTTAATCTGGCTACGGTCGTGATAGTGGGTGGAAATAAGACGGATTTCATCACAAAGAGCCTCCTCATTGTCGTTGTCAGTTTCGTTTTCAGCCACAATCCGACCCAAGATGCGGCCCTTTGAGGTCAAGTCGAGAAGAACTTCCCCCGACAGCAATTCGCCATTGCCGTCAGGCTGAGACGACGACAATCCAGCCATTGCCGCCATTGTTGAAATTGTACGGTAAGAATCGTTCATGATAGGAATCAAAAAATAGTAAGGTTGTGATTGCAAATTTATGCACTAAGCAGTGTGTTACCAATATGTTACAAAAAATATTTTTGTTAAACAATTCTAAATGGGCAATCATCCGAACCACCTGTTTTTCGCCGCGTTAGTTAAACAATATTAATTACATTGGCGCAGCATAGCCAATTGACATTTTCATAGTATTTTTACAAAATATGCGTTTTTATCACCTCGGAAAATGGAAAAAGCAATCATAGTGGGGGCAACCTCCGGCATCGGACTTGAAGTGGCACGGGCACTGCGCCGCAACGGTGTGACGGTGGGCGTGGCAGGACGCAGGGAGGACAGGCTGGCACAGTTTTGCAGCGAAGCCGGAACGGAAGCCCTGTACGGCAGCATCGACGTTACGGCAGATGATGCCGCCGACCGGCTTGTCGCCCTTGCCGACCGTATGGGCGGCGTAGACACCATCATCCTTGTGGCAGGAGTAGGTAGCCAGAACAAGAGTCTCCGACCTGACATCGAGTTGCAGACAGCGCAGACCAACGTTGTTGGCTTCACACGCATGATTTGCGCCGCATTCAACTACCTCAAGGCCAACGGCGGCGGACACATCGCCGCTGTCAGTTCGATTGCCGGCACCAAGGGTCTAGGCATAGCACCTGCCTACTCTGCAACCAAGCGCTTCCAGAACACCTACATCCAGTGCTTGTCGCAACTCTCGCACATAACAGGAGCAAACGTAACGTTCACCGACATCCGCCCGGGGTTTGTCGACACCGACCTGCTGCGTTCGGGCAGTTACCCGATGCTTATGAAGCCAGAATTTGTGGCAAAGTGCATAGTGAAAGCCGTTGTACGGAAAAAACGCATCGCCACCGTCGACTGGCGCTACCGTCTGCTCGTTGCAGCGTGGCGACTGATTCCCGGATGGCTTTGGGAACGGATGAAAATAACGAACTAAACGATAGATCACAAAATGAAAAGAATCTTAGCAACAATCATCGTCGGCAGCGTCAGTGCGGCAGGCTTCGCAGCCACTCCGCTATGGATGCGCGATGTGAGGATTTCGCCCGACGGCACGCAGATTGCGTTCTGCTACAAGGGCGACATCTACAAAGTGGCAGCCACCGGCGGCAAAGCCGTACAACTGACCACACAGGAGTCCTACGAGTCGGCACCTATATGGTCGCCCGACGGCACGCAGATTGCATTTGCAAGCGACCGCTACGGAAGCAACGACATCTTCATTATGTCGGCCGACGGCGGCCAAGCAAAACGCCTCACCACCAAGTCGGGCAGCGAAATTCCCGAATCGTTCACACCCGACGGCAAAAGTATATATTTCTCGTCCAACAACCAGAAGCCGGCATCGAGTGCACTCTATCCAGGAGTGCTGCTCGAACTCTACAAAGTGTCGGTCGACGGCGGACGGCAGGAGCAGGTGCTGCCCACCCCGGCAGAATACATCTCGTTTGCCAAAGACGGCAGTATGTTTGTCTACCAGGACCGCAAGGGCTATGAGGACGTGTGGCGCAAGCACCACACCTCATCGGTGACACGCGACATCTGGAGTTACGACACACGCAGCGGCAAGCACACCAACCTCACCAACCGCGGCGGCGAGGACATCAGCCCGGTGCTGTCGGCCGACGGCGCAACGGTCTATTTTCTCAGCGAGCGCAACGGAGGATCGATGAACGTATACTCTATGCCGCTCTCTCAGCCGTCGGCAGTAAAGCAACTCACGCAGTTTGCCACCCACCCTGTGCGCTTCCTCAGCGTGGCTGACAACGGCACGATGTGCTACACCTATGACGGTGCAATCTACACGCAGCGTCAGGGCGGACAGCCGGCAACGGTCAACATCGACGTGGTGCGCGACGACGAGTCGTTGCCTACCAAACTCACGTTTACCAGCGGTGCGACATCGGCAAGCGTGTCGCCCGACGGCAAGCAAGTGGCGTTGACCGTAAGAGGCAACGTGTTTGTCACCTCTACCGAGTTTGGCACAACCAAACAGATAACCAACACCGTTGAGGGCGAAGCCGATGTGGATTTCGGCGCAGACAACCGCTCACTCGTCTATGCCAGCGAGCGCAACGGCCGCTGGGGCATCTACACAGCCAAAATCAAGCGTAGCGACGACCAGAATTTCCCTAACGCAACACTCATCGACGAGCAGCCGCTGATTGCCGACACGCTCGCCGACCGCCAGGTCCCCAAATTCTCGCCCGACGGCAAGGAGGTGGCGTTTATTGAGGACGAATGCCGACTGATGGTAATTAACGTAACCACCAAGGCCGTGCGCCAAGTGACCGACGGCTCGTTGTGGTACAGAGGCGGCTTCAACTACTCGTGGTCGCCCGACGGCAAATGGTTTGCACTTGAGATTATCGGCAACGGCCACGACCCGTATTCCGACGTGGCGATAGTGAAGGCTGACGGCAGCGCTGCCCCGGTCAACATCACTGGCAGCGGCTATTTCAGCCAACAACCGCGATGGGTGCTCGACGGCAACGCCGTGCTCTTCATCACCGACCGCTACGGTATGCGCAACCACGCTTCGTGGGGATCGCTCTGCGACGTGATGCTCGTGTTTATGAACAAGGACGCCTATGACAAGTACCGCCTCAACAAGGAGGACTACGCCTTGCTGAAGGACCTCGAAAAGGAGCAGAAGAAGAATGCCGAAAAGGCTGAAGCAGCAAAGAAGAACGACAAGAAAAAGAAAAGCGACAAAAAAGACGAGAAAAAGAACGACAAGAAGAACATCAACGTCGAACTTGACGGACTTCAGGACCGCATCGTGCGCGTAACGCCCAACTCGTCGGAAATCTCCGATGCCATCATCGACGGCGACGGCGACAACCTCTACTATCTCTCGTCGTTTGAGGAGGGCTACGACCTGTGGAAACTCGACCTGCGCAAGAAGAGTACCCAATGCCTTAAGAAACTCGACACATCTGCCGCCATGCTCGACATTCAGAAGGACGGCAAGTGCATCTATGTGCTCGGCAGCCGCACAATGCAGAAAATCACCACAGCATCCGACAAGTTTGAAAAAATCAACTACACGGCTGTGATGAAGATGGACCTTGCGAAAGAGCGTGAATATATGTTCGACCACGTTTGCCGCCAGGAGGCACGCCATTTCTACAACACCGATATGCACGGTGTGGATTGGCCGATGATGACCGCCGCCTACCGCAAGTTCCTGCCTCACATCAACAACAATGCCGACTTTGCCGAACTCCTCAGCGAGATGCTCGGCGAACTCAACGTGTCGCACACCGGCGGCCGCTACCGCCCGGCAGCGAAAGGCGATGCCACTGCCAACCTCGGTCTCTTCTACGACCTCACCTACGAGGGTAAGGGTATGAAGGTGGACGAAGTGCTCGCCGGCGGTCCGTTTGACAGAGCGACATCGAAGGTGAAGAAAGGCACAATCATCGAGAAAATCAACGGCGAGGAAATAGGCGAAAACACCGACTTCTATTCGCTTCTCAACGGACTTTCAGGCGAGAAGATTCTCGTGTCGCTCTACGACGGCGGCACACGTTGGGACGAAGTGGTGAAACCGATTTCATCAAGCGACTACTACCTGCTGCTCTACAAGCGATGGGTTAAGCAGCGCGCCGAGGATGTGGACCGCTGGTCGAACGGCCGTCTCGGCTACGTTCATCTTGAGTCGATGGACGACAACAGTTACCGCACCGTCTATTCTGACGTACTCGGCAAGTACTACAAGAAAGACGGCATCGTAATCGACACCCGCTTCAACGGTGGCGGCCGTCTGCATGAGGACATCGAAATCTTGTTCAGCGGCGAGAAATACCTCACACAGGTGTACCGCGGACGCGAGGCGTGCGACATGCCAAGCCGCCGATGGAACAAGCCATCGATTATGGTGCAAGGCGAAGCCAACTACTCCAACGCTCACGGCACACCTTGGGTATACAAGCACATGCACCTCGGCAAACTTGTCGGCGCACCAGTGCCTGGCACAATGACGAGCGTGTCGTGGGAACGTCTGCAAGACTCATCGCTCATCTTCGGCACACCGATAATCGGCTACCGCACCGCCGAGGGCAACTATCTTGAGAACTCGCAACTTGAGCCCGACATCTATGTGCTCAACACTCCGGAAGACGCAGTGAAGGGCTACGACGCACAGTTGAAAGCCGCCGTCGACGAACTCCTGAAGGAAATCGACGCCAAAAAGTAATACTTGATTACTCCAACAGCCATAAGGGGAAGCGATGCCTACCGCATTGCTTCCCCTTATGCTATTAATAATGCACACGTTACGTTGAAAAAACTTCGCAAATTGTTTGTCGGTTGAAAAATTAGTCGTAAATTTGCACGCCATTACAGAAGTCGCCTTTTACCAGCGGCGCGTAACTTTGTAATAATTAAAAAGATATAGAAATGAAAAAAGACATTCATCCATCCAACTACCGCGAAGTTGTTTTCAAAGATATGTCGAACGGCGAAACATTCATCACTCGCTCGACAGTCGCTGCAAAGGAAACTATCGACATCGACGGCGTTACTTATCCGCTTGTAAAACTCGAAATCACAAGTTCTTCTCACCCATTCTTCACTGGCAAGCAGAAGTTGGTCGACACAGCAGGTCGCGTGGACAAGTTCATGAGCCGCTACGGAAACCGTCTCAAGAAATAAGGTTCGGAAGAACACATTTTATATCCTCAAAACAAAACACAATGCAGGAAGTCCGACACAAGGATTTCCTGCATTGTGTTTCCATACCCCTCCGCCGCACCGCTCCCTGCTACACAACATACGATTTAAAGTGGTTGATGCACTGATGATGTTGGCTGGCTTGTTGCTGGGTTTCGGATTTAAGTAGTAACTTTGCGGCGAATTGAACGACAAAGGATGAAAAAATTTCTTTTTACACTGACGGCTTTCTGCCTCATCGCACTAACAGCATCCGCTGAAGCGATGAAAGTGAGCCTCCTCACATGCTTCCCCGGGCAGGAGGTGTTTGAACTCTACGGACACACCGCCATCCGCATCACTGCCGACAACGGCATGGACCGGGTGTACAACTTCGGACTGTTTTCCTTCAACCAGCCGCATTTCATCTACCGGTTTGTCAAGGGCGAGACCGACTACCGCGTGGGCGGATACCCCACGGAATATTTCGCACCCGAATATACCGAGCGCGGTTCGAAGGTGGTGGAACAACGACTCAATCTCACCGACGACCAAGCCACTTGGCTCTTTCAAGAACTTGAGCGGCTGTGCCTACCCGAAAACTGCGAATACCGCTATAACTATGTGCGCAACAACTGCGCCACACGGCCGCGCGACCTCATCGAGCAAGCCGTAGGCGGACTGAAATACCCCACGCCCGAAACTCCCGACGCAACCTACCGTGATTTGATGCGTAGTTACAGCAAGAACTACCCGTGGTATCAGTTCGGCATCGACCTCGCCCTCGGCTCAGGCATCGACCAGCCACTCACCACACGCGAACAGATGTTTGCCCCCATCATCCTTATGCACGAGATGGCCAGCGCAACGCAGACCGACGCACAGGGACGGACTGCGAAAATCGTCGCCGCCACGTCAAACCTCGTGGAGGGGAGCGAATCTCCCATCCTACCGCCCACGCCGCTGCTACTGTCGCCGCTGTTTGTGTGCTGGTTCGCACTGGCACTGATTGTCGCCGTCACACTGCACGACATCAAGCGGATGACCACCACACGCTGGGTCGACACACTGTGGTTCATCGTCACCGGACTGCTCGGCTGTCTGCTGTTTTTCCTCATCTTCGTGTCGCAGCACGAAGCCACGTCGCCCAACTGGCTGGGATTCTGGCTCAATCCGTTCTGCCTGTTTGCAGCCGTTGTCGTGTGGATAAAATCGGCAAAAAAGTGGTTATATTCATATCATTTTCTTAACTTTGCGCTTGTTTTGATACTGATGGCAGGCTGGTGGGCAATTCCACAAAGCGCCAATGCGGCATTCTTTCCGCTAATGCTTTGCAGCATAGTCCGTTCCGCCTCATATATCATCATCTACCGAAGATGCGTAAAAAGAAGCAAGTAAATAGGCTTATATCGTCGATGATATTTTCGCTCGTAGCGATGTCTGCGTTGTCGCAGGTGTCGGGCGGGCGACCTACTCTCATTGTGGGCATATCCATCGACCAACTGCGCAATGACTATCTCGACTTGCTCCAATCGCAATTCGGCAACGGCGGCTTCAAGCGGCTGATGCAGGACGGAGCAAAACTGGAGACCGTGGTCTTCGATATGGCACGCCTCGACAAGGCGACCTCGACCGCCGTGATCTACACCGGTACCTACCCAAACATCAACGGCATCACCGGGGTAAAGACCTATAGCGAAGAGTCGCGCCGCATCACCCCTTCGCTCAACGACCCGAAATACATCGGCAATGCCACCGACGAGACATTGTCGCCGATGGCGATAAAAGTGAGCACGCTCAGCGACGAGGTGAGGATGGACAACAACGGCATAGGCGACGTCTACGCCATTGCCCCCGACGCGCAGCAAGCCATCATTATGGCAGGACACGCAGCCAACGGAGCGTTCTGGATTAGCGACAAGACCGGCAAGTGGGCATCGTCGACATTCTACAAAGACTACCCCACCACCATCTCTGCGCGCAATATGCGCCAGCCGCTGAAAGCACGGCTCGACACTCTCACTTGGCGTCCGCAACTCGACGTAAACAAATATCCCGACATTCCACTCCACCGCACATTCTACCCTTTCAAGTACACCTTCAAGGGCAGCGACGGCATTGAGCGGTTTAAAAATTCGGCACTCGTCAACGAGGAAGTGACCTCGGTGGCAATCAGTTGCATCAATGACATGGCACTCGGCAAACGGGCGACCATCGATATGATAAACATTGCCTACTCGGCAGCCCCCTACGCCTATGCCTCCGACAACGACAGCCGCATAGAGTTGCAGGACAAATACATCCGTCTCGACCACGAACTTGAGCGACTTTTCGCCGCCATAGAGAAGAACGTGGGCAAGAACGTGTGCATCTTCGTCACCCCTACAGGCTATTTCGACGACCTCTACGCCACCGACCCGAGGTTCAACATCCCGACCGGCGAATTCTCGTCGAAGAAAGCCGTCTCGCTGCTCAATATGTACCTTATGGCACTCTACGGCAACGGCAGTTGGGTGAACGCATATTTCGACGAGAAAGTCTATCTCAACGAGAAACTTGCAAAAGAGAAAAACATATCGGTTGAAGAGTTGCGCAAAGTGTCGGGCGACTTCCTGCGCCGCATGGCTGGCGTGGACGAAGCCTACACCTTCGACGAAATCCTCAACAACCCTTCCGGCGAAACGCTCCAACGCCTCCACCGGTCAATCACATCGCAGGAAACGGCAGACGTGTTCTTGCAGATTGCCCCGGGATGGAAGGTGCGCGATGACTACAACAACGGCAACGTAAAGCAAGTGAACGTCAATGCCGTGAGCGCCCCGGCATTTGTCATCGCCCCGGGAGTGAAAGCGCAGAAAATCACCTCTCCCATCGACGCCGCCCTTTTGGCGCCGACGGTGGCAAGCATCATGAGAATACGGTCGCCCAACGGCACACGCATGATGCCATTGTCGCTTAAGGACTAAGCGGCGGCACAGCCTATGCCCTCACCAATTCTCGCAGGGCAAATTCACAAGATTACAAACAAAAAAAACAAAACATAATTATGGGATTCAATGATTTCCTAAAAAAAGTATTTGGCAACAAGTCACAGCGCGACTTGCGCGAAATACAGCCAATTGTGGCGAAAATCAACGAGATTTACCCCACGTTGGAATCGCTGAGCAATGATGCTCTCCGCGACCGCATCACCGAAATCCGTGCCGCGCTCAAAGAAAGCGTTGCCGCCAAGCGACAAGAGATTGCCGACATCAAGAAAGAGATTGAGACAATCGAATACGAAAACCGCGAGCCGTACTGGGAAAAGATCGACAACATCGAGAAGGACATCCTCGAAGTGCTCGAAAAAGAACTCAACGGCTATCTGCCTGAAGTGTTTGCCATCGTGCGCGAAACGGCACGCCGCTTCGCCGGCAACGAAACCATTGAGGTAACTGCCACCGACTTCGACCGCGAACTTGCAGCCGAAGGCAAGGACTTCCTCACAATCGAGGGCGACAAGGCACTCTACCGCAACCACTGGATTGCCGGCGGCAACGAAGTCGTGTGGGATATGGTTCACTACGACGTGCAGCTCATCGGCGGTATCGTGCTTCACCAAGGCAAAATCTCAGAGATGGCAACCGGTGAAGGAAAGACCCTCGTGGCAACCCTCCCGGTGTTCCTCAACGCATTGACCGGCAACGGCGTGCACATGGTCACCGTCAACGACTATCTTGCCAAGCGTGACTCCGAGTGGATGGGACCGCTCTACATGTTCCACGGTCTGTCGGTAGACTGCATCGACAAGCACGAGCCAAACTCACCGGCACGCCGTAAGGCATACAACGCCGACATCACCTTCGGTACAAACAACGAATTCGGTTTCGACTACCTGCGCGACAATATGGCAACATCGCCGGAAGACCTCGTGCAGCGTCCACACAACTTTGCCATTGTCGATGAGGTCGACTCAGTGCTTATCGACGATGCCCGCACACCGCTCATCATCTCAGGCCCAATTCCAAAGGGCGAAGACCAAATGTTCGAGCAGTTCAAGCCGAACGTAGAGGCAGTGGTTGCCGCACAGCGCAAACTCGTGACATCGCTTCTCACCGATGCCAAGAAGATGATTGCATCCGACGACAAGGACACCCGCAAGGAAGGCGCACTCCTTCTGTTCCGCGCCTACAAGGGTTTGCCTAAATACAGTCCGCTCATCAAGTACCTCAGCCAGGACGGCATCAAGCCATTGCTCCTCGAAACCGAGGCTTACTATATGCAGGACAACAACAAGCAGATGCCGATCGTAACCGATCCTCTGTATTTCGTCATCGACGAGAAGAACCGCAGCATCGAGTTGACCGACAAGGGTATCGACGTGCTCACAGGCAAGACCGACGACCCTACATTCTTCATCCTGCCAGACATCACAACCCAACTCGCTGAACTCGAGAACGAGCAAATCTCAGCCGAAGAGAAAGCCGAGAAGAAGGCTGCCTACGCACAGAACTACGCCATCAAGGCAGAGCGCGTGCACACGGTGAACCAGTTGCTCAAAGCCTACACCCTCTTCGACCGTGACATCGAATATGTGATTGACGACAACAAGATTAAGATTGTTGACGAGCAGACAGGCCGTATCATGGAAGGTCGCCGCTACAGCGACGGACTCCACCAGGCCATCGAGGCCAAGGAAGGCGTGAAGGTCGAGGCAGCCACCCAGACATTCGCCACCATCACATTGCAGAACTACTTCCGCATGTACCACAAGTTGGCAGGTATGACCGGTACGGCAGAGACCGAGGCTGGCGAGTTCTGGGACATCTACAAACTCGACGTAGTGACCATCCCAACCAACCGTCCGGTGGCACGCATCGATATGAACGACCGCGTCTACAAGACAAAGAAAGAAAAATACAACGCCGTAATCGACGAAATCCAGAAGATGGTTGAAGCCGGCCGTCCGGTGCTTGTCGGCACCACCTCGGTGGAAATCTCCGAGTTGCTCAGCCGCATGCTCCAATTGCGCCGCATCCCTCACAATGTGCTCAACGCCAAGTTGCACCAGAAAGAGGCTGAAATCGTGGCTCACGCCGGACAGAAAGCCGTGGTGACCATCGCCACCAACATGGCAGGTCGTGGTACCGACATCAAACTTGCGCCGGAAGTGAAAGCCGCTGGAGGTTTGGCAATCATCGGTACGGAGCGTCACGAATCACGCCGCGTAGACCGCCAGTTGCGTGGTCGTGCCGGCCGTCAGGGTGACCCAGGTTCGTCAGTGTTCTTCGTGTCGTTTGAAGACACCGTGATGCGTCTGTTTGCCACCGACCGCGTAGTCAAGATGCTCGACCATCTCGGACTCAAGGAAGGCGAGCCAATCGAGGCTAAGATGGTGACCAACGCCATCGAGAACGCCCAGAAACGCGTTGAGGAAAACAACTTCGGCATCCGCAAGCGTCTGCTCGAATACGACGACGTGATGAATGCGCAGCGCAAGGTGATTTACACACGCCGCCACCACGCACTTATGGGCGAACGCATCGGCATTGACATTATGAATATGCTCTTCGAGACCGTTGGCAACATCGTTAAGCGCTACGGCGCTCAGGACGAATACGAAGACCTCCGCATGGATGTGCTCACCACATTCGGCTTTGAGCCACCGTTCACTGAGGAAGAGTACAAGAAAATCGGCGCAGACAAGCAAGTTGACTCAATCTACAAACTTGCCATCAGCACATTCAACCAGCGCACCGAGAAAATGACCGAAACCGCAATGCCGGTAATCACCGACATCGTTGAGAACCGTGGCGGCAAGGGACTCGTGCGCGTACCTATCGCCGACGGCAAACGCATCTTCGGCATCACCGTCGACCTTGAAGAGTCGTACAACGAAGGCTGCAAAAACATTGCCAAGGCATGGCAGAAAGCCATCCTGTTGATGAGCATCGACGAGGCTTGGAAAGAGCATCTCCGTGAACTTGACCAGTTGCGCCAGTCAGTGCAGAACGCAAGTTACGAGCAGAAAGACCCTCTGGTAATCTACAAGATAGAATCGTTCAAGATGTTTGACGCAATGCTCGACAACATGAACGCCAAGGCAGTTGCCACCCTTATGCGCGGCCACATCCCGATGCAGGCACAAAGCCAGCCGCCACGCGAAGAGCCGGCACCACAGCAAGCCGAAGAGCGTCGCGAAGACCATAGCCCACGCATTCCGGCACCACGCTACAGCAACACTTCGGTGTCGCCGTCAATGCCTACAGCAGAACCTGTTGCAGCGCCAGAACCACGCGAAGACTACCGCAAGTACACGGCACACAAGGAAGACTATCCGGGACAGGACGAGCAGCGTCAAGCAGCGCGCGCTCCGCAAGGTCCACGCCACACCGCCCCTGTGAAAGCCGACCCGAAGGTAGGCCGCAATGACCCATGCCCTTGCGGCAGCGGCAAGAAATACAAGAACTGCCACGGCAAAGGACTTGTTTAGCAGTCACTCCACAACAAAAAACACCCGCAAACCACACGGTCTGCGGGTGCTTTTTTGTTGTATGGTCATTTGGTCAAAACGCAATTCTTTGCTTAGGGCTTCTAAAAAGTCCACCAGCGATGCCATAGCCGCCATCAATGTTGCTGTAGATTTGCACTGACTCTGTTTGCTCGTCCAAACTCATCTGAGCATAGACCTCATAGAGCATTACTGATTTTAGATAATGATACAAATCCTCCGAAATGGTCTGCAATTCCACTTCCACAATACGCTTACCTACATCACCCTGGCGCAGACGAGTCGTTACTACACTCTCTTATTCCTCGGCATTGGCAGCCTCTCCGCCGAACACGTTGCTAAAATTTTGTACCATCCATGACGCGGTTTCATCAATCTTACATCCTTGAATATCGGATCTGCTGATATGATCTGGCGTATAGTCTTGGTTAGTTTCAGAATATTAGTACGACAAACGCATTGAATCCGCCCGACTCTCTGTTGTAGGCGGAATAAATTTTTCACAAGCATTCGCCGCAATAAGCGGCAGAATTAAGATCCATTGCTTTTTCATTTGGTTAGTATTTTTGGGGTTAATAAATAATTGGTGCTTTCATTTTGGCTGCAGTATATGTAATTTTTTCAACTAACAAAACGATTCTAAACATATTTTAGCCAATTCTCAACAAATTGTTTACAACTGTCACCATCTCGGACAAAGTTGTAAAATCGCCACAACATACAACTGAAATGCAAAATCAAACAAGTTTATTTTGTCCTTTTGTCCGCTTGCACTATTTTTGCGTAATATTTCGCGAAAATGGAAAAACAAATTGAAATCAATGGAGTCAACTTCAATTACAGTGTTGAGGGTGAGGGACTTCCTGTTGTGCTTATGCACGGATGGGGATGCAACCGCACCACGTTGGCAAGCATTGAACGGTTACTTGTGCCTTTTTTCAAGGTCTACAACGTGGATTTTCCGGGCTTTGGCAAAAGCACCGAGCCGCATACCGTGTGGGGCATAGAGGACTACACCCGACTGACTGAAGAGTTTCTGCGCATTGAGAACATCGACAACCCTATCCTGCTCGGCCACTCGTTTGGCGGTCGTGTGGGCATCCTACTGTCGTCGCGCAACAAGGTGCGCAAACTGATACTCGTCGATGCCGCCGGCATCAAGCCACGGCACTCGATGAAATACTATGTGAAGGTCTACACCTACAAGGCAGTAAAGCACACACTGCCGGTGGTTTTCGGCAAGGCGAAGGGCGAAGAGTTGCTCAACCGCTACCGCAAACGCGTAGGCTCAAGCGACTATTCAAGTGCCTCGGCAACGATGCGCCAGATTTTGAGCAAGGTCGTAAACGAAGACCTTACATGGGCATTGCCGAAAATCAGTTGTCCGACGCTGCTCGTGTGGGGTACGGAGGACACCGCAACGCCGATTTCCGATGCCCGCAAGATGGAAAGACTTATCCCAGATGCCGGGCTGGTGGAGTTTCCGGGCGTAGGCCACTACAGTTTCCTCGAAAATCCGTACCAGTTTGCAGCAGTAATCAACAGTTTTTTGGAAAAAGACAAATTGAAAAAATAGATGGATATAGCCACAACAATCCTCGCCGCCCTCACGGTGGCAACAACCGCATTCTATCTTTGGCACGTCTACAAAGTGGACTTGCAGATGATGCAACAGAACTCCTACCGCAACGACCGCTACTTCAAGTGGTGGAAAATGAGCAAAGACTACGGCTCAATGTCGCGGCTCACCGACCTCGCCGTACTCCTGCTGCTGGTTTCTCTGTTTCCTAAGGTAGTCACCTTGCCCATCGCAATCGTGGTGTTTGCCGTTAAGGCATCCGCCCTTGCGAAGAAAAAATATAAAAAGCCGCTGGTGATGACAAAACGCGTGTGGCGACTGCTCACGGCGATGCTCGTTGTCACCGTAATCGTAGCACTGATGCCGCTGTTGGCAACAGGCTGCCTGAATGCCGTGCTGACAGGCATAAGCGTGTCGCTCACCGCCATGGCAGTATTCTCGTGGCTGGTGCTCGCCGTGTGCAACGCAGCGATGCAACCGGTTGAGAAAGCCATCAACCAAGGCTTTGTCAAGGACGCAGAGCGCATCATCAGCGAGATGCCAAGTTTGCAAGTGATAGGCATCACCGGCAGTTACGGCAAGACCAGCACCAAGCACTACCTCAACCGCATACTCTGCGAGCAGTTCAGCGTGCTGATGACTCCAGGTAGTTTCAACACCCCGATGGGCGTTACGCGCACCATCCGCGAGATGATGAAGCCCTACCACGAAGTGTTTATCTGCGAGATGGGCGCAAAGCAGTTGGGCGACATCAAGGAAATATGCGACATTGTGCATCCACGCTACGGTATCATCACCGCCGTGGGCGAGCAGCACATGGAATCGTTCAAGAGCATCGAGAACGTGCAGCGCACGAAGTTTGAACTCGCCGACGCACTCCCCTCCGATGGGTTCTGCGTGGTGAACGACGATTTCCCCTACGTTGCCAACCGCAAGGTCAGCAACACCGAATGTCTGCGCTATGCCGTGCAAGCCACAGAGGCAGCAGACTACAGCGCAGCCAATATCGAATATTCAGCCTACGGTACCAAGTTTGATGTAGTAGACGCCAAGGGCGGCATCGTGCTTTCGCTCGAGACACGCCTCGTGGGCGAATGCAACATCTCCAACCTCCTCGCCGCCGTGATTGTGGCGTTGAAACTGGGTGTGGACAAAGAGAAAATCAGATATGCAGTAAGCCAGATAGAGCAGGTTGAGCACCGACTCAACATGAAGCGCACCCCCGGCGGCGTGACAATCATCGATGACGCTTTCAACTCCAACCCCCACGGGTCGCGCATGGCACTCGACGTGCTGTCGCGCATGGACAAGGGGAAACGCATCGTGGTGACCCCAGGTATGATTGAACTCGGCGACCGTCAGGCGGCACTCAACGAAGCCTTCGGCGAACACATAGCCGAGACCACCGACATTGCGATTGTCGTGGGACAGTACAACCGCGACGCCATCGTGGCAGGCATCAAGAAATCGGGCAAGTTTGCCGACGATAGCCTCATCACCGTAGACTCGTTTGCCGAGGCACAGCAACGCCTTGCCACCATACTCAAGGCCGGCGACACAATTCTCTACGAGAACGACCTGCCCGACACATTCAAATAACGACAAGAAAACAAACGACATAAAGACAAAGAAAGAATGAAAACAAATGTTGCCGTATTCTTCGGAGGACGCTCCGTAGAGCACGAAATTTCAGTGATATCAGCCAACCAGGCTATGCACGCAATCAACCGCGACAAATACAACGTAATCCCGGTCTACATCACCAAACAGGGCCGTTGGGTTACTGGCGAGGCATTGTTTGACGTAAAGAACTACCGCGACATGAAAGCCTTGGTTGCCAAATGCGAGGAAGTGTATATGCGTCCTGAATTTGGCGACTACAACCTCTACCGCGCCAAAAACAAGATGTTCGGCGGTCAGAACATCTACGCCACTGTCCACGTGGTAATCCCAGTGCTCCACGGCACCAACGGTGAGGACGGCATCTTTGAGGGCGTGCTCGAGACAATCGGCGTGCCTTATGCCGGCTGCAACACTGTTTCGTCTGCCAACGGTATGGACAAAATCACAATGAAGATGATTCTCAAGGACTGCGACATCCCTGTGGTCGACTATGTTTGGTTTACCGACAAGCAGTGGAACCGCAAGAAAGACGAACTCATCAAGAAAGTTGAGGACAAACTCGGCTACCCGGTAATCGTGAAGCCAGCCAACCTCGGCTCAAGCGTGGGCATCAGCCGCGCAGCAAACCGAGAGGAGTTGGTTGACAGCGTGGAGAACGCGCAGAAATACTCTACACGCATCATCGTAGAGGATATGGTCGAGAACCTCAAGGAAATCAACTGCTCAGTGCTCGGCGACTGCGACGACTGCCAGCCGTCAATCCTCGAAGAGCCGATAAAGACAGGCGACTTCCTCAGTTATGAGGACAAGTATATGGGCGGCACAAAGAGTGCCAAAGGCATGCAGGCATCAGCCAAGCGCATCCCTGCCGACCTCCCGAAAGAAATTACAGAACGCATCCAGTTCCTCGCCACGGAAACGTTCCGCGTGCTTTCGTGCCACGGAGTGAGTCGCGTTGACTTTATGGTCGATGGCAACACCAATGCAGTGTACGTCAACGAGATCAACACCATCCCTGGTTCGCTGTCGTTCTACCTCTGGGAAGCCACTGGCATCAAGTTTGACGAATTGATGGACCGCCTCGTGCAACTGGCACTGAAACGCCAGCGCGAGCAGAGCCTCAAGACCACCAACTTCGACCAGAACATCTTCAACCTCAGCGGCGGAGCGAAAGGCGGCCTCAAAGGCGGCGTGAAGAACTAAAATACACACGCACCCACCACAACGGCTTCGGCTGCCTCGGCACCCGGAGCCGTTTCCTTTCCCTTTTCGGCAATTTGGTAAATTCGCATAATTTTCTGCAGCATTTAGCGAAGAAAAACAATTGGTTTTCACTATCTTTGCAAATCGAATGCATGCAAATCATTCGGTAGGTTTGTTTAATAATTTTGAAATCACATAAATGGCTGACAACAAAAAAATTAAGACAGCTCTTGTATCTGTATTCCACAAGGACGGACTTGATGAATTGCTGAGTTTATTGAACTCTCACGGTGTTAAATTTCTCTCTACGGGCGGTACAAAATCGTTTATCGATGGTCTTGGCTACCAGTGCGACGCAGTGGAAGACCTCACCGGCTATCCGTCGATTCTTGGCGGACGCGTAAAGACCCTCCACCCGAAAGTGTTTGGCGGCATCCTCAACCGCCGCGACAACGAGGGCGACCAACAGCAGATAAATCAATACGAAATACCAGAGATTGACCTCGTGGTGGTCGACCTCTACCCTTTTGAAGAAACCGTGGCATTAGGCGCATCGGAAGCCGATATCATCGAAAAAATCGACATAGGCGGCATCTCACTCATCCGCGCTGCCGCAAAGAACTACAACGATGTGGTGATTGTGGCATCAAAGAATCAGTATGCACCGCTCTGCAAGATTCTAAAGGACAACGGTGACGCAGTGACTTCACTCGCCGACCGCCGCTTCTTCGCCAAGGAAGCCTTCGGAGTGTCGAGTGCCTACGACTCTGCCATCTTCAACTATTTCGACACCAATTCGCAGAGCGATTTCCGTGTGGCAATCAATGGCGCGCGCCACTTGCGCTACGGCGAGAACCCACACCAGGCCGGCAAATTCTTCGGCGACTTCGACAAGATGTTTGAGCAACTCCACGGCAAGGAGATTTCCTACAACAACCTCCTCGACATTGACGCCGCAGTGAACCTCATCAACGATTTCGACGAGACCACGTTTGCTATCCTCAAGCACAACAACGCCTGCGGCATCGCTTCGCGCGCCACAATCCTCGAGGCTTGGAAAGACGCTCTTGCAGGTGACCCCGTGTCGGCATTCGGCGGCGTGCTCATCTCCAACCGAGAGATTGACGCAGCGACAGCCGAAGAGATGCACAAGATTTTCTTTGAAGTGTGCATCGCTCCGTCCTACACCAAAGAGGCTCTGGAGATACTCGAGCAGAAAAAGAACAGAATCATCCTGTTGCAGAAATCTACAGAACTGCCAACACAGCAGTTCCGCTCAATCCTCAACGGAGTGCTCCGTCAGGACAAAGACCTCCGCAAGGAAACCGTTGCCGACCTCAAACAGGCAACCAACAAAGCCATCACCGCAGAACAGGCAGAAGACCTTCTGTTTGCCAACAAGGTGGTGAAACACAGCAAGAGCAACGCCATCGTGCTTGCCAAAGGCAAACAACTCTTTGCAAGCGGCATCGGACAGACATCGCGCGTAGACTCGCTCCGTCAGGCCATCGAGAAGGCAAAGTCGTTCAATTTCGACCTCAACGGCGCAGTTATGGCGTCGGACGCTTTCTTCCCGTTTGCCGACTGCGTTGAGATTGCCCACAAGGAAGGCATCGCAGCAGTAATCCAACCGGGCGGCTCAATCCGCGACAACGAGACCGTTGACTACTGCAACAAGAACGGCATTGCTATGGTAATGACAGGCATTCGCCACTTCAAACACTAAGCACAAACAGACTACAGAATAACAGCATGGGAATTTTCTCTCTGACACAGGAATTGGCCGTAGACTTAGGAACGGCAAACACGATTATCATCCACAATGATAAAATCGTAGTCGACCAGCCGTCATACGTTGCCCTCGACACAAGCGGCAAATTGGTAGCCGTAGGCGAGGAAGCAAAGATGATGCAGGGTAAGGAACACTCTGGCATCCGCACCATCCGTCCGTTGCGCGACGGTGTGATTGCCGACTTCAACGCAGCGGAACTGATGATTCGCGGACTTATCAAGATGGTAAGTTCAAAACGCCACTGGTTCTCGCCATCGTTGCGCATCGTGGTGTGCATCCCTTCAGGAAGTACGGAAGTTGAAATCCGCGCCGTCCGCGACTCAAGCGAGCACGCCGGCGGACGCGACGTGTATATGATTTACGAACCGATGGCAGCCGCCCTCGGTATCGGACTTGACGTAGAAGCGCCGGAAGGCAATATGATTGTCGACATAGGCGGCGGCACAACCGAAATCGCGGTAATTTCGCTCGGCGGCATCGTCACCAACGAGAGCATCCGCATTGCTGGCGACGTGCTCACCAACGACATTCAGGAACACATGCGCCGCGCACACAGTATGAAGGTGGGCGAACGTATGGCGGAACTCATCAAAATCAACGTAGGCTCGACAGTTGCCGAGATGGAAAACCCACCGGAAGACTACATCGTGCACGGCCCTAACCAGATGACAGCCCTCCCGATGGAAGTGCCGGTATCCTACCAGGAGATTTCACACTGCATCGAGAAGTCAATCCTGCGCATCGAGGCAGCCATCCTCAGTGCACTGGAGAAGACTCCGCCGGAACTCTACGCCGACATCGTGCGCAACGGCATCTACATCTCAGGCGGTGGCGCATTGCTCCGCGGCCTCGACAAGCGCCTGTCGGAGAAAATCGGCATCAAGTTTATCGTAGCCGACGACCCATTGCACGCAGTGGCAAAAGGTACAGGCATAGCACTGAAGAACAGAGACAAATTCTCGTTCCTCATCCGATAATTACACACTCTATGAAATACTGTCAAGAAGGCGTCAACCTCTATGTTTGCGCCTTCTTGTATGTATAAAACCGAGGGATACAAGGCAATAGTGACACAACCAACCTATATCGCTGACAGTGAATAATATAATAAGTTTTTTCCTACGCCATTCATCGTGGATCGTTTTTGCTGTGCTCGTAGCAGCAAGTTGCTGGATGCTGTTTCACAACAATCCATACCAGCAGCACGTGTTCCTCACATCGGCAAACCGGGCATCGGCGGTGGTCTACAAAGGAGCCGGCGAGGTAACGTCGTACTTCAACCTGAAGTCGATCAACGCCGACCTTCAGGAGCGCAACGCCACCCTTGAGATGGAGATTATCAACCTCAAGCGACAGGTGAACGACTACAAGACACTGCTTCAGCCAACCGGCATAGCGTTGCCAGACTCCGTGGCGGAAAACTACGAATATCATTTTGCCAACGTGATCAACAACAGTGTAACCCACGCAAAGAACTACATCACGCTCGACAAAGGCCGCCTCGACGGCATTATGCCCGAGATGGGCGTGGTTGACCAGAACGGCGTGGTTGGCATCGTTGCCAACGTCAGCGACCACGCAGCGAGAGTGCTGTCGCTGCTCAACCCCGATATGCGGCTGTCGTGCAAGGTAAAGAACACCGACTATTTCGGCAGTCTTGTGTGGCACGGAGCCGACCCCTACCACGCAACCCTTGAGGAGATGCCCAAGCACGTGAAATTCCACCGCGGCGACACCATCGTGACCAGCGGCTATTCCACCGTGTTCCCTCCCGGACTTATCGTCGGCGTTGTTGAAGGCAGCCAGAAAGCCACCGACAACAATTTCTTCTCGCTGAAAATCAAACTCACAACCGACTTCACACGCCTTAGCACCGTGCGTGCCATCAAAAGCAAACTTGCAGGCGAATTGAAGCAACTGGAGGAAGGAGGCAACGACAATGAGTAAGAGCATACTCCAATCAATGGCACTGTTCATAGTGCTGGCACTGATACAGGTGCTTGTGTGCAACAACATCAGCATCTTCGGCTTTGCCACGCCCTATATTTTCATCTACGTGATTCTCCGTCTGCCGGTAACGCTCCACCGCAACTGGGTGATGTTGATAGGCTTCCTTACGGGTCTCATCATCGACATTTTCAGCAATACCGCCGGAATGAACGCCCTTGTATGCACATTGCTCGGCGCGATGCGCGACCCTATGGTGAAACTCTATGTGGCACACGACGACGAGATTTCCGACCCCGTGCCGTCGGCAAAGTCGCTCGGTCCGGGCGTGTACCTGAAGTATATGTTCTCAATGACGCTACTGTTCTGCATGTTGGTCACCTTCATCGAGGCCTTCACGCTCAACAACGCATTGCTGTCGCTCTACCGTGCCGTAGGATGCACGGCACTGACATTCGTCATTATGCTCGGCATTGACGCCCTCGCCACCGCAAAGAAAGATTAGGACAATGAGAAAATATGACTTGGAAAACCGCAGATTTGTGATTGCCGGACTGATTATCGTCATTTCGCTAATCTACATCGTGCGCCTGTTCATCCTCCAAGTCGCCGACGAGACATTCAAGAAAAACGCCGATTCCAACGCCTTTCTGCGCAAAACCATCTATCCGTCGCGCGGCATGGTCTACGATCGCAATGGTCAACTGATTGTGTTCAACCAGCCAGCCTACGACGTGATGGTGATTCCAAAGGAAGTGCGCGACATCGACTCGCTCGACCTCTGCAACACATTGCAGATTTCGATGGACGACCTCCGCAAGAAATTTGCCGATATGCGCGACCCAAGGCACAACCCCGGCTACTCGTCGTACACGCAGCAAGTGCTCATCCGCAACCTCTCCGTGGAGGATTACGGCCGCTTACAGGAAAAACTCTACCGCTTCCCCGGCTTCTTCATACAGAAGAAGACACTCCGCCAATACAACCGCACCGCCGGTGCCAACATCCTCGGCAACATCCGTGAGGTGAACCAGAACGACATTGAGAAAGACCCGTACTACAAGCCCGGCGACTACACCGGCGACCTCGGCATCGAGAAGAGTTACGAGGCATATCTCCGCGGACGCAAAGGCGAAGAAATCCTCATCCGCGACGCCAGCGGTAGAATTCAGGGCCACTACGAAAACGGAGCGCGCGACATTGCCCCGATTTCCGGCAAAGACCTTACGCTCAGCATCGACTACGACTTGCAGGAGTATGGCGAGAAACTGATGCAAGGCAAAATCGGCGCAATCGTGGCAATCGAGCCCAAAACTGGTGAAGTGCTCGCCCTCGTGTCGAGTCCCGGCTACGACCCGTCACTGCTCATAGGCCGCGAACGCGGCAAGAACTACCGCGACCTCGTCAACAACAAGTATAAGCCGCTCTTCGACCGCGCCATTATGGCCGCCTACCCCCCAGGATCGCAGTTCAAGCCCACACAAGGCCTGATTTTCCTCCAGGAAGGCATCGTTAACCTGTCCACAATGTTTCCGTGCTACCACGGCTACATCAACGGACGTCTCAAGGTGGGCTGCCACGGCCATGAGTCGCCAATCTCGCTGAAGCCAGCCATCCGCACATCGTGCAACAGTTATTTCTGCTGGGGCTTCAAGACAATGATTGACCGCCGCTCGAAATACGGATCGCCAAGCAAGGCATTCGAGATATGGAAGAACTACCTCGTTGAGATGGGTTTCGGCTACAAACTCGGCATCGACCTGCCGGGCGAGAGTCGCGGATTTATCCCCAACAGCAAATTCTACGGCAAGGTGTATGGCGACAACCACTGGAGCGCAAACACCGTGATTTCCGTGGCCATCGGTCAGGGCGAAATCCTTGCCACACCATTGCAGATAGCCAACCTCGCCACCACGATAGCCAACCGCGGCTGGTACTACACTCCCCACGTCGTGAAGAAAATCAAGGGTGACCACCTACCAGCCGACTACACCAGGCGACACACCGTGAGCATCGACAGTAAATACTATCAGGATATTGTCGAAGGTATGCGCATGGCAGTGACCGGCGGCACATGCCGTCAGGCACAGTTCGGCGACATCGAAGTGTGCGGCAAGACCGGTACGGCGCAAAACCCCCACGGCCGCGACCACTCCGCCTTTATGGGCTTTGCGCCGATGAACGATCCGAAGATTGCCATCTGCGTCTACGTGGAGAACGCCGGCTTCGGCGCAACGTTCGGCGTGCCTATCGGCGGACTGATGATGGAGAAATATCTCACCGGACAGATAGCACCCAACCGCCAGTACATCGAGGACCGCATGGTAGAGTCGAACACCATCATCTACAGCGGAGTGAAGAAGCATTAACCTCTATTAAAACGTCATAACGATATGCTTAAAACAGACGTAAACGAAAGAAAATGGGAAACCCTGAGCAGCGAATATCTTTTCCGCCGCCCGTGGCTCACCGCGCGCCGCGACGTAGTTCGGCTGCCAAACGGCAACGAAATCCCTGAATTCTATGTGCTTGAATATCCCGACTGGGTAAACATCATCGCCATCACCAAAGACGGCGAATTTGTGTTTATCCGCCAATACCGCCACGGCATCGACGAGACTCGCTACGAACTTGTGGCGGGATGCGTCGACCCAGGCGAAGACGCGCTCACTGCAGCCAAGCGCGAACTCTACGAAGAGACAGGCTACGGCAACGGCGAATGGCGTGAAATTTCCGTAATTTCAGGCAACCCGAGCACCACCAACAACTGGACACACTGCTTTGTTGCCGAGGGCGTTGAACAGATAAGCACCCAGCATCTCGAAAAGTCGGAGGACATCTCCGTGCATTTGCTCACCACCGAGGAAGTGCGCTGGCTTCTCGACCACGACGAGTTGAAGCAATCGCTGATGGTTGCCCCTTTGTGGAAATATTTCGTTGAGAAGAAACTTATTTGACGAATTTTTTCTAATTTTGGCTATGGCAAGTCTCCGATGACAGCCGACTTGCCGACAATCTCATAAAACAAGACTATGACAAACAAGAATATTCTCTCTGACTTATATAAACAAGTGGTTGGCACAGAGCCTACTGAGGTAAACGAATTGCCGTCATCCGGCTCCAATCGCCGCTATTTCCGCCTGACCGGCGAACGGTCGTTGATCGGTGTAATCGGCACATGCAAGGAAGAAAACGAAGCATTCCTCTATATGGCAAAGCATTTCGCATCGAAAAATCTGCCAGTGCCTGAAATCTACGCCCACAGCGACGATGAAATGGCTTATGTGCAGGAAGACCTTGGCGACACGCTACTCTTCAACGCCATCGAGAAAGGCCGCAAGACCACAGTGTTCAGCGACGAAGAAAAGACACTACTTACAAAGACCATCCGTCTGCTGCCCGACATCCAGTTTGCCGGTGCCGACGGTATGGACTTCTCGAAATGCTACCCCTCGTCGGAGTTCAACGCCCGCTCGATAATGTGGGATTTGAACTACTTCAAATACTGCTTCCTCAAGGCCACCGGAATGGAGTTTCTTGAGGACAAACTCGAAGACGACTTCCAGCGCCTCACCGATGTGCTGCTCCGCAGTTCGTCGGCAACGTTTATGTACCGCGACTTCCAGTCGCGCAATGTGATGATCAAGGACGGTGAGCCGTACTTCATCGACTTCCAAGGCGGTCGCAAAGGTCCGGTGTTCTACGACGTGGCATCGTTCCTGTGGCAAGCCAAGGCCAATCTCCCCGACAGTCTGCGCGGCGAACTCCTTGAAGTGTATATCGACGCCCTCCGCAAATACAAGCCAGTGGACCGCGAATACTTCTACGCACAGTTGCGCCATTTCGTGCTGTTCCGCACCCTTCAGGTGCTCGGTGCCTACGGCTTCCGCGGCTACTTCGAGAAAAAGCCGCACTTCATCCAGAGCGTGCCGTTTGCCATTGCCAACCTGCGCCACCTGCTTGCCAACCCATATCCAGAATACCCCTACCTCAGCAAGGTGCTGAAGGAACTGGTCGGACTGAAGCAGTTTACCGACGACTTGCAGAAGCACACGCTGACCGTGCGCGTGATGAGTTTCGCCTACAAGAAAGGCATCCCCAACGACCCGTCGGGCAATGGCGGCGGCTATGTGTTTGACTGTCGCGCCGTCAACAACCCCGGCAAGTACGAACGCTACAAACCGTTTACCGGTCTCGACGACCAAGTGATTAAGTTCCTTGAGGATGACGGCGAAATAATCGAATTTCTTGACCACGCCTACGCCCTCGTCGATGCCACAGTGCAACGCTACAAAGAGCGCGGCTTCACCAACCTGATGGTTTGCTTCGGCTGCACAGGCGGTCAGCACCGCTCAGTCTATAGCGCACAGCACATGGCGGAACACATCAACAAGAAGTTCAACGTGAAAGTGGAACTTGTGCACCGCGAACAAAATATCGAACAGACATTCAACGCGAAATTCTGAGCCTATGAAAGCAATGATTTTCGCAGCAGGTCTCGGCACACGCCTCCGTCCGCTCACCGACAACTGCCCCAAGGCTCTTGTCAAGGTTGCTGGCCGACCGATGCTTGAGCATGTGATTCGCCATCTTATCAGTTACGGCTTCACGGACATTGTGGTCAACATCCACCATTTCGGGCAGCAGATAATCGACTTTCTCGAAGCCAACGACAATTTCGGGGCAGACATAAAAATCAGCGACGAGCGCGGCGAGTTGCTCGACACGGGCGGCGGCATTCTCAAGGCACGTCCGCTGCTCGACGACGGCCAGCCGTTTTTGGTGCACAACGCCGACATTATGACCGACCTCAACCTCGCCGATTTCTACAACTGGCACCTCGCCCACAACGCCGATGCGTCGGTGCTTGTGGCAAACCGCAAAACCTCGCGCTATTTCGTGTTCTCCCCCGACCGCCGTCTCCAAGGTTGGGAAAACGTCAACACCGGCGAGACACGCCCGATAGGATTCGCCCCGGCTGAAGGTCAGTTGCAGTTGGCTTTCGGCGGCGTACACGTTATCTCACCGTCGATATTCGATGCGCTCAACGGCTACAGCAGCGAGTCAAAATTCTCTATCACACCGTTCTACGTCGATTCCTGCCAGCAGATGAAGATTATGGGCTACACACCCGATGCCGCATACCGTTGGTTTGACATAGGGTCGCCCGAAAAACTGGCACAGGCAGAGAGCGCACTCCTCGGCAGTCACTAGCAATCAGCGACTCCTATCACCGACGGCAACCTACGCATATCACCTTGTCATCTCAACCGACAGCACCTCTCCTACCGAAGAAGTGCTGCCGACTTTTTTTGCATATATGTTGTTTATTACCAAAATTAGCCTATCTTTGCAGTTGACAGATTTACGCTGATACCACAGCCAAATCTGCCGACACACTACAAAACCTAACTACTATGGCTAAAGACAAATTCACTTTAGAATACGACATGCGTAAAACACCGGTAGCAATGCTTTGGTCGTACATTTCCACCGCCTACGGACTCAAGGAATGGTTTGCCGACGACGTGCGCCAATCAGGCAAGGAAATGGTGCTCGACTGGAACGGAGTGGAACAGACCGTGCTGATTACCGCCATACGCACCGATCGCTTCGTGCGCTTCCACTGGAAAGACGAGCCCGACAAATCATACTTTGAACTGAAAATCACACAATCCGAACTTACCGACGGCACAACGCTCATCGTGACCGATTTTGCCGAACCCGAAGAGGTTGACGAAGCCAAAGACCTCTGGAACTACCAGATAGAAAACCTACAACGCCAACTCGGCTGCATCTAAGCGTTTCCATTGTTTTATCAATTATACAAAAAGGGCTGACTCCTCAGGGAATCAGCCCAATTTTTTCGCTTGTCCGCTTGAGAGAGAGAATGTTAGCGGACAGCAGTATTGAAAGAACCTAACATTTAGTTTACTTGAACAGACGTGGAATGAATTCCAACGAGTACTGACGCCAGTTGCTCCAGAGGTGTCCGCGAGTGCTCTCGTGGTAGATGTACTTCAAACCGTCTTTGTCCATACGCTTCATAAGAGCCTGGTTGTGGTCGTAGAGGAAGTCGTCCTTACCGATTGCAATCCAGTAGCACTTAACGCCCTTCTTCGCCTGAGCGGCGAGTTTTGCGTCGAGGTTAGCGTAGGCAGGAATGCCTTCCATATCAATGCCTGTGAAGTTCACGCCAGCAGAGTAGAGACCAACATAGTCGAACAAGTCAGGATAGTTGGCAGAAATCATCAAAGTGTGCATACCACCCATCGAAAGGCCGGCGATAGCGCGGTGAGCCTTGTCGGCGATAGTGTTGAACGTAGCGTCAACGTAGTTTACGATTTCAGGGAATGCAGTTTCGTAAGAACCGTCCTTGTAGTGAGGCAAGAAGTTTGTCATCACCGGCTTGTAGTCGAGGTTCTCGTAAGTTTCGCCAGCAGCAGCCTGCTTGCCAAAGTTACCGTTAGGGATTACAACAATCATCGGTTTGCACTTGCCTTCAGCGATGAGGTTGTCCATGATGCGTGCAATGTTGCCGAGTTCAACCCAAGCGTTTTCGTCGCCACCGCTACCGTGGAGGAGATAGAACACTGGGAATTTCTCGTCGGTCTTGCCGTATGTAGGAGGCAAGTAGATGTTCATTCGGCGGTCAGCGTTGACAGCGTTTGAGTGATACCAAACTGTGCGTACCTGTCCGTGAGCCACATCGTGAACCTGATAGTAGTCAGCACAACCATCGCCAACATAGAAGATGCTGAACACGTTGCCCACGTCTCTGCGAGTGAATGGGTTTACAGGGTCGAGACCAACCACGCCGTCAATGTCGAAACGGTAAGTGTACATTTCCGATGGCAGTTGCGGAGAAGTGTAAGTCCACACGCCGTCTTTGCCTTTCTTCATTTCGCCAGTACCTTTGTTGGCTTCCCAGTCGGCAACGACCTTTACAGTCTTTGCCTTCGGAGCCTGAAGACGGAATGTAACAGTGTGGTCAGCGTTCACCACAGGTGATACGAGTTTTCCTTCGCGGAAGGAAACGTTCTGCTGTGCGTTCATACTCATTGCTGCAACGAGCACAAACAAGGATGAGATTAATTTTTTCATTGTTGTTAAGAAAAAGTGGTTTTTGTAGATTATGTTTATTGATTTCTATTAGAAATTGAGTTTTGCACCAAATTCCATTGTGAACGGACGGATGTAGTTACCTGCCATCAAAGTGCCAGCATACTTAGAGCCGTCGGTAATCAACTCAGATCCCGGGATTGTGCCTTGAGCACCTGTCTGGTTGAGGAAGTTGACAACGTTGACATTGACTGTGAGATACTTGTTGCACTTGAAACTTGCGCCAGCGAATGTTTCCCAACGGCCTTTGAAGTAAACCGAGTTACCCACGTTGGCATACTGCTTGCTGTAGTAGCGGAACGAAGCCCAGATGCTGAAGCGGTCGATAGTGTAACTTGGATCCAACTCAACGATGATCTTTGACTGCTTGGTCACTGTCTTGTCGCTGAAGTCGTAAGTTTTGTTGAATGCGTCAAACTTGTAACCGGTGTATTTCGGGTCTTGGTAAGTGAACATTACGTGGAACTTGAAGCCCTTGAACGGAGTGAACATAGCGTCGGTTGTCCAACCCATAGTCTGAATGCCGCTCGATGCGCCTACCATTACAGGGTCTTCGTTAGGATCGTCGCTCATCACCGTAAGGCGAGAGTAGTCGTTTGTACGGCGAGCGTAGGTGAAAGCCGATACGAGGTTCACGAAATCGCTGTTGAAGAAGATACCTGCACGTCCCAAGATAAACGGACGGTTGTTGTAGTAAGGCAGAGTAGTGCCCGAGTAAGCCTCCAAGTGGCGATACTGCCTCAGGTAGTTGATTTCACCGTTCAAACCGAAGTTGTGGGTGATGTTATAGGTAGGAGAAAGTGATACTGCATAGTTGAGACCCGTAACCTTGTGGTTTGTAGTGCCTACGATCTCACCTGTTTCAGGATTCGTTGCTCCGAGATAGAAATCAGAGAAACGGTTGTTGGCAATGTAGTCAACATTGGCGTTGAAGAGTTCCAAACGCAAGCCGTAGCCCATGCGGAACGAACGGCTGATGCGCCAGTTGTCGTTTACGAAGAGGGCGAACTTGTTTTCGTTGCCGTCGTCATACTCTGTAGAACCGTTAAGGTTGGCGTATTCCTGACCGTTGTAGACCAACTTGCGTGGGTTTGGAGCAACCTCGTGGTAGTATTGAGTAGTGCTGCGGGCATAGTCAATGTCGCTGAAGAGTTCGTTCAAGCCGAATGTCCAGTTGTGCTTCTCAGTCTTTTTCTGGAGTTCAGCCACAAACATAGCGTCGGTAACCGAGAAATTGTTGATTTGCGAAAGGCGGCGTTGGATTGTACCGTGGAATGCCTCGCCATTGTCGGCATACACAGCGTCGGCATCTTCGTAGAAGCCCATTGTGAGTTGGTCGGTGCTGTGACCCTTTGAATTGGAAACCTTAGCCTTCAAAGCCAAAGTGAGGTCGTTACCGAAATCGTAGTCGAAGAGCACTGTCCCCTCGTGAGTCTTAGTCTTTGTAACGTCGTAGAGGTTTTCAGTCTTGAGTTCGCCGGTCTTCACGTCGCGGTATTGGATTGTGCCGTCGACAGGGAGATAAGAGTCACGACCCATACGGAAGCCCTTAACGTTGGAAACCTTGCCGTCGCCGTCGTAGGTGAACGGAGCATAGTTGGCAGCCGATGTCAGAGGATGAGTTTCGTTGTACTTATAAAATACACTGATTTTACCCTTGTCCTGGTTGAACAGATGAGTGATGCCGGCTGTGTAGAACTGTGCGCGGTCGATGTAGTTGGTAAACTTGAGATCGAAACTTCCTGGGTCGAAGTTCTGGTAAGCACTAAGTGTGAAATAAGTCTTTTTTGCAAGTTTTCCCGACAGATTGATGTCGAAATTCTGAGAAAGGAAAGAGTTGAGTTGATACTTTACTTTAGCCTTGAATTTCTCTCCGCCGCGCTCCATCTTGGAGTCAACGCCGTAGCCGATTTCACCGAAACGGATAGCAGTGGTCGATATGTTCTGCAAGCCTTGGCCCGAAAGCAACTGCTCACCGCGCCAGTGGTTGCTGGTGGTGTTTGGCCAATAATAGTAAACAGCAGGAAGACCGTCGACAGAAACTGCCGTATAGGTCATAGGCAAACCGATTTCCACCTGACGAGGCTCAGTCGCGTTTTTCGCGTTGAGCATCACACCGTGGTCGTTGCCCTGTGTTTTGGTCGTGTCCACTACTTGCTTGTAGGAAGCGTCACTTTTTTTCTGGTTTGTCTTGCCGCCAGCGTATGCCGATGTAGCAGCCGTCGCCAACAAGATAGACGATAAAATGTAAACTTTTCTTTTCATTTTTCGAGAGTTATTAGTTAGGTAGTAATAATGATTGTCTTATGAAAGGTTTGCGATCTTTAAATCGTTGCCCCAAAATTAGTGTAACAATCTTCCGTTGTAAAGGAATATACCGTATATAGACTCTCTGAATTTTATTATCGCCTGATTGCTAATTATTTACAAATTTTTCACACACACTGGAATATACCCTATTTTTCGCCTGTTTCAGCACTGATTTCCGACTTCAACCGCCTGTAGAACTCCTCTTTTTCGTAGAGCGAGGCATTCAGCACACGGGTTTTGTAACTCTTGATTGTGTTGACCGAATAGTTGAGCGATCGCGCCAAGTCCTCGTTCTTGGTGATGCCAAGACGGATGAGGGCAAAGATGCGCATCTCGGCTGAGAAGCGTTCGCCGGCTTTAGGCTGAATCTGGCAGTCGGGGCGCAGAAGTGCATTGAAACTGTCGCAGAAATCGGGGAACATCAGTTGCAGAATGTTGTCCAACTGATAGAACGAGTCGAAGGCATCGCCCTTCTGTGCGTCAAACACATTGCGGATGCCGTCGTAGTCGCGGATGGTGAGACGGCGCAACACCTCCTTGCGGAGTTTCTCGATTGCCAGTTGGTGGTTTGCGCTGCTCACAATCAGTTGTCCGAGCACCACTTCCTTGATATGCCCAGCCTCAAGGAGTTCTTTGTTGATGTTGGCAATCATAGTGTTCTTCTCGCTGAGATTTTGCATCTGCGACTCGATGAGCGACTTCTGCCGGTGCAGAGCCTTGCGCTGCTTCATTATCACGATTGCCACCACAACCAGAAGTACTACGACTATGCTCAGGAATACCAAACCGATGATGAGCCACATCTTCTGCCGCTGAACCGTTTGGTTAAGATCCACACCGATGTGAGGGTAACTGCAAGCGATTTCCGAATAGCGGTACTTGGAATGGTACTGAAAGGCATTGTTCATCGCCACGTTGATGAGCATAAACGAGCGCGAAATGTCGCCGGTGATATACGCCACCTCCGCAATCTTCCTGGCAGCCGCATATTCGTGCGAGCCGCGCTTTATCTCCATGATTGCCGACTGGCTGATGAACTCAGCCGCCTTCGCATAGTCACGCATACCCATATAGTTATAGCCGAGGTTGCCTACGGCATAGGCATAATAGTCGCACGCCGGAGAGAGTTTACCCAACAGCAGTTTGCTCTGCTCCACCGCCTCCTGATACCTTGTTTCGTGGAAATATATCTTCACAAGCATGTCGTTGAGCAAATAGGAATCCGAGGGAACAATCTTCGCCAATTCATCGTAGTAGTGCTGCATATTCTCGAGGTAAGTGTCCTTCGGGAAGAAGCGGTAAGGCGTGTAGAATCCGTTTTCAAACTCAAGATTGAATGCCGCAACAATATAGTTTATCCTTACGTCTTTCGAGCAATTCTCAGGCACGACATTTGCCAAAGCACTTGCGCCCTCGCGGAAGTAGCCGCTGTTGGTACAGGATTTGGCCTTGTTGATATAGGCTTGAGCAAGATAGTCGTAGGCAGTCTGCTTCTGCGAGCCGGCAGAAGGTTCGATATCGGTTGTCGACTGCATCTGCAATGCAATCTCCTCACATTTCTGGGCACTTTGATATGCCAGTTCAAAATCAATCAGATATTGCAGTTCAAACAACTGCTCCCAAAGCCGGTATTGCTGGACCGGAGTATGCGCATCCTTGAGTTTTGCCTTGACAGCAGCAACGTCACTGTTCAGTTTTTCGTTGTATTTGGCTGTATCGGCAAGAGCCTTGCACACGTTGGTGACATACGTCTCGACCTCACTGCGCACCTCGTTGACATACGAAGACCCCTTGGCTTCAAATTCCGCCTTCATCTGCCTCACGGGCATACGACTGATTGTCCCCGCCATATTGTTGTTCTGCGAAAAAGCCTGCAAAGAGCAGCAGGCCAAACCGACGGCAATCGTCAGAGCCACGAAACATTTATGCAATCTCACCATAGTTTTTCATTCTTATCGGTTTCACGAATATTGGTAAATTTTAAAGTAGCGCAATCTGCAATATTTCCTTGCATTTTTGTTATCAATGCGTCAATAATCCTTTTTTGTTAGGTTCTGCAAATTTAATGATTTTTTCCAAATGTTGCCCTAAATAATCCCGAGGGAAAACCTCGATGCGCAGATAAATCTTATCAGCAAGAGAAAGCACCTCGTAGTGGATGCCGTGTCCAACACCGACAAAATATCGGCATATAGGATTCCCCAAAAGACAAGTCAGACCGTTAAAATGTAAAAAGTTACGGAGAAAGTAAATATTCTCCGTAACTTTTTACATTTTGTTTTCGGAATGCTTTCCGAAGCCTTTACAGATTTTTCAGGCGGGAAATGCGGTCAAGCGGGTCTTCTGCTCCGAAGACGTAGTTGCCTGCCACAAGGATGTCGGCACCGGCTTCCTTGAGCAGTTTGCCTGTCTCCTCATTGACACCTCCGTCGACCTCAATCAAGGCGTGCGCACCGCACAGGGAGATGAGGTCCCGCAGTTCGCGCACTTTCTTCACCGAATTTTGGATGAATTTCTGACCTCCGAATCCCGGATTTACCGACATAATGAGTGCGAGATCGATGTCCTCGATGATGTCGTCGAGCATAGCAACCGGAGTGGCTGGGTTGATGGTCACGCCGGCTTTCATCCCGGCTTCCTTGATTTGCTGCACCACGCGCGAGAGGTGGGTGCAAGCCTCAAGATGCACGTTCATATAAGTTGCGCCGAGGTCCTTCACCTCCTTTATAAACTTCTGCGGCTCTACAATCATCAGATGCACATCGAGTGGCTTCGTGCAGATGTTCTTCAGATTTTTAAGCACCGGGAAACCGAAGGAAATGTTAGGCACAAACACTCCGTCCATAATGTCAAGGTGAAGCAACTCTGCTTCACTCTTATTTATCATTTCCACGTCCTTCTGCAAGTTGCAGAAATCAGCAGAAAGCAATGATGGCGATACAATCATAGTTATTATTTTGACTTCTTTTTAAGCAAGTTGTAGGCAATGAATGCGACAATCACGGCAAGCACCGCATAGCCGGCATAGGAAAGATATGAGTTGTAGTGCTCAATCTGATTCAGCAAATCGTCGGGCTTCACAAACGTTGACAGCCACACACCAAGGGCTGCAAGAATAGCGTTCCAGATGCCAGCACCGAGAGCAGTGAAAACAAAGAACTTGCCCAGATTCATCCGCGCCAATCCAGCAGGGATACTAATCAGTTGGCGCACAGCAGGAAGCAAGCGACCGACAAACGTTGATATAGCACCGTGCTTATAGAAATAAGCCTCGGCATTTGCCACCTTAGCCTCGTCGATAAGGCAGATATGCCCAATCCGGCTGTTGGCAAACTGGTAGATTAGCGGACGGCCGAGCCACACCGATAATCCGTAGTTGACCAATGCTCCGATAATCGCACCGACAGTGGCAAGCGCAACGATGCAATACACGTCGATATGCCCATAGGACCATGCAAAATAGGCAGCCGGGGGAACGACAATCTCCGAAGGGAAAGGGATAAACGAACTTTCAACCGCCATCAAAGCCACGACCAAAAGGTAGGCTGTCAGGGGATCGCTAAGCATCCCGACAAACCAATTGTAGATTTCCAATACCATAAGAATTAAATATTTGTTGCAAAAATAACACTCCTACTCTATATAACACCTATCTTGCGGAACAATTCAGCGGATTTCTCCGCTTTTGCCTCTGCAAATGGTCAACAGTTGCCACGCTCAAGGAGTTTCCTGTAGACAACCATCAAAGCCACAGTAAGCACGGCACTCGCCACGACAAGCCACGGCGACGAAGCGCCAACCTCTGAAGCCCCCGCATCCGCCATACCGTTATGCTGCATCCAAGTGAGCACCACAACAGAAGAGTTGTTGTAGGCATGGGCAATGACCGGCACCCAAAGCGAGCCGCTCCAAAGGTAAGCATAGCCGAAGATTGCACCAAGCAAAAGTCGCGGCACAAAGCCATAAAACTGGAAATGGAGCGCGCTGAACACAAATGCCGCCACCCACACCGCCAAGTGGCGGTTGTGCATACCTTTCACAAACACCTTCTGGAGTGCGCCGCGGAAGAACGTTTCCTCCCCAAGACCAGTGACTACGCCCACGGTAGCCACCGTGGCAAGCAACCCCCAGACCGACGTGGAACTCATCAGCGCGTCAGTGGTTTTCTCCGCCGACTCTTCCAGTGCCCTCATCCAGTCTTCAACCGGCTTGAGCGAGTCGGGCAACGTCATCGATGCATTCCAGTCCACAGTCCAGTTCAACGCCGGAGTAGCCACAATGAGAATCACGATTACACCCAACGCCCCCAACAGCGACGGCGTTTTCGACAAGCCAAGAAACCGAGCCGGTCTTCCTGCAATAAGCATTCCCAGCATCACCGCCGGAAGGAGAAACAAAAACAAGTCCTGCACTATCGTTCCCAGCCACAAAACCGACACCATGTCGAGCCCTGGAATTGCATTCAGCAACGGCACCGACAATGCAGTGAGAAACAGTCCGAGCACCAATCCCGAAGCCAGGACAGCAAGCGACTTGGCAACAGGGAAATCCGTTGACATTCTATTCTGAAACATAGTCATTCTATTCAATCATTTTCAAAAATTCCTCTTCACCGATGATCGGTATGCCCAGCGACTTCGCCTTCTCCAACTTTGCCGGTCCCATATTCGCACCAGCAAACACGAAATCGGTCTTCTTCGAAATCGACCCCGAGTTTTTTCCGCCGTTGCGCTCAATCATCGCCTTGTATTCATCGCGCGAATGATGCTCAAACACGCCGCTTATCACAATCGTTTTGCCGGCAAGACGGTCGGTCTTCGTTTGCATTGCATCCTCAGAGATGCTCATCTGCAATCCGGCTCTGCGCAGACGTTCCACGATAGCCACATTCTCCTCTTTGTGGAAGAACGCCACCACGCTCTCGGCAATCACCTGCCCGATTTCATCGATTGCAGTCAACTGCTCCATCGAGGCTGTCATCAGATTGTCGATTGAGCCAAAGGCAAACGCCAGTTTTTTTGCAACAGTTTCGCCCACATTCGGGATAGACAACGCAAACACAACCCTCTCGAAAGGCACTTGCTTAGAAGCCTCGATGCCGCGGAGTATGCGCCGCGCCGTCAGTTCGCCCACGCGACCCACCACGGTGAGTTTATCGTCAGTAAGGTCATATATGTCAGCCACGTTCTTCACAAGTCCCACGACAAACAACTGTTCAGCCGTTTCCTCGCCGATGCCGTCGATGTTCATCATCCGGCGCCCCACGAAATGCTCAATGCGCCCTGTAATCTGCGGACGGCAACCGTCGCGGTTCGGGCACACCCACGCAGCCTCACCCTCGTTGCGCACAAGCGGAGTGCCGCATACTGGGCACGCCTTCACAAACTCCAGAGGCTTGCTTCCAGCCTCACGCCGCGAGAGTTCCACGCCTACAATCTTCGGTATGATTTCGCCACCCTTCTCCACATACACATAATCGTTGTCGTGGATGTCGAGTTGGCGGATGATGTCCTCGTTGTGGAGCGACGCACGCTTCACTATAGTGCCTGAGAGCAACACCGGCTCAAGGTTTGCCACCGGAGTGATTGTGCCGAGACGACCGGTTTCAAACGACACCGATTTCAGTTTCGTTAGTTCACGCTCAGCCTGAAACTTATAGGCGATAGCCCAACGCGGAGATTTCGCCGTAGAGCCCAAAAACCGCTGCTGCTGAAGATTGTTCACCTTAAACACCAATCCGTCGGTAGCCACCTCCAGTTGCTTGCGCGCCTCAGCCCAATGGTCGATAAACGATTTCGCCTCGTCGATGTCGTGCAGCAGCGCCGTAGCATCCGACACCTTGAAGCCCCACTGGCGCAGAGCCTGAAGGCTGTCGTAGTGGGTGGAGAACGGCAGGTTGTCGCCGAGCAGGAAATAGAAATAAGCATCCAGACCGCGGCGCGACACCTCCGCCGGATTCAGCGTTTTCAGCGTGCCGGCAGCCGCATTGCGTGGATTGGCGAGCAAGGGTTCTTCGTTAAACTCCCGTTCACGGTTGAGCGCGTCAAACGACTTCCACGGCATCACGATTTCACCTCTCACCTCAAACTTCTCCGGCCAGCCACTACCTGATAAGGTCAATGGCACGCTGCGGATGGTCTTCACGTTGGTGGTCACATCATCTCCGTGCACTCCGTCGCCGCGCGTCACAGCACGCACCAGCCGCCCGTGCTCGTAGGTGACGGAAATCGACGTGCCGTCGAACTTCATCTCCCCTACCAATTCGAGAGCACCGCCGCCAAGTTGCTGCTTGGTGCGACGCAGGAAGTCCTCAACCTCCTCAATCGAGTAGGTGTTGCCGAGCGACTGCATAGGGCGTTCGTGAGCCACCTGCTTGAAGCCCGGCGTAAGGTCGCTGCCCACCCTCTGCGTCGGCGACAACGGGTCGAAAAGTTCCTTGTGCTCAGCCTCAAGGTCCTGAAGACGGCGCATCATATCGTCGTACTCCTTGTCGGAGATTGTTGGCTGATTGAGCACATAGTAATTACGGTTGTGCTTGTTGAGTTCGTCGCGCAACCATTGTATTTCTGATTCAAACAAATCCATAGTTCTTCGTAATTTGCTACGAATATAGTCAACTTTTTCCAAAATTTGCCGCCGCGTTGCGTTCTTTTACACAGTTTGTAACTATTTTTGTAGAAATGATGAAACTCAGTGTTGTCATACCCGTTTACCGCGTCGAGGCATTTCTGGAAAAATGCGTCGGCAGCGTGTTGTCGCAAGACGGCATCGGCCTTGAGGTTATCCTCGTCGACGACTGCTCGCCCGACGGGTGCGGCGTGCTGTGCGACCGCCTTGCCGAGGGCGACAGCAGAATAAAGGTGGTGCACCGGAGCGTCAACGGCGGACTCAGTGCCGCGCGCAACAGTGGCATAGCCATTGCATCGGGCGACCTGATTACGTTTGTCGATTCCGACGATTGGATTGCCCCCGACACCTATGCGCCCAACATCGAGTTGATGGAGCAGTGGGATGCCGACTGCATCGAGTTCCCGATAGCAGTGCACCACGGCAGCCCCACGGCGGAGGATTTCACCCCAAGTCTCAGTAATAAGACTGGCACGTTCGGCGACTGGTATGCGCATCGAGGCTATATGCACAGTTATGCGTGTAACAAGATTTTCCGCCGCAACCTGTGGGGCGATACAAAGTTTCCCGAAGGCAAATATTTTGAGGACATAATGACCGTGCCCTACGTGCTCCACCAGGCAAAGCGCATAGCGGCATCGACAGTGGGCCGCTACTACTATTGCGCAGCCAACGATGGAGCGATAACCCGGCAACCGTCGCTGAAAAAGGAACGCGACCTCACCGAAGGCAACATCCGCCTATTTGAGTTCGCCACAAGCCGATGCCACCTCGACGATGCCACTCTTTATCATCACTTTATGGAAATTCTCAACCGCCAAATCAGTCTGCTAAAGATTGGCGGCGACCTAATATTGCCGACGTTTAAGGTGAGATGGCGGCACGCTTTCCTTTCCCAGCCGCTCCGGCAGCGCATCAAGTGCCTGCTGTGGCTGACTCTCGGCAAAAACGGATTCTTCAAACTCTTTACGCGATGATTTCCATAAGTTTCATAATCCCATACTACAACCTTGAGAAGGAATTGCTGCTACGTGCCGTAGACAGCATTGCCCTCGCACATTTGGATTGCGACTATGAGATTATCGTGATTGACGACGGCACGCCCAACAGCCACGCTGAAGAGTGGCTCAGCGGAAAGCCGCGCGTGCGCTGTTTCCGCCAAGACAACGGCGGACTGAGTGCTGCACGCAACACCGGCATCAGCCTCGCCACGAAAGACTATATCCAGTTTCTCGACGGCGACGACTACCTTTTTCCGTCGGCATACCGCAAGATGGTGGATTTGCTCCAGCGAGAGCAGCCGGACATACTACTGTTCCGCCACAAGAAGATTTCCAGCCAAGGCATCACCGACAAGATTCCGAAAGCAATTGGAAGCGAGCATTTTTCCGACGGCATCGACTATATGCTCAACCGCAACATCTTCGCCGGCGTGTGGAGTTACGTGTTTAAGCGGCAGACGCTCGGCAATCTGCGCTTTGTGCCAGGGATATTCCACGAGGACGAAGACTTCACCCCTCGTCTGCTTGCCAACAGCGGCAAGGTGATTGCCATCGATGCCGTGTGCTACGCCTACTATCAGCGGCAAGGCTCGATAATCAACAACAGCAACGGAGAGCGACTCGCCAAACGCTTCAACGACATAATGCAGATTCTGAAACGGATGAAGCAGTCGGCAGCGGAGACCGGCGACCTCCGCCTACGACAGGCATACACCCGGCGCATCAACCAGTTGGCACTCGGAATACTCTACACTGCACTCACCGACCTCCCGTCGGTTCAGGACTCCATCGGCATTGCCGGACAACTGGCAACGGAAGGGCTCTGGCCACTGCCAAAAGCGCGCTACACACGGCGATACCGCTTGTTCCGCCGCCTCACCGACCGCCGTTGGAAACTGCGGATAATGAAATTTTTACTGAAACGGAGATGAAAATACTACTCATAGGCGAATACAGCAACGTGCACTGGACTCTTGCCGAAGGCCTCCGGGCTCTCGGTCACGAGGTGTGCGTGGCATCGAACGGCGATTTTTGGAAGAACTATCCGCGTGATGTAGACCTCGTGCGTCGGTCGAACGGAAGAGCCGACACCATGCGCTATTTCGCCAAGGTGTGGTGGGCGTTGAGGAAGATGCGCGGCTACGATGTGGTGCAGGTAATCAACCCACTGTTCTTCGAACTTAAAGCGGAGCGCATCCGTCCCATCTACGACTATCTGCGCCGCCACAACAAAAGGGTGTTTCTCGGAGCGTACGGCATGGACTACTACTGGGTGAACGTGTGCCGCACCACGCAGACGTTCCGCTACTCAGACTTCAATTTCGGCACACGACTCCGCGCCGACGACATCGCCATGGAGGCGGTGCACGACTGGATAGGCTCTGAAAAGGGCCTCCTCAACCAGGAGATAGCCACCGACTGCGACGGAATCGTGGCAGGACTCTACGAATACTATGCCTGCTACAACCAGCCGTTCCCACAAAAGACGCGGTTCATCCCCTTCCCCATCAACACCGACACCACGGTGCGCACCGCGCCGCCGGTCACCGACAAGGTGCGCTTCTTCATAGGCGTGCAGAAGACACGCAGCCGCTACAAAGGCACAGACGTGATGCTCCGCGCCCTTGAGAGCGTTGCGGCAGCCCATCCCGACAAGTGCGAGATAGTAAAGGCTGAATCCGTGCCGTTTCCAGTGTACCAGCATATGATGGACTCGAGCCATGTGCTCCTCGACCAACTCTATTCCTATACGCCTGCCATGAACGGACTCCTTGCTATGGCGAAAGGGCTGGTGCTTGTGGGTGGCGGCGAGCCGGAGAACTACACCATCCTCGGCGAAAAGGAGTTACAACCAATCGTCAACGTTGTGCCCGACTACGACGACGTGCGCGACAAACTCGAGCAACTTGCACTCCACCCCGAACAGATTGCCCGACTCAGCGACGAGAGCCGGCTCTACATTGAGCGGCATCACGACTACCGCAAAGTGGCACGGCAATACATCGACTTTTGGCTTGACCCAACGAAAAAACTACAACAATGATAGCATTCCCAAACGCAAAAATCAACCTCGGACTCTTCATCGAGCGCAAGCGCGAAGACGGGTATCACGACATTTCAACGGTGTTCTACCCCATTCCGCTCTGCGATGCGGTGGAGGTGGTGAGGGCTGAAAAGACCGAACTGTTTACCTACGGCAACCGTGTTGACTGTCCGCCGGAGAAAAACCTTGTAATGAAGGCATACCGTATGCTAGCGGAGGAATTTGACCTGCCGCCTGTCGCCATCCACCTCTACAAGCATATTCCCGACGGAGCCGGACTCGGCGGCGGCTCGTCGGACGCCACTGCTGTGGCGAAAATCCTCAACTCTATGTTTGCCCTCGGTCTCGACGAGGAAGGCATTGCCGCCAGAGTGAAGCGACTCGGCGCAGACTGTCCGTTTTTTGCCTATAACCGCCCAATGACGGCACGCGGCATCGGCGATGTGCTGAAACCAGTTGAGGTTGACTTGCGCGGAACGACAATGGTGGTGGTGAAGCCCGACGTGTCAGTGCCTACTGCCGCCGCCTATGCCGGAGTAACGCCCAAAATGCCTGCCACCGACATTGCCACGCTGATTGCCTCGCCTGTGGAGAGTTGGAAAGACGCCCTCGCAAACGATTTCGAAGCAAGCATCTTCCCCAAGCATCCAGGACTGGCGGCATTAAAGCAGTCTCTTTACGATGCCGGCGCAGTCTACGCATCGATGTCGGGCTCCGGCTCTGCCATATTCGGCATTTTCAAGAGTGACAATTTGGCAGACGCATTTATTGCCAGATGCCAGGAGCACCTGTTATACAAACTGAATCTGTGAGATGTCACGCTACTGAAAGTTTGGCAGACTTTTTGATAAGGCTGATTTGATAACACTTACGAAAATAGAAAAAAACGATATATCATGTCAGAAGAATCAAAGAAAGACTTGAACGAACAGCAGGAACAGACTGCCGAGATGCCGGAAGTGGAAGCAACAGCGGAAGAGGCTGCTGCTGAGGCTGAAGAACTCACTGCCGAGGAGGCTCTCCAAAAGCAACTCGACGAAACGAAACAACAACTCGAGAAGGCGCAGAAGGAATATATGTTTCTCCTCGCCGAATTTGACAATTTCCGCAAACGCACTCTGAAAGAAAAGCAGGACCTCATCAAGAACGCCTCAGAAGGCGCTATGAAGGATCTTCTGCCCATAATTGACGACTTCGAGCGCGCCATTCAGGCTGCCGAAGCGAGCGACGACGTGGACAGCATCAAGGAGGGAGTAAACCTGATTTACAACAAGTTCGTAAAATATCTGGAGAAAAACGGCGTAAAGGCCATCGACTCCACCGATGCCGATTTCGACACCGAATACCACGAAGCAGTGACCACCTTCCCCACCGACGACGAGTCGAAGAAAGGCAAGGTTATCGACACCGTGGCAAAGGGCTACACGATGAACGACAAGGTGATCCGTCACAGCAAAGTTGTTGTGGGACAATAATAAAGGAGGCTTACAATGAGCGAAAAGAGAGATTACTACGAAGTGCTCGGCGTTGACAAGCAAGCAACTGCCGACGAGATAAAGAAAGCCTACCGCAAGAAAGCAATCCAGTATCACCCCGACAGAAACCCTGGCGACAAGGAAGCCGAGGAGAAATTCAAGGAAGCGGCTGAGGCTTACGATGTGCTCAGCAATCCCGACAAGCGTTCCCGCTACGACCAGTTCGGCCACAATATGGGTCCGCAAGGATTCAGCGGCGGCGGTGCCGGCGGCTATGGAGGGTTCTCGATGGAGGACATCTTCAGCCAGTTCGGCGACATCTTCGGCGGATTTGGCGGCGGCTTCGGCGGAAGCAGCCGTGGCGGTCGTCGCATGAACCGCGGCAGCGACCTGCGCATCAACGTGAAGGTAACGCTGAAGGAAGTGGTACACGGCACAACCAAGAAATTCAAAATTAACAGATATGTGCCTTGCGAGCACTGTAAAGGCACCGGAGCCAAGGATGGCACTGCTTTCCACACCTGCTCCACCTGTAACGGTACCGGTGTGATTACACGCGTGCAACGCACCATCCTCGGCATGGCGCAGACACAGTCGCCGTGTCCCGACTGCCACGGTGAGGGCAAAGTCATCTCCGAGCAGTGTCCGCACTGCCACGGCGAGGGCGTAGAGCGCAAGGAGGAAATAGTAAGCGTAAACATCCCGGCAGGCGTGGCTGACGGCATGACGCTCAGCATGAGTGGCAAGGGCAACGCGGCACGCCGCGGCGGCATCACCGGCGACTTGCTCATCCAGGTGAGCGAAGAGAAGCACCCGGAATTGGTGCGCGATGAGAACGACATCACCTACAACCTGATGCTCGACTTCCCTACTGCTGTGCTCGGCGGCAAAGTGGAAGTGCCTACGGTCGACGGTCGTGCGCGCGTAACAATCGAGCCAGGCACACAGTCGGGCAAGGTGCTGCGCATGCGTGGCAAAGGCATCCCGTCAATGCACGGAGGCGGCTGCGGCGACGAACTCATCAACGTGATGATCTACACCCCAGAGCATCTGTCGGCAGAGGAGAAGAAAGAAATCGAACGTATGCGCGACTCCGACAATTTCAAGCCGTCGGAAAGCGACAAATGCAGAATATTCAGCCGGTTGAAGCACATCTTCGACTAACTCCCAAAACACCAACACAAAAGCGTGCCCACCCTGGCGCGCTTTTTTTATATACACTCGTCACCGTTTGACAAAAAAGATGTTTCGTTTCGTCGTTTTTGCAAAGTCGACATTGATTAATGGCAATATTAGGAAAAATATGATTAACTTTACCAAACGTATCTATTGGCAACAAATTTCTGAAAAGAGATAAACAAATGATTAGATTTATAGACCTTTTTGCCGGAATTGGCGGAATACGCTGCGGACTAGAGCTCGCAGCGAAAGAACTTGGAATTGAAACGAAATGCGTTTTCACATCCGAGATAAAGCCGTATGCCATAAAGGTTCTTAAACAAAATCACCCAAACGAGTCCATTGCTGGAGATATAACGCAAGTTAAATCAAGCGACATCCCCGATTTCGACATTCTGTTGGGCGGATTTCCTTGCCAGGCGTTTTCTTCAGCCGGCAAAAGGATGGGGTTTGCGGATACAAGAGGTACATTATTCTTTGAGGTTGAGCGCATACTGAGGGAAAAGAAACCTAAAGGCTTTTTGCTTGAAAATGTTGAGGGGCTGGAAACCCATGACCGTGGCAACACCTTGCGCACGATAATCACCCATCTGAAAGCATTGGATTACGAGGTGAATTACCGTGTACTCAACTCCAAGAACTACGGAGTCCCACAGGAGCGCAAACGCATTTACATTGTCGGAACAAGAAACTGCATAGTGCCTCTTGCCGGAATGAAACAATCCAAGGCTGTTCTCGGCGACATTCTTGAAAAGGGCAAGCCAACAAGCCACACCCCATTTGTCGAGCAACTGCTTTCAAAGTTCACCATTGAAGAACTTTACGGAAAGTCCATCAAAGACAAGCGCGGCGGTTCCACCAACATACATAGTTGGGATTTGGAGATAAAGGGCGCAGTAAGCAACGAGCAGAAACGCCTGCTTAACGAAATGCTCAAGGAGCGCAGAAAAAAGAAATGGGCGGAACTGATAGGCATCGACTGGATGGACGGTATGCCGTTGACTGAAGAGCAAATATCATCTTTCTATAAATCCGACCATTTGCATGAAATGCTTGACGACTTGGAGAAAAAGGGCTATCTAAAATTCGAGTATCCAAAGAAGAAAGTAACCTCCGAAAACGAGCAAGGCATTTCCTCCAGCCATAGAGAATATGACACGACTAAGCCAAAGGGTTACAATATTGTCGCAGGAAAGCTGAGCTTTGAAATAAACAAGGTTCTGAGTCCTAAAGAAATCGCTCCGACATTGGTTGCTATGGATATGCAGAAACTCTATGTCGGCGACAACGGCGGTTTGCGCCGTTTCACGTTGCGCGAAGGATTGCGGCTATGCGGTTATCCCGAAAGTTACAAGTTTGACGTAACGGAAAAAGAAGGCTTTGACCTATTGGGAAATACCGTGGTTGTACCTGTTATCAAAGCAGTTGCCACTCAATTGTTGAAATGTTTAAATCTTCGCAATTATGAAGAACTTGACACCAGAGCAAGTGTACGACAGGTTGCTCAATGTTGACAAGATATTGACAATAAAAGGTCAAATCCGTTTCCACCTTGGAGATGTGAACATCATCGTAAAGCAAAAAGATGTTGTCGGGAACATAATTCAAGAATGGTTGGAGGGTTGGCTTGCAAAGGCGAAGATTGCGTATGCCAGCAATCCGAATCCACAAATGCCACCAGACATATTCCTCAATCCTGATGACAAGTCGAAAGATTTGCTTGAAGTAAAAGCATTCAACTATGAAGCAACGCCAGGGTTTGACATCGCAGATTTCAAATCTTACCAGCAGGAAATAATCGACAAGCCGTATATGCTTCACACAAAATATCTCATATTCGGATATATGATGTCGGACAAGGGCGAGGTTACCATAAAGAAACTTTGGCTTCAGAATGTCTGGGAGATATGCAGAACATCTGACAAATGGGCTATCAACGTACAATTCAAGAACGGGACAGTACACAAGATTCGTCCTGCAAAATGGTATTCCAACAGCAAAGCCATTCATTACACCACATTTGAATGCCTTGAAGATTATCTGTCGGCAATAGAAGAGACCGTCTACAAAAACCCGGACACGCGCGACAAGGCAATCGGATGGAAAGAGAGGATGGAAAACAGTTACCGGAATTTCTATAACAAGGAAATCCATATCCCTCGTTGGATGGACGTCAAGGACAAGTATTTCAAGAAAGAATAGTCCTATGCATCAACAAACGTAGGTTCGGGAATTTGCTTTTTCAGCCACAGGATTAGTAATAATCCGTTAATTATGCCTATTTTTGCAGAAACGATAACGATCATTCATTATGCAACATATTAATGAAATCCTTCAAAATTCAATACAGAAGAACTGGGAGGAACTGGCTTTAACCGATTTCGGCGGAATATCTTTGCAATACCGCGACATTGCGCGCAAAGTTGCCAAACTCCACCTTTTGTTTGAACACGCTGGCATCAAGGAGGGCGACAAGATTGCTCTCTGTGGCAAAAACAGTACGCAATGGGCTGTGGCTTTCATCGCAGGGCTGACCTATGGCGCTGTGCCTGTGCCTATTCTCCACGAATTCAAGCCGGATCAGGTGCACCACATCCTCAATCACTCTGATTCCCGCATACTGTTCTGCGACCAGAACATCTACAAGCAACTCGACCTGACAACAACGCAGGAAATCGATGCTGCTTTCGACATTGCCGACTATTCTCTGCTTGAATCGAAAAGCGAAAACATAAAGTACGCTCGCGCTCACCTCAACGAGATTTTCGGGCAACGCTACCCGGAGCGGTTCACCGCCAACGATGTGGCTTACAAAACTCCCGATATGGAGCAACTCGCCATCATCAACTACACTTCGGGCTCGACCGGCTTCTCGAAAGGCGTGATGGTGCCCTACCGCGCAATCTCGTCGAACATTGCCTTTGCGCTCACCAAACTGTCGTGGCTCGGTCCGGGCGACGAGACAATCTGTATGCTTCCGCTTGCCCATATGTTCGGACTCTCCATCGAGATGCTCCATCCGTTGGCAAAAGGATGCCACATCAATTTCCTCACGCGCGTGCCGTCGCCGAAAATCATCATGGACGCTTTTGCAAAGGCTCGTCCACGACTGATTATCACAGTGCCGCTGGTGCTTGAGAAAATTATCAAGACCAAGGTGTTCCCTCTGCTCGACAAGCCTGTGATGAAACTCCTGATGACTATGCCGTTTGTCAACGACCGACTGCTTGCCAAAATCAAGGCAAAACTCAACGAAACGTTTGGCGGACAACTCTTTGAAATCATCATCGGCGGCGCGGCTCTCAACGCCGACGTGGAGAAATTCCTCCGCCGCATCAATTTCCCATACACCGTGGGCTACGGCATGACGGAGTGCGCTCCGCTCATCTCCTATGCTGGCCACGAAATCAACCGTCCAGGTGCTTGCGGTCTGCCTACCGACAACGTGGAAGTGAAGGTTGACTCTGCCGACCCTGAGAACATCGCGGGCGAACTCCTCGTGCGCGGCGCAAACGTGATGCTCGGCTACTACAAGAACCCCGAAGAGACTGACACCGCACTGCGCGACGGCTGGCTTCACACTGGTGACATCTGCAACATCGACAGCGACGGCTTCATCTATATCCGCGGTCGCAACAAGAACATGATTCTCGGTCCGTCGGGACAGAACATTTACCCGGAGGAGATTGAGCAGAAACTCAACAACCTCCCTTACGTCGGCGAATCGATTGTGCTTGAACGCAACGGCAAGATTGTCGCTCTGGTGCATCCCGACTACGACAATGCCCACGCCCAAGGACTTTCCGACGAGGACATTGCCAAACTGATGAACGACAACATCACCCAACTCAACAAGGAAATCCCAGCCTACTCGCATGTGGCTTCAGTGGAAATCCACGAAGAAGAATTTGAGAAGACCCCGAAGCGTTCCATCCGCCGCTTCCTTTACAAATAAGCAATCAAAGACATATATATCAATGAAGAAGATAAGCATTCTGGCAGCCATCGCACTCACAAGTGTGGCAGCCTCAGCACAGACAATGACACTCAAGGGCACTATGCCCGACGAATACAACGGCAAGAAGGTGGTACTCGTTGACCTCGACACACGCGCGCACCTCGACAGCACGACGGTGAAAGCCGGCAACATTACGTTCAACACCAAGGTAACCGACGGCAAGGCTATACCAGCGGCACTGACCGTGAATAACCGCCGCGTGCTTAATTTCATCCTCGAGCCGGGCGAAGCCATCATCAACGAGAACGGACAGGTGAAAGGCACTCCGCTCAACAACCTCAACGAGAGTGTTGCCGAGGCTCTCGATAGCCTCAGCCGTGACTACAAGGCCAAGCAAGGCGAGATTATGAAGTCGCAGATGAGCAACGACGAGAAGATGAAGGCAGCCGAGGCTCTCTACAACGAGACTGCAATGAAAAACGGCGAACTTCTTCTTGACAGTTACAATGCCAACAAGACCAACGCCGTGGGCTATATGCTCTTCCAAGAGGTTGCCGATGGTATGAGCGTGGAGGAAATCGACAGTCTGCTGGTTGGCGCTGCCGACTGGATTAAAGCATCGAAGGCTGTGGCTGCATTCAAGAACGTTGCCATCAACCTCGAAAAGACTGCCCCGGGCAAGATGTTTACCGACTTTTCCGTAAAGACAAGCGACGGAAAGACCGTCAAACTGTCGGACTATGTGGGCAAGGGTGACTATGTGGTGCTCGATTTCTTCGCAAGTTGGTGCGGTCCGTGCCGCCGCGAGATGCCTACATTGAAAGGCATCTACAACAAGCACAACGGCAAGGGTCTGAAGGTAATCGGTCTTGCCGTATGGGATGAACCTGCCGACACCAAGAAGTGCATCAAGGAACTCTCGTTGCCTTGGACGGTAATCGACAACGCACAGGCTGTGCCTACCGACATCTACGGTGTGCGCGGCATCCCTCACATCATCATCTTTGCGCCCGACGGCACTATCGTGGCGCGCGACCTCCGCGGCGAAGAACTGGCTGCCAAGGTCGACGAACTGCTCGCAAAATAACAACTGTAGGCGATGGCTTATTTCTCTATAATCATCCCTGTCTACAACCGCATTGATGAGGTGCGCGACCTTCTCGACAGCCTTGCCCGGCAAACCGACAAGGACTTTGAGGTGGTAATCGTGGAGGACGGGTCTACGCAGCGATGCGACGGCGTGGTGGCACAGTTTGCCGACCGCGTTGACGTGAAATATTTCTTCAAGGAGAACGAGGGACGGAGCATTGCCCGCAACTACGGCATGGAGCGTGCTACGGGCGAATATTTCCTGTTTTTCGACTCCGACTGCGTTATTCCCGAACACTATATCGCCACTCTCGGCAAGGCTCTCAAGGAGCATCCTACCGACTGCTTCGGCGGTCCTGACGCAGCCCACAGTTCGTTCAGCGACACGCAGAAAGCCATCAACTACTCAATGACATCGTTTCTCACCACTGGAGGCATCCGCGGCGGCAAGGTGCAACTGGAGAAGTTCGTGCCGCGCACGTTCAACATGGGTTTCTCCCGCAATGTGTGGGAAAAGGTCGGCGGTTTCCGCGAGATGTTTTCGGAGGACATCGATATGAGCACACGCATCCGCAAAGCCGGATTTTCAATTTCGCTCATCCGCGATGCCTACGTCTACCATAAGCGCCGCGTCAATATGCGCCTGTTCTGCCGGCAAGTCTACGTGTTCGGTATGTCGCGCATCACGCTCTATCTGCTCTACCCCGAGTCGCTGAAACTCGTGCACTGGCTTCCTGCCGTGTTTGTTATGGGAGTAGTGGCAATGGCTCTGTCGGCAATTTTCGCACACTGGATGTGGATTCTTCCGCTGGCGGCATATCTGCTGGCTGTGTTTGTCTGCGCTTGGGCGGAAACAAAGAAACTGAAAATCGCAGCGTTGTCCATCGCGGCAAGCGTAATTCAGTTGGGCGGCTACGGATGCGGATTTCTGAAAGCGTTTTTCACCAAGATTCTGCTGCGCCGCGGCCGTGACATCAACGAGGAAATAGCCATCCGCAAAGGCAAATAACCATAAATAACTATGGATCGCCCATACCATTCCAGCCGCATTTCCGACCTCTCGCAGGAGGACCGTCCCCGCGAGAAGGCTCTTGCGCTGGGCGTGGACGCTCTCACCACCACAGAACTCATAGCGTTGCTTCTCGGCAGCGGCACACCGGGAGAATCGGTGATTAACCTGTCGCAACGCATCCTTGCAGAGTCGGGCAATAGCCTACAGGAGTTGTCGCGCCGCACAATCAAAAACCTTGTGCGCTCATTCAAAGGAGTTGGCGACGCCAAGGCAGTCACACTGCTTGCCGCCATCGAGTTGGGCAAACGCTATGCGCAGGAAGGGCCGGTAGAGAAGCCTGTGATTGATATGCCAGAAAAAGCCTACAATCTGATGCGCGACAAACTTATGGGACTCGACCACGAAGAGTTTTGGGCAATCTATCTCAACAATGCCAAGAGGGTCATAGCACGCGCCAAGATAAGTCAGGGAGGCACTACCGCCACCGTGGTCGACACCAAGATTGTGCTCCGCCACGCCATCGACCACCTCGCCGCAGCAATCATCCTCGTTCACAACCACCCGTCGGGCACACTCCACTCAAGCCGTCAGGACGACGCTATCACCGAGCGCATCAAAAAAGCAGCCGCTATGATTGATGTGCAAGTGGTGGACCATATCATCTTCACCAAAAACGCCTACTACAGTTACAACGAAGCCGGTCTGCTATAAACCGGCTGAATGATTGAATCGACTGATTTCTACCGTTTGGAAACCTTGTCGGCATTGCGTGCCACAAAGTCCTTCCACGACGAATAGGTCTTTTGCGTGGCAGGCCGCTGCGATTCGTAGAAATGGCAGAGCGCAACGCCAAGTGCATCGGTGGCATCGAGATGCGGGTCAATCGACTCGCGCGGTATATTTAGGATGCGGCGCAGCATTTCCGCCACCTGCTCCTTTGATGCCATACCGTTGCCCGTGATTGCCTGCTTCACCTTCAACGGCGCATATTCCGCAATCGGGATGTCCTTCACCAAGGCGGCAGCCATCGCCACTCCCTGCGCACGTCCGAGTTTGAGCATCGACTGCACGTTCTTGCCGTAGAAAGGCGCTTCGAGAGCCATCTCGTCGGGCAGATACTGGTTGATCAGGTCGGTTACGCGCTCGGCAATGCGGCGCAACCGCATATAGCGGTCGTCAAACTTGCTGAGCATTATCACACCCATCGCAATCAACGCTGGCTTGCGCTTCTTCACGCCAAGGATGCCGTAGCCCATCACGTTTGTACCGGGGTCTATGCCGATGATAATCTTGTCCCAGTCAGCCTGTTCCATTACAAGTCCACCTCCTCAAGCAGAGTGCTGAAGCCGGCAACTTTCTGTCCGAACTTCGATGCCATTATTTCAACAAGGTCGTCGCCCACCGCCTCATACCAGTCGCGCAACGTGTCGACATCTGCAGCACGGAACTGCAGCGAGTAGTTTTTGCCGTCGCTTTCCTCGGCATTGAGCACAAGGGTGAGCCGTGGGTCGGTGAGGCGGCCGTCGCCTATGGCCTTGGGGATATATTCACTGCGAAGCCATTGCAGAAACTGCTCCACGGCATCGTTGTGGGCATGGAAAGTAGTATTGTAGACAATCATAATCTTAGAATTCAAATGAAGCGGTAAGTCCGAAATGCTCGCCGTCGCTGACCGGCACAATCGACAGGTTGTGCTCCTTGGCAAACGGTCGGGTAAAGATGTAACTGCTGCCGGCACCGATGGCGGCTCCTGTCACCACATCCCACCAATCGTGCTTTTTGGCGTAGGTGCGGCTCCAGCCCACATAGGTGGCAAGCACATAGGCAGGTGCTCCAAACTTCCATCCATAGCGGCGCTGCACGAAAGCGGCGTTGGCAAACATTATCGATGTGTGGGCCGACGGAAAAGCGTGATTATCGCTACGGTCGGGACGCATCTTGTGCACGGTGTATTTCAGCAGATACGACGCACCCAAGGTCGTTGCCGTGGAAAACGCCGCCTGCTTCAGTCCCTGCCAGTCGCGCTCCACAATCACAGCCGTGAGCGTGGCAAGAGGCATAGCAATGAGCAACGCATCGCCGGTATTCTTTACAGCCTTACGGGTACTGTTGATTTCAACAACATCCTGCGCATGGCAGCCGAACACAGCCACCAATGCAACCACTATCGCAATGATTTTTTTCATAGCAAATCAATAAGTTTTGGTAAAAACACTATAGATCCGACCACCACCGCCGCCACGGCAACCAGCAGGACACCGCCAGCCGCCAAATCCTTGGTGCGCTTCACGGCCTCATCGTAGCCCGGCGACACCCTGTCGGCAAGAGCCTCAATGGCAGAGTTGAAAGCCTCAGCAGAAAACACGGCGCCAATGCAGATTACCACCGCTGTCCATTCGCCAGCCGACAGACCGAGCCACAGACCCAGAGCCACCGCCACCACCGTAGCAGCACAATGAATCCACGCATTATGCTCCCCCCTAACGAGCAGCGCAATGCCGCGAAAAGCATACACAAAACTCTTCGCCCTCTTCCGCCAACTAAACTTCTCTGCTTTTTTCACACTGCAAAGATAGTGCAAGGTGAGAGTATAGAAAAGTGCTTGCTCAATTTTCTTTAACGAACCGCAGCCTATCTTATCTAAAGATAGTGCAAGGTGAGAGTAAAGAACTTTAAGTGGCGCTACCCTCACCGTCAGAGCATCGGCAGACTCTAGCGAGCATTCCCTTATTATTGTGCCTATTCGCAGTCCTTATAGTTCTGCACCTGTTCCAACACTTTTTGGAACACTTCCTGATCCCACTGTGGGGGATAGCCTTCCTTATAGATAAGGTAGGTGAGGTCGGTGGAGAGTTTGCTCTTCAGATTGTTATTGTTGGCAAAGTCGGCGTAGATGGTCACGTCGTCCACCAGTTCTTTTATCTTCCGTGCGAGGGCGATACACTGCTTGTCGGGGTAGTCGAAACCGTGGCTGTCGCGCACACTTACCAACACGTCGTAGAAGGCTTTCTCCTCGAACGATATGCCGAGTTCCTTGAATTTCTCCTTGTCGGCGTTCAGTTCGCGGAAGAGTTTCAGTATGCGGTCGGAGAGTTCGTTCACCTTGTTGCCCACCAAGTCGGTCACGCCGTTCACCGTGTCGCGTGCCACGTCGTTGGTAAACGTCAGGTTGTCGCGCGTGTTGTAGTCGTCGATTATCTTTTCCAGCATTTCTTGGAACTTCTCCGCCTGCACCTTGTTCACCATCTTGTAGGCGCGAATGGCTTTGGTGATGAGCTTCACAAGGAGCTGAAACTTGGTGTAGGGCATTTTCACGTCGTCCAGTTCGTGGATAAACTCATCGCTGAAGATGTTCTCTTCCTTGCCTTTGTCGTTAAGCAGGGCTTCCACGCCGCTGCTGAAGATGGCTTGCTGCACCATCTTTTCCACGTGGCGGTTCATCTCCGTGGCATCGTGCTTGGTGGCGGTCATCTTCTGCACAAAAGAGCAGATGCCCATGAAGCACTGCGCCCACTTGCTTTCGTCGGCGGTGAGCTCACCGGCAGGGTTGAGAATGTTGAAGGCGGAGCGCAAGCGTTTCACGTGTTCGGTAAACCGCTTCATAAACGACACCTCGCCTTTCTTCTCTACCGTGTTGGCGAGGATGTATTCGGCGGCATTTTGCAGAAACTGCAAACGTGCCAAGTTGTTGTCGCCGAAGAAGGGCGTGTAGTCGAGCTTGGCGAGCATCTCCTGAATGAGTTTCAGTTCGTTGGCGAATATCTCGTGCGCCACCGCCAAGTCTTCTTTCTGCGTTTCCTCGCCGCCGTATTTCTTCATAGCCTTCTTCATCTCCTCGCGTATGCCGAGGTAGTCGATGACGATGCCGCACTCCTTGTCCTTATACTTGCGGTTCACGCGGCTGATGGTCTGTATCAAGGTGTGCTTGCTCAGCGGCTTGTCGTTGTAGAGCATCGTGAGCGACGGCACGTCGAAACCCGTAATCCACATGTCCACCACGATGGCGATGTGGAAGTTGCTTTGTGTGGACTTAAACTCGGCATCGAGAAACTTGCGGTGATCCTTGTCGCCGAGGGCGTTGTAGAGAGGCTTGGGGTCGTTGGCATCGCGTGTGCATACCAGATTGACGTAGGCTATCTCGTTGAGCTTGGCAAGTTCGTCGCTGGTCATCGTGAGTTCGTTGAGTGCCTTCTTCGGTTCAAACCATATGGGTTCTACCTCCTGCATGGCTTGGTAGAGCTTGAAGGCTATCTCGCGGTTGGCGCACGTCACCATGGCTTTCTGCACGCGGCTGGTGGTCTGAAGGCGTGCCTTGTAGTCGGTCACGATGTCGGTAGCCACTCGCTTCAGGCGGTCTTCGTTGTCGAGGATGACCATCATGCTCGACATGGCTTTCTTGCTCTTCTTAATTTCTTCGTCGCTGCTGCCCTCGTCGGCACACTGGCGGTAGTATTCCTCCACCTTGGCGGCTTCGTCGCTGTCCATAAACACGCGTGCCAGCCTTGGGTTGTACTTGATGGGTACGGTGATGCCGTCTTCCTCGCTCTCCTTCATGGTGTAGGTGTCCACGATGTCGCCGAACACGTGTACCGTCTCGTCGATGGGCGTGCCGGTGAACCCTACATAGGTGGCGTTGGGCAGGGCTTTGCGCAGGTAGGTGGCGAAGCCTTCCGTGGTGCGTGCGCCTATCTCGCCTTTGGTGATGTCGTCGTTGATGACGAGCTTGCTGCCGAGGTTGTTTTGGCTGCGGTGGGCTTCGTCGCTCATGCAGATGATGTTGGCGCGCTCGGAGAGCAGGCCGGTGCTCTCGGCAAACTTCTGTATGGTGGTGATAAAGAAGCCGCCTGTCTTGCGCAACCGTATCTCATCGGCCAGCGCGGTGCGCGAATCGAAGATACTCACCGACTCGTCGCACAGGTATTTCTTCGAGCGGCAGAAGAGCAGTCCGGCTTGGGTCTCCAAGTCCTCGCGGTCTACGATGAGCAGAATGGTGGGGCTGCCCAGCTTCGACTTGCAGCGCAGTGCCAGCTGACGGGCAAGGAACAGCATGGTATAGGTCTTGCCGCAACCCGTGGCACCGAAGTAGGTGCCGCCCTTGCCGTCGCCGCCCACCGAGCGCAGGTGGTTGAGAATGTGGTTGCGCAGCTTGCGTGTGGCGAAGAACTGCGGATAGCGGCACACTATCTCGGTGGTGTCGTCGCTGTCGCTCGGGTCGGGGAAGTAGACGTAGTCGCGCAAGAGTTCGAGCAAGCGTTCGGGACTGAGCGCGCCGCGGACGAGCGTGCGCAGGGTGTCGAGCCCCTTGCTGCTCTTGTCCTCGTTTTCTATCTTTTTCCATTCGTAGAAAAACTCAAACGGGGTGAACGGCGTGCCGAGCTTCGTTTTGGCGGCATCGCTCACCACGGCCAGCGCGCAGTATTTCAGGAGCGACGGTATGTCGCGCATGTATCGGGTGCATATCTGGGTGTGGGCATCGCGGATGGTGGCGTTGGCGGTGGTGGGGTTCTTCAGCTCGATGATGCACACGGGTATGCCGTTGACGAAGAGCAGCACGTCGGGGCGGCGGTTCTCCGTGCCTTGCACCATAGTGAACTGGTTGACGCAGCGGAACACGTTGCGCTCCGGGCACTCGAAGTCGATATACTCCAGGCGGAACGGGTCGCCTTGCTGGGGCGTGAGGTCGTAGCCGTCGCGGTAGAGGTAGAAGGCGTTTTGCAGGGCGTAGTAGTCGTTCTGCCCGCTCACGTTGCGCAGGTTGGCTATGATGGTGTCTGTCTCCGTGGGCGTGAGCTTCTGCTCTTTGTAGCGCGCAGTGAGATAGGTGCGCAGGTCGTCTTCTATGATGGGGTCGGTGAGCTTGCGCCCGAGGTCGTCGCCGTGGGTGTAGGTCCAGTGGCTGGCTTGCAGCAGCTCCACGAGGGCTTCCTCGAAATCGCTTTCGTATAGTTTACCTTGTTTTGCCATATCGGTAAGGTGTTAAAGGGTCAGTGGTTCACAACGTGCTGAATGAGCGCAGGGCAAACCTCGCGGCTCATGCGGTCGGCTTCGGCGGCTATGCGCTTCGCCTCGTTGGCGCAATTGTAGATGTTGACAATGGCTTGCTGAACGGAGAGAGGGGGAAGGGGGATGCGGACACGCTTCATATCGTCGAATGAAAATGCCTCTCGTGCGCTGCCCCATGAATTGAAACGGGCGTAGCGGTCGAATTCGGAACGCCTAAAAATAAGATAGAGATAGCTCGGTAGCAATATGTCTTTGTCTTTAACATCAAATACCACATACGACGAAGAGACTATATGTGCTTTGTCATCATAATTCATGGATAGTGTTATCTTATTCCCATTTCTTGATGTAATAGGAACAAAACAAAACTCTTCGGGCTTAAACACTTTATAAGGTTTCAAAGATACACCGTCCATATTTGCTTTCGTGTCAATCATGCTCTTCTCAATGCTGATACCTCGAACATCATCAAGTCCATAGACAGCTTCACCATTCCTTTCATTGCATTCTTCAATAAACTCCCCAATCTCCACGCTTTCATACTTATGCTTCAGTTCCTGAATATAGCTTTGGCACACTTGCATGAGTGGTGCGGCGATAGCCTCGTTCTGCTCCTTGATTTCTCGCAGTGACTTCCAGGCATTCACCACCTTTTGCTGCTCGGTGAGAGACGGGAGGGGGATTTGCAATTCACTTAGTTTCCTAAGATTGTACTCTGCTCTTTGACTACCAAAATTGTCATAATCCACATACCGATAAAATTCACTTCGCCTTAAATACATGGTCAAATATTCTGCCGAAAGAATAGAAGCATATTCTTCCTTGATATGGAATACTTGGTACAAATGAGAAACTATGCACATTTCTCCTGTTCTATATGCCAATGACCCAATGTTCAGTCGGGAGGGGTTATAGACTATATCACCATGACGAACAACCTTATAAGGCTTCAGGTTTATATCTTCTGTTATAGCTTTGGTTGTCTGAAACTCCCCATTATTGTTGATGCCTTCAATAAGTTCAACTCCATATTTCAGAGATGAGTTGTTCTCATGACGCATTTCAATATAGTCCCCCAATCTCACCCAATTGCATTTACTCGTCATATCCGTCCTCCTTTCCGTGTTGTTCCAAGAAGAATCGCTTTTGCTGCTCTATCTCGCAGCGTTGTTATTGCGTACCACGCACGGGCTTTGGGGTCTGCCACTTTGAGGATGGTGCGGAAGTGCGTCCACGTCAGATTGTGAACGCACGCGTTCACAATCTCCAAATCACTGAAGCACAGATAGAACTGGCGGAAATAGTCCAAGTTGCGCTTGCTGAACGCGCTGCCGTAGAGGGGCATCAGCTTTTCTGCCAAGGTCTTGACCAGCCGTGTGCCGTATTGCGCACGTGCTTCGCCGTGCTGCTCCTCTTCCACTATGCGCTGTCCGATGTGCCAGTAGGTTAGCACCGTGGCTTGGTTGACAGCGGCGTATGCCTGTTTGCGACCTTGCTCAATGATGCTCCGAATGTCCGAAACACACTGGTCGGGTGTCACGGGGCGTTGCAAATCATTCTTCTCCATAACCCAATACCTTAAATGCGTCCACCATGGTTGCTTTGTTTTTCTCCCAGCGGTCGAGCAGTTTCTTGTACTCCTTGCTCATTTCCGTTAGTGCCGTCTCGTAGTCCATCTCCGTGTCGCGGTCAACAAACTCGATGTAGCGGCTCGGCACAAGGCTGTAACCCTTCTCGGCTATCTCCTCTTTGTGGGCGGCGTAGTAGAGTTCGGGCTTGGCGTATGCGCCCCCGGTGGTCTGCCACGTGTGGTAGATGTCGCAGACACGCTGTATCTGCTCTTCGCTCAACTTGACATACTTCTTCTCGTAGATGTTGGTGTTCCACGTGCGCAGGTCGATGAAGAGCACTTCGCCCTCGCGGTTGCGCAGGGTGCGGCCGTTGCGTATGACGCCGCGCTTGTTGTTGTTGAGTATCCAGAGCGTCACGCTGATGTCGGTGGTGTAGAACATCTGCCGGGGCAGCACCACGATGGCTTCCACTTTGTCGTTCTCGATGAGCTGGCGGCGTATGGCAAGCGTGTCGCTGTCGTCGAGTGCGCCGTTGGCAAGCAGAAAGCCTGCCACGCCTTTCGACACGTTGAGCTTGTTGAGGATGTGGAGAATCCAGCCGTAGTTGGCATTGCTCACCGGCGGCACGGCATAGCCCTTCCAGCGAGGGTCGTCGAGGAGTTCTTCCTCGCCGCGCCACTTCTTGAGGTTGAAGGGCGGATTGGCCATGATGTAGTCCATCTTAATGTCCTTGTGCTGGTCGTCGGTGAAGGTGCTCACCGCCTTGTCGCCGAGGTTGTAGCTGATGCCGCGAATGGCGAGGTTCATCTTGCACAGGCGGTAGGTGGCTGGTTCGCTCTCCTGACCGTACACGCTCACGGCCTTGGTGTTGCCTCCGTGGGCGGCTATCATCTTCAGGCTCTGCACGAACATGCCGCCCGAACCGCAAGCCGGGTCGTAGATGGTGCCGTCGTAAGGCTCGATGAGCGAGGCGATGAGTTCCACAATACTGTGGGGTGTGTAGAACTCGCCCTCTTCCTTGTCGGCATTGATGGAGAAGGCTTGCAGGAAATATTCGTAGACGCGCCCGATGAGGTCGCTCTCGTGAAACTTCTTGGGGTCTATCTTGTTGATCTCGTCGCACACCTTCTTCAGCACGCCGGCTTCGAGTGCCGTCTTGGTGAAGATCTGCTGCGGCAGGGCGTTTTTGAGCGGACGCACGGGGTTGCCGTTGGCATCCTTGCCCACCTCGATGGTTTCGAGCGTGGCGATGCAGTTGTCGAACGCCAGTGCCATCTTGTTGGATTCCGTCTCGATGAGCTTGTCCCACAGACAGTCGTCGCTGAGGAAGAACACGCCGTCCTGCTGATATTGGAAGGGGTTCTGGAGCTGAACGTTGATGAAGCCTTCGTCGTCGATGCCGCGCGAGCGCACCTCTTGGGCTATCTGCTCCCGGCGCTGATTGAAGCGGTCGCCAAGAAACTTGACGAAGACGAGGGTGAGCAGCAAGTCGCGCTTGTCGGTCATCTGCGCTTTGCCACGTAGATAGTCGCGGCAGTTGAAGAGAATCGTTTCAAGGGTCTCTTCCTTCTTTATCTTCTTTGTGGTGGATTTCTTTGCCATATATTGTGAATGGGGAGGTCATAAATAGTTTTGTTTCCAACACAAAGGTATATGTTTATCGACACAAAGAAGAATATTTTACTTCCTTTTTGCTATTGTCTTGGATATTTCTATTGATAAGAAGCGGGGACAAAAAAACCTCCAGGGCCTATCAACAGGTTAGGAGGTAAAATATAAGATTATGAAAAAGATTTGTGGTCTTTGTTATAGTCGGAAAGCAATCGGGATGATGCAGTGCACCGGCACTTCCTCTCCTCCCAACTTGCCCGGCTTCCACGCCGGCATTTCCTTCACAATCCGCATCGCTTCGCGGTCGAGCGATGGGTGGATGCCCTTAATCACCGTCACGTTGCAGATTGAACCGTCGGTATTGACAATGAAACTGCACACCACGCGACCCTGAATGTGACTACGGTAAGCATCGTAGGGATACTTGCGCGCATGGTTGATGTAGTTCATCAACCCTCGGTCATCGCCGGGAAACTGCGGCTGCACATCGACGAAATCGTATTCATAGACATTCACATAATTTTCATGCTGGCAATGCTTCGTTTCCAAAGCAATCCTCGACACCTGAGCCGAAGCGCAAGGCGTTGCCGCAATGGCAAGCATGGCAAATATTGAAGTACTTAGAATTTTCATTGTTAATACACTCTCGGCGCTTTTTTACGCCTTTATGCTGCAAATTTATCTTCCAAACTCCAATGTTGCAAATAATCGTTGCGGCAATTGTGCTTATTTGTTTTTGTTTTACGAATATTAGCACTTCCTCACACTTAAATTACCTTGACAACGCGTCCTTCAGCCTGTCGAAAGCCGTTGCAGCATCGCCGTTCTCCTCTTTCAGGAAGGTGACAAACTTGCTGCCAATGATGCATCCGGCGGCGTGGTTCGCCGCTGCCTGATAAGTTTGGCGGTTGGAGATGCCGAAGCCTATCATGCGAGGATTGCGGAGGTTCATTGCCTCGATGCGACGGAAATATTCCTGCTTGCGCTCGTTGAAGTCAGACTGTGCGCCGGTTATCGCCGCACTCGACACCATATAAATGAAGCCTTCCGTGTGGGCATCAATCTCGCGGATGCGCTCTTCGCTGGTTTCAGGAGTGATGAGCATGATTATGCGCACATCGTATTTGTCAGCCACTGGCTTGTATTCCTGCATATAGTCCTTGAACGGGAGGTCGGGGATAATCATTCCGTCGATGCCGCATTCCTGACAACTCTTGCAGAACGCCTCAAAGCCGTACTGCATAATGGGATTGAGATAACCCATAAGGATGAGCGGAATTGTGGTGTCGCGGCGCACATCCTTCAGTTGACTGAAGAGTTTGCGGAGAGTCATACCCTTGCGGAGGGCATCGGTTGCTGCATCCTGGATTACTGGGCCGTCTGCCATCGGGTCGCTGAACGGCACACCTATTTCAATCATATCTACACCTTTCTCCTCAAGTGTGCGCACCACCTCGTGCGTTGCGTCGGGGTTAGGAGTCCCGGCACAGAAATAGAGAGAAAGGATGTCCTGTCGTTTTTCGCTGAAAAGTTTGTTTATTCTGTTCATATCGTTTTTCTGAATTTACTGATGAATGATTTCAATGCCTGCGGATCTTTCAGAGCCGGCTGCGTCTCAAAACCGCTATTAAGGTCGATGCCAACCCACTGCGGATGGCTGAATGCAGCCAGAGCGTCAAGCGAATCCGGCGAGAGTCCGCCGCTAAGGAGAAACGGAGTAGAGCCGCGGTAGGACTGCAACAGCGACCAGTCGAACATCCGTCCGCTGCCGCCGTAGGCTGCTGTAGGCGTGTCGAAAAGAAAGTAGTCGCATACACCGGCATAGCCGTTGGTCTGCGGAATGTCTGCGGCACTGCGCAGTGAGAACGCCTTCACCACGGTCAGTCCGTCAGCCCGAAGCCGCGCACACAGGTCTGCCGACTCCTTGCCGTGCAACTGCACCGCATCCAGTCCGAATGCCCCAACACGCTCCTTAATCTCTTCATATCCGGCATTGACAAACACTCCCACACGCTTCTGCTCCGATGGCAGATAGTCCGGCACATCGGCAACAAAGCGAGGAGAACGACTGAAGAAGATAAATCCCATCCAGTCTGCGCCGCACGCCTCAACCTTACGAATATTGTCGGCATCACGCATTCCGCACACCTTCACTATCATGGCCTCAACCCTTTTATAAATTCCGCCAACGCCTCAGCCGGGTTCGGCTGTCGCATAAAAGCCTCGCCGATGAGAAATCCCTGAAATCCTGCAGCACGCAGTTGCTTGATGGTGTCGGCGTTGGTGATGCCGCTTTCCGACACTCTCACCACATCCTTAGGCAAGCGGTCGGCAAGACGGAAGGAGTTCTCCACATCGGTGTGGAACGTGCCGAGATTGCGGTTGTTGATACCAGCCATATCGGTGTATTCGTCAACATAGTCGAGTTCGTCGTTGCTATGCATTTCAAGCAGCACCTCCAGCCCGAGCGCATGCGCCTCGGCAGCAAACTCCCGGCACTCTTTGCGCGACAGCACCGAGGCAATGAGCAACACTGCGTCCGCCCCTACCGCCTTAGCCTGAAGCAGTTGGTAGCGGCTCACCACAAAATCCTTGCGAAGGATGGGGATGTCGACAAGCGGTCGCGCCGCCCTAACGTCGTCGAGCGTGCCGCCGAAGAAGTCAATGTCGGTGAGTATGGACAACGCCGATGCACCTGCCGCCTGATAGCCCGACACCACATCGGCAACGACAGCGTTCTGCTTTATCCATCCTTTCGACGGCGACCGCCGCTTGAATTCCGAGATTATTCCCGTAGGGGAAGCGGCAAGTGCCGCTTTCATGCTGCGGCATTTTTCCGTGCCGAGTGCCAGCACCTGCTTCTCGAGTTCATTTTCCGGAAGTGTCTCCATCTGCCGCGCCACCTCAATGCGCTTCTGCGCCACAATAGTATGTAGGATATCCTCTGCCATAACTCTCAGGAATTGATTTCCACAAATTTCTTGAATGCAGCAAGAGCCCTGCCGCTCACCAACGACTCGCGTGCCATTGCCAAGCACTCGTCAATAGGCTTGCGGCTATAAGCCTGAATGGCATACGCTGCGTTTGCCACCACACAGTCAGTCTGGTGCTTCTCAGCCTCGTTGCCAAGCACACTGTCGAAGATGCGCGCCGCCTCCTCAACCGTTTTGCCGCCGAAGAGAGCCGACTGCGGAGCCGTTGAGAAGCCGAGGTCGGACGGCTGACAGATGGTCTCGTAGTCGTTGGTCACAATCTTGAACTTGTCGGTGAGCGAAATCTCGTCATATCCGTCAAGACTGTTGACTATCACAAACCCGATGCCGAGTTTCTGCAAGGTGTTGGTGTAAAGGCGCATCTGTGCGAGGTCGGCAACGCCAAGTAGTTGGTAGGCAGGCTTGCACGGATTGATGAGCGGTCCGAGCAGATTAAACACCGTGCGCACTTTCAGAGCCTTTCTGACAGGCGCAACGCCCTTCATCGCCGGGCTAAACAGAGGTGCGTGGAGATATGCCACGCCGCTCTCTTCAATCGACCTACGCAGTTGCGACTCGTCGTTGGTAAACTTCACGCCGTGGGCTTCAATCACATTACTTGCACCGCTCACCGAAGTTGCACCGAAATTGCCGTGTTTTGCCACGCGTCCGCCGGCACCAGCCACAACGAAGCAAGAGCAGGTGGAGATGTTGAACGTGTTTTTGCCGTCGCCGCCAGTGCCTACGATGTCGATAGGCTGATAGTCCGACAAGTCGACCGGTACACGGGCATCAAGCAAAGCCTCGCGAAATCCGATGAGTTCCTCAACCGTGATGCCGCGCATCTGAAACACCGTGAGCAGCGATGCAATCTGCTCATCGTTGTGTTTTCCCTGCGTAACGCCAGCCATCAGCGCCTTTGCCTCGTCCTGCGCCAGAGCCTCGTGGGCAAACAGGCGCATAAGTATCTCTTTCATTGTCGTAATCGTTTTAGTGGTTCAACCAGTTTTCAATCATTTGCTTTCCGTCGGGAGTAAGCACCGACTCTGGGTGGAACTGAATGCCCCGCACATCATATTTCCTGTGGCGCAGCGCCATAACATAACCTTCCTCGCTCACCGCAGTGATTTCGAGCGACTCAGGGAATCCGTCGCGGTCAACGACCCACGAATGGTAGCGACCTACGGGAATCCGCTTCGCCAGTCCGTCGAAGATATAGTCGTCGGCAACGATATCGACATCGCTCTGAATGCCGTGATAGACTGTTGACAGGTTGGTCAACTTTCCTCCGAAAAACTCGCCGATCGCCTGTTCGCCAAGGCACACGCCGAGGATAGGCTTCTTCGCCGCATACTCGCGGATAACATCGATGAGCAGTCCAGCCTCTGACGGGATGCCCGGACCCGGCGACAGCACAATCTTGTCGTACCGATCAAGGTCGCCGAGAGCGAACTGGTCGTTGCGCACCACCGTCACGTCCGCGCCAAGAGCCTTGAGCAGATGGCTGAGGTTATAGGTAAACGAGTCGTAATTGTCTATTATCACTATCTTTTTCATTATGCTAACCGTTTTTAGAGTTTTTCAGCCAATACGATGGCTTTTTTCAATGCACCGAGTTTGTTGTTCACCTCCTGCAACTCGCCCTCCTCGTTGCTCAGAGCCGTTATGCCGCCGCCAGCCTGAAACCACAGTTCGTTGTTGCGGCTTACGAACGTGCGAATGGTGATGGCTTGGTTGAGCGAGCCGTCAAGTCCGATAAATCCAACGCAGCCTCCGTAGGCCCCGCGGCTGTGCGGCTCAATCTCGCTAATCAACTGCATGGCACGCACCTTTGGAGCGCCACTCAGCGTGCCGGCAGGGAACGTGTCGATAAATGCACGTATCGGGTCGGCAGTGTCGTCGAGCGTGCCTTGCACACGGCTCACAAGGTGAATAACGTGGCTATAGTACTGCGGCTCTTTGTAGAACTCCACATGAGTGTTGTGGCAGTTGCGGCTAAGGTCGTTGCGAGCAAGGTCCACGAGCATCACGTGTTCGGCATTCTCCTTTGGGTCGGCAAGCAGTTTCGCCGTCAGAGCCTCGTCGGTTGCCAGGTCACCGCTGCGGCGTGTAGTTCCGGCAATAGGGTCGATGGTGGCAGTGCGGCCTTCAATCTTGCAATGTGTCTCGGGCGACGAGCCGAAGATGCGGAATCCACCGAAGTCGAAATAAAACAGATAGGGCGACGGATTGATGCTGCGCAAAGCGCGGTAGAGTTTGAAGTCGTCGCCACGGAAACGCTGCTTGAATCGCCGCGACAACACAATCTGGAACACATCGCCACGGAGGCAATGCGCCACACCCTTGCGCACATTTGCCTTGTGCTGCTCGTCGGTCAGCGTACTAACCGTCTCGCCCACGGCAGCAAAGTCGTAGGCAGTGTAGTTGCGGTCGCTGATGGCTTTCTCGATAGCCTCGATGTGCGAATCATCGCCCGACTCATCCTGCATATCGACAAGCACCATTTCGCTCTTGAAATCGTTGAACACGATGATGTAGCGGAACAGAATATAAAGAATCTCTGGGGCATCGTTGCGCTCCTCGGTGCTGTCCTTCACCGGGATGTTCTCGAAATAGCGTACGGCATTGAAGGTGGTGTAGCCATAGAGTCCGCAATAGCGCGCATACTCGCCCTCAACCGAGAAATGCGACAGAAACTCGTTGAGAGCGTCCGCCACCGTAAATGTTGCCGACAACGGCCGGTTGTCGGTCGACTGGTCGGGATAGGCGAAAGTGACAATGCCGTGGTTCACACTCACGCTGGCAACAGGGTTCAAGCCGATAAACGAGCGGCTGTTTTCTCCGCCGTGGTAGTCGGAACTCTCCATCAGGGCACTCTGCGGAAACAGGTCGCGCACACGCAGATAGGTTGCCACAGGGGTGTGCAGGTCGCCGAGAAGCACCTTGTGGGAGGTATGGTAATGGAATGTCTTTTTCATTATTTTATGTTGTTGTATTTCAAGTATGTCTCAATGTCCTTGTCGCCGCGTCCAGAAACAGTGAGCACCACCACATCCGTTGGCTTGAACGGCACTTTCGACAGTGCGCCAAGTGCGTGTGCCGACTCGAGTGCCGGGATGATGCCCTCAAGGAGTGTCAGTTCGTAGGCAGCCTTCACCGCCTCATCGTCGTTGACGGCAAGAACGGTGGCGCGGTGCTCTGCCGCCAAGTTGGCGTGCATAGGGCCGATGCCCGGATAATCAAGTCCGGCGGAAAGGGAGTATGGCTCAAGTATCTGACCGTCGGCATCCTGCATCACAAGGGTCTTCGAACCGTGAATAATGCCGAGTTTGCCGAGATGGATAGTTGCTGCCGAGAGTCCGCTATCCACACCTTTGCCGCCAGCCTCCGCAAGCACGATTTTCACACGCTCGTCGTCAATATAGTGATAGATTGTGCCGGCTGCATTGCTTCCGCCGCCAACGCATGCCATCAGATAGTCGGGATAGTCGCGACCTTCGTGGTCAAGCAACTGCTTGCGTATTTCCTCGCTGATTACCGACTGCAAGCGTGCCACCATATCGGGATAAGGGTGCGGGCCTACGGTTGAGCCTATCACATAATAGGTGTCGTCGGGATGGCAGCACCAGTCGCGGATGGCTTCGTTGGTGGCATCCTTGAGTGTCATATTGCCCGAAGTTACGGGATGCACCGTTGCGCCGAGCATCTTCATACGCTCAACGTTGACGTGCTGACGCTCAACGTCGGTCTTGCCCATATACACCACGCACTCCATTCCCATCAGGGCGCACACCGTGGCTGTGGCAACGCCGTGCTGCCCGGCACCAGTTTCTGCAATTATGCGGCGCTTGCCCATACGGCGAGCAAGGAGCACCTGCCCTATCGCATTGTTGATTTTGTGCGCACCAGTATGGTTCAGGTCCTCGCGCTTCAAGTATATCTTGCAGCCGTATTTCTCCGATAGGCGTCTGGCAAGATAGAGAGGCGACGGACGGCCCACATAGTCGCGCAGCAGTTCGTTGTATTCGCGCTTGAAATCCTCGCTGTCGAGCACTTCAAGATAGACGTTGCGCAAATCTTCCACGCAACGGTGCAGTATCTCTGGGATATATGCGCCACCGAACGTGCCGTAAAACCCTTCTTTGTCAACTTGATATGTCTTCATCTTGATTCTTGTATTTCTAAAAGAACAAAGGTTGCCGTAAGCCCCGACAACCTTCAAAAGTTTGCTAAACTTTGACTGCAAACACACACGAGCCTACCAACTTACTTAATCAGCAAGCCACGCCACCAAAAATATGTATTTGCAACCTTCATTTTCATAATCTCGTTAATTTTACTCCGCAAATGTATATATTTAATCTTAATCTGCAAAATAATTAGTGATTTTTATTCAAAATCTTATCTTTTTCACTTTTAATTGCATATTTATACATATTTGCAAATATATCAACAAAGAATCCGAGATTACTTACTACACCGGTTCTATATCATCAATATCTTTCATTATTGACAACAACGGTTTGCCCTCTATTTTAAGATTTTCGACGAGCGACATTGGATTGTCAAACGTTTCCAATTTCTTTGAAAAGCTGGAGTCTGAAAGAGCACCTTCCCCATCGTCCAAGAGAAAATATTCTTTCCCGTGATATGAGAATCTCACATCATATCCCATCACTGCAAAGTCGTACAATAGTACACCTTCCGCCTTTGTTTCATATCCATCATAATTCTCACCATACAATTTCTTGTTTGGCGGATATTTTGAATTAAATGGGAATTTAAACAAATCATATCCCACATACAACCGAGGATCATTTTCCGATGTAATCTTCACTTCCATAATTTCTTAAATTCAACAACATTTTTTTCATCTGAGGAGTGAGTTTATGCACAACATTCCTCATTCTACCTTTCTCCATATTCCAGCTACGCTCAGGTCGTCCGTTTTCCCAATTATGGAAATGCGCCCCTAACCCATCATGGTCTGCCGTATGAATCTCCCACATTTTTTTGCCATCAGAACCATACTTTGCGATAGCCTTAATATCCCTACCATCCCTTTCAAAAACAGCATAAATTCGGTTCGGTGTATGACTTTCTTCCGGCAATTTATTGGATCTTTTTTTGTCCTTCAATTGAACGATTTGAATATCACTATAAGTATCAACGGCATACCATTTTCGACCTAATTCCGAATTTGTTGCACCACTTGCAAAAGAACCATTACCTCCCATTTCTTAGATTCATTAAATTTATATTTTCAAAATAAATACTGATTGAGACATCCTCACCAGGCATTACATCCCCAAACCTAAGTATACAAATAGGGTCCAGTACCCTATGTGCCATTTCATATCCTTTTCGCCAAAAATATTTAGACGCATCATTCGATAATATCCCCGTGCTATTAATCGCTATTACACTCCTTTTGGGCAACCCCTTAAATGCATATTCAAAACTGCTCGGTGTTGACCATGCGACATTTGGAATTGCGAATATTCCATTTTTCTGAAAATAAGCCGTATAAGCTTTATTCCACCAAGAATTTTCAAAACACACAAACGGAGGGTATCCTATCTTCTGCGAAAAGTCTGGTCCTATAACCGCCGAAAATTTCCCAAGCCGTTGTATATATCTCTTTGGATTGTGATGAATTCTAGCAAAAGACACATCCGACTCGTAAAAATTCACAATTTGATTATAATTTGTCGTAGCAAGACATTTGCTAAAAGATATCATTTGCTTAGGCAAACCACATATCTCCACACGGTCAATCACAGGAAATCCTATCACATCGTCTGTGTATTCCAACTGACTTAAAACATCATATTTATTGAGTATCAAATCCGATGCTCTATAATTAACACTTCTTTTTTGCGATATGGGTTTTCCTATGGTTTGGGGAATCGTCTCTAATTCCCCGAATAAATTATAGACTGATGCTCTGTCCATAAAACAATCTTTTTTATCGTTCTTTTATATGGTTATTACTTAATTTTCATGGATTTTACTTGCGCACATCACCAATATTTCATCTTAGGTTAACGCAAAGTTCTTTTTTTGAGGTTATGGCTTCAAAGATTCAGAAAATTTCGCCATCAATTTCCTCATTCGGTTGAAATCCGAATGTTGTATTTTTCATACCGTTGCTTTTAACTTTGTTTTGTCTTTCTCATAAGAACTCTTTTATTTAGTTTATACACTTTTCCATTTACTATTTCATCAAAATCTGCCATTCGCACCATATCAAACATTACATATATTTTTTTAAATCTATTCCAAATGCCTGAAACATTGCCGTCGTTGGCAAGTAATAATATTTTCCAGAACGAATTACTTTAAAAGCATCTTCTTCATTGTCTTGTACGACAACTAAATACAAATTATTTTCGTTTTCATCATCTTTAGCGAACTTTATATAAGTTTGTTCCGACAGATTCAATTTGTCTACAGTATCAGCCGTAAAGCCCAATCGCCCCGAAGAGTGTATCGTTGCCTTTAGTTTTACGCTGAATTCAGATGTTCTTATTATACTTATCATAAAATATCTATTTTCTACAAATATACGTTACCTCAAACCAGAATCCCAATAATATCCTGCAAATTTTCAACTTTTCCACCAATTATTTGCGCTTGGAAGATTCAACTCCAAAATGCAACTACGCTCGTATAGCTTCATAAAAGCATTGCTTCGGCGTTTTGAATGCTAACTTTTTCCTCGGCCTCCGGTTTATTTTATATTGAATTTGTT
>CAVCEE010000012.1:0-78663 GCA_963601185.1 bacterium
GAGTCGCGGCAGAGGAAGTTGATCTTGATCTGCATTGGGTAGCCCATCCATCCGAAGATGTCGATGTTGTCCCATCCCTCTTTGTTGTCGTTGCGCGGTGGGTAGTAGTTGATACGCACCTTGTGGTAGTAGTCCTTATAGAGATCTGGCTGTTGCTCTGGAACGAGGATTGACTCGAGAGTTGAAAGTTTGCTGACCTCCTTTGTGCGGAAGTTGGCTGGCTCGTCTAGTACGAGACCGTCGCGGTTGCCGAGGATGTTGGTCGAGAACCATCCTGAAAGACCGAGACAACGAGTGCCGATGATAGGAGCGAAACCAGACTTAACCAATGTTTGGCCAGTCTTGAAGTCCTTGCCGGCGATAGGCATTTTTGTCTTTTCTGCGAGTTCCCACATTGCAGGGATGTCGACAGTTGTGTTAGGAGCACCCATAATGAATGGAGCGCCTTCGGTGAGGGCTGCGTATGCGTAGCACATTGATGGAGCGATGTGCTCTTTGTCGTCGGCCTTCATTGCTGCTTCCAATGCTGCCAAAGTGCCGTGTACATTCTCGTCAACTGGAACATACACTTCTGTTGAAGCAGCCCAGAGCACTACGATACGGTCGCAGTTGTTGGCTTTCTTGAAGTTGCGGATATCTTCGCGCAGTTGCTCTACCATATCCCAACGGCTTGAGCATTGCTTTACGTTGTCGCCGTCAAGACGCTTTGCGTAGTTGTGGTCGAAAGCGGCCTTCATAGGTACAATCTTTACCAATTCGTCCTTTACAGGCTCGATGTCTTTCTCTTTGAGTACTTCAGCATTGATGGCTGACTCGTATGCGTTTGCAGGATAAACGTCCCAAGAGCCAAACACGATGTCGTTGAGGTCAGCCATTGGAACGATGTCTTTATAGTGGAGGTATTTCTTCTCTGCGCCGCGACCTACGCGGATTTTGTCGTATTGCGTCATTGAGCCGACAGGTTTTGCCAAACCTTTGCGGACCATAAGGACGCCTGTCATAAATGTTGTTGAAACGGCACCAAGACCTACTACAAGTACGCCTAATTTGCCTTCTGCTTTCTTAACTTTGCAATTTTCCATTTTAGAATATTTTCTTTTACGTTATTTCCAAATTTGATTGGTTGGACTGAAATCCACGTGCCAAAAGTACTGCTAAAATCGTTAATGCAAAATTTTTTTTAAATAAATAAATGGTCTGAATTACCTAAAACTTGGTAAAAAACAGCGCAAACCGAAAATATATGTTAAATACTCTCGATTTGCGCCTTTAATTGTAAAAATATCTAAATGAAGCGTTTTTCTATTTCTGCGAGTTTTTTGATCATATTGGGATGCTCGGCAGCATCTTCCTCGGTAGTCCAACCCTTGCCTTTGAGCCATGCCACTTGGCAACCAATCGACTCGGCAGGGATGATGTCCTTCTTCAGACTATCGCCTACGACAAGCACGTTGGCAGCATCGATGCCGAGTGCTTCCACTCCGAGGCTGAAGATGCGAGGGTCGGGCTTGCGGATGCCCACCACGGCACTCTCCACAATCTTCTTGAAATAGCGCAACAGATCGAAGTCGGCGAGCACCGTCTCCACGTTGCCGTAGAAATTGCTCACAAGTACTATGGGTACGCGCGCGTGGACATATTCGAGTGTCGGGCGCGCTTCCTCGACCGACTGCTTGGCGCGGTTGTAGCAGTAGCGTGCCACTGCGGTTGCCTTGCCCTCCACATCGTAGCCCTCGGATAACTTGCCGTTGTCGGCGAGATTGCCCATCTCGATGCGCATCTTGATGAGCAGAAGGTCGTAGAAGTTGTGCTCAGGGAGGATGTGGCGTGTTTTCGCCAGTTCACGCTCGGCAAAGACGTAGCAGTCGCGGAAGTCTGCCTTGCTAACTGGCACGCCTGCATCACGGTAGCCGTCCCAGATAACTTCACTCCAATGGTCGCCACGGCTGTCGATGGTGCCGCCGTAGTCGAAAATCACACCTTTGATATCAGTATTTGCCATTTCTCAAGTCCTCCGTAAAGTTGCGGCACATGCGTTCGTGACGCCAGATCATATAGACAAGCATAATGTTGAGCACAACGATTTCAAAGGCAAAGTAGAGCCACGGCATCTTTGCGAGCACGGAGCAGAACAGAGCAATGGAGCGCAGGTTGAACGACAGCCAGTTGGTGTACTTCATCAACGGCTTGCTCTTGGCGCGGAAATCGTCGCGGAACTGCTGCGGGATGTTGTTTTCCTGGAAATGCTTACGCAGTTCGCGGCGCAACTCCTGCATGCGAGGGGTGAGCACCTCCTGGTTGGCGGTGTAGTTGCGGTAGAAGAACATTGTGGCTTTCTTCCAGAAATTGCCCTTCCAAGCCACTGCGGCATAAGCCTTGTCGAGTTGCTCCACGCTGTCGAGTTCGCTGCCCTCTTTTCCTTTAAGGAAATACAGGTGGAACTGGCGGTAGTAGTCGGCTGCGGCAGCCTGCTTGGCGTGGCACAGACCTGCCACGACGGCAATCACCCATATCGCCCATTTGTGGGCCATAAAGAATTCGCTGGTGCAGTTTTCGCGGAAGCAGATGGCGAAGTAGATGGCGACAAACCAGAAGTCGCCGCTCACACCATCAAGGATTCGGCCGAGACGGGAATATTGCTGGGTCATGCGCGCGAGTTGTCCGTCGGCACTGTCAAACGAGTTAGCCCACACCAGAAGGATGATACCGGCGATGGTGCACCAGTAGTCATTGAAGTAGAACATTACGCCGGCGGCTACGCCGATAAAGATGGAGGCGATGGTGATTGCGTTAGGCTTGATGCCGAGTTTGGCGCAAATCACAGCCCATGTGTAGCCAATGGGGCGGTAGAAACAGAGGTCGATGGTCTCTTCTGTGTCCATCGACTTGAGAGTATCCTTGTAGGATGCTTTGAGATCTTTGAAATTCACTATTGATTTTGTTTGTTTTTAATGTATGTTATCACACTCTTGGCTATGAACGGTGCAGCCTCGTTGCGGCATGGCGCAAAACTTGGCCAGTCGTTGAAGTCGATGATACGGATGTCGCCTTCGGGCGAAACGATGCAGTCGCCTCCGTAGATTTCCACACCGAGGGCATCGGCAGCACCGTGGCAGATGTTCTTGAGGTGCTCGATGTCGAAGTCAATGCCCTTCGACTTGCCGTTGATGGCTTCAAGACCGTACTTGCTATGGCCTTCGTCGAAAGGATAGAACCAGTAGAAGAACGGCGAGTTGTTGATGCCGTAGAACTTGATGAGGTCGCCCACGAGGTGGCGGTTGATTACCGCACGCTTGATGCCGCGGTAGAAGTATTCCTGCAACACCTCCTGAGCCTCTTCGGCGTGGCGTACATAACTCACGTCTTCCTTGTGCATAGCGTGGAAGTCGCCGCGCTTAATCCAGCAGTTGTTGATGTCGGCTTTCTTCAATTGCCCGATTACAGCCTCGTCTGTGTTGACGATGATGCTGTCAGGGTAGGGGATGCCGTTGCCGAGAAGAATACGTGTCATGCGCTCGCGTGTGCAGTTCTCGATGCCGTAGCCCGAGTTAATCACGATGCATCCCTCGTCTTCAAGGTCTTGCAGACGTTTTATTGATGCCTGTTCGCGGCACATGTTGAGGATGATGCGCTCCGTTACCTTGCCGCTGTTGAACTGCTCTTCGCTGTAGATGGTCACCGTGCATCCGCGTTTGCGCAGTTGTTCGGCAGTAGCGTTGAAGATGGCGGCATCGTTGCCGATATGGTTTGGTGAGTAGGCTCCGGCTCTCATGATGCCGGCAATTTCTATTTCTGCCATTATTGTTGCTTCTGTAAGTTTTGGTTTAAATACTTTTTATAAATGCTTCCGCTTTGGCAATGTCGCCGGCGTGGTCCACGTCGAGGATTTTGCCCATTGGGTAGGCTTTCAGTCGCAGTCCTGCCGCCACAAGTGCGCGCTGGAAGTTGCGCATACGTGCCACGCCCTTGTCCATACAGTCGCTGAGCACGCCGATGGCTTTGTCATTGAGCGCGTAGATGCCGCCGGAAATGTAGCGTGCGCCGTCGTAACGCTCGTCGCGGAATGCGGTGATGTTGAGGTCGGCGTCGGTGTCGACATAGAGAGGCTTCTCGTCGTCGATGTAGTCGGTAACTGCCATCATTCCGTCGTAGTCGGTTGCTTCCATCGCCTCAATGTAAGGACGGAAATCCTGTTCGCGGAAGATAGTGTCAACTGTGGTGAGGCAGAATCTTCCTTTGGGGATGACGCGCGAGAGTTCGAAGAAACTGTGCATCGAACTCGGAGTCGACTTGACCACAAGGTTGAACGGAATGTCGAGCGAAAGACTTTCAAGATACTGGTGCACCTCGGTCATTTGCTCGTTCACGATGATGCTGATGCTTTCGGCATTGCATCGGCAGAACATATTGATAAGGCGTCCGATCATAGGCTCGCCACAGATGTCGACGAGCGGCTTTGGCTTGGCAACGCCTTCTTGTGCGAGTCGTGAGCCCTCGCCGGCTGCGATTATTGCGTAGTTCATATCCGTCTGAGTTTATGAGTTGAGAATTTCTGGGGTGTCATCGTCGTCCTTCGTGAGGTCGAGCACCTCCTTGTCGCCGCTCTTGTCGTAGTACTGGCGGCGGAGTGGGTGGGCATACATCTCATAGTAGCGTGTGCGGCTGCGGAAGATGTCGATGGCTTTGAAGATTGCCGAGCGGAGCGACGTTTCGTTGGCAACGTTCTTGCCGGCGATGTCGTAGCCGGTGCCGTGGTCGGGCGACGTGCGAACGTATGGCAGACCGGCGGTAAAGTTCACGCCGTCCTCCATTGCGATGGTCTTGAATGGAGCAAGACCTTGGTCGTGGTACATGGCAAGTACTCCGTCGAAATGCTTATATTGCTCGCTGCCGAAAAATCCGTCGGCGGCATACGGTCCGAAAGCCATAATTTTCTTGCTGTAAGCCTCTTCGATTGCCGGGGTGATGATTTCCTTTTCTTCAGTGCCGAGCATTCCGTTTTCGCCGGCGTGTGGGTTGAGCGAAAGTACTGCGATGCGTGGCTTCACGATGCCGAAATCCTTCTTCAGAGAGTCGTTGAAGATGTCGAGTTTCTCGATGATGGCCTCTTTGGTGATGGCTGCAGGCACTTCAGCGATAGGGAGATGGGTGGTTACGAGAGCCACTCGCAAATGGTCGTCGAAGAGAATCATCAGAGCCTTGTTGCCTTCACCGATGCGCGACTCCAGATATTCGGTGTGTCCTGGAAAATGGAAATCGTCGCTCTGGATGGCATCCTTGTTGATTGGCGCAGTGACGAGTACGTCGATGATGCCGTTGCGGAGGTCGTCGGCAGCGCGTTTCAGCGACGACAGGGCGGCTTTGCCCGATGCTTCGCTCGCCGTGCCGAGCTCAATCTTCACCTCGCCGTCGAGCACCTCTACGAGGTTGTTTACCCCGTCGGTAGCGTCCTCGGCGCGTGGCACAAGCGTGAAGTTCACGTTTGCCAGTTCCAGCGCCTTGCGGTGGTAGGCCAATGCTTTCGATGAGCCGTAGACCACCGGCGTGCAGAGGTCGGTCATCATAGGGTCGGCAAGAGCCTTCATAATCACTTCATATCCAATTCCGTTGATGTCCCCGTGGGTAATGCCAACGCGTATTTTCTTGTTATGTGCCATAATGTGCGTATTTTCTTTGAAACTACAAATTTAGCCATTTTTTTCGCAAATATTCCAAGTTTTGGTTATTTAGACCAAAATAACAGTATGTTTTGGCGAGGATTTGCGTTGGAAAGTTTTTATTTCGGGGATTATTCGTAACTTAGCAATGTAAATCAAAGCGAGGCAATGCTATGGGAGAGGTAGTAAACAAATATCCGGTTGGGATACAGACCTTCGAGGATATCCGCGAAGGCAGTTACCTGTACGTTGACAAGACGAAATACATCGTTGATTTCCGCAAAAAAGGGATGAAATATGTTTTCCTGAACCGTCCGCGACGGATTGGAAAGTCGCTCTTCTCTTGGGTTTCTGCAAGGCAGTGTACCGCAACGACATTGAAGCGGCGTTGGAGTATATGCGCACATATATGGCAACTATCCCCTACGACCTTGAAAACCGTACGGAGAAGCATTTCCAGACCATCTTTTACCTGATGTTCAGTTTTCTCAACATCTACATCCGGACGGAGGTGAAAAGTGCAATAGGTCGTGCCGATGCAGTGATGTATATGCCTGACACTGTCTACGTCATTGAGTAGAAGGTGGACAAGAGTGCAGAGGAAGCCCCTCGGCAAATCGACGAGAAAGGTTATATGTTGCCCTACCAGGCAGAAGACAAACGGTTGGTGAAAATCGGCATAAGTTTCGACAGTGAGCAGCGCACCATCAGCGACTGGATTGTCAAAGAGGTGTAAAAACTTGGTCTCTTGAAAATTGTGATTATGAAACATAGAAATATCAGTAGAACATTGATGGTTGTGGCTGAGGTATTGATGCTGTCGGCGGCAAGTACATCATGTGCAGCCAATAAGGGCGTAGAAAATTCTGGAGAAATTCAGAAGATGGAGTTGCTGTCCACATCGCAGAGTTGGGACGGTGTGGAGTTGCCTGATTATCCAGAGGGAAAGCCTCAGTTGCGAGTGCTTAAGGTCGTTTTGCCTCCCCACAGTTCGTTGCCGAAACATCACCACGACATAATGTCGTATGGTATTGTCAACAGTGGTCAACTCACCCTTATTCGCGATTCCGATGGAATGGAAAAGACTATCCACAAGGGAGAGGCCGTTGTCGAAACAGTCGGCACTGTGCATCATGGCGAAAATCGTGGGGATGAGCCCACGGAAGTGGTGGTGTTCTACATCTCCAAAGAAGGAGAACCGCTGTCGGTGGCTGATGAATAAATGGTGGCTGAAATTTTAGAAATAATAAGGAAAATCGAATTATAATGACTGTTCTGAATGTGTATAAGGAAGGGGCATACAAGGGCTTATATATGGGCGTTTACATTACTCTACTTTCGCTGCTTTCGTTTATGAGCGACAGAGTGCCTATGTTCGGCTTGCTTGCCTTGTTGTTGATGGCAGGAGTGCCGGTGATGCACTATGTGCTGCTTGGCAAGGCGTATTCAGCAAACGGATGCAATGCCAACTTTTCGGCATTGTGGGTGCTTGGCATCACTGAGTTTGTCGGTGCATCGTTGATTTGCGCGCTGTTTACCTATGGCTATCTTTCGCTTTTCGACCCAGATTTCTTCTATCGCACAATCGAGATGATGGCGGAGATGCTCAAGAGTCAACCGGCGTCGCAGGACACCTACAAAATGCTGCGCGTGGCTATTGACGGCGGTCTTGTGCCGTCAAATATCGAATACTGTGTACAGATGATGATGCTCACCATTTTCAGCGGCTCTGTACTCACTCTGATTCTTATCCCTTTTGTGAAACTCCGTTATCGCCACCGTGGCGAACAAATCAACGGTTAATATGTTGTAATTTAAAAGGAAAAAGGTATGAAAAAGTTGGTTCTATTGATTGCGACTGTTGTCTGTGCTGCGATTGGCGGTACGCTGTATGCTGACGACAACTATTCTGACGATATCTATGCGTCGGACAAGGTGACTGCAAAGGAGCAGAAGAAACTCGACAAAGCCGAGCGCAAACGCCAACAGGCCATCAGCGACTCGATTGAATATCAACTTGCTGTGAAGGCTGTGGAGAACAAGCATTTTGTCATTGTCGCCGACCAGATTCGCGGACGGTATGGCAGAACGCTCAATGTGAACCGCACAACCAATTTCGTGCTTGTGCAGGGCGATACCGCTGTTGTGCAGTTTGCCCTTGATGGAGTGATAAACAGCCCGAACGGAATCGGTGGCATCACGGCAGAGAGCCGCGTCACGAAGCATTCGATGTCCTACGACAAGCGCGGCAATCTGAACTACACGATGTATGTCAACGGCACTGCCCTTACAGGCGACATCACGTTTTCGCTGCCGAAAGGCACGAAGCGGTGCAGTGCCACGGTAAACGCGAATTTCAGCGGCGACCAGTTGACATTCTCCGGCTACCTTGAGCCTTACAACAGTTTCCTCTATCAAGGACATTCCCTCAAATAAAACAAAAACTCCCTGAAGCGTGGCTTCAGGGAGTTTCTTTATGTACTTTCGTTGCTATATCCGGAATGTGCGGAACACAAACGGCTCGGTGAGCGGAAGTTTAATCTTGAGTTTCTTGTCGATGCTGTTTACATAGTCGGCGGCCTCCGCAAAGGTGTCAAAACCTTCTGCTACCACATAGTAGTCCTTTGCTCCGTTCTGGATTACATAGGCTTTAGCCCCGTTGGCTTCCAGACGCGTGCAGAACGCCTTGGCGTTGAACAATTGCCTCATCGCTCCGACGACCACATTGTAGCGCTTCATCTTGTTTTTCTCGGCGTTGTAGACTTGCCACATATTGCCTTGCAGATAGAGCGCAGTTTTGCCGTCTTCGGTCTTTGTATAAGGCTTCGAAGCCTCCATTATCTTGTTGTGGATGGTGTTGTCCACACTGTCGGCTGCGGCTTCGGTGGCATTGCGTTTTGCCACGGCTGCCTCATACGACTGCCGATAGTTTTCCTCGGTGGTCTTGCATCCGGTAAGGATTATTGCCATTGCCGCGACCGTCAACACTGACCGTTTCATATCTCAATTACTTTTCGTATTTCTCGATGCCTTTGAGTTTCAGCAGATAGCGCAAGTGAGTGTAGGGGAGAATCGAGCCGTTGCCAGTGTTGCTGTAGCCATACTGGTAAGGGATGATAACCTCGCATGAGTCGCCCACATTCATTGCCATCAAGGCAATCTGGAAACCCTCTACGGTGTTCGACAAGCGTTGCTGATAGGTGCTGTCGGTAAGCAAGTATGACGAATCTACAGCCACTTCACGGCAGTTGAGCAGTTTGTACTTCACGTTGACTGTCGATGAAATGAGCGGCGTAAGGTTGCCTTCCGTAGTCGTGCGGTCGTTGAAATAGTGGATTAGCACGTATGCGCTTTGGTCAAACTCCGGTGTCACTTTCTGGAAATAGGGTTTGCCGTTGGCATCGGTCAAAGCCTCTTGCTTTGCCAGCCATTCGTTGTTTTCGACACGCCAATCCTTGTAGTATTCCCATGCGTCGCGCACTGGGTCGAGTTTGCACGCCGACAACACAAAGATGAACAGAGCGATTAATGGTAGTCTTTTCATTGATTGCTTGATTGCTTTTTAAAATTCCACTTTAGGCGCAGTTTGGGCGGTCTCGTCAGCCTGGAACTGCGGCTTTTTGCTGAATCCGAACATACTTGCTATGATGTTGCCCGGAAAGCGCATCACCGCATTGTTGTATTGGTTTACGGCGTTGGTGTAGTCGGTACGCGCCGTAGAGATGCGGTTTTCAGTGCCCTCCAACTGTACTTGCAGGTCGCGGAAATTTTCCGTACCCTTGATGTTGGGATAAGCCTCCGACACAGCCAACAGCGACTTCAACGCACCCGAAAGTTCGTTTTGAGCCTGCTGGAATTTCTTGAGGTTTTCCTCCGTCAACTGGTCGGCGGATATGCTCACCGACCCCACTTTGGCGCGGGCGTCGGTAACTGCCTGAAGCGTGTTTGCCTCGTGGGCAGCCGCACCCTTCACCGTGCTCACAAGATTGGGCACGAGGTCGGCGCGGCGCTGGTAGGCAGTCTGCACCTTTCCCCAAGCATTTTCCACTTCGTTGCTGTCAGTTACAATCGTATTGTACTTGCTTATGGAGCATCCTCCGAAAATCAGGAGAACCACCACAACCGACACGATTGTTATCAATACAGATTTCTTCATAGCGTGGGTATGGTTTGGATGTTGTTATACCAATTTCTTGAGCAGTGACTTCATGCCAACTTCCTTTTCGAGGATGTCGGCGAGGTCGGCAACGGCAACACGGCTCTGCTCCATAGTGTCGCGGTGACGGATGGTTACAGTGTTGTCCTCAAGAGTTTGATGGTCGACAGTGATACAGAACGGTGTACCGATGGCATCCTGACGGCGGTAACGCTTGCCGATGGAGTCTTTGCCGTCGAACTGCACCTTGAAGTCAAACTTGAGTGAGTCGATAATCTCCTGAGCCTTTTCAGGAAGACCGTCCTTGCGCACGAGCGGCATAATTGCAGCCTTCACCGGTGCGAGAGCAGCCGGGAGGTGAAGCACTACGCGAGTTTCGCCGTTCTCCAGAGCCTCTTCCTCGTAGGATGAAGCAAATACGGAGAGGAACATACGGTCAACACCGATAGATGTCTCGATGACGTAAGGAGTGTATGACTGGTTGAGTTCCGGGTCGAAGTATTGGATTTTCTTGCCTGAGAACTTCTCGTGGTTACCGAGGTCGAAATTGGTGCGAGAGTGGATACCCTCAACCTCCTTGAAGCCGAACGGCATAAGGAATTCGATGTCGGTAGCGGCATTGGCGTAGTGAGCCAACTTCTCGTGGTCGTGGTAGCGGTACTTCTCGTCGCCGAGGCCGAGAGCCTTGTGCCATTTCAAGCGAGTCTCTTTCCATTTCTTGAACCATTCGAGTTCCTCGCCTGGACGAACAAAGAATTGCATTTCCATCTGCTCAAACTCGCGCATACGGAAGATGAACTGGCGTGCTACGATTTCGTTGCGGAACGCTTTACCGATTTGTGCGATACCGAAAGGAATGCGCATACGGCCGGTTTTCTGAACGTTGAGGAAGTTCACGAAGATACCCTGTGCAGTTTCCGGACGGAGGTAAACCTTCATCGAACCGTCGGCTGTGCTGCCCATCTCGGTAGAGAACATCAGGTTGAACTGACGCACCTCTGTCCAGTTTTTGGTGCCTGAAATAGGGCAGACAATACCGTAGTCGAGGATGATTTGGCGGAGTTCCTCAAGGTCCATGTCGTTCATCGCCTTGGCGAAACGCTCGTGGAGTTCGTTGCGCTTAGCGAGGTGCTCCTGCACGCGAGGGTTGGTTTCGCGGTAGAGTTTCTCGTCGAAGCCTTCGCCAAACTTCTTGGCAGCCTTTGCCACCTCTTTGTTGATTTTATCGTCGTATTTTGCTATTTCGTCTTCAATGAGCACATCGGCACGATAGCGCTTCTTGGAGTCGCGGTTGTCGATCAACGGGTCGTTGAAAGCGTCAACGTGACCTGAGGCTTTCCAGATAGTAGGATGCATAAAGATGGAAGAGTCCAGACCAACGATGTTCTCGTTGAGCTGCGTCATAGCGTCCCACCAATAGCGTTTGATGTTGTTTTTCAACTCAACACCGTTTTGGCCGTAGTCGTAGACTGCCGACAGTCCGTCGTAGATTTCGCTCGACGGAAAAACGAATCCATACTCTTTGGCGTGAGCCACAATTTTCTTAAACAAATCTTCTTGTGCCATTTTTTATCTTGTTTTTTCTGAAATTTCCGTTTTTTAGGGACATTAAGCCCCTATTTACATCATTTTGAGGTGCAAAGTAAATAAAATTTCTCGATTTTCTTCTTATTTTTGCAGAGCCTTTCCCCTGAAATTGTATTTATTTGGTAAATAACCTACTTTTTTAACTACGAAAACCATTCTCCGGAAGGCATTAAACTGATCCAAGTATGAAAGAAGACGAAATAATCGACGACGTAACCGAAAATTCTGATATTGAGCAACTGTCGGCTTCCGAGGCCCACTCTTCCTATGTGGTGCCGAAGGACAAGAGCAAGCATTTGTCGGGAATGTTCCAAAACTGGTTTCTCGACTATGCTTCCTATGTGATTCTGGAGCGCGCAGTGCCTCATATCCAGGACGGATTGAAGCCTGTGCAGCGGCGCATCCTCCACACAATGAAGGAACTCGACGACGGACGTTTCAATAAGGTTGCCAACGTGGTGGGTAGCACTATGCAGTATCACCCTCACGGTGACGCCTCTATCGGCGATGCCCTCGTGCAACTTGGACAGAAAGACTTGCTGGTCGAGACGCAGGGTAACTGGGGAAACATCCTCACTGGCGACGGCGCGGCTGCTCCCCGTTACATCGAGGCACGCCTGTCGGAGTTTGCCCTCGAAACGGTGTTCAATCCAAAGACCACCGACTGGACGGTGAGTTACGATGGTCGCAAGCCCGAACCTGTGACGCTCCCGGTGAAGTATCCGCTGCTTCTTGCGCAAGGTGCTGAGGGTATTGCCGTGGGATTGTCGTCGAAGATTTTGCCGCACAACTTTGTGGAAATCATCGATGCCGCCATAGCCTACCTCCGTGGAGAGGAGTTTGCGCTCTATCCCGATTTCCCGACAGGCGGCTATGTCGACGTGTCGAAATACAACGACGGCGAGCGCGGAGGTTCGGTGCGCGTGCGTGCCAAAATCGAGAAAATCGACAACAAGACCCTCGAGATTATCGATGTGCCGTTTGGACGCACTTCAGGAAGTGTGATTGAAACGATTATCAAAGCCCAGGAAAAGGGCAAAATCAAAATAAAGAAGGTCGACGACAACACGTCGGACAAGGCCGACATCATCGTGCATCTACTGCCGGGCACCTCGAGCGACCGCACCATTGACGCGCTCTACGCTTTCACCGACTGTGAGGTGAGCATTTCGCCCAACTGCTGCGTGATTTCCGACCGCAAGCCGCATTTCCTCACGGTGAGCGACGTGCTCCGCCACAGTGTTGACACCACCAAGGACTTGTTGCGGCGTGAACTCGAAATTCTTCGTGGAGAATTGCAGGAAAGTCTGTTCTATTCGTCGCTGGAGAAAATCTTCATCGAGGAGCGAATCTACAAGGACAAGGAGTATGAGCAAAGCAAGAGCATTGACGAGGCAGTGGCGCACATCGACAAGCGTCTCACTCCGTTCAAGCCCGACTTTGTGCGTGATGTGACTCGCGACGATATTCTAAAATTGCTTGAAATCAAGATGAAACGCATCTTGAAGTTCAGTGCCGACACGGCCGCCGCCAACATCGAGTTGCTGAAGCAGCGCATTGCCGAAATCGATGACAAACTCACACGGATGGTTGAGGTGACAATCGACTGGTTCAAGCATCTCAAGGAGAAATACGGCGCACAGTATCCTCGCCGCACCATCATCCGCAACTTTGACAATATTGAGGCAACTCGCGTGGCGGAAGCCAACGAGAAACTCTACATCAACCGCGAAGACGGATTTATCGGCACAGGTCTGAAGAAAGACGAGTTCGTTTGCAACTGCTCGGACATCGACGACATTATAATCTTCTACAAGGACGGTAAATACAAGGTGGTAAAGGTGGCTGAAAAACTCTATGTGGGCAAGCACATCCTTTACATCAACGTGTTTAAGCGCAACGACCAACGCACCATCTATAACCTTGTTTACCAGAATGGTAAGGCTGGCGTGACCTATATGAAACGCTTCGCTGTCACTGGGCTGACACGCGACAAGGAATACGACATGACGCAAGGGCTGAAAGGCACCAAAATATGGTGGTTCTCAGCAAACCCCAACGGTGAGGCAGAAACTTTGCGCATCACGCTCAAGGAGAAACCGCGCCTGAAAGTGCTGCAGTTCGACATAAGTTTTGCCGACCTTGCCATCAAGAACAAATCGGCGCTTGGCAATATGGTGACTAAGAACGAAATCCACCGCGTGTCGCTCAAGGAGCGCGGAGTTTCCACGCTTGGTGGACGCGAGGTGTGGTTCGACCCCGATGTGCTTCGCCTGAACTACGACGGCAGAGGCAATTCCCTCGGAGAATTCAATGCCAACGACAAAATCCTGATTGTGCTCAAAAACGGCCAGTTCTACACATCGTCGTTCGATGCCGGCAACCACTACGAGGACAACATCCTCCGCATTGAACGCTTTGAGGAAGGCAAGGTCTGGACGGCAGTGCTCGACGATGCCGATCAGGGACATCCCTACATCAAGCGTTTCTGTTTCGAGCAGACAGCCAAGAAGCAGAGTTTCATCGGCGACAATCCCAATTCCACGTTGAGAATACTTTCCGACGAACGCTATCCGCGCTACAAAGTGACCTTTGGCGGTGCCGACGAGTTCCGCGACCCTATGGTTGTCGATGCTGAAGAGTTTATCGGCGCAAAGAGTTACAAGGCAAAAGGCAAGCGCATAACCAATTTCGACATCGCCTCGATTGACGAGATAGAGCCGCGCGAAGTGCCGGAAGAGGAAACGCCGGCGGTCGACATCGAGGTTGAAGAGGTGTCAAAGGACGATGTGATTAACCAGAACGATGTGCGCGACGAACTTACTGGGCAGACGCGCCTGTTTGAAGACGAAGATTTGTAAATGAAAAAGACAATATTGACAATACTCGCCGCCGTGGCGATGGCGATGCCGTTGGCTGCCAGTGCTGAAGAAACGGATTCTGTGGTTGTGCGCCCGGCAGCGGTGTCGGTGATGCTCGATGCCGGACACGTGCGCACCCTCGACACCTATATCAGCCCTCTGTTCTATAGCGGAGGGCACACACGCATCAGTTTCGAACGGCTACGCGCCACTCGGTTCTGCCCAGAACGGTGGGTGGGACGAATATCCGGCGGCGTGACCTTCGACAGTCCGTCGAATCCGGCTGGCAACAATTCGCTCTATTCGCTGCTCCTCGATGCAGACTATTCGATGATGTACCGTTGGCGGTTGCCGCATCAGTTCTCGGTTTATGCCGGTCCTGACCTCGGCTTTGTCGGAGGTGCGAATTACAATTCACGCAACTCAAACAACGTGGTTTCTCCGCAAATCCGCCTCTTTGTAGGGGCAAGCGGCAGAGTGTCGTGGCGCACGCATCTGCGCCGGTTGCCGCTGACGGTGAGTTACCAGACCGTAGTGCCGGTGGTGGGCGGATTTTTCCTGCCCGACTATGACCAGTCGTTCTATGAAATCTACCTTGGCAATTACGACAAGACAATCAACTTCGGCTATTGGGGCAACCGCTTCGACATCAACAACACCCTGACTGCCGATTTCCATTTCGGCTTCACGTCGCTGCGCATCGGCTACCGCAATGAGTTTACCACCGTGTGGAAAAACAACATCAACCAGCGTCTGCAAACCCACAGTCTCGTCATCGGCGTGCAGTGGGAATCAATTCGGCTTAATCCACGCTACGGTAAAATCGAAAAAGCAAAAATAATTTCGGCAATTTATTGATATGAAAAATATTACCATCAAAATAATCGTTGCACTCGTGTGTTTGCTGTCGGCTACGGCATGCCACGACGTGACGGAGTATGCCAACAACCCACAGGGCAACTTTGAAGCCTTGTGGACAATCCTCGACGAGCACTATTGCTTCTTCAAATACAAGAATGTGGACTGGCAGGAGGTGCACGACCGCTACGCTGCCAAAATCAGCAACGATATGACGCAGGAGGAACTGTTCCGTGTGTGTGCCGAGATGGTGAAGGAACTGAAGGACGGACACACCAACCTGATTTCCACGTTCGATGCGTCGCGCTATTGGATTTACGAGCAGTATCCGCAGAACTATGACGAGCGGATTGTTGAGGAAAACTATCTGCACTTTGATTACCGTATAACTTCGGGCATAAACTACCGCATACTCGACAACAACTATGCGTATATGTACTACGGCTCGTTTTCGAGTGTGATAGGCGACGGCAATCTTGACAATGTGCTTGCCACTTTGTCGCTTGCCGACGGACTGATTATCGATGTGCGCAACAATGGCGGCGGCTACATAACCAATGCGGAAACACTTGTTGCTCGCTTCATCGACAAGCCGTTGCTTGCCGGATATATCTGCCACAAGACTGGAACTGGGCACGATGATTTCTCAGAACTTTATGCCTACAACATCGACCCTGCCAAGGATCGTGTGCATTGGAAGAATAAGCCGATTGCCATACTCACAAACCGGTCTACATTCAGCGCAGCCAACAATTTTGTGTCGCTGATGAAGAATCTACCTAACGTAGTCATTGTGGGCGATACAACTGGTGGCGGCTGCGGACTGCCGTTCACATCTGAACTGCCCAACGGCTGGGCGATACGCTTCAGTGCTGCTCCAATCTATGACGCCAACCGCCAACTCACCGAGTTTGGCGTAGACCCTACCGAAGGCTACAAGGTGGATATGGATGCCGCCGACAGTGCCCAAGGCATCGACACCATTTTGGAAACCGCATTCAAGGCGTTGACCGAGATGCAGAAGAAATAGGGTGGGATTTGTGGGGCTGCCCATACGCATAATTCCACTTTTTGCCGTAATTTTGCGGCGTAGAATTTTAGAGATATGGACATTTCTGAATTGTGCGGACTGCTGATGCCGGCGGCCCGCGTTGCGGCATTGAGCAAATGCTTGAAAGACAAGAAAATCAAACGGATAAAGATGGACGGCTTGGTGGGCTCTGCGCCTGCTGTGGTGTTCTCGTGTCTGCCCAGACTGAAGCAGCCGTATCTGGCTGTGGCAAACGATATGGACGAAGCCGGATACCTCTACAACGACCTCTGCCAGATTCTCGGAGAGGAGGCAATATTGATTTTTCCGTCGGGCTATAAGCGCGACATCAAATATGGTCAGGCTGACCCTCCATCGCAGATTCTCCGCTCAGAGGTGTTGAGCCGGTGGGGCGACGGCAAATTGAAGATTGTGGTCACCTATCCGGAGGCACTTGCCGAGAAGGTTGCGCCGAGAAAAGCGATTGAGGACAGTACTCTTACTTTCCGCAAGGGCGGTACGGCAGACCTCACGGAAACTGCCAAACGCTTGCGCGACTTCGGGTTTACGACGGTCGACTATGTGTATGAGCCAGGACAGTTTGCCGTGCGTGGATCAATCCTCGACATTTTCTCTTTTGCCAACGAGCAGCCTTACCGCATCGACTTTTTCGGCGACGACATCGAGAGCATACGCACATTCAACATCGAGACGCAACTGTCGGAGCAACCGGTCGACGAGATTACCGTAGTCAACAACCTTAATGCCGGAACGGCGGACGGCACGTCCTTTCTCCGTTTCGCTGGGGCTGACACTGTGCTTCTGCTCCACGACCGCGAATGGCTTTGCCAACGAGTGCATGCCGTGGCTGAAGAAACACTGTCGGAAAGTGCCGTGGTGGCTCGCGAGGGCGATGCCCACGCTATGGATAACGTGGTCGATGCCGACCAGTTTTGCGCTGATGTCAACGGATTTCGCTCGGTGGACTATGCCGTAACCAACCGTGGCACGCACGATGCCACACTTACGTTCAATACCTCGCTTCAGGGCGTGTTCCACAAGAATTTCGACATTATCAGCACCTCGTTCAAGCAGTTTGAAGCGGATGGTTACAAGATTTGCATTCTGTCCGACAGCGAGCCGCAGTTTGAACGACTTCGCTCCATCTTCGACGATCGCCACGACGAGATTCGTTTCACGCCGGTGCTGCGAACCCTCCACGAGGGATTTGTCGACAACGACCACAAAATCTGTGCATTCACCGACCATCAGATTTTCGAGCGTTTCCACAAATACACGCTGAAGAGCGACCGTGTGCGCTCCGGCAAACTTGCTTTGTCGCTTAAGGAACTGTCGCAAATCGAGGTGGGCGACTACATTGTCCACGTGGACCATGGTGTGGGTCGCTTCGGCGGACTTGTGCGCACTGCCGTCAACGGCAAGATGCAGGAGATGATTAAACTCACATATCTCAACGACGACAAGATTTTCGTATCAATACATTCACTTCATAAACTCGCCAAATACCGCGGAAAGGAGGGCATAGAGCCGCGGCTCAACAAACTCGGTTCGGGGGCGTGGAACAAGGTGAAGGAGCGCACCAAGTCAAAACTCAAGGACATCGCGCGCGACCTTATCCGCCTTTATGCCGCACGCCGCCAGGAGCAGGGCTTTGCCTATTCGCCCGACGGCTATTTGCAGCACGAACTGGAGGCTTCGTTTATCTATGAGGACACGCCCGACCAACTGAAAGCCACGGAGGCCGTGAAGGCCGATATGGAAAGCAACCGCCCGATGGATCGCCTGATTTGCGGCGATGTTGGCTTTGGCAAGACGGAGGTGGCTATCCGTGCGGCATTCAAGGCGGCCACCGACGGCAAGCAGACTGCCGTACTGGTGCCTACCACAGTGCTGGCGTACCAGCATTTCACCACTTTCAGCGAGCGATTGAAGGAATTTCCTGTGCGTGTAGACTATCTGAGTCGTGCTCGCAAGCCGAAGGATGTGAAGCGCATCCTCGAAGAACTCAAAGATGGAAAAATCGACATACTTATAGGTACTCATAAACTCATCGGCAAGAGTGTGCAATTCAAGGATTTGGGATTGCTCGTTGTCGACGAGGAACAGAAGTTTGGCGTGGGAGTGAAGGAGAAACTCAAGCAGTTGAAGGTTAACGTAGACACCCTCACTATGTCGGCAACGCCGATACCACGCACGTTGCAGTTCTCGCTTATGGGTGCGCGCGATTTGAGTGCCATCAACACTCCGCCGCGCAATCGCTATCCCATCATCACCTCGGTGACAGCCCTTGATGACGATATTCTCAAGGAGGCAATCAACTTTGAGTTGGCGCGCGGCGGACAGGTGTTTATTGTGAACAACCGCATAGAGCAACTCTTCGACCTTGAGAGCCGTGTGCGTCGGCTGGTGCCCGACGCTCGCACCATCATCGGCCACGGTCAGATGGCTTCCGACAAATTGGAACAGACGATTATCGACTTCGCTTCGCATCAGTATGACGTGTTGCTTGCCACCACAATCATCGAGAGCGGTATCGATATGCCGAACGTCAACACCATAATTATCAACAATGCGCAGAATTTCGGATTGAGCGAACTCCATCAGTTGCGCGGCCGTGTGGGGCGTAGCAACCGCAAAGCGTTCTGCTATCTGCTTGTGCCGCCAGAAGCGTCGCTCACTCCTGTGGCACGCCGACGGTTGCAGGCCATTGAGAGTTTCTCCGACCTTGGTAGCGGCATCCACATTGCTATGCAGGATCTCGACATCCGCGGAGCGGGCAATCTGCTCGGCGCGGAGCAGAGTGGATTTATTGCCGACCTTGGCTATGAGACCTACCAGAAAATCCTTAAGGAGGCTGTGCTGGAATTGAAGACGGAGGAGTTTGCCGACACATTTGCCGAGGAAAATGCCTCTGCCGCCGACACCTCCTATGCCAATGACTGTACGATTGAGAGTGACCTCGAAATCCTCTTCCCTGCCGACTATGTGCCGCAGGAGAGCGAGCGCATATTGCTCTATCAGGAACTCGACAATATGGAGCGGCAAGAGGATGTCGATGCCTTTTGCCATCGCCTTGAAGACCGTTTCGGCCCGATTCCCGACCAGGCGCGCGAGTTGATTCTGATTGTCACCTTGCGCCGGCTTGCCAGACAACTCGGCATAGAGAAGATTGTGCTGAAGCAGGGACACATGACGATGTTTTTCGTGTCGTCGGACAATGCCGCCTACTATCAGTCACCGGCATTCGGACGCATACTCACTTATCTGCAGCAGAACGTGCGCACCACGAAACTCAACGAGCACAACAACCGCCGCTCAATGCGCATAGAGGGCATTGCCACCGTGCAGGCCGCTACCGCCACCGTCACCGACATTCTCCAACTCCCTGCTTGCTGATAGCCTCATTCCCAGCGCACACAGTTCTTTGGCTATTGATCTCGAATCATTTGAGGGTAATACAAAAAAATAGCCGCGAGCATCTGCTCGCGGCTATCTTGTTTAGCCTTTGGATTTGTCCAACCGAATTACTTGCTTTCGCTGTCGTCGATTGTACAAACGCTTACGCGGTTCCAGTCAGCCTCAGAGAACATGTCACCGATACCGTTACCGGCAGCGTCGATGCGCTTAGCGTTGATTTTGTAACGCTTAACGAGGATGTTCTTTACAGCCTCTGCACGGGCGTTGGCGATTCTTTCGTTAACTTCCTGGCTGCCTTCTGGAGAAGCGAAGCCGCGGATAACAACCTTAGCGTCCTTGTGGTTGTTCAAGTAAGTAGCGATACGCTCTACGTTAGGCAACTGTGCGTTGTCGACAGTTGATTTGCCCTTGCCGAATGTAACGACTGACTCCATTGAGCGAGTGTTGTTAGTCTGTACTTCCTTGATAACCTGAGGAGCGCGGTTCTTGAGGTTGTTGATAGTGTCGTTGAGGTCGCTGATAGTGTTGTTTGCGTCCTTAAGTTCTGCGTTCTTCTTGTTGAGGTCGCCGCGCAACTGGTTGATCTTTGCGTTGAGACCGTCGATCTCGTCTTGGTTGTAGAGGTCAGCGTAAGTGAAGTGGTGAGTACCGTTGCTTGTCTTGAAGTGGTAAGCGATACCTGCTGTTACTTCCCATACTGCTGCGTTAGAGCTGAACACAACTGCGTTGTGCTCGTCGCGACCATCGATGTTCCAAACAATTGCCGGCTTGAGAGCCAATGTCCACTGGCGGTCGTTGCCGAGGTTGAAACCGAAGTTCAAACCAACCTTAGTTGTCATGCAGTTTGTTGAGTGACCGTCAACCTTGTTGTAGGTGTATACGTGACCCCAACCGATACCACCGATTGCTTCGATTTCAAACAAGCGAGGTGTGCCGTTGTAGCCACCGAAGAGGTTCATAAGGTTCAAGCCACCGTTAAGAGAGAGGTTGCTTGTGTCGAATGCAGTGCGTGTGCCGCGGTTTCCGAAAACACCTGTAGTGTTTACACCTGCAGAGAAGTCAACGCCAGCCTTGAATACCGGAGTGAACTGCTTGTAAACTTCCACGCCGAATTGACCGCGCCAGTTGTCGAAGAAATCATCGTTGTGGGTCAATGGCTGAGTTGCGCCTACGTTAAGGCCAACTGACCAGTTGTCTGTAAATTTAGTGCCTGTAAGGGCTTTGTCTGCGGCATTGGCAGAAAGGATTGATGCTGCCAAAGCAAGAGTGAAAAGTACTTTTTTCATTTATAATAGAATTTTTTAATTACGTATATAAGAACAATCGACTTTAGAAAAGGTTTACAGAAAATCGGATTTTTTTTCAAAAAAGGCGTTTTTTTAGACAAAACGCCTAAAAATCACTATCTTCGCACAATAAAAATTTTTTATGGAAACTGCAGAAAAATTAGATAAGGTAGACATTCAGATACTTCGCACGCTTCAAGGCAATGCCCGACTTACAATCAAAGAACTGGCACAGAGCGTAAACCTCTCGTCCACGCCGGTGTTTGAACGGCTGAAACGCTTGGAAAGCCGTGGGTATATCCAGAAATACATTGCAGTGCTCAATGCCGAGAAACTCAACCAAGGGTTTGTGGTGTTCTGTAATGTGAAGATGCGCCAAATCAACCATGCCATCGCTGCGGAGTTCACTAAAATTGTGCAGGACATCCCTGAGGTGACGGAATGCTACAACATCAGCGGCAGTTTCGACTATCTTCTGAAAATCCACGCCCCTGACATGAAGTACTATCAGGAATTTGTGCTCAACGTGCTCGGTCGCATTGAGTATCTTGCGTCAGTGGAAAGCATCTTCGTGATGGACGAACTGAAGCACGAGTACGGCATACATATATAATAGAGGACTCCGGCATCGTTATTTTGAGTGCTTGGAGTGGGCAGAGCGCAGACGGTGGTGGTAGCCGCGCTTCTTGTAACTCGGTCCATTGTAGTGGTAGGCAAAATTGCTCCAGTCTTTTTTCTTCAGGTATTTCACCAAGTCGCGGTTGATGCAGAACTGCGCAAAAAGTTCGAGTTGCTCGGCCTCGGATTCCGACATTCGAGCCACAAACTCGTCAATCGTGGCGCATCCACAACTCTTCCAGTTGAATCCACCAATCTGAAACATTCCCCAAAAGGCAGCCTTGTTGGCTGCGTCGCTGCTGATTGTGCGCGCTGATTCCAAGCGTGCCCACTGGGCATTTCCGTAGCCTCCGTACTTCTTCGAGTTTACGGGGCTGAAGCAAGTGTAGCCCTTGTATTTGGCGGTGCTGATGCCAGCCTGACGGAGATTGCGGCGGAACATTGTCAGGTCGAAGTTGATGAGTGGTTTGCCCGGCGAAACAAAGCCTTGGTGCGACTTCCCAGCCTCAATCTCCACTACGGCCTTCATCGTGGCAATGTCGATGCCCAGTTCGTTCGCCACTGTCTGGTAGTCCTCGTCGGTGAGCCGTGTGTAGCGGCTGTTGTCGATGACCTTGGTCGAGTCTGAGGCTACCGATGTTGTGTCGGCTGCCACTGCTATGTCGTCGCCGTCGGCAGGATGGTGTGGCGAGGCGATTATTGTCAGTGTGGCAACTGTAATGACGATGGCTGTAATGAAGAATTTGTTCATAGTTCTTGATTTGGTAGGGGAGTCGTACGACTTGCTTATTCTTATATAACGCTTATGCCGTCAAAATTGTTCAAAAACGCCGCCAATCGGCGGCGCATACTATAACAGTCCACTTTTGGCGAAAAATTGATAACCGCCAAATCCTGCTTTTTCACGACCTTTGCAGTGAAAATGTAACTGATTATGTATAAATATATTGCATCGTTTGCGATGCTTTGCATCCTTGTTGGGTGCGATATGATTGAATATCATCCGTACGACCTCGATGTGAGCGGCGACATTGGTATCAACAGCCGCAACATTGCCTTGATAGAACAACGAATGAAGGGTCGCGACGAGTTTACGTTTGCTGTGATTAGCGACACCCAGCGCTGGTATGATGAGACGCGCGACGAGGTGACTTCGATAAATGCTCGCGGCGACATCGACTTTGTTGTCCACACCGGCGATTTGTCGGACTTCGGTGCCAAACTCGAGTTTACCCTTCAGCGAGACATCCTTAACAATTTGACAATGCCGTATGTGTGCATCCTTGGCAACCACGATTGTGTGGGCACAGGCGAACAGGTGTTTGAAAAAGTGTTTGGCGAGCCTAATTTTTCATTTGTAGCAGGCAACGTACGCTTCGTATGCTTGAATACCAATGCCTTGGAATACGATTATTCGTGTGCTGTACCTGATTTTTCATATATCAAGGACTGTGCGGACAATTGCCCCGAGGGAGTGGAGAAGACCATCGTGGCGATGCACGCCGGACCATTCTCGGAGCAGTTCAACAACAACGTGGCGGATGCGTTCCAATATTGCATCAGGCAGTTGCCGTCGTTGCAGTTCTGCCTTTATGGCCACAACCATCAAGTGGCTGCCGACGACCTTTTCGGCGATGGCATAATCTATTATCAATGCACCTGCGCCAAAAAGCGCAAGTATCTGGTGTTTAAAATCAGAAAGGAGGGCTACGACTATGCGGTTGTCAACTATTAGAACACTTCTGTCTGCGTTTGTTCTTGCCTTGCCAATGGCGGTCCCGGCGCAGATTGTCACCGGCAGCCACGGCGAGTGGCGCTACGACGGATGGGAGAGGCTAAAGCCAAAAAACGCAATGGTGCAGTATGCCGGCGGTATGGGAATGATGTCGTTTGGTGCCGGGTGGGAATATGGCAAAAGGGGAATGTGGAACACTGACGTGCTTGTGGGCTTTCTCCCTCGCAGTTGTTCCGACGATTTCCGCCTTACGTTCACGCTGAAGCAGACTTGCGCCCCGTGGAGTGTTGACCTCGGCAAGGGTTTTGCCGTCGAACCTTTTGCGGCGGGACTTTATGTGACAACAATCAGTGGTGATGAGTTTTGGCGGAAAGAGCCTGGAAAATATCCAAACCACTACTATAATTTCAGTTCAAAGATGCGTTTTTCGGTATTTCTCGGACAGGGAGTTACGTTCCATCCTCGCCTTGGCGGCTTGCGCTCGGTGACAGCCTTTTATGAAGTGGGGACAAACGAGTTGTACATCGTCAGCAAGGTAGGGAACAGTGCAGTGCGTATGAAGGATATGCTGCGCTTCTCCTTTGGTGTGAAAATGCAGATTTGCAAGCCTTACAGCAAGAGACCTTGCCGTAAGGCGGTTAGTAGACGCTCAGCAACTCCATATCGAAGATGAGGGTAGAGCCGCCAGGAATGCCCGGTTGAGAGATTTTGCCGTATGCCATCTCGGCAGGGATATACACTTCCCAGCGGTCGCCGACGTGCATCTGCTGCATAGCGATGCTCCAGCCTACAATAAGGTCGCTGAGACGTGCCGCTAATGGCGCTCCGCCACGGCTACTGTCGAAAGTGCGTCCGTTGATGGTGCGCCCAGTGTAGTGGGCGGTAATCACGCTTCGTGCCGACGGCTTGCGTCCGTCTTTCTTTCCGGTTGCAATCACTCGGTAGTAGATGCCTTTCGGGAGGGGCATTACTCCGCTTTCCTTGGCTTTATTGACAAGCCATTGGCGGTTTTTCTCGATGTATTCTTGTTTTGCCATAACGGTTTATTCAAAGATGTGCCGCAATGCGGCGATAGGGTGGTGGAAAAGCATCCGTGGTCCGGAGTAGCGCATCACTTCGCGCATGCGGCTGCGCATGTCGGGCTTGTAGCAGTGTATAGGGCAGCGTTTGCACGATGTCTTGCCGTTGCCGAACTTGCAGCGCGACAGTCGAGCGTGGGCGTAGGTGAGCAGTGCGCGGCAGTCGTCGCACAGTTCCCGGTTGCCTTCCTTTCTGCGGCAGTATAGTCGTATCATCGATTCGACAATGCGCTTCTCGCGCTCAATCTTTTCCATCGGATTTCGCGTTTGGATATAAAAAAAGTCGCCTTGAAAAGCGACTCTTGTGTGGGTGTTGAGGGATTCGAACCCCCGACCCTCTGCTTGTAAGGCAGATGCTCTGAACCAGCTGAGCTAAACACCCTTACTTCGGAAAAGCGATGCAAAGATATGGCGAATTTTTTATCCCTCCAAATTTTTCTGCAACTTTTTTCTGAGAAATTTTCGCAGGTGATGCTTATCAGCAGATAGTCAGCGAGATAAAAATTGCGAAAAAATTGCAGCATTCGGTTTGTCTCCGTTTTTGCATAATTGGCGGAAAATGTCTACTTTTGCGCATATTCATTGGATATTAACAATCTTAAAAACAAAGCACAATGTCTCTTTCTTCATTGACAGCCATTTCGCCTATTGACGGTCGCTATCGCAGCAAAGTCGAGGCTTTGGAAAATTATTATTCGGAGTATGCGCTGATTCGCTATCGCGTAAAAGTTGAAATCGAATATTTTATCGCCCTATGTGAACTCCCGTTGCCGCAACTGAAAGGCGTCGACGCATCGCTTTTCCCTGCCTTGCGCGACATCTACGGCAATTTCTCGGTAGAAGATGCGCAGCGCGTGAAGGACATCGAGAGTGTGACCAATCACGACGTGAAGGCTGTTGAATACTTCATCAAGGAGCAGTTCGACAAACTCGGCTTGGCTGAGTTCAAGGAGTTTATCCACTTCGGACTTACTTCTCAGGACATCAACAACACTTCAGTGCCGATGCTCATCCGCGACTCTATCCACGAAGCCTACCTGCCGCTGCTCGGCGAGATGATTGACCTGCTCAATAAGTATGCCGATGAATGGAAGGACATTCCGATGCTTGCCAAGACCCACGGACAGCCGGCTTCGCCTACACGTTTGGGCAAGGAAATCCGCGTGTTTGCCTACCGATTGGAGCAGCAGGTGAAACTGTTGAAACAAGTGCCCGTCAGCGGTAAGTTCGGCGGCGCTACTGGTAATTTCAACGCTCACCGCGTGTCGTTTCCCGACTACGATTGGCGTGCATTTGCCAAAAAGTTTCTCAACGAGCGTCTCGGCATCGAGCGCGAAGAGTGGACCACACAAATTTCAAACTACGACAATCTTGCTGCCCTGTTTAACTCGATGGCACGCATCAACACGGTGATGATCGACCTCGACCGCGATATGTGGCAATATATCTCAATGGAGTATTTCAAGCAGAAAATCAAGGCAGGGGAGGTAGGCTCTTCGGCGATGCCGCACAAGGTGAACCCAATTGACTTCGAGAATTCGGAAGGCAACCTCGGACTTGCCAACGCCATCCTCGGACATCTTGCCAATAAGTTGCCGGTGTCACGTCTACAGCGCGACCTCACCGACTCTACTGTACTTCGCAATGTTGGCGTGCCTTTGGCTCACATGCTCATCGCTCTCCACAGCACGCTGAAGGGTCTGCACAAACTGCTGCTCAACGAGTCGGCAATCAGCCGCGACCTCGACAATATGTGGAATGTCGTTGCTGAAGCAATCCAGACCATTCTGCGCCGCGAGGGCTACGAGAAGCCTTACGAGACTCTGAAGGCTCTCACCCGTACCAACGAGAAGGTGAACGGCGAGAGCATAGCCCGGTTTATCGACACTCTCAACGTTGGCGATGCGGTGAAGGAGGAACTTAAAGCCATCACGCCACACAACTACACTGGTTTCTAAAACAGTAGTCTATAGTGCACAATTAAAAAGAATGTTAAAAACAACAAACCTTTTTAATTGTGCACTTTTCAGTTTGGAAAAAATAACGTTACTTTGTCAATGGAATTATGAATTAATTTGTTTGTTAAGATCTACAAGTCTAAGAAAGATTAAATCATTGACCAATAGCATATTTTAGTAAATAAAACGCCGAGAGGCAGTATGTGAAAAATTAATAATTAGTTTTACTATGGAAGAGAACAAGAAGCCGAAAAGAAGAAGAATCGGTGAATCTCAGGAAATGGGTGCTGAAAACGGGCACTTTGAAAAAGTTACTTACAGTCCGAAAGCGGCATTCGTGTCGAGCGATGCCACTCCGGCTCAGTCAACGTCGGACGACAATGGTAGCGATGCGACCGCACGTCAGGATTACCACAAACCAAGTTACAATTCAGGCAACTACAACAACTACGACAACAATTATCGCCAGGGCGGCTACAACAATCGCCAAGGTGGCTATAATAATCGTCAAGGTGGCTACAATAACAATCGTCAGGGCGGTTATAACAACCGTCAAGGCGGCTACAACAACAACCGTCAGGGCGGCTACAACAACCGCCAAGGTGGCTACAACAACTACAATAACCAGCAGGAGGGCGGCTATCAGCAGGGTGGCTACAACAACCGCGGTTATCAGCAGGAAGGTGGTTACCAGCAAGAGGGCGGTTACAACAACAACCGCCAAGGTGGCTACAACAACAATCGTCAGGGTGGCTACAATAATAATCGTCAAGGCGGCTATAACAACAACCGTCAAGGCGGCTATAACAACAACCGTCAGGGCGGCTACAACAACAACCGTCAGGGTGGCTACAATAACAACAATCGCCAAGGCGGCTACAACAACCGTCCGGGCGCAAGTTTCAACCGTCAAGGCGGACAACGCTTCACTCCGCGTCCAAAGCAGATTATCTACGACGTACCTGAGGTTGATCCGAACGAAGAAGTACGCTTGAACAAGTTTATGGCGAATGCCGGTATCTGCTCGCGCCGCGAGGCTGACGAACTGATACAGCAGGGTCTCGTAAAGGTCAACGGCAATGCGGTGACCGAACTCGGAACAAAGATCAAGCACGATGATGTGGTTGAATACAACGACAAGGTGGTTACACTCGAAAACAAGTGTTACATCCTTCTCAACAAGCCGAAGGACTGCGTGACTACGAGCGATGACCCAGACGGACGTCTTACCGTTATGGACATCGTGAAGAATGCCTGCAAGGAGCGTATTTATCCTGTAGGTCGTCTGGACCGCAACACGACTGGTGTGCTCTTGCTCACCAACGACGGTGACCTCGCTTCAAAACTTACTCACCCTAAGTTCGTGAAGAAAAAAATCTATCAGGTGTGGACCGACAAGGACATCGCAGAGGACGATATGCAGCAACTTGCTGACGGCATCGAACTCGACGACGGACCAATCCACGCTGACGCCATCAGTTATGTCAACGACCACGACAAAAACCAGGCTGGCATCGAAATCCACTCAGGACGTAACCGTATCGTGCGCCGTATGTTTGAGTCGTTGGGCTATCGCGTGACTAAACTCGATCGCGTGTACTTCGCAGGTCTCACCAAGAAGAACTTGCCTCGCGGCCGCTGGCGTTACCTCACTCAGGAGGAAGTGAACTTCCTGAAACAGGGCTCTTTTGAATAACAGTTATTGGAAACGCTGATAATAAAAACAGAAAATGAAACGTACAAAAATATCAGAAATCTGGGCTCCTGAACTGATAGGAACCGACGTATGCGTAAAAGGCTGGGTGCGTACCCGCCGTGGCAACAAGCACGTGCAGTTTGTTGCGCTCAACGACGGTTCTACTATCAAGAACCTTCAGATTGTCTTCGACATGGAGAAGTTCTCCGACGAGCAGTTGAAACCTATCACGACCGGTGCAAGCATCCACGTTGAGGGAAAATTGGTCGAGTCGCAGGGCAAAGGCCAGGCAGCGGAAGTTCAGGCAGAAACACTCGAAATCTACGGCACTGCCGATCCTGAAACATATCCTTTGCAGAAGAAGGGTCACACGTTGGAATTCCTTCGTGAAAAGGCTCACCTCCGTCCGCGCACCAACACATTCGGTGCTGTGCTCCGCATCCGCCACACGTTGGCTTATGCTATCCACAAATTCTTCAACGACAGAGGTTTCTTCTATCTCAACACTCCGCTCATCACTTCGAGCGACTGTGAGGGTGCCGGTGCGATGTTCCAGGTGACTACGCTCAACCTCAACGACCTCCCTAAGGGCGAGGACGGAAAGGTGGACTACTCCAACGATTTCTTTGGCAAGCCGGCGAGCCTTACCGTTTCCGGACAACTTGAAGGCGAACTTGGAGCAACGGCTCTCGGTGCAATCTACACGTTCGGCCCTACTTTCCGTGCTGAAAATTCCAACACTCCACGCCATTTGTCGGAGTTTTGGATGATTGAGCCTGAGGTCGCTTTCAACGACATCAACGACAATATGGAACTGGCAGAGGACTTCATCAAGTACTGCGTGAACTACGCTCTTGAGAATGCTGCCGACGACATCGAGTTCCTTGCCAAGATGTACGACGAAGACCTTGTTGAGCGACTCAAATCGGTTGTCAACACTGAGTTCGTGCGCCTCACCTACACTGAGGGCGTGAAAATCCTCGAGGAGTCGGGTCACAAATTTGAATTCCCTGTTTATTGGGGTGCTGACCTCCAGAGCGAGCACGAGCGTTTCCTCGTTGAGGAGCATTTCAAGAAGCCGGTTATCCTTACCGACTATCCGAAGGAGATTAAGGCATTCTATATGAAGCAGAATGAAGACGGTAAGACCGTGCGCGCTATGGATGTGCTTTTCCCGAAAATCGGCGAGATTATCGGCGGATCGGAGCGAGAGGAAAGTTACGAGAAACTCAACCAGCGCATCGAAGAACTCGGTATTCCGATGAAGGATATGTGGTGGTATCTCGACACACGTCGCTTCGGCACTGTGCCTCACTCAGGTTTCGGACTCGGCTTCGAGCGCCTTGTGCTGTTTGTAACGGGTATGACTAACATCCGTGACGTCATTGCGTTCCCACGCACACCGGGCAACTGCGAATTCTAAAAAACAAGTATAAACTATGCAACAGGACCTATTCACTGGCGAGAGCCTCGGATTGGTCCTGTTTTGCCTTAAAACAAAAAACACAAATGGGTAAATCTAAATTTCTTCAAGACTTCAAGGCTTTTGCTATGCGTGGCAATGTAGTCGACATGGCTGTCGGTGTGATCATCGGCGGTGCTTTCGGTAAAATCATCTCGTCGGTCGTTGCCGACATCATTATGCCTCCGCTTGGACTCATCATTGGTGGCGTTAACTTCACTGACCTTAAGTGGGAGATGAAAGCGGCTGCCGACGGTCAGGAAGCCGTGACGCTAAACTATGGCAACTTCCTTCAGACGGCATTCGACTTCATAATCATCGCATTCAGCATCTTCCTTTTCATCAAACTCATATCCAAGTTGGCGCATAAGAAAGAGGAAGAGCCTGCTCCAGAGCCGGCACCGGAACCAAGCAAGGAAGAAGTGTTGCTCACTGAAATCCGCGACCTGCTCAAACAGCAGAACGAGAAAAGCGGCAAATAGCGAAAAAAACATTTGAAAAAAATAGGCCAAAAGTGTTGCGAAATCGAGAAAAGTAAGTAACTTTGCATTCGATTTACGGAATCGGGGTGTAGCACAGTTGGCTAGCGCGCCACGTTCGGGACGTGGAGGTCGGAAGTTCGAGTCTTCTCACCCCGACAAAATGAGGCTTAAAAGATTGTACGGCAATCGTTTGAGCCTCATTTTTTTTGATTTGCACTGATTCGGAATTCTAAGATTCCAAATGGGGTTCAGACGAGAATTGTTCGTGCGTCGGTATTTTAACACTTGGGATGTTGCGCAATTCTCGGATTTTGTTTAATTTCGCAAGCGAACAAGGCAAATTCTTAATTTATTTTTGTATCAATAATTTAAAAATTGCAAAGAGGGTACGACAAGAAATGTCGAAAGGGAAATTTTAGCAAATAATTGAATTGAATCATAACCGGATGAAATTGTTACAGAAATTTAGAAGTTGGTGTTTTTCGAGTGGAACACTTCCTTATTGGTGCATTTTGGCATACGATAGTTTCTCTGTTGTAGTGTCAGGCTTTTTTGTTTACTATTTGCAGTATGGCCTTACAAATCTGTTGGAAAACATTACCCGTGTATCATTGGGATTGGTTGTGTGTTTGGTGGTCTATATGGCTGCATTCATCGTATTCCATACATTCAAGGGGATGCTGCGCTTTTCTTCGTTTGTCGACTTGAAGCGTGTGGCATATTCCACATTCACTGCCAGTATTGCAATCAGTGCTCTCCATCAGTTGCAGGTGCATTGCGGGCTGACGCCGTATATGGTCATTCCGCGTTTTTTGAGCGGTGTGCAGATGTTTGTCACGGCGACTATGCTTATGTGGGTGATTCGCATCTTGGCAAAGATGCTCCACGATAATTACGGTAGAGGAAATACGCCAAACGCATTTATCTACGGCTGTATGTCGGGAAGTGTGGCTTTGGCAAAAAGCATACGTTCGGAAGCGCCTTCGCCATTCCATGTGGCAGGTTTTGTGACCGACGACAAGAGCAAAGATTCAACATGGTTGTTGGGCGAGAGGGTGTTTTACGACGATGGTACTATTGTCAACACAATGCGGAGGTACAATGCAAAAGTGATGCTGGTCTCGCCGCATCAGACGGAGCGTTTCACGCATCGTACGAATCTGATTGATGCCCTTATTGCCGCCAAGATAAAGATCATGATGATGCCGATAGCGGAAGAATGGGACGGCAAGTCGGAACTGTTGCACAAACAGTTGCATGAAGTAGACATCGAGGACTTGTTGCCGCGTGACAAGATTGAGGTGGATATGGATGCCATCAAGAAGATGCTTACGGGACGCAGGATTCTTATCACCGGTGCCGCCGGCAGTATTGGCTCGGAGATGGCACGACAGGTTGCGGCGTTTAATCCCGAAGAACTTATACTCGTGGATCAGGCGGAGACTCCTATGCACGATGTGCGGCTTTTTATGAAACGCAACCATCGCGACTTGAAAGTGTGGACTATTGTCGGCTCTATCACGAATCAGTCGCAGATGGAAGAAATCTTCTCTTCCCACAAGCCGGAATTCGTGTTTCACGCTGCAGCCTACAAGCATGTGCCGATGATGGAGGACAATCCTGCTATGGCTATCCAGAATAACGTGTTCGGAACGCGCGTCATCGCCGACCTCGCCGTGAAATACGGCACGAAGAAGTTTGTGATGATTTCTACGGACAAGGCGGTTAATCCCACCAACGTGATGGGATGCAGCAAGCGTATATGCGAAATCTATTGCCAGTCGCTCAACAAAGCAATTCAGGACGGCGAGGTGAAGGGAACGACACAGTTTGTTACTACGCGTTTTGGCAATGTCCTCGGTTCGAATGGCAGTGTCATACCGTTGTTTAAGCAGCAGATAAGGAGAGGCGGGCCGGTGACGGTGACACATAAGGATGTCATCCGCTTCTTTATGCTCATCCCTGAGGCGTGCCGACTCGTTCTTGAAGCCGGAACGATGGGAAAAGGCGGTGAGATTTTTGTATTTGATATGGGCGAGCCAGTGCGTATTAGCGACCTCGCTCAACGAATGATAGACTTGTCGGGAGCGAAGAACGTGGAGATAAAGTATATTGGTCTGCGTGATGGCGAGAAACTCTATGAAGAGGTGCTCAGCGATGCCGAGCAGACGAAACCTACAGTCCATCCTAAAATCAAAGTCGCTTCTGTAAGGGAATATCCGTATGAATTGGCACTCCAGAACGAAAAAATACTCTATGACCTTTCGCTTCATTATGACGATATGGCGATAGTCAAGAAGATGAAAGACATTGTGCCGGAATACAAGAGCCGTCACTCCAAATACGAAGTGCTGGACAATAATCAGTAGAGCCATATCGGTATAACTGATTTTTCTCTCTGGATATTAATCCAGTCGAGTCCTGACATGGCGCCACCTACGACAGCGGATGTTTCTGTTGGTGATGGCGGTGCCCACTACGGGGCACAGTGCTTGATTCAATCCTTAACCACGGGCAGAACCCCGTGGTTAGCAACACGGCACTCCGACGGAGTGCACTACCACGCAGATGTTTCTATTCCCACGATTCTTCTACTGAGCCTTGAGGATTGCGTTCTTTGGATTGGTGGTGGGGGTATAACAAAAAAAGATGTTTCGGTTGAAACATCTTTTTTTGTTGTCCAGGAAGGACTCGAACCCTCACAGGCGGAACCAGAATCCGAAGTGCTACCATTACACCACTGGACAATAGATTTTGTTTTTTCGGTAGTGCAAAGGTAGTACATCTATTTCAGTTGAGCAACTTTTTGGGCAAAAAAATGACAAAAAAAGAGTGTAGGTTTTGTAACCCACACTCTTTCAGAGGTCTTGGCAACCGAATTATTTGTACTGGCTGTCGATAAATTTGCGGAGCGCTTCGTTTGGCTTTGCGCTGTATGCCTTTTCGTAGTATGGGCGAGCCTTTGCCATATCCTTCTCGATTACCTGAGTGTAGGTGGCGATGTAGAGGTTGCCTTCAAACTCGATGTTTGCCTTCAAGTTGCTGTCGAGGTTTGCGTCGCTCTCAGCGGCGTTGATAGCGTCTTGGTAAGTCTTTGCGCAGTCAGCGTTGTATTGAGCGCCATAGTAGCCGTTCATCAACTGAGCCTTGCGTTGGAGCACAACAGCGTAGTTGGAAGTCTTGTCAGCCTTCTCGTCGATTTGGGCAGCAACTGCGAGACCCTTCTTGAACATCTCGTCCTTTACAGCCTGGTCTTTGCAGAATGCAGAGGCGTTGGTGTAGCGAGAGAGCAATGTGAGCAAGTTGTTGAGGTCGTAGTCCTTGCCGTATTCCTGACCGTCGATAAACTGCTGGTAAGCCTGTGCGGCCTTTACAAAGTTGTCTGGCTTGCTTGCAGATGCAGACTTTACGCAAGCGAGGCTGAGCAACTGATAGAGGCTGAAATCCTTAGGATTGACCTTGATTGCCTTCTCGTAAGCGCCGATGGCAACAGAGTCGCGACCGAGTTTCTTGAGTACGTCGGCATAAGTCTTGTAGTCGTTGACTGTGAATGTATAAGTCTTGTCCTCCTTCATGTTGAAGAAATCCTCAGCGGCAGCAATTGCACCTTCGTAGTCCTTCTCGTTTTCGTTGTCGGCCTTGTTGAGGAAGAGCATACGCTTCATCAGGAACGGACGGTAGTTCTTTGCCAGAAGTTTGTTAGCCCATTCAGTCGATTGGTCGTACTGCTTTGCAAAGTAGAGAAGCACAGCGTAGCGCGATTCGTCGCTCTGGAAGTGGTTAGGGTTGGCAATCACCTTCTCGTACTGGTTGACAGCCATTGTCCATTGGTTGTTCTCGTAGTATTTCTCTGCGAGTTCACGCTGAGAGAGCAGAGAGTTAGGCTGCTCGTCGGCGATGGTCTTCAACTTGCTGATGGCTTCTGCCGGAGCGATGTGGAAATATGTGTTGGCATATTTCACATAAGCGATAGGGTCGGAAGTGTTGAACTGGATAGCCATTTCGTAGTAGCCGGCAGAGTTGCCGTAATCCTTTTGGTCGGCAAGCATATCGCCTTCAAACACGTAAATCGACGATTCGTTTTTGTCCTTCTTCTTTGCGTCCTTCAAGTAGGTTTGGTAGTCCTTCTTGTAGAGCACAGAGTCGGTGCTGTAGTAAGCGCGGGCGATGTCAACTTTCACCTTTGCGGCTTCCTTCTTGCCGAACTTGTCAGCCTGCTTGAAGAAATCCTTTGCAGCATTGGCGTTGTTCTCTTTCAGAGCCACAGCACCCTTACCGATGTAGTTGAATGCGTATTCGGCATTGCTTTGGATACCGAGGTCGAAATATTTTGTTGCTTGTGCTTTGTTGCCTTCGTTGAGGGCGATGTTGCCAAGGTAGTAGTATGCCACTGCCTTGTTTGTCTCGGCGTTGTTGAGAGTCTGGTCGAGCACGATCTTTGCGTTCTCGTCCTGACCAACCTTGTAGTATTCAACACCGTCTTGGTATCCGTCGGCGAAACCTGTGAAAGTGGTTCCAGCGAGGACTGCTGTTGATAGGATTAATTTGATGTTCATCTTAGTGAGTTGTTAATCTGTTTATAATTTTATAATTGTTTTTTCTCTAATTCTGTTGTATTGCCACTACGCGTTGCGGCGGTACGTTGGCAGGCATCACCCCGGTGTTGAGGATTACTTTCTGTCCCGGGATGCTGGTGATAAACCGGCAGAACGCGTGCTGCTTGCTGCCCGACGGACTTGTGCACACGGCATAGATGGTGCGGAACAGCGGATAGTTGCCCGTGTAGATGTCATATTGGTACGGCTTGTAGGCGTAGGGCGAATCGTTTTTGCGGATTGGCACTACCTTGATAGCCTGACTGTAGTCGGCTTCGGTGTTTGCCGAGTACATATCGTGGTTCACCTCTGCTGCATTCTCCATTGCGTCGAGTTCGCTCTTCGAGTAGTTTGCCACGATGGCAATGTTGTTGAGGTCGCGGCTCAGCCAACTTACGCCGATGATGCCGATTGCTCCCTTGTGGGTGCGTACCATCTCAAACACGTCCTTGTTGTTCTTTTGTGCGAATACGTTCTTGCCGAACTGCTTGCCACCGGTCACGTTCTTGAGCATATAGCGCACGGTGCTTGAGTTCTGGTTGTCGAACACCACGGAGATGTCGCCCATCTTCGACGGTGAAATTTCGTTCCAGTTCTTGGTCTTGCCAGTGAGGATGTCGCTGAGTTGCTCGATAGAGAGCATCTCTACATCGTTGTCCTTATGGGTGATGATGGCAACTGCATCGACGGCAACTGGCACACAGTAGGTGTTGCGGTGGTTTGCCTCAAGATATTTGCGACGTTCGTGGGTCATATCAGTAGCGGTAATATATACGCCGCGTGTGAGTCCGGCGATGGAGTCGTCGATTGATTTCTCGTCTACATATTCCGCGTGAATCCTTACGTCAGGGTATTTCAACTCGTAGACCTGTACTTCTTGGCGCATAATGTTTTCCACCGATTCATCGCACAGCAGTTTGAACTCGGTTTCTTTTGGCTGCTTGTCCGATTTGCCGCAAGCGGCAAGCAGACAGACAACGGCTAATAAGAAAATACCTTTGAGTTTCATTGTTTATTGCTCTCTTCTAAATGTATAGTCGATACCTTTGTATTGGCGATAGCCTCTGAAAATGCCGTAGACGATAAACACAATCCCGAGTGTGAGCGACACATAGCGAGGCACGTCGAAAAAGTTGGCGAGCATCAGATAACCCATACCGAAATAGATGATTATCATAATTATTCCAAACACGGCACGCATAATTTTGCTTGCCGACAGCCGCTTTCTTTCAGGGTTGTTCATATCAGTTGCTTCTTAATCTTTACTTTCAATAAGTAAAGGTAAATAAAAAATTCAATTTATAAGCCTATACCACGACCTTTTTTAAATTCTTAACCATTACTGCATAAATTCACGAAAATGTGCAAACGAAAAAGCCCACGACTCACGTCGCAGGCTTTATACTAACCTCAAATTTCATAGAGCCTGAAAAGGGACTCGAACCCTTGACCTTTTCGTTACGAATGAAATGCTCTACCGACTGAGCTATTCAGGCTTGGTTTATGCAAAGGTAGTGCTTTTTTTGCACTTGCCAATTATTCTGAGTAACTTTTTTTGCTGAATGTGGTTACCAGTTGCGCTTTGCCGAGTTTCACCATCGCCGGAATCGACAACTGAGGCGTCATTTCTGTCAGAGTCGATGTAGTGCCGGAGTAGTACGACGTAGAGGTGGTGAAAGTGGCGTCGACCGGAATCAGATAGAAACTTTCCAGTGTGGTCTGGTCTTCCGATGCATATTCGCCGTCGATTACACCTTTGAGGTAGGCGCGCATACCGCTGAAAGTGTAGCATTTGTCGGTCGAGTCGTAGGACGCGTAGAACGAGGTCTTGCTGTCAGGCAACTTGTTGTCCGTGAAGAAATCGTCCTTTTTGGTGGCTTTCACCAACAGAAGGTACGTCGGCGGCTCGATGTCGAACGAGTTGCTTATCTCTTCCACAGGGATGGTCATTGAGATGGTGTTGAGCACCGTCTGACCCTTCTTCTCGTTTTCCTTATATTTGTTCAGGAGTTCGGTGATGGGCAGCGTAATCTTCGCATTATAGCCGGCAGGGGCAACAATGACAGGATCGCCAGCGTCGATCATCGACTTGATATTCTCCGACGGAGTGTAGGAGATGTTGTTGTTGGTGACCACTTCAGGCGCAACGCCAAGATAGTTGGCTGTCTGCGTGTAGATTGTGTCGCTGCCGTCGCTCTTCGTGCTGTGCTTACGGTAGTGGGTGCGAATCATCGTGGAACTTACCTTAGCCACGCGACCGTTGCCGTAACTTGTGGTTGCGTAGATGCCGGGGAAATATTTGGCAAACGCCTCCGGGTCCTTCAGTGTCTCAGGGTTGTCCTTATAAAGTTGGTACAAACCTTGTCCAATGGAGTTTGGCATTGTTACGGAAACGAGGTAATAGTAGTTGTAAGAACTTGTATTGGAATCGTACTCCTTATACATCACGCTGTCCTGATTGGTCGTGGTCATCGCATACGCGCGTGAGCCGAGCAGGTCAGACTCATTGTAGTAATCCTTTGGATCGAAGTCGCTCGTGATAGGATAGGGGAGATTCTTGTTCAACTTGTAGATGTTCACCTTCATAGGCGTGATTGAGTCGCCAACGAACGAGCCCACGGGAATGCGGAGCAACAGACGTGTGGAGTCGATGTCGGAGATGCTCACTCCGGTGGTGTCGATTTTGCTTGCCGGCATAAATTCGGTCACGAAATCCGATTTCAGTGTGCCGTATCCTTTTGCGCTGATTGCACCGAGCAGATGCGTCAAGGTGCGTGGCGGAACTTTGTCGTTGATTTCCGGTGAGCAGACGATGTAGGTTGTGTCGCTGATTACTTCCGACTCAGAGTCGATAATCGACATACCTATATTGTTTTCGTCGCATGATGTGGCCACAAAAAGCACCGCTAATGTGGCAACTACCCAATTGGTTAGTTTGAACATTGATTGTAGAATTATAATGTACTGTAGAATTCGGCGTACTTGTCTACGTCGAAACTGCCCTCGTAGGGCAAACAAGGGATGTTGTTTTCTTTGATAAAGTCGAGCAACTCAGGCGCAACGGTCTCGGTGTGGATAATCACGCCATCGGAATGGGCGAGAGCCAACTTGGCAAGCGCAACGAAGTCAATCGGCTTGCCGGCTACCGACTTCAAATCGTCGTCGGTAAACCCTTCCATACGCAGTTTTTCCTCAAAACGAGGGTCGAGGCTGCCGTTGAACGAAGAGCCGTAGAGCGAATAAACCACTTTGGAGTCGCGGAACGACGGGTCGTCGGCATAAACTTTCTTGATATAGAGAGGGGTAAGGGCTGAAAGCCATCCCTGGCAGTGCACGATGTTTGCCTCCCAGCGGAGTTTCTTTACGGTCTCTATTGTGCCGCGCACAAAGAAGATGCACCGCTCGTCGTTGCTTTCCGGCATTTCTTCCGTTTCGAGACCCTTGCTTGCATTGCGCTGAAAATAGTCCTCGTTGTAGATGAAATAGACCTGCATACGCGACGGCTGGAGAGTCGCCACTTTTATGATCAGCGGATGGTCGGTGTCGTCAATGATGAGGTTCATGCCCGACAGACGGATAACTTCATGAAGTTGGTTGCGACGCTCGTTGATGCAGCCGTATTTTGGCATAAACGTGCGCACTTCATAGCCTCGTTCCTGAATGCCCTTCGGCAACTCAAGTCCGGCCTTTGAAATTTCCGATTCCGGGAGATATGGCATAATCTCCTGATTGACAAACAATACCTTACCTTTACTCATAGTATTCTCTAAATTAATATTGCAAAGATAATAAAAAATCTTCTAATGTGAAATCTTTTGGCTTACGAAGAGCGGCAATCGTAATCAAAAGGCTTTGGAAAACGATGAAATCCTAAATTTTTCCGACTTTTCAACGGCGCTGTGAAAGTGAGGACGAATGAAAAATGATGGCGTTCTGTTTCGCTATGTTATAAATATTTATTTCCTTTGCAAGGCTTAAAATGAAACAATATGAAAGTTGTTAAGACTATTTCGGAGTTAAAGTCTTTGGTAAAAGGCTTTAAGCAAGACAATAAAGTTGTCGGACTCGTGCCTACGATGGGTGCTTTGCACGCCGGTCACAAGTCGCTTGTCGACCGTGCCCGTGCAGAGAATGACATTGTAGTGGTAAGCGTGTTTGTCAACCCTACACAATTCAATAACAAACAGGACCTTGCAACCTATCCGCGCACCGAGGAGCGCGACTGTGCACTGCTTGAAGCCGCCGGCTGCGACGTGGTGTTTATGCCGTCGGTCGAGGAGGTATATCCAGAGCCCGACAACCGCCAGTTTGACCTTGGCGCGGTGGCTGAAGTGATGGAGGGTGCTCACCGCCCGGGACACTTCAACGGCGTTGCCCAGATTGTGAGCAAACTGTTTGCGTTTGTAGAGCCCGACCATGCATATTTCGGAGAGAAGGACTTCCAACAGATTGCCGTAATCCGCAAGATGGTGGAACTCGAAGGCTTCAAACTCCAGATTGTGGCTTGTCCTATCAAACGTGAGGACGACGGCTTGGCTCTGAGCAGCCGTAACGTTCGTCTGACTCCCGAACAGCGACAATTAGCACCGAATATATATCGTATTCTAAAGGAAAGTTGTACCTTTGCACAGTCGCACACCGTGGCTGAAACAGAAAAATTCGTGGTTGACAGTCTTAATGCCCTGCCTCAGATGGAGGTGGAGTATTATTCTATTGTGAATGCCCTGACAATGCAACCTGTCAGCGATTGGGCAGACGCAAGCGAGATCACTGGCTGTATCACAGTCTATTGCGGTGAAGTGCGCCTGATTGACAACATCGCCTACAAAAAGGCTTAAAAAGACTACACTGAAGAGAAATGCAGATTGAAGTACTGAAGTCGAAGATTCACCGCGCTACGGTGACAAGTGCCGACTTGAACTACATCGGCAGCATCACCATCGACGAGGATTTGATGGATGCCGCCGGTATCATTGCCAACGAAAGGGTTTACATTGTTGACAACAACAATGGCGAACGCATCGACACCTATGCCATCCCCGGTGAGCGCGGCTCAGGCGCCATTTGCCTCAATGGGGCTGCTGCACGCAGGGTCTATGTCGGCGATGTGGTGATTATTATGGCCTATGCCCACATGGATGCGGAGGAAGCGAAGACTTTCAAGCCGAAGGTGGTTTTCCCTCAGCCATTGACCAATAAACTGTAATATAAACGAATAAGATAAGTACTATATATGTTTGAAAATTTAAGCGAAAGACTGGAACGGTCGTTTAAACTGCTGAAAGGCCAAGGTAAGATCACGGAAATCAACGTGGCGGAAACGCTGAAGGACGTGCGCCGTGCTTTGCTCGATGCCGATGTCAACTATAGCGTGGCAAAGCAGTTCACCGATACAGTCAAGGCGAAGGCTCTCGGTCAGAACGTGATAACGGCTGTCAAGCCGAGCGAGTTGATGGTGAAGATTGTCCACGACGAACTTGCGCTTTTGATGGGCGGTATGGCTGCCGACGTCAATCTGTCGGGCAATCCTACAGTGATTTTGATGTCGGGTCTGCAAGGTTCTGGTAAGACTACCTTCTCCGGCAAACTTGCGAAGAAATACAAGAGCGAAAAGGGCAAGCGTCCGTTGCTCGTGGCCTGCGACGTTTACCGTCCTGCCGCAATCGAGCAGTTGAAGGTGCTCGGCGAGCAGATAAATGTGCCTGTCTACACTGAGCCCGATTCGAAAAATCCTGTCGAAATCGCTCAAAACGCCATCAAGCACGCCAAGGCAAGCAACCTTGACCTTGTGATTGTCGATACTGCCGGACGTCTGGCTGTCGACGAGCAGATGATGGATGAGATTGAGGCTGTCAAGAAAGCCATCAAGCCGCAGGAAACTCTCTTTGTTGTTGACTCGATGACTGGTCAGGATGCAGTTAACACCGCCAAGGAGTTCAACCAGCGTCTGGATTTCGACGGCGTAGTCCTCACCAAACTCGACGGTGACACCCGTGGCGGTGCTGCCCTTTCAATCCGCACTGTCGTTGACAAGCCTATCAAGTTTGTCGGTACAGGCGAGAAACTTGAGGCTATCGACGTGTTCCATCCGGCTCGTATGGCTGACCGTATCCTCGGTATGGGTGACATCGTGTCTCTCGTTGAACGTGCTCAGCAGCAGTACGACGAGGAGGAAGCGCGCCGCTTGCAGAAGAAGATTGCCAAGAACCAGTTTGACTTCAACGACTTTATGGCTCAGATTGCCCAAATCAAGAAGATGGGTAACCTGAAGGATTTGGCATCGATGATTCCTGGAGTCGGTAAGGCCATCAAGGATATCGACATCGACGACAATGCATTCAAGGGTATCGAGGCTATAATCCAGTCTATGACTCCCTACGAGCGCCGCAATCCTGAAATCATCAACGGTAGCCGCCGTCAGCGCATCGCCGCAGGTAGCGGTACGACGCTGCAGGAGGTTAACCGCTTGCTCAAGCAGTTTGAAAGCACTCGCAAGATGATGAAGATGGCAACTTCGATGAAGTCGCTCAATATGATGCGCAAGATGCGCCGTCATTAGTAGACAAACATAACAAACATACAAGCGCAATGGCACGAGTCAGTATATCTCTTAGAAAACTGATGGCGGCGATTGCGCTTCTTTTTGTGTCGTGCTTGAATCTGTCGGCGGCAGAAACCGTGTTTGTCGACTCGATTTCCGTGTCGAAAGTCTATCCCGGCACGAAGCACACCTATTCCGTTTGCCTTTCCAGTCAAACGTCTGGAGAGGTGGGGTTGATGCTTTGCTTCGACGGCGATGTGTTTGCCGCACGGTCGGTGGTCGATAGCCTTGTGGAGAACCTCAGGATGCCGCCGGTGGCAATGGTGTTTCTCAATCCCGGGGTGGTGGCTGACGACAGCGGAAGGGTGTTGCGCTATAACCGTAGCAATGAGTTTGACGCAATAGACGGCAGAATGGCTGAATTTATTGAGACGGAACTCCTCCCGAAGGTTACGGAGAGGCTTGCCCGAGATGGCATCGCAATTTCTGCATCGCCAGATATGCACGCGGTGATGGGTGCAAGCAGCGGCGGAATTGCTGCATTCACTTTGGCGTGGCAGCGACCCGACCTTTTCCGTAGGGTGTACTGCAGCGTAGGCACATTCGTGGCAATGCGCGGCGGCGACGGCTATCCGGCATTGGTGCGCAAGACCGAGCCTCGCCCGTTGCGGATATTTCTCCACGACGGTAGCAAGGATGCTTGGAATCCGTTGTTCGGACATTGGTTTGAGTACAATCAGTTGATGCTGTCGGCGCTCGAATTTGCCGGCTATCAGGTGGCGCACAAGTGGGACGATGGCGGCCATTCCATCATTGGTGGCATCCGTGAATTCCCAGAGGCTATGTCGTGGCTGTGGAGCGATTGGCAGACACCATTGAAGGCTGGTTCGTCGGGCAACGATATGCTCCAGTCGCTGCTTGTCGATGGCGAGGAGTGGACGGTGGCGACCGAAAAGGTAGAATTCCCTGAACACAATATACTGAAAGCATACGCTGGCAGGACGTACCGAGTAGCGAAGAACTGCTCGTTGGCGATAAGTCCCGACAACAAGACCGTAGTAGAGTCCGAGCCAGGCTCTGACTGGCTTGTGGCAAGCATTGTGGACGGGCGCGGTTCGCTCACTTGCCGTCAGCGGTTTTATTGGCTGCACAACGTGGCGCACACCGCCGATACGACAGTGCGGCAAATGGCATTCGATGCCGGCGGCAATTTGTTTGTCGCAACTAATATGGGGGTGCAGGTCTGCGACCAAAACGGCAGGGTGCGCGCCATTTTACCGATGCCTAAGGGCAGGGCGGCGGAGCGACTGATGCTTAAAGCAGACTGCCTGTATGTGGAGAGCGGAGGCGTGGTCTATATGCGCCGTCTGCGCACTACTGGCTATCTTCCGTCGATGCCTCCTTTCGTCCCCAAATCGCAGGGACAGGGATAATCTGAATTTCTGAGAACTTCTTTTGACCCTGATTCGAAAAATTTTTCGGGTGGAGCATTGTGCCGTAACCAACACTGGGATAAAGTATTTGCTACCGGATTAGCCGAAGTTGTACCTATTTGCTTTGAAAAAACGTGAAAGTTTTGCTAATTGTTTGAAATAATCTTTATATCTTTGCAAAAAGATTTATAAAAGGTTTGTTTAATAGCAAAAGGAAACAGTTTATGAAAAAACGTTGGTATTTGTTTATGGCAGTGGTTTTGCTTGTCGGTCTGTTGGGAGTTGTCCTCCCGGAAGGCACTGGGGAATGGGCTTTGCCTGCAAGCGTAAATACTGCTGATGTTGCGTGGATGATAACCGCAACAATCTTCGTGTTGATGATGACTCCGGGTTTGTCATTCTTCTACGGCGGTATGGTTGGAAAGAAAAATGTGATTTCGACCATTTTGCAAAGTTTCATCGCTATGGGTGTGATAAGTGTATTGTGGGTCGTTGTCGGATTCAGTCTCGCATTCGGTGATGATTTGGGCGGCGTACTCGGTAATCCTGCCACGTTCTTTATGTTTAAGGGAGTAGGCGCAAATGTAGATGCCTATTTGGCACCGACAATACCGTTGGCGTTGTATGCGCTCTTCCAAATGAAGTTCGCCATCATCACTCCGTCATTGATTACAGGTTCTTTTGCAGAGCGTATGCGTTTCTCTGCATATATAGTGTTCATTGTGCTGTTCTGCCTGTTGGTTTATTGTCCGTTGGCTCACTGCACATGGCATCCCGACGGATTGTTCCGTCAGATGGGCGTTGTTGACTTTGCCGGTGGTATCGTGGTTCACGCATCTTCGGGTGTCGCAGCGTTGGCTGGCGCAATCTATCTCGGTCGCCGTTCAAAGGTAAACCGTAGCGAGTCGCCTGCCAATATTCCATTCGTAATCCTCGGCGCTGCAATGTTGTGGCTCGGTTGGTTCGGTTTCAACGCCGGTTCTTCGCTTGCTGCCGACGCGATTGCAGTGAAGGCATTCCTTAACACCAATACTGCTTGTGCGGTTGCTATGTTGGCGTGGCTGTTCTTCGACCGTCTGCAAGGTCGTAAGCCTTCGGGTATGGGCGCTGCCGTTGGAGCGGTTGTCGGACTTGTGGCAATCACGCCTTGCGCCGGTTATGTGACGGTAGGACAGAGCCTGTTTATCTCAATCATCACAACGATTGTCTGCAACATTGCCGTACACTGGAAAAACAAGACACATATCGACGACGCTCTCGACGTGTTCCCTACCCACGGTGTGGGCGGTATCGTCGGCACAATCTTTACCGGCGTGTTTGTCGGCGGATTGGTCGTAGGCAACTGGCAAGTGTTTGGAGCACACGTGCTCGCAGTTGTGGCAGTGTTTGTCTACTCGTTTGTGGTGAGCCTCGCGCTCTATTGGATTACCGACAAACTTATGACCCTGCGCGTATCGGTACGCAGCGAGAAAGTTGGTCTTGACATCAGTCAGCACGACGAGCAGTACAACTTCGCTGACAACGATGTGCTTGAGGTTGAAGAGGAACTGTCGGAAATCCGCAAACGCCTTGACGAGATAAGCAGTGACAAAAAATAGAAAATGGGTTTTTACAATAGTAGCGCATGCGCTTGGGCAGAGAGCTGCCGGCGCATGCGCTTTTTTTATTTGCTGGAGACCTTATTTGCGGTATTTGCGCTTGGGGTTCTTCGGAAACCAGCCTTTTTCCACGCGTTTGCGCTGCTCGAATATCTCGCCGATGCCCCAGAACGACGAGAAGCCAGTTACTCCGAGGATTACTGACCAGAACAGGTCGTCGACCCACCAGGCGAAGAATGCACAGACAATGCCCACCAGCAGAAACAGCCACCAGATGCGCACGCCGAAATAGTATTCGCCTTTGATTACCAGCGGATGGAACGTGCCGATTACCAGAAATGTGCAAAGCCCGATTACGAGACCGGCAAGGTTGTATTGTTGGAGAAATTCTGTCATATCAGTGTGATGAATGGATTGACGTATGCTTTATAGAGTATCTGCGCGAGAAGATACAGGATTACAATGTTGTAGATGTAGCGGTTGTTGAACCGGATGGTGCGTTGGTTGCGCGAGAGCGAATAGAGGCTTATCGCCAATGCCATAAGCAGAAGTACTGCGCCTATGTGCCAGCCTCCTGCTGGAGCAAACGAGTAGCAGCCGAGTCTAATGTTGCAGCCAAACTGTGCGGTGATATATGCCACGGCAAACAAGCCGATGAGCAATGCGAAGATGATGCCCGAAATGCGCCACGTCACGGAATGGTTGTGGGTTTGCGACAGCAGAAAATGTGCAATAAGCGGCACGTTGAGGTAGGTGGTCACAAGCATCATAATTATCGACATGCCGTTGAGGGCAGTGATCATCGGGAGGGTCAGCACGAACACCACTACGCCGAACTGCTTCAGCAGACTCATAGCGAGGAAGCGGTTCTTGAGCCATCGTGGGTTGATGAACATCCACCCGAGAGCCACGATGATAGGAATTGACCACGGGAAGATTGACAACACGAGTTGTAGTGTGAGGATGTTGAGCCGAGAGTATTCCGCTATCGGTTCGGTGAGGTTGGCAATGCCGATTATTTGTTGTGCGGTGGCGGTGCTATTGGAGATGAATGCCGCCAGCAGGTATGCCAAAACTGCAGAAGCAACCATCAGTGCAATCAACTTGAAGAACGACGCCCAGCGGCGGTTGCTTTGGATGCAAAGGAAGATGATGCCTGTCGAGGCGGTGGCTATCGGTGCAAGGATGCCGAAGAAGAATGTGGCGCAAACGGTTGCCGCCACCAAAATTGCTGATTTCTGTCGTGACGGCGCTTTGATCCAGTGGTAGAGCGTAGACAGCGATGCAATTAGGAAAAGGGCTGTGAGCGACAGTGAGGATGCGTGGTAGGCGAGGGCACTTACCGAATATGATGACACGAAAATCAGCGATGCAAGGAAGGCGGTGTCCTTTCGCTCGTCCTGTCCGCGGAAGCGGAAGATGCCTGTGGCAAGCATCCAGATTATGGCGGCAGAGGGGAGGCGCACGGCAAGGGTGTCGCCAAGGGCAAACACGTTGATGTTGACCGACACCAGATAGGCATAGGCACTCGATGCGAAGTTGCTTGCATTGGCAGTCGTGAAAATGCTACCGATGCCGCTTTGCGACATCTCGCGTGCTGCATCGAGAATTTCGGACTCGTCGGGGCTCAACCCTACCGCACACAGCGGCGTGAACACCACTATGGCTATCGATGCCATCAGTAGTGCCATCAGCGAATATTCCGGGTTGACCTTATGCATCTGCATTACTTGAAAGTTACAAAGCGGTTGTAGACGTAGTTGGCAAGCGTATAGACCACCATACTCAGACACATAATTATGTTTTCGCCGGTGTTCTTCATCGGCAGCCACGACAATTCAATGTCGTGCAGCGGAGTGGACAGCAGCCACTGGCTCGCTCCCATCTGCAATCCGTAGCAGATTAGGAAGCCGAGCAAAAACAGTCCAGCCTCGCGCCAGAGGTTGCCGCCGGAGCGGAACACCCATGTGCGGTTCCACACGAAACTGTTGATGAGGCCGAGTACATAGCCGATGGTGTTGGCAATGGCGTAGCCCAGTCCCATCCAAGTGTTGATGATGTAGAACACGATGAGCGTGATCAGTGTGTTGCTAACGCCTATGATGCCGTATTTCAGTAGTTGTATGAAAGTACGTTTTGCTTCGTTTTCACTCATTGACAGTGTAAGTTTTTATTTGTTTTCAATAACAGGAATGTGCCAGTTGTATTTTGCTGCCAGCAGACGGATGCCGACCACCGTCAGCGCACATGCAACCTGCTGCACCTGCGGCGTTGCGCCGAGAAGCATGGCAAACCAATAGACCAGTCCGCCGGCGATGCACGCCGTGCCGTAGACATCCTTGCGGAAAATCAGCGGCACCTCGTTGATGAGGATGTCGCGGAGCACTCCGCCGAAAGCACCCGTCAGTGTGCCCATGATTATCGCCACCCACACTGGGTAGCCGAACATCAGCGATTTCTGCATACCTATGACCACAAACAGCGCCAGGCCGATGGTGTCGAAGATGAAGAATGTGCTGTTGAGACGCACCAGTTGGCGGCGGAAGATGATTACAAACAGCAACGAAAGTCCGGTTACACCCATATACCAGCCGTTGAGCATCCAGAAGGGGGTGGTGCCGAGCAGGGTGTCGCGCAGTGTTCCGCCGCCGATGGCTGTGACGAGCCCCACGACATAGGCGCCGAACCAGTCGAACTTCTTAGCGGCGGCAAGCCGGATGCCGCTGATGGCGAAGGCTATTGTGCCGGCTATCTCTACGAGCAGCAGAAACAGAGATGTTTGCATTAAAGGGATTTGTTTAGTTTGGATTCGTGATATTTGCAGAACGAGGCAATGCCGCATTCGTTGCACTTGGGGGTGCGTGCCGTACACACATAGCGTCCGTGGAGGATGAGCCAATGGTGTGCCACCGGGAGCAGATGCCCGGGGATGTGAGCCACGAGGGTTTTCTCCGTTTCGAGTGGCGTCTTGGAATTGTTGGTGAGTCCGATGCGGTTCGACACGCGGAACACATGGGTGTCGACTGCCATTGCAGCCTTACCGTACACCACCGACAGCATCACGTTTGCCGTCTTGCGCCCCACGCCGGGAATCTTCAGCAGAGCATCGAAATCGGCTGGCACTTCGCTGCCGTATTTCTCCACAAGCATCTTCGCTGCGCCGATGAGCGACCGGGTTTTGTTGTTGGGAAACGTAACACTCTTGATGTATTCAAACACCGCCTCCGGCTGTGCCACTGCGAGAGCCTCCGGAGTGGGGTAGTCGCGGAAAAGGGCTGGTGTGACGATGTTAACCCTCTTGTCGGTGCATTGGGCGGAAAGTATGACCGCTACAAGCAACTGAAACGGAGATTCGTAATGAAGCTCCGTTTCGGCATTGGGCATATTGCGGCTGAACCAATCAATAATGCCGGCATATCTTTCCTGTTGTCTCATCGACGGTGGTTAGTGTACAGACTCGAACTCGTCGAGGAAGCGCACGTCGTTTTCGGAGAACATGCGGAGGTCCTTGACGCGGTATTTCAAGTTGGTGATTCGCTCTACGCCAAGGCCGAGCGCGAATCCTGAATATTCTTTGCTGTCGATGCCGCACGATTCGAGCACGTTAGGGTCGACCATGCCGCAACCGAGGATTTCCACCCAACCGGTGTGCTTGCAGAATCCGCAGCCCTTGCCGCCGCAGAGGTGGCAGGAGATGTCCATTTCAGCCGATGGTTCGGTGAAAGGGAAATAGGACGGACGCAGACGGATGCGTGTCTCCGATCCGAAGAGTTCGCGTGCAAGGTAGAGCAGCGTTTGCTTCAGGTCGGCAAACGACACGTTCTTGTCGATATAGAGAGCCTCAATCTGGTGGAAGAAGCAGTGTGCGCGAGCAGAGATTGCCTCGTTGCGGTACACGCGTCCTGGACAGATGATGCGGATAGGCGGCTTTTGTGTGGTCATTACGCGTGTCTGCACCGATGATGTGTGGGTGCGGAGCAACACGTCGGGCGAGCGCTGGATGAAGAATGTGTCCTGCATGTCGCGCGCTGGATGGTCATCGGCAAAGTTGAGCGCAGAGAACACGTGCCAGTCGTCTTCAACCTCTGGACCGTCGGCTACGGTGAAGCCAAGGCGAGAGAAGATTGAGATAATCTCGTCGCGAACCAGCGAAATCGGGTGACGTGTGCCGAGTGGAGCGGTTGCTGCCGGGCGTGTCAAGTCGATGGCTGCATCGGCATCATCGTGCGACTCGATGCTTTCGCGCAGAGCATTGATTTTTTCTGTGGCGAGTTCTTTCAATTGGTTGAGTTTCTGTCCAATCTCCTTTTTTTGCTCGTTAGGCACGTTGCGGAAATCGTTGAAAAGAGCGGAAATCTCACCTTTCTTACTCAAATATTTGATGCGCAGAGCCTCGACCTCTTCTTTCTTTGTTGCGGCCAACGCTTCGACTGCGTTTTTCAGACTTTCAATTTTTTCTAACATTTCAGTACTGCTTATTCTAAAGATAGCGCAAAGTTAAGAAATTGTTTTGATTATCTAAAATCCTTTACATATATTTGCCTTGATGAACGATGCTGAAACAATAGGATTTGAGAGTAGGGTGGCCCACTTTGCTGCTGCCCAGGGACTGCTTGACGGCGGACGCGTGCTGGTGACACTGAGCGGCGGTGCCGATTCGGTGGCTTTGCTGCGTTGCTTGTTGGCAATGGGCTGCGACTGCGTTGCGGCGCACTGCAATTTCGGGCTGCGCGGCGAGGAGTCGGAGCGCGACATGCGTTTTGCCGAGGATCTTTGCCATAGGCTTGCCGTGAAACTGGTCACGGTGCGGTTTGACGTTGAGGAGTATAAACACCGGCACAAGGTGTCGACCGAGATGGCGTGCCGCGAACTGCGCTATGAGTGGTTTGAGCGGATGCGCATAGCGGAGCGGTGCTCTGTCATTGCCGTGGCGCACCATGCCGACGACAATGTGGAAACTCTCTTCCTCAATTTGTTCCGTGGTACTGGCATCGCTGGACTTGCCGGCATCCAGCCTCGCAACGGTTACATCATCCGTCCTCTGCTGTGTGTGGGCAGGGCGGATGTTGAGACTTATCTGCGTGCTCTCGGTCAGGATTATGTTACCGACAGCACGAATCTTGAAACGGACTTCTCAAGAAACAAGATACGGAATGTGATTTTGCCGGAAATTGAGAAGCATTTCTCGGCAGCAAAGAAGGGTATTCTTCACACGTTGGACAATCTTGCCGGCGACTTTGCCGTATGGCAGGATGCAGTGGCAGAGTTTGAGCGGTCAGCGGTTCGCACTGAGGCCGACGGCATACACATTTCGCGTGCAACGCTCGATACTTGTCCGTCGCCAACTACTTGTCTTCGCCCCATTTTGGCACGATACGGCTTCAACGCTGACCAGACTGCCGACCTTGTTTCAGCCGACAGGGTAGGCGCGTTTTTTGAGTCGGACGAATGGATTGCGGAGGTTGGCAGAGAGGAAATTGTTGTTATGCCTAAGGCGGAGGACGATGATGCTGTCGAGTTTTCGTTGGGTGGCGTTGACTGTCCCGGATTTCTCCGTTTTGAAGTCGTGGACAATACCCCGGACTTCGAGTTTGACAAAAGTGGCAAGCGGGCATATTTCGATGCTGATGCAGTCGGCAATGCGTTAGTGCTCCGGCATTGGCGCAAGGGCGACCGTTTCCGACCGTTTGGCATGAAGGGCTCGAAAAAGGTAAGCGACTATTTCAACGACCACAAATTTTCGCTGGCGCAGAAGCGCGCCGCACGGATTCTCGAGGCGGATGGTCGGGTGTTGTGGATTGTGGGAGAGCGTGCATCGCGCGACTGCCTGGTGCTGCCGACCACCCGGTGCATCCTTGTTGTCACCGACTTGCGCAAGTAGAAAAAACTACGCTTCCGGCACTATGCCGGAAGCGTTAAATCCATCGTTTTCGTCAGTCGTCAGTTTGCGATGAAATGCCCCAACTGGAACGGCATCTGCCGTTGGTAACTGTAAGTCCGTGCAAACTGTTTCAAAAACTCTATGGTCGATTTTTTAGGTTGGACGGTTGCTGTTATCGTACCATCGCATTTTTCATTAAGTAATTGAGTAGAATTTTTTTGCATAGGCAGACAAGTTTTTTAATCGTACATCCTTTAAACGAAAAAAACGGACGGTTTATTATATCAAATCCAATAAAAAAACATCTCCGTGCTGCATTTCGCAGACGGAGATGTTTTCCGTGAATTAGTCAATACATTAAATGCCGAGTTCCTTGGCGATGCGCGCGATTTTCTCGTCGGCGCGAGCCTCGGTGGCCTTGTATTCGTCAGCCGATTTCAGTGTGTCGTGAACCTCGAGGTAGAACTTGATTTTAGGCTCTGTGCCTGAAGGACGGATTGACACCTTTGTGCGGTCTTCTGTGAAGTACTGAAGTACGTTTGATGTGGCAGGCATATCGAGTTTCTTCACTTCGCCGGTCTTGGTGTTGGTTTCGGTGAGAGCCTGGAAGTCGCGCACGATAACCACGTCAGAACCGTCGATAGACTTAGGTGGATTTTCGCGGAACTGCTTCATCAGGGCGATGATCTCCTCTGCGCCAGATTTGCCCTTGCGCACCAAAGAAATGCCCTTTTCGCGAGAAAAACCGTAGGTCATGTAGAGGTCGATGAGCATATCGGTCATATTCAAGCCCTTGTCCTTTGCCCACGCTGCAATCTCTGCCATCAATGAGATAGCGGAAACAGAGTCTTTGTCGCGGACAAAATCCTCAGCAAGGAAGCCGTAACTCTCTTCGCCGCCGCCGAGGTAGCGAGCCTTGCCTTCGTTCTCACGCATCACGTTGGCGATCCATTTGAAGCCGGTGAAGCAGTCGTACATCTTGATGTGCTGTGCTTCAGCAATCGAGCGGATTGTTTCAGTAGTAACGATGGTCTTTACGATATATTCGTTGCCGGTGAGGCGACCGAGTTCTGTGTTGCGAGTCATCAGATAGTAGAGGAAAATCAATACAATCTGGTTGCCGTTGATGAGTTTGTATTCGCCGTCGTTGTCGCGGATAACCAAGCCGATGCGGTCAGCGTCAGGGTCGGAAGCCATAACCATCTCCGCACCTGTCTCTTTTGCCTTTGCAATGCCCATTGCCATTGCTGACGGCTCTTCTGGGTTAGGTGATGCAACGGTAGGGAAGTCGCCACTGAGCACTTCCTGTTCCGGCACGCCGATGATGTTGGTGAAGCCGAAATTGGCAAGTGAGCGAGGGATGAGTTTCAAGCCGGTGCCGTGGATAGGGGTGTAGACAATCTTCATATCGCTGTGCTTCTTGATGGCCTCAGGACTCAGAGAGAGTTCCTTGATTTTGTCAAGGAAGATTTTGTCCACTTCCTCGCCGATGATTTCAATCTTCGACTTGTCGCCTTCAAACTTGATGTCGGCAACGTCGGTAACCTCGTTCACGTATTTGATGGTGTTCACATCGTGTGGGGCAATCATCTGCGCACCGTCGTTCCAATATGCCTTGTAGCCGTTGTATTCCTTAGGGTTGTGGGATGCGGTGATGATTACACCGCTCTGGCAACCGAAGTGGCGGATGGCAAACGACATTTCCGGGGTAGGACGGCAAGAGTCGAACAGATAAACTTTGATGCCGTTGGCAGAGAAGATGTCGGCAACGATTTCTGCAAACTTGCGGCTATTGTTGCGCACGTCGTGACCTACGACAACCTTGATTTCAGGAAGGTCTTTGAACGCAACCTTGAGGTAGTTTGATAAACCTTGTGTTGCAGCGCCGACAGTGTATATGTTCATACGGTTAGAACCTGCGCCCATAATGCCGCGCAGACCGCCTGTGCCGAATTCGAGGTCCTTGTAGAACGATTCGATGAGTTCAGTCTTGTCTTCGCTGTCGAGCATTGCCTTTACGGCTGCTCTTGTCTCTTCATCGTAAGCCGGAGAAAGCCATTTTTCGGCTTTTTCGGTTACTTGTTTCAGGAGTTCGTTATCCATAATATTTAGGTTTTTTAGTATTATTGTTCTGTTGTTGATGTGCGGAAAAGACGGCACGAGCCGTCCTGTCGCATACAAATTTATTATAAATAGTTGACTGAGCCAAAGATGTTGGCAAAATAGTGCAATTTATTTTTGCTCCTTTTCGCGGTTGCGCTGCGGCAGTTGCTCTTCGTTGTCGCGCTCTTCGCGGAGACGCTCTTTCTTCTTCAGCACGAAGTGGAGTAGCACAATGACAACGAGCGAAACTCCCAACACTCCGAAGTATTGCAGATACTTGCCGGCAACAACCTGCTGACGGCCGATGTAGGCCATTGCGAGCAGATAAACGAGGAGAATCAGCGGTAGCCAAGTGGATTTTTTAGTTTTCATCGTCGGTTTTGATTACTTTGTATTTTGATTCTTCAGGGGTGAAAGCCTCGCTGAGCAGACGACGGTAGATGCGGATGCACGCCCATGCGTCGATGGCGGCATACGCCATCTGCGCCTCGGTGAGTTCGGCGGCGTCCCAGTTCGACAGTTGCTGCGATTTGGAAATCTTCATGTCGAAAAGTATCGCGTAGATTTTCTGTAGGCTCGAGCATCCGAAATGATAGTCGGGCACAAGTTTCTGAAGGTCGATAAATCCCTGCGGCTTAAATTTGTAGTTGTGCGCCATAACGGAGAAGTCGTCGTGGAGCGACAGCCCGATTTTCGGGATGTCGGCAGATTCCATAATTTCGCGGAGCGGCTCGAGGTCGTCAAACTTGCGCACGCGAAACAGAAAGCACACGTCGTCGGCTGAAATCTGAATCAGCGACACGTGGATGGGCACGCCTTTCTTGAAGGTGGGCTTCGACTCGGTGTCGAAACCGAGAATGGGATATTTTTTCAGTATTTCTACCGCCCTCTTTGCCTCCGCTGACGTGTTGACCACCTTGATGGTCCCCGGAAATTCAACCCGCGGCAATTCGGCTATCTGTTCTTTGGTTATCGTTAACGTGTAATTGTTATTGTGGGTCATTGAACTTTCGAAATTTGTTGCAAAAATAATCAAGTTGTTTTGAATTTAGAGGATGTTTTGGCTTTTATTAAGCCGTGGAGTTTACTTTTTCCGTATGCTTGTATTAACTTTGTGGATTATGAAAGAGATGATTTCACGACTTAAATATTTAACACTCATTGTGCTTCCGTTTTTGCTGGCATCGTGCTTCACCGGCATTGAAAACACGGGGCGCATTTCCGACCGCACGGTGGCAAAGGTGAAGGCCAATAAGACGACTGCCGAGGAGGCGTTTTTCGACACCGTTCAGCCGCAGCAGTTCTCGGCGTGGCGCAATGGAAAGCGGCTATATGTGTCAAGCAACGACATCCGCCTGGTGCTTCGTCCGGCTGTCGACTCGCTGAAGGGTAGCACGTTTGTCTATGAAGGGATGGAAACGCTGCGAGAGATTGACAACACCGACGAGATGGTGCTCTTGTTTGCTTCCGACGGCACAACCTACCGCTACGAGACTGGCAAGACTCTTGACGAACTCAACCGGCTCAAGGCCGACTATATAGTGCCGTTTCTCACGGACGTAGACTATGTGGCGCACGTCGACTCGATGCTCCGCGGCAGAAAACTGTATCTGAGGACATCGGTGTGGCGGCATCCCAATGGCGAAATCGACAACGGTCTGCGCTATGTGCCTGTCGTTGTGACAGGTGTAACGCCGGGAGATGCAGTCTATCCGTTTTATGTGGCGTTCGACTATGAAGGGCGCAAAAGTGGCGTGTTTATGTCGTCGCCAACATCGTCGGTGCGCAATATGACTTTTGACAAACTCTTCTCCTTCAGCGATATCCGCGACAGTCACAAGCAGATTAGCGATGAGGTGTGGCAACTGGTCACCCAAGGCAAGGTGAAGAGCGGGATGACCAAGGAGGAATGCTCACTTGCGCTCGGCGCGCCGCAGTCGGTCGACAGGATGGCTTCGTATGCCGGATTGGTGGAGCGTTGGGTGTACGACAACGGTGTGTATCTCATCTTTTCGGACGGCGTACTTGAAAGGTTCAGACAATGATCGAAGTGGAATTTCTCGGTACGGGCACGTCAACGGGAGTGCCTCAGTTGGGTTGCACTTGCGAGGTGTGCCGCTCTGCCGACCCTCGCGACAAGCGGTTGCGCTGCTCTGCCGTAGTGCGCACGCAGGGCGTGAGTCTGCTGATTGACTGCGGTCCTGATTTCCGCCAGCAGATGCTCCGTGCTTCCGATTTGCATCTGGATGCTTTGTTGATTACCCACAGCCACTATGACCATGTGGGCGGAATGGACGATCTTCGTCCGTACTGCCGGAATGGGGCGTTTCCTGTCTATGCGCAGCCCAATGTGCTTGCCGACATCCGTTCGCGCATACCTTACTGCTTTTTGGAACATCTCTATCCGGGTGTGCCTACCTTCGACTTGCATCCGCTACAGGGCGAGAAGTTTATGGTCAAAGAGGTGGAGATTGAGCCGTTGCTGGTGATGCACTACAAGTTGCCGGTGTTTGGCTACCGCATCGACAATCTTGCCTATATCACCGATGCCAAGACCGTCCCAGAGGAAACAATAGAGAAAATTAAAGGCATCGACACTTTGATAATCAACGCACTGCGGTTTAAGCCTCACATGTCGCACATGAGCCTGGAGGAAACCTTGGCGGTTATCGACCGAGTCAAGCCTCGGAGAGCGTATCTCATCCACGAGAGCGACGGCATCGGGCGGCATGCTGTCACGTCAAAGCAGTTGCCAGAGAGCGTGGAATTGGCTTTCGACACGGAGATTATCCGTGTGCCATAAAGCCGGTGACGACTGCCTGATTTGAATTTTTGCCCATTTTTGAGTATCTTCGCACTATAATTGAAAATAGATGAATCACATAAGGAATTTTTGCATCATAGCGCATATCGACCACGGCAAAAGTACGCTTGCCGACCGTCTTCTTGAATACACCAAAACTGTGTCGGGAAAAGACCTTCAGGCTCAGGTGCTTGATGATATGGACCTCGAACGCGAGAGGGGTATCACCATCAAGAGCCACGCCATCCAGATGGCTTACCGCCATAAGGATGAGGATTTTGTGCTCAATCTAATTGACACTCCAGGACACGTCGACTTCTCCTATGAGGTGTCGCGCTCTATTGCCGCGTGTGAGGGTGCGTTGCTGATTGTCGATGCGTCGCAGGGCATTCAGGCGCAGACCATATCCAACCTCTATATGGCTATCGACAATGATTTGGAAATCATTCCGGTAATCAACAAGGTAGACCTCGACAGCGCGAAGCCCGACGAGGTGGAGGACCAGATTGTGGAACTGCTCGGCTGCGACCGCGAGGATGTGATTCGTGCCAGCGGAAAGACCGGTATCGGTGTGCCTGAGATTTTGGAGGCTATCGTGGAGCGCATTCCTGCGCCAACGGGCGACCCCAACGCTCCGCTTCAGGCGTTGATTTTCGATTCGGTGTTTAACCCATTCCGTGGCATCATCGCTTATTTCAAGATTGTCAACGGCAAAATCAGCAAGAACGATTTCGTGAAGTTTGTCAACACTGGCAAGCAGTATAACGCCGAAGAAATTGGTGTGCTGAAACTCAACCTTTCGCCGTGCAGCGAACTGTCGGCGGGCAACGTGGGTTATATCATCAGCGGCATCAAGACGTCGCGAGAGGTGAAGGTGGGCGACACGATTACGCATGTCGACAATCCTTGCGACAAGGCAATCGAAGGATTTCAAGAGGTGAAGCCGATGGTCTTCGCAGGTGTCTATCCTATTGAGACTGAGGATTTCGAGAATCTGCGCACGTCGTTGGAAAAACTCCAACTCAACGATGCCTCACTCACATTCCAGCCGGAATCGTCGGTGGCATTGGGCTTCGGCTTCCGTTGCGGCTTCCTTGGCTTGCTTCACATGGAGATTGTGCAGGAACGCTTGGGACGCGAGTTTGATATGGACGTGATTACCACTGTGCCAAACGTGTCGTACAAGGTGTTTGACAAGAAGGGTAACGAGATAGAGGTGCACAACCCGTCGGGGTTGCCTGAACCTACGCTGATAGAAAAGATTGAAGAGCCGTATATCCGCGCGTCGATTATCACCACAGCCGACTTTATCGGTCCTATAATGACGCTTTGCCTTGGCAAACGCGGTGAATTGGTGAAGCAGGACTTCATTTCGGGCAACCGTGTGGAACTGGTGTTCGACATGCCGTTGGGTGAGATTGTGATCGACTTCTACGACAAGTTGAAGAGCATCTCAAAAGGCTATGCGTCGTTCGACTATCATCTGCACGATTTCCGCGAGTCGAAACTCGTGAAACTTGATATTCTGCTCAACGGCGAGTCGGTCGATGCCTTGAGTACGCTGACCCACGTGGACAACAGCGTTGCTTTCGGTCGTCGTATGTGCGAGAAACTCAAGGAACTCATCCCGCGCCAGCAATTCGACATCGCCATCCAGGCAGCCATCGGTGCGAAGATTATAGCCAGAGAGACCATCAAGGCGGTGCGCAAGGACGTGACGGCAAAGTGCTATGGTGGCGACATCAGTCGTAAGCGTAAACTGTTGGAGAAGCAGAAGAAAGGAAAGAAGCGAATGAAGCAGATTGGTTCTGTGGAAGTACCTCAGAAGGCTTTCCTTGCCGTTCTTAAACTCGATTGATGCCGATTCCCCACTTTTTGTGGAAATTGGGGAATGTTTCCCCAATTTGTGGTGTGGAATGCAGTGTGTGGAATTGTGGTGGCGGAAGCCCTAATCAATGCGATAAATTGCCCTATTTGTGGGTAGAAATGTTGGCGATACACAAAAATAGGTATCAAAAGCAGTGATAAATGAGAAAATTACCATAAAAATGCGATTGTGGAAACAGTCTGACGATAGTACCTTTGCATCGTAAGGATTTAAATTTGTTAATCATAATTGCGTAACATGGTTAAGCCAAAAACTCCCGGCGAAGTGATTTCGCTGGGAGTTTTGCTGTTATTGTGGTTGGCTATAAGTGGATAACGACTTTGGCACATAATTTGTTTATTGTAATGGTGATTTTTAGGTACGAAAATAAACGCAACGATAAATTAGAGTAAATTGGCCCTTGGCGGCCGCAATGTATTTAAGTATGGACGAAAGTTTGAATGAACGGCTTTTAGGATTGCAGGATAATCTCGGCAGCTTCGCAATGTCATTGACATTGAACAGAGAAGAGGCTGAGGATTTGATGCAGGAAACCAATCTGAAGGTTTTGGACAATCACGACAAATATGTTGACAACACCAACTTCAGCGGTTGGGTGTTTACGATTATGCGTAACATCTTTATCAACAACTACCGCCGCGCAGTGCGCAGCAAGACGCTGGTCGACACTACCGACGACCTTTATCATCTTAATATGCCGCAGTCGTCGGGTTATGATTCGCCCGACGTGGCATACAACGTGAAGGAAATCTCGGCTGTAATTAATTCTTTCAGTGAGGACTATCGCCAGCCGTTCTCGATGTATGTGGCAGGCTATAAATATGAAGAAATTGCCGAGAAGATGAACATTCCGTTGGGTACGGTCAAGAGCCGTATCTTCTTTGCCCGCAAGCGGCTCAAAGCCATCCTCGGAGGCTCCAACTAAGAAATTTAAGGAGAAATAATTGTCTTGTCGCCACGTCCCCGTTCGGGGGCGTGGCATTTGTTTTTTGGGGGATTGCACTACGTCAAGGCGTCGGCGGATGCGGTGGGGTGGGGCGGAAATGCAACAACGGCTTGTTGAACTGATTCAACAAGCCGTTGTTTATTGATAGGAAAAATATATTCGGAATTACTTGAGAGCTTCCTTAACAGCATCGTTCAGTACCATTTCTTCTTTGAAGACATAGGCACCTGTTTTCGGTGACTTCACAGCCTTGATAATTTTGCTGTAAGTACGTCCTTCACCTGTTTGGAGGGTTGCGACTGTTTTCTTTGCCATAGCTGTATACTATTATTTGATTTCTTTGTGAACTGTTACACGTTTAAGGATTGGGTTGTATTTCTTCAACTCCAAACGCTCTGTAGTATTCTTGCGGTTTTTAGTAGTGATGTAGCGAGAAGTACCCGGCATACCGCTGTCTTTGTGCTCAGTGCATTCGAGAATGACTTGCACTCTGTTACCTTTTGCTTTCTTTGCCATTTTATTCTACTGTTTTAATGCTTGTTAAGTAACCTTTTTCAGCTGCTTGCTTGATTGCAGCGTTAAGACCGATTTTGTTGATAGTACGGAGTCCTGCTGCAGACACAGTAAGACGAATCCAAATCTGCTGCTCAACCCAGAAGAATTTTCTGTTGAAAAGGTTGACCTCAAATTTGCGCTTTGTTCTTCTCTTTGAGTGAGAAACATTATTACCTACGGCCGCTTTTCTGCCTGTAATTTGACAAACTTTTGACATGGCTATAATTAATTTTTTTAATTTTCAATTGATTATCCTCAAAACAGAGTGCAAAGTAAGCGATTTTTTGAATACTAACCAAATTTTTCTGTTATTTTTCAAAAAATAATGCTCGTTTTCAGCATTTTCCTTTCTCCGTGGGCACTCCGTGGGCGGCGGAATCGCGCGGTGTTATTGCCTGCCTGCGCCTACTGGCTTGCGCTGGCTGTCCACTGAGTCCTTCCGCTCTGGAACGGTATCGGTTTTTACCGATGCTTTGGCTTTCGTTTTCTTCTTGAATAGGTTGTTGAAATCGTGCTTGAACATGATTCCCACGCCCTGTGTAGTCAAAGCGTTGCGCGTATAGTAGTTCTGGTCGTTGTAGCGGTTGTATGCCTTCAGGCGGATGTTTCCGCTCTTTGTGAGCAGATATTCGATGTCGAAGTCGCCGATGAAGTTGTTGCTGTTCATTGTGTTGTCGGAATATCCGAAGTTGCCGTTGAGCAGCAGCCGGTTGTTGAGCAGATGGCTCGACAGGGCCAACTCTACCTGAGTGTCAGAGAAGTCGCCCTTGCTCGACTGGATGTTTGGCGCAATGGTCCAGTTGTCGCTCAACTGTCCGAGCACGTTTGCCAACTGGCTCGAGATGGTCGACGATGCCACCGATGCGAGTCCGTTGCCACTGCGTGAGTTCTGCATATATTCAGGCGTGTAGAAGCGGTTGAGAGCGAGCAGGTAGATAATCTGCTGACTCATCATATCGTCGGTGCTGATGATGCTCCGCACCTTGCGGTAGACATCCTGGGTGAGCGACGGAAATTCGAGGTCGAAGTTGATGTCGGGCTGCGACATTGCCCCCGTAACCTTCAGCACGGCGTTGACCGGCACTTGCGTGCGGTTGAGGTCCTTGTCGTTGGCAAACGATTCGTCAAGGTCCGTGAGGTTGGCGTTGACGGCATAGGTGGCAGCCAAATCGAGGTTGGCAGCCATCGGGTCGCCGTGGAATGTGATTGATGCGCCTTGCTTCAATCTGAATTCGCGCACGATGATGTCCTGGAGCGTGAAGTTGTAGCGACCCTCGTCGGCGGTGTAGTTGCCAAACATCTTCATACCGTCGGCGGAGTCGTATTCTATGCGCATATTGCCATTGCCGGTGCAGCGGATGCGGTCGCCGCCCTCAGGGTCCATAACGAGAGTCAAGGCTATGTTCGGGTTGGCGTTTACGAGAAGGTTTATGTGGTAGACTGATGCCGCATCCTGCGAGTCGTCGTCGGTCTGCCGCTTGAGGAATGCCGGCTTGTTGGCCTCCTCCAGAGCCTCCCGTTCGGCTTTGCGTCGGTCGGTAAACGTGACAAACGAGTATTCGCCGGCGTCCTCCTGGTCGGAAATCACAAACGTAAACGACGATTTCGGCGCCGCTGACATATTTACGTCAATCTTTATCTCGCCGGGCTTGCCCACGATGAATGCGCTACCGTTGCCGAACACGCGGCCGTACCATCGCGGATTGTCCTTCGCCGAGGTGTTGTAGCAGAGCATGTTGTGCACATCGGTTATGGCAAAGTTGAACTCAGCGTTCTTGAAATATGTGTGGGTAATCGCTCCGTTGAGTTTGGCAGTGTTGCCGTAGTCGTCGTAGACCGTGGCATTCTTCACGCGGATAACGCCCGGATTCATAATGATGGAGTCGGAAACCGAATAGTAGGTGTTGGTTTGGTCAATCTTCAGACGGAAACGATCGGCAAACAACCGCCCTTTCATATTGATGAGTTTGAACGTGCCGTAGAGTTCGGCGTGGCCTGTGGCTTCGCCCTCCACCTCCGATGAGAATGCCGACATGAAAGGCTTGATGAGTTGCACGTTAACGTGGTCAGCGTCAAACTTGAAGTTGAGCGAGTCGCGGGTAGGGTAGACCGCTCCGCGGACGTAGGTCATGCGCTTGTTGTGTTGCAGAATGTCGGCATTGATAAATATGCCTTTGCTCTCGTTGTCCCAATGGCTCTCGATGTCGGCAACGCCGAGCGGAGCGTTGTGGTAGGAGAAATTCTCCACGTGGAGGTCGGGCGTGTGGAGTTGCGGCGCGCCGGATAGAAGTGACGACGCAAAGACGTTGCCGGTGGCTCGTCCGCCGAACACTACATGGTTGATGTTGAGCGTTTCAAACACATATTCGAGGTCCACGTTCTTGAGTTGTAGCGATAAAGAGTCCTCGGCGAGGGCAGAGACAACGCCGTTGGCCTTGACAAACTGGTTCTCGCGGTTCACGTTGATGCTGTCCACATAAATCTTCTTGTCGGCGGCTATGCGTATCTGCGAACTCTCAATGTTCCAGACCGTGTCGTTGACGGCGAATTGCGACGGATTGATGCTGATGTCGGCTTCCATCTTGTTGGAGTCTTCCAGGCGGCGGAATAGCGAAGATAGGCTGATTTTGCCTGAGAAGTCCCTCTTGCGGTCGTACACCCATTCGAGGTCGGTGTCGAGGCGGTCGTTTACGCCTGTGCCGTTGATAAGGAGCATGATGTTGCCGTTCTTGTTGTCGAGTTGCGTTGCGGCGTTGACGGTGAGAGCCTTGGTCTGGTTGTCGATGCTCACGGCAAGACTTGTATTCTCGATAACCTTGTTTTTCTGCAACAGATACGGCGCTTCGAGTCCCAGCGAGAGATTCTTGTTGGGGGTGTCCATACGGCCCGCCAGTTTGATGGGGTGGGCAATGGCTATTGGTAGGTGGAAAAACTCAGTCAACTCGTTGCACTCCGCGATGGTGAAGTTGTAGTCAAACTTGTTCTCAATGTCGCTTTTCCTTGCGGTAGGCTTGTTTGCTCCATTTTTGAGCAGCGATGGAAACGACTCGCCGAGGATGGTCTTAATTTCAGTCGCCATATCGGCAAAGTTGATAAATCCCTCGGCCTGGCCGTTGATGATGTCGGAGTTGACGGTGATTGTCCTGTGGTTGTCGTCATCGGTGCGGGCGGAAATGTCGAGATGGTCGATGCTGATGCCGTCGTCGCCGTTGTCGGTGAATTTGATGTCGGAGATCATCACGTCGCCTTCGATGTTGTCGGGCGTGTTGCCCTCTATCGATGCCTCAAAGTTCAGCCCGAAGCGGTGTCCGGGGTTCTTGTTGTAGAGGTTGAGGTTATGGAAACTGATGTCTGCCAGAGTTGCGCTGACGTTGTATTGCGAATTAGCACCGTCCACTACTGCTTGTCCGGCGATGTTGATGGCGGCGTTCGGGTCGTTGACGGTTACAGTGCCTTTGTACGAGTTTTTGTTTATGTCAACATCCGCTAGAATGTTCTGGTAGCGGTATCCTTTCAAGTCGATGTATTTCACCTCACCCTTGACGTGTCCGCTGGGCTTGCCGTTTTTGAGGCTCATATTGGTGTTAATGTCGAAGGCGGCGTTGCCGATGAAGTTTTTGCCTTTGAGCAACGGTTTGAGGTTGAGGTCGGACGAGTTCAGACGGCCGGTGAAGTTCTTCGTGTCGGCGAGGGTGAGCACGCCGTCGGTGTTGAGTTGTCCGAGCCCGGTGCGGATGAGTCCTTTGTAATTGGCTTTGCTATCGGCGAGGTTGAAGCGGCCGTCGATGGTCAGAAACTGCATCTGTGAAATCAGGTCGGCTACGTTCTGCTTGATGTAGCCGTTGCGGTTCAGCCATTCGGCGATGTGCGGCGTGTGGGACGAGAACTTTATCCTTGGGAGATTTACGCTCATCTCTTTAGGCTTCGTCGGGTTGGTGGCAGAGCCGGAAATGTTCACCTCCAGCCAGTCGCCGTCGGTATGTACCTGCAACTGCCGCAGGTCGATGTGCTGGCTTGTGCCGCTGGCGTCGACGGTGAGAAACAGCGGCATGTCGACGCGCGCCAAGTCGGGGACAAAGGCGCGGAAGTCGGACAGTGTTACGGGCGCTTCCTTTAGTTTCAGACTGAGCGGTATGTTGGTGATTTCCTTGCCGAGCGTCTTGAGGTCATTGAACTTCAAAGAGATGTCGTTAGGCTGAAGCCGTGTGCCAGGAAGTTCGATTTTCAGGTTCGACACGTTGATGTTGTGCTTGTCGATGTGCAGGAGGGCTGTGAGGTTCTCAATGCTGAAGCCGCTTTGCTCATCAAGCGAGAAGCGTCGGATGTCGAACGTGAAATAGTCGTTCCGCAACTCAGGGATGCGGATGTCGCTGTTTATCTCCTTCACGCAGATGTGATTCTTGTCGAACACGCCTTTGTCTTTGTGTGGCTCTGAAAGGATGTCGAACGACGCGCTGCTGTTGCGGAGCACCACGGCGGTGAGTTGGATGTCGAACTTCTTCGGTGGTTTGTTTTTCTCCTTCGGCTTCAGCGCGTCAATCATAAACTGGATGTTCATCTCGCTGTCGGGCGTTGCCTTGGTGATGCGTCCGTTGAGACCGATGATTTCGGCGTAGGAGAATACGAACTTCTGGTAGAGGAGCAGACTCATTATGCTCATGCTTGCGCCAATCTTGTCGGCAGACAGCATCTCGCCGCCTTTTTGGTCGGGTACGCGCACATCGTAGATGGTGAGTTCGCTGATAGGGTTTATCTCCACCTTGCCGATTGTCACGCTCGTTTTGAGCAGTTTCGACAACTCCTGCTCGGCGGTGGTGCGGATTTTATTTTGGACAGAAGGAACAGACAGCACCACATAGAGTGTGGTGTAGACCGCTATGAAAGTTATAAGGAGAGTCACAATTATGCTCCTTGCAACTTTGTATATATATATCGGTAGTTTCTTCATTGTTCCAAAATTGCAAATTTACATAGATTATTTGTTTTATTCGGTATTTGCTGCCGGTTTTTGTGGTTATGTCTGTCGAAAATTTTGCTGTGAGAATTTACGCAATGCGCTGAATTTGTGGAATTTTTTGATAATATGGTTAAAAATGCTTTTCTGGTGTTGGATTTAATTAAAAAACGAAAAATTAATAAATTTGACGATTGATTTTAATATATGTTTCATATCTTTGCGTTATCAAAAAAAATGTAAAATCAATGAAGAAGAGTACTATCTGGATACTGACTATAATAATGGCACTGACGTTTGTCGGATTGCTCTATATGCAGTTTGTATATATGGAAGAGATGGTAAAGATGCGCGAGCAGCATTTCTCTGAGGGTGTGAAGCGTAGCCTTTACTCTTTGTCGACTTCATTGGAAAAGAACGAAACGAAGAATTATCTTGAGGAGGAACTCCTGATTGTCGAGCCGGGAGCGTTCGATAGTAGTTCGTTTCTCAACGCCGGCAGCCCGATGGCAGCAAACAGTCTTGACAACAACAGTAACGACTTTTCGCTGTCGAATGGCCGCAGCGCCCTCGAGCAAGACCAGTTGCGCAAGTTTCAGGAAACGCTGCGCAAGCAATTCCTCTATCAGAAGGGTCTTCTCAACGAAGTTGTGCTCACGATACTTAGCCAGTCGAGCAACCGCCCCATTACGGAGCGTGCCGATTCAAGTCAGGTGAACAGTTATCTGCGTGCCGAACTCAACAACAACGGCATTCCTCTGAAATGGCAGTACGCTATCGTTGACCGCAACGGCAAGATTCTCTACAAGACTTATGGCTACGATGAGAATGTCGACAAGGATGATTTGTTCACGCAGACCTTGTTTCCCAACGATCCCGAATCGCGTCGTTGCTATCTGAATGTCTATTTCCCGGAGCGCGACAAGTATATCTTCTCGTCAATCAAGTTTATGATTCCGTCGTTCGGCTTCACATTCGTGCTGCTTGTGGTGTTCCTCTGCACGATTGTCATTGCTTTCCGCCAGAAAAAACTGTCGGAGATGAAGAACGACTTCATCAACAATATGACCCACGAGTTCAAGACTCCGATATCGACCATCTCGCTTGCTGCGCAGATGCTCAACGACGATTCGGTGCGCAAGAGTGGCACGATGCTGCAGCACATATCAACCGTTATCAACGATGAGACAAAGCGGTTGCGCTTCCAAGTGGAGAAGGTGTTGCAGATGTCGATGTTTGACAGGCAGAAAGCCACGCTTAAGTTGCAGGAGGTGAACGCCAATCAGTTGATTCAAAATATCGTCAGCACGTTCAAGTTGAAGGTGGAGAAATACGGCGGTCGCATCGACGCGCGTCTTGACGCTGAGATTGCCGACGTGAAGGTGGATGAGATGCACTTCACCAACGTGATTTTCAACCTGCTGGACAATGCGGTGAAATATCGCCGCGACGACACTCCGTTAGAGTTGATGGTGAGCACGCGTTGCATCGCCAACAACAAGGTGGAAATCACCGTTGCCGACAACGGCGTGGGCATCAAGAAAGAAGACCTTAAAAAGGTGTTCGAGAAATTCTATCGCGTATCGACTGGCAACCGCCACGATGTGAAGGGCTTCGGTCTCGGCTTGGCTTATGTGCACAAGATGGTCACCGAACTCAAAGGCGAAATCCGCGTCGAGAGCGAAATCAACAAAGGTTCGAAATTTATAATAACATTACCATTAATAAACGATTAGTATTATGGAAGAAAGATTGCGTATATTATTGTGCGAGGACGACGAAAATCTCGGAATGCTGCTGAGAGAGTACCTGCAGGCTAAAGGCTACAATGCCGACTTGTTTCCCGACGGAGAGGCTGGCTACAAGGCTTTCTTGAAGGGTAAGTATGATTTGTGTGTGTTCGACGTGATGATGCCTAAAAAGGACGGATTCACTTTGGCGCAAGAGGTGCGCACTGTCAACAGTGAGGTGCCTATCATCTTCCTTACGGCTAAATCGCTTAAGGAGGATATCCTTGAAGGTTTCAAAATCGGTGCCGACGACTATATCACCAAACCGTTCAGTATGGAGGAACTCGTGTTTAGAATTGAAGCGATTCTCCGCCGCGTGAAGGGCAAGAAGGGTAAGGAAATCACGATGTACAAGATCGGCAAGTTTACCTTCGACACCCAGAAGCAGGTATTGATGATTGAAGACAAGATTACGAAGTTGACAACCAAGGAATCGGAACTCTTGAGTCTGCTTTGTGCCCATGTAAATGAAATCCTTGAGAGAAACTTCGCATTGAAGACCATCTGGATTGACGACAACTACTTCAACGCCCGCAGTATGGATGTGTATATCACGAAACTGCGCAAGCACTTGAAGGACGACCCTTCAATCGAGATTATCAACATCCACGGCAAGGGTTACAAACTCATTGCGCCGGATGTAGAGGCTAAGGCAAAATAAAGAAGTTTATAGTGACTGCGTGCAAGGCGGTGCCGTTATTGGCGTCGCCTTGCACTTTTTATGCATTTATTGCTTATTATTCGTGATGATGTAGTAATTTTGTATAAAATAGGTGTACCTTAAAATAATAGAAAATATGAAAATATTGTTTGGCATATATCAATGGTGCATTGCTGCCCCGATTTTGTTGGTGTTGACAATCATAACCGCTTTGTTGACCATCTTGTTTAGTTTGCTGGGTATGAGCCGCCGCGGCGGATACTATCCCGCCCATTTCTGGTCGAAGATGTGGTGCATACTGCTGTTTGTCAAGGTTGAGGTGAAGGGTCGTGAGAATATCGACAAGAACACGTCCTATGTGTTTGTCGCAAACCACCAAGGTGCTTACGACATCTTCCTTGTTTATGGCTATCTCAACCACAATTTCAAGTGGATGATGAAGAAGAGCCTTGAGAAGATTCCGTTTGTGGGCGCGGCATGCCGCATATCCAAACATATAATGGTTGACCGTTCGTCGGCTTCTGCCGTTCAGAAAACAATGGAAAGTGCCAAGCGGATTCTGAAAGAGGGTATGTCGCTTGTGGTATTCCCTGAGGGCTTGCGCACACACGACGGCAAACTCAATAAGTTCAAACGCGGCGCATTCTCGCTGGCGTCGGAGTTCGGACTCCCGATTGTGCCGCTCACCATCGAGGGGTCTTTCGATGTGATGCCCAGAAGCACTTTCAACATCACCCCTGGCAAGATTTCGTTGACAATCCACAAGCCGATTTATTTCGACAACAAGAATACGGATTTGAATGTCTTGACAGAAGACTTGCGCCAGAAGAGTTACGAGGTGATTAAAAACTCTTTGCCGGAGTAGTTGGATATGCAGTCGGTCAAGCGGATTTTGCTGTTCTTGCTTTTGTCGGTCTTGAGTGTCGGCAAACCATTCGCTCAGGATGTATCTCCGGATTTCCACACCGAGGATGAGACGGCAATCAATGTCGCAGACTCCATCGCCGAGCAGGAGCAGGCGTTGGCGGTTGACTCTGTGCAGAAGCGCGTCAACATTATCCAGAAAATCAGCAACTATTTTAAGAATTCAAACCATTTCGACCCGTCGAAGAAAATCGACTTCGGTATCATCGGTGGCCCCTTCTACTCGTCGGCAACGGGTGTGGGCATCGGATTGATGGCTTCGGGTCTCTATCGCACGGACCGTAGCGATGAGTCACTGCCGTTGTCAAATATGTCGATTTTCGCCAATATCTCTACCACGGGAATGATGACGGTCGGTGCAAAAGGTACAAACATCTTTCCCCACGAACGCTACAAGTTGGACTATAACCTGTCGTTCTACACCTTCCCCTCTAAAATCTGGGGTCTCGGCTATGATGCCGCCAATAATGATGAAAACGAACAGAAATATTCGCGGATAAAGTTTGAGGCAAAACCTCGCTTCCTGTTCCGCGTGTTTGAAAACGGCTATGTGGGACCGGTGGTAAATTTCCAGTATGTGAAGATGACCAGTCTCAACGATGCGGTGATAAATCTTGTCGGTTCTGACGAGACCAATTTTATGTCGGTTGGCGCGGGACTATCGCTGAACTATGATTCGCGAGATGTGGTTACCAATGCTTCGCGTGGGTGGCTGTTTCAACTCGACCAACTATTTATGCCTGCTTTTCTAGGCAATGACCACAAATATATAATGACCGACCTCACAGTCTGCACCTACAAACGTGCGTGGAAGGGGGCGATAATTGCCGGCGAATTCCATTCGCAACTCAATTTTCAGGATGTGCCGTGGCCTATGATGGCGTATGTGGGCGGTCCGTTCCGCATGCGTGGCTACTACGAGGGCCGCTACCGCGACAAGAGTATAGTTGAGATGCAACTGGAGTTGCGCCAGCACATCTGGCGTCGCAACGGTATTGCCGTGTGGGTGGCTGCCGCCAACGTGTTCCCGGAATTTGACCAAATGCGGTGGCGCAAAACTCTCCTCAACTGTGGCGTGGGCTATCGTTGGGCGTTTAAGGAAAATGTGAACGTGCGGTTTGACATAGGTATGACGAAAAACGGAATAGGATTTGCATTTAATGTCAATGAAGCGTTCTGATTGGCGTGCTGAATTGTCAGATTGGCAATAAAAACGTATTTTTGCAGAAATTTTTATAAGCGGATGCTACGATTGAAAAAACTATACGGCTTCATGTTGCAGGGGTTCTTGCCCTTGTTTATGATGACGTTCTGTATATGTCTCTTTATCGTGTTGATGCAGTTCCTCTGGCGTTTTATCGACGATCTTGTGGGCAAGGGCCTGGAGATGTCGGTCGTGGCGGAACTCTTCTTCTATGCGGCTCTCACGATGGTGCCGATGGCGTTGCCGTTGTCCATTCTTCTGGCGTCGCTGATGCTGTTCGGCAATCTTGGCGAGCGCTTCGAACTCACGGCTATGAAGGCTTCTGGCGTGTCGCTACTCAAGTCGATGCGGCCTTTGATGGTGCTGATTTGCCTTGTGGCAGTCGGCGCATTTTTCTTCCAGAACGATGTGCTGCCGAAGGCACAGGTGAAGATGTGGACACTGGTTTTCTCGGTGCGTCAGAAATCGCCTGAACTGGACATCCCTGAAGGTGTGTTCTACGACCAAATCAGCGGCTATTCGGTGTTTGTCAAACAGAAGAACCGCGAGAACGGACGGCTTTACGACTTGATGATCTATGATGTGTCGCAGGGCTTCAACAACTCAAGCATAATCCTTGCCGACTCCGGCAAACTGAGTTTTACGAAGGACAAGCGGCACTTGTTTCTGAAACTGTGGCAGGGCGAGCAGTTCGAAAATCTGCGCGACCAGCAGGTAGCGAGTGCAGGTGCTCCTTATCGGCGTGAGTCATTCTCAAGCAAGGATATTATGATACCGTTCGATGCAAGTTTCACGCGAATGGACGACAGCACGATGCGCAAGCAGTATGTGGGTAAGAACATTGCCGAACTGCGCCAGACCATCGACTCTGTGAAGATTCGTCTTGACAGCGTGGGCACTACCTTTGGACACAGTTTGCAGGATGTATCGTATGTGGGTGTCGACAATTTTATCCGTAAGCCCGACGGCAAGGGCGGCGTCATCAAGCAGCCTGCACCTCAGGTGCGCTTGTCGAAGCCGGTTGATGTGGATGCGGTGTTTGCCGGCAAATCGCTGGCTGACAAGCAGCGCTACATTGCCTACGCCATCGACCGTGCGCGGCAGATGAAGAACGAATACGAATTTAAGAGTTATACCCTCGCCGAGGACAAGAAGGTGATTACCCGTCACCAGATAGAAATGCACAAGAAGTTCACGCTTTCCATTGCGTGTCTGATTTTCTTCTTCATCGGTGCGCCTTTGGGTGCAATCATACGCAAGGGCGGTATCGGTGTGCCGATTGTCATATCGGTGCTGCTGTTTGTGGTCTACTATATCATCGACACCTTTGGCTACAAACTTGCGCGCGACGGTCGTGTCGCTGTGTGGGAGGGCATCTGGGCAAGCACGGTGGTGTTGTTCCCGTTGGGCGTGTTCCTGACCTACAAGGCGGTCAACGACTCTGCGGTGTTCAACCCTGACGCTTATCTCGCTTTCTTCCGACGTATTGTCGGCAAGCAGGAGTTGCGCAAGGTGGAAATGAAAGAGTTTGCAATCGAGGATGTAGTTGAGGCTGATGCTCTGCAAAGGCTTGCGGAGGTGAAGGCGGAGGCGGAGACGTTCCTCGCCCACAACAGGCGTAGGCAACGCTATCTCACTTACTGGAACCGTGGCTTCAACAGCGAGAAGTTGACAGATTTGTCTGCCGTGCTTGAACGTCTAGTTGAATATCTGTCGAACTCTAAAAACTCTCTTGTGATTTTGAAACTGATGGACTATCCAGTAATCAAGTTCAATAGCCTGGTTCAGCCATCGCTCCATAAGAAGATGTCCCGCGCGCTGATGATATGTGTGCCGGTGGGCATAGTGGTGTATTACTTAGGAATAAAGCAGCAGAAGCGTTTGCGCCGCGATTTGCAGAAAGTGGTTACGGTGAGCGACGAGATGATGCACATTATAAATGAAAATTTAGTGAGAGATGAACAATACAATTAAACTTGACAGCATCGAAGATGCCATCGCGGACTTCAAACAGGGCAAGTTCGTGATTGTCGTGGACGACGAAGACCGAGAGAATGAAGGCGACCTTATCATCGCCGCTGAAATGATAACTCCCGAGAAGGTCAACTTTATGTTGAAGCATGCTCGTGGTGTGCTTTGTGCGCCGATTACTCTGTCGCGCTGCAAAGAACTGGATTTGGATGTGCAAGTGTCCGACAACACGTCAATGTTGGGCACGCCGTTTACCGTTACTGTCGACTTGCTTGAGGGCTGCACCACTGGTGTTTCAGCCCATGACCGTGCGGCTACTATCCGTGCGCTTGCCGACCCTAACGCAAAGCCTGCCGATTTCGGTCGCCCGGGTCACATCAATCCTTTGTATGCACAGGACAAGGGCGTGCTTCGCCGCACCGGTCACACTGAGGCTGCGGTCGACTTGGCCCGCCTTGCAGGGCTTTATCCGGCTGGTGCCTTGATGGAAATTATGAACGACGACGGCACTATGGCGCGTCTGCCTGAGTTGCGCAAAATGGCTGACGAGTTCGGATTGAAACTTATATCGATTAACGATCTTGTGGCTTATCGACTGAAGGAAGAGTCGATTGTAGAAAAGGGTGAGGAAGTGGATATGCCTACAAAGTATGGACATTTCCATCTCATTCCGTTCCTCCAGAAGTCAAACGGCTTGGAGCACATGGCTCTTGTGAAGGGCGAATGGAAGAAGGATGAGCCTATCCTCGTGCGTGTGCACTCTTCTTGCGCCACTGGCGACATCCTTGGCTCTTACCGTTGCGACTGTGGCGCTCAACTCCACAAGGCGATGGAGATGATAGAGAAGGAGGGTAAGGGTGCGATTGTCTACCTTAACCAAGAGGGACGCGGCATTGGCTTGATGAACAAGATGCGTGCCTACAAACTCCAGGAGAACGGTATGGACACTGTTGAGGCAAACCTCTGCTTGGGCTTCAAGGCTGACGAGCGCGACTACGGCGTGGGAGCAAGCATCCTCCACGAACTTGGTGTGTCGAAGATGCGTCTACTCACCAACAATCCACAAAAGCGTATCGGCCTCACTGGCTACGGCCTCACCATCGAGGAGAACGTGCCACTGGAAATAGAGCCTAACGACTACAACCGCTTCTATCTCCACACGAAGAAAGATCGTATGGGTCACGACTTGCACAAAGTAGATTAGGTCAATTGACAAAATTGACTACCAAACTATCCCGGCTGCGACGTACTTCACGCCGCAGCCGTTTTTTTATGCCAGTTTGCTACATAATGCGAACTCGTTTCGGAGTGTAAATTTGCAGAATACGGAATAAATCGTTAGTTTTGTTGTTGTTACAAATCTGACCGACATGAAGCACGCCGTTGCCATATTGTTTTGCCTGTCGACGGTAGCCTCTATGGCTACGGAAAACCGTGTGCGCTGTATTGAGCCTTACTCGCCGTCGCACAAAGAGCCTGCGCCATACTCCGACCTGTCGAGAGTTACGACCTCCTGTTTTGACGGGCTGGGCAGACTGATAGTGTCTGCCTGCGAGGGAGACGGCGGCGACTTTGAAAATGTATATGCGTTGACAGTCTATGGGCGTGGCGGAGAGGTGGCGCAGATGTGGCAGCCTGTGGGCTTGCATAGCGGCAGTGCCTCTGCATCGGTGATTAAGAGTGCCGCACAGTCGTTTTATGGCTGCGGCAATCCGTTTACCGCTAAGACCTACGACCTGTCGGAAGATATGCGCACTTCGGTAACTGTCCGTCCTGGTTCTGAAGCGCAGGCACTTACGGAACACGACTTGTGTTACGACAATGAAATCCCGGTGTTTTTTGCAAACGGCAATGGCAAACTGGAGCGGAAAGGGCACTATGCAGAAGGAACGCTGCTACTGAAAGCATCGACCGACGAATCGCTGATTGCGCACTACACCTATACCGACTTTAGTGGACGCAAGGTGGCGGAGATGGTCGGTGATGCGTGGACATATTGGGCATACGATGTGTGCGGACGTCTGCGTTTTGTCGTTTCCCCGAAGGGGGCAACGCTCCTCTCTGCCGACGGCGTATGCGATGACGGCATCGTGACAGCACTGTGCTCGGAGATGGCTTACGACGGTTATGGACGTGTGGTGATGAGCAGACCGCAGGGAGTAGCCCCTACATTCTATGTCTACGACGGCCAAAGCCGACTCATATGCGAGCAGGACGGGCATCTGCGGCAAAACGGTCAATGGCGTTTCTATGCCTACGACAGCAAGTCGCGGCTTGCTGTGGCTGGCGTTTTCACCGGCGAGTGGACTCAGAAAGAACTTGCGCGGAAGTATGCCGGCGGCGAAATCACGGCGACATTCTCCCAGACGGTCGACAAGGACATCAGCCTGTGCTACCGGCTTGACAACGTACCGACTGACAACAGAATCATCACCGCGGCTTACTACTACGATACTTATGATTTCTGGACCGCCGACTGGGCATTGCCGGTCTCTGCCGACTATCCATTCACGTCAGCGTCATCGCGTATGGGGAAGGCTACGGGTTATGCCGTAATGGGCAGTTGCGGCTACCCGGTGTTTTCGGTGACGGTCTGCGACGAGCGAGACCGTGTGCGTGCCGCGTGCCGCCGACAATACACGGGGGAATTTGTTGAAAGTACATTTACCGACTACAACTACATCGGTCAGCCAGTGCGTCAGACCACATTGATGTCGTTCCCACTGGGCGAGTGGCAAAGTAATCCCGACGAGGTGCGCATTGACAGGCGATACACCTATATGCGTGACGGCGGCAAGATTTATATGGATGAAATCCAGGTGGACGGCGGTGGATGGCAGCATAGCATTTATGACTACGACTCTGCCGGACGGCTCGTTGGTAAGCGTGGTGGCAGTGGCGGTGACGAGACGTATGTGCTCGATGTGCAGGGGCGCATACTGACGGTGGACGGCAAAAACATAAAGGAGTCGCTATCATATATTGCCAATGGAATGGTGGCTGAGAAAACGACAAAAGTGCCATACGAAGATGATTCTGTCGGTTCAGGTATGGAATATCGCTATGACGAGCAGGGCTTTATGTCTGGCGAATACGACATATATCCCAATGATTCTAAATACGACAGGTTTGAATATGACCTTAACGGCAACATTGTAAGGCATCATCACGCAGGCTCGATGGTTCTGACTGATTATTCGGGAAACCGCGTGAGTTGCGTGGTCGATACGTTGTCGATGCCGGATGAGTATGGGGGCACAGAGGCGTTTCAGTCACGAGTCTGTTCGCCTGTCGCCTACGACACCTGTGGCCGTATCGTAGCCGACAAGCGGAGCAACGTCAAAGAGATACGCTATAACAACCTACATCAGCCCCAAACCATAATGATGGACAATGGCAACGTGCTCAGATTCAGATATGATGCCGATGGTGTGAAGGAATGCGAAACTCGGACAGTCCGGCTCGCCAATGGTAGGCTGCGCACTACGCGCCGTGAATACTATGGCGCAGTGCAACGCGTGGACGGCATCACTGAACGTGTGGAATGGGACGACGGATTTTTTCTCAATGGCGACGATGGTCGATGGCATAGCCACCGCTATGTGCGCAACACCAATGGAAGCATCGTTGCCGTTGCCGACAGTGTAGGACAGATTGTCCAGGCAGTAGACTACTATGCATCGGGGTTGCCGATAGTTCATTCCAAGAGCAAAGAACCGGTAACGAGGAGAATGCATACAGGAAAAGAATTTGTGGAGTTTGAGGGCTTGTCGCTCTACGACAACGGCGCACGCTTCTATTCTCCTGTGGATATGCGCTTCATCACCCCCGACCCTCTGACGCTCGACTATCCTGACCTTTCGCCTTATGTCTATTGCGGCAACAATCCGGTAAATGCAATAGACCCATTGGGGATGGATACAGTTAACATTTCGTATCTAAACGGCAAATGGTTGTTTGAAAAACCTCGCATCTCAGATGGTAGTGACGTATTCAATATTATGTTGGATGGTGTCACTAAATCATATGTTTTCTCTGAGGGTAAATATGGGGAGCGAGTGGATATGCTGAATTTGCACATAGGGGAAATGGTGAGTGATTATGCTCTGGGGATATATCATATATCAGGAAGTGATGAAGATGGAACTGGCTATTATGTGGCTCCTGGTGGAGAACCATCCGTAGAAAGGGGCTCCGGTCGGCGGATACCGGATGGCGAATATCCGATAGTAGCCCCTTCCTCTGGTGTGAAGTGGAGGCAACCTGGAGTCGGGGGATGTGTCGCGGGGAGAGGCATACGTTTCCACATTGGTAGTGGGAATGCTCGTCTTTGGACAGAGGGTTGCTTTGTTTTGTCTTCAGATTATTTGGTGGACAGCAAACACCGTATATTATACAGACGAGAAGAGTCGACCAAAGCAGTCCATAATTTTGACCTCTTGTTAGGTGCTGATAGACTCTTTGATTATACTTACAATGGGAAGACTCGTCCAGGTGCAAGTTTTAGTGAGCCTATAAAATATATTTTAACATTGAAATCAATAAATCGTTGAATGTTATGAAACATAAAGCACTAATATTGATGTTGCTTGTCTGGCTCTCTGTCGGAGTCCTGGCGCAGGGGAAGGCTCTTGACATAGACTCGGTAGGCATTGCGTTTCGTGGGGTCAGACTGTTTCCCTCGGAAATTCCCACATCATCGGAAATAGCCTACGCCACCGACTCGAGGATTTTCAAGGTGCTGAAATCAAATGACACGATTGTGGCTGTGACAGATAACAAAGAGATTTTTGAGAATCCGTTGATAAAACTGACAAGGGCGCAGATAAAGAGGACCTATATAGGCAGCAGAATCAAATTTGTTGATGATGACGCACCGTGTTGGGCTGTGATTACCGGTGGTAGAGACACTATATTCTATATCCGGAATCTTCCTATGCCAAATTGCCTCTACGAATTTGAAAGCGGCGTGATTGAAAACTTTGAATTGATAAAGATGAACCGCAGTACTGCTGATTTGGTCGAACTGCTGAGACTTGGACAATTTGTCGATTCTTCGGTCAACACTGTCATTCTTGTTCATCCGCAGGGCGACAGGTATTTATGGACAGACCATTACCGCATAGCGAGCGACAGTTGTGTGCTTGCTGATGCAGTTGCCATCACGAGGCATGAAGATGAGATACAACGCATCGTCGTGACGAGTGTGGGTTGTTTTCCTAAAATTCCAAATTAGAGCAAGATTTGATGAAAGTCATAATCAGCATACTAACATTTGTAGTTGCGGCTGCTGCGGCTATGGCGGACAACCGCGGCTATGCTCCCCACAACTTCACACAACTGCCCCCAAGCCCGACCGTAAGCAGCCTCGACGGTGGGTTGGATATCGGTGTGTCCTATGCAACAGGACAGCCCGACATCAACATCCCTATTTATGAGGTCAGGCAGGGAGCTCTATCCATACCGATAAGCATCGCGTATCATAGCGGTGGCATCAAGGTTGACGAAACAGCAGGCATTGTGGGGCTGGGGTGGAGTCTCCACGCAGGGGCGGCAATCGTCCGCACAGTCAACGGTCTGCCCGACGAGATGCTTGAAGAAAACGGTACAATGCGAGGATTGCTGCACATAGATGCCAACGGCAGGGAACTCCGCAACTATGTGCGGCAGAAACCTGCGGAGTACGACAATGCGATTGCCAATTCAGAGTATGTGAGATTCATTTCTCGGTATTGCCAGTCGTATGAGGATGGACGTATGGATGTGGCAAACGACGTGTTGCGGCTATCGGGTCTGGGACTTGACTGCACATTTGCCTACGATGACAACCGGAGAATGGCTCTTCAGTCGAATGAGTTTCTTGACTTCCGAAACGGCAGACAGTTGCAGTCGGCATATCCCAACCGCTACGAAGTGGTTGACGGCAATGGTACGCACTATTTTTTTGAAGAGACGGAGAAAAGCGAATATGAATATCTGTACTATCCCGACATTCAGCAGAATCCCGACCGGAAGAAATCAAAATACAAGTTTACATCGGCGTGGCATCTCACTAAAATCAAGTCGATGCAAGGCGATTCCATTGTGTTTGAATATCAGGATGCAGGTCGGAGGAGATACCGGATTGGCGGAACATACCGCTATGAGGATTGCTTTGACTCAGACTACATACGTCGCCTCACTTGCGGACTGACAGGTGCGGATTCCTATATCGACTATTATCCGAAATTGCTGAAACGCATAGTCGCAGGCTCGGAAACAGTTGAGTTCAAGTATGAAACGGAGTCAGAGACGCTCGGCACATTCTCTACGCGCTACGACCGCTTGGCGCAGATTGAGGTGCATTGCGGAGATGCCAAAAACACCGTGTCAAAGAAATTTGATTTCACTCAGGAGCAGAGCCCATTCGGTGGAAAATACGGAGGACTCCTTTCGCGGATAGACCGCTTGTCGGTCAACGGCAAGGAGAGGCAAATGCTCTGCTCGTTCGACTATCAGGGCGGCGAGGTGCGAGAATCCTATCGCAACTCGCAGGATCATTGGGGATACTACAACGGTGCGGACAACAAGACTTTGCTTACAGGCGACTACGGGCATCCATCGGGCAGTTATCCGAAAGGCGATCGCAGTCCCAGTGAACCGCAGACAATGATTGGTGTGCTCCGCCGGATAAACTATCCGACAGGAGGATACACCACGCTCGACTGGGAGCAGCATGACTACGGTTATGTGAATGGCATCAAAAACGAGGAATATGTCACTACAACGGTCACTCCGCGCAACTATACGCTGTGCGGAAGAAAGTATTCGGAAAAGACGGCGCAGCCCATTGCATTGGGTGTTAAGACTACCATAACTGTCGATGTGTCGAAATATTTCGGCATGTTTGACGCACTTGGCTACCTGAACGGCGATGATGGATGGAAAGACTATAACAACACCCACAGCCCTCTCTATTCCGACTATTATCCGTCGGTAAAGATCCTGGACGGAAACAACAATGTGGTCAAGATGGTGTTTATCGACCGAGAGAACAGTGTCTCGCCGCATAAGATTGAGCTGGATGCTGGCTCGTACAGAATGGTGCTCTATAATCCGCGCAACATTGGCTTGGCTGATTTGGAGGATTATTTCGAAAGAGAGAATGCCGAGGGCGATTTCGGAATTGTTGAAATAGCGTTTGACGAGATGGTTGAGGAGCGTAGCGACACACGCCGTAGGTGGGGCGGACTGAGAATAAAGGCTGTGTCGTCGTTTGCCAATGATGAAACCAACGGCACTCTGCGGCGGACGTTCAGATACAGCGACTCCTATTCCGATACCCACAGTTCGAGTGGGGTAGTGCCAATGGAGCCGGAATATTCCTATCACTTTATTTTCGGCGGACACGACGATGGTGGCTTGGGCGACAACATTGCCACGGTCTACGGCACATCGTCTGTGGGGCTGGTTGGCTTAGCCTCCGGATATTCGGGCATCCTCTATCACCGTGTGTTTGAAACCAAGGAAACCGAGGCTGGCGACATTGTGACGCAGTACGATTTTACTACCTGCCGCGACTATCCAGACATGCTTGACATGTCATTCAGCAACAGTGGGCCGGCAAACAACCGGATTCCGACCTCGAAAGCCTATAAAAGGGGAGATTTGGTGAGGAAGACCGTTTTCTCTCCAAGTGACAAATTGCTACGCCGTCAGTATGACTATCAGTATTCTGTCGTTGAGGTTCCAGTGGGTGACCTCACTGGCGACTTTGTGAAGATAAGCGATTTCAGCAACCTGATGCTCAAGGACTCTGTCGACCTTATTGCTGACTACACGGTGAGCAAATACACTTTAAACGCCTATGCGAAGAGGCTTGCAAGTGCCACGGTGTCGGAAGTGTCGGCTACTGGCGCAACGTCGGTAAGGACAGCAGGAAGTAGTTATTTCTCCGACCAGTCGCCAGAGGAGAATCTGTGCCACCTGAAGAGGTCGGTTTGGACGGAGAACTCGCGAGGGCAGAAGGAGGAAACATTTTACACTTATATGAGTAGCAACTGCAATCTTGTCGTTTCGGAAGTCACGGTTTGTGAGGGCACAATCGTCTCGGCGAAGAGAAACGAATATGATGACCACGGACGCATTGTGCGCACATTTGTCGGAGAAATGGGGGTGGCGGCACTCGACAAATACCGGTTGGGTGAAATCTTCATTAGTGACGAGTTGAAGGAATATATAAGTATCCCTGAGTTTGAATATGCCTATGACCTTTGCGGCAACATAGCGCAGGTAAGTTACAAAGGTCGCGTGTTAGCATCATATTTGTGGGCTTATGGCGGCAGATACCCGGTTGTTGAGGCTCTCGGCACGGACTATGCCACGCTCGTTGGTAAAGCAGGAACCGATGCTGACGCTTTGTCGCGGCTGTGTGATGAGGCTATGTTGAAATCTGTGTTCGGGTCGATACGGCGAGGTCTGCCAGACCGCGACATTACAACAATGACCTACCGATGGCTTACAGGCGTGGCGGAGGTTACCGCTCCGAGTGGTGTAACCACGGTCTACACCTATGACTCGTTCAACCGGCTCGAGGGAGTGAAAGACGCAAACCAATATTACATAAGGAAATTTGAATACCAATACTCAACGTCTCGATGAATAGTGTGTTTTTGCCGACGGTGTCGCAGAAAGGGGAAAATGTAACTTTTTGGTAAAAAAATTTTATTTTAGTAAAATGTTGCAAATTAGATGGATAAGTGATGCTGAAAGAAAAAAGATGTTTTACAACATAATTTTTTGTCAAAAATATTTGGTGGGAAAGAAAAGTTGCCGTACCTTTGCACTCGCAATCGGGAAATGAGCCTGATTGCGAGAGAAGAGAACATTGAAATGATGCGATAAAAAGACAAGACGAAGGAAGAGGGCGGAAGC
>CAVCEE010000013.1:0-76639 GCA_963601185.1 bacterium
ACTGCAAATTTATCATTCCTATTTCAGTTTCGGTTTGCCGCTGCAAATCTAAGGTAAGTGCAAACATACGGAAAAGATTTGAGAAAACAAGTACCGGCAATGCATTATAAATATATTTTATTACTTTTGTGATTGGAATATTCTATAAAATCAGAAAACTGGTAATGCATACAAGACCAATCGACCAAGACATAAAACGGTCCAAGCGCACATCGAAAATAATCAAAGCACTGTGGGCAATCAATATTTGTGGCATTCTCGTTGTCATGCTCGTGGGAGTAATGATTTATCACGGCTATATAGGCTATATGCCCCCTGTCGAAGGACTTCTCAACCCCGAAGACCGATTTGCGTCGCGCCTGTTCACGTCCGACGGCGTGGAGATGGGACGTTTCTACCAAAGCCGCAACAACCGAGTCTATGCCGACTACTCTGAAATTTCGCCAAATGTCATAAAGGCTCTTATCGCCACAGAAGACTCACGCTTTATGGACCACTCCGGCATCGACATCCGTGCACTGTCACGAGTGCTGTTCAAGACCTTGATAATGCGGCAGAAGAATGCCGGTGGTGGCAGTACCATCACCCAGCAATTGGCCAAGCAACTCTATTCTCCAGAGTCACAGGGTTTGATGGACCGCTTCATCCAGAAGCCAGTAGAATGGGCCATCGCCGTTAAACTCGAACGATTCTACACCAAAGAGGAAATCATCAAAATGTACCTCAACCAGTTTGACTTCCTCAACAATGCCGTAGGCATCAAGACCGCCGCCCATGTGTATTTCAACACCACGCCCGACAGTCTGAAGATTGAAGAAGCGGCGATGCTCGTTGGCATGGCTAAGAACCCTTCACTCTACAACCCAGTAAGAGCAGACCGCAAAGAGGCTGCCCTCGGGCGGCGCAATGTGGTGCTCAACCAAATGTACAAGGAAGATATGCTCACCGCTGAAGAGCGTGATTCCATCAGCGCACTTCCATTGGACGTGCATTTCACTCGCGTGGACCACAAGGACGGCATCGCACCTTATTTCCGTGAAGCCGTACGCCTGATGATGCAAGCCAAAGAGCCACGCCGTAGCGACTATCCAGATTGGGATCAGCAACGATATGTAGACGATTCCATCCAATGGGCAACTAATCCTCTATACGGATGGGTTGAAAAGAACCCGAAGCCAGACGGCTCAAAATACAATATCTACACTGACGGTCTGCATATCTACACGTCTATCGACTCCCGTATGCAGAAATATGCAGAGGAGGCTGTTACGCAACACTTAAAGAACACACTTCAACCGCAGTTCAACAAAGAGAAAGGCAGTCGAGGTCCGTACACGACCAATGCCGACGAACTCGGGACTATGACGCCACAGAAACTGGTTGACAGAGCCATCCGTCAGAGTGAACGTTATCGGGTTATGAAGATTGCCGGCTACAGCGATGCTGAAATTATGGAAGCCTTCGACAAACCTGTCGATATGACTGTATTCTCCTATGATGGCGGACAAGTCAGCAAAACTATGTCGCCGCGAGATTCTGTAATCTACCAGAAGATGTTCCTCCGTGCCGGCTTTATGTCTATGGACCCTTTGACAGGAGAAATCAAGGCATACGTTGGCGGACCGAATTTTCATTTCTTCCAGTATGATATGGCAGGTGTTGGCCGCAGGCAAATCGGTTCTACCGTCAAGCCGTTCCTCTACACCTATGCCTTTGAAGAAGGCTATACTCCGTGTGACCAGTTCCTAAACTCACAACCATCAATCGTATTGTCAACCGGACAAGTGTGGTCGCCACGAAATGCAGGTCACGCACGCGAAGGACAAATGGTTGACCTCTATTGGGCACTGACAAACTCCAACAACTGGATTTCAGCCCGGCTGATGAGCGAACTTTCGCCGTCCACATTAGCCCGGACAATGCATACTTTTGGCATCACAAACCACCTCGACCCGGTAATGTCGCTCTGTCTTGGACCGTGCGACGTGTCGGTAAGGGAAATGGTTACTGCCTACACAGCATTCTCCAACAAGGGATTGCGTGTTGACCCTATATATGTAACAAAGATTACCGATGCCAACGGCAACGTGATTTCCGAATTTACTCCTCAGTACACAGAAGTAATGAGCCAAGAAGCCTACTTCAAGATGATTGACATACTCCAAAACGTCATCAATTCCGGTACAGGTAATCGCCTACGCCGTGCACCATATAACATTACGGCGGTAATGGGCGGCAAGACAGGTACGACCAACTACAATGCCGACGGTTGGTTTATGGGCTTTACACCAAATCTTGTGTCGGGAGTATGGGTCGGAGGCGACGAGCGCTACATCCACTTCAACAATATGTCGCAGGGACAAGGTGCGGCAATGGCATTGCCTATTTACGGCATCTATATGAAACAAGTGTATGCCGACAAGTCATTGCCATACTCACAGACAGCAAAATTCCCTGATCCTCCGGCTGGATTCTCCGCTTGCCACAAGGAAAGTTACGGAGATACTGTCGAAGAAGAAGTCCCGGTTGAGGCTATCGACAATGCTTTTGAGTAGAAAAACTTTTGCAGATTTAATAAAAACATTTAAATTTGCATCATATTTACGGAAAAATTTCCGTAATATAGAACAAGATTAGAAACATAACATCATAAAAACAAAAACAATACAGTTATGAGTCGCAGTTTAAAAGTAAGGGATTTAACCCTACGTGACGGACAACAATCATTGTTTGCCACCAGAATGAAGCAGGAAAGCATCGACAAATTGCTACCTCTCTACAAAGACGCAGGATTCTATGCTATGGAAGTATGGGGTGGAGCTGTTCCTGACTCAGTGATGCGTTATCTTGGCGAAGACCCATGGGTACGCTTGAAAACAATCAGCGATACAATGGGCGGAGTTTCAAAACTCACCGCCTTGTCACGCGGACGCAACTTGTTTGGCTATGTGCCTTATCCTACCTCTGTGCTTGAGGGATTCTATAAAGAAGCCATCAAGAATGGCCTGAACATTATGCGTATCTTCGATGCTCTCAACGACCTCGACAACGTAAAGGAATCAATAAAACTCATCAACGAGATGGGCGGCATTGCCGATGGTGCTGTTTGCTACACCGTTGATCCGAAATCGGAAGCACCTGTAGAAAAGAAAGGTTTCTTCGCAAAACTTTTCGGATCAAAGAAAGCAGAAGAGCCTGAAAAAATCTTCACCGACGAATATTTCGTTGAAAAAGCCAAGGGTATGGAAGCCTATGGTGCAAAGATTATCACACTGAAAGATATGGCAGGTCTTGTCAATCCACTCCGTGCAGCATCACTGATTTCAAAGATCAAGGCTGCCGTGAGCGTTCCTGTTGACTTCCACACACACTGTACCCCAGGCTATGGCTTGGCATCAGTTGTTATGGCTATGCTCCACGGCGTTGACATCGTAGACACCAACATCTGGTATTTCGGTGGCGGTTCTGCCGCTCCAGCAATTGAGTTGGTTTACCTGTTTGCAAAACGTCTTGACATCACGCTGGAAGTAAATATGGAGGCTGTTGGCCGCATCCGCGAGCAACTCAAAGGCGTGCGCACTGCCCTCGCCGATTTCGACCTACACAAGGGCGATTTCCCGAAAGATTTCGATCCACTGAACGACAAATTGCCGGCTAACATTGAAGCATTGTTCGACACCGCAGTCGAGGCAGCCAAAGCCAACGACGAAGAGGCATTGCTCGATGCTTGCCACAAGATTGAAGACTACTTCAATTTCCCGAAGCCAAACTTGTTGGTAAAGGATGCCGAAGTGCCTGGCGGTATGTATTCAAATATGGTTGCCCAACTGAAAGCACTCAACGCTTCAGACGTACTTGACGATGCAATGAAACTGATTCCTAAGGTACGCCGCGATGCTGGTTTGGTGCCGTTGGTTACTCCGACAAGCCAAATTGTAGGCAGTCAGGCGGTAAGCCTTGCTATCGACCGCAAGAAAGGCAACGCTGACTACACAACCAAGTCAAACCAGTTTATTTCTCTTATCAAGGGTGAATACGGAAAGACACCAGTTGCCATCACCGATGATTTCCGTGCGCAAATCACTGGTAGCCCGGTTGAAACGCCATACGATGTGGCTTCCTACAAAGCACCTGAAAACCCCGTATTGGCAGACCTCGGCGGATGCAAACTCGCAGAAAACGAGCAGGAATATCTTCTCCTTCAATTGTTGCCATCTGTTGCCAACGGCTTCTTGAAGAAACGCCGTGAAGCAAGTTACAAGGCGGCAGAACCTGTTGTTGAAGAAGCGCCAAAAGCCGCAGCCGTAGAAGAAGCACCAATCACTGGTCCTGTAGAACGTGCACCAATGGGCGGTAAAGTAATCGAGGTTAGAGTTAAAGCAGGCGACAAAGTAAAGAAAGGCGACCTCCTCTTGGTTTACGAAGCAATGAAGATGGAAAACGAGTTGGCGGCAGAAGCAGACGCCGTTGTCAAGCGTGTGTTTGTCAACGTTGACGATGTTGTAGGCACTGACGCTCCACTCATCGAATTTGAAGGCTAACAGTCATCCGACTTTAAATAGTTACAAGACCGCAACCAAAATTGCGGTCTTGTTTTTATCTGTACATATCACTAACTTTGTACTGACAAAAAACTGTTTTTGTCTGCTATGGTATGACAGTTCAAACTATGAGGCATTCGCTTTCCCTGATATTACTGTTGCTCTTCAGCCAATATGTGTGCATCGCATGCAATAACGGCAAGGATGAAGATGCAGCATTGCTAGACTGGTCCGACTACTCGTTGTGGTATGAAGGTGACCAACGGCTGCAGTCAATTGATAAAACCAAGGTCGACGTGTTCTATCTGCTACCCACGTGCGTTTTTGCCTGGAATGACGAAAAAGGCAATACTCACTATAACGCCGACCCTTACAATGACACCCATAGGGATGCCTGGAGTCTTTCTGCGCAACTTGCCGATACAATTTTTGCCTCCGATGCCAACTTGTTTATCCCCTACTATCGTCAAGCCACTTTTGAAGGGCTGACCGGAGCAGTGGCCAAGACCGCAGAAGCAGTTGCCGTCAATGACGCCATTGATGCGTTCGACTATTACCTGTCGCATTTCAACAACAATCGACCTTTCATCCTTGCTGGATATAGTCAAGGGGGAAAGATGGTTACCGAAATTCTCAAACACATTGACGACAACACTTACGAAAACCTTATAGCCGCCTATGTGGTCGGCAACGGAATAACGGCACAGGACACCGTTACCCAAGCAAATCACCGCACATCGCACATCAAACTCGCAAAGGATGCATCTTCGCGTGGGGTCACTATCAATTTCAACAGCGTAACGACCACCGATGCAATATGTCCGCTATTGTGCACTGACAATATCGGATGCATCAACCCTGTGTCGTGGACCACTTCCGCACAACCGGCAACACTTCTCGATGCAAATGACCCGGAGAAAACCGACGACCCTCGGTTTCCGTATGGCACTGCCGTTGTTGCCCTCGACAAATCAAAGGCTGTCACGGTAAGCGTTGACCAGCGAAGCCATGTGCTTGTCGTAGACAATATAGACCCCAACCGCTACTTTCTGCCATCGTTTCAAAACTTCTTTCCCTTGGGCAATCTTCATTTGCAAGAGTTATTTTTCTATGGCAACTGTCTAAGAGAAAACGTCAAACTTCGCAGCAAACATTAATTTGATTCTTAATCAGTAAAATATAACAATGGATTTTTTAAGAAAACTATCCCACTTCTTCAGCAAAAATATGGCAATCATTGTAATTGCAATGGCAGTGTTTGCCCTATTTGCCCCGAACATTGTCGGAGTCATCAAAACAAGTTATATCAACATTCTGTTAGGCATCGTTATGTTCGGTATGGGACTGACCCTAAAGCCCCATGACTTCCGCATTGTGTTCAGCAATCCTAAGGACGTGATAATAGGCACTATCGCCCAATTCGCCATTATGCCTTTTTTGGCATTCCTGCTCGTCAAGACATTCCGCCTGTCGCCAGAATTGGCCATCGGAGTAATCCTTGTAGGCACATGCCCCGGCGGAACATCTTCCAACGTTATGACCTATCTCTCCAAAGGCGATGTCGCCCTGTCTGTTGGCATCACTTCCGTATCAACCATATTGGCGCCTGTAATGACACCGTTACTGACCTACCTGTATGCTGGGCAAACAGTTGATGTCAATCTGCTTGCTATGTTCTTGTCAATTATTCAAGTAGTAATCCTTCCTATCGTCCTCGGCTTCATAATCAACCGCTTCTTCTCCAAATTCACAGAAAAAGCGATTGATTTATTACCATTGGTTTCGACACTTGCAATCGTTGCAATCGTCGGAGCAGTGGTAAGCGCAAATGCAGAACGCCTAATAAGCAGCGGTCTGCTTATACTGGTCATTGTAATTCTGCACAATGTACTTGGCTATTTGCTTGGCTACGGTGCCGGACTTCTGATGAAAATGAATACTACAAAATGCCGCGCCGTGTCGATTGAGGTCGGGATGCAGAATTCCGGACTTGCCACATCGTTGGCAACCGTGCATTTCGCGCAATATCCTTTGGCTACCATCCCGGGCGCTGTATTCAGCGTTTGGCACAATGTTTCAGGAGCAATTCTTGCAAATATCTTCCTGCGCCAATCTGAACGAAAGAATAACAATCTCAAAACAAGTCTCTAATTATGCTGAAATTATCATATTTATCCATAGCATTGTTAGCGGTCTCTATGACAACTTCCTGCACCGTCAAGAGTTCTCAGAAGAAGGACACCGCCGACGACACCGTTTCAACCATTAACGGACATCGGTTTGTAGACCTTGATTTGCCCAGCGGCACACTTTGGGCTGAAACAAATGTCGGCGCAAAAACAGCGACCGACAGGGGCGACTTTTATGCATGGGGCGAAACTGCACCGAAAACGGATTATTCTTGGGACACCTACCGTTGGGGGCATGATTTCAACAACACAAACAAATACAACTCCAACGACAAACTGACGACCCTCACCGAAAAGGATGACGTGGCGACAGTGCAATGGGGTGCACCTTGCCGAATCCCGACATACAAGGAATTTACGGAATTGGCAGACACGACAAATTGCTTATGGGCTTGGACTGAGATTGCTGTTGCAAAAGGCGACACCGTGAGAGGTTACAACATCAAAAGCAAAAGAAACGGCAACCAGATTTTTCTCCCTGCCGCCGGTGCTCATAACGGGAAGGATTACTACTCTTACGGCGAAAACGGCGTGTATTGGACAAATTATCTCGACGATGAGAACTCTGGCAATGCCCACACCCTATACTTCTATTTTGCGAATTTCAATTTCTACAGGAACGACCGGTCTATAGGCAGTTCTATCAGACCTGTTGCGACACGCAAGCACTAAACCACCCCAAAACAAAGTCAATATGAGAAATATAATTTTCGCTTGTGCCATCACCGCGACCCTGATTTCGGGCTGTCATTCATCGTCAAAGCAAACGGGCGATTCTACAATTTCAGATTCAGCGATTAACGACTCCACAGCCACCAATCTCGTTGACACCAGGTTTGAGGTAGACAGCATAGTGTTCAACAAACAAGCAAGCACATCCATCAAGAGTCACATTTATGTTGACTGGCCGTGCGGCAACGACAGTCTTGCCCAGTCTGTCAAATCAGCGATTGCAGGACTGCTCGCCGACTGCTACCTTCCTCAGACCAATGGCGATGACGATTGCAAGAAAGCATATCCCATTTACAAGGGCAGTTTTCTGAAAGGCAAACAGATGATTGACTACTACGGCAACGGCTCTGCCAAATATATGAAGAGTTCGCAAGACGAGCAATGTGCCTTTATGGGAAATGATTCAAGCGATGTACCGCCCTACTGCAACGAAATTGAGATTCGCAAAGGTGAAGAAACCAACAAATATCTGACATACGATTTTACCAAATATTGCGAATTGGGCGGAGCGCATGGCTCATTTTCTTCTTATAGCATAAACTTTGACAAACGGACTCGCAAACTCATCAAGAGTGCCATCAATCCAGCCAAGTCCAAGAGTATGCAGGCGATTCTGCGCAAAGGTGTTATGCAGTATCTGAAAGACTGCGGCGAAGATGTAACCGATGCAACTCTAAACTCCTGTCTGATGCTCTCAGACGGCAATACCATACCACTGCCAGAACATTCCCCATGGATTGCAAACGACAGTGTCAATTTCGTTTACCAGCAATACGAAATAGCACCATACGCTGTGGGACTCATCTCTTTCAAATTGCCGGTAAAAGCCATCGAGCCATACCTTTCGAAAGAAATGAAAGCAATGCTTAACGATTAAATCAACAAAAACATATCAAAACCATTATGAAACAGAGAAACCTGATTCTAAAAGGCTTGTTAATGTTGGCATTCCTGCTGACTTTAAACAACGCCTACGGATTAAATTTCACCCTTTTAACCGACATCCACGTAACACCGGGAAACGAAAATGAGAAACAACTGAAGATTGCCATCGACGAAATCAACAAGAACAATTCCGATTTTGTAATTCTCTCTGGTGATTTGACAAATGAAGGAAGTGACGAGCAACTGATTAACGTCAAGAAGATTGTCAACAAGTTAACCAAGCCCATTTACGTAATCCCCGGCAATCACGAAAACAACTGGTCGCAGAGTGCCACCAAAACCTTCAACGACATCTGGGGCGACGACAAGTTTGTGTTTGAAACCGACAGTCTGGTGTTTATCGGCATCAACTGTGGTCCGTTTATGAAAATGGGCGACGGACATATCAAACAAGAAGACCTGATTTGGCTTGAAGACCAACTCGGCAAACGCTGCGCTTCAGGCAAACGTGTAGTGTCGATAAACCACTACCCTATCAAGGACGACCTCGACAACTGGCAGGACTATGTAAACATCCTGCAAAAATACAAAACCATAATCCACATCTGTGGGCACTACCACACTTACGAATACTACAAGGGTGGCGACATTGATGCCGTAATCTGCCGCGCCCTCGATATGACGCACGCCAAAGACGGATATGGCTATACCGACTTCTCCATTGATGGTGATTCAATCCATATCTACGACAAAGTACTTGGACAAGAGAAGAAACTGCAATGGGCTCTCCCAATCAGAGACAACCATCCAAAATTCAAATATGCGAAGACCGAGAAGAATGTTGTTCCCGACGGATTTTCAATAAAGTGCATCTATCAAGACAAGGCATCCATCTTCACAAGACTGGCAGTTGACAAAAATGCCATCTATTTTGGCAACTCATTGGGAGAAGTCAAAGCCATCGACAAAGGTGGCAACACTGTCTGGACAATGAAAACCGACGCATCGTTGTTTTCACGTCCAGCCATAGGCTCTTCAAATTACATTATCATCCCGACTTCCGACAAACGCATCATCTGGGCTGACAAGAAAACAGGAAGAACGATTCGCGAAAATGAATCATCAGGACCTTATGTTGCCGACGGCATTATCGTAAACGGGAAACTCTACCAAGGCGGATACAAGAAATTCGAGTGCTGGAATGTGAACACCGGCAATCTTGTCTGGCGGACAGAATTGGGCAATTATTGCCAAGCCGAGCCTGTTGTTGACGGCGATGACGTGATTTTCGGCACTTGGGACACCTATCTCCGCTGCCTTGACAGAAAAACAGGCAAACTCAAATGGGAATGGTCAAACGGTTCAACTGCCAATATGCTCAGTCCAGGCAACTGTGTGCCTGTCGTAACCAAGGACCGCGTAATCATTGTTGCTCCTGACCGGTATATGACAGTCCTCGACAGAAAGAGCGGCAAGGAAATATGGCGAAGCAATTTCGACAAGAAATATAAGGTTCGGGAAAGCCTCGGTTGCTCAGTCGACCAGAAACTTGTGTATGCTAAGACTATGGACGGACAATTATTGGCTGTAAATCCAAACAACGACGAAGCCAATGTAGCCTTTGTCGTTGATGCCGGATTCGGATATGAACATGCGCCCTGTATCATTACAGAGGACAAAGGCGTAATCTATATGGGATCGCGCCGTGGTATGGTTGCCGCCATCGACAAAGCCACACACGAACTTTTGTGGACATATCGTTGTGGATCATCGGAAATAAACGGCTTTGAAAAGTTCAACGGCAAAATTTATGTATCACTGACCGAAGGTTCAATTTTTGAAATAAAGAAATTATGACAAATCTACCAACTGACCCATTCATCCTGATGAGTTATGTCAACCAGCAATTGCGCGACAACTACGATTCGCTTGAGGAGTTTTGTAAAAGTCAGGACATCAACATTGACGAGTTGACTACTACTTTACAATCCGCTGGTTTTGAATACAATCCAAGTACCAACAAATTTTGGTAGCCGAAAATAAGAGAAGATGGTATTGGCCGAATGACCGATACCATCTTCTCTTTTTCTCCATTCTTGGCATTATTTTTGCGGATTAGGAGAACAAATAAACTGTTATGACAAAATACACTCAAGATAAAGCAGACTTGTTGTTACCATTAGCCATTGCGTCTTTTCGCAACGGCTTTGAAAACAATGATGTGCCACCCGACGAAGACGGCTTCCCTGAGGAATCCGAGAAAGACAAGGCCACAATTTCCAAGCCGCGGCAAGACCGGCGTGACGAGAGAAAGTCTGATACACCAGTGCTTAATCGTTTTGGCAACGACATCACCCGCGCCGCAGAAGAGGGCAAACTTGACCCTGTTGTCGGTAGGGAAAATGAAATTGAACGAGTAATCCAAATATTAAGTCGCCGGAAGAAAAACAATCCGGTGCTTATCGGAGAACCAGGTGTCGGAAAGTCTGCCATCGTGGAAGGACTGGCAATCCGCATCAAGGAGCACAAGGTGTCGCGACTGCTGTTTGACAAACGCGTAATGTCGCTTGATATGGCAGCCATCGTTGCCGGCACGAAATTCAGAGGCCAATTCGAGGAGCGCATAAAGGCCATCATCGATGAAGTCAAGAAAAATCCGAATATCATCCTCTTCATTGACGAAATCCACAATATCGTCGGCGCAGGCAATCAGCAAGGCACAATGGATGCTGCGAATTTGCTCAAACCGGCATTAGCGAGGGGCGAAATCCAATGTATTGGCGCAACAACGCTCGACGAGTACCGCAAGAACATTGAAAAAGACGGAGCATTGGAACGTCGTTTCCAGAAGGTCATGGTCGAGCAGACAAGCGCAGAGGAAACGCTCCAGATTCTTCACAACATCAAGAACTGTTATGAAGACCATCACAATGTCACCTACACCGACAAGGCACTTGCCGCCTGTGTATCACTGACACAGCGCTATATAAGCGACCGCTTCTTCCCCGACAAAGCCATTGATGCACTTGACGAAGCCGGAGCGAGAGTCCACGTAGGCAATGTTTCCGCGCCAAAGGAAATAGAAGAGTTGGAGGGAAAAATTGCTCAAACCACCGAGAAGAAACTTGCGGCAGCGCAAGCACAGAATTTCGAGGAAGCGGCTCATCTCCGAGACGAAGTCAGACAACTCAACGCAGTGCTTGAAGAAAAGAAGCAGCAATGGGAATCTGAATTGAAAAACAATAGAGAGATTGTCGATGAAGACAAAATAGCAGAAGTGGTGGCAATGATGACAGGAGTGCCCGTCCAGCGTATTGCGCAGACTGAAAGTTCACGTCTGCTCAATATGGGTACAGTGCTCAAAGATTCGATTGTAGGGCAAGACGAGGCCATCGACAAGATTGTCAAGTCAATCCAGCGAAACCGCGTCGGACTGAAAGACCCCAACCACCCTATCGGCACATTTCTGTTTCTTGGACCTACGGGTGTGGGCAAAACCCACTTGGCAAAAAAACTTGCAGAATTTCTGTTTGACTCAAAGGACGCATTGATTCGCATCGACATGAGCGAATATATGGAGAAGTTCTCCGTTTCACGACTCGTGGGTGCGCCTCCGGGATATGTGGGATATGAAGAAGGTGGACAACTCACGGAAAAGGTACGCAGACACCCCTACTCCGTAGTGCTCCTTGACGAACTAGAGAAAGCAAATCCCGACGTGTTTAATATGCTGTTGCAGGTAATGGACGAGGGCCGGCTTACTGACAGCCTCGGTCGCACTGTAGATTTCAAGAACACCATAATAATCATGACCTCCAACATTGGTACACGCCAACTGAACGATTTCGGCAACGGTATCGGTTTCAATACCGGCGGCAACAGTGCCGATTATTCGAGAGGTGTCATCCAAAAGGCGCTCAACAAGACTTTTGCGCCAGAGTTTCTCAATCGCGTCGACGACATTGTGATGTTCAACAGTCTGGACAAAGACGCTTTGAACCAGATTATCGACCTCGAATTGGCAGGGTTCTTCAGCCGTATCAAAAGTCTCGGCTTCGAACTGGAACTGACCGACTCTGCCAGAGAATTCATTGTCGACAAGGGTTTCGACAAGCAATTCGGTGCAAGGCCATTGAAACGTGCCATCCAAAAATACCTTGAGGATGAACTCGCCGAAATGGTACTGAAAGCCGAAGTTGAGAAAGGCAATAAAATCGTGGTTGACCATACTGCAGGAAGCGACAAGTTGGACTGCCGCATAATGTAGCCGTCATTGACTGACTATTAGTCATAATACATGTATAAAATGTCATATTCTTTTGAATATGGCATTTTTTTTGCAATGCAGAAATCAGAAAATCAAAACACAATCGATATGACTACACAAAAAGGTAAAATCGGAGTGACTACGGAAAACATCTTTCCAGTCATCAAAAAATTCTTATATAGCGACCACGATATTTTTCTTCGTGAAATCGTGTCGAACGCAGTTGATGCCACACAGAAATTACGCACATTGTCGTCGTGCGGCGAATTTAAAGGCGAACTCGGCAATGTGAATGTCAAAGTCAGCCTCGACAAAGACAAAGGCACTTTGACAATCAGCGATTCCGGTATCGGTATGACTGCCGCCGACATTGACAAATACATCAATCAGATTGCATTCTCAGGCGCAGAAGAGTTTTTGGAAAAATACAAGAACGATGCAAATGCCATAATCGGTCATTTCGGACTCGGTTTCTACTCTGCATTTATGGTCTCAAAAAAGGTGGAAATCCGCACGAAATCATACAAAGAAGGCGAAAAGGCTGTTTGCTGGTCGTGCGACGGTTCTCCCGAATTTGAACTGAACGAGATTGACAAAGCCGATAGAGGTACTGACATCGTTCTTTACATCGATGATGAATGCAAGGATTTCCTCGAAAAGGACAAGATTGAATCACTTCTCAAGAAGTACTGCAAATTCTTGCCTATTCCTATCGTATTCGGAAAGAAACAAGAGTGGAAAGACGGCAAAATGGTCGATACCGAAGAAGACAACGTAATCAACGACGTAAAACCGGCATGGACGGTACAGCCTTCTGAATTGAAAGATGAAGACTATCTTAAGTTCTACCACGAACTTTACCCTGGCAATGAAGATCCTTTGTTTTGGATCCATTTGAATGTTGACTATCCATTCACTTTGACCGGTATTTTGTACTTCCCTAAATTGAAGAACGAAATCGACATACAAAAGAACCGCATCCAGTTGTACTGCAACCAAGTGTTCGTAACTGACTCTGTTGAAGGTGTCGTGCCAGACTATATGATGATTATGCGTGGCGTTATCGACTCTCCCGACATTCCGCTCAATGTGTCCCGTTCATACTTGCAAAGCGATTCCAATGTAAAGAAAATCTCGTCCTACATCTCTAAGAAAGTCGCATCCCAGTTGGAGAATATCTTCAAGAACCGCCGAAGCGAATATGAGGAAAAATGGAACGACATCAAGATTTTCATCGAATATGGTATGCTGAGCGATGAGAAGTTCTGCGACTCCGCTATGAAATTCGCGCTTCTCGGCAACGTCGACGACAAGAAGTTCACTTTGGATGAATATAAGGAACTCATCAAAAGCAACCAGACAGACAAGGACGGCAATTTGATTTATCTTTACGCCACCGACAAGACCAACCAATATAGTTATATCAAGGCAGCCACAGACAAGGGTTATGACGTGCTTCTGATTAACGACCAACTCGGCAGTCATTTTGTCGGACTCCTTGAACAGAAACTTGAGAAATCACGTTTTGTCCGCGTTGACAGCGACATCGTAGAAAACCTCATCATCAAGGAAGACAGAAAGAGTGCAGACTTGACGACTCAAGACAGAACAGTCTTTACTGAGTTGTTCCGCTGCCAGATTCCGACAATCGACAAATGCGAGTTTTTGGTAACATTTGAGAAATTGGCATCGGATGCACAACCAGTGCAGATTACTCAAAGCGAATATATGCGTCGAATGAAGGAGATGGCGGCAATGCAGCCAGGTATGAGTTTCTACGGAGAGATGCCGGATTCTTACAACATCATCTTCAACACGGAGCACCCGGTTGTAAAACGCGTCCTCGCTGATGCAAAATCGGCTCTCGACGAAAAGGTCGCTCCTACCGAGGCTTCTATAGCAGCAGAGAATGAGGCAGCAAAGACTTTGCGTGAGAAGAAAGATGCAACAGACGACGAAAAGAAGCAACTCTCCGAGCATGAAGCCAAAGCAGAAAGTCTCAGAAATGAAGAGAATGCACAAATCAAAGCATACGCCGACACAATCCCGGCTCTCCGCCAGTTGATTGACATCGCTTTGTTGGGCAACAATCTACTCAAAGGTGCAGACCTCGACAATTTCCTTCGCCGCTCCATCGACTTATTGAAATAAACAAATACAATAAAACCCAACAGCAAGCCTATGCAATTTGCTGTTGGGTTTATTTTATATAAAAAAACAAGCCAATGAAAATTTGCCTATTTGTAGTAGGAAAGACCAACCACAACTATTTGTCGCCAGGGATAGACGACTACACCCGACGCGTCAACCACTATGTGCCTTTCAGCATCCAATTTATCGCCGATGCCAAAAACACTCGCAATATGACGCAGGCGCAACAAAAAGTGGCTGAAGGACAAAATCTGCTTGCCAACTTTGAGGCATCTGACTATGTTGTACTTCTCGACGAGCACGGCAAGGAGATGAAATCCATTGAATTTTCAGCCTACATCGAAAAGAAAATGCAGAACGTACCCAAACGGCTGGTCTTTGTTGTTGGCGGTCCTTATGGTTTCTCCGAAGACGTCTACAACCGCGCCAATGAGAAAATCTCCTTGTCAAAGATGACATTTCCTCACGACTTGATTCGCCTTGTGTTTTGCGAACAACTCTATCGTGCATATACAATTATGCACAACGAGCCTTACCATCACGAATAGGGCGATTTACGCTACTTTGTAATCAGCATACCCTGCATCACCTCATCGGCAACCGCTTCGCCCTTGGCTATTTTAAGTATGTCGTAGCACATATTTGCCACTGACGACGGACCATTAGCCGTTACGAAATGTCCGTCTACTACGCTGCGGCTTGCTTCTACCGTAGATTTGCTGCACAGGCTCTCGAAGCCCGGATAGCACGTCATTCGACGGCCGTCCAACACACCCATCTGCGCCAGCACAACTGCCGGAGAAGCACAAATGGCTGCGACATAGGCATTGCGAGAGACTTGGTTGTTGACAAGCGTATGCACTGACTCACACTCATACAAGTTTTTCGCGCCGGGCATACCGCCTGGAAGCACAACCCAAGTCGGATCAAGGTTGAGCACTTCGCTGACCACAGTGTCCGCAATCATCTGCACTCCGTGCGCACCGGTAACGATTGCATCCTCATTGATTGACACACTAACGGCATTCATGCCACCGCGACGCAGGATATCGACTGTGCCTATTGCTTCTATTTCCTCAAAACCATTTGCAAAAAGCACCAATGCATCCACGTTATTTAAATTTGAATGTTGCATAATTTTATCTGTTTATTGGTTGTATGTAAAATTAAGGCGATTTTTTAATCTTCACAATTATTTCATCTGAAAATGTTTTAATTTTGCGGTATGAACACATTTGAGCACAACAAGAAGAGGGCGATTATCCTCGCCTGCCTCGGTATCATCGGCATCATCCTTATTTTCTGCTTCAAGCCATCACGCAAAGAATGGATTAAGCAATCCGGCGTGGTTTGGAACACCGAATACCACATCACCTATATGTCGGCAAAAGATCTCGCGGACTCCATCGATGCCACATTCCGCCGCGTGGAACTTAGTGTGTCGCCATTCAACAAGGCTTCGCTCGTTACCGCCATAAATGACAACAAGACTGACTCGTTAGATGAGGCTCTAAAGACAATCTATCTCAAATCAGTGGAAATAAACGATGAAAGCAACGGTGCTTTCGACCCTACTTTGTCGCCAATCATCAATGCCTGGGGATTCGGTTACAAGTCGGGTGCAATGCCCTCCGATGCTGACATTGACTCGATGCTCCAATTTGTAGGCATAAGGAAGACTCACCTCAACGGAAACAAGTTAAAAAAAGACGACCCCCGCACCACATTCAATTTCAGTGCAATAGCAAAGGGATTCGGATGCGACGAAATCGGACGAATGCTTGAGCGCAACGGCGTAGAGAACTATCTCGTGGAGGTAGGCGGCGAGATTGTGGCAAAAGGCAATAATCCACAAAACGGCAAGTGGCACGTGTCGATTGACAAGCCTATAATTTCCGATGGCGACATTGTGCATGAATCAGCAGAAATAATTGCAGTCAGTAATCAGGCTATCGCCACATCTGGCAACTATCGCAACTACAAGGAAGACAGTCTCGGCAACAGATATGCCCACATTATCAACCCGAAGGCCGGGCGACCTGCCACTACCGACATTCTCAGCGCCACGGTCATTGCCAACGACTGTATGTCTGCTGATGCCTATGCTACAACGCTGATGGTGCTCGGACTTGACAAGGCTAAGGATTTGTTGGCAAAGCATCCTGAAATCGCAGCGATGCTGATTACATCGCAAAACGGGGAACTGAGCTTCTGGCATTCCAGCAACTACCCGAAAGCCGTGAAATAGCGGCACTTACCCAGCCTCTTGCACTTTGATGATTTTGGTCACAAAAAACAGCCTACGGATGGCGGTTTTCGGCAAATCAATATCATCGTATGCCGGATTTGCACTGCGCAGCACAACCATTGATTCGTCAGTATGGCGACGCAGATATTTAACCATACGGTAATCATCCAGCAAAACAACATAGATTTGCCCCCAATATATGATTGAGGTATCCGAGACTTCACGCACTGCAATGTAATCGCCGTTGTCGATTACCGGCGACATACTGTCGCCACTCACACGGACAATCCGGCAATTCCTGTCAACCCCAGGCATTGAGAGCCAGCCGACGATGCGTTCATCGGCAAACAGCCTATCGCGAGTCAATGCTCCGGCAGTCACATCAAGGTCATAAACCGGCAATCCACCCTGCGCATTGTCGAAGTTTCCAACCACAACCGAATCGGGATGCGACTGTTTGGCGAACGGGACACCTTCGCCACTAACGAGCCACGCTTTCGACACCCCTAATCCGACAACAATCTTATTGATAAACGAATCAGTGATAGGCAACTTACCATTCAACAATTTTGACAGGTTGGTCACATCGCATCCGATGCGTGCAGCAAAGGAGTTTTGGCGCAATCGCAACTCCCCCATTATGTATTTAATCCTTGATATTACCTCTATTGTCTCCATCGTCTTGAAATTTTCCGCAATTTACCACTTTTTTGGCAAATAGCCAAGCAAGACTAATTTTTCAACGGTTATCAGCCTCCAACTGCAGCAGCATTTTCTTCGCCTCCAACCCTCCGGCAAAGCCAGTCAGCGAGCCATCTGCACCTATCACCCGATGACATGGCACAACCAAAGCAATAGGATTTGCCCCTATCGCCTGTGCCACTGCCCTAACACTGTTCCTGTTGCCAATCTTTTCCGCTATTCCGAGATATGTTTTCGTTACTCCATAAGGAATCTCGCACAATACGTGCCACACTCTAATCTGAAATTCAGTGCCGACCAACTGGAATGGGACATCAATCGACTTGCGGCGTCCCTCGAAATATTCATCAAGTTCCGCCATCGCCTGATTTATAACATCCGATACTCCTTCTTCAACATCTGCATCAAAGGCATGCATCACCCGACGGTCATTCCGTTCTCGATGTCGTGAAACAAGCCAATCACAAAGACACAACTTATCACGGAACGACCCCAAGACGATTTTACCGCACGGAGTGTCATAAACCCGAGTGTATATTGCATCATTCATTTTCTGTAGTCTTGTTTATTTTCTGAACATTAGGCAAGAAGCCTGCCACAAAGCCAAGCAACGGCAAGAAAGCACTAACTTGAAAAATAAACCTAATGCTCGTTGCATCGGCAAGCCATCCAAAAAACGCCGAGCCTAGTCCGCCCAATCCGAACATTAGCCCAAAGAATATGCCGGCAATCAGACCGACCTTGTCGGGCATCAAATCTGTGGCATAGACAACAATCGACGAGAATGCGGAAGCGATGATAAGCCCTGAAAAGAATGCGCACACGATAGTCCACCCTAAATTTGCAAACGGCATAACCAATGCGAATGGTGCTGCGCCAAGAATCGAAAACCAAATCACATATTTCCGTCCGAACCGGTCGCCAAGCAAGCCGCCAGCCACAGTACCTATTGCAAAAGCCGCGAGAAACACGAACAGGCATATCTGCGAAGCACCGACAGAAACACCGAACTTGTCAATCAGGAAGAATGTGAAATAACTTGTTATGCAGGACGTATAGAAATATTTCGAAAATATCAACAGCACCAGAACCATCAGAGCTAGATGCTTCGACCGTTTGGATATATCATTGTTTGGCTGCGGCTTCATCTTCGGATGACTTACTACATAAGCCAACCGAACCTTGTACCATGCGCCAAGTCTTATCATTATCAATGCTGCCACAAGAGCAGCAATGGCAAACCACGAAATTGCCCGCTGACCGAAAGGCAACACTATCAAAGCGGCAAGCAATGGGCCAAGGGCAGAGCCGCCATTTCCACCAACCTGAAATATGCTTTGTGCCAGACTTTTCTTCCCTCCGGAAGCCATCTGCGCCACCCTTGAAGCCGTGGGATGAAACACCGACGACCCGAAACCGACCACACTCACGGCCATAAGAATAAGACCATAACGTGAAGCAAAAGCAAGGAGCAACAAGCCTATCAACGTGAAGCACATTCCTACAGACAGAGCATACGGCCGTGGACGCCTATCGGCGGCAAGCCCTGTAAACGGCTGAAGTATCGACGACGTTAGTTGGAAGACAAGCGTTATTACACCAATCTGCGCAAACGTAAATCCATACTTGTCCTTGATTATCGGATAGATTGACGGAATCACAGACTGAATCATATCATTAAGAAAGTGCGAAACGCTGCATATTATCAGCATAGAGAACACCGTTCCTTCCGTCATTGTCGGATTGCCTTTCAGTTTGTTTCCAAGCGTCTTTAGGTTCATCTACTCTGTCTCTCAAATTGATTACGGTTGCAAAATTACGACAAAATCGCCAATTTTCCGTAATCACCAATTCCCCGACATAAATTGCACCTACGATGCTTAACCGAAGTGAGTCTCTATTTTATCATATTTATCGCTTTCAGCCACGATTCCACACCGCTTGTATTACTTCCATTCGTGCCATAGCCAGTAAGGTGGTTGGCTGAATCTCGTAGAGTGTTCCGCCTGTGAGTTGTGCTATCTGCATGGCAACGGCGCGTGTGTTCCCACCCCACGAGAAGTAAGCCACAAGAATCTTGCTGCCGTCGGTTGGAACTTCGGGATTGACGACAGGCTCATTGTTGTTGTCATTGTCGCTTGAGCAAGCAGAAAAACTGATGGCTATTATAGCCATTATAAAAGTAATCAATATTTTTTTCATAATCTTCTAAATAATTTCAATCGTCTATTTTCAATTAAGCATAAACTGTTCGGCTTGCTTGTAGTCCATATTGAAGAAACGTTTCTCCTTGTTCAGACTACGCATCTGTGCCATTTCACCATCGGTCAGCGAGACCAGCATTCCATCTGTATGTTATACTTCTTTGCCATATCCTGCCAGTACGTGCGCTGTGCGTAAGGGTGAAGTTCTATCTGCATCACGGCAGACTCCACACGATAGGCATGGGCTGTATCGATATGGCGATAGCCGCATTTCACGGCATAAGCCACGTCATCCTCCGCCACGCTGTCGCCAGGCACATTGAAAGTGCCTATTCCAAACCTTGGCATCCATTCGCCGTTATTTAGTTACACATACGGAATACCATTAACGATTTTCTCTGTTGTGTTCACAGTCATTGTCATCATAAATAATACAAATAATGCCAATAGAATCGTTGTCGTTTTCATACGTTCTACAATTTACTGCGCAGAGACTTTGCCTGATTCTTGCTTGTCGCCATACCTTCATAAGAGAAGCCATACATTTCGGCAAAACGGCTCATAGTGTACTCGCCATCGTCAATCATCATCTTTGTCGGTGCTGCTCCTTGATAGATGAAGAAGAGTTTCTTGCCTTTAAACGTACCCGGTTCTACCGGCCCATAGAAACGCTCTAAGAGTGTGCGCATAGAGGCGCAGATGTTGTGCCAATAAACAGGCGAACCCATCACCACAATATCGGCTTCTTTCATTTTCTTATACACTTCGTCAAACTGGTCGCCGTCGAGAGTCTGACCGTAGAAGTTAATTCGATAGTCGGTAAGGACTATGGATTCATATTCCTTGCCCTCAAGCAGTACTTCGGCAAGGGCGGCGGTATTTCCGTCGCGATTGGGACTGCCGTTGATAAACAGAATCTTTTCTGTCTGCTGCATATTTGCTTGTTTCATATTTTCACTATTTGAAGATTTGCACAAGGCAAAAGCCGTGGCTGCAAAAAACACGAAGAGTGCGGCGCACAGCGTGATTACCCTCTTTGTCATATCTATATGCATTTTTTGTTTAGCGTTTCACGATTTTCTTGCCACCAACGATGTAAACACCAGGCTCGGCCTTGTCCATATCTAGGACAGCCGTTCCGCTCAAAGTGTATGCCTTATCGCCTTCTGCTTTATCTGTTGTTATGTCATTTATACCCGAATCTCCACTTAAGCCAATGCGGTCGAGCCAACTCTTCACCACCTGACTGTAACTGCTCTGCGAACCTCGAGTTCCAAGCCCTTCAAGATGATTTGAATCAGGTGTCGCATTGACGATGTCGTTGAGCGTCTCATAGGCTGCTGTGGCGTATGTGCAGAAAGGCACAACGGTCTTGCCAGCAAAGTTGTAATCCTTGCATTCAAGGAACGAGTGGATAATCATCGGCGCATCAAACCACCATACCGGACAGCCCACGAAAATGATGTCATAGTCATTGAGCGTGGATAGCGTGTCTTTCAGAGCAGGACGTGCATTCTCCTCCTTTTCCTTGTTGGAAATCTGATAAGCCAATTCCTGATAGTCATCCGTATAGGGGACAAGCGGCTCTATGCGGTAAATGTCGGCATTGGTTTGCCGCTGAATTTCTTCGGCAAGATTCTTCGTGCTGCCACTCCATGAGAAATAGGTTACCAGCATCTTGTTTCCAGTCTGTGCCTGCATACCCAAGACAATGGTCAAGAGCAATGCCAAAAGTGTTGCTTTCTTCATTGTTACATCCTTTTTATGTTTTAACTGCAAAATTATCGGCATCAGGCATATAAGGCCTTACAACTATTTCGGATATAATTTACATTTTTCCACAATCGTCAGAGACCAGAGGTGGAAATGTCATCAAGCCATCGCGTTGTTAATTTATGTTATTATTCAGAATCTGTATGAATAAGGCCGCAAGCAACTTGCGTAGTTCACAACATATTGCGACCTTTGCAATCGAAATTTTAATGGATATGAGGTTATCAGAACTGAAGACTGGCGACACATGTGTGATCGTCAAAATCTTAGGACACGGTTCCTTTAGAAAACGCATGATGGAAATGGGATTCGTGAGAGGCAAGAAGATTCTTGTAGAGCAAAATGCCCCTCTCCGCGATCCTATCAAATATAAAATTATGGGCTACGAACTGTCGCTGCGCCGTTCTGAAGCCAATTTGATTGAAGTGGTACGCGAAGCCCAGGCAGACCAAGTGCCAACTGAGGACGTATCGCTCATCAGCGATGTTGACTGCGGATTCGTAAAGTCATTCAACACCCAGCGCCATACAATCAACGTAGCACTTATCGGCAACCCGAACTGCGGCAAGACCTCCCTCTTCAATGTCGCCTCCGGAGCAAAAGAGCACGTGGGCAACTACAGCGGTGTCACTGTTGATGCCAAAAGCGGCAAGATGAAATACCGCGACTACACGTTCAACATCGTTGACCTACCGGGAACATACTCGCTTTCGGCATATTCTCCCGAAGAACTGTATGTACGCCGATACCTTCACGATGAGGTGCCGGATGTAATCATCAACGTAGTTGACTCGTCGAACCTTGAGCGCAACCTCTATCTCACCACCGAGCTCATCGATATGGACCATAGCATGATTATTGCGCTGAACATGTACGACGAGTTGGAGCGTAGCAAAGTCACATTCGACTATCAGTCGCTTGAAAAGATGATTGGTGTGCCAATGGTGCCGACCGTATCAAAGACTGGAAGAGGCATCAACGAACTCTTCGATACAATCATTGAAGTGTTTGAAGGGCGCAATGAGGTCGTTCGCCACGTGCATATTGGTTTCAGCAAAGACGTAGAAGATGCCGTGAAGAAATTGCAGGCAGAACTCAAAAAAGAGCCGGACCTTGATATGCGCTTTTCCGCACGCTATTTGTCAATCAAATTTCTTGAGAATGACAAAGAAGTCACCGGACTGCTCAGCCAGTTGCCGCATTTCGACAAAATAAAGGAACTCCGCGACACACTGGTTGCTGAGATAGAGCATTCCCACGAAGAAGACATACCGACCGTTATTGCCAACACAAAATACGGCTTCGTCACCGGTGCGCTGCGCGAAACGCTCCACACCGAAGACAAGGAGGAAGTAAAGACTACAGCGATGATTGACTCCGTGGTGACGAGCAAATTGTTCGGCTTCCCTATTTTCATCTTCATAATGTGGCTGATGTTTTGGGCAACGTTCACCATCGGACAATATCCAATGGACTGGATTGATGCCGGCGTCGGCTTCATCGGCGACCTGATCAGCAACTATCTCCCCGATGGTCCGATAAAAGATATGCTCATCGATGGCGTTATCGGCGGTGTAGGCGGTGTAATTGTGTTCTTGCCAAACATCTTGATCCTTTACGCTTTCATCTCGTTTATGGAAGACTCGGGATATATGGCGCGCGCAGCGTTTATTATGGACAAGATTATGCACAAAATCGGTCTCCACGGAAAATCATTCATTCCTCTGGTTATGGGTTTCGGGTGCAACGTCCCAGCAATCATTGCCACACGCACCATCGAAAGTCGCAGCAGCCGGCTGATTACAATTCTGATTGACCCGTTTATGTCGTGCGGCGCACGATTGCCAATCTACCTGCTTCTTATCGGCGTGTTCTTCCCGAGCCATGCAAGTTTGGCATTGCTTAGCCTTTATGCGTTGGGCGTAATCGTTGCCGTGGTTACGGCACGACTGTTGCGCAGATTTCACTACAAGAAAGACGAAACGCCGTTTGTTATGGAACTTCCGCCCTATCGCATACCTACAATGAAAGCGACAATGCGCCACATGTGGGCAAAAGGCGAACAATACCTCCGCAAGATGGGCGGCATAATCCTTGTGGCAAGTCTCTTTATCTGGATACTCAGTTATTTTCCACGCCCAACAGAACAGCAAATCGACAACGCAAAGACAGAGATGGTTGCAGAAGGTGCGGAAGACGTTTCCACCGACAATGCGACAAAAGTGGCGACTACTGAAAATTCATATCTCGCCCGTCTCGGCAAATTCGTACAGCCTGTGTTCGAGCCGATGGGATTCAACTGGAAAATGACTGTGTCATTGCTGTCAGGCACAGTGGCAAAGGAAACGGTCGTATCGACACTTGGCGTGCTCTATAGCGGAGAGTCGGACAATGACGCAGCACTCTCCCAACGCTTGCAGCAAGCCGACCCGAAGACCGGCAAGCCCGACTTTACCCCACTTGTCGCCGCTTGCTTTATGATATTTGTGCTCATCTATGTGCCGTGCATTGCGACAATCACTGCGATTGTCCGAGAAACAGGCAGTTGGCGCTATGGCGCATTTACCCTGATTTACAACACGTTTGTAGCATGGTTATTGGCTTTCATCGTCTACCAGGTAGGCACTTTATTTATGTAACCGCAAACGCTTTATGCCACAGCAACGCAACAACGCCATCTCTATAGCCAAAGGCTTTGCCATAATCTTTGTAGTGATAGCGCATGCCGAAATGCCCGGTATGCTCAACCGTGCCATCTACCTTTTCCACATGCCACTGTTTTTCATCACTGCCGGCTATTTCTTCAAAGCCGAGGTAGCCGAAAATCCGTGGCCGTTCATAGTGAAGCGGTTCAAGGGACTTTATGTGCCATTCGTAAAATGGAGCATATTCTTCCTGCTAATCCACAACCTATTGTTCAAGTGGGGCATTCTCAATGAAGTTTACGGCAACTGGAGTGGCGGAACGACACATCCATACTCGCTGCACCAGTTCTGGCAACGGCTCACCAATATCGTATTCTCGATGAGCGGCTACGACGAATTTCTCGCAGGTGCATTCTGGTTCTTCAGGGGATTGCTTGTGGCGAGTATCGCATTTGCGGTGCTGTATTTCGCACTAAGCCAAACGAAATGGCTCAAAGGTAAACACATCGCCACATCGTCGGTCATTTGCCTACTTGCACTCGGTTTTGCCTTGTTCAAGGTCGGCGAAGGCGTTAAGATAATCACATTGGTGCAAGGCGGATACCGCGACACGATGGGAGTTCTGTTCTTCGGTATGGGAACAATCTATCGCCAATATGAGAGCCGCATCGGGCACAGCCTATGGCTTGCTTTGGCAGGAGCCGCCATCGTGCTTATTTGCTCATATCTTGAATGCTCCGGTATGTGTCTCACCCCACGCATCCGCGATGTTTTTTCTCTGACATTGACAGGTTTTGCCGGATGGATTATGACCTACAATGCCTCCCATCACCTTGCCAAGTTGAAAAATTTCGTTGTGCGGTTCTTGGTGTATTGTGGTGAACACACCCTGTACATCTTCATTTGGCACGTATCGGCGTACAAGGTTGTGAGTCTGCTTAAAATCTGGTGGTACGGTCTTGACCCTCGGCAAATAGGTTGCCACATGGTTATCCACGACTATGCCGCTACCGACTGCTTTTGGGTGCTCTACACCATTGCCGGCGTAGGCATTCCGTTGTCCGGCTATTGGCTCCACTCCAAAATCAAGACTCGGCTGGCATCTCGTTGCGGCTCTTGCTCGTAGTCACAAGAAATACACCTCCGAAAATCAAAACTACGGCAATGCCTTTCATCGTATTGAAAGAATCGAGTCCCAGATAGATTGTAACGATACAAGCCACGATTGGTTGCACATAGTTGTACATACCGGTTACCGTAGGACGCAGATTTTTCTGACCAACAATGATAAACATATAACTTACGAATGTCGCAAAGACCACAATAAACAGGATTGATGCGACATCGCTCATGCTCAACGCCATCCAGTCGGTTGACAAAATTGTCGTATAGGAAAACGGAAGAGTTACCAGAAATGCATAGGTGAACATCCATTTCATAACGGTTATCAGCGAATACTTGGAGATGAAGTTCTTGAATAGGACAAGATAGGAAGCGTAACTAAGTTGGGCAAACAGCACCAGCAAATCGCCTGCTATATGGCTACCGTTGGCACTCATCGACAACGATTGACCGCTGCCAAGGATAAGCATCAGCGCACCGCCGGCACCGAACGCTATACCGATAACCTTTTTGCCAGTAATCGGTTCGCCGAGGAAGATTGCCGCGAGGAGCATCGCCCAAAGCGGCATACTTGTGGTTATGATTGAAGCATCGGCAGGCGACGAAAGTCCGACACCAAAGATAAAGCACCCCTGGTTAAATACGATGGCAAGCATCGAGGCACCAAAAAGTTTCAGCATATCGCACGGCGACACATGCTCCGGTTTCTGAAAAAACGACACAATCCAAAACAGCACCATTGCGCCGAACACGCGCAAATCGGTCATCACAAGAGGCGTGATAACACCGCCAGCCATAACAATCTTCGCCAATGGCGACATCAGTCCCCAACTACTATTCGCCAACAGCATTGCGCCATGGCCTTTCCAACTAAATTTTTCCATAATAAATCTTGTCAAAAACCGCTTTTCCGTTGCCCTCCCACAGCCATCAGCCGGCAATCGGCGAGCCAACGCAGAAACTACGGTGCAAAGTTATGCAATTTATTTCTAAACGGTAAATTAATCGCCGCTGCAATGAGAAGCCGCCAAATATTTAGCCACGGAGGAGCGAACTATCGTGGAATTTGCGTAAATTTGCTGATTATAGAAAGAACGAAATAATGAACAAATACAATATATTCCGATTTGTCTGCGTTGTGCTACTATGGTTGGCACTGTGCTACATACTTATCACGAGGAGTCAAGTGATTGATTTCCGAGTGGTTTTTGCGATAATAGCATCGGGAATTGTGATATTTGTGCCAATCTATAAGAAATACAAACGTGGAAAAGGTGACTGAAAAATATCCATTACTATCGAAAATCAATAGTCCCGCAGACCTTCGACAACTTCCGGTACAGGAACTGCCGAAAGTGTGTCAGGAGTTGCGCGACTTTCTTATAGATTCCCTCTCCGTGAATCCGGGACATTTTGCATCGAGTATGGGCTCTGTGGAAATAACGGTGGCTCTCCACTATGTCTTCGACACGCCTTACGACAGGATCGTTTGGGATGTAGGGCATCAGGCATACAGCCACAAGATTCTCACTGGTCGCCGCGACGCTTTTGCCACCAACCGAATGATGAACGGACTGAGCGGATTTCCGAATCCGGCAGAAAGCGAATACGACAGTTTCATTGCCGGACACGCGTCAAACTCCATATCGGCGGCATTGGGAATGGCCATTGCTTCGCGCGTAAAAGGTGAGACTCGACGCAATGTGATTGCCGTTATCGGCGATGCCTCGATTGCCGGAGGTCTGGCTTTCGAGGGTTTGAACAATGCGGCAAGCACCAACAGCAACCTGCTGATTGTGCTCAACGACAACGACATGGCCATTGCCAACAATGTAGGCTCGCTCAACAAGTATCTCGTAAACATAACCACCTCGAAGAGTTACAATACACTGCGCTACAAGGTGTATCGTGCTCTGCGCAAGGTGCACATGATTACTGAGCGACACCGCGGCATCATCCTGCGCTTCAACAACAGTCTGAAGGCGTTGATTTCACGCCAGCAGAACATATTCGAGGGTCTCAACATACGCTATTTCGGTCCATACGACGGACATGACGTGATCCGGCTTGTGCGTGTGTTTACCGACTTGAAAGCGATGGATGGTCCAATTCTGTTGCATCTGCGCACAGTCAAAGGCAAAGGCTATGCCCCTGCGGAGAAAGACCCTTGCGTATGGCATGCGCCGGGCAAATTCAACAAAGAGACCGGTGAAATCATCAAATCCAAGAGCGACGGCCGACTGAAATATCAGGACGTGTTCGGAAAGACCTTGGCGGAACTTGCCCAGCAAAATCCCAACATTGTCGGCATCACTGCCGCAATGCCGACAGGATGCTCAATGACATTCATGCAAGAGCAATTTCCGAGTCGCACCTTCGACGTGGGCATTTCCGAAGGACACGCCGTGACATTCTCCGGAGGACTAGCAAAGGACGGCGTATGCCCATTCTGCTGCATATATTCAACATTCCTGCAACGAGGATTTGACGAGATCATCCACGACGTGGCCATTCAAAACCTTCATGTGGTGTTCTGCATCGACCGCGCCGGAATTGTCGGCGAAGACGGCGTGACCCACCACGGCTCTTTCGACCTCGCTTATCTGCGAGGCATACCAAACCTCACCATCGCCTCTCCTCTCGACGAGCATGCGCTACGCGACTTGATGTTTACCGCACAAGCCGCCAACCACGGTCCGTTTGCCATCCGCTACCCGCGAGGCAAATGCGAACACGCCGACTGGCATAGCGAAATGCACAATATCCAAATCGGCAAAGGTCGCAAACTAAAAGACGGCAGCGACATTGCCGTACTGTCTCTCGGCCCGATCGGAAACACAGCGGCGACTGCAATCGCAGAAGCGGAGAGCAAGGGCATTTCCGTTGCCCATTACGATATGGTATTCCTGAAGCCTCTTGACGAGGACTTAGTGAAAGAGGCGGCAACAAAATTCCGCCACTTGATAACAGTAGAAGACGGCACAATAACTGGCGGACTCGGTTCTGCCGTGATGGAGTGCATAAATGATAACGGACTTGACGCAACAGTCCACCGGGTTGGCATCCCCGACGAATTTGTCAAGCAAGGCACTGTCGGACAACTGTATGCGCAATGCGGTATGGACAAAGACAGTATATGCGATTTGATTACAAGCATCGTGAAAGGAGGTAGCAAGAAATGAAAATAGTCATTGCCGGAGCAGGCGAAGTGGGCACTCACTTGGCAAAACTCCTGTCGAAGGAAGGACTTGACATCATTCTGATTGACAACGACGAGAGCAAGTTGTTGTCGATTGATGCCAACTACAACTTAATGACCATGACTGGCAGTCCTACTGCTTTCAAGGTGCTCAAGAATGCAAAAGTGGGCAGTTGTGACCTGTTTATTGCCGTCACGCCTTTTGAAACACGCAACATCGTGTCGTGTACATTCGCAAAGAAACTCGGCGCAAAGAAAACCGTGGCACGCATCGACAACTATGAATTTCTGAAGCCTGAATACCAGGCGTATTTTGCTGAAATGGGCGTTGACGACCTAATTTACCCAGAGAATTTCGCTTCGCTCGAGATTATCAGTGCGCTGAAGCATTCGTGGGTGCGCAACTGGTTTGAACTCTACAACAGCGAACTCATCCTTAGTGGCATAAAACTGCGCGAGCACACGCAAATCATTGGAATGAAAATCAAAGATTTGGCTATGGAAGGCCATCCGTTCCACATCTGTGCCATACGTCGCCGCCACGAAACAATCATTCCGCGAGGCGATGACCATTTGGAACTCAACGACATCGTGTATTTCCTGTTCCGCCGCGACAGTATCGATTACATTATGGAAATATGCGGAAAGCGCACCAAGACAATCAAAAAGATTCTCATTATGGGCGGTAGCCGCATCGGCATACAACTGGCGAATATGCTCGACGATTCGTATAAGATCAAATTTATCGAAAACGACCGCGAGAAATGCTACAAACTCGTGGAGAAAATTCCTGCCAACTGTTCTGTGGTCAACGGAGATGCCCGCGACATCGACTTGCTCCGCGAAGAAGGCATTGCCGACTACGATGCGTTTATCGCATTGACCGACAGTTCAGAGACGAATATTCTGGCATGCCTTACGGCAAAAGAGTTTGGTGTGTGGAAGTCGATTGCCGAAGTTGAAAACATCCAGTTTATTGCAGAAGCCGACAATCTGAACATCGGCACTGTAATCAACAAGAAACTGCTGGCATCGAGCAAGATCTTCCAGATACTCCTCGACTTCGACTCGTCGAATGCCAAATGCTTGGCACTAACCGATGCCGAAGTGGCTGAGATTACGGCAAGCGAGAAATCGAAAATCACCAAAGCACCGGTAAAGGACTTGAAATTGTCGCACGACATGACAATCGGCGGACTTATCCGGGACGGCAAAGGGATGCTCGTAAACGGCTCTACAAAGATAGAGCCAGGCGATCGAGTGCTGGTGTTCTGCCTTTCAGGGGCAATCCACAAAATCGAAAAGATGTTTCATTGACAAAGCATAATGGTATTCGGTAAAAACAGAATAAACTTTGGGGTCGTAGCAAAATTGCTGGGTCTTTTGCTATTGATTGAGGCGGCATTTATGCTTCCGTCACTGTTTGTAAGCATTGCATACGGTGAGACCGAAGCGATGTGGAGTTTTGTATATTCCATAGTCATAACCGCCGGTATCGGTACTGTTGGATTTGTCGCACCTATCCGTAACCGCGATATGGGACGGCGTGAGGGCTTTCTCCTCACCTCCCTGACCTGGTTTATTTTCTCAATTTTCGGTATGATTCCGTTTCTGCTGAAGCCGTGTGGGCTTTCAGTTGCGGACGCTTTTTTTGAAACTATGTCGGGACTAACAACCACCGGAGCATCGATAATGACCTCAATCGACAGTCAGTCGCACGGCATATTACTGTGGCGCGCCGTAACCCACTTTATCGGCGGTATGGGTATCATCCTCTTTACTCTGGCTGTTATCCCGATGCTCAACAAGCAAAGCGGACTACAGTTGTTTAATGCCGAAGTGACGGGATTGACCCACGAAAAGATACGTCCACGAATAAGCAACACCGCAAAGACCTTGTGGGCAATCTACCTATCGCTGACAATTGCCTTGGTGGTGCTACTGTGGTTAGGTCCAATGGACTTGTTTGATGCCGTATGCTATGGTTTCTCAGCGATAGCGACTGGAGGTTTCGCGCCTCACGACGACAGCGTGGCACACTACAGTTCAACCTATATCAAGATTGTAATGACCGTGTTTATGTTCGTTGCAGGCATAAGTTTCAGTTTGATCTACCGCATTATAAAAGGTGATTTCAAGAGTCTGCTGCAAAACGACGTTACTCGGTGGTACATAAAGATTGTACTGTTCGCAATGGTGACAATCGGCATCATTGAATACATTTCCGGAGATGAGCCTTGGCAGAATTTGCTTGCCGATGTTCCATTCCAGACAATATCTGCCATAACATCGTCAGGTTTCAATGCCACTGACATCAATTTGTGGCAACACGGCTCAATTATCATAGTTATTGCACTGATGATGACCGGAGCATGCGCCGGCTCTACCACTGGCGGTGTGAAGATTGACCGAATCGTACTGATTGTGAAGAATCTCAAAAATGAGATGCACCGCATACTCTTCCCGAACACCATCTCCCCTGTCCGCGTGAACGGCAAAATCCTGTCGGGTGATATGACAGCCAAAGTGGGAGCTTTCCTTATGCTGTTTGCCCTATCCCTGTTTGCCGGATCATTCTTGCTGGCTCTGTCCGGCATCAACCTGTTTGATTCCATTTTCGCCTCAATGTCGTGCCTGAGCAACAACGGATTGGGATATGGTTTCACTGGCGAATCGTTTGCCGACATAAACGACTTTGGCAAATGGGTGCTTTCCATATTGATGCTCATTGGTCGTCTGGAATTTTCGGCAGTAACAATCCTGTTCACTCGCGCATTCTGGAGCAAATAAGGAAACTTCCTGTTCTGGCAAGAATCACATACGAAACAAAGAGGCTCGCAACGGATAACGTGCGAGCCTCTTAATCTAAACCTTGATAATTATTAGTGGCGAATTAATATTCTCTAATTCAATTTTGCTTCAATTTGGCTAACAAACTGCCCGAATTCCTTTTCTACAGAAACGCGCTCCTCAATAGTCTTGCAAGCGTAAAGCACTGTTGCGTGGTTGCGGTTCAACTTTCTGCCGATATTCGTCGATGACATTTTAGCGTGCTTCTTTGCCAACATCATCACAAGTTGCCGAGCATCTGCCACCTCGCGCTTGCGCGATTTGCCGTAAAGCATCTCTCTGTCGATGTTGTATTGCGAACATACGGCATCAGCAATAACGTCAAACGTGATTTGTCGACGGTTTATCTTTACCGAGTTGGACAAAACACTTCTTGCCAAATCAATTGTCAGCGGTTGATTCAACGCCGTTGAGTGAGCCAATAAGGAAACGAACACGCCTTCAATCTCGCGGACGTTGTCCTTGACATTCTCTGCCACATAGTCAACGATGTCTTCAGGAACAACTACACCAGCCTGCGACGCTTTTCTCTTAAACACACTCTTGCGCAATTCGTAGTCAGGGCTTGACAATTCTACCGTCATACCCCATTTGAAACGCGACAACAAGCGTGGCTCCATACCGTCCAATTCCGATGGCGGACAATCGCACGACAAAATCAGATGCTTGGAGTTGTTATGCAAGTGATTGAAAATATGGAAGAACGTGTTTTGAGTTGCGGTCTTTCCTGCAAACTCCTGTACATCGTCCATAATGAGCATATCGATGCTTTGGTAGAAATTGATAAAGTCATTGACCTTATTGTTTCTTACCGCAGTAGTATATTGCGACTCAAACGTGCGTGCGCTAAGATAAAGCACTCGCGTATTAGGATTGGCTTCCTTCATACCCAAACCAATAGCCTGAATCAAGTGGGTCTTGCCAACACCTGTCGGTCCAAAGATAAACATCGGGTTGAACGTCTGCTTTTCCGGATGAGAGACAATAGCGTTCGCTATAGTGAAAGCCAACTTGTTGCTTTGGCTTTCGCAATAGTTCTCAAATGTGTAAATCGGGTTGAGTTGTGGATCTAACGCCAAGTCGGTTATGGTGTCCTGAACAAAAGGATTCATACTGCGTACTGCAGGACTCTTGTGTACAGGCTCTGTGATGACGTGCGAATCGGCAACATCCTTCACAACATCATAAGAATATTTCAGTCTTACATCGTTGCCATAGACTTTGTGCAGACCGGCTTTCAGCAAATTCAAGTAACGGCTCTCAAGAATTTGAGCATAGAAGTCGGAAGGGACACGTAATACCAATACGTTTCCCTCGAAACTTTCTTCTACTATAGGAGCAAACCACGTCTCATACTGGACAGGCTCTGTCACGAGATTGTCCTTAAAGAACTGTAGGCATTGACTCCATCTGTTACTATATGCTGTCATTATCTCACGTTATTTCAATTGCAAAATTTGTAAAATAAATTGAATAAAACAAATCGTTTTTTTCTTGATTATCTCACATTTAGTTCAACCGATACGTTATCAGGCAGTTACCCACCCTACAATATGGCAACCTCCTTTATCCTATTATCCTTTGGTTACCAACTTGTTACAAATTTAATCAATAACGCATTGATTTTATTCCAACGTGCGCCATTTTGCCTATATATTAGTCTTTTAGACCTCAATTTCGGCAAGACACAAAGCAGCCCTTATTTGGAATGATTCCAAATAAGGGCTACTCCCATATTCTTAGAGCAATTTAAAATTCACATACTTTTTCGGATGCGCCTTCAAGTCTTGCAGCAACGAATCGAGGCTGTTCACCGTAGAATCTATATGGTCATACAAGCCACGGTCGTTAAGCAACAATCCTATCGAAGAATCCTTGGCATTGAGTTTGTTTGAAAAATCCTTCAGATTTCCAGTTGTCGCCTTTACATTGTCCATCGTTTCGTTCAACGGCAGCCCTTTAAGTTCTGCACTAAGCGCCTTCAAGTCGTTTGCCACCGTTGTAAGGTCGTTTGTCAGACCATACACGTTGTTTACAACCGGATCGAGATTCTTAGATGTCGATGCCAGGCGAGCCGTAAGCAATTCAACATTCCTTGAAATGTCATCGAGACGGGTCACCGTAGTTGCCAAAGCCGGATTGGCTGCCAACGAATCCAAATGCGCAAGGATGCTGTTGACCTTAGGCAACATTTCAACCACTTGTGGAAGGATGTCGGTTGTGATATTGGCCATCATATCGTTCGGGCTATGTCCAACCAAGGTCGCCTTTTCTTCTACATAACTTGAGCCGTCAGCCATTCTCACCACCAGCGCAGACGTGCCGAGAAGACTCGACTCTTTCTCGAAGGTCGTTCCCTTGGTCAATTTCACGGAAGAATCCAGATTGATTTCCACCAAAACATTGCCAGGATGGTCGTAGTCGTACTCCATACCTGTCACCTGTCCGATTTTCATTCCGTTTAAGGTAACAGGTGCTGCCTCTGTAAGTCCAGACACATCTTTGAATTGCACATAATATAGATTTGCTGATTTAAATACGTTTATGCCCTTAAGGAAATCAATTCCCACAAAAAGTACGGCTAAACTGAATACCAAAATCAAGCCTATTAATATTTCTCTTGTAAATAGTTTTTTCATATTGAATTATTTGATTCTTTTACCATTTTTGAATTCCACGATAAATGCGTCTTCATACATCTGCTGAACTCTCTCCAACGACTTCTCCGCTTGCTTTTTGTCGGTTGTCGGGAAAGCGGTGTACTTGTACCAATTGCCGTCTTTGTATGAATCAACGCCATCCAATCCCTTGAATGCTTTCGACGACGAAGGCAGTTGCTTCGCGCTCGAAAGGAACTGTATCCTATATTCTGTTTTATTGCCAGATGCAGTAGTTGCCGATGATGCCGCTGTTTTCGTCTGCGGCTCGGCTTTTGTTTTTGTCGTTGACTTCCGAGGCTTCAGATTTTCCGACTTGCCGTTATAGTAGTCAACGCTCTCTTTGTATTTGCAGAATGCATTATAAATCGACTCTGCCAATTTCTTTTGTCCGCTTTCCGATGCCAACAGGTTTTCCTGAGTAGGATTGCAGATGAAATCCAATTCCACCAAAACCGCCGGCATACTAGTTTTTGCAAGTACCCAAAAGCCTGCCTGACGCACACCCTTATCTACTTGCCCACATTTTTTGAACTCCTTCTGCACCAATGACGCAAAATCCACGCTTTGCTCAAGGTGCTTGCTTTGATTCAGTTCAAATATGATGTAGGACTCCTGCGAATTAGGGTCAAAACCTTGGTATTTCGCCGAATAGTTGTCCTCCAACTCAATCACGGAATTTTCACGCTTGGCTACCTCAAGGTTTTCATTTGAGCGGTGCAAACCGAGAGTATAGGTTTCCGAACCGGCAACAATGTAGCGACTCGGAGATTTTTTGTCGACTGAATTGGTGTGGATTGAGACGAACAAATCACCCTTTACGCGGTTGGCAATATTTGCACGCTCCTGCAACGAGACGAAAGTGTCGTCATCACGCGTGAACACGACCTTGACGTTGTCACAGTTTTTCTTGACAAGATTGCCGAACTTGAGAGCGACGCCGAGGTTTATGTCTTTCTCCTTGGCGTAATCTCCAACAGCACCCACATCCTTGCCTCCATGCCCGGCATCAATGACCAGCACGAAATCTTTTGCAGAGCCAATCCCAAACGACAGCACTGCAAACATTACTGTGAATATGATTTTTCGAAATACGGATTTCATTTACTTTCAAAAACGCTACAAAAATACGATTTTTTTGCCGAATCTTATAAATCATCGATTTGAATAAAATTTATCATTGGTTTTATTTCTCATTTTTGCCAATATCGATTAATTTTATCTTTTAATTGAAATGTTTCAATCATGACAAGAATTTCAAACTTCATATTTTCGGTTGCCACAACGTTGCTGATGCTTATTGCAAATTTGCAAGATTCAACAACTCAAGCGGTTACAATTCATCGCTTCGATAAATTCATTTGCGACATAAGCAATGGCGACACTCTCGACATAATGAATCGAGCAGCCGAGCACAAGGCTGTCTACGACGGTTTTGTCGAACCGTTGCTCACTGATTCCACCTCGTCGGCAGATGTCAAATTGACAACTTTTGCGAACTTAAAAAACATAAAATTCTTTTATCCCGACGTTGCCGCCCGATTCCAGTCGCTCGATAGCCTACAACTTTGCCTCAATTCAGTCGACATCAATCTGCGCAACTACCTAAACTTCCAGATGCCAGACATCTACACCGTGGTTTCCCCCTATAACCAGTCAATCATTGCGCTCAACGACACAGCCATCGCCGTTGCACTGAACCAGTTTTTAGGCAGCGACTATCAGCCGTATTCGTACTATGCTACCTACATCCGCAAGTTCAAGACACCAGCAAAAATACCGTATTCCATAGTTGAAGCGACTTTGAAAATCAAATATCCTTACGAGCCGCAAGACTCTACTCTACTGGAACGGATAGTGTATGAAGGGATGATTGCCGCTGCAGCAAAAACAGTCATTTCCGACTTTTCCGAATGTATGTATTTCAACTATACCCCGGAACAAATCCAATGGGCTGATGCCCACAGTCAGGAAGTGCTCCAACTTGTTTTGGCACAATCACAGTCGAAGGGCGCTAACGTGAAGCGAGGATTTCTCGGCACCGCCCCTTTTTCCGCCGCCGTATCACCACAATCGCCGGGAGGCATAGGCAGGTGGATTGGACTAAAGATTGCCACCCAATATCTCAGCACCGGCAAAACAATTCGCGACTGTCTTGAACAGAAAGCATATCAATACAGTAACAAGATTTTAAAAACTTCAAAATACAATGGCAACTAAGACTTTCGGACTAATCGGCTACCCTCTCGGGCATTCATTCTCAAGAAAATTCTTCACCGAAAAATTCGCGAATGAGGGTATTGATGCAGAATACCTGAATTTCGAGATTCCTGATTTGACAAATCTGGATGAGATATTCAGCAACCCTCAGATTTGCGGTTTGAATGTAACCCTCCCCTACAAGCAGGATATTATGCCACGACTTGACGCCATCAACCCCGACGCAGAGGCTATCGGCTCTGTGAATGTGATAAAATTCCATCGGGAAAGCGGGAAATACACTACAACAGGCTACAATACCGACATCATCGGCTTTCACGACTCCATTGCGCCACACCTGACTGGCGTTCACACAACGGCATTGATTCTCGGCACAGGAGGAGCGTCGAAGGCAGTTGCCCATTGCTTCAAGAAGATGGGCATTGAGTTTTCCTTTGTGTCACGCAGTGCCGGCAATAACAGAATCACATACGACGAGTTGAACGACGAGGTTATAAAAAGCCACAAAATCATTGTAAACGCCACCCCATTGGGTATGTATCCCAAAGTTGATGCCTGTCCGGAAATCCCATACGAGGCAATTAATGCTGAGCACATTTGCTTTGACCTGACCTACAATCCGGAGGAGACTCTGTTTATGCGCAAAGCGAAGCAATATGGAGCAGACACCGTCAATGGCATGGAGATGCTAATAGGACAAGCGTTGGCTGCCTGGAAAATATGGAATGACTAAACAGTCCCTATCGTTAGCACCAGTGCCGTTTGTCAGAATTGCCGTGCCTTTTGCCATCGGCATTCTGACGTTTGACTTATGCCCTGCCGCTTTTGCGCCATTTTCAATCTTAGCCATCGCCGCCGGTTGCGCCGTATCGATGATTTTCATACGGAAAAGTTACCGCAACAATTCTTGGCACTATTGTTTCAACGCTATGGCATTCTGCCTGGTGCTGGCTGTCGGGTGGTGGTGTGCCTCCCTAAGAGCCGTAAAGCCTCTGCCAGACAATGCTATTTCGCGCGAGATGACATTCCCTTGCGAGGTTGAGGAAATCAATCAGAAAGATGCCTCAACCGAGGTTATAGGCACTGCCACCGTAGCCTCAACACAACAGCTCATAAAGGTTTCAATCGTTGGCAACGACTACCATTTGCGCATCGGTGATGTGATTGCCATATACTCTCGCATAAAGAGAATCGAAAATCTACCCAACTCAGATTTCGACTATGAATCATTTATGAGCCGACAAGGCATCATCTATGAGTGCAATGTTGACAAGGGGGAATATTCTCTTCTGAAACACAATGACAATTTATCCTATCGGGCAGACTGCGTCAAGCGGAGAATAATCCAGTTGATACGTCTTTCCGGCATCCAGTCAAGTAGTGCGGATTTGGCTATCGTATTTTGTACCGGCGACCGCCGGTATATGGCAAACGAAGCGAAACAGGCATTTTCCGATTCTGGCGTGGCTCATATTTTGGCAGTAAGTGGACTGCACATCGGCATCATCATCTGCATTCTATCCTTCCTCTTTTACCCGATGAGCCATCCTCGGTTCAGAATATTCAAATCCGTACTGATGCTGACAAGCATCTGGGGATATGTGTTTTTCACTGGCCTACCCACATCCGCCATCCGCGCCGCCATAATGGCTACTTTCGTAATTGCAGCAAAAGATTTGCTGCAGAAGCATTCGTCGGTCAACGCATTTGCAGCATCGGCGTTCTTCATTCTGCTATTCTCTCCAGAGGCTCTTTTTGATGTCGGATTCCAACTGAGTTTCCTTTCCGTACTCGGCATACTCCTGTGGTCTGCCCAGATTGCATCCATCACCCCGGCAAAGAACAAGATACTGCGATACCTTTTGGCATCCATCTCAGTTACGGTCGCTGCACAGTTGGCAACTGCGCCAACGGTAATTCATTATTTCCAGTCGTTCCCAACGGGATTTTTCATTGCCAACATTTTCATTATTCCAGTTCTTCCCGTATTCTTTTTCGCCACAATAATCGCCATAGCATTAGCCGCCATCGGCTACAAATTCGGATTGCTCAACATCACGATTGACTGGCTGTACAACTTCATTTCCTATGTTGCATCAATATCCCAAACGTGGCTTCCGGCAATAAAACCAATTTGGATTAGTGCCGCCACTGCGATTTTTGCGACTCTTACGGTTTTCGGGTTCGGCATATCTCTGCGATTCAAGGTTGTCAAAGCATACCATCTTTTACCGGCAGTCCTCTTGTCGGCATTCATAATATCATTGTTTACGGAACATTCATCTCGGAGATCGTCACAATGTTTCATCGCTGAAAGTTACGGGGCAACAAACCTTGTTGTCTACCGCAACGAATGCCTTTATCTGCTCAATTCGCTCAACGATACAATTTTGTGCAACGAGTTTTTAGAGCATTCTTCTACATTTCTCGCAAAGAAACACATCCGTTCCGTCATCAAACCGACTACCGAAATCAACGGTAACGGATTTTATCTGACATACCCATTTGCATACATTGACGGCAAGACTTATTTGTTTCTTAAAGGCAACTACAAACGGCTGCACAAGAAAGGACGCCCGATAAAGGTTGATTACGCCATTTTCACGCGGCGGTTCTACAACCAAATTCCAGACTTGCCGGACTATGTGATTGCTGACACATTGGTTTTTCCTCACGAGATTTATTCATCACGGCGCGACACATTAATCAACTATGCCAAACGCCATCGCATACCATTCAAAGAATAGTGTCTATTTAACCCTACCGGCGCAAATAAAGGTGCGTTGATAATATCTCTCCTGCATACTGCTCACTATAACGCCCTTGCTCGACGATGCGTGGATAAACTTGTCTTCCTTCAGAAAAATGCCTACATGGTTGATTTTCGACCCGCCACCAGTGCTGAAAAACACCAAATCGCCTGGCTTGAGTTTCGACTGCGAAATCTCATCGCAGTTCTTGTACATAATTTGTGCAGAGTTTCGCTGCAACTGTTTTCCATACACTGCCAGATATATTTGCCCGACAAGTCCCGAGCAGTCACATCCGCTATGGGTGTTGCCAGCATACTTATATGGCGTTCCGAGCCATTTTGCCGACTCCTCATAGAGCGGAATGTTCTGATTGTCGCTCTTCCCTATTGAAATGCCAAGTTGCTGCGACAGTTTGTCGTAGCGAACCGGTGGTCGGGAGGGCTGAATAGTCTCCGTTGTCGAACTCTCCGTTGACGGTTGCTTCTTCGACGAATGGCAACTTGCAAGTATGAGTACGGACAATCCCAGTGCCAATATGTATAAGGTTAACCTTTTCATAAAAAAGAACGAAGGGATAGGGCTATTGCTACACCCTATCCCTCGTTGTATTGTTGTTAATTTACTTAGATTCTTCTTTCACTTCTTCCTCTGTGGCTTCTTCTTTCTTTTCAGGTTTCTGAAATTCAGTGTAGCCAGCATCCACGAGGGCATTGTACCAAGAAATCACTTTCTTGATGTCTGTGTTGTAGACACGCTCACGGTCATAGGTCGGGAGCACTTCTGCAAAGAATTTTTCAAGTGCTGCGTCAGTCTTGTAGTCTGCCGCGTTCAACTTGCCGCCGTTTTTGTCGTAGATTGTCTGGAACACTTGACCCAATGGCACTTCTTCCTCATCGGTGTAGATTGCAATATCACCGAGCGACACGATTTTGTCGTGTGCATAGGCTGGTGTACGCTTTTTTGCTGTCAAGGATTCTACGATAAGCATATTCTTGCCTTGTGATACCAATTTAAACAGGCCCGGCTTGCCGGATATGCATAGAATGTTTTTAATCATAATTTTCTTATTTAATTGTTATTCAATAATTTCATTACTTGAACCATTATTGGATGGTCGCCATAATTACAAATAGTCTTGGTTGGGCATGCAAACTGCAATTCCGATGCTTGACTTTCAATACGCTGCCGCACCTCGCCTTCAGAGAGTCCGTTCCTGGCAATTACACGCTTTATGCGTACATCGACAGGAGCATCTACAATCCAGACCTCATCAACGAGTGCGTCTACCCCACTTTCCCTCAGTATAGCCGTTTCCACAAACACGCAATCTGTTGTTTGGGATTCTGTCCATTGGCGGATGTCGTCAAACACCACCGGGTGGACAATGGAGTTGAGTTTGTTCAATTTCTCAGCATTGCCAAACACAGCGTTCGCCAATACTGACTTTTGAATGACGCCATCTGCAACCACGGCATCGCCGAAAGCATCGCACAAACGGTTCTTTATCTCTGCACTTTCTGCCATCAGCCGCTTTGCTCGGCTATCACAGTCGTAGACTGGATAACCGGCTATGCGCAAAAGCCGTGAAACCACACTCTTGCCGCTACCGATACCGCCTGTAATCGCAACAACCTTCATAGCATCACTCGATTATGTATTCAACACTGTCTATCGGAAGACTGATGTTGTGGCAAATGTCGGATTTCCCAATGCGGACAGGGATTTTCTTTGCCGACGATTTGATGTCATTGTAGTCCACATAGACCGTTGGATGATTGCCTACATTCTTATTGTAGGAACTGAGAGGCAACAGGTACGACACTTTCACCGTTGCCGGGAACACTACCAGATGCTCACCCTTCGGGCAGTTCACAATAGCGATTGTAGTCTCCTGTTCTTTGTTGACCAACGGCTCAACCGGTATTGAAACGACAATCGAATCCGGCACGAATTTCACATCCGACCGCTTCACAAGAGCCACCTTAACGGATGTGCGCTCCTTCAAATTGTGTCGCACGATTTTCTCCGTAACCACTGACTCAATCTCATTGAGTTGGTCTGCACCGCCGTAGACAGTCACTCTCGACGGAGAGACAACAACCGAGCCGTTTACAACATACTGCATATCGGCTGAGATGTCACCGTTCACACGTATAGCAACTTTCTTCCCGGGGAGTGTCGTGTATTTCAGCGACAACTGTTCGGGACTGAACGTTTCAAGACTCGCATCCTTGCCAAAGGCATCGCGGAGCAATTCGTCCATATTCTGTTTCGTTATCACAAAATTACCTTTACCGTCGGCATAAGTCGAGAACTTTGCTTGAATCTCTGGCACTGCCCCAACCATATAGCGCACGAAAGCATATCCCTTGTTTTTCACCGATACATCCAGATATTTAGGACAGTCGGTAATCATAGTCGTCCCTTCGGGAATGTCATCAATCGTAAATTTCACCTTGTAGTGCGTCTGGATTGAATTTCCCAAAGTAAGGATAGCCCAAAAGGCTGCAGAGATAACCACAAACAGCAGATACAACAACACATCCCTTCCTCTTGAAGAAGAAAGAAACTGTTTGATGTTGTCATACCATTTTTTCATCTGTTGCTATAGAATTGCTCTGTACTAAAAAAGAGAAAGCCATTCTCCAAACCGCAATGTCCAGTGAATGGCTCTAAATCTCCTAAACTTTTATTATTTTGCTTGTTGTGCAGCCTCAGGAGAAGGATAAACAGAACCCTTGTCAATGCTGATTTTCACGCCATCGGCAATTTCAAGCACGAAATGGTTTTCCTTTACTTCCTTGACTACGCCATAGATACCGCCGGCTGTGATTACCTTGGAATCTTTCTGGATGCCTTCACGGAATTTCTTGATTTCTTTCTGTTTTTTGTTTTGCGGACGAATCATAAAGAAATAGAAAACCGCGATAAGTACTACAATCATCACAATAGAAGTGAGCCCACTTCCTTGAGCCTGATCTGCAAGAAGAATTGAATTTAATAACATATTCTCTAAATTTTAATTATTCAATTAATAATTGTTTGCTATAGACTGAGCATCTTTAACAATTAATTGGATTTTGCCGTCAAGACGCACATCTATTGCTCAAAGATAGTGTAAATCACGAGAAGAAAAAAGAAACCAGTCTATTTTTTTCTTCCGAAATATATCCTATTCTTCAGTAATGACGGTTAATTTTTCGTCAGCAAACCGTCTTTCTTGAGGCTAACGATGATTGCATTCAAAATACCGTTGACAAATTGTCCGCTCTTCTGGGTGCTGTAGTATTTTGCGATCTCGATATATTCGTTTAATGTAACTCTTGTCGGAACAGACGGAACGTTTTCAACCTCGGCAATCGCAACAAGCAGGATTACAACATCCATAAATGCCAAGCGATCCACATCCCACGACTCCTTCTTGACGAAACGCTCAATCAGTTCCATGTATTCGTCCTGGTTGTCGACAGCACAACGGAACAGTTTTTCGCCAAACCGGCGGTCTTCATCATCCTTGAATTGCGGCAAGAGTTCATCGTAGTCCTCATCCGCGAATTTCTTTATGGTTTTAAGTACAAAAGTACCGATTGTTTCAAGGTCATCATTCCAGTAGACCGACTTTTCTTCAAGCACATCGAGAAGGTTGTCGTCAACGAGGACTATGTGGCGCATAACCTCACGCCAAAATTCGCAATCGGCGGCAAGAGTTTGGTCGTCTGCTTCGATGTATTCTTTATAGATTTCAGAATCGAGGATTTTGTCCAAGGTCAACCGCAAATAGATATCCTTGTCGTCCCACGACAACGGCAACTCCTTCAGATACTCCTTGAGCATCTCGTTGTTGCGCAATTTCTCAATAAACAGATTATTGACAAGTTTCGTGTTAGGATTCAAATCATTTTCATCCGGAAGATACTTGTTGCGGGCGTTGTCAATGCGTTGTGCCTGCAAATCAGTCAATGCGATAGGTAAAATCAACAGATAGTGATATAATTCATACGCCTTATCCATACTCTGCGACAATGTTTTGATTGCTTCGCTCAATTTCATATCGTTTTTCGTGAGCAGATATGAATAAACCATTTGCACGACTTTGATTCTGATCAGAATTCTATTTATCATCTTGTCTATTTATTTGAATATACTTTAAAAACGGCAGTCTCTTCTGCCAATAATGTGCTTATTAAAAGATTGTGCAAAGATACCGATTTTCTCGCTATCATCAAAGCGCACCCGACAACATCCGCTGACGGATTACCTCATAAATCATCACGCCGGCAGCCACCGACACATTCAGGGAATTGACCTTGCCGCGCATTGGGATGGATGCCAGACAATCGCACAGCCGCAGATTTTCAGCACTGATGCCAGTCTCCTCTGCTCCCATAATTATTGCCACAGGCCCTGTCAAATCAAACGATGTATAGTTTTCGCTTGACTTTTCCGTTGACCCGACAATAGTAAAGCCGCTGTCCTTAAGGAAACGAACCGCCTTGTTTAGGTTAGGCACACGCGACACAGGAAGATGCAGCAACGCCCCAGCAGAAGTTTTGACCGCATCGGCATTGACCGACACGCTCCCACGTTCTGGGATTATGATTGCATCGACACCTGCGCATTCTCCCGTACGTGCTATCGCTCCGAAATTGCGCACATCAGTCACGCCGTCAAGCAGTAGCACGAAAGGATTCTTGCCCGACTCAAACAGTTCCGGCACAAGATTATCCAAATCATAATATGCCACCGGCGAAAGAAACGCCAACACTCCTTGGTGATTCTTTCGAGTGATGCGGTTGATGCGTTCAACAGGCACTCGCTGGACAATAACATCCGGGCGAGTCTTCAACGCCGCAAACAGTTCGTTTGACAATTCTCCGTTCAAATCTTTTTTAACAAGGATTTTGTCTATTTCCTTTCCTGCCGTTATGGCTTCAATCACGGCACGAAGTCCGAATATGTAGTCTGTATTGTATTTCATTTTAGTTTATTTTCTATTAATGATTTGGCATTGGCAACAGCAGCAGCGTCAATAGTCGAACCGCTAAGCATTCCGGCAATTTCCATCACACGCGCCTCCGCATCAAGTTCCTTCAGCATCGTGAGTGTTTCGTCTGCCGCATCTTCCTTGTACACCTTGTAGTGATGCTGTCCCAAGGCCGCTACCTGAGGCAAGTGGGTTATGGTCAGCACCTGTATTCTTGACGAGATTTCGCCCATCATCAAGCCTATCTTATTTGCCACCTCGCCAGAGACGCCAGTATCGACCTCATCGAAAACGATGGTAGGCAGTTGCATCTTTTCGGCTAGAATCGTTTTTACGCACAGCATCAAACGTGAGATTTCACCGCCGGAAGCCGTTGTTTCGATTGGCATCGGCGACTGGTTCAGGTTGAATGCCACCTTAAATTGCACCTTGTCCTGTCCCATATTGCCACATTCTTTTTTGTCAAATGAGATTTCGCCCTTGAAATTCTTCAAGCCGAGTGTTGCAGTTTTTTCCTTCAGTTGCGCCAAGAAGCGTTCCGCCGCTTTTTTTCTAACCGCCGACAGTTTCTCAGCCAACTGCATCATCTTTGATTCCACCGCTTGCAGTTGTCGTTGCAAATCTGCCAATTCATCCTCCGAGTTGTCGATTTCGTCAATCGACTTTTTCAGTTCTGCTTGATGCGCAAGTAAAGCGTCAATGGTGTCAACGTGGAATTTTTGCTGAAGTGTGTAGATTGTACTCAACCTGCTTTCAACCTCATCAATATCCACCGAATCATTGTCGAGATTCTGAAAATCGCGGCTTACGGTTTCGTATATGTCCTGCAAGTCAATCTTTGCCGACTCCATCCGCTCGATAAGTTCACCGGCATTTCCGTAGACATCCGAAATCTGCGACATACTCCGGCACGCATCCGATAGCGAGTCGATAGCCGACTGACCATTGTCGTTGAGCAAATTGCACACCGACGATAACGAGTCCTTGAGTTGCGCCATATTTTCAAGCACAGCCTTATCCCGCTCCAAATCCTCCTGCTCTCCGCTACGGAGATTTGCACTTTCAAGTTGGTTAAGTTGGAAACGGAAATATTCCTCATCGGCTTTGTTCTGCTCAATACGGTTTTTCACATCTTCATAGTGCTTCTTCTGCTCCACATACTGATGGTATACCGTTTTATATTCGCCCAGCAAGTTTCCGTTGCCTGCAATGTCATCGAGCATCGACAACTGATATGCTGACTTCAAGAGCAATGCATTGCTATGTTGCGAATGGATGTCGATAAGAGCCTGCGTCAACTCGCCCATCAATGCCAATTGCACAGGCGTGTCATTGACAAACGCACGACTTCTTCCCGACGGAAGAATCTCCCGACGCACGATTGTTTCTTCCGGGAAATAGTCTATCTCGTTGGTTTCAAAAAACTGCTTCAAATCATAATCCTTGATATCAAAAACCGCCTCAACGACAGTCTTTGCATCACGGCTTCCTGCGCTGCGGCTGTCGGCACGCTGCCCCAGCAGCAGCGACAACGCACCTATTATAATTGACTTGCCGGCACCTGTCTCACCTGTTATGATTGATAGCCCATCGTGCAAATCAACCGACAAGTGGTTGATCAGCGCAAAATTGTCGATGGTCAGTCTCTTTAGCATATAGGGTTATTTTGTTTGGGTTTCTTCTTTGATTTTATTGAGCCGTTCACGCTCTGTAGGATAGAGTGGATAGAGCAATTCATAGACAGCATCACGCTCTGTCTGGTTCGACTTGGAATAGATATTGACCAATTCGTCCAACTTGGCATCCTTAAACATCGACAACGACACCGACATCGGCGACACATCATAGATCTGCTTGAGGATGTTCAGCGACTTGGTTATTACCGACTTGCCTTTCTCCGGGCTCAACACCATTTCATCAAGACCCTTGCGGTGATAATCGTAGAACAATGTGCGGATGGCTTTTGTCGAGTTGTCAGTGTATGCGCTAAGTACAGCACTGCGGTTTTTGTTGTCCTCAAAAGCCTTCCAGCCTTTCTCTCCCGAACTTTGCGCCATATTGACCACATTGGCAGCCTTCTCGTAATAGTAATCACCGCCATTTGGCGAGAAACTGTCAAAGTCCAACGCCAAAATCATATAGGCATAGAAATTCAGGATTGCCGTCAGGTTGCTCTCCATCGAATTTTCAGAAAATACCAACGGCTCGTTTTCCTGATATTCAAATTCGATGCTGTTGTCCTTGAAGTTTATCAATGTCGTAGTGTAGGAACTGTTGTAGACCGGTCGAGTCGACTGCACCTGCAATGTTCCTGTCATCTTCGTGCCATCGATGCTCGCCATAGTGAAGAACAGTTTGCACTCAATCTTCTCGTTTACCATAAACTGAGCATTGCTCCACTGGTTGTTGTTCATATACTCCGTTATGGCTGACTGAAGAGTGGTGAACACACTTTTGTCCGTTCCGTTAATCTTGTCTGAATTGATTTCTACGGTACAATTCAATTCCTGCCCATAGGTAGAACAAAATCCAACGACGGCAGCGACTACAAGAAGGACGACTTTCCTAAACATTTTTCGGCAGATTTAATTTTTCCGACACTTTGTCTACTATATCCTTTGCCACGTCAAGTTTCGATTTGACAGGCAAACGCAACATTGAGCCGTCACGGTCTACAATCGTGACCTTGTTCGTATCCACGCCAAAACCGCTCTGCTTGTCCTCCAACGAATTGAGCACAATCATATCGAGATTCTTGCGTGCAAGTTTGTCAAGAGCGTTTTCCTCGGCATGGTCTGTCTCAAGAGCAAAGCCGACGAGCAGTTGATCTGCCCTCTTCTTCTGCCCCACCGACGCTGCAATATCTGGATTCTTGACGAGCCGTATCTCCGGCACATCACTCTTCTCTCGCTTAATCTTTTTGTCGGCAACCGATGCAGGACGGTAGTCGGCAACGGCAGCACACATTATCGCGACATCCGTTTCGTCGAGATGCTCCATAACTGCATCGTGCATTTCAAGAGCCGATTCTACATGGACAACGCAAGCACCGCACTGCGACTTTACAGACACCGGACCGCTGACAATCGTAACATCAGCACCTCTACGCGAAAACTCATCGGCAATGGCATAACCCATCTTTCCCGACGAATAATTGCCGATAAACCTTACCGGGTCTATTTTCTCATAGGTCGGGCCAGCCGTAACAAGAATTCTCTTGCCCTTGAACGTATCAGCCTCTGCGAAATAGGCATCGACAACCTTGAATATGTTTTCAGGCTCTTCCATTCGTCCTTTTCCAATTAAATGGCTTGCCAGTTCGCCTTCAGCCGGTTCTATCAGGATATTGCCGTAAGAGCGCAACTTGGCAAGGTTTGCCGTTGTTGACGGATGCTTATACATATCCAAGTCCATTGCCGGAGCGACAAATACCGGACATTTCGACGAGAGGTAGGTCGTTATCAGCATATTGTCGGCAATTCCGTTTGCCATCTTGCCAATTGAGGAGGCTGTTGCCGGAGCAATAACCATTGCATCTGCCCACAGACCGAGGTCAACATGACTGTTCCAGCTGCCTGTGTTTGCCGTAAAAAATTCGCTGATTACAGGTTTGCCGCTAAGGGCTGACAATGTAACCGGCGTGATGAATTCTTTTCCGGCAGGGGTTATAACCACCTGCACCTCCGCCCCAGCCTTGACAAAAAGCCGGAGCAGAGACACTGACTTGTAGGCAGCAATGCCGCCCGTTATTCCCAAGATGATATGTTTGCCTTTAATCATCTATTTCATTCTTAACTTAATGTTGGTCAACACCGACTTTGTGTTCTGAGGGAAATCGCCTTGCAGCATCCATCCGAAATATCCCGGATCACGCTTCAAAACAGACTCAACCGGCTGACCCTTATATTTGCCGAAGTTGAAAACCTCAACATTCTGGTCGTTGTAAATGATTCGTCCTGCCAGATCGACATTTTTGTTTTGGCTGGAGAACTTTGACAAATATTCCACATCATTCTCCAGCGACGGATATTTGTCGAGTTGCGCCTTGAGCACCTCATAGGTGGCTCGAGTGTCGGCATTTGCAGAATGAGCCGCTTCCAAATCTTTTCCACAATAGAACTTGTAAGCCGCAACAAGTGTGCGTTGCTCCATTTTGTGGAAAATTGTCTGGATATCAATCAATTTTTTCTTCGTAACGTCGAAAGCGATGCCAGCGCGATAAAATTCCTCCGACAACAACGGAATGTCAAACCTATTGCTGTTGAAGCCCGCAATGTCGCATCCCTCAAACACACGTTCCAAGTCCTTTGCCACCATCTTGAATATCGGCGCATCCTTCACATCCTCATCGGTGATGTGATGCACCGCAGTAGACTGGGGCGGAATCGGCATCTCCGGATTGAGGCGAATAGTCTTCTCCTCTTCGGTTCCGTCTGTAAGCACTTTGATATAGGAAATCTCCACAATCCGGTCCTTGGTGATGTTGATACCGGTTGTTTCCAAATCGAAGAATATCAAAGGCCGCTTTAAGTTCAGTTGCATATCCGTGAGAAATTAAATGTTTGGCATTACCATCGGCATAAGCAACGCAAGCCAGTCTTCCTTCTCCTCTTGCTCAATCGGCATAAACAATCCTGGACGACCTGGAGCCGAAAGTTTGAGGTTTATGCTGTCGCAGTTGATATTGCTGAGCACCTCGATAATCTTGTCCTTGTTGAAACCCATTGTCAACGTGTCGCCAGTGTAGTCGCAATCGACGCATTCTCTTGCCGACGAAGAGTAGTTGAGGTCCTGAGTCTTGATGTCGATTCTCGAGTTTGAAATTTCAAGTTGAATCAGTCCTCCCTCCGTAGCAAACACGGCAACACGGCGCACCGCATTGAGGAATGTGACACGGTCAACAATTACGTCATACGGATTTGACTGTGGAATTGCAGCCTTGTAGTTAGGATATTTGCCGTTCAGGAACTGGCAACTAACTGTGTAGGTCTCCGTTTCAAAAGAAACACTTTTCGTATCAATGGAAACCTTCACGTCGCCGTCTTCCTTGGCGAGAATTGACGACAAGATGTTGGCTGGTTTGGTAGGTAATACGAAAGAGCCCTCAAATCCTGCCTGAATGCGGCTGTTGACGAGGCGCACAAGTTGGTGAGTGTCGGTAGCCACAAACACGATTTCTTCCGGCTTGATATCCCAGAGCACTCCCATCATAATGGTGCGCAACTGATCCGTGCTGGCAGCAAAAATTGTACGCTCGATACTTTTTGTAATTTCAGAAGCAGGAATGGTCATTTCCAATTTCTCTTCAGTGTTGATTTCCTGACGAGGGTACTCCGCACCGTTTTCGCCTACAAACTTATAGTCACCGTTATGATATTGCAAGTGAATCTCGAAATTGTTGTCGTCGATTTCAAACACAAGTGCCTGGTCAGGCAACTCCTTCAACAATTCAAGCATTCTTTTTGCATTGACAGCCACGCTACCTTCGCCCTCACTGTCCTGAAGTTCCATACGGGCGGTAATAGTGTTTTCCTGGTCCGTACCAGTTGCCACCAGCATACCATTTTTGATAGTGAAAAGGAAATTGTCCAAAATGGAAATGGTATTTTTCTGACTAACCACTTTGCTCACTGACGACAGGTGCGACAGCAATGCCTTACTTGCAATTGTAAATTTCATATATTCAATGTTTTAATTTCAAATAACATTACGGCAAGCCGCATTCTGAAGGCGTTACGCACGCCCAACAATTCCGGCTCTATACCAAATACAAAGATAACAAAAAAAATTGATAATCCCGCAATGCGCAAAAGTTCCATACCCGACACTAGCGCAACCGATTTTTCATCCCACAAAAAAACGGCAAGCCTTTTTCTTACGGCCTACCGTTTTTGCTTTATTTTTTCTTCAAGGAAACTGAGTTTTCGTTCAGCGTCACTTGCCCACGCTTGTAGAGCAGGCCCAATGCCTTTTTGAAATCTTTCTTGCTGCAGTGGAACGTGCACTTTATGTCGTCTGGCGATGATGAGTCGGTGATTGACATCCGTCCGCCTACATCATTCAGATACCCCACAATCATTTTTGCCAACTGAAATACTCGGCTTCCACCAAATGCACGCAAGGTCAAATCGATTTTTCCGTCATCGCGCACCAGTTTTACATAGGCTGGCAAACGGTCGCCCACTCTGATGTCATCAAAAATGTCGTTATTGAAAATCATACCCCAGAACAAATTGCCCACGACGACTTTATAACCAAGGTCGGTACGCTTTACCACCACGACCTCAACTTCTTCACCGGCTTCATAACGAGGGATTTTATTGCATATATATTTATTGAGTTTAGTAGAGCCGACAATGCGTTTTGTCACGTTGTCGAGATAGACATAAGTCACATACCCCCGTCCTTCGACAATATCCTCTGCCTGTTCGCGGAAAGGGACAAGCAAATCTTTCATCACACCCCAGTCCATAAACGCACCTATCTTGCCTACAGACTTCGCCTGCAGCAACGCCACCTCTCCCACTTCAGCAAACGGATGCTCAGTGGTCGCGACAAGCCTGTCCTCTGAATCGCGATAAAGAAACACTTTTACCGAATCCCCGACCGACAATTCCTCAGGCGCATATTTCATCGGCATTAATATTTCGCCATATTCCTCTCCGTCAACATAAAAGCCAAAATCAACTTTTTTTACGACTTTAAGTTCATTGTAGTTTCCGATTTTTATCATATCTTTACGAAAAATATAATGCTAATATCGGCATAAATTTTAAATTTAGCATAATGATTAAATCAAATTTTTGCTCAATCCAAAAATTTAGAGCACCTGCGATTCTACTGACTCTACTGGCAATTTTGCTGACTGTCACATCTTCATGCAGCCACAACGGCTCCACGATAAGCAAGGGCAACACTATCGCTCTCCAAATGGACTCCATCCTTATCCAAGATTCTCTGACCGATCAAAACGGCATAAAGATAACAATGTCCTATGCGATTTCTTACCCCAAAAGCATAAAGGCCTCAAAAACGGAATCCTCGAAATTTTCAAATACGCTCGCCAAACTGTGGTTTGGCAACGATAGCCTCGACTTGGCGAAAAGTGCCAATGCAGCACTCCTCGAGGGACTCAAAGCATATTCGTCGTCATCAATCACCTCTGCCGAGGACGTTCAAGATGAAGATGTGGCAAAAATATCAAGATACGACATCGACCAAAACATAGGTATGATTTATCACAACTTCGATTTGGCGATATTCAAGAAAAGTTCAACGACAAAAAAAGACGGCAAGGCTTCGTTGTCAAACAATACATTTTTCGTAATCGACTTGTCCACACTCAAGCCAATAACATTGACCGACATCTTCGACGAGAGCAACTTCTCGACAATCAATGAAGCGTTGAAAAAACAACTGTTGACCAAAAACAACTGCAGCAACTCTGACCAACTGGCAGAGGTGGGCTATTTCAACATCGACAATCTCTCAATCAACGACAATTTCACGATTGACGAAACCGGCATAAGTTTCCACTACAACCCGTTGGAAATTGCCTGCTACGCAGTTGGCGAGGTTGTCATAACCCTACCGTTTGAAGACATCAAGGAGTCGATTAAAACCGACTCCCCTATTTGCCGATTGATAAAATAGTAAAAGTATGAATCATATACTAAAATACTTTCCACACCTGACACCGACACAGATTGAGCAATTCAAGACGTTAGGTCCGCTTTATGCCGATTGGAACCAGAAAATCAATGTGATTTCGCGCAAAGACATCGACAATCTTTACCCCAACCACATTCTGCACTCTTTGGGCATTGCAAAATTCACTGATTTCAAAGACGGGTCTCGGATATTGGACATCGGCACCGGTGGTGGCTTCCCGGGTATTCCTCTGGCGATAATGTTCCCCAATGTGCAATTCTTACTGGTCGACCGCACTGGCAAGAAAATCAAAGTGGCTACTGCCATAGCGCAAGAAATTGGACTAACCAACGTGGAACTGCGTCAAGCTGACGTTGCGGAAATCAAAGAAACATTCGACTTTGCCGTTTCGCGTGCGGTAATGGAATTGCCTCAACTGGCGGCATTGGCAAAGAAACGCATAAAGAAGGAGTGCATAAATAGCATTCCCAACGGATTGATTTGCCTAAAGGGCGGTGACCTGCAAAACGAACTGAAACCTTTTGGCACAAACTCAATCGAGACCAATTTGTCAACATATTTCAATGAGGAGTTCTTCGAAACCAAGAAAGTAGTCTACGTTTGTCTATGAAAATACAGGTTTTCACCGTCAATCCTTTTGGCGAGAACACATACGTCTTGTGGAGCGAGGCATCCAAAAACGCTGCGATAATTGACCCCGGCTGTTGCAACGGCCGCGAACGTGATGCGATAAAGAATTTCATCGCAAAAGAGGGGCTGAACATACAGCATCTGCTGAACACGCACATGCACATAGACCATTCCGCAGGCAACAGTTTTATCGAAAAGGAATACAACGTAAAGACCACTTGCAACACTGGTGACCAGTCGTTGGCTGATATGGCGACCCAACAGGCTCAATTGTTTGGATTTCCCTACGACGGAGGCAAGATTACAATCAGCAACAACGTAGTTGATGGTGACACGCTCAGCATTGCCGACTGCGAGTGCAAGGTGCTGCACATCCCTGGTCATTCGAAAGGGCATGTTGCCTATTATTTCCCTGCGGAAGGTGTTGTATTTTCAGGTGACGCACTGTTCAAAATGAGCATCGGCAGGACAGACTTACCGGGAGGCGACTACCGTGAACTGATTGAGAGCATCGAAGAGAAACTGTTCACTCTACCGGGCAATACCGTTGTGCTCACCGGGCACGGCCCAAGCACCACAATCGGATACGAGCAGACCAACAATCCCTATCTGTAACCACTCCCGCAGTGATCTATGCCGCTGCCATCATCTCCGTTATGATTGGGCGGACACCGCTAACAAAGCATTCTATCGCGATAACCATCAGTATCAGACCCATCAACCGCATCATCACATTGTTACCAGTCTCGCCAATAACCTCGACCAAACGCGTTGACGCTTTCAGAATCAGATAGGCAATCAAAAATACCACTGCGATAACAGTAACCAGACCGACTGCATACAAGGGAGTCTTTGCATCCTCCATAAGCACGATGCCGTTTGCAATGCCACCAGGACCGCAAAGCATCGGTATAGCAAGTGGGGTTATGGTGATATCGTCAGCGTACTCCTTTATCTCATTGTCGGTGAGTTTCATACCCGTAAACCTTGCCTGAAGCATATCCCAGCCGATTTTAAAAATCACAATACCACCGGCTATGCGGAAGCCGTTGGTCGAAAGTCCAAAAAGCATAAAGATAAACCGGCCGAACACAGTGAAGGAAATGAGCGTCAGAAACGCCACAATGGTAGATTTCTTGACAATTTTCTTTCGTTGCTCATCGCTCAGGCTCTGAGTCATAGTTAAGAACACCGGCATCGTTCCCAACGGATTTATAAGGGTGAAGAACGATGTGAAACAAAGTAGTAAATAGGTAAAAAATTCGCCGTCCATACTTGCTCTTAAAAAAACGATGGCAGAGTTTTGTATCCTCTGCCATCTTATGAATCCACATCAAAGAGTGCGCTGAAACTCCGATAGACAGGATTTGAGTTTTCCGTCTCCTTTGTAATCCTCCGGTCAAAGACATCCATTCGGATTGAGGCCCGCCATTAGAGAAAGAAAATGTCTCGGTATTTCAATAAAATTTGATGAGTTTCCCAATCTGCTTTGATGTGGTATAAATCTCTTTCTCTATTGCAAATTTAATTCAAATATTCGATTCCACCAACTTTTCGGGCAATAAAAAAGGCCTCACTTTTGTGAGACCTTTTCTATATTTCGCAAAGTTGATTATGCGTTCTTTACTTTGTCAACGATAGCCTTGAAAGCGGCAGGATTGTTAACAGCGAGGTCAGCGAGGACCTTACGGTTAATCTCGATGCCAGCCTTGTGGATAAGGCCCATCAATTTAGAATATGACAAATCCTCCAAGCGAGCTGCAGCGTTGATTCTCTGAATCCACAATGCACGGAAATTGCGTTTTTTGTTCTTACGGTCACGGTAAGCGTAAGTCAAACCTTTTTCCCAAGTGTTCTTGGCTACGGTCCACACGTTTTTGCGGCAACCATAATAACCTCTTGTGAGTTTGAGAATTCTTTTTCTTTTAGCTCTTGATGCTACGTGATTTACTGATCTTGGCATTTTTTCTTAAATTTTTGAATGTCAGCGGCATTTCTGCTCTTTGGGCTAAACATTCGGTTAATAAAAATATAAAATGTTGTAATTAAAAGTGCGTTACTTTCCTAAAGTGACAATTAGCGGATAGCGAGCAAATCGCGAACGTTGCGAGTGTCGGCTGCTGTCAAAGTAGCAAAGTGACCGAGGTTTCTTTTCTGCTTCTTAGTCTTCTTTGTAAGAATGTGACTTTTGTAAGCATGTTTTCTTTTAATCTTTCCTGATCCGGTAAGGGCGAACCTCTTTTTGGCACCGGAATTAGTCTTAACCTTTGGCATTTTTTTTCTTTTTAAATTACTATTTTACTTATTGCTTAATGCTCTATTTTTTCTTTGGGGTGAGCATAATAATCATACGCTTACCCTCCAACACTGGCATTTGCTCTACCTTGCCGTATTCTTCCAAATCGTTGGCAAAGCGAAGGAGCAACACCTCGCCTTGTTCTTTAAACAAAATCGAACGTCCTCTAAAGAACACGTATGCTTTGACCTTTGCACCTTCCTGCAAGAAGCCCATCGCATGCTTCAGTTTAAAGTTGTAGTCGTGGTCGTCGGTCTGTGGTCCGAAACGAATCTCCTTCACGACAACTTTTGTCGACTTCGCTTTCTGCTCTTTAGCCCTCTTCTTCTGTTGATACAAGAACTTCTGGTAGTCAAGCACCCTACATACAGGCGGCTCTGCATTCGGCGAAATCTCGATGAGGTCGAGCTCAAGTTCTTCCGCTATCTGCAATGCCTTGTGAAGAGTATATACTCCTTGCTCTACGTTGTCACCGACCAAACGAACTTCCTTTGCACGGATTTGACCATTAATAGGATAGCCTTCCTTCTTGTTGTTTGCGTTCCTCGGGTCGTTTTTGCGTTGTGGAGCAAATCTCGGTGCCCCTCCAAGTGGTGTTTTTGCCATTCAGTTGTTTAATATTTTGTGAGTTCCTTCATTTCTTGAAGAAAATTCTCGGCAAAGGTAGAGATTTTTACCGAACCCTTGTCGCCTTCGCCCTGTTTTCTTACAGAAATTTCACCATTATTAACTTCTTTTTCGCCAACAACGAGCATATACGGGATATGTTTCAACTCATTATCGCGAATTTTCTTACCAATCTTCTCGTTTCGGTTGTCCACGATTGCACGGATGTCGTTCTTTGCCAACTCCAAGCGAACTTGGTCGGCATAGTCGTTAAATTTCTCGCTAATCGGGAGGATGACAGCCTGCTCAGGAGCCAACCACAAAGGAAGGTTGCCAGCAGTGTGCTCAAGAAGCACAGCCACGAAACGTTCCATTGAGCCAAACGGCGCACGGTGAATCATAACCGGACGGTGCTTCTGGTTGTCTGAACCAGTATATTCGAGATTGAAACGCTCTGGCAAGTTGTAGTCAACTTGGATTGTACCCAACTGCCACTTGCGGCCGATGGCATCCTTCACCATAAAGTCGAGTTTAGGACCATAGAACGCAGCCTCACCATACTCGATTCTTGCTGGAAGACCTTTCTCCTGACAGGCCTCAATAATTGCCTGTTCAGCCTTTTCCCAGTTCTCTTCCGAACCGATATATTTTTCTCGATTTACCTTGTCGCGAAGTGAGATCTGAGCCTCGAAGCTTTCAAACTTCATCGCTCTGAACACGATGGAAATGATGTCCATCACACGCAAGAATTCATCCTTCACTTGGTCTGGACGGCAGAAGATGTGAGCGTCATCCTGAGTAAAACTTCTTACACGAGTCAAACCGTGAAGTTCACCGCTCTGCTCATAACGACAGACAGTACCGAACTCAGCAATCCGCAACGGCAATTCGCGATACGAGTGTGGCGAATTTTTGAACACCTCACAGTGGTGAGGGCAGTTCATAGGTTTCAAGAAGTACTCCTCGCCCTCTTCCGGTGTATGGATAGGTTGGAACGAATCCTTACCGTACTTAGCATAGTGTCCGGATGTTACATACAACATCTTGTTGCCGATTGGAGGAGTGATTACCTCTTTATAGTCGTAGCCTCTTTGGATTTTTCTCAAGAAATCCTGCAAACGGAGACGCACGTCAGTTCCTTTTGGCAACCAGATTGGAAGACCCTTACCCACTGTTTCAGAGAACATAAAGAGTTCCATCTCCTTACCGATTTTTCTATGGTCGCGCTTCTTCGCCTCTTCAAGCATCACGAGATACTCGTCGAGCATTTTCTTTTTAGGGAACGAGATACCGTAGACGCGAACCAGCTGATTGCGTTTCTCATCACCACGCCAGTAAGCACCTGCGAGCGACAGCACCTTCACAGCCTTAATCACGCCAGTGTTAGGAATGTGCGGTCCACGGCACAAGTCTGTAAAGTTGCCTTGCGTATATGTCGTAATTGAGCCGTCCTCAAGTTCGCTAATAAGTTCACACTTGTAGGTCTCGTTGCGGTCGCCAAACATCTTCAAAGCATCCGCTTTTGAAATATCCTTGCGCACGACTGCTTCCTTGCGCGATGCCAATTCCGACATCTTCTTTTCGATCTTGGCGAAATCAGCACTTGTGATAGTGTTTTCTCCAGGATCGATATCATAGTAGAAACCATTTTCTATTGCCGGGCCAATGCCGAATTTCACGCCTGGGTACAACTCCTGCAACGCTTCCGCGAGCAAGTGAGCCGATGTGTGCCAAAAAGCGTGCTTTCCCTCTGGGTCATCCCATTTGAAAAGTTTGATTTCCGCGTCGTTTACAATTGGACGTGTCAAATCCCATTCTTCACCATTGACTGTTGCAGCCAACACATCCTGTGCCAACCGCTGACTGATACTTTCCGCAACCTGAAGTGGCGTTGTTCCCTCTTCAAATTGCTTAATGCTTCCATCTGGAAATTTAATATTCATAATTTTCTATTTTTTAATCATTGCATAAATACAACTAACGCATGATTTTGTCTGCAAAAATACTCATTTTATCACTACGCCAAATATTTTTCAGCCGTTTTTTAGCATTTCACTTTTAACTATCGTGAATTTCGGCGCATCCTCTTGATTAGATTGTAGGATGAGACAATGCCCAATTCGCCGGCGCGGCTCAAGTCCGACATTCCTTTGTCGAAATTGCCGAGCCTGAAATATGCGACGCCACGGTTGAAATACGCCTCTCCGAAATCCGACTTGGCATCTATCGCACTCGTGTAGCAACTGATAGCCGAAGTGTAGTCACCCTGCATATAATAGATATTACCTTTGTTAAAATAGGCATAAATCAAGTTTGGCGACAACTCCACGACTTTGTCATAATCTGCAATGACTTCCGAATAGCGCGCCATTTCAGCAAGACGATCGTCCGACGAATGGTGCTCCGCTCCCGAATCAGAGACTTGCGACTCCTGAATCTTGCCATATACAGCGCATGCCCTTGCAAAATATGCCAGCGTAAACCGAGGGCTCAACGCTATGGCATTGGTCAAATCGGATATCGCCGAATCGTAGTTTTTCACAAGGATGTAACTTACTGCCCTGCCGAAATAGTCCACGGCACGCTTGTCATTGGAGTTGAGCAACGCCGTGTAGTGACGAATCAGTTCAAATTGTGTTTCCACTTCACGCTCCGTCATTTTGTAGGCCACATTGGTCATATACAACTTGTCGCGCAAGTACAGACTCGTATTCAACTCGTCCAACTCTTTCTGATAGAAAGCGTCCGTACGGATTTCTGTCGTCTTGTCGAAATATGTCAAAGCATAAAAACCTTCGATATTGACCGGCAAGTCGTAGTTCTGAACCTTTCCTCTATATTTATTGTCGTATTCAGGCTTAACCGCATGGTCGCTCTCCACCGTTTCGAGCGACGAAAACCGCTTCATCACATCCTCTGAATTTTCTTCGGCAACATCTGCTTCCACGCTGCTTCCGCCATCTTTTACGATATGCTTGCGCTCCTCGTGACGCTGGCGCATAGCCTTCGACTTGTTGTAGTCTTTTTCACCACCAGCCAAATCGCCCGACAACCGCTTACATTCACTCCTGGCAAAATAAAGCGACGACAAGTAAGGATATTTCTTTATAACCTTGTCGTAGTCCGCAATAGCCTTGCGGTATTGCTTCAGTTGCTGATAGAGCACCGCCCTATTGTACAAAGCCTTGTAATTGTCGCTTTCCTTATTTATTACAAACGAGAAATCCTCGATGGCTTTGTTCACATCCTGCACCTCCATACGAAGAAGTCCTCGGTTGAAGCGTGCCGTAACATTGTTGGGGTCAAGTCCGATGGCATAATCAAAGTCGGACATCGCTCCAAAATAGTCCTCAAGATTATATTTCAGGTATGCCCTGTTTACAAACAGTCCAGCCTCTTTCGGCTCCAACTTGATAGCCGCATCCAAATCGAGCACCGCCGACTTGAAATCCTTGTTCTTGGTGTAGTTCACATCCGCACGCATCAGATAAGCCGCGACATTGTTTTCATTGAGTTCGATACTTCTGTCCAAGTCCGGCATTGCGGCAAGAGAATCGCCTTCAGCAATGCAAAGTTGGGCACGTCCGAGATAGCCCTTGTCGTATTTTGGATACATACCAATCAGCGAGTCGTAGGTTTGCCGCGACTGGGCAAACTCTTTTGCATTCTGCAAAGCGATAGCCTTGTTGAGCAGAAAGATTTTATTCTCCGGCAAGTATGAAAGTCCCTTATCGTAGTCCGCTACCGCCTCCTTGTACTTCCCCGTCGACAGTCTCGACAGTGCTCGCACCTCGTAGGCATCAACAACAAACGGATTGCGGTCAATCGCCATTGAACAGTCGGCTTCTGCGCCTTGATAGTCTTCAAGATAGAACTTTGCAAGCCCCCTGAAAAAATACGGGTCGGCAAGGTATGGCTTTATCTTGATTACCTGGTTAAAATACTGTATGGAGACCAGATAATCCTCAAAATATAGAGCATTCTTACCTATTGTCAACAGCCGCTCCGAATTCAGTTGGGCTGAAGAAAACAGCGACGTTACCGATAATATTAAAATCAATAAAAAATATCGTATCGACCTATAATTGTTCATAATAATGCGTATGTGTATTGCAAAATTAATGCAAATTACCTAATTAATGCGTATCTTTGCAAGATAACACATAGCCCTTTGTGTTTTTTATCTTTTTATCGGACTTTTTTGTCTATAGACTATTAAAACAGATATGGAGACAGCACAGCAACATGTTGTAATTATCGGAGGCGGATTCGCCGGACTGAATTTGGCAAAGAAATTGGACAAGAACAAGTACAAGGTCTCAATTGTTGACAAGTACAATTTTCACAGTTTTCCACCATTGTTTTACCAGATAGCATCGTCAGGCCTTGAGCCAAGCAGCATCTCGTTTCCTTTCCGTAGGGAAATGCGACGGATGAAAAATGCCAGTTACCATTTTGGCGAGGTGCTTGATGTCAACACAGAGGAAGCATTTGTCCGCACCCAGTTTGAAACAATCCACTACGACAAATTGGTCATAGCATCCGGCACGACCAACAATTTCTTCAACCAGCCGGAACTGAAGGAAAAAGTCCACACGCTCAAGTCGACCGCCGAAGCAATCCGACTTCGCAACGAAATCCTCGACCGGTTGGAGCGTGCCTGCATCTGCACCGACAAAGAGCGTCGCCGCCAACTGTTGAGTTTTGTGGTCGTGGGCGGAGGTCCTTCAGGTGTAGAAGTTGCCGGTGCTCTCGGCGAGATGAAACGCTACATCCTCAATAAGGAATACCCCGAAATCGACGTTGACGACGTGCGCGTAATCCTCATCGAGGGAACAGACCGATACCTGCGCACTATGAGCGAACGAGCATCGCACGACGCGAAAGTGTATCTCGGCCATCTGATGATTGAGACACGTCTGAACTGTATGATGAATTCATACGAAAATAATATCCTTCACCTATCAACAGGCGAGGAAATCTACTGCGAGACCCTTATCTGGACTGCCGGCATCACCGGCAACAAAATCAAGGGTATGAGCGACGAGTCACTCACCCGAGGCAATCGTTATATCGTCGACGGCAAGTGTCAGGTAAAGGGCTACAACAACATCTATGCCCTTGGCGACATCGCCTTCTTGCAAGACGAGAGTCATCCCAACGGCTATCCGCAGGTGGCACAAGTAGCGATTCAGCAAGCACGCCATCTTGCAAAATACCTGAACAACGGTGCTGCCGGCGAATTCAAATATGTAGACAAAGGCTCAATGGCAACCATCGGTCGCAACCGTGCCGTTGCCGATCTGAAATTTGCCTATCTCTACGGCCGTCCTGCATGGGCGACATGGATGTTTATCCACCTAATTTCAATTCTTGGTATGCGCAACAAAGTCAACGTGATGATTAACTGGATCTGGGCTTATCTCTTCTACTCCACATCATTGCGACTGTTTATCAGACCTGTTAAATATCCAATCCGCAAACATTGGATTGACGAATAAGAACATGAAGATTTTCAACTATAAATTTTTCATCATCCCTGTTGTGCTGCTATCGCTTGGCGTCCAAGCAATGGCACAAGGCAATGTGTCGAACAGGGAAGCCTACACGAGTTCGGCAAGCAAAGCGAATTTAGGCAACCGAATTTTCGGAGAGTGGATTATCCTGTCGGCAAAAGGCAGGAACATCAACATCCGTGATGCTGCTCCGTTTCTGAATTTCAACGCAAGCGACAACAAAATCTACGGCGAGGTGGGCGGCAATGTGATTAATGCCTCATTTTCGGCAAAAACGAAAGGCGTAATCACTATCACTAATGTTGAATCAACCCGTCAGCCGAGCGACAACGTAAGGGAGGAGAACGACATCAAAGCCGGACTCCGCGATGCAGCAACCTACACGATTGAAAAGAAGAAAAACGACATCTACTATCTTGACATTCTCGACAAGAAAGGTTCTGTAGTCCTCCACGCCAAGCGGCATAACGCCGACATTCTGTCGGGGTTGTGGGCTATTGACAAAATCTATGAGAACGACGTACGCGCCGACTCTCTCGAAATTGTAGTTGACGTGCCGGAACTCAAGATTCACGGCAAGACCGGCTGCAACATTTTCAATGGCGACATTGGTCTTGACCGCAACAAGGACTGGTTTATCCAGTTTCAGAACATCATCGTTTCACGTATGAAATGCGAGGAAGAGAAGATGGCTGTTGAGCGCAACCTGCTTGTTGCCCTTGAGGATGTGGAGATAATCAAACGTGAGAACGGAGGCAAGACAATCCACCTGCTTGACAAGAACAAGAAAGAGGTTTTGCTTCTCAGACGGATTGTGCAATAAGGCGACATTAGTGCATTCTTTGGCAAATGGATTTTAAGTTAGAGTCAAAATACAAGCCGACCGGCGATCAGCCCCAGGCCATCGACGAACTGTGCGACGGACTGAGCAACGGAGCCAAATACCAGACGCTGCTCGGTGTCACCGGCTCGGGCAAGACGTTTACAATGGCTAACGTGATAGAGCGGATTAACAAACCCTCCCTTATCCTTTCGCACAACAAGACTCTTGCTGCCCAGTTGTATTCTGAATTCAAGTCATTCTTTCCAAAGAATGCCGTCCATTATTTCGTTTCCTACTACGACTACTATCAGCCAGAGGCATATATTCCGTCGTCCGACAAGTATATCGAAAAGGACTTGATGATTAATGACGAAATCGACCGTCTTCGGTTGGCTGCGACGACAGCCCTTCTGTCCGGGCGGCGCGATGTGATTATCGTTTCGTCAGTGTCCTGCCTTTACGGCATCGGCAATCCTGAAGATTTCGACAAGAATGTGGTTGAAATCCGCGTCGGACAGAAGATTGCACGCAATGTGCTTCTACGCAAGTTGGTCGATTCCCTTTATTCCCGCACCGAACTTGAACTGGGACGCGGCCAGTTCCGCGTAAAGGGCGACACTGTGGATCTGTACATCGCCTACGAGGAAATCATCATCCGCATAATCTTCTGGGGCGACGAGATTGAGTCGATTTCGTCAATCAATCCGTCGACGATGGAGACCGAACTCCAACTTGAAGGTTACAAAATCTTCCCTGCCAACATCTTCGTCTCGACAAAAGAGCGCACGCTGGCTGCCATCGGACAAATAGAACTCGACTTGGGAAAACAGGTTGAAATGTTCCGCAACGAGGGACGGAGCGTTGAAGCCAACCGTCTGTATGAGCGCGTGACCTACGATCTGGAAATGATGCGCGAAGTGGGCTATTGCTCCGGCATTGAGAACTACTCACGCTATTTCGACGGTCGCAAACCGGGAGTCCGACCGTTCTGCCTGCTGGACTATTTCCCGAAAGATTTCCTCACGATTATCGACGAGAGCCACGTGACAATTCCACAGATTCGTGCGATGCACGGCGGCGATATGTCTCGTAAGATGAACCTTGTGGAATATGGCTTCCGGCTGCCGGCTGCCATCGACAACCGCCCTCTGAAGTTTGAGGAGTTTGAAGACGTAACCAACCAAACCATATATGTAAGTGCCACCCCTGCCGAATACGAACTCAACCGTTCGGAAGGCGTGATTGTAGAGCAGATTATCCGTCCTACCGGGCTTCTTGACCCGAAAATTCTCGTACGCCCGTCAAGAGGGCAAATCGACGATTTGCTGGAAGAGATAAACCTGCGCATCGAGCGCAACGAACGAGTGCTCGTCACTACGCTAACCAAGCGTATGGCAGAAGAATTGTCGAGTTACCTTACCAAACTCGACATAAACTGCGCCTACATTCATTCCGATGTCGATACGATGGACCGCATCCAGATTCTCGACAGCCTGCGCGCCGGAGAAATTGATGTGCTTATTGGCGTAAACCTGCTCCGCGAGGGACTCGACTTGCCGGAGGTGTCGCTTGTGGCAATCATCGATGCCGACAAGGAAGGCTTCCTCAGGTCGCACCGGTCGCTGACGCAAACCGTAGGTCGCGCTGCGCGCAACCTCAACGGCACAGTAATTATGTATGCCGACAAAATCACCGACTCGATGCAACTGACCATCGACGAGACCGAACGCCGACGTGCCATCCAGCTTCGCTACAACGAGGAGCACGGCATTGTGCCGAAAGCCATTGTCAAGGAGCGCATCCCCGTCGTTGGATTTGACAAGGAGAAGAGCCAAGAGTCACAGTATGACCGCAAGAGCGAGACAAAGTCAAAGACCGCAAAAACGCCAAAAGGCTATTCGCTTGACACCGAAATGCCGGTTGCTGCTGACCCTGTGGTTGAATATATGTCGAAAGAGTGTCTCGTGAAGGCAATTGAAAAGACAAAACAGGATATGGTTGCCGCCGCTAAAAATATGGACTTCATCTCAGCCGCACAACTTCGCGACGAAATGCTGCGGATGGAGGATAAACTACAATCTTTGAAATGACGCAAAACGCAGAACATAGCCAAACTTCAAAACCGCAATGGTTGCCAACCACCAAGAAGGAAATCGAGCGATTGGGATGGGATCACATCGACGTTATCCTCTTTTCCGGCGATGCCTACATCGACCATCCGTCGATGGGATGCGCCGTGCTTGGTCGCATTCTGGAGGCCGCCGGCTATAATGTGGCGATTGTGCCGCAACCCAACTGGCAGGACGACCTTCGCGACTTCAAGAAGTTGGGCAAGCCAAGACTGTTTTTCGGAGTTTCAGCAGGGGCAATGGACTCGATGGTGAACCACTACACCGCTGCACGCCGTCGTCGCAGCGATGACGCATACACCCCCAACGGACGACACGGGGCCCGCCCGGACTACCCGACCATTGTCTACACTCAGATTCTCAAGAAGATTTTCCCGGATACGCCAGTCATTGTGGGTGGCATCGAGGCTTCATTGCGCCGTGTGTCGCACTACGACTATTGGGCTGACCGACTCCGCCCTTCCATATTGACTGAATGCGGAGCGGATATGCTCATCTACGGTATGGGTGAACGCCCAATTATCGAAATCAGCCGCCGACTTGAGCAAGGCATCGACATTCACTCTGTCGACGACATACCACAGACTGTCATTCTGAAGCCGGCATCGGAGATTCCTGCCAACTCAGACTCTGACATCATTCTCCATCCGTTTGAAGATTGTCTCAAAAACAAGAAACACCAGGCGGAGAATTTCAAGCATATTGAAATTGAGTCAAACCAATGGCACGGACACGTCATCTGGCAAAAGACAGGGAAGTTTGCCGTAAAGGTGAATCCGATGTATCCGCCAATGACGCAAGAGGAGATGGACAAATCGTTCGACCTCCCCTACACCCGTATGCCCCATCCGCGCTACAACGGCAAGCGCATCCCGGCATACGAGATGATACGCCACTCAGTCAATATGCATCGTGGCTGCTTCGGCGGATGCGCATTCTGCACCATCTCGGCGCATCAGGGCAAGTTCATCTCATCGCGCAGCAAGAAATCGATTTTAAAAGAGGTGAAATCCATCACCCACCTGCCAGATTTCAAGGGCTACATTTCCGACCTTGGAGGCCCGTCTGCCAATATGTATGCTATGCACGGCCACGATTTGAGCATTTGCCAAAAGTGCCAACGTCCGTCGTGTCTGCATCCAATGCCTTGCAAGAATCTCAACAACGACCACAAGGCGTTGCTCGATGTCTACCATGCAGTCGACTCGATGGCAGAGATAAAGAAATCATTTATCGGAAGCGGCGTACGCTATGATTTGGCATTCGCCAAAAACCGTGACGAAGCGGCAAACCGCACCAATGCAAAATTTATAGAGGAACTGATTGTAAAGCATGTGTCTGGACGCTTGAAAGTTGCGCCTGAACACACATCGGACACGGTGCTCAACTGTATGCGAAAGCCATCGTTCGACTTGTTTTATCGTTTCAAGAAAATCTTCGACGACATAAACGAACGCTACGGTCTGCGCCAGCAACTCATCCCATATTTCATTTCCTCTCACCCGGCATGCCGTGAGACCGACATGGCGGAGTTGGCTGTGATTACGAAAAATCTGGATTTCCATCTGGAGCAGGTGCAGGACTTCACGCCTACGCCAATGACCCTCGCTTCCGAGATTTACTATACCGGATATCATCCGTACACTCTCCAGCCTGTGTTTACAGCCAAGACCCAGCAGGAAAAAGACGCCCAGCGCAAATATTTCTTCTGGTACAAGAAAGAATACGTGCAGGACATCCGCCGCTCGCTCACAAGGCTTGGCCGCCGCGACCTGATAAATACTCTTTTCGGCGGACAGCGGCAAAACCCCAAATCGGATTTCAAGCAAAATCCAAGGCAAGATTTTAGGCAAAGTCCAAAACAGAATTTCAAAAACAACAAACATAAATCAAATTTAAAATGAACATTAAACAAGCAATCATGGCAGCTTCTCTTTTGACTGTGGCTTCAGCGGCAACGCCAATCGAGGCTTCCGGAGAAGAAATCATCAGCCGTCCAGACATCAAGGTGGTCGACGGAAAGTTGACTCCCGAAATGATGGAGGCTTTCGGTCGTGTCAGCGACCCTCAAGTTTCTCCCAACAAGAAGACAATCCTCTACAATGTTGAGTTTATCAGCCTCAAGGCCGACAAAGGCAACAAGGAATTGTGGACAATGGACATTGACGGAAAGAATCAGAAGAAAATCACATCGACCCCGAAGAGCGAAGTTGGTGCAGTATGGATTAAGAACGGCACAAAAATAGCATTCCTCTATCCTACCGACGACGGTATGCAACTCTTCGAGATGGACGCCAACGGCGAAAACCGCAAACAAATCTCAAAGATAGAGAAAGGCATTGACGGATTTCTTTTCTCGCCCGACGAGACCAAGATTTTGCTCATCAAGAACGTGAAATACGGCAAGACCTCAACCGATGTCTATCCCGACCTCGACAAGGCGGACGTAAAGATTGTCGACGACCTGATGTACAAGCACTGGGATCAATGGGTCAGCGAAATTCCGCACCCGTTCATCGCCGATGTCACTGCCGACGGGCTGGCAAACATTGTTGACATTATGGAGGGCGAGCCTTACGAATGCCCGATGCTTCCGTTCGGCGGCGCTGAATCATTCTCTTGGTCGCCTGATTCGAAAACCATTGCCTACTCTTCACGCAAGAAGACAGGCTTGGAATACAGCCTTTCAACAAATTCCGACATTTATCTCTACAACCTTGAGACAAAGGCTACAGTCAACCTCACCGAAGGGATGATGGGCTATGACACCAACCCTGTGTTCTCGCCAAAGGGCGACAAACTGGCTTGGCTGTCGATGGAACACGACGGATACGAGTCGGACAAAAACCGCATCTTCGTGCTTGACATAAAATCGGGTGTAAAGACCGACCTCACCGAAAACTGGGACTACACGGCAAGTACAATTGCGTGGAATCCCAATGGCAAGGCCATCTATTTCATCGCTCCTTACCACGGACCTTCGCCAATCTTCTCTGTCGACGTAAAGACCAAGAAGGTTGAAACGATTGCCAACCAGATGTGCGACTACGCATCATTGACACCAATCGACGAGAAGCGTGTCGTTGCCCTCCGCCACTCATTGGAATATCCTAACGAAATCTTCATCGTTGACAAGAAGAGCGACAAGCAGATTTCATCAGTAAACAACGACCTCTTGAGCCAACTCTCACCTGTTACAGTAGAGAAAGTCATGGTTCCTACAACCGACGGCAAGGAAATGCTCACTTGGGTTGTGCTTCCGCCGAACTTCGACCCTAACAAGAAATATCCGGCAATCCTCTACTGCCAAGGAGGTCCGCAACAGGCAGTAAGCCAGTTCTGGAGTTATCGCTGGAATCTCCGCCTGATGGCATCGCAAGGCTACATCGTCATTGCGCCTAACCGCCGCGGTTTGCCAGGCTTCGGCACTGAATGGAACGCTCAGATTTCAGGCGACTACGGAGGTCAGAATATGAAGGACTACCTTTCGGCTGTCGACTATGTGAAGCAACGTCCTTATGTTGACGCAGCCCACATCGGTGCTACTGGTGCAAGTTACGGAGGTTTCTCTGTTTACTGGCTGGCTGGCAACCACGACAACCGCTTCGCGGCTTTGTTTGCTCACGCAGGTATCTTCAACACCGACGCACAATATCTCGAAACCGAAGAAATGTGGTTTGCAAACTGGGATCTTGGCGGTGCATTCTGGGAAAAGGACAACGCCGTTGCCCAGCGCACATTTGCAAATTCACCTCACAAGTTTGTTGACAAGTGGACAGCACCGATTATGATATCCGTAGGCGAAAAAGACTACCGCATCCTTGCGTCACAAGGCATGATGGCTTTCAATGCAGCCAAACTGCGAGGTATCCCAACCAAGATGCTCGTTTATCCGAACGAGAACCACTGGATTCTCAAGCCGCAGAATGCCCTTCTCTGGCAACGTGAATTCTTCAAATGGTTTGATCAATGGCTTAAGACCGACAAATAAGCCGAGACCAACAATAGCACAAGGGCTGGCGCCATCCGACGCCAGCCCTTGCTGTTTCTACATCCATCTATATAAATCTCTTATTTCAGATTCTCCCGGACTTCCTCAAGAAATCCTTTCATTGCATCGGAATCCTTCTCTGCAACGATTTTCTTCAAGGCCGTCAATTTACCCTGAATCTTATCAATCTGCTCTACCGTGTGAGGGTTGAAGAGTATCTCCGTAAGCAGGAAATCGTCCTCCGACATCAGACCGCGGGCAATTGCCATGTGCCGCTTGAAAGTTGTGCCTGGGGCATCCTGATGCTTCATCACGCTACCGAACACGAGTGTCGACGTGAACGGTATCGACAACGAGAATGCAATTACCTCATCATGCTCCTTGAATGTGTATTCCCGGATGTTGAGATGAAGTTCGTTATAAAGATCCTTGAAAAAGACTTTGCCAAGGTGGTCGCCTTCGCTTATGATAATTGCATTTTCGTCCTGCAAATTACTGAGGGAAGCGAATGTCGGTCCGAACATCGGGTGAGTGCTCACATACGGGTGTCCGCAGTTGGCATAGAATTCCGGCAAGCCGGTCTTCACCGATGCAATGTCGGCGATGATACAGTCGTCGCTGATGTAAGGCATCACCATATTGAACGCATCAAGAGTGTACTTCACCGTAGCGGCATTGATGACCAGTTGCGGATCAAAATCCTTAATCTCCGCAGGGTCTTGCATTCGCTGCACGTTGAAAGTGAACCTCAGTCGCTGTGGGTCGGTGTCGATAACAGCAACGGTGTGCTTGAAACTCAGCAAGTCGGCAAAAAACGAGCCCATCTTGCCTGCTCCTATGATAAGAATCTTCATCGTTATTTCATTCTATTGTTAAGCACTTCAATTTGCTGGCGCACAGATTCCTCGTGGATTGCCTGATAAACCACCTTCATAAAATCGCCGCTCATACCGAGATCTTCTGCCGAAGCCGCACGGGAGTTGAGAATGTCGTCGTAACGGCCTGTCTGCACAACCGGCATACTGTGTTCTTTCTTATACTGGCCAATCTCGCGTGAGATGCGCATACGTTTGCTCAATGCCTCAAGGAGTTCACCGTCAATCTGGTCAATCTGCTGACGGAGCAATGTGAGGCTTTCTGTGGTTTGAGTGGTGTCGCGGACAACAAGCATATTCAGAATAAAATTAAGCACGTCAGGGGTTACTTGCTGGCTCTTGTCGCTCCATGCACTGTCAGGATTGCAGTGCGACTCTATAATAAGTCCGTCAAAGCCCATATCCATAGCCTGTTGCGACAATGGCGCAACGAGTTCACGCTTTCCGCCAATGTGCGAAGGGTCACAAATCAAAGTCAAGTTAGGCATACGGCGGCGCAACTCGATTGGGATGTGCCACTGCGGCATATTTCTGTAGAGGTGCTTGCCGTAAGCGCTGAAACCGCGGTGGATTGCACCGATTTGGCGGATACCGGCATTATAGATGCGCTGCATTGCACCAATCCAGAGTTCGAGGTCGGGATTGACCGGGTTTTTGACCAAGACCGGCACGTCAACACCAGTCAATGAGTCTGCAATTTCCTGCATAGCGAATGGGTTTGCCGATGTGCGTGCGCCAATCCAAAGCACATCCACTCCTGCTTTCAGAGCCTCTTCCACATGCTGCTTGTTTGCCACCTCGGTAGAAACGAGCATACCAGTTTCCTTCTTCACCTCTTGCAACCAAGTCAAGCCGACTGTGCCGACGCCTTCGAAGCCGCCTGGTTTTGTTCTCGGCTTCCAGATGCCAGCACGGAATATTTTGATGCCGTTTTTAGCCAAGTCCTTGGCTGTTTCAATCACTTGTTCTTCAGTTTCGGCGCTGCATGGACCTGCAATTACTATTGGTCGCTTCGAGTCAACACCAGCAAACTTTATCGGTTTAAGATCTTCCATCGTCTTATATTTTTTATTTGTTTATTTCTTTAATTCTGACTAACGCTTCTTTCATTTTTTCCTCCGTCGCGCACAGGGATATGCGGATATACCGCTCGCCGTTGCTGCCGAAGATAAATCCAGGAGTGAGGAACACTCGGGCATTGTACAGGATATTGTCGGCAAACGCCTCCGACGATTCCGCCGTTTCCGGAATACGCCCCCAAAGGAACAGTCCTCTTTGGCTCTCGTCGAAAGTGCATCCGAGTTCTGCCATAATCGCTTCTGCCACTTTTCTACGCTCTGCATAGACCTTGTTCAATTCCTTGTACCACTCTTCGCTGCACGACAGCGCCTCAACGGCTGCCTCCATTGCCGGACGGAACTGACCGGAATCGATGTTGGACTTCACTTTGAGTATCCACTCGACAAACTTGGCATTCGATGCCAGCATTCCCATACGCCAGCCTGCCATATTGTGGGACTTGCTCAAAGAGTTCATCTCTATGGCAATGTCTTTTGCACCCGGCACTGACAACATACTGATCGGGGTGTCGTTGAGGATGAAACTGTATGGGTTGTCGTTGACAATGACAATGCCGTGGCGACGGCCAAAGTCGACCAATTTTTGATAGAGTTCCTTGGTTGCCGGAGCGCCGGTAGGCATATTGGGATAGTTTACCCACATAAGTTTTACATTATCAAGCGGCAACGACTCCAACTCCTCAAAATCGGGATACCATCCGTTTTCTTGGGTAAGGTTGTACGTAATAATCTCCGCTTCAGCCAACTTGCTTACCGAGGTATATGTAGGATAGCCTGGATTCGGAACAAGCACGGCATCGCCAGGGTTAACAAATGCGAGTGTGATGTGGAGGATGCCTTCTTTCGAACCGATAAGCGGTTGGATTTCATTTGACGGATTCAACTCTACTCCATACCAGCGTGCATACCAGTCGGCATACGCCTTACGCAGTGCCGGAAGGCCGACATACGGCTGATAGCCGTGCGTATTGTCCTTGTTCGCCTCGCTGCAAAGTTTGTCAATCACCGACTTGTGCGGAGGACGGTCCGGTCCGCCGATGCCGAGGGATATGATGTCCATCCCCTTGGCATTAAGTTGCGCCACCTCTTTCAGTTTCTTCGAGAAGTAGTACTCCTTCACTTGTGTCACCCTGTTTGATGGGTGTATATTTTCAATCGTTTCCATCTTGAATGAAATGTGAGTATTCACCTAAAATTTTAAAATCAGTAATCAATGGCTTCACCGCTTCAATCGACTGGCGGTAACGGGTGTAGTCGTCGAACGTCAAGTTGATGAAAAAACGATACTCCCATTCACGTCCGATAATCGGTATCGACTGGATTTTCGACAGGTTGATGTCGTAGAAAGAGAATATCGTCAGAATTTTTGCAAGGCTGCCCTGTGTGTGAGGCAGGGTGAAAACCAATGAGGCTTTGTCCTTTTTCTGCGTTGATGCCAGTTCCTGTTCTACAATCGGGTCGGCAAGGATAAGAAACCGCGTGAAGTTGCGCTTGTTTGTTTCAATCCCCTCTTCAAGAATGTTGAGTCCATACAATTCCGCAGCGTATTTACCGCAAATGGCAGCATGTCCTTTCAGTCCCAATCGGGCAATCTCCTCGGCACTTCCAGCCGTATCGGTCTTCTCCACCATCTTCAGGTTGGGATGGCGCAGAAGGAACTGTTCGCATTGGCGCAAAGCCATCGGATGAGAGTTGACTTCCGTCAGTTCGTCAATGGACTGTCCGGGCAAAGCACACAACACGTGGGATATGCGCATCTTGTATTCTCCCACCACCGTGAGGTTGCTTTGGCGGAGCAATTCGTGGTTCTGCAAAAGGCTGCCGGCAATGGTGTTTTCTATCGCCATCGCCCCCATCAGCGAACTGTCGGCCTTCAGTGTTTCAAACATTGCCGGAAATGTTTCGCACGGCACCACCTCAATGTCCTCTCCAGCGAAATATGCATGGGCGGCAGCATCATGAAAACATCCTTCAACGCCTTGTATTGTCACTCTTTTCTTCATCTTCTGTTTTTATATATCAACAAAAAATCCCGCTCAATGGCGGGATTCAATTATGATTTCAAAATCTTGCTAAATCAAATGCATATCATCCCGCCTTTATTTTTGTGTAAAATAAAAGTAAAAGCCAACGTAATATGCAAAGAAATTGCGATTCATTAATTATCTCTTTTCTGATTGCAAAATTAGTTATTCCCTTTTAAATTGCAAGTATTTTTCCAATTTTTCTTGCAATTTTTTATCCACAATATCAATTTCGCAATAATATTCCCACACAATCTTCTGATAGACAAAGCATTTAAATTTACTTCCACACCGGCGCCACCTCGTGTTCTTCCTTGAACACCTCGCTCGTCTTGGGCATGAACGCCGCCGCAGCCCGAGCCCCCGGAATGGCGCGCACGGTGAATGTGTTGTCTGTATAGTTGGGCATAGAATTGCTGTTTTTGGGGCGAAGGTAGAGGGATATGGTGGGTGGGGAAAAGACATTTATGGATGCTTCTTTTGAGGGAAAATACAAATGTAGCCGTCATAATTCTAAATTCTCGGTTTAATTGTATAACTTTGCGCTGAAGTTTAATCAATCTGTCAATATGGAGCATCTGAATCGTATAAAAGTTGTTCTTGTAGAACAAGGTAAAACAGGAAAATGGTTGGCAAAGCAACTAGGAAAATCAGCGTGTACAGTTAGTAAATGGTGCACGAACTCCTCACAGCCAGACTTATATACCCTTAATCAGATTGCAAACATTCTTAATGTTGACAAACGAGATTTATTGACAGATTCTAGTAATCAATATAAATAAAAGACCAATGGCAAATAGTATAGACAAAGAAAGAGCTATTCGCGTTATTGTTAGTAATGCGGTTAAATCGTATGCAAATGGTTTCTCGATGCGCCATCTTGCAGAGGTTGACAACGAGAATGGAGTTATCAACATGAAGATTCACAATGTCTTTATTGCTGCATTGGGTCCCGAGATACAGTATTATTCGGCATTGGCACGTTCTCTTGACAGTTCATTGGGTAATATGCTAGAAAGTATGGCTATCAGCATTGCAGAACTAAATTATACAGTTAGTCAACATGTAGAAGGTACTTTGTACAAAGAACAAACGGACTATATTGCAGAATTGCTTGAGCAATATAAGCGAAGCACAAATCGCAGAAAGCCAAAACTGCAAGACTATCAAGGTATTTCACAAAGAAAAGGAACTGCCGAAACTAAGCGTCACGAGAGCGATTACTATCTGATAGATGAAGAAACAGGCATGCACTATCTTATAGAACTTAAAATCGGTGGTGACCTTGATAATAAGAAGGCTCGTTCTGAAAAAGAAGCACTGCTTGAACAATACTGCATCTTAACCAATGAACTTGGAGAAGAAAAAGTTAAAGTTCTCTTCGCTACAGCCTATAATAGATATGGTGAGGGCAAACCTTGGACGCAGGGAAGAGTCCGTCAATTCTTTTGCGAAGAAGAGTTGTGCATAAGTAGCGACTTTTGGAATTTGGTGTGCAAAATGGAAAATGGTTATGAAATAGTAATTGACGAATACAAGAAAAACGCTCATTTTATCAATGAGGCTTTAGATGAAATCAAGGAAGCATATTTACCCAACGAATAATAATGAAAAATCCCAATTGGCAGAAATGCGTCTTATGTGCAGACAGCAAAAATATAATAAAACGCATTCCTGATAATTCCATTGATTTCATTCTGACTGATCCACCATATAACCTCGGTCAGCATTCCACTGGCAATATTCCTTTGCCGGGCCGTTCTGCCATGAACAATGATGTCGCTGATTGGGATATGGTTGATTTTAATCCCGAAGAATGGGCTGACGAATTTATTCGTATACTGAAGCCTACGGGGAATCTGTTCATATTTACATCATACAACCAATTGGGACGGTGGTATAACTGCCTAGACCACAAGTTTGACACATCAAATTTTATGGTCTGGCATAAAACGAATCCTGCGCCCAAAATATTCAAAGCTGGTTTTCTTAATAGTTGTGAGATGATTTTTACATGCTGGAACAAAAAACACACATGGAATTTCATATCGCAAAAAGAAATGCACAACTTCATTGAAAGTCCTATTTGTATGCGCCCAGAGCGTCTAAGTGCCCCCAAACACCCTGCTCAAAAGCCAGTGTCCATTTTGAAGAAGATGATAGAGATAGCAACAAACAAGAACGACATCATTTTCGATCCGTTTATGGGCGTAGGCTCTACTGGCGTAGCTGCCATTGAACTTGAAAGACGGTTTATTGGCGTAGAACTGGATAAGGACTATTTTGAAGCAGCAAACAACCGAATCAACATGACATTAAATAAAAGCAATAAACCGAAAGACTCTTACTTCCAAGCAAATGAATGTACAGATATGGTACAAGAGCCTTCTGTTGGGATGCAAACCACACTCTTTGCAATAGACAATTTCTTCGGTTCATACGCACCGACTGTACAATCTGTGACTATAGAAAGGAATTCTAATCTGTCCCCTATAATAAAATGGCCAGGGGGGAAAGAAAAAGAATTGAAACACATCATTCCCAATCTGCCAAAATTTGAAAAGTATTTCGAGCCCTTTGTCGGTGGAGGGTCTGTTTTCATGGGCATAAATGCAAAAGAACATTATATCAATGATTTTTCGGAAGAATTGATACAACTTTATAATTGTATCTCCAAAACAGACAAACAATTCTTTCTTTATGCAGAAGCAATGGATATATCATGGGAAAATGCCGAACGCTTTTTCCATAATAATAAGGAGTTAGTTGATGTCTACATAGGATACAGAAACGGGCAAATAGATAAGGACTGTCTAAAAGAGTACATAGGAAATTTTTGTTCTGCCCATAAGGAGGATATCAAAGACATTTTGACTGATGACATCCGAAATGAAAAATGTATTCTTGAAAAAGAAATTAAAACCAACTTGTTCCGCAAGATGGTTCGCATGCACGAACTTGAAATCCAAAAGCACGAATTGCCTCTTAATGATTTACACGACAACATAGAAACAGCAATAAAAAGTGCGGTCTATATGAACTATCGCAATCTTTATAATGATAAAAATATTGCTGAGAGTAATCCTGTTATGCATTGTGCTTTGTTCTTCTTTATGCGCAACTATGCATATAGCGGAATGTTCAGATATAGCAGCAAAGGCGATTTCAATGTGCCGTATGGTGGAATAGCCTACAATAGCAAACTATTGAAGAAAAAGTTGGCGTATTACAGATCAGAAAGTTTATTAGAACATTTTGAAAATACAAAAATTTTCAATTTGGACTTTGAGGATTTTTTGCGTACCGTCCAACCATCCAAAGACGATTTCGTTTTTCTCGACCCTCCTTATGACAGTGAGTTTAGCACTTATGCCAAAAACGACTTCACCAAGGAAGACCAAAAGCGACTTGCAGATTACATGATTAACATTTGTCCTGCGAAATGGATGATGATTATCAAGTATACCGATTTCATATATGAACTCTACAATAAAAAAGGAATCAATATTCGGACGTTTGATAAAGAATACCTTGTCAGTTTTATGAACCGCAATGACAAGAAAGTAACACATCTGCTTATAACTAATTATTAGGCGTATGGAAAGAATTACAGAAAAACAGCTTGTGTTGCCTGCTCTCTATTTGATGGCTAGAAACAATGATGATGGCTTCATAACTACAAGTGAGTTGATTTCCAAACTTACTGATGTAATGCAGCCAACAGGGGAAGATGCAGAAATACTTCAAAACAGGAATGATACATATTTTTCACAAAAGGTCAGAAATCTGAAAAGTCACGATACTTTGGTTTCAAAAGAGTTCGCAACTAACGAAAAAAAGGGATTTAAGATAACTCAAAAAGGCAGAACATATTTACAAAATCATCAGGAAGCGCTTGATTACCTTTTTGCAGAACCTTTTAATTATGAAGATATTAAAGGCGCAATTGATGATATTCAAGAAAGAGAAAAACTGTTCCCATTAGAAGAAATAATATCTGAGGGAAAAATACTGACAATAAATGTAAAGGTGCGTGAACGCTCATCACGACTAAGATTAAAAGCTATTGAGTATTTCACTCACGACAACAAGATTAGTTGTGATTGTTGTGGCTTTAACTTCCCTCTTTTCTACGGAGAAATCTATGGAAAAGATTGTATAGAGATACACCATATCAAGCCTATTTTCCAATATCAAGATGATACCCTTGACCAATCAATAGAGAAAGCATTACAAAATCTTCTGCCTGTTTGTCCTAATTGTCATCGTATTATACACAAAAATAGGATTGGAAGTGAACAATTGGACTCCTTCAAAACAGAAATAACAAAGTGGAATAGCAGTATAAAACATCTATGATAGATGTTGGACAAATGTAACTTTAAAAAGCCGATGAGTATACGAACTAAATTTATTCTCACCTACTTAGGAGGAATTATTACTGGTGCATTGGTTGTTTTTTCTTTAGGATTTTTTATTGCAATTTCGAACAATCCAAATCGTGTTGCAGAAAACAACGATGTGCAACTATTTGACAACCCGAAACAAGAGGTGATTGCAAAGACATTTAAGGTGATGCAAGTACTGCCAGATGGAAGCGCATTGGCAACTTATGAATCTCTCTCTTATGAGGGAGGTTCCCTTGAATATGGCACGGTAGTCATGTTCTTAGCGAATGATGATGAATCTTTCTATGACGACCAAGTTATTTCCTTGCCTAAAGGTAAATGCTTCAGACAAATAGGTACATATCGCTATAATACTCGTCAAAATATTGAGAAAACAGTACCCGTCTTAGGTATCTTTGACAAATAATTTTGTGCAATAGAATTTGAAATGATAAAGAGGGATGCTCCAAGTGGGCATCCTTTTTTATG
>CAVCEE010000014.1:0-72335 GCA_963601185.1 bacterium
TCGGATGGATGGGCTACCCAATGCAGATCAAGATCAACTTCCTCTGCCGCGACTCAATCCTCGCAGCACCTCTTTGCCTCGACCTCGTGTTGCTCAGCGACCTTGCTGCACGCGCCGGCCGCTACGGCACTCAGCGCTTCTTGAGCTTCTTCCTCAAGAGCCCGATGCACGACTACACTCAGGACGAAGTGCCAGTAAACCACTTGTTCCAACAGTATGTAATGCTCAAAAACGCGCTCCGCGAAATGGGCGGCTACGAGGCTGACGAAGAAATCGACTAATCTTCTACCTAAACATCAATAACCAGAGAGGGCGAGCCAACAGCGGCTCGCCCTCTTTATAATCTGCATATTAGAGAACCTAGACCGGATTTACATCCGTGTTGATGTAAGCCAAGGCAGGCTTTATATCCGTGTTAGCGCAAACCAAGTTTGGTTCTCTTCTCTTTTTTAGAACTCCAGAAGGAAATCTGTAAGCGATTTGTCGGACGGGATGCCGAGTTTCTTGCGGATACGGTAGCGTGCGCCTTCCACGCCGCGCACCGACAGGTGGGTGAACGATGCAATATCCTTAGTGTTAAGGTTAAGGCGAAGCAGTGCGCAGATTTTCAGGTCGTTCGACGTAAGTTCAGGATATTGCTCATGCAGGTTGCGGAAGAAGCGCTTGTGGATAAGGTCAAAGTTGTTGTGGTATGTACTCCAGAAGAGTTCGCTGTCGCCCTCCTTGAGTTGCTGGAGTATGCGGTTGGCATTCTTCGAGGTGATAGTACCGTGGCGCATACCCTCAAGCAGTTGCTCTCGCACACTCTCCATCGAGTTTTTCATCGCCACCATGTCGAGCGCCATACTCGCCACGTCCTTGCCCTTCACCGACAACTCGTTTTCGAGAATCACCTTCTGCTGCTCGGCAATGATGCGCTCCTGCTCAAGCACCTTCACCTTTTGCTGCATCAGTTCGCGCTCCGCAATCTTCTTGTTGCGCGCCACCACCTTTGCCGTGCGCCAACGGATAAAGAAATATGTCAAGGCAAACGCCGCCGCAACATACAGAATCCAAGCCCATACCGATTTGAAGAACGGAGTGGGATAGCGGAACTCATATTTCACTGTCCCGAGCGAAGTGCCGTCCACGCTGCATATCGTTACCGAGAGCATATAGTCGCCGTAACCCAGATTGGAATAGGTTATCGTCGGCGACGAAGAGGTTTCCTTGACAGTCTTACCGCCGCCTTCAAGCAAGTAGACAAACTGCAGTCGATCGTTGTCGTAGTTGGGATAGGACACCCTCACCGTGACATTGCCGCTCACCTTACAGCCGCCAACTATCGGCAAATGCTCAATGCCGTTGTCTGCATCGCGAGTCGTTACCGACGCAATGCGCGGCACATACTTTACTGTTTTTTTCCCAGCATTGCGCATATCGTATCGCCCGAGGGCATCATTAAGGAAGAAATACGCATATTGGCCGTCGATAAACATCGACTTGCCGTAGATGTTACACTCCTGTCCGAAAGTGGTGTTGGAAACAAACTCCTTTGGCTTTACCGACTGCCCGCTACTTTGCATCAGCCAAAAGCCGTCGCCGTCCGACAGCCAGAAAGAGTTTCTGTCGACAAACGCCGACGACAGCACGGCATTTTCGCCATAGCGTCCGAGATCCTCATAGGGCAACACCTGCTTGCGGATGTCGTCGTAGGTGTAGAGTTTGCCGCCGTAGGCAAACACCACCCTCCCGCGGATATTCATAATGTGGAACATCTGTTCCGCTCCGTTGTCGAGCGACGGATAATATTTCACCGCAGTAAACTGCTTTAGGTCGCGCGACAGTTCGAGTTGATACATACCCTTGCTCATGTGCGACGCCCATATCACTCCGCGCGAGTCAATCTCAAACTCCCTCACCGGCGCACTAAAGCCTTTTATCTCGCCAACAAAATGCCATCCGTCAGTCGCCTCCCTATAAAGGCGAAAGGTGGTGTAGGTCGATTCGATAAGCGCGCGTTGCCCGAAGAGGTTGTATTCGTGCACGGCGGTGCTGCCCATACCCATCGTAGGTACTGTCAAGTCTGTGGCTTTCAGTCCGTCGACCGACTTCAAACTCAGGTTGTTGCCCACATAGACCTTGTTGCCGATGCGCTCCACATGCCAGTTCTGGTCCTCGCAGCCAGGCACTTGCGCACGAGTCCCGGTAGAAAGATTGCACTGCCACAGAGCCTGGTTTGTGGCAAGATACGCCATATTTCCGGCAGTTGCCATACCGTAAACCATACCGATGCCGTCCATTCGCGAAACGGTTATCGGCAAGCCTGTATGAATCAGCGAGATGCCATTGTCGAGGGCAACCCACACGTTACCGCCACGGTCGTGGTAGAGTCCGAGCACGGTATTGTTGCCAAGTCCGTGCTGCTTGTCGTAGTGCCACAACTGCGCACCAGTATTTATGTCGATTGCCACTACGCCATTCTTTATCGTGCCCACCACAATCACCGATGGCGAAATCATCACGGTGCGGTTTATGATGCCTTGCCGCAGAAGAGCATCGGCGGCAGTCGTCAACGGCAATGCTCTACCGCCTTTCATCACATAAAGCCCATGGCGGCAAGTGCCGAGTATTGCGGCATCCTTGCCGATGGCGTGCATGCCCATCACATGGTCTTCGGCTATGTCATCTCTCTTGACTACTGACACAAACTTGCCGTTGTCCACACGGCACAAGTCACCATTTATGATTTGCGCATAGATTTCACCACGCACGGCAAAAAACCACAGCGGCAGCAAGTCCTTATAGAAATATGTTGACACGCGCTTGCCGTCATAACAGAAAAACGAGGAGAACGACTGAAACCAGATGCGTCCCTTGCCGTCCTTTAGAATGTTCCAGATTTCATCGTTGTGGCTCTTGAAATCCTTGGGCAGGAGGGACTTGTAGCGCATCGCGCCGATTGAGTCGCGCTCAAAGTATCCGAAATCAGTGTAGGACCCGGTGTAGATTCGCTTGCCGTCGGCAAACACCGACCGGGCGATGCCTCGACTCGGGAGCAACGTCGACTGCCACTCATATCCGTCGAACGAAAGCAGTCCGTTGTTGTTGCCAAAGTACATTGTGCCGTCGCCGTCCTGGGTACACGCCCAGTTTTGCATGCCCATCCGATAGTCGAACGAGGAGTAGTGCGAGATTATCGGTACAAACTGTTGCGACCTTGCAACGAGTGCCACCAAGAGGGCTATTACGGTTAAAAAAATGCGTAGATATATAGATTTCATAGGGTAGTCAGCGTATAAATTGATGCAAATATAGTAAAAAATTTATAGCGAAAAAGAACAAAAATTAAGATTTTGGAGGTTACACGAATAAACTCTTATTATACAACATTTTACAATACAGCATCGTAGTAATAGCGTAGTGTTATACAACATAATCGTAGTTAAAAAGTAGTGGTTGATTTGTGAACGAATTAAAACCGATTTTACTTTGCGGCCAGAAAAACTTACCGGCACACCACCGGTTGGAAAGATGCCAACTGAGGCATCGAACTTGACACTTAAAACGAAATTTTTAATTCAACCTAACATAAACTAATCAAAGAAAATGAAAAAAAATGCGCTTTTTCTTTTAGGCACTGCATTCGCCGCCCAACTGGCATTCGGCCAGAACCAGGTGGTGAAAGGTAGCGTGTTTGACAGTTCAGGTCAACCAGTAATCGGTGCCACTGTCAAGGTTAATGGAACCAACAAAACCGCAGTGTCGGACATTGACGGCAACTTCACTCTTAATGACGTTGACCCGAATGCCAAAGTAACAATCTCATTTTTGGGTATGCAACCTATCACTGTAAAAGCATCGGAAGTGAAAGGAATCGTCTTGAAGGACGACTCACAGATGCTTGAGGACGTTGTGGTAATCGGCTACGGCTCTGCCAAAGCAAAGGACCTCACCTCCCCTATCACAGTTGTAAAGGCAGAGGCATTGCAATCAACCCCTTCATCATCGCCAATGGCAGCCCTTCAAGGTAAGGTAGCCGGTGTGAACGTGATCAACAGCGGTACTCCGGGTGCTGGTCCTACAGTACGCATCCGCGGTGCAGGCTCATTTGCCAACTCATCACCGTTGTATGTAGTCGACGGTATGTTCTACGACGACATCAACTTCCTCAACAACGACGACATCCAGGATATGACCATCCTCAAGGATGCATCGGCAGCCGCCATCTATGGTGTGCGTGCAGCCAACGGCGTTGTACTCATCACTACAAAGAAAGGTCAGAAGAATCAAAAGGCACAAATCACTTACGACGGCTATTTCGGCGTGCAGAAAGCAACCAACGTGCTTAAGATGGCAAGTTCTCAGGAATATGCCACTATGCTCCTCGAGGCCAACTACGATGCTTATGTGTCTACTATCAAGTCATCTATCGACAAATTCGGCGGCAGTTATGCTGATTCCGACTTCCACAACTGGACATTCGGCTCAAACACAGACTGGTATAAGGAACTTCTCCGCTCTGCATTCATGACCAACCACAGCGTGGGCATCAGCGGCGGCGGCGAAAAAGCCACCTACTCAATGGGTGTAAGTTACCTGCACCAAGACGGTGTAATGGACGTGGACAACAACTACAAGCGTCTCAACTTCCGTGCAGCCATCGACTATGATGCAACTAAATGGTTGAAAGTCGGCTTCAACGGCGTATTCAGCCAGTCAACACAAGTGTTGCCAAACAACACAGCATGGCAGCAGGCGTTCAACGCTCCGGGTCTCTATCCTGTGTACGATGAAAACAATGCTGACGCAAAGCCTGACAAATACGCTTCGCCAGGCACAATCGGCTACACTGCAAACTTCTACAACCCAGTTGCAACTGCAAACTACTATAATTCGAAGAACGAGGCAAAGCAGTTTATGACCAACTTCTATGCCCAAATCAACATCTTGCCTAACAAGTTGAACTTCAAGACAAGTGTGAACTACAACTTCCAGGACACCAACGGCAAGACATTCACTCCGATTTACTATGTGAGCAGCTGGCAGCAGAGCTCGGCTACAAGCCTTACGAAGAGCAACACTCAGTACAGCAACTCAATCTGGGACAACACCCTTACATATAAGGACAAATTCGGTCAGAACAACATCGGTGCAATGGTCGGTATGTCAATGCGTCAAGAGCAGTACAAGTATCTGTGGGGCTCTGCGCCTAACGTTCCGGATGGCAAAGATGCTTACCAGTATCTCAGCCAAGGCAGCACAACCGGTATCACCCTCGGTGATGACGGTACACGCTACCGCGGACTCTCCTACTTCGCTCGCTTGAACTACGACTACGCAAACAAGTACTACCTTATGTTTACAATGCGTGCCGACGGTTCTTCTAAGTATCAGGACCAATGGGGCTACTTCCCATCAGTCGGTGCATCATGGGTAATCAGCGAAGAAAACTTTATGAAAGAGCAGAAAGCCATCGACTACTTGAAACTCCGTGCAAGCTGGGGTAAACTCGGTAACGACCACGTGGCAGCAAGCGACGGTTTCGCTTCCATCACTACAGGCAACAGCGCATCGGGCGTGTTCGGTAACACAACAATCCCTGGCTACCAGAACACAACTTATTTCAGCTGGCTTCAGTGGGAGGTTGTTGACGAAATCAACGCAGGTTTCAACCTTTCAACTCTCCGCAACCGCTTGACCCTCGATGCAGACTACTTCCATCGTATGACCAACCACGCAGTGATTTCGCCGCTCATCTCGTTTGAGAACACTACTCTTGCCGGCAACTACGGTAAGATCCTCAACCAAGGTTTCGACGTTTCTCTCACTTGGAGCGACCGCGTGAACAAGGACTTCTCTTACCACATCGGTGCAAACCTCTCTTATCTTAACAATGAGGTACGCGACCTCGGCGGCAAGACTATGATTAAGGGCGGCAAGACTGTCAACATCGTAGGCGAAGAGATGAACTCATTCTACGGCTACAAAGTTGTGGGCATCTACCAAACTGAGGCTGAGTGCAAGGCCGACAAGATTGCCGTTGACAACGGTTTGGAACCAGGCGACTTCAAATATGAAGACGTAAATGGCGACGGCGTTATCGACGCTAACGACAAGCAGACTCTCGGTTCTTACATTCCTAACTTCACATTCGGTGTGAACTTCGGTTTCCAATGGAAGAACCTCGACTTCGAAATCAGCACCTACGGACAGACAGGCGCACAGATGTACAACCGCAAACGCGCTTTGCGCTACGCACAGAGCAACTACAACTTCGACCACGACCAGGTTGCAAACCGCTGGACAGGCGAAGGCTCAACCAACGAATATCCGTCAGCAAAAGCCCTCGTGAAGGGATGGAACGTGAGCGACCAGCGCGTCAACTCGTTCTTCGTGGAGAGCGCAGACTTCTTCCGCATCCAGAATGCTACAATCGGCTACACATTCAAGAACATCAAGTTCGGCTCTTACACAATGCCAAGCATCCGTCTGAGCCTCACAGCCGACCGTCCATTCACCTTCTTCAAGGCCAACTCGTTCTCGCCTGAAATCAGCGACTCTGAAGGATGGGACACCGAAGTATACCCACTTACAGCGACTTACACTTTCGGAATTCAACTCAAGTTCTAACTCTTAAAACAAGTAAAGATGAAATTCAAGAAATATATCACAGCCGCATGCATCGGAGCGTTGCTCCTCGGAACCCCATCGTGCAGCGACTACCTCGACATCGACCCGGAAAACAGCGTACCGGAAGAGAACGTCGACTTTACAAACCTCGACAACCAATACCAGCCGGTGTCGGGCGTATATGCGAAACTGCGCACAGGTGGCATGCACTGGGTAATCTGGCCGCTTAGCATCGTCCGCGACGATGATGTATGGTCAGGACGTATCGACGACCAGGCTTCACTCGTAGACTTCGGAAACTACAAATATGACAACGGTTTCTGGGGCTTGAAAGAAATGTGGAACCAGTACTACGGTATGATCAAGGTTGCCAACTCTGCCATCGAATCACTCGAAAGTTATGCGGCAAACGCAAAGTCGGAGACCGACCTCTCCAACAACCGCGCATATCAGGGTGAAGTTCGCTTCCTCCGTGCCTATGCCTACTATCGTCTGACTCAGGCTTTCGGTCCGGTGACCATCCTCCGCGACAATAAGCAGGTAAACCTGACTCGCTCGACTGTTGAAGCAGTCAACAACTATATGCTTGAGGACCTCAACTACTGTATGCAGAACGCTCCGCGTCTGCGTCCTAACGAGATGACCCACATCGGTGCAGTTACAGCGTTCTCGGCAGAGGCTCTCGCAGCGAAGATTTACCTCAACATGGGCAACTACCAAAAGGTTAAAGAGTTGACCAACGACATCATCGACAGCAAGAAGTTCGAACTCTACAGCGACTACTACGAACTGTTCAAGATTCCTGGCAAACTCTGCAACGAGTCGCTCTTCGAATGCCAGTGCACCGACTTCGGTACAGGTTCAGGCGACTTGGTTGACGCTGACCAGTGGTTCGTATTCCAAGGTCCAGCCAACGACGGCAACATCGCCGGTTGGGGATTCATCGGTCTCTACAAGGACTTCCGCGACTGGGCTAAGGCCCGCGGCGAAACAGTGCGCTACACCACCTCATTCCTTGAGGCTGGCACAACCACACCTAGCGGCGACGCTATCCGCGCATTGCAGAACCCTACACAGACTGACTGCTGGAACGGCAAGGCCTACACTCCAAGCAACGAGTTGACTGAAGGCCGCACAAAATATGGTTGCAACAACAACATCCGCATCCTTCGCTACGCTGACGTTCTTCTGATGAACGCAGAGGCAAAGATCCGCTTGGGTGAGAACGGCGACGAGCCATTCAACTTGGTTCGCACTCGCGCCCAGATGCCGACTATCACTGGTGTGACTGTTGACAACGTGCTCGACGAGCGCCGCATGGAACTCTGCTGCGAATGGGGCGAACGCTACAACGACCTCGTGCGCACAGGCAAAGCAGCCACAGTGCTCGGCGCAAACGGATGGACTACCGACAAGACTTACTATCCTATTCCATTCGACGTAGCAGCCGACAACCCTGACGTCAAGAACGATCCGATTAATGAATAGGCATCAGCCTAAATGAATCTACAGGGTGTGTCTTCAATGTTATTCCACAAAACAGGGTCAGCGAAGACACACCCTTTTTTAAAACTCCCACAAGTCAACAAAAAATGAAATTCCTCAACAACGCAACGGCAATACTCTCAGCAATAGCACTCTGCTTTGCCTCCAATACTATGGCACAGGACTCTGTGAAGGTGGTGAAAGGGCAAGTGAGCGACTATTACATTCCTGTAGTCACAACCTATGGGATTTCAGGCACCGTGACCGACAGCCAAGGACATCCGCTCGAAGGAGCGACTGTGATGTTTTTCGCCAGTCCAGTGCACTGCAACACCGATGCCAAAGGGCATTACCGTCTAACTGCAACCGACACCGACACGCATCTCTACGTCTACTACCCTGGCATGCAGTTTGCCAACGTGGAGCGCAAGAGCAGCGACCGCACTGTCAACATTCGGATGCAGGCAAAAAACAATTCTGCCATTGCCGCATTGAGAAGAGGGAAAGCACAGGCCACAAAGTGGTACAATCCAAAGAACCACACCACCCACACCTACTGCAACCCTATGAACATAGGCTACAACTACGAGCCTCTCAACAACAATTCAATCAAAGGCGGTGCCTTCCGGTCGTCTGCCGACCCTATGGCACTTACATATAAAGACCGCTACCTGCTGTTTTCCACCAATCAGGGCGGTTTCCACTACTCCAGCAACCTCAGCGACTGGGATTTCTGCCAAGCCACATTCCAGCGCCGTCCTGCCGACGACGACCAGTGCGCCCCGGCAGCCTATGTTGCCGGCGACACACTGTTCTACACCGGCTCTACCTATGAGGGTCTGCCCGTATGGTACACCACCGACCCCTATTCAGGACGCTGGCGGCGTGCCGTAGAGCGCAACACATTGCCGTCGTGGGATCCATGCCTCTTTCTCGACGACGACGGTCGCTTGTATCTCTACTACGGCTCAAGCAACGAATATCCGCTGAAGGCCGTCGAGATTAGCCGCGACGACTTCACACCAATCAGCAAAATCCACGACGTGGTGATGCTCCAACCGGAGCAACACGGATGGGAACGCTTCGGTATGAACAACGACGACGAGGTCACACTCCGTCCGTTCACCGAAGGCGCATATATGACCAAAAACAACGGACGCTACTATCTCCAGTACGGCGCACCTGGCACAGAGTTCAAGACCTATGCCGACGGCGTGTATGTGGGCGACTCCCCACTCGGTCCGTTCACCTATCAGCCGCTCAACCCAATGTGCTACAAGCCCGGCGGATTTGTGCGCGGCTGCGGTCACGGCGGCACTTTTGCCGACCGTCTGGGCAACTACTGGCACGTGGCTACCTGTATGCTTTCGCTCAAATACAAATTTGAACGCCGCATAGGTCTCTACCCTACTGCATTTGACGCCGATGGCGTGATGCACTCGGCGACGGCTTTCGGTGACTATCCTAACTGGAACGCCGATGCCGACATCAAGAACCCTGAGGACCGCTTCACAGGATGGATGCTCTTGTCCTACGGCAAGGAGGTAAAGGTGTCGTCGAGCGACAGCACATTCGTGGCTTCCGCACTTTCCGACGACGACATCCGCACCTACTGGGCTGCAAAAACGGGCGATGCCGGCGAATGGGCGCAGATTGACCTCGGCGACGACCGCACAGTGCGTGCCATTCAGGTTAATTTCTACGACCATCAGTCCACCCAACACAACCGTGCCAACGACATCTACTATCAGTATCGCATCTGGGCGAGTGCCGACGGCAAGACGTGGCAACTCGCAGTGGACAAGAGCGACAACGACCGCGACGTGCCGCACGACTACATCGAACTCGCCGACACGCTCCACACACGCTTCCTGAAGGTTGAAAATCTCCATATGCCAGCCGACAGCAAGTTCTGTCTCTCCGACATCCGCGTGTTCGGCTCTGCCGACGGTCAAAAGCCTGCCGCAGTGAAGAAATTCAAGGCCAACCGCAATGCTACGGACAAGCGCAACGTGATGCTCTCGTGGCAACCTGCGAAAGGTGCTTATGGCTATGTGGTGACCTACGGCATTGAACCTTCTAAACTCTACAATTCAATCCTCGTCTACGGCGACACATCCTACGATATGCGCGGACTCGACCTCGGCACCGACTATTATTTCTCCATCCGTGCCATCGGCGAAACAGGATGCTCCGCCACGACAAAACCGGTAAAAATTTAACATCAAACCAATATTCAAAACAGCAAAAAAGACTTATGAAACTTGCCAAGACTCTACTCTCAATCGCCATCTGCGGCATTGTCTACACATCGTGCAGTGCATCGGGCGAAAGCAAAGGCTCGGAGGTCAAACCGACTCCCGTACGCCCAGAATCGTTTGAGAGCGACAGTACTTTTCTCGACTATATCGAAAAGACCCACATGAACTATATGTGGGACGGTGCGGAATCCAACTCCGGTATGGCTTGCGAACGCATCCACCTCGACGGTGAATATCCGGAAAACGACCAGCATATCGTCACCACCGGCGGCAGCGGCTTCGGCATCGCCGGACTCATCGCTGGCATCGACCGCGGCTTCATCGACCGCAGCGAAGGCGTGAAGCGTCTTCAGAAAATCGTTGACTTCCTCGGCAGCGCTGACCGCTACCACGGAGTGTGGTCGCACTGGATCGACGGCCGTACAGGCAAGACCAAACCGTTCGGACAGAAGGACGACGGCGGCGACCTCGTTGAGAGTTCGTTCCTGATGGCGAGTCTGCTTTGCGCACGCCAATACTTTGCCGACGGCAGTGCCGACGAGCAGAAACTTGCCGCAGACATCGACAAACTCTGGAAAGAGATGGAATACGACTGGTATCGCCGCGATGGCGAAGACGTGCTCTACTGGCACTGGTCGCCTAACTACGGCTGGGAGATGAACTTTCCGCTCCAGGGCTACAATGAATGCCTCATCACATATATCCTCGGTGCTTCGTCGCCGACACACGCCATCCCAGCATCGTGCTACCACAAAGGCTGGGCGCGTTCGGGCGGCATAAAGAGTAGCGTGAAGCCCTACGGCTACGCCCTCGAACTGAAGCACAACGGATGCGAGCAGGAAGGCGGTCCGCTCTTCTGGGCTCACTACTCATACATCTGCCTCGACCCGACCAACCTCTCCGACCAGTATGCCAACTACTGGAACGTGACGCGCAATCACGCACTCAGCGACTATGAGTACTGCAAGCGCAATCCAAAAGGCTACAAAGGCTACGGAGCGAACTGTTGGGGCTTGACCGCAAGTTATTCGGTCGACGGCTATTCAGCCCACTCACCAAGCAACGACCTCGGGGTGATTACCCCAACGGCAGCCCTGTCGTCGTTCCCCTACACCCCAACAGAGTCGATGGCAGCATTGCGCCACTTCTGGGATATGGGTACAAAGATCTGGGGCAAATACGGCTTCTATGACGCATTCTCCGAAACCAAGTCGTGGACCACTCCGCGCTATCTCGCCATCGACCAACTCACCATCGCGCCGATGATTGAGAACTACCGAAGCAAGTTGCTGTGGCGACTCTTTATGAGTTGTCCGGAGGTGCAGAACGGTCTCGCCACACTGGGCTTTACTGTAAGCAAATAACTATTAATCTATAGACATTATGAGAAAAAGAAACATTATCGCTGCTATGTTCATGCTATGCATGAGCCTCGGTGCTTCAGCCGCACCGGCAGCAAATGACGATGCCAAGATGAACAAGTTTATCGACGACCTTATGTCGAAGATGACTGTCGAGGAAAAAATCGGACAACTCAACTTGCCTGTAACCGGCGACATCGTGACCGGTCAGGCAAAGAGCAGCAACGTGGCTGACAAAATCCGCAACTGCGAAGTCGGCGGACTCTTCAACCTCAAGGGCGTGAGCAAAATCAAGGAGGTGCAGCGCATCGCCGTTGAGCAGAGCCGTCTGCACATCCCCTTGCTTTTCGGTATGGACGTGATCCACGGTTATGAAACCGTGTTCCCTATCCCGTTTGCACTCTCCTGCTCGTGGGACGTCAACGCCATCCGCCAGTCGGCGCAGATTGCCGCACAGGAATGCTCTGCCGACGGTATCAACTGGACATTCTCCCCGATGCTCGACATCTGTGTTGACCCTCGCTGGGGCCGCGTGTCGGAAGGCAACGGCGAAGACCAGTATCTCGGTTCTCAGATTGCCCGCGCAATGGTTGAAGGCTACCAAGGCAACAACCTTGCCGACAAGAACACCGTGATGGCGTGCGTAAAGCACTTCGCCCTCTATGGTGCTGCCGAAGCCGGACGCGACTACAACACCGTCGATATGAGCCACTGGCGTATGTTCAACTACTATATGCCGCCCTACAAGGCAGCCGTTGATGCCGGTGCATTGAGCGTGATGACCTCATTCAACGTTGTTGACGGCATTCCTGCCTCTGGCAACCGCTGGTTGCTCAACGATGTGCTCCGCAAAATGTGGGGCTTCAAGGGTATGGTCGTTACCGACTACACCGCAATCTCTGAAATGATTGCCCACGGTATGGGAGACCTCAAGCAAGTGTCGGAACTGGCGCTCAATGCTGGCACCGATATGGATATGGTCGCCGAAGGATATGCAACCACCACTGCACAGTCAATCAAGGAAGGCAAAGTTAGTATGGCTACTCTCGATGCAGCATGCCGCCGCATCCTCGAAGCCAAATGGAAACTCGGACTCTTCGACGACCCTTACCGCTACTGCGACGAGAAGCGCGCAAAGAAAGAAGTATTCACCGCTGAGCACCGCGCCGTGGCACGCAACACTGCCGCCGAGACATTTGTACTGCTCAAGAATGAGGGCAACCTCCTGCCAATGCAGCGCAAAGGCACAATCGCCCTTGTAGGTCCGCTCGCATCTACAGCAAGCAACATGTCGGGCACATGGAGTGTGGCAGCACGCCTCAACGACAACAAGACCCTGCTTCAGGGTATGCGCGATGCCGTAGGCAACAAGGCAAACGTGGTCTACGCCAAAGGATGTAACCTTATGAGCGATGCCGCACGCGAAGCCGATGCTACAATGTTCGGCCGCGAAATGCGCGACAGCCGTTCTGCAGAGGAGATGCTCAACGAAGCCATCAGCGTGGCAAAGGATGCCGACATCATCGTGTGTGCCGTAGGCGAATCGTCGGAAATGAGCGGTGAAAGCAGCAGCCGTTCCGACCTTACCCTCCCCGACACCCAGCGCGCCCTGCTTGAAGCAATGAAGGCTACCGGCAAACCCGTAGTACTCGTGTACTTCGCAGGTCGTCCAACGGTGATGACTTGGGAAAGCGAAAACTTCAACGCCATCCTTGACGTATGGTTTGGCGGCAGCGAAAGTGCCGACGCTATCTGCGACGTGCTCTTCGGCGACAAAGTGCCGAGCGGCAAACTCTCAGCCACAATGCCTAAGAGCGTAGGCCAGATTCCTCTCTACTACAACCACCTCAACACCGGCCGTCCGCTGGAAGAGGGCAAATGGTTCACCAAGTTCCGCAGCAACTACCTCGACATCGACAACGAACCGCTCTATCCGTTTGGCTACGGTCTGTCGTACACCACATTCAAGTACGGTACTCCCACCCTTTCGTCTACCACAATCAACGAGGGCGGCAAAGTAACACTCTCTGTCGACGTAACCAACACCGGCAACTACGACGGTGATGAAATCGTGCAACTCTATGTACGCGACCTCGTGGGCAGCGTTTCGCGCCCTGTCAAGGAACTCAAAGGCTTCGAGCGCATCAGTCTTAAGAAAGGCGAGACACGCACGGTAAGTTTCACTGTCAGCACCGACGACCTGAAATTCTACAACCAGCAACTCGACTACATCTGCGAGCCAGGCGATTTCGAGATTATGGTCGGTCCTAACAGCAACGACGTGCAGACTCTCAAGTTTACATTGAAATAATAGCAAAGCCAACAGATATAAAGATAAAAAAGATTAGTTTTAGGTAGGCGTCCCCGAAGGATACTGCCCTCAGGCACTCCCTTCGGGGACGCAATTTTTTCCAACCACCAAGCCACCGACAATGAAAAGATTCAAGATACTCCTTCTACTTGCATTCGCGGTTCTCGCTGGCGCATTCTCCGGCAATGCCGCCACAATCCGCATTCTCGCCATCGGCAACAGTTTTTCGGAGGATGCCATCGAGCAGAACCTCCACGAGATTGCCGAAGCCGACGGCATCACTGCCATCGTAGGCAACCTCTACATCCCGGGATGCTCGCTTGAACGCCACATGGAATGCGTCAACACCGATGCGCCCGACTACCGCTACCGCAAGGTCATAGCCGACGGCACAACCGTTGAAGCACCCCACTGCCGCCTCGACAGCGCATTGTTCGACGAGCAATGGGACTACATCAGCGTGCAGCAGGCAAGCCATTTCTCTGGCGACTACACCACCTATCAGCCCTATCTGGCTGAGTTGATTGCCTATGTGAAGGCTCACGTTCCTGCAACCGTAAAAATCGTGTTTCACCAAACCTGGGCGTACTCAGCCGACTCCAACCACGACGGTTTCCGCCGCTACGGCAACAGCCAGCAACAGATGTATGAAGCCATCATCGGTGCAACCAAGCAGGTGCTGCGCGATGCCAAGCCCGACATACTTGTACCGGCAGGCACGGCAATACAGAATGCCCGCACCTCAACACTCGGCGACACGATGAACCGCGACGGATATCACCTGCAACTCGTCTACGGTCGCTACACGGCAGCCTGCACATGGTTTGAAGCCTTGACCGACAAAAGCGTGGTGGGCAACACCTTCACTCCCGAAGGCATCACCGCCGAGCAGAAACGCATTGCTCAAAAAGCCGCCCACGAGGCAGTCCGCCATCCACTGAAAGTGAAAAAAATCAAATAGCATTTCATACCTTCATTCAGACTTATATAAATTTAGCCGCCGCGACGTGTGATACGCCGCGGCGGCTTTTTTATGGGTTATTTCAAACTACTTCATCAATGTAGGCGATGGAGTGGACTGGTGCGAGCCGCCCCAAGTGCGGTTCACCTTGCCGAGAGCGCGACGCTTTGCGCTTTCCATCTTGGAAGCAACCGTAGACGTGCTGCTTGTTGAATAGTCAACATAGGTCACTGCGTGGGTAAATGTGCCTGTAACCTTGTTTCCGTTCATGTCAAGGAGGTTGAAGTCAAACTTGCGGTTGCCGTCGCTGAGTGTAGTCACTGTGAACGAGCCGCCGTGGATCGGGGCAAGGATTGACTGGTAGCCTTCGTCGTCGGTCGAGTCGAGGTCGCCGTACCAACTGAATTCCATATTGCCCGCAAAACTTACGAAACCTTTGATGCCACTGAGGTCGGTGAGCGAGTTGTCGATGGCATAAGTGCCGTCCTTCAACTCTGCTTCACTGTTGGAAAGCACCTCAAGGCAAAGGTAGTCGCCTTCTGTCTGCTCAGGGTCGCTGAACATAAGGATATGCGAGTTTGTACCTTCGATAATGTAGTCGCCGCAGTTGTAGTCGATTACAGCAACATCCGACGGGAACTTCGACAATGTGTAGTCGCCGGTGAGTCCGTCAGGAAGCACTGGTTCGCTGCTATTGTCGATATAGTTCACGATGTAAGGCTTCTTGTCGTAGGAGCCTGTAATCTTGATGCCGTTTGACGAAATGAAGTCGAAATCGAAGTGAGTACCGTTGTTCGACACTACCATCGTACCGCTTTCCACCACAGCCATTGACACGCGTCCATCGGCAGCAAGGTAAGTGATGTAGCAACCCATCGGAGTGCTTGAACCCATCACCTCCATTACCTGACCGATTGAGATGGTGTAAGGCAGATAAGTCTGGCTAGTAACTCTCAGACGAGGATCGATGGTGTAGACACCATCGGTCACCACCGGAGCCCAGTTTGATGTATGCTTTGCATCCTTCGGCATATAGTAAGGCACATAGAGGTAGTAGCCTTCGGTCTGCGAGCCGCTTTCATTGAATGTGCCGGTGAAGAACTGCAACGAACCGTCGTCGCAGAACGGGTTGAACCAGTTAGCCCACACGCGACCCTGACCTTCGGTGAATGCCACGTTGACATCCTCGGTAAAGTCAACTGCGCCTGACGAACCTACGGCAAACTTGATCGGACCTACATAGGAAACCTCCGCAGTGGCATCGCCGAGCAATTCGAGTTCGGCGCGAATGTCGTACCAGTCGCCATCACACTTTACATCAACCGTACCGCCGACAACATAGCCCACGGCAACACCGTCGCTACCCTCTGCCGTGCGCATCCACAAGGCTGAGTTCTCTGAACTGATAGTATATGATTCGCCGGAGTTAGCCACACGGTAGTAGCCTTCCGACAACTTTGCGTTCTGTGCCTCTTCGCTGAGAGGAGCATACAGCGACAAAGCCAACTGAAGTCCGCCGATTTCCGCCGGCTGTCCCTCGTCGTCGGGTTGCTCCGTACCGATGCTGAAATCATAGCGGGCATTGGAAGTGCGAGGATTGTAGGTTGCCTCAAGCAGAGTGTTTGCGGCAATGTAGGTAGGTGCATCGGTAAACGAAATGTTAGCCAGTTGGTCGGAGGTGAAAACCGATTTCTCTCCGTCCTTGGTGGTCACCACCACCTGATAACTCTGCGCAAACATCGACGATGCCGCAGCGAGAGCGCATAATGCCAATATATTTCTTTTCATAACGTGCTTGTCTATTTGATGAATTTAAATGACTGTTTTGGCGTGCTTACTACATACACACCTTTGCTTAGGCTTCCGAGAGCCACTTCCGCATGTCCGGCGGTGTCGGCATTTGTCGAAATGAGGCAACGACCCTTGACGTCGTAGACAGCGACTGCCGCAGCGGCATCAAGTCCATCAACGAGGATTTGTGAGTCGGTAACCACGAAACTGAGCGACTTGCCTTCAATCTTGCTAACGCTTGCCGGGTCGGCATTGAGAGTAAGTTTGTCTACTTTGTCAAGGCTGTAGGCAACCTCCTGTGTTGAAGCCAACGAAATGTGGAGTTCTCCGTTCTCGATAGTAGCGATAGGCTCGTCGGAAAACTTGAAATCCACTGTTCCACCGTCAGTGGTATGGACATACAGCACATAAGGGTAAGTTGTGGAAGCATTCGCCGATGCGAGTGATGCCAATGCCACAAAAGCTGCTAAAATATATTTTTTCATTTTACTGTATTCTTTTAGTTGTTAAAGTTCAGATGAAATCGGACCGGTGTAGTCCATCTTTACGATGTAGTCCTTGCCGTCGATAACGAAGTTGAACGAAAGCACGATGTTGTCGCCGTCGTATGCCACTGTTGCAGTGCTGCCTTCTGCAAACTTGCAACTGCCGAGGTTTGGAGTGTAGAGGTCAACGTAACTCTTGCTACCAAACGTACCGGCTTCCCCAGTTGTTGAGTAGGTGTATGTTCCGGCTGGAAGAGATGTTGCCGATGCATCTGCAAAGAAGTCGACAGCCATCTCATAGTTCCATGAAGAGTCATTCATCTTGACATAAAATTCGCCGTTCACACGACCGTTGTTATCCTTGATTGTAGGAGTGGTCGGTGTGGCAAGAATAATTGTCTCCTTGGTGTCCTCTGCTGGAAGTTCGGAGTTAATTGCTCCGGTGTAGTCCATCTTTACGATGTAGTCCTTGCCGTCGATAACGAAATTGAACGAAAGCACGATGTTGTCGCCGTCGTATGCCACTGTCGCAGTGCTACCCTCCGCAAACTTGCAACTGCCGAGGTTTGGAGTGTAGAGGTCAACGTAACTCTTGCTGCCGAATGTGCCGGCTTCCCCGGTTGTTGAGTAGGTGTATGTTCCGGCTGGAAGAGACTTTGCCGATGCATCTGCGAAGAAGTCGACAGCCATCTCATAGTTCCATGACGAGTCGTTCATCTTGACGTAAAATTCGCCGTCCACACGACCGTTGTTATCCTTGATTGTAGGAGTGGTCGGTGTGGCAAGAGTGATTGTCTCTTTGGTGTCCTCTGCCGGGAAGTCGTGAGGACCGTTATAGTTCAGGTACACTGTACGACCGTTCTCCAGGTTCAGCCTGCAATCGAGCACGAGGTTGTCGCCTTGGTAAAGCACATTGACGGTGCTGCCGTCAGCGTAGTAACCAGTGTCGGAAGGGCTATAGAACGAAATGTAGCCCACACGGCTGAATGTGCCAGGAGTCTTATCGTTGGAGAATGTGTAGGAGCCGGCTGGCAAACGTTTGGTCGAAGGATCAGCGAAGAAATCGATGGCCATCTCAAACGTCCAGTCAGCATCGTTCATCTTCAGATAGTATTCGCCGGCTACCTGGTCTGTAACCGACCCTAGTTTAGGCTGCGTCGGGGTAAGAACGAGGTCCTTGCCGTATTTGCCCATACTGCCGACATATTCTGCCTTGAAGGTTGCGCCTGTCGTAAGTACGGCATCGATAACGATGGTATATTCGATACCCGATGCGTTGACGGTCATTGTACCTGACTTGAAGCCGGTTTTTGTGGTACCGGTCTGCACATAACTCCAAGAATCGCTGAGGTCAACCGTCATGGCGGTGTTGTCGGAAGCGAAAGTGTATGTACCTGTCTCGAGGTAAGGAGCAGAAGCGCCGTACACGTCCATAACCACCTTAGTTGCATTGTCGGCAGTAGCGAACTCAAGAGTTGCATTTTTGCCCGATGACCAAGTGGTTGTGGCAGCACCTGTGGCGAGAGTGATTGCCGGTGCGTCAAACGGAGGGAATGTGATTGCGCCGTTGTAGGTCATATCAACCTTGCGCCCTCCGTCGGTAACGAGATTCAGCACCATATTGATGTTGTTGGCAGCATCGTAGGAGATTGTTGCCGTACTGCCGTCAACAAAGCGAGAACTGCTGCTCGGGCTGTAGAGGTCGAGGAAACTGTTCGGGCCGAATGTGCCTTCAGTCTTGCTTTCCGCTGAGTAGGTGTAAGTACCTGCCGGAAGAGCGGTAGTGCCGGCAGCGGCATAGAAGTCCATCGCCATCTCATAACTCCAAGAAGAGTCATTCATCTTGATGTAGTATTCGCCATCCACGCGGCCGTCAAGGTCATTGGTTTTCACCTTAGGCTCTTCGCAAGTGGCAAGAGTGAAGTCGCGGCCTAGGATGCCCGGCATCTCGCCCTGCCATTGACCTTTGAGTGTAGCGCCGTCGGTAGTGGTGAGGTCGAAAGTGACGGTATAGACCTTGCCGGAAATCGACACATTCATTGTGCCTGACTGCAAAGTCTGCTTGACCGAGCCGTCCATAATGTAGGAAGAGTAGACATCGCTGTCGATGGTCATTGCACCATACTCGGAAGTAACCGTGTAAGAACCATCATAGAGATACTTGCCCATCGACGGGCCGACAATCCATAGAGTCACCGTCTTGTTTGTTGACTCACTTGAGAAAGTGGCTTCGATTGCACCCGACGAATATCCGCGGGCTTCGATGGAATTGAACACCGTGACATCCGAGTCAGGGTTGTCGATCTTCGTAAAGGTGATGTCCTTTACCCTCTCGGCAGCAAACTTATGGGCAGTGCCGTCGGATGTTGTGACCACAACATTCTGAGCCACGACACCTGAAGCACAGGCCGTTGCCAAAAGTGAGATTGCGATTAATTTTTTCATAATCAAGATTTTAAATATGTAAACTAATATTTATATACAAATTCGAAGAAACGCCGTAAAACGTCAGCCTCAAAAACTTAATCCGAACTGCAACAATACTAAGGATAACGATTTCTTGTCTGCGAGCATTAGTTTCTAATAAATTCATCGCAAATTTAATCATTTTTATTGCGAAATGCATCTAAAAGCCAACAAAACGATAAAAATCCGAACATCTTTTCAATATTCCGATTAATTCCTTCGCCACGCCCCTTGTAGATTCCGCCACGCCCAACAAGAAAAAAAACACGTCTGATTTTACATATATGTAAATTTATTCGTACATTTGTACCATAACAAATAATTCCGATAAAGCATAAGCGAAGTAGAACTCCTTTTTGTAACAAGTGGCGAACGTTGCACTGTTTATACAATTCAGTTTCTTTCGGACGAGCAGAATGAATTTGAGAAATTCATTGACAAGTTCCGAAGCAATGCCGAATTGAATCCTGATTTTCAAGCAATAATGCGTTTTGTTGAGCAAATTATAGACAATGGCGCATTGGAACGCTATTTCCGCAGGGAGGGCTGAATGGATGATTCCGTTGTTGCTTTGCCTGTGCTCAAATCAAGACTTCGTCTGTATTGCCTACGCTTGACCGACAAAATCCTCATTATCGGCAATGGTGATGTAAAGAATAGCCGCACATACAAAGAAGACGAAACCCTTCAAGGTTACGTTATTGACTTGCAGAAATTTGAACGCATACTGAAACAAGAAGAGCGTTTGGGCAATGTCAAAATAACAGAAAGTGAGATTATTACAGATAAAAATTTTGAGATATGAAATCTGCAAACATTCCCCTACAAGAAATTTTCAATGAGATTCCAAGAGAAAAGCGGAAAGAAGCCAGGCTTTCTTTTGAAATCTCAAACAAACTTGACTCCCTTATGAAAGAACGGGGGTTGAACCGCAAACAGTTCGCAGAGGCTATCGGCAAACGACCGAACGAAGTGACGAGATGGCTGAGCGGCGAACACAACTTTACCATCTCAACACTTGCGATGCTTTCCGCATTCTTTGGCAAGGACATCATTTCTGTCTAACGCCGTTACTCAGAAGAGACCGTTTGGCACAGAAACCTTGCATTTTGGAGTTGAATCTTCCGTTTTGAAAAAAATCGCTGATTTTTAAACATTACGGTCAAAAATTAGTATTTTTGCAGATTGATTGTCGGGATGGGTAAAATGAAGTGTTAACAGCCTATCAGTCTCCGACTTTCACCTGTTAAGAAATGGACAATTCTATCAAGCAGCACGCGCTCGACCACCGCTATCTGCGGATGGCTCGTATCTGGGCAGAAAATTCCTATTGCCGACGCCGGCAAGTAGGCGCATTGTTGGTAAAAGACAAGATGATTATTTCCGACGGTTTCAACGGCACTCCGTCGGGATTCAACAACGTTTGCGAAGATGCCGACGACCACACTTTTCCCTATGTGCTCCACGCCGAGGCTAACGCCATAACCAAAGTGGCACGCAGCAACAACAGCAGCGACGGCGCGACGCTCTATGTCACGGCTGCGCCATGCATCGAATGCGCCAAACTGATTATCCAGGCGGGCATCAAGCGTGTGGTGTTTTCCGAACTCTACCGCCTTTCCGACGGACTCGACCTGCTGAAAGAAGCCGGAGTGGAATGCTGCTACGTAGACCTCAACAATGACACTGAAAACAATCTATAGAAACAGAACGAAGTTCATTTTAGACGATGAGAATTAAGCATAATTCCATAATTTGGTACCCCCTTGTCATTTCAGTTGCGATAGTGCTCGGCATCGTGATTGGAAACTACATTTCCACAAAGAAATTCATCCTCGACAAAGACCGCAAAATCAATGCGGTGCTCAACCTCATACAGAGCGAATATGTTGACTCAATTGAGGTGAAGGACCTTGTGGAACAGGCCATCCCAGCCATCATCGGCAATCTCGACCCACATTCCTACTACATCCCAGCAAGCGACGTGCGCGCCGAAAACGAGAAACTCGACGGCCAGATGAGCGGCATCGGCGTGTCGTTCTTCATGATGCGCGACACTGCCAACGTGGACCAAGTAATACCCAACGGTCCGGCTGAGAAGGTGGGGTTGCTTGCCGGCGACCGCATCATCTCGGTAGACGGCGAATCGATTGTGGGCGGTACGCAAACAGCCGAAGGCATCCGCAGCAAAATCCGTGGAGAGAAAGGCACAAAGGTGAAAATCGGAGTGAAGCGCAACTCGTCGAAAAAGATACTCACATTTGTCATCACACGCGACGACATCCCGATGAACACCGTGGACGTGGCGTATATGATTGACAAAAAGACCGGCTACGTCAAGGTTACGCAGTTCGGAAAGAACACCTACAACGAGTTTGTCAGCGCACTGACGAAGTTGAAGGACCAGGGCGCACAGCGATTTATAGTCGACCTCCGCGGCAACCCTGGCGGATATATGGAAATGGCAATCCTGATGGTCAACGAATTCTTGCCTCAAGGTGAACTGATTGTCTACACCAAGGGACGCAAGAAGAAGGAAGACGTGCAGGTGTGGAGCGACGACCAAGGCTCGTTCCACGACTCGCAGGTGGCAGTGCTCATCGACGAATATTCGGCAAGTGCGAGTGAGATTATGGCAGGAGCCATGCAGGACAACGACCGCGGTCTCGTAGTGGGCCGCCGCTCGTTTGGCAAAGGCTTGGTGCAGAAGCAAATCTACCTACCAGACAGTAGTGCCATCCGCCTCACCATAGCACGCTACTACACACCGTCGCACCGTTGCATCCAGAAAGATTACAAACTCGGCGACGAGAGCGACTACTCAAAAGAACTCTACGACCGCTACACCAGCGGCGAACTCTATAGCGCGGACAGTATCAAGGTGGACAAGAGCAAGATTTTCCGCACAGCCAACGGTCGCATCGTCTATGGCGGTGGAGGCATCGTGCCCGACATCTTCGTGCCTAACGACACCACCGGCATCACCACATACTACCGCGCCGTGGCAAACCTCGGACTGCTGCAGCAGTTCACCTACGCCTTCGTTGACCTCAACCGCGACCAGTTGAAGAAAGTCAAGACCGTAAAGCAACTGATGGCAATGATGCCAGGCGATGAAGGCCTTACCTACGACTTCGTATGCTTTGCCAAGGACAACGGAGTGCCGATGCGCTGGTACTATATCAATCTCAGCCGTTCGCTTCTGGCACGGCAACTGAGGGCGTTGCTGATACGCGACGTGCTCGGTGACGAGGAGTTCTACCGCTACTACAACAAGACGGACAACACCATCAATGCTGCGCTGAAAGCACTCAACGACGGCAAAGGGAAGTTTCCAATAACATCGAAACCGCAAAGCAAGAAGCAATGACGGCAACCAAGGCTGACATAAGGCGCGACATCAAGCATCGCAAACAACTGCTCACGGAGCAGGAGAAAGCCGATGCCGCACACCGCTGTTTTGCCTTGCTGGAACAGTGTCGCGAGTTTACCGATGCACGCAACGTGCTCGTCTACGCTTCGCTACCCGATGAAATCTCGACTGTCGGCTTCATCGACCGCTGGCACAACGAGAAACGGCTGTTTCTGCCGCGCGTCAACGGCGACGACCTCGACATACTCCCCTACTCGCCTGCCGACACCGACAAAGGCGCATTCGGCATCGAAGAGCCAATGGGCAACGACTGCCACGATATTGAGGATATAGACCTCGTTGTGGTGCCAGGAGTGGCGTTCGACCGCAAAGGTAACCGACTCGGGCGTGGGCGCGGCTACTACGACCGTCTGCTCAACCAGGCACGGTGTCCGCTGATTGGCGTAGCATACAGTCTGCAAATCGCCGAAGAGTTGCCGGCAGAGCCGCACGACATCAAGATACCGGTTGTAATCACAGAAAAAGAAATCATCAGAACCCTATAACCATTATGGCCTTAGTCACCCCCGAAACCAAACTGTGCGAGGTAATCATCGATGAGCCGTCGGTAGTGCCTGTTGTCAACCGCTTCGACATTGCGCTTGGCGTAGGCGACCGCTCGGTCAAATCGATATGCCACGAAAAAGGCATTGACCCTACGTTTTTCATCACCATCCTCAACGCCTTCATCAACGAATCGTTCTTCCCGGAAAGGGTGGCAGGAGCATTCGATGCCGAGAGTGTGGTGACCTATCTGCGCAAGACCAACAAGTCGTACCTTACCAATCAGTTGCCCAACATCGACCGGCATTTCAATGCGCTGATTTCGCACAGCAACACCAACAACAATCTCCAACTTCTGCTAAACTTCTACAAGGAGGTGCGCAGCGAGATTGAACGCCGCATCGAAGCCGACGACCAATGGTTTTCTGAAATCATCGCGGCTGAAAAGAGTGTAGATGCTACAATATCAGCCAACACTCTGAATATCAGCGATGAGACCGACCAGATAGAAGACAAGTTGAGTGACCTCATAAATATGTTCGTGATCCACCTCCGTGGCGACTACGACCGCAACCTCTGCCACGCCGTACTGCTCGCCGTGATAAGTCTGGAAAAGGACATCCGTCAGAACAACCGCATCCGCAACCGCGTGCTCTATCCACTGGCTGAGGCACTGAAGAAGGTAAACTAACAACCAAAAGGCAATGTCGAGTATCAACGTGAGAATAATAACCGCCGATGCCGCTGTAGCAATAGGACTGAAGCAAACCCTGCTCAGTCTCTTCGACATTGATGCCGAATGGATCAAGCCGTCGGGCGAACTGCGCGATGCCGATATGGCAGGCGTTGACCTCTTCATCACCGATGCCGACTCGTTTGCCGCTATGCCAGGGTTCTTCATTCCCAAGCGCGCAAAACTGGCATTGCTGACCGACAGCACCGACGACACCACTGGGTTTATCCTCAACCGCCACTGCGACGAGCAGACCTACCTCAACCAACTCTCGGAAATTGTGGAGACCACGCGTAGCAACCGCAACGAGGGCGCAGAACTCTCGCAACGCGAAATCGAGGTGCTCTGCCAACTGGCAAAAGGACTGACCAACAAAGAGATTGCCGACAAACTCTTCATCAGCATCAACACTGTGCTCACCCACCGCAAAAACATCTCCGCCAAACTCGGCATACGCAGTGTCTCCGGGCTGAGCGTCTATGCTATTATGAACGGCTATATCTCCGACATTCCCGAAATTTAAAGCAATTTTAAGGCGTTTTGTCGTTTCCTACTGCAAATTGGCTCTATTTTTTGTAAATTTGTGCATCACTTATGGAAACGGAAACTACCGAAAATAAAAGCATTGAGCCACAAAAGGCCACGCCTAAGAAAATGCCACGATGGCTGAAGCGCACGCTGAAAACCGTGGCGTGGACCATAGGCTGCGTGGCAGCACTCATTGTGCTCGTTTTATGCCTCACCGTGTGGATTCTCACGCCAGAGCGGCTCACCCCTCTCGTTGAGCGCATTGCCAACGAAAACCTCAACGCTGATGTAAAAATCGAGCGGATGGAACTGACCGTATGGAAGACGTTCCCCTATATGACCATCGACGTGGACGGCGTGGATGTGCGTTCACGCACCCTCGACAAGCAAAAGGCTTCGCTGCCCGTTGGTGTCGACTCCCTGCTCAGTGTGGGGTGTATGCGTGCGCAGTTCAACCTTGCAAGGCTGCCGCTGATGGAATTTGAGATAACCGAAATCTTCGTTGACTCGCCCAAGGTCAACCTCGTTGTCGTCAACGACTCCGTCAACAACTATATGATTGTGCCGCCAAGTGAGAAGAAGGAAGAGAGTACGTCGCCGATGATCATCAAGTCGCTTGTGCTCGAAAAATTCAACATCGTCAACAACAAAGGCATACGCTACCGCGACCTCAGCAACGGTATGGATTTCAAGATTGACACCGACACGCTGTCGCTAAATTTCTCGAAAAAGGAGAAATCCTACAAACTGTCGCTCAACGGCAAGGCGCACGCCACCCTGCCCGAACAAGGCATCGACCAGGACATCCCGTTTGCCTTCGGAGGCAACGCCAGTTGGGACATTACCAAGCCTGAAGCCTTGACCGTGCGCAACTTCACCGCCAATGTGGCAGACATTCCGCTGCTTATCAATGCCGATGCCGTTATGGCAGACAAGACGAAAGTCAACAAGTTAGACCTTACCCTTGGTCCAGTCTACGCCAGCCGCGTGCTTACGCATATCCCAGATGCCTACAAAAAAGGCATCGACGAATTTGATACCGACCTTAACCTGTCGGTTCTTTTGCATCTGGCAAAGCCCTATACCATCGGAGGCAAGGATTTGCCTACGTTTTCAGCCGAATTGAAGATACCCGAATGTTATGTGGCAAACACAGTCCACCACGCACGCATCGACAAAGTTGCCGCCAACGCAAAGATTGACTTCAACGGCAAGAATCCCGACGCAAGCGTGCTTACCGTCAACCAGATTCTACTCAACGGCTTCGGGCTCCGCCTGCAAACCAAAGGCACAGCCACCAAACTGATGAGCGACCCCAACGTGAAAGCGCAGATAAAGGGCAGCCTCGACCTCGCCTGCGCACTGAGGCTCGTGCCCGAAAAGATGCCTTTCAACCTATCGGGAATGCTCACACTCAACACCGACGTGCAGTTTCGCGTGAGCGACTTCTCCGTGTCGACCTTCCATCGCATCAGAGCCAACGGCAATGCCACGCTCAGCAATGTGCGCTACAGCATACCTGCCGACTCCCTTCAGATGTTTGTAGACCGCAGCGTACTCAAGTTCGGCACTGACAGCAAAATTAAAGGGCAGGACAACATAACGCGCAACCTACTGATGGCTTCCGTGCAGATTGACTCAGCCATCGTTGCCGACCCAGCTGGTTATGTGACCGTTGCAAGTCTCAAAGCCGGAGTGGGCAGTATGGGCAAAATCAGCGACCTTATGGACACTACAAGCATCACACCGCTCGGCGGACGCATCTCCGTAGGTCGACTCGCCACGCTCAGTCTGCCCGACTCGTCGCGCATCTATGTAGCCGGGATGCAGACTGATGCCTCCATACGCCGCTTTGAAGGACAGGGGCGCACACCGGTGCTGTCGTTCGGCATCAAGGCAGACAATATCCGCTATTGGGACAAAATGCTGATGACAAGCCTGCGCGACGGACAGATACAACTGCAAGCCAACAAACGGGTGAAAAAGAAAAGTTCACGTATGCAGTCGCGCCTCGACTCTATGCAGCAGATATACCCTACCCTCAGCCGCGACTCGCTGATGGCTCTATACCGACGTGAGCGCGACCAGAAACGTGCCGAGGAAGAGGCAAACGACACCTCTTTCCGCGCCGACCTCGCACTCAGCGGTCAATGGCAGAAACTGGTGCGCAACTGGGATCTCAGCGGCACAATCGCAGCACGCCGCGGCCGGCTGTTTACCCCCTATTTCCCCTTGCGCAACAAGTTGAGCGACGTGGACATCGACTTCAGTACAAAGACACTCAATGTGAACAACGTGACATACAACGTGGGAAAGAGCGACATCCGCTTCACCGGCAAGATTGACAACATACGCAACACTTTGCTCGGCTCACGCAACAAGCCGTTGACAATCTCGCTGCACGCGCACTCGCAGACACTCGACCTCAACGAGTTGATGGCGGCAATGTATAAAGGCAGCAACTTTTCCAACGACACCGAGCAGAAAGCGACATTCACCTTCAGCGCAACGGAGGACGAAGAACGGCTGCAAAGCCGTATCGAGAATACGGCAGCAGAGGAGACCGACACCGCCCACTACGCCATCCTCGTACCGAGCAACATCGTGATGGACATCAACCTGATGAACGACACGACACGCTACTCCGACTATACGCTCCACCATCTGCACTCGTCGATAGGCATGAAGAACGGTGTGCTGAAACTGCGCGACCTGTCGGCGCACAGCGACGACGGCTCGCTCAAACTCGATATGATCTACGCCACCGCCAACCGCAACGACATCGGCCTTGGCATAGTGCTCGACCTCAATGAGATAAAAGTGGGACGACTTATGAAAATTATGCCTGGACTGGACTCCATTATGCCTATGATGCGCGGCATCGACGGTGTGATTAACGCCCGCTTGGCTGCCACCACAAAAGTTGACTCGTTGATGAACGTGATACTACCCTCAACGAGTGCCGCCCTCAACATCAGCGGCAAGAATCTTGTACTGCTCGACTCCGAAACGTTCCGCCAACTGTCGAAGATGTTGCGCTTCAAAAACCGCGACCGCAACGTGATTGACAGTCTGTCGGTGGAGGCAGTGGCACTCAACTCTCAACTCGATGTCTATCCGTTCATTCTGCGGATGGACCGCTACAAACTCGCCGTTACGGGGTGGAACGATTTCGACACTAACTATAAATACCACATCTCGGTACTCGACTCGCCACTGCCGTTCAAGTTCGGCATCAACCTCAGCGGAAACATCCTTGAGGACAAGATGAAATTCCGTCTCGGCAAGGCAAAACTGAAGGAGAAGGAAGTGGCACAGACCTCAGCAATCACCGAGACCACAAAGCGCAACCTCATCGAACAGATGGACGAGGTGTTCCGCCGCGGTGCCGAAGCCGGACTGCGTGAGGAGCGTCGTCGTGGCAATGGACCGCTGCCCGACGGCCGACGCAGGGCTATGGCTGACATCGACGGCGACGACCACCTGACGGCTGCCGACAGTCTGCAACTTATCAAGGAGGGCATCATCGAAGCGCCCGACTCTACCGCCGTTGCCGCTCCTGCCGAAAAATCGGCTGCCACCAGCAAGAATCGCAAAGGGCGCAAGCCGCTCCGTAGCAAAGAGACGATATACTCCAAGGAGGCAATCAAACCTGAAAATTAACCACAGATTATGACAAACGAAGAAACAGCGATACTCGACTATCAAAAGCGTACAGGTCATGCACCTGCGCCAATAACCACCGCCCTCATCGATATGGACGGAGTGCTCTACGACTCTATGCCTCACCATTCGCTTGCGTGGCAACGCCTCGGAGGCGAACGCGGATGGGAATTTGCCGACAACGAGTTTTTCCTCTACGAGGGAATGACCGGCGCAGCGATTATCCGACTGATGGAGAAGCGCAGCAACGGCCGTGAGGACCTCAGCGACGAGGAGTGCAAGGAGATTTACGCAAAGAAATCAGCCTACTTCAACGACCTTGGGGAGGTTCTGGCAATGGATTCAGCCGACAGGATGCTCAACATCTTGCGCGACAACGGTTGCCAACGCGTAATTGTCACCGGTTCGGGACAGGCATCACTGCTCGACCGCTTGAACCGCCAGTACCCCGGCATCTTCACCTCCGATCTGATGGTCACTGCCCACGACGTGAAGCACGGCAAGCCCGACCCAGAGCCGTATCTTATGGGAATGAAGAAAGCCAATGCTCAGCCGCAGAACTGCATTGTGGTTGAGAATGCTCCGCTCGGCGTGCGTGCCGGAAGTGCCTCGGGGTGCTTCACCGTAGGACTCACCACAGGCCCTGTGCCGGCAGAAAGTCTCAAGGACAACGGCGCAGACATTGTCTACCCTTCGATGAAGGCTTTTGCCGAGGCATTGCCTCTTCTGCTAAATCTTCGCAACAACCACTAAAGACCAAGACTTATGCAAAAAATAATCTTCACAAACGATGTTGCCGGTGCTATCAACGGCGTGTTGGCAGAGATGAATCCACGCAATGTGTTTATGCTCACCGACGGAAATGTTGACACAGCCATTGGCTCTCTGTCGGACGAATGGCAGAAAATCGTAATCAAGCCGGGCGACATCAACAAGAATCTCGACAGCATGGCTGAGGTGTGGACTGCGCTGCAACAGGGCGGCGCAACGCGCAAGTCGGTTATGGTGAACGTCGGTGGCGGCGTGGTGACCGACCTCGGCGGCTTTGCTGCGGCAACATTCAAGCGCGGCATCCGCTTCGTCAACGTGCCTACCACCCTCTTGGCTGCCGTCGATGCTGCCGTGGGAGGCAAGACCGGAGTGAATTTCAACGGACTGAAAAACGAGATTGGCACGTTCCGCGAAGCGGAGGCTGTGGTAATCTCCACCAAATATTTCGCCTCACTGCCCGAATCCGAACTGAAATCGGGCTATGCCGAGATGATCAAGCACGGACTTATCAGCGGCAAAGAGGTCTACGACAAGTTGCTCGACTATCATTTCGACGTTGTAAACGGTCAAGAACTGCTCGACCTTGTGGAAGAGTCAGTCAACGTGAAGCGCGACATCGTGGCGCAAGACCCCTTTGAGAATGGTTTGCGACGCGCACTCAACCTCGGGCACACCGCGGGCCACGCTTTTGAGAGTATGGCAATGAAGCGCAACGCCCCAGTGCCCCACGGATATGCTGTGGCTTGGGGAATGGTCGTTGAAGCAGTGCTGTCGCACACGGAAAAAGGTTTTCCGTCAGCCGAACTCTACCGTCTTGCCGACTACATCCGTCAGCACTACGGAGCATTCCACATCACCTGCGACGACTACCCTGACCTGCTCGACCTTATGCGCCACGACAAGAAGAGCGAACACGGCGAACTCAACTTCACCCTTCTCCACGCCGTTGGCGAGGTGGAGACCGGCTGCGTAGTTGACGGCAAGCAGGTAGAGGCGGCACTCGACATCTACCGCGACTTGATGCATATCTGATTTGCTTTTGTGTCAGGCTTGCACTACCTTTGTAAAAGGAAAAAAACAGAAGAAATGAAACCTCGTATATTTTTGTCGTACGTCCACATGGGCGGCACTGAACGTGAGTGGGTTGAGAAGGCTTTCCAGACTGACTGGATTGTGCCGCTCGGCCCTAATGTCGATGAATTTGAGCACCGTTTGGCTAAATATCTCGATGCTCCTTATGTGGTGGCGTTAAGCGCCGGCACGGCTGCCATCCATCTCGGACTTGTGGCTCTCGGCGTAGGTCCGGGCGATGAGGTTATTTGCCAGTCGTTCACCTTCGCGGCAAGTGCCAACCCAATCAAATACCAGGGAGCAAACCCGGTGTTTGTCGACAGCGAGCCCGACTCATGGAACATGTCGCCGGAGGCTCTCGAAGAGGCCATCATTGACCGCAAGAAGGTCACCGGCAAATACCCGAAAGCCATCATCCCGGTCTACCTTTACGGCATGCCAGCCAAGATTGACGAGATTAAGGCGATTGCCGACCGCTACGGCATCCCTGTGGTTGAAGACGCTGCCGAGGCACTCGGATCTGAGTACAAAGGGAAGAAGTGCGGCTCATTCGGCAACTATGGCAGCCTCAGTTTCAATGGCAACAAGATTATCACCACCTCCGGCGGAGGCGCACTGGTGTGCCACAGCAAGGAGGAGGCCGACCGCATAAAGTTCTATGCCACACAGGCACGCGAAGCGCGTCCGTACTACTACCACGAGGTGATTGGCTACAACTACCGCATGAGCAACGTGTGCGCCGGCATTGGCTGCGGACAGATGGATGTGCTTCAGGAGCACGTTGAACTGCGCCGCCGCATCCACGCATTCTACACCGCCGAACTGGCAGATGTGGAGGGCATCAGCGTACAGCAAAACCCGACTGCGGATTTCAACTCCAACTTCTGGCTGTCAACAATCATCATCGACCCGAAGACTGGCAAAGAGCCAGAGGCATTGCGCCAGTTTATGATTGATGCCGAGGTGGAGACCCGCCGACTGTGGAGACCGATGCATCTGCAGCCCGTCTACAGCGATGCGCCTTACTATGGCGGCAAGGTGTGCGAAACGCTGTTTGACCACGGATTGTGTCTGCCGAGCGGCTCGAGCCTGACGGACGAGGAACTGCACTTTGTGGTTGACAAAATTAAGGAGTTTTTCAACAAATAAACCATACGCCGATGGTAATTGCCTTCGACCTTGACGACACGCTCTACAAGGAAGTCGACTATGTAAAGTCGGGCTACAGGGCTGTTGCCGAAGAAAATGCCGGGATTATCGCACCCGAGGTCAGTTTCGGACTGATGTGGGAGGCGTTCCGAACAAAGGCAAATTCCTTTGATGCCGTTGCCGTGGCTGTCGAGGGATTTGACATAGCAAAGGCCGTGGCTACCTACCGTTTTCACAGCCCTGACATCGTGCTGGATGAGGAAACCGAAAAGGCTTTGCAAAGGCTGAAGGAGTCGGGACACCGGCTCTGTATCATCACCGACGGACGGTCGGCTACGCAACGCAACAAAATCGAGGCTCTACGCCTACTACGCTATGTTGACCCTGCGGATGTGGTGATTTCAGAAGAGACGGGGCATACCAAAGCGGATGCCCACAACTTCGAGGTAGTTGAGGAGCGTCATCCGGGCGAAAGATACGTCTACATCGGTGACAATCCGGAGAAGGATTTCTTTCATCCGAACCGGATGGGATGGCACACGGTGATGCTCACCGACAATGGGCAGAACATCCATCCGCAACTTGCCAAACCAGCGGAATGGACGGCGGAAAAGGCAATCGCCTCGCTGGCGGAGTTGCCCGAATATATTGAAACTTTAAACGAATAACAACGATATGGCTGAAAAGCAGAAAGTGGCATTGATTACAGGAATCACCGGTCAGGACGGTTCCTTCCTTGCCGAATTTTTATTAGACAAAGGCTACGACGTACACGGCATTATCCGCCGCAGTTCGTCGTTCAACACAGGACGCATCGAGCATCTTTATTTTGACGAATGGGTACGCGACATGAAACGCCGCCGCCTAATCAACCTGCACTACGGCGACATGACCGATTCGAGTTCGCTCATCCGCCTCATTCAGGAACTGCAGCCCGACGAAATATACAACCTTGCCGCACAGAGCCACGTGAAGGTGTCGTTTGAAGTGCCTGAATACACTGCCGACACCGATGCCGTAGGCACACTGCGCCTCCTCGAGGCTGTGCGTATGCTCGGCCTTGACAAGAAGACACGCATCTATCAGGCAAGCACCTCCGAACTGTTTGGCAAGGTGCAGGAAATTCCTCAACGCGAAACCACGCCGTTCTATCCGCGCAGCCCTTACGGATGCGCCAAACTCTACGGCTTCTGGATTACTAAGAACTATCGCGAGAGTTATGGCATGTACGCCGTCAACGGCATCCTCTTCAACCACGAGAGCGAACGCCGTGGCGAGAACTTCGTGACGCGCAAGATTACGCTTGCCGTGGCTCGCATAGCAGCCGGCTTGCAGGACAAACTCTATCTGGGTAACCTCAACGCCCGCCGCGACTGGGGTTATGCACGCGACTATGTGGAGTGTATGTGGCTCATTCTTCAACAGGACCAGCCTGACGATTTCGTCATCGCCACCGGCGACGACCATTCCGTGCGCGACTTCACTGCTCTAGCATTTGCGCGCGCCGGCATCACTCTCCGCTGGGAGGGAGAAGGCGTGGACGAAAAGGGTATCGACACTGCCACCGGACGTGTGCTTGTGGAGGTAGACCCTAAATATTTCCGTCCGTGCGAGGTTGAGCAGTTGCTCGGCGACCCAACAAAGGCCCGCACACAGTTGGGATGGAATCCACGCAAAACTTCCTTTGAGGAACTTGTCAACATTATGGTTGACCACGATATGGAGATGATCCGCAAACACGGACACGACTCTGAACGAATGATTTAAAACAATGGAAAAGGACGCAAAAATATATGTTGCTGGCCACCGCGGACTCGTTGGCTCGGCTATCTGGAACAACCTCACGAAGAAGGGCTACACCAACCTCGTTGGTCGTAGCCACGCCGAACTCGATTTGCTTGACGGTGTGGCGGTGCGCGAGTTTTTCGACGCTGAGAAGCCTGACTATGTGATACTCGCAGCGGCATTTGTAGGCGGCATTATGGCCAACAGCATCTACCGCGCCGACTTTATCTGGCGCAACCTGCAAATCCAGCAGAACGTGATTGGCGAGAGTTTCCGGCACGGAGTGAAGAAGTTGCTCTTCCTGGGCAGCACCTGCATCTATCCTCGCGAAGCGCCACAACCAATCCCCGAGAATGCGCTACTCACCTCGCCGCTGGAATGGACCAATGAGCCTTATGCGCTTGCCAAGATTGCCGGCTTGAAGATGTGCGAAAGTTTCAACCTGCAGTACGGCACGAACTATATTGCTGTGATGCCGACCAACCTCTACGGTCCTAACGACAATTTCGACCTCGTGAGCAGCCACGTGCTTCCGGCAATGATACGCAAACTCCACCTTGCACGCCTGCGTATGGAGGGCGACCGCGAAGGCATCCGCCGCGACCTTGACCGCCGCCCAGTAGGCGACATCGACGGCAAGTCGAGCGATGAGGCAATCGACGCTATGCTCGACAAATACGGCATCCTCAACGGCACATTGCAGTTGTGGGGTTCGGGCAAGCCTATCCGAGAATTTCTGTGGAGCGAGGATATGGCGGATGCGTCGGTCTATGTGATGGAGCACATCGACTTCGACCAACTCAAAGGCACAGACAAGGAAGTGCGCAACTGCCACATCAACATCGGCAGCGGCAAGGAGGCAACAATCGCGCAAGTGTCTGAGATGGTTCGCAAGGCAGTAGGCTTTGAAGGCGAAATTCAATGGGATTCAACCAAACCCGACGGCACAATGCGTAAACTCACCGACGTGAGCAAACTGCACGACCTCGGCTGGCACCACAAAATGGAACTCGAAGACGGCATCCCTGCCCTCTACCGCTGGTATCTGGAGCACTAACCGTCAACCGAGGCTCTAACGGTTAGGGTAGCACCGCTTACAGGGCGCACTCATTAGGTACACGCTGCCACGGGCTTCAGCCCGTGGCTAGCGATGTGGCGCACCTACGGTGCGCTCGCCAAATCTCATTTTAACATATTAGGATTACGGCTTGTCCGCTATTTCTGCTGTTGTTCCAAGTCAACCATATTCTTATTGTAACGGATAAGAATCGCCAACGAGTCGGATGGGAACAGGTCATTGGCCTTTTTGTAGTAGTCAAGAGCCAGTTGATAATCGAAGATTTCCATCTGGGCATCGCCGGCTGCTTTCCAGCCCCAACTTGCCTGCTGCAGTTTTTTGTTCAACCGCTCAGCAAAGTTCTGCGACAAATTAAACGCATAGTCGCTATATTGTGCATCAAAACTCTGTTCCGTAGATTCGATGTTCTTCAAGAGTGACTTGGCGAAACAGAGAGATTCGTAGTCACCAAGTTCTGTCACTTCCGCCAGACTGTCACACACTTCACATTCCTCCTTATACAGGCTATATAAATCTTCGTTGTATTCGTTATAAGAGGCTTCGCTTTCTGCCTTCATCTTGTTCCTCTTATGCACATAGATGCCTACGCACACCAATGCCAAAACTGCGACAACCGCCAATGCTATCACGGCAATCTTCTTCTTGCCTACCATTCGCTTTTTTTCGTTGACTACGTGAGTCAGCCGCTTCGTGCCATCGGCAGTTATAGGTTTGGTCGGAATCCTATCGTCAGGAGTCACTATTGGTGTTGGTGCTACTTCCTCTACACAACCGCCGGCTTTCAGGTTGATTTCCTTCAGGAACTGGTTCACGGTCGGTGTCCGGTCAGCCTTGTTGTAGGCCATTGCACTGCCGATTGCCATCCTTGTTGCATCACTCACTCCTCCCGGCAAAGCACGGTTAATCGTGTCAGCCTGCACCTCGGTTGCAATAATCGGGTCGCGTCCCACAAGCATATAGTAGAGCAACGCACCGAGGGCATAAACATCGGCTTGCGGCGAAAATGTCGGCAATCCGCTGTATTGCTCCACCGGGGCGTAACCGTCGCTGCAACCCTGCATACGGATGGTCGACGTAGGCTTGCCTTTTTCATCGAAATGTTTCGCCAATCCGAAGTCAATCAGCACCGGCATGCGGTGGCCGGTGTGATAGTCGATGCGGAACATAACATTGTCGGGCTTGATGTCTAGGTGGTTGATTCGGTGCTCGTGAAGGAATGCCATAGCCTCGGCTATAGGAGTCTCAATATCGATGGCTTCCTGCTCCGTGAGTTTGCCCTTATCGCGCACAAGGTCGCGAAGCGAACCGCCGTTGAGGTATTCCATCACATAGTAGACAGTATTGTTGGCCTCAAACACCTCGTTCACTGGCACCACATTGGAATTCTTGCCGCTGATGTCGCCCAGACGGCGAGCCTCCGAGAGGAAATCGCCACGGCTTTCTTCCACCTTTGCCCTTGCCGGATTGGCGTAAGTGACGCGACCGTCGGCACCACGCTCGCAGGCATCTTTCATAAAATGCTCCTTGATGGTGAAATAGGTAAAAATCGGCACCTTGTCGAATACCACAGTCGTAGAAACCTTATAAGTTATGCCAAATCCGCCCTGTCCGAGTACCTGCTCTATACGGTAGTCGTACTTTGGACTCCTGATGATAGTCCCCACAGCAAGGGTTTGCTGAAATTCACTTGAAGCCATACAAATAGAATGTTATTGTCCAAATCTGCAATATCTGTCAAATATAGCAATTTCCGCCGACTCGCCGGCACTTTTAGCCAGCAAAAGTTCAAACCTCAACGAGTTTTCATATAATGAATAGTCCTTTTTTTCTGCGTTATTGATTTGCCGACCATTTTGCCGGCATAGTCACCAATACAATCCTATAAAATTTCAAGTATATTTCACAAGAATAGCAGTGGCTTGTCAAATTTTATGATTTTCAGCCAAACGGCAAACGGTTCTTTTCAAATAAAAAGCAAGGCATCCCGACGGAACTCCGCAAGGATGCCTCTATAGTCAGTTTCAATAAATTTCGCTACTGCTTACTTGTTTGATTCTTCAGCACGCTTGATTTTGGCAGCGTCTTCAGCCGCTTCAGCCTCAAGACGGGCGTCAAGACTCTTGTCGAGGTATTCAAAGTCTTCCTTGCTACCCACAACAAGCGAGTTGTACTCGCGCAAACCTGTACCGGCAGGGATCAAGTGACCGCAAATCACGTTCTCCTTCATACCCTCGAGGTAGTCGGTCTTGCCGTTGATCGCGGCTTCGTTGAGCACCTTGGTTGTTTCCTGGAAGGACGCAGCCGACATAAAGCTTGAAGTCTGGAGAGCGGCACGCGTGATACCCTGAAGCATCTGGTCGGATGTAGCAGGCACGGCATCGCGCACTTCCACGAGTTTCAAGTCCTTGCGCTTCAAGGCCGAGTTCTCGTCGCGGAGCTTGCGGGCCGTGATAATCTGACCGGCCTTAACGCTTGTAGAGTCGCCGGCATCGGTAACCACCTTCTTGCCCCAGATACGGTCGTTCTCGTCCATAAAGTCGCGCTTGTCGACAATCTGTTGCTCAAGGAAGCGAGTGTCACCCGGATCAAGGATAGACACCTTACGCATCATCTGACGGACGATAACCTCAAAGTGCTTGTCGTTGATCTTCACACCCTGCATACGATAGACGTCCTGAACCTCGTTGACGATGTATTCCTGAACGGCTGTCGGACCCTTGATGTTAAGGATGTCGGACGGAGTGATAGCACCGTCGGACAGAGGAGTACCGGCGCGCACATAGTCGTTTTCCTGTACCAGGATTTGCTTCGACAACGGCACGAGATACTTCTTCTCCTCGCCAAGTTTCGATGTCACGCTGATTTCGCGGTTACCGCGCTTAATCTTGCCGAACGTAACCTCACCATCGATTTCAGAAACGATGGCTGGGTTAGACGGGTTGCGCGCCTCGAAGAGTTCGGTGACACGTGGAAGACCACCGGTGATGTCACCAGCGTTACCGGAAGCACGCGGAGTCTTCATAAACACTTGACCGACCTTCACTTCATCGCCGTCCTCAATCATAAGGTGGGCGTTGACAGGGAATGAATATGTCTTGAGCACCTGACCGTTCTTGTCCAAGATTTGCACCTCAGGCACTTTTGTACGGTCTTTCGACTCGATGATGATCTTTTCGTGGAGACCTGACGTTTCGTCGGTTTCCTTGCGGTAGGTCACACCTTCAATCACATTTACGAACTGAGCCTTACCGCCAGCCTCACTGACAACGACGGCGTTGAACGGGTCCCATTCGCAGATTACGTCGCCCTTCTTCACGGTTTCTCCGTTCTTCTTGTAGAGTTTCGAACCGTAAGGGATGTTGGTGTTGGTAAGCACAATGCCTGTGTTGGCGTCAACGATGCGCATTTCAGCCAAACGGCCTACAACGACTTCGCATTCTTCGGTCTTGACCGTGCGGAGTTCCTCGATTTCGAGCACACCGTCGTAGCGTGACGTTACAGAAGAAACGGCTGCAATGTTGGAAGCCACACCACCGACGTGGAACGTACGAAGTGTCAACTGCGTACCCGGCTCACCGATTGACTGTGCAGCAATCACGCCGACAGCCTCACCCTTCTGAACCATACGGTTGGTCGACAAGTTGCGACCGTAGCACTTTGCACAGACACCTTTCTTCGATTCGCAGGTAAGCACCGAACGTACTTCAACCGACTCAATCGGAGATTTCTCGATGCGCTCTGCTGCCTCGTCGTTGATTTCCTCGCCGCTGGCAACGATGATGTCGCCGGTAAGGGGATCAACCACATCGTGAACCGACACACGACCGAGGATGCGCTCGCTCAGGGTTGCCACAACGTCTTCGTTGTTTTTCAACTCCGTGCAGACAAGTCCGCGGAGAGTGCCGCAGTCTTCCTCTGTGATGATCACATCGTGAGCCACGTCAACCAAACGACGGGTAAGGTAACCAGCGTCGGCTGTTTTCAATGCCGTATCGGCAAGACCCTTACGGGCACCGTGGGTAGAGATGAAGTACTCCAACACTGAAAGGCCTTCCTTAAAGTTAGCCAAGATAGGGTTCTCGATAATCTGACCGCCCTCAGCACCACTCTTCTGCGGTTTTGCCATAAGACCACGCATACCTGCCAACTGACGAATCTGGTCCTTAGAACCACGGGCACCTGAGTCAAGCATCATGAAAATTGGGTTGAAGCCCTGGTTGGCAGCCGTAAGTTGCTTCATCAATGTGCTTGTCAAGCGGGAGTTGACATGCGTCCAAATATCGATAATCTGGTTATAGCGTTCGTTATTGGTGATGAAACCCATATTGTAGTTGTTCATCACTTCTTCAACCTGCTCGTAACCTTCCTGTACGTATTCCTCTTTTTCCGGTGGAATCAACACGTCACCCAAGTTGAACGACAAACCGCCCTTGAATGCCATGTAGTAACCGAGGTTCTTGATGTCATCAAGGAACTGTGCCGAACGAACGACACCGCAACGCTTGATGACAGCACCGATGATGTCGCGGAGAGATTTCTTTGAGATCAACGTATTGACATAGCCCATCTCCTTAGGCACATACTGGTTGAAGAGCAAACGACCTACGGATGTCTCCTTGACCATAGTCTTCACAAGGTTGCCGTTCTCGTCGAGATCGTCGACAATCACAGATATGATAGCGTGAAGCGTACACTTGCCTTCGTTGTAGGCAATCTGAGCCTCTTCAGGTCCGTAGAACACGAGACCTTCGCCCTTGTCGCCCTTGCGGAGTTTGGTGATGTAGTAAAGACCGAGCACCATATCCTGCGACGGCACGGTGATAGGTGCGCCATTAGCAGGGTTAAGGATGTTGTGGGCACCGAGCATAAGCATCTGCGCCTCGAGCACTGCCTCGTTACCAAGTGGCAAGTGGACTGCCATCTGGTCACCGTCGAAGTCGGCGTTGAATGCCGTACATGCCAACGGGTGCAACTGAATTGCCTTACCCTCAATCATGCGTGGCTGGAATGCCTGGATACCAAGGCGGTGAAGTGTTGGGGCACGGTTAAGGAGCACTGGGTGACCCTTCATTACGTATTCAAGGATGTCCCAAACAATCGGTTCCTTGCGGTCTACTATCTTCTTTGCACTCTTCACCGTCTTTACGATGCCGCGCTCAATGAGTTTGCGGATTACAAACGGTTTGAAGAGTTCGGCTGCCATATCCTTTGGCAAGCCGCATTCGTGCATCTTGAGTTCCGGACCTACGACGATAACCGAACGTGCTGAATAGTCGACACGCTTACCGAGCAAGTTTTGACGGAAACGACCTTGTTTACCTTTCAAACTGTCGGAGAGTGACTTCAACGGACGGTTGCTTTCGGTCTTCACAACGCTCGACTTGCGCGAGTTGTCGAGCAATGAGTCAACGGCCTCCTGAAGCATACGCTTCTCGTTGCGGAGAATCACTTCTGGAGCCTTGATCTCAATCAGGCGTTTCAAGCGGTTGTTACGGATGATTACGCGGCGGTAGAGGTCGTTCAAGTCGCTGGTAGCGAAACGGCCACCATCGAGAGGAACGAGCGGACGCAACTCAGGAGGAGTGACAGGCACAACCTTGAGAATCATCCATTCTGGCTTGTTTACGCCCTTTGACGCGCGGAACGACTCAACAACCTGAAGGCGCTTCAATGCCTCAGTCTTGCGCTGTTGAGAAGAGTCGGTGTCAGCGCGGTGGCGCAATTCATACGACAAACCGTCGAGGTCTACGTCCTTCAAGAGGTCGTAGATTGCATCGGCACCCATCTTGCAGATAAACTTGTTGGGATCGGTGTCCTCAAGCATTGAGTTCTCGCGTGGGAGTTTGTCCATGATTTCGAGGTACTCGTCCTCAGAGAGAAGGTCGAGACGGTCGAGGTCTTCGTGACCTTCAAGTTCCTTGGCAGCACCTGCTTGGATTACTATGTAGCGCTCGTAGTAGATTACAGAGTCGAGTTTCTTCGACGGCAAGCCGAGAAGATAGCCGATTTTGTTAGGCAACGAGCGGAAATACCAAATGTGGGCAACAGGAACGACCAAAGAGATATGGCCTGTGCGCTCGCGGCGCACTTTCTTCTCTGTAACTTCCACACCGCAACGGTCGCAGACGATACCCTTGTAACGGATGCGTTTGTACTTTCCGCAGTGGCACTCGTAGTCCTTTACCGGACCGAAAATGCGCTCGCAGAACAAACCGTCGCGTTCTGGTTTGTAAGTTCGATAGTTGATTGTCTCAGGCTTGAGCACCTCGCCATAGGATCTCTCAAGGATTTCCTCAGGAGAAGCAAGCCCAATCGTAATCTTCGAAAAGTTACTTTTTATTCTATTGTCTTTATTGAATGCCATATTCTAATGTCGTTTTATTCCATGTTAATGCTAAGACCAAGACCACGGAGCTCGTGCAGGAGCACGTTCAATGATTCAGGGATACCCGGAGTAGGCATTGGCTCGCCCTTGACGATTGCCTCGTATGCCTTGCTGCGGCCCACCACGTCGTCACTCTTGATGGTAAGGATTTCCTGAAGTACATGGGATGCGCCGAATGCCTCGAGCGCCCAAACCTCCATTTCTCCGAAACGCTGACCACCGAACTGTGCTTTACCACCGAGCGGCTGTTGCGTAATCAATGAGTACGGGCCGATGCTACGTGCGTGCATCTTGTCTTCAACCATGTGACCGAGTTTCAGCATGTAGATGACACCTACGGTTGCAGGCTGGTCGAAACGCTCACCTGTGCCACCGTCGTAGAGGTAGGTCTTACCATAGCGTGGCACACCTGCCTTGTCAGTCCATGCGTTGAGGTCGTCGAGACTTGCACCGTCGAAGATAGGCGTTGCAAACTTCTCGCCGAGTTCGCGACCAGCCCATCCGAGCACGGTCTCGAAAATCTGACCCAAGTTCATACGAGAAGGCACACCCAGCGGGTTAAGCACGATGTCGACCGGAGTACCGTCGGCAAGGAACGGCATATCCTCTTGACGGACTACGCGCGACACGATACCCTTGTTACCGTGACGACCTGCCATCTTGTCGCCGACACCAATCTTACGCTTCTTAGCCACATAAACCTTGGCAAGCTGCATGATGCCTGAAGGAAGTTCGTCGCCAATCGACACGTCGAATTTCTTGCGACGCAATTCTGCATCGATTTCCTTCGACTTGCGGAGATAGTTGACGATAGTGGCGTGGATCATATCGTTCTTGTGAGCGTCGCTGGTCCACTTGCTGAGGTTGATTGTGTCATATTCTTCAATGCCCTTGAGGTATTCTGCCGTAAATTTAGCACCCTTAGGGATAACCTCTGTGCCGAGGAAGTCCTTCACGCCCTGCGAAGTCTTGCCTTCGGTAAGGGTGATGAGCTTCTCAATCAAGCGAGCCTTGAGTTCTGCCTGACGCAACTCGAATTCCTCGTCAATCTGCTGAAGTTCGAGATTGGCTGCTTTGCCTTTCTTCTTCTGAGCCTTTGCGTAGAGGTTAGTCTTGACAATAACACCCTTCAGCGAAGGAGAAGCCTTGAGCGAAGCGTCCTTCACATCGCCGGCCTTGTCGCCGAAGATGGCGCGGAGGAGTTTTTCCTCTGGCGTCGGGTCGCTCTCTCCCTTAGGAGTGATTTTACCAATAAGGATGTCGCCAGGAACGACGTGCGCACCTACACGGATGATGCCGCGCTCGTCGAGGTCCTTGGTTGCGTCTTCGCTTACATTAGGAATATCTGATGTGAGTTCCTCCATACCGCGTTTTGTTTCGCGCACCTCAAGAGAGTATTCGCTGACGTGGACAGAGGTAAGGATGTCTTCGCGCACCATACGTTCGTTGAGCACGATAGCATCCTCATAGTTGTAACCCTTCCAAGGCATAAAGGCAACCTTGAGGTTGCGGCCGAGGGCGAGTTCCCCGTTTTCCGTTGCATAACCTTCAGTAAGAATCATGCCCTTCTCTACACGCTGTCCTTTCTTGCAGATAGGACGGAGGTCGATAGTGGTGCTCTGGTTGGTCATACGGAACTTCGGTATGATGTATTCTTTTACAGAATCCTGGAAGTTGACAAACTCCTCGTCAGGCGTGCGGTCGTAGCGGATGCGAATCACGCTGGCATCGACAAACTCGATTACACCGGCGCCTTCTGCCATAACCTGCGTGCGCGAGTCGTGGGCAAGTTGCTTCTCGATGCCCGTACCTACGATAGGAGCCTCGCTGCGCAACAACGGCACTGCCTGGCGCATCATGTTGGATCCCATCAACGCACGGTTGGCGTCGTCGTGCTCCAAGAACGGAATCAAGGAAGCCGCGATTGAGGCAATCTGCATAGGCGACACGTCCATAAGTTGCACCTCTTCAGGAGCAACGACAGGGAAGTCGGCGTCAAGACGTGCCTTGACCTTGTTGCGGATAAACGAACCGTCGTCGTTGAGCGGCGCGTTACCCTGCGCGATAATCTGACCTTCCTCGATTTCGGCAGTCAAATAAGTGATGTGGCTGTTGTCGAGGTCGACCTTGCTATTTTCAACCTTGCGGTAAGGAGTTTCAATAAATCCGAGATTGTTTATCTTTGCGTACACGCACAACGAAGAAATCAAGCCGATGTTAGGACCTTCAGGGGTCTCAATCGGGCAAAGACGTCCGTAGTGGGTGTAGTGCACGTCGCGCACCTCAAATCCGGCACGGTCACGCGACAAACCGCCAGGACCGAGGGCCGACATACGGCGTTTGTGGGTGATTTCCGCCAGAGGGTTGGTCTGGTCCATAAACTGCGACAGGGCGTTTGTTCCAAAGAATGTGTTGATAACCGAAGAAATAGTCTTCGCGTTAATCAAGTCGATTGGAGTAAACACCTCGTTGTCGCGCACGTTCATGCGCTCACGGATTGTACGAGCCATACGAGCCAAACCTACACCGAACTGGTTGTAGAGTTGCTCGCCGACGGTGCGTACACGACGGTTCGACAAGTGGTCGATATCGTCGACATCTGACTTGGAGTTGATCAACTCAATCAAGTACTTGATGATGGCGATGATATCCTCGCGGGTCAACACGCGTACCTCGTCCGACACGCCGAGAGCCAATTTCTTGTTGATGCGGTAACGTCCCACATCGCCCAAGTCGTAACGCTTCTCAGAGAAGAACAGGTTGGTGATAACCTCGCGTGCGCTCGCGTCATCCGGTGGCTCCGCGTTGCGCAGTTGTCGGTAGATATAGTTGATAGCCTCTTTTTCAGAGTTGCTAGGGTCTTTTTGAAGGGTGTTGAAGATAATCGAGTAGTCGCTCATATCTACGTCCTCCTTATGCAGAAGGATTGTCTGCAGTCCGGAGTCGAGGATTTCCTGAATGTGCTCTTCTTCGATGATGGTCTCACGATCAATCACTACCTCGTTACGGTCGATAGAAACTACCTCACCGGTATCTTCATCGACAAAGTCTTCAACCCATGTCTTCAGCACACGCGCAGCAAGCTTGCGGCCGAGACACTTCTTCAGGTTCGTCTTATTTACTTTTACTTCTTCAGCAAGACCAAAGATTTCAATGATGTCCTTGTCACTGTCCAGACCGATGGCACGCAACAATGTAGTTACCGGCAATTTCTTCTTTCGGTCGATGTAGGCATACATCACATTGTTGATGTCAGTGGCAAACTCTATCCAAGAGCCACGGAACGGAATGATACGAGCCGAATACAGTTTCGTGCCGTTGGCGTGGGTGCTCTGTCCGAAGAACACACCTGGCGAACGGTGCAACTGTGATACGACAACACGCTCAGCACCGTTGATCACAAACGTACCCTTCTCTGTCATATAAGGAATCGGTCCAAGATAAACATCTTGGATTACGGTGTCAAAATCCTCATGGTCGGGATCGGTGCAGTATAATTTTAGTTTGGCCTTCAAAGGCACACTGTATGTCAAACCGCGCTCAAGACATTCCTCTATCGTATATCTCGGCGGGTCAATGTAATAGTCAAGGAACTCGAGCACAAAGTTGTTCCTTGTATCTGCAATTGGAAAGTTTTCCGCAAAAACCTTGTACAGTCCCTCGTTCTTTCTCTTCTCCAATGGAGTGTCGAGCTGAAGGAAATCGTGGAACGACTTCAACTGGATCTCCAGGAAATCAGGGAATGGCAACGGATTCTTTACGGAGGCGAAATTTACGCGTGGTTTTACTGTTGAAACTGACATAAAAATATTATTAATAGAACCCGAAATTGAAAATAACACAAAAAGGTTAAGAATCGACTTTATAGGGGATTCTTAACCTATTTACCTGAATTTCAGGCAATATTATTTAAGTTCAACTTCAGCTCCAGCCTCTTCGAGTTGTTTCTTAAGAGCCTCAGCGTCTGCCTTAGCAAGACCTTCCTTGATTGTGCTAGGTGCACCGTCAACCAAGTCCTTAGCTTCTTTCAAACCAAGACCACAAGCTTCCTTAACGGCCTTAACAACTTGAAGTTTAGAAGCGCCTGCGCTCTTCAATACTACGTCGAATGCTGATTTCTCTTCCTCAGCGGCAGCGCCGGCAGCAGGGCCAGCAGCAACAGCTACAGCTGCAGCAGCAGGTTCGATACCATATTCTTCTTTCAAAATTTGAGCAAGTTCGTTTACTTCTTTTACTGAGAGGTTAACTAATTGTTCTGCAAAAGCTTTTAAATCTGCCATTTTTGTATAATTTTTTATTGTTATTTTTTTGTTTGTTATTTGTTGGAGAGTGTTTCAAGAATACCATGCAACTTGTTGCCTGATGACTGCAAAGCAGAAACCACATTCTTGGCTGGTGACTGGAGCAATGCAACAACCTCTGCGATGAGCTCGTTCTTGCTCTTGATCTTCGACAATGTGTCGAGTTGGTCAGCACCCATATAGACTGTTTCTTCTACATAAGCGGCTTTCAATACTGGCAATTCAGCACCTGTCTTGTGGAACTCCTTGATTGTCTTTGCAGGAGCGTTGCCCACGTTGGAGAACAACATCGCTGTTGTGCCAGTCAAGGCAGGATACAATTCTGAAAAATCACCCTCTAATTGCTCTAAAGCTTTGTGAAGCAAAGTATTCTTCACAACTACCATCTTCACTTCTGCATTGAAGCAGGCACGGCGGAATGCGCTTGTCTGCTCAGCGTCCATGCTGGTAGTGTCGGTGAGATAAAAGCAGCTGTACTCCTTCAGAGTCTCGCTGATTTTCTCAATAATTATCGCTTTATCTTCCTTTCTCATGATTCTCTTAATTTAAAAATTCGTTACACATCGAGTGATTTTGTATCGATCTTCAGACCTGAGCTCATTGTACTCGAAAGATATATGCTCTTCATATAAGTACCTTTGGCGGTGGCCGGCTTCAACTTAATCAGCGTGTTGATAAACTCGCGAGCGTTTTCTGCCATTTGGTCTGCCGTGAAGGAAACCTTACCGATAGAAGCGTGTACGATACCGTTCTTATCTACTTTAAAGTCAATCTTACCTTGTTTTACTTCTTTCACTGCCTTGGCAACGTCTGGAGTAACTGTACCGCTCTTTGGGTTAGGCATCAAGCCACGAGGACCGAGCACACGACCAAGAGCACCAATCTTACCCATAATTGCAGGTTGAGTGATAATTACGTCTACGTCTGTCCAGCCGCCCTTGATTTTCTCAATATACTCGTCCAAACCTACGTAGTCTGCTCCAGCTTCTTTAGCGGCAGCTTGATCTGCCTCTGTGGCGCACAAAACCAATACGCGTACCTGCTTACCTGTTCCGTGAGGAAGAGAAACAACGCCGCGCACCATTTGGTTAGCCTTACGAGGATCTACACCAAGACGTACATCGATATCAAATGAAGCATCGAATTTGGTAAAGGTGATTTCCTTGATTTTTTCGGCTGCTTCCTTCAGTGTGTAAATCTTTCCAGCTTCAATCTTCTCTAAAGCCAACTTTTGATTCTTTGTCAGTTTACCCATGTCAATTGAAGTTTTTAATTGTTTTCAGGGAAAGATCCCTTAACTGTGATACCCATACTTCTCGCTGTACCAGCGACCATCTTCATAGCTGAATCTAAAGTAAAACAGTTCAAATCCGGCATTTTGTCCGTTGCAATTGTCTTAACCTGTTCCCAAGAAATCTCGGCTACCTTCTGACGGTTAGGCTCTTTCGAACCTTTCTTTATCTTAGCAACCTCGAGCAACTGAACTGCTACAGGAGGAGTCTTTACAATAAAGTCAAAGCTCTTGTCAGTGTAATATGTAATTACAACTGGGAGAACCTTTCCAGCCTTGTCTTGAGTACGGGCATTGAATTGCTTGCAAAATTCCATGATGTTGATACCCTTAGAACCCAAAGCAGGTCCTACTGGGGGTGATGGGTTTGCCGCACCACCTTTAATCTGCAATTTGATCTGTCCAGCAATTTCTTTAGCCATTTCTGTTTTTGTTTTTGATAAGTTAAATTATCACAGTCCTAGCCTTGTTCGTAACAACAATAACTATTCCCGCTCTACTTGCGAATTTTCCAACTCAACCGGTGTCTTGCGTCCGAAAATGCTCACCATCACCTTGAGTTTCTTCTTCTCGTTGTTGACCTCGTCGATTGTACCAATCATACCAGTAAAGGCACCGTAGTTGACCTTAACGGTCTCGCCTACCTTGTAGTCAATCAAATCGCTGTCCGCAACTTCCTGAAGCTCATCGGCTATGCCAAGCATACGGTTAACTTCCCCTGGACGCAGCGGTTCCGGACGTTTCTGTTCAGAACCTTTGCCGCCACCGAGAAAGTCAATCACATTCGTCGTGTTGCGAAGAATGTGGACAACCTCACCAACCAACTCAGCTTCCACAAACACATAGCCAGAATAGAGAGTGCGTTCTTTCACGACTTTCTTTCCAGCCTTTGTGGTAGAGTAAATCTTTTCAGTAGGAATCAATACTTGAGACACATAGTCGCCCAGCGAAGTATTCTTGATTTGGGCATCGAGTAATTCTTTTACCTTAGCCTCCTTGCCTGATATGGCACGGAGCACATACCATTCCTTCTTACCTGCCATGACCTATTTGCCTAAACCGTAAATCGTTTCCATTATGAAATTAATCACCTCGTCAACACCCCAAATAATCAATGACAGAATGATGGAAGCTACCAATACAATCATTGCGCTGTTGACAAGCTGTGTTCTTGTTGGCCAAGAAACCTTATAAACGAGCTCGTTATAAGACTCCTGGATATCCGCAAACAGTTTATTAAATACTTTCATTTTCTTAATTCTTAGCACAGGACGAGAGGCTCGAACTCCCGACACCCGGTTTTGGAGACCGGTGCTCTACCAACTGAGCTAGTCCTGTATATTAGTCGGCTGGCTTTCGTCAGCCGACTTTTTATTTTAATCTATCGAATAGTATTATTCAACGATTTCAGTGATTTGACCAGAACCTACTGTACGACCACCTTCGCGGATTGCGAAACGAAGACCCTTGTCGCAAGCTACTGGAGTGATCAACTTAACTTGGATAGTTACGTGGTCACCTGGCATTACCATTTCTACACCTTCTGGAAGAGTGATCTCACCAGTTACGTCGAGCGTACGGATGTAGAATTGTGGACGGTAGTGATTGTGGAATGGAGTGTGACGACCACCTTCCTCTTTCTTCAAGATATAAACCTGAGCCTTGAACTCATCGTGAGGCTTAACCTGTCCTGGGTGGCAGATAACCATACCACGCTTGATTTCGTTCTTGTCGATACCACGGAGAAGAAGACCTACGTTATCACCTGCTTCACCTTCGTCCAAAATCTTGCGGAACATCTCAACGCCAGTTACGACTGACTTCTTGTCTGCACCAAGACCAAGGATTTGAACTTCGTCACCAACCTTAACGCGACCTGCCTCGATACGACCTGTTGCCACAGTACCACGACCTGTGATTGAGAATACGTCCTCAACTGGCATCAAGAATGGTTTATCAACATCACGTGGAGGAAGTGGAATCCAGCTATCAACAGCATCCATCAATTCCATAACCTTATCTTCCCAAGCTGGCTCACCGTTCAATGCACCGAGGGCAGAACCACGGATGATTGGAGTGTTGTCACCATCATATTCGTAAGAAGAAAGAAGATCACGCATTTCCATTTCAACGAGCTCAAGCATTTCCTCGTCGTCAACCATATCACATTTGTTCAAGAATACAACCAAACGTGGTACGTTTACTTGGCGAGCCAAAAGGATGTGCTCACGAGTCTGTGGCATAGGACCGTCAGTTGCAGCAACTACGATGATAGCACCGTCCATCTGAGCAGCACCAGTTACCATGTTCTTCACATAGTCGGCGTGTCCCGGACAGTCTACGTGTGCGTAGTGGCGGTTTGCAGTTTCATACTCAACGTGAGATGTGTTGATTGTGATACCACGCTCTTTCTCTTCAGGTGCGTTGTCGATTGAGTCAAATGAACGCAACTCAGAAAGACCTTTCTTTGCCAATACAGTAGTAATAGCGGCAGTCAAGGTAGTTTTACCGTGGTCAACGTGACCAATAGTACCGATGTTAACATGCGGTTTGGTTCTTTCGAATTTCTCTTTTGCCATAACTTTATGCTTTATTTATGTTTGACTAATTCAGTTATATTTTTCCTAATCTTGAGCCGATGGCGGGATTTGAACCCGCGACCTCTTCCTTACCAAGGAAGTGCTCTACCCCTGAGCTACATAGGCAATTGAGCGGAAGACGAGGCTCAAACTCGCGACCCTCAGCTTGGAAGGCTGATGCTCTATCAACTGAGCTACTTCCGCAAGCTAAGTGGGCGAAGATGGATTCGAACCACCGAAGGTATAAACCAGCAGATTTACAGTCTGCCCCATTTGGCCACTCTGGTATTCGCCCTTTCGAGCCTCTTGTCGGATTCGAACCAACGACCCCGAGATTACAAATCACGTGCTCTGGCCAACTGAGCTAAAGAGGCTTGTTGCACACCAACATAAGTCGGAAAGCGAGTGCAAAGTTACGCAAATAATTTTATCTCCAAAACTTTTTCCAATAATTTTCAAAAAAAAATTCAGCAAACGTCTTGTTCTTGCATTTTTACGCCGTCCAAAGATGTGCGAATTTCTGAGAAAGCGGCATTTCTCTTTGCCCAGCCAACAAAAACAGGCCCGGAACTGAGTCCGAGCCTGTCGTTATTCTTGTCCGCCTTGGGCGGTTATGCTTTCTTCGCACGCATACAGTCCCAGATGAGGTATGCAATGAGTAGCACATACATTCCTACGCCGAAAACCTGCAGCGTCGTTTCGTCGAAGCCGCAAGTATATTCAAATCCGGCAAAACGCATACCTGCGCTCACCACTCCCATCAGTGCGCCGCCGGCGATAAAGCCGCTGGCAAGCAGTGTGCCGCGGTCGGTGCGCGCTGTGTTGACAGCAGCGTCCTTGGAGCGGGTCGACACGAACCAGTTGATTGCACCTCCGACGAGAAGTGGAGCGTTGAGTTCCATCGGGATGAACATACCCAGCGAGAATGCCAGTGCCGGGACGCCGAGCCAGTTGAGAAGCACAGCGAGGATTGCGCCCACACCGTAGAGCAGCCACGGAGTGTTGCCGCCCATCATCAACGGTTCAATCACTCCTGCCATTGCGTTGGCCTGAGGCGCTGCGAGGGCGTTAGGGCCAGTAAAGCCGTACACCTTTGCAAGGATAAGGATCACGCCACCCACTGTGGCTGCCGACACGAGTGTGCCGACGAGTTTCCACTGCTGCTGTTTTTGCGGCGTAGAGCCGAGCCAATAGCCGATTTTCATATCAGTAACCATACCGCCAGCCATCGAGAGTGCTGTGCAGACCACGCCACCAATAATCATTGAGGTAACGATGCCGCTTGCTCCCTTCAGACCTATTGCCACAAATACTGCCGAGGCAACGATAAGCGTCATCAGCGTCATACCGCTGACCGGGTTAGAACCCACGATTGCGATTGCATTGGCTGCCACCGTGGTGAAGAGGAATGCAATCACCGTTACTACAAGGAATGCAATTATGGTTTGGAAGAGGTTATGGATTACGCCGAAGTAGAAGAATGCGAAAGTCACCACCAACGCTGCGAGCAGAGCGAATGAGAGCACCTTCATCGAGAGGTCTTTCTGTGTGCGTTTCACTTTCACTGCTTCACCGCCTTTGCCGCGGAGTTCTCGTCCGGCAAGACCTACGGCAGAGCGGATGATGCCCCACGACTTGATGATGCCGATGATGCCCGACATTGCTATACCGCCGATACCGATGTAGCGAGCCTGTGTCTTGAAGAGCACCTCCGGGTCGATGGCTGCCGCCTCCGGGCTCATTCCGAGCAGCGGCACGATAACGTACCAGATGAATGCGCTACCGGCAAAAATGATAAAGCAGTATTTCAAGCCTACGATGTAGCCCAAACCGAGCACTGCGGCACCGGTGTTGATCTTAAACACCATCTTTGCCTGACTTGCCACATGAACACCAAACTCAGTGGCTTTGGAGGTAAGGGTTTCTGCCCACCAGCCGAAAGTGGAGAGGAGGAAGTCGTAGATACCGCCCACAAGTCCGGCAATGACGAGCGGTTTAACCTGGTTACCAGCCTTTTCACCGGAAATGAGCACCTGAGTGGTGGCTGTCGCCTCTGGGAACGGGAACTTGCCGTGCATGTCCGACACGAAATATTTACGGAACGGTATGAACATCAACACTCCGAGCACTCCTCCGAGAAGCGAACTGAGGAAGATTTCCACAAAACTTACGGTGATTGCGTCGCCATAGGTGGCTTGCAGGATGTAGAGCGCCGGAAGGGTGAAGATTGCACCGGCAACCACAATGCCCGACGATGCGCCGATTGATTGGATTATCACATTCTGTCCGAGTGCGTTTTTCTTCTTCAATGCACCCGACACGCCTACTGCTATGATAGCGATAGGGATTGCTGCCTCAAACACCTGCCCCACTTTCAGTCCGAGATAGGCTGCCGCCGCACTGAAGATGATTGCCATCACTAGACCCATTATCACGGAGTAGGGCGTCACCTCGGGATACTGCTTGTCGGGGTGCATCACAGGGATGTACTCCTCCCCTGGCTTGAGTTCGCGGAAAGCGTTTTCAGGAATGCCTGCTTCCTGTTTCTGTTTTTCGTCTTCCATTATTATTTGTTTTTTGATGATTAATATTCGCCTTTCACAGACTGCGAAGTTACGAAATTACGGCAATAAATGAAAGCGATGCGCAAAAAACCGCTTCTACCGTCTGCGCTCCACCGCAAGATAGTAGATAGCTATCACGGCAAGCGTCAGTATTTCCGACACTGCTAGCGCCAGCCACACGCCCACTGTCTGCAGCGCGCACGGCAATAGCAGAAAACTCGGCACAAGGAACACGAGTCCACGCAGAATGGCGAAAACGGTTGCCGGAGCGATGCGCTCTATACTCTGGAAATAGCCAATAAAGGTGAGGTTGAGCACGAACGCCACAAAGGCGGCGGCATAGACGGGGAAGCCCTCAACGGCGATTTGTGCCGGAACGGACTGTAGATTCACAAATAGCCCGACAAGGAGTTTGGGGCAGAACACAAACAGCATTGTCACCACGCTGCCGCAACCAATGGCTGTGGCGGCGGCAAGATGCTCTGCCGAGCGGACTCGCTGACGAGCACCTAGTCCGTAGTTGTAACTGATTATTGGCTGGGCTGACTGCGCAATGGCGTTGCCTATCATAAACACGAACGGCATATAGTAGCAGGCTATGCCGAATGCGCCCACACCGTCGTCGCCGAGATATTTCATAAACACTTGGTTGCCCATAAACATAAGCATCGCCATAGTGGCTTCGGCAAGAAGCGCCGACGAACCGATGCCGCATTGCTTCGCCACATTGCGCACCGCTCCTCGCAGCGCATCCCTGCGCCACACCACCTTGACGGTTTTGGCTGTCCTGCTGAGAAACCATAATGCCATCACGCCGCCAACAACAATGCTGATGGTCGATGCCACAGCGGCTCCTGTCAAACCCCACCCCATCGGGAAAATGAAAAGCCAATCGAGCACGGTGTTGAGCACGGCGGTAGTCACGCTGCACATCATAGCATAGCGCGGCGAGCCGTCGAGACGGATGGCGAAGAGCCCTACTGCCGTCCACATCTGGAATGTGAGTCCGGGAGCGAACCACAACAGGTATTCGCGCGCCATCGGCAGCAGCGTCGGCGAAACGCCGAGCAGCCGCAGCGTGGCATCGGGGAAAATCATTATCACTACTGTCGGCACAACGGTAACGATGGTAACAAGGGAGATGGCTTGCGTGACGTGGCGGCTGGCTTCTTCGGGTTTGCCGTGCGACATCAGAACTGAGGCAGTGACCGACGACCCAGCACCTACCATCAGTCCTATGCCGGTGAACAGCATCAACAGTGGCACGCTGATATTGATTGCGGCGATGCCGTTACCGCCCACGCCGTGACCCACGAAGATGCCGTCGACGGCGGTCACTGCCGAAATGGCGAGCATGCCCATCAATGTAGGCAAAAAAATCCGGCGAAACAGTTCGGATACTTTCATTTTAGCGAAATCGAGTTCTTGTGTCATAACAAAACTTTTAGTCGTTAAACAAAATATGCCGGACAAGTCAATGGCATTACCCATTCATCTTGTCCGGCATCTATGATAATTCCTGCCCTCCGATGAGGATTACTTTTAATCACAGTGCAAAGATAGCGGTTTTATGCAAAACAAAAAAACTTTCGGCAGGACACAAAAAGGACCGCCTCCTCACGGAGACAGCCCTTTTGCAAAAGTATATTAAAACGGAGTATTATCCATTAACGACGGCGTGATACGTTCTGGCCGTGCTTATAGACTGTTGCTTTCCAGCGAGAGTTGTCAGTGAGCACGAGTGTAACGTCGTATGTACCGTCCTCGTCGCACTTGAGGTTAGCACCGTTGTTCTCGTCGAGGTCGAGGAGACTTCCACCGAGACTGAAGTCCCAAGCATCGTTGAAGCGGAACTTGTATTCCTTGCCGCCAACGAGATCCATTGTTGCCGACCATACGAGGTTGCCTTCGTAAGTAAGGTCAGTGTCCTCGGTCCAGCCGCCAGGAGTTGCATCACCGACGACACCTACCGACAGAACTTCCCATGCCGACCAAGTCAATGCTGAAGTGTCGAGAGTGAAGAAGTAGATACCGCCATGCTCCAACTTGAGGTTGCCTGCGCCACCGTCAGTGGAGAGTGTGCCTTCTTCATCGCCTGGACCGTAGTTAGTGCCGTCCCAGTTTGTCTGGGTAGAGAACTTGAACTCGAACGCTGCGTCACCGGCTGCCGACATATCAACGAAACCAGAGTGAATGCCTTCATTACGCTCATAGATGAAGGTGCTTGCGCTGTGGGTCCAACCGTTGAATCCGCCGACTGCGTAGAGGGTCGGAGTGTAAGTCTGTACCATGAATGTCTGCTCCATCATATTGATTGTAATCTTGTAGTCACCAGCCGCTGAAACTGGGAATGGACGAGCTTCCTCAGAGTATACGAGGCTTCCGCTCAATCCGCCGTCTGCCGGTCCGTAGGCATAGATATACTCGTTGCCCGGATCTGCCTTTGCGGCTTCCATATCGCTTGCGCTCATAAATTGGTAAGAGCCTACAGACAATGTAGTGACCATAGAGAATACAGGGTCAGTGTATACGTCTTCGTCGCTGTGGAGGAACTTGATTGCTTTGTCTGCCCATCCTTCAGGGAATGAAGCGTCAACCAAGTAGTAAGCCTCGTCAATCTTGATGCCAAGGTCGATTGGAGTTACAGCCACTGAAGTCGCGCCGAAATAAGTGTCAGCACCGCCGAGGCGTACTGTAGTGCTGTTGTGGGTCATTGTAACCTCAAAACGCACAAAAGTAGTCTGGGCAAACGGGCTTTTGCCGAAGATTGCGCGGTGAATGTCATCCCATTCTGCATAATCCACTTTGGCAACCTTGTCCTCTACAGTAGTAGTGATTGTCGAATATTTCTTGAAATCTTCTGTCTTGGAGATTTGCATATCCACATTGATAGTGCTACCCTCCGGCTGGTCCTTGAGTTCAACTATGTTGAGCACAGGAATCAAAGTATTGCTCTCTCTGAAGTCGGCCAACTTAAGTTCTGCCGGGAGAGCCTGGCTTACGGTAAGACCGTCGGCGCTCATCACAGTTTCCTGAGGATTGCTTTGCGGTGCCGATGGATCTTCGATGTCGTCGCAGGCAGTGAATCCCATCGCCAAAGCCAATGAAAGTAATATACCTAATTTTTTCATTTTCTGTCTTTATTAATGATTCGAGTTAATCGGCTTCCTGCGGCGGCGGTTGCCCACCGCCGTGGTCTGCCTGATTGCTTTTATTCAGTGACTGGTGTCATTTCAACAGTCATTGCCTTCAAGTTAACGACAATCTTTACCTTGCCGCCAGCCCAACTTGTGTACTGGAATGAACCTTTACCCTTGACAACTGATCCGTTATAGCCAACGCCGTCAATCCAGTCGATTTCCACTGGGTTGTCATCAGCCTGTGAACCGACAGAGTCACCTGCATCCCAACCGGTGAGGGCTGAGTAGAAGCGGAATGTGAACTGACCGGCAGGAATTTCAAACACGCCTGTGTAAATCTTGCTGTCGATTGCGTCAGCAGCCTCTTCGAGAGTCCAGCCTACATACTTGTCGGCATTGCCCTTCGACGGCTCGTTCCATCCTGAGCAAGCGCCTACGAGGTAAATCTTGCCAGGCAACTTCAGTGCGAAGTACTCTTTCACTTGGTTCAACACAACTACATTCGAGAGGATGTCGTAAGCAGCGGCATCGTCAGTCTTAAGGTAGTCGCTCACCTTAGAAAGCACGCGGAAATAAACCTTGCGCGCAGGCTCGTCGGTGTAGTTGTCTTCGCTTGTCACGCCACGGAGTTTGCAGACTGCTTCTGCAATGCTGCTCTCAGGCACATTGACTGAGCATGTTGCATACTCTTCGCTGAGTTGCACGAACTTGCCTTCTGCAAAAGTTTCGTCGAGGGCAACTTGTACGAAATAATGGGCAATGATACCCGGACCGTAGTTAGGCTGAGAGAACGTGAGGTTCAATGTGCCTGACGGTGTCAAGTTATAATAAAGATTGGCTGTCGCCGGTGTGTTGAGCACAAACTCGGTCGGTTTCTGAAGCACCGGATCCTTGTCGTCCTCGCATGAGCAAAGGCCAAACACGACCACTGCCAACAGCATCAAGACATTTATATATTTTTTCATTTTTTCTTGAGTTTTGTGAAGTTAGACTAATGTTAGTAACCTTCGTTCTGACCGAGAGTCGGGACAAACTTGGTTGGGATGGCGTAAACCTTGCGGGAATCATCGGTTGAACGTCCGCGGAGTGTACCACCCTTCCATGACCAAACATAAGAACTGCCGGTAAACTTGCCGAAGCGGATCATATCGCTACGACGGTGTCCTTCCCAGTAAAGTTCGCGGGCACGCTCCTCGAAGAGGTTCTCGGAAGTAAGGAGGATGTGATCCAAACCAGCACGGTCGCGTACGGCATCCAATTTAGCCTGGCCGTCGCAGCCTGTTGCTCCGTGGAGTTCACACTCTGCGAGCATCAAGTAAGTGTCGGCAAGACGGAACAACGGGAAGTCGGTGCTGTTGAATGTGCTCACCTTCGTTGCGCCTGTAGCATTGTAATAGTCAGTTGATTTTGTGTAGACATATTTTACACACATCAAGCCGTGACCGTCAGCACCCCAGTCGCCGAGGTCCTCAAGGTCGTTGCTCAACTGACCGTTATTGTCGCTGATGAGGCAACGTACATCGTCGGTATCAAACATATTGTAGAGTTCCGGACGTACACGTGGACCACCCCAGCCTGTACCCTGGAGACCTTGTGTCGATGCGTCTACGTTGGCGTTGTATGCTCCGCAAGACAGATAAGTTGTGCCACCGTAAGTCTGCTGGTTGTTCTCGTCCTGAGGTATAGCCCAGAGGATTTCGCCGTTGCCTGCATACTGGTCGTTGTCGGCACAGAACAGATACTTGTAGGTCGGAGCGAGTGAGATGCCCGATTTCAGGATTTCGTTACATGCGTTTGCACATTCCTGCCATTTTGCAGTGCCAGTGTAGACTTCTGCATTGAGGTAGAATTTTGCAAGAAGCATATAGCCGGCTTCCTTTGATACGCGGAACTTGGTCTGCGATTCTGCTGCAGGAAGTTGTGCTACTGTCTCAGCCAACTGCGGAACGATTTTTTCAAACATTTCCGCACGTGTCAGTGTAGCAGGTGTTGCACCTACTGTAGAGTTCTCGTCAGTGTATGGGCCCTTGCCAAAGCAGTCCATCATATGGTAGTAAGACAATGCTCGGAGCACTACTGCCTCACGTTTCATCTCTGCAATCTCTTCAGCAGAAATCTTACCTTCTGCCTTGTCGATGGTGCGGATAAACTCGTTGCACATATTGATTTGGAATGTGAAACGCGACATTGCCTCATAGAGCCAGTGGTTGTCGGCTGTCCAAGTAGAGAAGTCCAACTCGTCAATACCGGCATCGTTCCAGTTCTTACCGATAAGAGTCTCGTCGGTTGGAAGTTCCTCAAGATTCCAGAGTTGACGCATATATGTACCGGCACCGCCATCGTCAACCGTAATGTCGGAACCACCTTGTGGACCTGAAACTGTCAAGCCGTTGTAGAGTTGATAGAAGAATGCTTTGTATTCCTCGGGTGTAGTCAACTCAGTCTTGCTGTTTGGGTCGTTTGGCTGCATGTCAAGATCGCCGACACACGATGGCATCACCATCATTGAGCATGCGAGACAGCCATAAGCCAATATATTTCTGAATTTCTTATTCATGTCTGTAACGATTTAATGATTAGAATTGTGCCACAAGACCGATAGTGAAGGTTACAGGACGTGGATAGACTTGCTTGTCTACACCACCTGCAACTTCTGGGTCAAGACCTTTGTATTTGGTGATTACAAATGGGTTTTGAACGGCTCCGTACAAACGAAGACGGAGGTTGTTCTTCAAAAGTGACGGCCAAGTGTAGCCGAGCGTGATGTTGTCACAGCGCAAGAAGCTTGCATTCTGTACGAAGTAGTCGCTCGTGCCTTGTGTCAAGTTGATTTCTTCGAAGAGGTAAGTGTCGGCCATCAAGTTGCCCAATGGGAGAGATGATGTAGTCGAGATCGAAGAGTTGGCAACCTGCATATCGTTGAACACGTAGTTGCCTAGGCTTGCACGCAATGAGAAACCGAAATCCCAGTTCTTGTAGTTGAACGTGTTGGTCCAGTTCATTGTCACCTTAGGATCTTTGCTGTGGTACATATACTTGTCGTCTGAGTTGATTACGCCGTCGCCGTTGCGGTCAACAAACATACCCTCAATTGGGTCGCCGTTTTCGTCGTAAACCTGCTCATATACATAGAAACTGTTGGCTGGATAGCCTACCTTGTGGGCAAGCACTGTGCCGCCTGTACCGGCTGAGATACCGTCGCCAGTTGCCACGAAGTAGCCTGGGTCGTCGCCCTTGACAAGTTTAGTGATTTTGTTCTTGTTGTAAGCCACGTTGTAGGATGTTGTCCAAGTGAAGTCCTTGGTTACAACAGGACGTGCTGTGATGGCGAATTCAACACCGATGTTCTCCAACGAACCGATGTTTGAGTTCATTGCGTTTGTAAGGTTAGAACCTGCGTCGACAGTCACCCAGTTCAACAAGTCTTTTGTGTTGCGCTTGTAGAAGTCGAGGCTCGTGGTTACGCGGTTGTTGAGGAATGCCAAGTCTACGCCGGCGTTCCATGTAGTTGTCTCCTCCCACTTAAGGTCGGCGTTGTAGCCGTTGGCCTTGATAACTGTGATCCAGCCGCCGTTTCCGTCTGGGTAACGGTATTGGTCTTTACCTACCATATATACTGGCAAGTATGGGAAGAAGTCGTCGCCAAGGTCTTGCTGACCGGTGATACCCCAGCCTGCACGAATCTTGAAGTCATTCATCACGCTCTTTGCACCTTTCATCCATGGCTCTTCAATCAAACGCCATGCGAGTGCCAACGATGGGAATGTACCCCAACGGTGCTCTTCAGAGAAACGGCTTGTACCGTCCTCGCGGACTGTTACAGTAAGGAGGTAACGGTCGAGGAGCGAGTAATTAACACGTCCGAAGAATGATACCAACTGGTTCTGCGATGCAGTGTAGTTGGTTGCGATACCTTGGTTGTAGGCCCAATCGCCGCTTGTAGGATAACTGTAAGTGTGGCCTGCGCGGTGGAATTTCTGCCAAGAATAACCGCCTGTGATATCGAAATTAGAGTTGATGCTCTTAGCCTGCTTCTTGTAGTTCAAGTAGAAATCGAGAAGGAGGTTGTATTTCTCCTGCCATTCGAAACCTGTGTTTTCAGCACCATCGTGGATAATTGATGTTGTGCCGTCGTTGTTGAGGATTGTGTAACCGTCTTTCCAAGCCATTGGAGAGTTAGCACCTGTTACGTTTTCTACGGTAGACTTGCTGTAGTCGTAACCAAGGTTGAGGTTGGCGTGGAGGTCGCGGAGGAATGGCATTGCGAGGTCGAGTTGCAAGTTACCGATGCTCTGCCATACCTTAGATGTGCTCTTGTAGTCGTTGATCAACGCTGCAGGGTTGAGTGCCTTCAAAGTGTTGATTGAAGTACCTGGATCGTTTGGTCCTGCAGTAGTTGTGCCAACATAAGTTGTCCAATCGTTGAATACGTTTCCGTCAGGATTCTTCACCGGAAGTGTCGGGTTGAATCCTACAGCATTGCCAAGAGCCTCTCCTTTATAGAAGTGGTTGGCGATGTAGGCACCCTTGAGGTTTACGTTGACCGACAAAAGGTCGTTGAAGAACTTTGGAGTCAAGCTGATGCCGAGTGTACCGCGGTCCATCTTTGATGTTTTGATGATACCGTTGTTGCCTGTGTAAGAAAGGCTCACGCGGTAAGGCAAGCATCCTACTGTACCACCGATGCCGAGGCTGTAGTCGTGGGAGATTGATGTGCGAAGCACTTCTTTCTGCCAGTCGGTGTTGTAAGAGCCGAGCGATTTTGCCTGGTCTGAGTCAGCGCCGTAGCGGTTGGTAATAAACGAACGGAACTGGTCGCCTGTCATCATATTCACGTAGTTGCGTGGAGTGTTGACATAGGCGTTGGCAGTAAAGTTGACTTGTGGTTTGCCTTTCTGACCTTTCTTTGTTGTGATGATGATGACACCGTTGGATGCGCGCGAACCATAGATGGCTGTTGCAGATGCGTCCTTGAGGATGGTCATATTCTCAATGTTCTCAGGCGATACAAACGACAATGGGTTGCTCGAACCGAGGGTGCTCTTTGTGTCCATAGGCACACCGTCAATCACGATCAACGGGTCGTTGCTTGCGTTCAATGAAGCACCACCACGGATACGGATTGTTGCGCCACCTTCAGGCTGACCACCGTTGGTTGTAACGACAACACCAGGAGCCGAGCCTACCAAGAGGTCCTGTGCGGAAGTTGCGAGACCAGCACCGATTTCGTCCGGCTTAACGGTATTAATCGAACCCGTCGCATCTTCTTTCTTCACAGTACCGTAACCGATAGCCACGACTTCGTTCAGCACTACGCTGTTTGTTTGAAGTTTCACCGTGATTTTGTTTCGTCCGTTAACATTGACGTTTTGTGGCTTGTAGCCCACATAAGTCACTGTCAGCACTGCGTCGGACGACACATTTAAAACAAAATTTCCATCGAAGTCCGTGGCAGTGCCTGCCTTGGTCTTCGTGTCAACAACACTGGCGCCGATAACCGGTTCGCCATTTTCATCGATGACCGTACCTTGTACAGCCACCTTTTGTGAAAACGCAGGAAACGCCAACAACAATGCCATAAGCAAGGTCATAAGCCCCCTACGGTTCAACTGAAAACTAAAACTCTTCATTCAAGAATTGATTAAGTTTTACATAGGTATTAATAATCTCATTTTTTATTTCTCAATAGTTCCTATCGCTGTTGTGAAACGATTTTAGGGCATGGTCTGTTAATCCGTTAAAAGGTAGGAATGTAAATCATAAAACTCCGTCAATAGCCGACAACAACAATAATTACTCTATGCAAATCTATACATATTTTTCAAACGTAGGAAATATTTTTGCCCCATTTTCCTTTTTAACGAGAGTTAATTCAATATTTTAACAACGCCTTTTCTGCCTTTCCATAGGCGTTTTGCGGTGCTTCAAGGGGTTACGTTCCACTCTGTCAAATATTTGCACCAGACGTCTTCACCCCGACCCTACCCTGCCGATTTTGCCTACCAATTGGCAAAAACAATCGACACGGCGCAAAGCCGTAACCCTGCGCCGTGTCGGTTTATGTGGCTACACCTTACTAATAGGTGAGTATCTGCAATCCGTGGTCGGTCATAAGAAATGTGTGTTCCCATTGCGCCGACGGGAGTTCGTCGTCGGTAACCACTGTCCAGCCGTCTTCCGAGTCGACAAACACTTTCCATGTGCCCATATTGATCATCGGCTCAATGGTAAACACCATACCTGGGACAAGGAGCATTCCCGTGCCGGGACGACCGAAGTGGAGCACTTCTGGCTCTTCGTGAAATTCCAGACCCACGCCGTGTCCGCAGAGGTCGCGTACCACAGAGAAACCGTTTTTCTTGGCGTGACGCTCGATGGCGTGACCGATGTCGCCCACAAAGCCGTAGGGCTTGGCTGCCTTCATTCCAATCTCGAGACATTCCTTGGTCACTCTCACGAGTTTCTCTTTCTCCGGAGTGGTCTTACCGATAATAAACATACGAGAAGCGTCGGAATAGTAGCCGTCGAGGATTGTCGACACGTCAACATTGATAATGTCGCCCTCTTCGAGGATTTCCTCTTCTGAGGGGATGCCGTGGCACACCACCTCGTTGATTGACGTGCACACGCTCTTCGGGAAGCCCTCATAGTTGAGCGGCGCTGGGATTGCGCCGTGGTCGACGGTGTAGTCGTAGACAAGTTTGTCGATTTCGGCAGTACTCATACCTGCGTGGATTTCCTTCGCCACGAGGTCGAGCACGCCCGTATTTACCTTTCCGCTGCGACGGATGCCCTCAATCTGTTCCGGAGTCTTGATAAGTTTTGGCGAAGGCACAAGATGTCCGCGTTCCTGATAGAACAAGATTTTGCGGTCCATGTCGGTAAGTTCCTTACCCTTGGGCACAACCCAATTATGTCTGTATCTCATATCAGTAAATTTTTAGTCCCACATTTTCCGTGGCCATCAAAGGTACTCTCGTCATGTGTCGAAAATGTGGAAAACTACACATTTTTGATGCTTGTTTTGTGCAAATATACACATTTTCCGTGCATCGTGCGGAAAAATCGGACCTAATCTACCGAAAAAAGCGGTATGGAAACTTTAAATTTCCATACCGCTTATATCAATGCTTTCAGCGGCGCGTCAGAGCCGCAGGCTGTTAGTACTCGTCTTCGTTGAAGAAGAAATCTTCCTTGCTTGGATAGTCGGGCCAGATGTCCTCTATACTTTCATACACTTCGCCTTCATCCTCCATCTCCTGAAGATTCTCGATTACTTCAAGCGGAGCCCCTGAGCGCATTGCATAGTCAATAAGTTCTTCTCTGGTTGCAGGCCAGGGCGCATCTTCGAGTTTCGATGCGAGTTCAAGTGTCCAATACATAATCTATCGTTTTTAAACTGTTTTCACTTACGTTTTATTGTGGTTGCAAAGATAGTGCAAATCGTGAGCAATGAAAAGATATTGCACATTTTTTCTTTGCAGTGATGCCGTCGCCGTTTTTACCGTCCTACTTGCAGTCCTTATCCCAGTATTTTTCCTCTATCTGGTTGTGGATATTGTTGAAGCGGCCGAGCACAAAGAAATAGTCGCTCAACCGGTTGAGATAGGTCAGCACATTGGGGTCAACCTTCACCTCGCGGTCGAGCGTAACCACGCGGCGCTCGCAGCGGCGTGCCACGGTGCGGCAGATGTGTGCGCGCGACGAGATTCGGCTGCCGCCAGGCAACACGAAGTTATGCAACGGCGGCAATTCGGAGTCGAGCAGGTCGATGTGGTGCTCAATCTTCTTTATGTCGTCGTCGTCGAGTCCCGGTGCGGGTGCACCCGGTGCGGCTTCAGTGGCAAGATATGCCCCTATGTTGAACAGTTTGTTTTGGATTACTTTCAGAAAATCTTTTGTTTCCGAAGGAATATTGTGGAGGTTGTCCAAAAGCCCGATATGAGCATTCAGTTCGTCAACCGTTCCGTAGGCTTCCAGACGCACATCGTCCTTGTTCACCCGTTTTCCGCCAACCAGCGAGGTCGTTCCCTTGTCGCCTGTCGCTGTATAAACAATGCTTTTTCTTACCATGATACTACAGTTTTAGTTGGTCAATCATCTGCAATGCCTCCTCGGCGCTGCCGGCAATCTTCACGAGGTCAACCGCACGCTTCTCGGCAAGTCCGAGCCCTACAAACGCCTGCAGTTGCTGGTAGAGACTGTCGAACACTCCTTCGACATTGACTAATATAATGCTTTTCTTCGTGATTTTGTTCACTGTCAACACTGCCAGCGTACTCATCACCTCATCTATCGTGCCGATACCTCCCGGAAGTGCCACAAACACCTGTCCCAGTTCAATCATACGCGCCTTGCGCTCGGCAAGGTCGATGGTGTAGAGCATCTCGTCGACCACTGGGTCGGACAGTTGGCGAAACACTTCGGGTATCACACCCGTCACGGTTGCGCCGTTGGCCTTGGCGGTTGCCGCAAGCACATGCATCTGCCCTGCGTTCGAGCCGCCGTACACGAGTCGAGCCTTGCGCTCGCCAATGCCTCTGCCAAGGGTCTTGACAGCCTCCTCGAAGGTCGCATTCAAGTTTGTTTTGGATGATAAGTATACTGTTATGTTCATTTGTCAAAAATCTCTTTATTTCGCTTTCTTCTGCGATTTCTTTGCCTTCTTGGAGTCTTTCTTCTTGCCGCCTTTCTTGGCTGAAGTCTTTTTCTCCGACTTCTTCGCAGATTTTTTCGGCTTCTTTGCCGGCTTCACCACGTCGCCGTTGTGGTTCATAGTAGTCGCCTCGGCAGCCTTGTCGGCTTCGTTGCCAACGATGGCAAAGTCGAGTTGCTTCTTGTTGAGGTCGGCGCGTGCCACCTGCACAGTGAGTTTGTCGCCAAGTTGGTATACGCGCTTCTTGCGGCGACCAATGAGGCAGTAGTTCTTTTCGTCAAACTCGTAGTAGTCGTCGTCGAGGTCGCGGATTGGCACCATACCTTCGCATTTATTCTCGTCGAGTTCCACATAGATGCCCCACTCCGTAACGCCCGACACCGAGCCTTCGTACACCTTGCCGAGACGGTCCTTCATAAATTCGACCTGCTTGTACTTAATCGAGGCGCGCTCGGCATTGGCTGCCAACTGCTCCATCTCCGAGGAATGCTTGCACTCTTCCTCAAGTTTCTCGCGGTTTACGGCACGGCCTCCGCTGAGATACTTGTCGAGCAGACGGTGCACCATCATGTCGGGATAGCGGCGAATTGGCGAGGTGAAGTGGGTATAGTAGTCAAACGACAGGCCATAGTGCCCGATGTTGACTGTCGTATAGATTGCTTTCGCCATTGTGCGGATAGCGAGGATTGAGAGCATATTCTCTTCTGGCTGACCTTTCACTTTGGAAAGCATCTTGTTCAGCGAACTGTTGATATCGGTGCGTTTGCCTTTGATTTTTACCTTATAACCGAAGCGACTGGCTATCTCGGCAAAGTTGGTCATACGGTCAGGGTCTGGATTGTCGTGCACACGGTAGACAAACGGTTTCGGCTTCTTGCGTCCGCCAGGGTTGCCCACCACCGTTGCCACCTGCTTGTTGGCAAGGAGCATAAATTCCTCAACGAGTTTGTTGGCATCCTTCGACACCTTGAAGTACACGCTTATCGGGTGTCCGGTCTCGTCGATTTCAAATCGCACCTCAAAGCGGTCAAAGTTCACCGATCCGTTTTCGAAGCGGCGCTTGCGCAGTATCTTTGCCAGACGGTCGAGCGTAAGCACCTCCTCGGCGTAGTCGCCCTTGCCAGTCTCGATGATTTCCTGCGCCTCTTCGTAGGTAAAGCGGCGGTCGCTCTTGATTACCGTCTTACGGATGCGGTAGTCGATTATATTGGCATCATCGTCCATCTCGAAGATGCACGAATATGCGAGTTTCTCTTCATTCGGACGCAGCGAACAGATGCCGTTGCAGAGTCGTTCCGGGAGCATCGGCACGGTGCGGTCCACAAGATACACCGAGGTGGCGCGCTTCTCTGCCTCCTTGTCGATTACCGAGCCTGGCTGCACATAGTGGGTCACGTCGGCGATATGCACACCAGCCTCCCAGTGTCCGTTGGGCAGTTTGCGGAGCGACAATGCATCGTCAAAGTCCTTGGCGTCACGCGGGTCGATGGTGAATGTGGTCACACCACGCATATCCTCGCGCTGGGCGATGACCTCCGGGGTGATGCCTGCACCAATCTTGTCGGCGGCAGCCTCAACGTTTTTCGGATAGACGTAGGGCAATCCGTATTCGGCAAGGATGGCGTTCATCTCCGAATTGTTCTCGCCTGTGCGACCGAGTATATCGATTACCTCACCTGTCGGGTTCTTGTCGTCGTCGTTCCACTCCACGATGCGCACGATGGCTTTGTCGCCAGTCTCGCCGCCCTTAATTTTGCCCTTGGGAATGAATATGTCGCAGGCAAGGTATTTGCTGTCGGTCACGAGGAAGGCAAACGTTTTGCTCACCTTCAGCGTGCCGATAAACACTTGCTCTTTTTTCTCAAGAATCTCAAGCACGCGAGCCTCTGGGTCGCAGCCTTTGCGCTGGGCGCACAAGTGCACTCTAACGCGGTCACCGTTGAGGGCGTGCTTCGAATTGCGTTCGGCAACAAAGATCGGCATCTCTGCCCCATCGACAACCACGCTGTTCTTGCCGTTGCCACGGCGCACAAACGTGCCTTCCGCCGAGGTGGAAATCTCCGAGGCCTGGTATTTGCCAGGGACGAGTTCCAACAGATAACCATCGCGGGTCAAGTCGTCGAGGATGTCGGCGATGAGATACTGGTTGGAGCGGCCACTAACCCCAAGTTCAACGGCAACCTGCTTATAGTTGAACGATTCTTTATTGTGGCTGTTGAAGAAATCCACCACAAGGCTCTTGAGGTCGGATTTCTTTACCGGTTTATTCTTCGATGTTGCCATAAATACGTCTTTTCGTCTTCTGTTTACACTATATTATGCAAAATTAATAACATTCCGCGGGATTTTGCCTAATTTTGCACAGAAAAAGCAGATACAATGAAGAAAGCGGAAGCATTGGTTGAAAGGAAATATCTCGCGACGTTCATTCTTATCACGTCGTTGTTTTTTATGTGGGGATTCGCCCACGCAATCCTCGATGTGCTCAACAAGCACTTCCAGGAGGTGTTGGAAATGACGAAGACGCGGTCGGCGCTGGTGCAGGTGATGCTCTACACCGGCTACTTCACTATGGCTATCCCTGCCGGACTCTACATCAGCCGCCGGGGCTACCGTGCCGGAGTGATTTTGGGACTGGTGCTCTACGGCATCGGCTCACTGCTGTTCATCCCGGGCGAATGGCTGATGTCGTTTAAGTTTTTTCTGTTTTCGCTGTTTGTCATAGGCTGCGGACTCACGTTCCTCGAAACGTCGGCAAATCCGTATGTCACCGAACTCGGAGCACGCGGCACGGCGGCGGCGCGCCTCAACCTGGCGCAGTCGTTCAACGGGCTTGGCTCTATGTGTGCGCCTGTGATTGGCGGATGGCTCATCTTCCGCGACAATGCATCGGTGGCGTTGCCATATATGGGCTTGGGCATCCTCGTGCTCGCGGCGGCGGTAGTGTTCACGCGTGTCCGTCTGCCGGAAATCCATGAGGAGGACGATGCCGTGGGCAACAACCAGATGCAAAAGGTGTCGCTCGCGCGCAACTTCGCATTCGTGTTCGGCGTGTTCGCACTCTTCTGCTACGAAATTTCGGAGATTTCAATCAACAGTTTCTTCATCAACTACGCCACCGACGGCAACTGGTTCGACAAGCCTACCGCCACGACTCTGCTGTCGTTCGGCGGACTGCTGCTGTTTATGGTGGGCCGCGTGGTGGGCTCGTTCGTGATGAGTCGGGTGAAGGCTGAAATTGTGCTAGCCATCTGCGCCACCGCCACGGTGATTACCACGGCACTTGTGGTTGCCGACTTAGGTGCGGTATCGATGGGTGCGTTGATTGCGGGCTATTTCTTTGAGTCAATAATGTTCCCTACCATATTTGCCATCTCGCTGAAAGGACTCGGCGACAAGACCAAGCGTGCGTCGTCGTTCTTGATGATGACCCCGGTGGGCGGCGCTGTCGGTCCTTGGCTGATGGGCTGGGCTGCCGATGCCAACGGTATGGTGCTGTCGTTCATCGTTCCGCTGGCTGGCTTCGTTGTGGTATGGCTCTATTCTATGTTTACTCTTAAAAAATCGAAATAATGAAACAACATCTCACCATAATCAAAGTTGGCGGCAAAATAGTGGAAAACCCTGCGTCGCTCAACGCTCTGCTCCACGATTTCGCAAAGGTTGAAGGCCGCAAACTGCTTGTCCATGGCGGTGGTCGCTCTGCCACTCAGATGGCTGAACGATTGGGCGTGGAGACCAAGATGGTCGACGGCCGTCGCATCACCGACGAGAAGATGCTCGAAGTGGTCACGATGGTCTACGGCGGACTGGTGAACAAGGGCATCGTTGCCGGACTCCAGGCTGAGGGCGTCAACGCCATCGGACTTACGGGTGCCGATATGGGCATCGTCCTCTCCGACAAGCGTCCGGTCAAGACTGTTGATTATGGTTGGGTGGGCGACGTGCGCCGTGTCAACGCAGAGGCAGTCTCCACGCTCATCGAAAGCAACTGCTGTCCGGTAATCGCTCCGCTTACACACGACGGCAAAGGCCACATGCTCAACACCAACGCCGACACGATGGCGGCTGAGATGGCAAAAGCCCTGGCAAAGACCTACAACGTAACGTTGATGTACTGCTTCGAGAAAGCGGGCGTACTCGCCGACGAGAACGACGACAACAGCCTCATCCCCACCATTACCCCGGTAGTGCTCGCCGACCTTAAGGCGCACGGCGTGGTGACCGGCGGAATGCTACCTAAACTCGACAACGCCATGGCATGCGTCGAAGCCGGTGTAGAAACCGTAGTAATCACCCGCGCCGACCACATCGCCGACCCCTACGCCGGCACCAAAATCTGCCTCTAAAACAACCCCAAATGGTTGCACTTTAAAAGCCGAATAACATACGAAACATTTGTATCAGTCCTCACACAATCTGACACAAAAAAAGCGCAGACCGACTATTGTCCGATCTACACTCTGAGGCCGAGAGAATTTCTGTAGGGTAGCTACCCTACAGATGGCTCGGTGTGCGCTGAGGCGGAATAAAACAAACGGCTCATAGCCTCTTCTGCGCTAATGGCGCAAGTAAAAATCACGGGGAAGGCAGTCTCTTTATTCGCGTTAACAATATTTAACTAGGGGGGTAATAAAATGCGCAGTTTATTTATCTTTGCGCTTACCAAAGAAAATAGACACGCTTGTAAAATAGACACACCTATCTTTAGTGAAAATGCGCACCATACGCTATATCATATTATCAATGTTTCTGCTTTGGGGCATAGTGGTTTCCCATTCGCAGGAAAGCGGCACGGCGATTGTGATCAGCCACAATTACCGTATGGATAGCGTGCGAGTCAACGACATTCCCGAGAATGTAAAGACCGAGCCACTGGAGCACATCTATGTAAAGACCAACGGTGTCGGGTGGATGATGGGGGTCACCAACATCGCAGCCGAAATTGATTTGACAGAACATTGGACAGCCTCATTGCCTCTCTATTGGTCTGGGTGGAACTATTTCAAATCGACTCTAAAATTCCGTACCGTAACAATTCAACCAGAGGTTCGCTATTGGCTTCTGTCGGAGAACAACAACGGGGTATTTGTCGGTGCGCATCTCGGACTCGGCTGGTACAACTTTGTCCTCGACGGAGACTATCGCATCCAGAACCACGGAGGCCACAGTCCGGCGTTCGGCGCAGGCATAGGCGCAGGCTATCGTATGCCTGTCGGCTGCAACAAGCGGTGGCGGGTGGAATTCTCGTTGGGCATAGGTGCATACAGTGTGCACTACGACAAATTCGACAACCACAGAAACGGGCTTTTGGTGGAAAGCAAGAGGAGGGCGTGGTTTGGCATTGACCAGTTGGCTGCCTCGGTTGTCTACACGTTTGACTTGGGGAGGAAAGGAGGTGCACGATGAAACGCCTGATTCCATCTCTAGTGCTTTTGACGGTCTTGGCATCGGTGGCTACAGGTTGCGTCCATGAGTTTCCCGAACTGCCTACGGCAACCGGAGTCACCCTGCACCTGAATTTCGACACGGAGATGCCGCTGTACAAGGAAGTGACCTACGACAGCCGCGCCGCCGTCACCAAAGACGCATACGATGTGCGCCATATCGTCAGTGTGCATCATCTGAGTCCCGACGGCAGTTATAGCCGCACAGCCGACACGCTCATTGTGTTTACCTGCGACGACGTTCAGAAACTGGACTGCTCACGGACGTTTTCTCTACACGAAGGCGACTACAAGTTCTTCGTGTGGACGGATTTTGTCGATGAGGGTGGCAAAGCCGACAAATTCTACACGCCGTCCGATTTCTCGGAAATAATCCTGCGCGACAAGAAAGGCTACACCGGCAGTTGCGATTTCCGCGATGCATTCAGAGGGAGCGCACAGGGGTCTGTCACTATAAAACGTAACGAGATGATGGACGTTGACAACAACGTCTCCGTGACAATGAACCGTCCGTTGGCAAAATTCGAGTTCATTTCTACCGACTACGATGAGTTTGTGGTCAACGTCTTGACAATGGAAGCGCGCAAAAAAGGTGAAAATGCAGCGAATGCCGCTGGCGACGATGCTACAAGAAGCGTGAATCCGGACGACTACCGCGTTGTGTTCCAATATGAAGGCTTCGTGCCGTGCTCCTACAATATGTTCACCGACAAGCCGGCAGACTCCTGGACGGGGGTGAAGTTTGAAAGTTCGCTGAAACCAGCCGGCAACGACGAGATGGAACTGGGGTTCGACTATGTATTTGTCAACGGTGCAGAGGCAGGAGTGTCGGTGGCGGTTTCCGTCTACAACAAGGACGGGGAGTTGGTTTCGTCCACACCTGCCATCAATGTGCCGCTCAAGCGCAGCCAACTGACCACGGTGAAGGGCAAATTCCTGACATCTACCTCAAGCGGAGGCCTGGACATCGACCCAACCTTTGACGGGGAATACAATATCGTAATCAGATAACAAGAGATAAGACACAATACTTTTATTTATAATCTAATTAATGTTATGATGAAGAAAATTTTTCCAGTGTTTGCAATCGCATCTATGATGCTTGCAACATCATGCTCAAACGATGATCTGAGCAACTTAAAAGAGGGAACAAACAGTACCGTGACATTTACTGCACAATTGTCAAACCCATTGCAGTCACGCGCTTTTGCCGACGGCAAGACTGCTACGACATTGGACTATGCCGTTTATGAGGTGAAGGACGGCAACTGGACGCTCCTCCCCGACCTCGGCAAGGCTGAAGAATCCATCAACATGTCGAAAACCGTTTCGCTGAATCTGGTAAACGGCAAACAGTATGCCGTAGTGTTCTGGGCTGACGCTCCATCGTCAATCTACACATTTGACGCTGCAAACAAGAATGTAACGGCAAACTACTCTGCCGCAACTTGCAGCAACGAGAACTATGACGCATTCTACGCCGTTGAAGAATTTACCGTGAATGGCACGGCCCTTAGAACAGTGAACCTGAAGCGCCCATTTGCCCAACTCAACATCGGCACTTCTGATTTGGCGGCAGCGAAGAGTTCAGGCATCGACGTGCAAAAAGCCGGTGTAACCGTAAAAACCTACAACACACTGAACTTCAAGGACGGTTCTGTCGACGGTGAAGAGGAAGTTACATTTGCTGCAGCAACACTGCCGGAGGAAACCTTCCCAGTGGCATCGGCAGGATGCAAATACCTGACAATGAATTATCTGCTTATGCCAACCGACAAGAAAGCAGACAACGCCATCACAATTTCCTACGACGGTGCCGCAGAAGACCGCACTTTCCAGAACATTCCGCTGCAGCGTAACTACCGCACCAACATCTACGGCACGTTGCTCACAAGCACCAACAACTTCAATGTAACTATCACACCGGCATTCAACGACCCAGATGCTGAATTGATTGCTTGGGACGGACCTCTTGCCAAAGTCGTTAAACCGAACGCAGAAGGCGTCTACGAAATCAACGACAGCCAGGAGTTGGCTTGGATTGCCTACCAGACACGACAAGGCAATACATTTGCAGGTAAGACCGTAAAACTGATGGACGACATCGACCTTGACGGACTCGCTTGGAAGGGTATCGGTAGCGACAACCGACAAACCGACTTCCCCAAATATGCCTTCGCTGGCACATTCGATGGTGACGGTCATTCCATCTCCAACCTCAATGTAACAAGTTATTGTTATGCCAACGATGCCACTGCCGGACTTTTCAACACCGTACAGGGCGGCGCAGTCATTAAAAATCTGACCGTTAAGAATGCAACCGTAACGAGCACTCACTATGCAGGTGTCATTGTTGGTTATAATTGGTTTACAAATAATTCTGCTGCAACCATCGAGAACTGTACCGTTGAGAACTCAACTGTCACCTCTACTGCCGAGTTGAAAACTAACGGAAGTGGCGAGTATGACAACGGCGACAAGGCTGGTGGCATCGTAGGCTACCTTTGCTACGGCACAGTGACTGGCTGTACAGTTAAGGATACTACGATAAAAGCCTATCGCGATCTTGGCGGCATCGTAGGCTGCACAGGCGTGATGAATTCCAACCAACCAAGCACTATATCCAACAACACAATCAATGGTGTAGCTCTTGTTATTGACAAGACCAACAATTACAAGAATTACACTACCAAAGAAGCGCACAATGCAGGCGACTTCCTCGGTCGACTCGACAGTTACGCTTCTGGTACTCCGAGTGCAACACTTTCTAACAACACTGGTACGGCAAATGTCGTTTACTAATAGACTAAGTGAGAGCACAGTGCACCAGTCTGTTTCAGGCTGCATAAACTGACTTGAATTTCACTAAACAGTCAACTATGTTCAGCGTCCCCATTCCCGGGGACGCTGTTTTTATTTCGCCACATCTCCACGCCGTAGTGCGTCAGAGTGCCCCAGAGAGTCGCAGTCACTCACAGATGAGCGTGAGTCAAAGCCGGCAGCACAGATGTGCGCCCCGATAGCGCACTCCTTCACTGATGAGCGTGCGCCAAAGCCGGCCGCGTGGGTGAGCGCCACGGAGGGGCTGCAGTATTGATAACCCCAGACTTCAGTCTGGGGCAAAGAAGATTCGATGGGTCGCACCCCGTAGTGGGTGCCGCCAGCATCAGCCGAGGCATCGACAATGTGGGCAGCGCCGCTTACAGGGCGCATTCTTCAGTGACGCCCCTGCCACGGGCTGAAGCCCGCGGTTAGCAACACGGCGCACCTACGGCGCGCGCTCCCTTCTCACCACTCACCTTCTCCGCCACATCACCACGCTGCAGTGCGTCAGAGTCCCCTCGAGAGTAGCAGTCACTCACAGATGAGCGTGTGCAGCACAGATGTGTGCCCGACTGAGCGTTCTGCTCTCGCCGATGAGCGTGGGGCAAAGCCTGTAGCGTGGGTGTGCGCCCCGGAGGGGCTGCAGTATTGATAACCCCAGACTTCAGTCTAGGGCAAAGAAGTTGAGAAAGACTGCACCCCGTAGTGGGTGCCGCCAGCAT
>CAVCEE010000015.1:0-68250 GCA_963601185.1 bacterium
GCTTCCGCCCTCTTCCTTCGTCTTGTCTTTTTATCGCATCATTTCAATGTTCTCTGCTTGTTTCCCTCTTTCAGTGGGAAAGCGGTTACAAAGGTACAGCCATTTTGCATTCCCACCAAATATTTTCGCAACTTTTTTCTCGTTTTTTAGAACGATTTTTGTAAATGATTGATTTAGTGAGATGTGCAAATGAAGATTTTTTTCCTTATCTGAGGCTGGGGTTGACTCCGATGGCGTTGGCAGCGCCGCCTACGGGGCGCAAGTCGGTGATGTTCCCTTTCCCCAGGCTGAAGCCTGGGGCTATCAACACGGCGCCGCCTATGGGGCGCTCTTCTCTCACCTCTTTCGCCTCTTTTGAGGCAGCATCTTCTGGTGGTGATGGCTGCGGGTGGGGCGGGGCGTATGGGCATAAAAAAAAGCGTCCGGGGTGCGGACGCTTTTTTCTATTTTCAGGGGATTGGTTACTTAGCCAATTTCACAACTACGTTGTTGTTGAATTTCAATACGTATACGCCTTTTGCGAGGTCGGCTGCGGCTACAGTTGCCTTGCCTTCGAATGTTGCTTCCGCTACTTTCTGACCAGCCAAGTTGTAGACTGCCACTGCTGTTGCGTTAGCGCTCTCAACTTCGAAGTTGCCGTTTACAACCTTTGCAGATGTGTTGGCTGCTTCTACAGAGTCTACAGAGCTGCCGTCGTCCTGGATGAGATAAACAACTTTGCCTGCACCTGGAGTGCTGATATTTACCATTGCCCAGTTTTTGTGAACGCCTTCAGCCAAAGGAGCTACAGTGAAGTCTACTGGAATCAAGCCTGTGCTTATATCACCTTCACCAACTTCATACGACCACCAGTCGCCTTCACCGTCACCGGAAACAGTGATATAGTCACTTGTAAACAGAGAATTAACCTCCAAAGTCTTGGTTTCACCTTCTGTAGAGAAGCTCAATACGTCGTCATCAACTGCTACGTATGGGTAGTCCATTGTTGTTGAAATATCTATGAGCGAGACGTGAGCATCTCCCCCATCTTTGCCGGTAAACGTGAAGACACCACAATCGTAGATACCAAGAGTTCTACCATTCTTACCATCGTAAGTCACACCGAAATAGCTTGAAGTTGCATCATCTTCATCCAATTCGCCCGGGCTGAAGAGACCACTCAAGAGGAATGAGTCTTTCGCAGAATCAAAGCCAGTGATTTCAATAAGGATTGGAGTGTTGGCACTGATTTCAGCGAGCACCTGCGACTCCAGTTCGCCGTCTGTTTCATAGAACGGGATAGTGGCAGTACTATAGTATTCCTCATCAGTCGGAACTTCTGAGCCATCAATATAGCCTTCATACATAAGCGCAGAAAGAGCACCATTCTCGTTAATCTTCCAGATTTTTGCAATCAGTTTGTCAGATGTATATTTTGTGAAATATCCACGTACATTAACCGATTCAATTACATAAGGAGCACTTGATGCAGGATAAGACTGGTACATAGAAGTCAATACCGGGTTCTTTCCTTGGAATATATTTATCTTATTATAAAGATTGTTCGTATATTCCGAAGCACCCCAGTAGTATGCATAAGAATAACTAGCACCATCTTCATTAGAGATAGTACTGTAATCATCAGGGAAAATCGCAAAAGAATAGCCGTTCCTATAAGGATAGCCGCCATACAATGCATAGCCAGGGTACTGATATGAACTTGAACCTGCAGTCAAAACAGGATTGCTAAGCATATAGAAGCATGGAGGAGTCCAAACGAGGTCCTTGTCGGTAGAGGTCTCTGTAATCTCATTTTGGCCCGACTCATCCAGGTCAACAGGGTAAGTCCAGGTGAATGAAGTTGCGCCTGTTGAACAGTTTGTCCATGTCAACGGCACATTACACGGAGCGAATAAGAACGGACTCTTCATCGTAACGCGATCACCGTCAGAGGACACACCCCAACCCCAGAAAAATGTTCCGTCAGGGAGTACATATCCAGCCTCTGCATCAGCCTTAGGCTTAACTACATTGGCAGTGTTTGCCTTCAGATTTGCTTTCTTTACATCACCTACCTTTGCTTTGCACAACTGTTCGCTTGCTGACTCAACTTTAAACGAACCTGCAGGAAGTTCAATTTGGCGGTTAGCACCTACAACGCCAGCGATTGCAGCAGCAGGGACCAAAGCCAATGAAAAGAGTAATGATTTCTTCATAATGAAAAAATATTAGTTGTTTTTATAAGAATGAATAATATTTAATTCAACAATTAAGCCTCACACAATAAAATCATAGTGTTGCGACTAATAGATACGAGATTTATAAAAACCGCATTATATCGGTGACAAAAGTATCACTTTTCAACCGCATTTCATAATATAGTAACAAAAATTTCGCCCAAAAACCTATTTTTTAACAATTCGCTGCATTTTAACATTCACATAACACCGGTCTCCGCACCAAAGAAACACCGCCGACACAAAAGGCAGGCTACCCATCTGCGGGCAGCCTGCCTAAAGATTTTATTGTGTATTTAAGCCTTTACAGAGTCAATACAGCCTTGTCGGCCTGATTTGAGGCGTTGACCATTGTCACCGTGAGCGGGGCAAATGGAGTTGCCGTCGACAATGTGAAGCCGTCCGACTCCAAGTAGTCGATTAACTGCTGGAGTGCAGCCACATTCTTCAAGAATACAGCACCGTTCTTGTCGCCAGTGCCGGTGAACTTCAGCGTTACGGTGTTGTCATTGAAGATACCTGCCTCGAAATAGAGTTTACCGGTATACTTGGATGACTTGATATTGAGGTAGTTCTTGCCCTCAGTACTGTCGTAGCCGAAGCCAAGACCACTCAACTTGATGTTCTTGTTGTATTGCACAAGTCCGGCAGCCACTGCATCGTAGAGCGTTGAGAACTGGCCTTCCAATGTTGATGGAGAAATTGTCCATGTCAACTGCGCGAACAAGTTTGCCAATGTAGGCAAAGAGAGCACTGCATCGAGCGTACCGTCGAGAGCCACCATCTTGTCCTTGGCATCCGACAAGCCGAATGTCTGGACGCTGAACTTGTCGTTCTCGCCCTTGAACGGAGACGACAGGCGCACTGTATTGTCGAGGTTGACGATTACGCCGCGCGAATAGGTGCGTGAAGACATATCTGCCTCAGTTGCATCCGACGGGACAAAGTTCATCACACCAGAACCCATACCGCTAACGTTGAACGACTCGCCGCCAGCAGTAAGCGTGTAGGTAGGAAACTTGGAGTTGAACAATGCCGCAGTGTTAGCCTTGATGGCAGTGAAATAGTCTTCCCAAGAAGATACAGTCTTCGTTTCGCCGTTAACGGTGTAGGTAGCACCCTTAGGGAACTTGACGAGGCGCATATTGATGCCGGTCTTCTTACCCATAACGTAGACAGTGTCCTTGTTTGCGCTTACGCCCTTCACCTGGAACTCATAGTCGCCGCCGTGGCCAACACCATCTGAACCCGGCTGAGAGAACTCGTGGAAGATAGTGTTGTAGGTGTCGAAAGTGAGCACTACCGACATATCCTGCACGAAGTCGTAGGTCGAAGTTTCTTCCTTGTAGGCATTATCAGTCGAAACAGAGTTGTTTCCGGCTACGGTAACGCTTCCGTTTTTTTCAAAATGCATAATAAACGGATAGCCCTGTTCCTCTTCCGAAGCGAAATACTGGAATACCCATCCGTTTTCGGCGCTGGAGAGCACCTCGCGATAGTTTGACTGCAGTTCATCCAAGCGCTGTGCCGCCGACTTGTCGAAGAGGTCGTCCTCAGTCTTGAAACATGAGTTAAGTCCAAACAGGCAAGAAACGCTCAATAATATAGCAATTGTTTTTTTCATAATTCTTTGCATTGTTTAAATGGGTTACACCTGTTATTTTGTGTTAGGCACAGGGATGTCGTAAACTTGTTTTCTGAGTTCCTCGACGAGGCTGAGGCTGTAGTTAGCCTGACGCTTCAGCACCTCTTCGCGGAGAGCGTCGAGGTCAGTACCCCAAGAGTCGCGGAGCCAGTTGCGTGCAATCTCGACCTTGCGGTTAAGGATAGCCACGCCATCCACGCCGTCGTCAACCCCCTCATAGTCCTGAGCGGCAAGTTTGAGGAGCGCATTCCATTCTGCATCGGTCATAGTGATGTAGTTAGAGATGGTCTCAGCGAAGTCCTCACGAGCCTGGCTGCTTGCGTAAGGAGTGGTGAAGCCGAGCGAAGCGACCTCAGCAGTAGTACGTTCCTGCCATCCGAGAGCATCGTAGTGACCGTTTGACAACTGGTCGAACTCCTTAGGATAGGTCTTTGTCTGGTGAAGCACGTGAGCGAACTCGTGGTGCATCGTGTGGAAGTAGTACTGGTTAAGGTTGTCGATGTTGCTCAAGTTCATAGAGTTCAACTTGTACAACGAAATCTTGATACCAGCCTCTGCCAAACCGATAGTCTCAGTACCGTTGGCAGCGTTGATTGCCGACGAACCAATGAAATGGATGATGCGTGGACCGTACTTTTTCAAGAAGTCCTTATCAGGCACTACATTGTAGTAGACATCAAACCAATAATATTTGCAGAGCACTGCCAAATCAACGGAGTTGGCGTATTTTGCAGGCACGAGGTTGTAGGACTTGTCGGTCATCACGTCCTTCATGCGATAGGTAACCGCACAGTTGAAAGGCACGCGGAGGCTATCGTCGAGGAACTTATCGAGTTGATAAGTAGGCGACGACGGATCGAGTTCCTCAGTATCTTCAAAGATGCTCGTAGGGTCGAGGTCATCATCGGAGCAAGAGGCAAACGAAGCGCTTATGCCGAGAGCCACAGCCGCCAATATGATATATTTTTTGAAATTCATAATTATCTGTTAATTTGAATTGTTGTTGTTTACTTTATGCTTGTCAAACTAAAGTTTGCCTTGATCATTTCTGATGCCGACGGCTGAGTCACTGAGCGTGGCGTTGGCTCGAGACCTGCCTCGATTGCCTCGGTAGGCACCTGGAACGCGCGACGAGGGTCGTTGAGCGTAAGGGTCTCGGTGCGTGTGCGGCCAATCTGGTGAGTGATTTCGATGCCGTAGCGTTTGATGTCGAACCAGCGGTAGCCAGTCATCACATCGTTGATGCGGCGGAAGTGGAGCATACACCAGAGGTAAGGCAATTTATCAGATGTGAGTTTGTAACCCTCGTTGCCTGCAGCCGGAGCACACACTTGCTCGATATTGAGGTCTTGGAGGATGTACTGACGCGGATCGCGAGCATTTGTAGTAGCCGCTTCCTTGTTGTACCAATCCGTTACGATTTGGGAAGTAAGAGGTGTCAACGGGTAGGAAGCGTTCGTGTCGTGCGACATCAACCAAATATTCATATCGCTGACAGCACCGTCGAGATTGCCCATAAAGATGCGCGCCTCTGCACGAGTGAGCAATGTTTCTTCACCAGTAAACTCAGCACGCATGCGGTGCGGATAACCGATGCCGGCAACCTTGTCGGTGTACTCAAACATCCTATACATCCAACTTGGCCACAAACCATAGTCCTGCTTGCTGTTCACATAAAGGTGAGAAGAGAAAGTCGGCATAAAGTTGGTCTCCCAGCACGGCCCCCAGCCATAAAGTGTACTAGTCGATGCAGAGCCGTTGTTGGCATAACGTGTACCTCCAGAGTAGAAGCAGCAGTTATAGAACACTACAGACTGTGTAGGGATAATCAAGAAGTTAGCCTGTGACGATGACGAGAAATATTGCACTGCATCGGCATCAAGACTCGTGAATGAAGCCTCCCAATAGTCGGAACGCATCATCGACGATGGGTCTGAGCCGAGGGCTGCAGTAGCATACTGCTCAGCCTTCTTGTAGTCACGTTTGAAGAGATAGAAGCGAGCTGCAAATGCGTTAGCAGCAGTGGTGTTGAAGTGGTAGCGGAGTTGAGAATAGTACTGGTCGTTGACGTACTCAAGACCCTCAAGAAGGTCAGCCTCAATCTTCTCATACACCTGAGCCACAGTGCCGCGGTCGTATTTCACCTGTACGGTTGTTTCAGGTTCTGTACAGTAAGGGATACCCTGGTCGGCTTCGCTGGTCAAGCCATACTGCTTGCAGAAGAGGTTGACGAGGATAAAGTGGTTGTAGGCACGCGAAAGGAGCGCCTCACCGTAGGCTGCGTTCATGCGCTCAGCATCTTCACCCGAAGTGAATTTGCCGTCAGCCTTGAACTCCTCGATTTTCTGGAGCACGTGGTTATCGACAGCGATAGCGTGGTAAGCACCTGTCCAAACGGCTGTAGGAGAGTCCTGTTGCGACGACATGTTTGCATCTTCCCATGCAAAGAACTGGTCGCAGATTGCATCCGCCACCTGAGTGGTGTTGTAAGAAACGCCGGCACTGTTTGGAGCGTGGTTGTCGACAACGTTGTCGGAACTGAGTTCGCACATCGTTGCATAATCATAGCTCGAATAAGCATCGACAAGCATCAACTGCAATTGCTTTGGAGTACTCGGGTCGATACGGTTGTCGGGCAGGTGATTAAGAAAATCATCGCACGAGGAAAGTGAAATCAACCCAAGAGCACCGATATATAATACTTTTTGAAATTTCATAATTTCTTGTGTCAATTAAAATGTTTTACAATCCTACAAGCTGAAACGAAGAGTGAATGTGAACTGCTTAGGGTTAGGCGTTGCCACACCACCGGTGTTGAAGAATTCTGGGTCCTGACCGTTCAACTTCTTGTCGGCGTAGAGCAGACAGATGTTGGTTGCCTGGAACTTGAGCGACGCTGAAGTGAAGCGGATCTTCTCAAGGAACGACTTAGGAAGGTCGTAGGTCAAGGAGATTTCCTTCAAGCGGATAAATCCGCCGTCAGCCACACGCTCTGTAGAATAGTTGTAAGCGTTGTAGGCACGCGACAACTGAGAAATTTCAGCATTCTGACGGTAACTTGCGATAACCGGAATTGTCGTAACGTTCTCGTCGCCCGGAGTCACCCAACGGTTGCTGAACTCGCGAGGCATTGCCTGCTCATCGGTATAACTGTTGGAGAAGATAGGGTCAAGACGGAGTTTGTTGCCGAATGAGTAAGTCATAAAGACATTCAAACGGAAGTTCTTCCAACTTACGGTATTGCCGAAACCACCAGTGATTGTCGGGTCGGTCGGACCTTCATATACAAGGTGGCTTGCATCGAAGCTCTGGAAGTTGATGTCGGTCACTGTCTTTTCGCCGTTTTCGTTGATTACCTGTGGCAAACCTTGCTCGTTCAAGCCTTCAAACTGATAAGAGAAGAGTGAACGTACCGGATAGCCCTTCAATGCGTAACCTGAACCGTTGACGAGGTAGATGTTGCTTGAACGTGACTCCAACTCAGTGATTTCGCTCTTTGTCTTAGAGAAAGTCAAGTCGGTTGTCCAGCCCCAGTCCTTGCTGTCGATGTTCTTTGTAGAAATCGTTAACTCGGCACCGTGTGACTTCATTGAAGCGACGTTGGCGTATTTCATTGACTCACCGCCGACACCTGGAGTGTAGCAGATACCGATCAAGTCGTAGTTGTTACGAGAGTAGATATCCACACTTGCATTGATGCGGTTGTTCAAGAAACCGAGGTCGAGACCGAAGTTGAACTCGTGCTTCTTTTCATAGGTAAGTTCCGAGTTACCGAGAGTGGTAAGTTCGAGTTGGAGTTCCTGGTCGCTTGCCGATGGACGCCATGCTGTACCCGATGTATATATAGGTGTAGCGTTGGACACGCTCGATGGTCCGCTGTCGGCAGTAAGTGAGTAAGAAACACGTGCAGTAGCGTGGCTCAAGATCTTAGGATCGATGTGCTCCTTGAAGAAGTTTTCTTCGTGGGCGTTCCATGCGCCTGACACGTTCCATGTTGGCAGCCAGCGAGAGTTGCGCGACATACCCAACTTGTTTGTACCCTCATAACGGATTGTTCCATTCAACACGTAGCGTGCTTTGTAAGAATAAGTTGCGTTGGCAAACGATGCAAAACTACGACGGTAGGACGGAGAGATTGAATAGTAGGTGTGGCCTTCCTCAATCTGCTGCTTGAACAGTTTGTAGTCGAGCGAAGGAACGCCACCGTTGTCGTAGACAAATCCCCAGCCTTCCCAGCCGATTTGCTTACGGTCGGTTGAACTAACCTCGAGACCAGCCATAATGTTGAAGATGTGGGTGTTGTTCCAAGTCTTGTTGTAAGTGGCTGTTCCGCGGAAGTCGTATTGCGACACTGTATAAGTTGTGTTGTAGTAGATACCACCCTTAGGCATCACTGATTCAGGAAGTGCATTGGCATCGTCCGGGTCAGTGTAAAGGTAAGAGTTGGCATCACGGATTGTAGCATCCTCAGGATCGATACCGGCACGGTAAGCGTTAGCCTGGTTCGAGTTGTCCTTTACATAGTGCTGCTGAACGCTGCTCTGGTAGCGGTAAGCGCCCAAAGCGTTAAGTTCGAGACCCTTAACCGGTTTCCAGTTCAACTCTGCCTGGAACTTCAAGTCGGTCACATCGATGTCGATGTAGTTGTTGTTAAGTTCGTTGAAGATGTTGAAATCCGAGTAGTTACGGGTGTAGTAAGCATAAGGGTCCAAAGCACGCGATGCGTTGATTGCGTAACTATATGGGTTGATATCGAAATCACGGTTGACAGAACCGTTGACTGCATCGGTAGAAGAACTCAATGTTCCAGGAGCTTTCTGCTTACGATAAGAGTCGGATGTCAAGACGCTGAATTTCAATGTCGGAGAAATCTGGTAAGATGCGTTGGCATTGAAAGTGTAACGACGGACGTTGCTTGAATAAGTCCATCCTGGATCGTTCATCACTGACAACGAAGTATAGAAGTTACCTTTGTCTGTACCACCGGCGATGCTGAACGAGTGGTTTTGAAGCACTGCGTTGCTGAACAAGAGGTCAAACCAGTCGGTGTTGCGGAATTCAGATTCGCGCAGGTAAGCGTTCTTGGCTGACTGAGTATTCTCGATACCAAACTTGCCGTCGGCATAAGAAGCAATCATCTGATACATCTTACCATAAACACCTGAGGTAGAAGCCTTGGCGAGGTTAGCAAACTCGAGCCATCCCTTAGATTCCATCTCACGGTAGATACCCATCTGCTCCTGAGAGTTGCTGATGTTAAACTCTGAGTAGTGAGGTTTCATACGAGTGGTCAACTCACCTGTATAACTTACGCGTGTGTGACCTGCTTTACCTTTCTTTGTCGTCACGACAATCACACCGGCCATAGCGCGCGCACCATATATAGAGGTAGCGGAACCGTCTTTAAGAATCTGGAAACTCTCGATATCGTCTGAGTTAAGACCTGCAATAGCAGAAGAAATCAATGTCACGGCGTCGCCCGACGAAAGGTCGTCGGCAGATACCTCGACTGCATCTTCCATCACCACGCCGTCAACGACCCAGAGAGGCTTGCTGGCACCGTAGATTGATGTTGCACCACGCACACGAATCTTAGGCGCTGTACCGAAAGTACCAGACACGTTTTGCACCGACACACCGGCTGAACGACCTTCGAGTGAACGAGAGATGTCGCTCACACCGTCCAACTTAGCCTTGTCGGCTGAAATCTGTGTTGTTGCACCAGTAAAGATTCGCTTGTCCACCTTTGACATACCGGTCACAACGACCTCGTCAAGTGTCTTAGAGTCAGACTCAAGGACAATTTTAAGTTTTGATGAAGATGCCTTTACTTCCTTGTTTTTCATACCCACATAGGATACGATCAAGCGAGAATCATACGAAGGAAGAGTCAGCGTGAACGCACCGTCGAAATCGGTAGCGACTCCATTAGACGTCCGACCTTTCTCCACCACCGACGCACCGATGATGGGCTCGTTCGTCTCGGCTTCGAGTACCACACCGCTAACAGTCACGCTGGCATAAGCCGACAGACTGAGCAATGACATCAAAGCCATCATGACAAATTTCTTTAGTCTCATAAATTTTTTAAAAACAATTATATAAAACACACAATAAATATTTTCTTAACCTATCAAAGCGAGAGTTTCAATCTGTCACAAATACCATGCAAACAAATCTTTTTTCGCGACACAAAATTAAGATTAGCAAGCCTCAATCGGCTTGTAATTTATCACTTTTCTAAAACTACATTAATAAAAACACGCTTTTTCTTACCAAACCATAGTTTTCTGTAGCACTTTGCTAAATTACTACAATTATTTAACTCACACAAGTATGCTTTCACTTATTTTAATCAAACGCTGCCAACAGGATTTTCCACGCCGAATATTCATCGCAATTCTTTAACAAACAACATTTTACGCTTATCTCCGTTTACCTAAAAAATATGGAAATTCGGGCTATTTCTCTACAAAAAGCGCACAAATTTGCTCCAGCAGGCAATAAAATCAGTCGCACAATGGCGATTTTTGCAATCAGTTGTAAAGAAATCCGCCCATTTTTCTTCAAAATTGCCACAATTGTCGGCAAATACCGAATGTTAAATCAGAATGTTAAATTAACATTCTGGCAATAAATACTCAATTTTGTCTTTTTATTACTGAATATCAGTATATTAGTGTTATTTATACAAAAGTTACAGATTGTAAGCAATATAATGTCGGTTGATGACCGGATGGTGCGAGCCTGAAATAGCCGTTTCCCCTCTTCAAATTTTTCTGAGCAAAATCAAGGGCAGCAAATATTCGCGCGTATTTCTCTTTTTCACAATCAGTTTGGGTACAAAAACGCGTGTTTAAACCCTCTGAGAATTTCACAAAAAGGAGAAACGCGACCATCGGGCAAGAATATTGCCGTCAGACCGCGTTTCAAATTATGGGAAATTTTGCTTATTTTACCACTATGAGGAAATAGTTCTTCTTGCCTCGTTGCACAAGGAGATATTTGTCGTTGAGCAAGTCGGCAGTTGTCACCTCCTGGTCGAACGCCGAGAGTTTCTCTTTGTTGAGCGAAACGCCACCACCTTGGGTGAGTTTGCGCATCTCACCTTTCGAAGCGAAAATCTTTGCATGCTCTGCGAAGAGGTCGACCGCCTTCACGCCGCCAGCCACCAAGTCGCGCGACACTTCAAACTGAGGCACCCCCTCAAACACCGCAAGGAACGTGTCCTCATCGAGTTTGTGGAGAGCATCTGCCGTAGCGTTTCCGAAGAGGATGTTGGAAGCCTCAACCGCTGCATTGTAGTCGTCCTCTGAATGCACCATCGTTGTCACTTCCTTGGCAAGACGCTTCTGGAGCAGACGCAAGTGCGGAGCCTCAAGATGCTCTGCCGTAAGGGCTTCAATCTCTTCGCGTGTCATCGACGTGAAAATCTTGATGTAGCGCTGAGCGTCGTCGTCGCTAACGTTGAGCCAGAACTGGTAGAACTTGTAAGGCGATGTGTAGCGAGCATCGAGCCATACGTTGCCCGACTCAGTTTTGCCGAACTTGCCACCGTCGGCCTTGGTGATCAACGGGCAAGTAAGAGCGAATGCCTCGCCGCCGTTTGTGCGTCGGATGAGTTCCGTACCGGTGGTTATGTTACCCCACTGGTCGCTGCCGCCCATCTGGAGTTTGCAGTTCTTTGTTTCGTAAAGATGCAGGAAGTCATAGCCCTGAAGCAACTGATAGGTAAACTCGGTAAACGACAGACCGTCGCGAGCCTCGCCGTTGAGGCGGCGCTTCACACTGTCCTTCGCCATCATATAGTTTACGGTGATGTGCTTGCCCACCTCGCGAGCGAAGTCAAGGAAGCCGAAGTTCTTCATCCAGTCATAGTTGTTGACCAGTTCCGCTGCATTAGGCGCATCGCTGTCGAAGTCAAGGAATTTCGACAGTTGCTTCTTTATGCACTCCTGGTTGTGGCGGAGCACCTCCTCGGTGAGGAGATTGCGCTCGGCACTCTTGCCGGAAGGGTCGCCGATCATACCTGTGGCACCGCCAATCAGAGCCAACGGCTTGTGGCCGCAACGCTGGAAGTGACGGAGTATCATAACACTCACAAGGTGACCGATATGGAGCGAGTCGGCAGTCGGGTCGATACCCACATAGGCGGTTGTCATTTCCTTCTGCAACTGTTCTTCTGTACCGGGCATCATGTCGTGGATCATGCCACGCCATTTGAGTTCTTCTACAAAATTCATCGATTCTTTATGTTATTGTTTTTATTGTCAGTTATATGTTTCGCAAAATTACGACTTTTAATTGTGATTTCCCAACCTTCTACCATTTGGTCAGATAATAGGTGTAGGTTTTGCCGTCGTCTTTTACCTGTTCGAGCACTTTCGTCTTGTCGTTGTGCGACACGAGACGGAACGTAACGTTTTCGTCGAGATAGATTTCCCGGCACTCATACGATACACCGTGGGCTTCTTTAAACGACACTGTGACGATACCGGTATTCTTATCTTCCGTCCATCGCGCAAACGTCATGCCTCCGGCTGCCGTGCGCACTCCAAACACTCCGCTCTGGAAGCAGAAAAAGTAGTTGCCCTGATAGTCAGGGGCGTCGATACCGTCAATGGTTATGCGTTCCACCTTCCATTGACCGAACCAGTGACCTATATTTCCATTGTTTTGCGTGCAAGCCACAAGCGTGAGCATTGCCACAAAAGTCAATATCAATCCTAATCGTTTCATTGCCTAATGTTTAAATACGTCAAACAGTCCTTTGTAACTTACCCCGACAAGTACGCCAAAGTTGTTGCCGCCAGAGAGCGGACCTTTGTCGAATGCAATCTGCCCTTTCACCGTCAAACCCTTGACCTGGCGGAAATGGTAAGTGCCCTCGAGCATAAACGAGGTGTTGTCGGCAATGGCAGTGCGCGGTTTTTCGTATGTCCCCCACGACTTGCGGTAGTTTACGAGCAGACGATACTCTAACGGAGCATAGATATTGCCGCTGATGCCTACCTGAAAACCGCGGATGCGGTTGTCGGAAATACTATTCTTGCCGGTGCGGTCGTAGATTGTCTGCGTGATGAACGGCGTGCCTTGCGACATTCCGAAATAGCTATAGGGGTTGCAACGGAAGTTGGTGTAATAAGAATCGCAGCCAGTGGCTTGCACCTCCTGCATCGTGGCGTCGGGGTTGTCGTGGGGTGCCCAGTGCATCGGACCGCTCTGGTTGGTGAAATCTACATATTCCACCACTGCACTGTTAACTATGCTCTTCCGGTTACTCTTATATTCCAGTCCCCAGATGCCGTCAAAGCCGTTCATCCAGCCAATGCCAGAACCGTCTTCAAACGGTTTCTGCACGAATGCTTTCAGTTCGCTGCCATTCTTCAGTCGATAGCGCATCACGACATCCCACGAGCCGAGCGTGTTGCCATAGTGGTACGACGCATCGCCGGGGTTGTTGCCACCCTCTGAGGCAAAAAACGCACGGACGAAATCTTTCCACCCGGTGTCGTAGCGGTCGACCTTTATCTCTTTTCCGCCACTGTAGGTTGTTGCCGTGCCGCCAAACTCGGTGATCATCTGCATGCCCACCATAACGGAGAACGGCTTCGATGGTTTGGTGCGGAAATAGCAACGCTTGTAGTTATAGTATTCGCCAGTATTGACAAATCCATCATAGTATGCGAAATGGTCTTCAAACCAATCGTCCTGCATATAGTAGCCATAGGCTATCTCACCTTGTATCTGCACCCAGCCGTTGGTAAACGGGATGTTCTGGAAATCGACAAATCCTGCACGCACTTGAGGTAACGGACGCGCATTGTTAGACTGCGTAAAGTCGCCCACACCGAGACTGTCATTGAGTAGCGGCGATGTGCGCTCTTTCATTCCCACGGAAAGAAATACACCTCTGTATTTCACCTCGCCGTACAACTGCTGAATCCATACTGCCGATGGATGCTTGCCCTGCACCCCTGGTGCCTGCTCGGTCTGGTCGTACTGGGTGTACTTTGACTGATAGCCACCAACGAGTTCCGCGCCGAAACTGTAACTGAAACGTCGACTGAGATCGAGGTCTTTGGTCACCTTGGCATCAAGTTCCACGGCCTTAGGCTGCGTCAGTTTGCCCCCGTTGTTGCTCATTATGAAATAAGGGGCAAAGTCGCCGCTGCCAACGTTGGCGTTGACTGAACCGTCGACCTGCAACGGTGTCTCTGCCGACGCGGCAAGTGCGCCAATCATCGCGACAGCCGACAAAATCGTTTTTCTCATCTGTTATTCCTGTTTTTAGAATATTCGCGCATCCGCGCCATCATCTGTTGCAGTACTCTACTGTGATTTCCCGACCTTCTACCATTTGGTCAGATAATAGGTGTAGGTTTTGCCGTTGTCCTTCAACTGTTCGAGCACTTTCTTTCTGCCTTTGTGCGATACGAGCCGGAATGTCACATCGTCGTCGAGATAGATTTTACGGCACGCTCCCGATACACCGTAGGCTTCTTTAAACGACACTGTGACGATACCGGTATTCTTATCTTCCGTCCATCGTGCATACGTCACACCTCCGTCTACCTTACGCATACCAAACACTCCACTCTGAAAGCAAAAGAAACAGTCTCCCTGATAATCAGGGTCATCTGTGCCATCAATCGTTATGCGCTCCACCTTCCACTGACCGAACCAGTGACCTATATGTCCATTGTTTTGCATGCAAGCCGCAAGCACGAGCACTGCAACAAAAGTTAAGATCAATCCTAATCGTTTCATAGCCTAATGTTTAAATACGTCAAACAGTCCTTTGTAACTTACGCCGACAAGCATTCCGAAGTTGTCGCCACCCGAAAGTTGTCCTTTATCGAATGCCACCTGTCCTTTCACCGTCAAACCCTTGACTTGACGGAAATGGTAAGTCCCTTCAAGCATAAACGAGGTATTGTCGATAGTGGACGTGCGTATACAGCCGTATGTACCCCACGACTTGCGGTAGTTCACGAGCAGACGGTACTCCAGCGGAGCATAAATATTGCCGGTTATTCCTATATGAAAACCGCGGATGCGGTTGTCAGTAATGCTATTTGTTCCAGTACGGCTGTAGATTGTCTGAGGTATAAACGGCGTGCCCTGCGACATTCCGAAATAACTATAGGGGTTGCAACGGAAGTTGGTGTAATAAGAATCGCAGCCAGTGGCGTGTATGTTCTGCATCGAAGCGTCAAGATTTTGATTGGGATCCCAGTGCATCGGACCGCCCTGGTTGGTGAAGTCCACATATTCCACCACCGCACCGTTAACGATGCCCTTCTTATTACTCTTATACTCCAGCCCCCAAATGCCGTCAACTCCATTCATCCAGCCAATACCGGAACCATCCTCAAACGGTTTCTGCACGAATGCTTTCAGTTCGCTGCCATTCTTCAGTCGATAGCGCATCACGACATCCCACGAGCCGAGCGTGTTGCCGTAGTGGTACGTTGCATCACCAGGGTTGCTGCCGCCCTCTGTGGCGAAAAACGCCCGGACGAAGTCTTTCCACCCGGTGTCGTAGCGGTCTACATTTGCCTCTTTTCCGCCGCTATAGGTAGTTGCCGTGCCACCAAACTCGGTGACCATCTGCATGCCCAGCGTAATGGAGAACGGCTTCGATGGTTTGGTGCGGAAGTAGCAACGCTTGTAGTTATAGTATTCACCAGTGTTGATAAAGCCGCTATAGTATGCAAAATGATCTTCAAACCAGTCATCCTGCATATAGTAGCCATAGGCTATCTCTCCCTGAATCTGTACCCAGCCGTTGGTAAACGGGATGTTCTGGAAATCGACAAATCCTGCACGCACCTGAGGCAATGGACGCGCATTGTTCGACTGCGTATAGTCACCCACGCCGAGACTGTCGTTGAGTAGCGGAGACGTGCGCTCTTTCATTCCCACAGAGAGGAACACTCCGCGGTATTTCACCTCGCCGTACAACTGTTGAATCCACACTGCCGACGGATGCTTGCCCTGCACTGCCGGTGCCTGCTTCGCCTGGTCGTACTGGGTGTACTTTGACTGGTAGCCGCCGACGAGTTCCGCACCGAAACTGTAACTGAAACGTCGACTGAGATCAAGGTCTTTGGTCACCTTGGCGTCAAGTTCCACAGCCTTCGGCTGCGTCAGTTTGCCCCCGTTGTTGCTCATTATGAAATACGGGGCAAAGTCACCGCTGCCGACGTTGGCTGAGACCGAACCGTCGACCTGCAACGGTGTCTCTGCCGACGCGGCAAGTGTGCCGATTATCGCGACAGCCGACAAAATCATTTTTCTCATCTGTTGTTTCTGTTTTTAGAATATTCGCGCATACGAGCCACCATCATCTGACGGTACTCGATAAAGCGCTGATAGAATGACCTGATATGGCGCATCTTCTTGTCTTCATAGATATCGGAGATGGCAAGAAAGATGCCTGTTTCCTCCACGTCGCCGAACTCGTCATTGATGGCGGTGCCGAGCACCCTCATCTTTGGGGAGAGGTTCATATAACTATTGACCAGCGGCGGGATGTTCATACCCTGCGCACGCACGTTGCTGTTGAGTATGCGATAGTCCTCGCGAAACGTCGCGCCACAGAAAACCGACCGCATTCGAGCCTCGTCGGTATGCGTTTCCAGCGGCTTCAGCGGATAAACCATCCGCTCGTCGTCGTGGAAATACTTGTCAAGGAAATATAGTATCATGTTTCGGCATTCGTGCGGATAACTGGGGTACATAGTCATCTTGCCGAACATATATTTGATTTGCGGATAGACCACCGTGAGTGCGCCCAGTCCGTCCCAGATGTTGTCGAGGGCATAAAGGGCTTTCACTCCTGCCTTGGTAGACTGGTACTCGACCGACACGAACGAGCGTCCGAGTTCAATGGTGTAGGGCAACTTGTTTTTCAGAAAGTCGTCAGAAAAGCCGAACATGTGCGACATAGCAATGTGCGGCACTCCGTTTTCAATCTTTATGTTTTCGCCGAGGATAAAGCGGTAACCACCCACAATCTCTTCGGCTTCGGGATTCCACACGATAAGTTGTTGGCATGGGTCGTCCATAGTGTCAAACTCGTCGATGTCGGCACTTTTGCCTGTGCCGCCGCCCGAGGCGCGGAAGGCAATTTCGCGCAGACGGCCTATTTCCCACATCAAGTTCGGGGAATTTTCAGCGTCCACAATGTAGATTTCATTGTGACCCTTGTTGGTGTTGCGGAGAAACCGTGCCTCCGTCAGTTCCATCTTCAACAGGCTCTTGTGAACCGGTGCTATGATGCTCTCTACTTTCATTTTCTCATTGTCTGCTTGGCCATACCATAGACCTGCTGCTTTACGTAGTCAGCCCATTGCTCGCGCGTGCGACTACTATCAAAGACTGTCCATGCAATAGGCTTGCCCACATGAATCTCAAACTCTGACCCGCGGTTCTTTACCATCTCGCCGGGGAGGAGTATCAATTCGATGTTAAACTTTATTCCCAACTTCTTGCGGAATTTTGCAAATTTATAAAAAAAACGCGAATTAAGTCCGCTAAAATACACAGGAATAACGTCGCGGCGAGTTTCTACGCTTTTTGCTATAAACGATTTCTTCCATTCGAGATCGCGCACCTCACCGTCTGCACCCTCGCGCGAACACAGTCCGGCAGGGAACGTGCCTATCTGTCCGTCGCCGTTGTAGGCTTCCTCAACGGCACGCATCGACTGTCGCGACTGCGAGCCGTATTTGTTTACAGGAAGGAAAACGTTGCCCAATGGCTTCACCGCCATCAGCACATCGTTGACCAGAAACCGCAGATTCTCGTCGCCGAAATGCTTACCCAAGAATGCAATCAGACCGATACCGTCAAGTCCGCCAAGCGGATGGTTAGAGGCAAAGATAAACCGCCCGGTGGAGGGGATATTCTCCTCTCCCACCACCTTGAGACCTACGCCAAGCGTGCGGAGCGCACCTTCGGCAAAGTCGCTACCAGTCTTGCCGTGGTTGTCGGCAAGCACCCGGTTGAGTTCGTCCTGCCGGATGAGCCGCGCGAGCCAACGGTACACAAATCCAGGGATTAGCCTTGCCGCCTTTGGCATCTTGCTGCGGATTGCCTCACGGATATCTATTTTTACTACGTTTTCTTCCATTTCAGCCACAAAGTTAATGTGTTTGTCGTAACTTTGCATCATACTAAAAACCTTTTCGCTATATGAGATATTTCCTTATTGCCGGCGAGGCTTCCGGCGACTTGCATGCCGGACGGCTGATTTCAGCACTGCGAAGCGACGACAACAGCGCCGAGTTTGCGTTTCTCGGCGGCGACTGCATGCAAAAGGCGGCGGACGTGGAACCGATAATCCACTACAAGCGTATGGCTTATATGGCGTTTGCCGAGGTGCTGCGCCACTTGTCCGACATTCTCGGCAATATGAAGCGTGCGAAGGATGCCATCGATGCGTTCCGCCCCGATGCGCTGATTCTCATCGACTACCCGTCATTTAACCTTAAGATTGCGAAATATGCCCACGCGAAAGGCATTCCTGTCTACTACTATATCTCGCCGAAGGTGTGGGCGTGGAAGGAATGGCGTGTGAAATCAATAAAGAAATATGTGCGCAAGGTTTTTTCGATATTGCCCTTCGAAACGGAATTTTTCGCCGGTCACAACTATGCAGTCGATTATGTGGGCAACCCTACCGCCAACGAGATTGCGGAGGCGATGAGTTCGCTTCCTCCGCGTGATGAATTTTTCAAGGGCATCGGTGTCGACCCCGGCAAACCTGTCGTGGCGTTGCTTCCGGGTTCGCGTCTCGGCGAAATACGCAACAACCTTACGCTGATGGCTGAGGCGGCAAGCCGTTTTGATGTGCAGATGGTGGTGGCAGGTGCACCCAATGTGGAGCGCAGTTTCTACAGTGCCATCAATCCACACCTCAAGGTGGTCTACGATGCGGCATATCCGCTTCTCGCCTACTCCCGGGCGGCGTTGGTCACATCAGGAACGGCGACCCTCGAAACGGCTACCATCGGTTGTCCGCAGGTGGTGTGCTACCGTGCCAACGGCTCGCGCTTGTCCTACAATCTGTTCAAGCATATTCTGAAGGTGCGCTTCGTGTCGCTGCCTAATCTCATCGCTGACCGTGAAGTTGTGCCGGAACTTCTGCTACACCTTTGCAATGCCGACAACATCGCCGCCCATCTTGAACCGCTACTCGCCGACACCGACACGCGACGACGGATGCTGGAGGGATACAAGGTTGTCAGCGCCAGGCTGGGCAACACCGACAGTGCCGCCACCGCTGCCAAGCAGTTAACCGCAGATTTGCGTCACTTGATTTTGCCGTAGACAAACCGGGCAAGACCGTAGATGTAGCGACGGAAGCCGGGACGGTAGGCCAACAGCCGCTCGAACCAGCCGAGGTGCTTGCCAAACACGCGTACCATATAGCCTACATAAAACATTGCGAAGAGTGTGCCGATTCCTACGATATACCACAGCCACTGTCCGAAAAAGGCGTAGCAGGCAATAATACCGAGTACCACGAGTGAGGTGTCAACGCAAATCTTGACTTTCGGAAATTCCACTTTGGTCACTTGACTGATTGCCACAGGGAAGCCTTCGCCTGGCATTGTCACACTTCCGCATCTCACTTCCAGCGCAATGCCGATTGCAAGGATTGTGCAACCAACCACCTGCGCTATAATTTTAGTGACCAGAGTTTCCGGAGTTACCCATGTGGTGAGCATCATATTGAAGTCTATCAGCGAGCCGAAGACGAAGCCAACCAGAAGTTGGAAAAGTTGCACCAACTCAAATTGGCGGCGAAGCACACAAATCTGACCAAACACGAGGATGCCGTTCATAATGTAAGTGTACTGACCGATGGTCAACGCCGGAACAAGTGATTTCTCACCGGCATTCTGAAACACATAAGGCAACACACTGATTACGCTCGACCCGAGCATTGAACGCACACAAACTGCAACTCCTGCTGTCATTATCCACAATGACAAAAGCAGCAAAAAATGCTGCCAACAAAATGAAATAAACTTTTCCTTCATCTAAAAACTGCTTTAATCGATCCGGCTGCGCCCCCTAAAAACAAACCTATAAAAACCACGCGCAAACCGTTTTTGAATTTTCTGCGAAATTACAAAATTTTCAGCAAAAAAGCAATACCCCAACACGCAAGCAGGGCGGCAAACCCTATGGTCTGCCGCCCTGCCGATATTATCGTTACGCTTCGTCAGCGGTTAAACATTGCATTCATCTCGTCGAACCGGGCAAGTTGCCCTGCGCCAAATTTGCCGAGGTCTTCGCGGATATAGTCAACGGTCTTCACGTCATTGACATCCGACTTGGAGAAGAATTTGTCGGCATAACACACAATCTTCTCTTCCAGCGTCTCGGGCACCATATCGCGCAACGGCAACGGGAGGTTGTCGCGCTCTATCTCATCCTTCGAGATGCCTGCTCCGGTGTGACGCTCACACACTCGCGCATAGCGTTCCATTCCGTCACCGAGGCCGCGGAGCATCTCCGCGCCAAGGATGCCATGACGGATATACGGTTCTGTGCCGTTGCAGAAAATCCGCGGTGCGTGGGTCCTGATGATGCCCACATCGTGGAGCAACGCCGCGTCATAGACGAAAGCGCTGTCGGCTTCCGGGAAACGTGCGGCAATGTCGAGCGACATCTCTGCCACTTGACAACTGTGCTTCCACAATAGGCGGAACAAGTCGGAATCCTCGTCGTAGAATTTCAACAGCACGTCTTTTGCCGACAAATCTCCTATCATCCCTTCTACAGTTCTATGATTGTGTTCCAGTTGTGCACATCAGGCTCTTCGCCAAGTTGGATGCCGCGCAAATGGTTGTAGAGTTTAGTGCTGATAGGGCCTGGCTTACCGTCCTTTGCAAGTACATAGGAACGGTTGTTCTCCGGGTCGTCGATACGCTCAATCGGGCTAATCACGGCTGCCGTGCCGCAAGCGCCTGCCTCCTCAAATGTCGAAAGTTCCTCTTCCGGAATATGACGGCGTTCCACCTTGATGCCCATATCCTCTGCCAACTGCATCAGACTCTTGTTGGTGATTGACGGGAGGATGGAGGTGGAGAGCGGTGTTACATAGGTGTTGTCCTTGATGCCAAAGAAGTTGGCAGCACCACACTCGTCCATATATTTCTTTTCGCGTGCGTCAAGATAGAACTCTGCCGAATAGCCAGCCTTGTGGGCCTCGTGACTTGCGCGCAGACTTGCGGCATAGTTTCCGCCCACCTTGAATGTGCCGGTGCCGAGTGGCGCTGCACGGTCGTATTTGCGAGTAATCACATAAGGGGTAGTTGCAAAGCCGCCTTTGAAGTATGGTCCTACTGGGGTTACGAAAATCAGGAACAGATATTCAGTTGCCGGCTTGACGCCTACCTGTGCCGTCATGCCGATTTCCAACGGACGGATATAGAGCGATGCGCCGCTGCCGTAAGGAGGCACGAAACGTGCGTTCTTGCGCACTACCAACTCTACCATCTCCTTGAATTTCTCTTCCGGCAACGCTGGCATCATCACGCCTTCTGCCGAACGCTGTATGCGCTTTGCATTCTCGTCCATACGGAAGATGCGCACCTTGCCGTCCTTGCCCTCAAATGCCTTGAGACCTTCAAATGCCTCCTGACCATAGTGCAAGCAACTTGCTGCCATGTGCATTGGGATCAACTCCGACGACGTTACCTCAATATCGCCCCATTCGCCGTCTTTATACACACAGCGAACGTTATAATCAGTTGGGATATAACCGAACGAAAGATTCGCCCAATCAATGTTCAACTCTTTTTCCATATCTTATGTCATTAAATTCTAAATGCAAAACTACACAAAAAATGTCGGAAAAGCGCATTTTCCGACATTTATTAATCCTCTTTGGTCATCTATACCAAATGGCGAAGCAAATCCTCGCGGTCGCCGTCGAGCAGGTCGATTACCGGAATCTCCACCATCGTGTATGCTCCCGGCTGTTGCTTCATCGACGCGCGTGCCGCGCCAACGAGTATCTGCGCCGTGAGGGCTGGGTTGTTGATTGACATAGAGAACTCGAATCGCTGGTTCTGCGTTGTGCCCGACACTCCCTTGCGAATCATCTGCACACCGTGTCCCATGTCCTTCACGTCATCAACGCTGTCTACCTCTATCACATGGGTTTCGTCATTGGCGAAATATGGGTCTGCCTTGATTGCTGCTGCCACATCGGCAAGGGCATAGCCGTCGTTGAGTTCCACATAGACCATACGGCGATGGATGCCTGTGCCAAGCGGAATGGTCATCGACAGTGCAGCCTTAACGCCTTCGATAGCCTTCACTGCCACTGTGTGTCCCATACTCATTCCTGGTCCGAAATTGGTGTATGTAACGCCTTTTGGAGCACAAGCCTGCATCAAGGTACGCACCACTGAATCGCTGCCTGGATCCCATCCGGCGGAAATCACCGACACGCGTCCGTGTTCCTTTGCCGCCTTGTCAAGACTGCGACGAAGGTCTACTATGCTTGTATGAATGTCGAAACTATCCACCGTGTTCATACCCAGAGCCAAGGCTTTCAATGCATACTCCTCAACGCTGCGCGTAGGCGTGCAAAGGATAGCCACATCGGCATCAACCTCGTCGAGCGACGACACCACCTTGTAGGGTTTCAACTCTGCCGGTACATCGGCTGCGTTTCTACGCACCACACCGGCTATTTCAAAATCAGGGGCTTGCAACAACGCATCGAGCACATAGTGCCCGATGTTGCCGTAGCCCACTACTACTGCTTTTATCATATCAATTTGTTTTATCTGCAAAGATAACCCTTTTCTGCGGTTTAACCTGTATCGGGCATTACTTGCAAAATTTAATATATATCTTTGCATTGAAATATGGCAACCCTCGCAAGAGGTAGCCAATACAATTTTTTCGCTATGAGACAACGAATTTTCAGATTCATATCCACCTACATAATCCTTGTTGCGGTGTTTGCGCTGCAACACCCAATCTTCGCCGCCGTCTACCACAGTCTGCTAGAGGGCGCCGGCATTGGAGATATCCTACTTGCCACTTGGCACGGTCTGCGACTCGATCTTTCAATGGCGGGCTATCTGACCGCTATGCCGGGGCTTCTCATTGTGATTTCAGTATGGTGCAAGGGCAAGGCGCTCGACATTGTGCGCCGCTCATATTTTGCCGTTATCGCCGCCGTGATTGCGCTTTCCTTTGTCGCCGACCTTTGTCTCTATGATTTCTGGGGATTCCGGCTTGACGTTACGCCGATGTTCTATTTTATGACGTCGCCTGCTGATGCTATGGCGAGTGTGAGCATTTGGTTTGTGGTGCTTGGCATCATCGTTGCCGCCGCCTACGGATTCGGCATATACTGGCTGCTCGAACGCCCATACCGCAAGGCGTTCAACACCATCTATGCCACATCAAACCGCATTGCTGCGACTATATTGTCACTGATTCTCACCGGGGCATTGTTTATCCCTATCCGCGGCGGATTCTCGACGGCAACAATGAATCTGTCGGTGGCTTATTTCAGCCAAGACCAACGGCTGAACCACACTGCCATTAATCCGCTGTTCAGTTTTATGTTCTCGGCAATGCATCAAACTGACTTTGCTTCGCAGTACCGGTTTATGGACGACCGTGAGGCTTCGTCATTGATGCTTTCGCTCACCGACAAACCCGTGGAAGCATCCGACTCCGTTCCTCATCTCTTCACCGAGAAACGACCGAATGTAATCATCGTAATCCTCGAAAGTTTCAGCAGTCACCTGATGCCGTCGCTCGGCGGAGAGAACATTGCGCCAAACCTCGACCGACTGGGCAAAGAGGGCATACTATTCACCAACTTCTGGGGCAACAGTTTCCGCACAGACCGCGGTCTGGTGTCGATAATCAGCGGCTACCCTGCGCAACCGAACACCAGCATAATGAAGTTCTCCGAGAAGGTGGAAAATCTGCCGTCCATTCCGCGCGCAATGCGCAATGCAGGCTACGACCTGGCATACTACTATGGCGGCGATGCCAACTTCACCAATATGAGGGCCTACCTTGTGTCGGCTGGCTTCGACCGCATCATCTCCGACAAGGACTTTCCGCTTGCCGACCGCACCGGCAAGTGGGGCGCACAAGATCACTTGGTGTTCAACCGACTGCTCTCCGACCTCAAGGCAGAGACGACCGATAAGCCGTTGCTGCGCATCATCCAGACATCGAGCAGCCACGAACCGTTTGAAGTGCCGTTCAACCGATTCTCCGACATCCGCAAGAATGCCTTTGCCTACACCGACGACTGCCTGGGCAAGTTCGTCGAAAGTCTGCGACAGATGCCGCTCTGGAGCAACACTGTGGTGATTTTCGTACCCGACCATCAGGGGGCTTACCCACAGCACATCATCGACAATCCGCTCGACCGACACCGCATCCCGATGGTAATAGTCGGAGGCGCAGTGGCAAAGCCAATGAAGATTAATGTCTGCGCCTCGCAGATCGACATTGCCGCAACCCTGCTCTACCAATTGGGCATCGACCATAAGGAATTTATTTTCAGCAAAAACATACTCAACCCGAAGTCACCGCATTTCGGCTATTTCACTGAGCCTTCGCTCTTCGGCATGATCACCGACCGCAACCAATTGGTGTTCAATCTCGATGCCAACGCTGTGATGATTGACGAAGGCTCTGCCAAGGGTGAGAACCTCACCCCCGGCAAGGCATTCCTTCAGAAACTCTACGACGACCTCGACAAACGGTAACCGCTATGATTGAATGGATTAACGATATCGACGCTCAGGCATTTCTGGCTCTCAACGGCCTGCATACGCCCTATTTCGACGGCTTTATGAGTCTGTTTTCGGGCAAGTGGATATGGATTCCTATGTATGCCGCCATCCTCTTTGCCATTGTGCGCAACTACAGGTGGAAGCAGGTTGCCGTAATTGTGCTGTTTGTGGCATTGGCGATAACCGCTGCCGACCAGATTTGCGCATCGGTCATCCGACCTGTCGTGTGCCGTCTCCGCCCAGCCAACCTCAACAATCCGCTGTCGCAGATGGTGCATATCGTCGACGGCTACCGCGGCGGTGCCTACGGCTTCCCGTCGTGCCACGCAGCCAACTCCTTCGCACTCGCTGCCCTTGTGGCAATCATCTTCCGCAATAGGAGGCTCTCGCTCGCAATTTTCGGGTGGGCTGTGGTCAACTCCTATTCGCGTATCTATCTCGGCGTGCACTACCCCGGCGACCTCATCGTAGGCGGCATTATCGGCGCTGTCTGCGGATTGGCAATGGCGGCTATAGCCTTATTCACCGCCAACCGCATTGACCGTCCGCAGGTGTCGGAGAGCGTAAACACCGGAGTTGTCACTTCTATGCTCGGGCTTACGGTCATCGGCATCGCCATAGCATCGGCTTTTCTCTCATTGTAACTAATTTGTTTCACTGTTGTAATACAAATGAAATGCTTGCGTTGCTATCTTTGTGCAGCGCAAGCATTTTTCCATTGAATAGATTGAAATTCTGTAGCAAGAGCACCGCCTGTGGAGGTAGTGCTTTTCGTTTTGCCCTTATTTCAACTTATTGTTTGAGATGTATTCGTTGAGTGCATCAACCAAATTGCCGCTATAATCGGACGCATGGCCGCAATCTACGATTGTGGTGAGCGGATGCTTGTCGATGATGCTGTTCATCAACTGCTCTCGCGACGGCGCTGATGCAAGTTTTGAATATTCGTCGTAGGTGTAGGACAGAAACGCCACATTCTCACCGATGCCGCGGTTGTCGAGCAGGTAACCATTGTTGAGTTGAGTCGGTTTAGAACTCTTGCGGATGTCTTTCGGGTCGGGATACGACACAATCTCCGTGCGGTCAGCATTCATAATTACCGGCACGTTCTGCGAATAGTCCTTGGTGGTTTTGTAGATAGTCACCGGACGGGTCATAGCCACCTTGTTGTTGCCGCCACCAAGTTGCACGTCGCTGAAGCCCGGACGGGTGTTGCCGAAGTTCTGCGGCATCTCTCCCTCCACGGTCTGCGTGATAGGCATTGTGCGGTAGCATCCTGCCGTGCCCACAAGCAACGTGGTGCCGGCGATTATCGACATAGTTTTACTTATCTTTCCCATAACTCACTGTCTCTTTTTATTTATACACATTGAACGGGTCGCCGTCGTAGGGTTTCTCCGCTATCAACGGCTCTAAAGATGGCATTATTCCCGGAGATGCCACAACCACGGATATGCTGCGGTCCTTGCGGAAAAATTTGTGCACCGCGCCAGCCTCTTCGGCGATGAGCAGTGCTGCACATACGTCCCATTCGTGGAGATTCATCTCCCAATATCCGTCAAGCAGTCCGGCAGCGACGTAACTAATGTCGATGGCGGCAGCGCCGAGACGGCGAAGTCCTCTCACCTGCGGCAACACTCGCATAGCGTTGTCAACGTTGCAGTCGGGATTGCGATCCTTGTCAACAGGAAAGCCGGTCGACACCACAGACTTGTGGATGTCGGTCTTTGTGCCCGTGTGCAGCCGTCGGCCGTTGAGGTATGCTCCCTTGCCGCGCACAGCCGTAAAGAGTTCCCCGAGATAGGGCGCATAGACCACGCCAAGCACCGTAGTGCCGTTATGTTGCAAGCCTATCGACACGCAGAAATTGGGTAGTCCGGCACTGTAGTTAGTTGTGCCGTCAAGTGGGTCAATCACCCACCGGTATTCGCTGCGTCCGCCGTCATCGCCCGACTCTTCCGACAGTATCGAATGTTCGGGATGAGCCTTGTGTATTTCAGCGATGATAGCGGCCTCCGATGCTTTGTCGGCATCGGTCACCACATCACAGTCGTTGAACTTTGCCTCAACATTGAGGCGGTCGCTTCTGAACAGTTCCAATTGTATCTTTCCTGCCTCTTTTGCCCAACGCACACAGTCGGAAAGCAGTTGCTCGTAGGTTGTCATTGCCTTGTGCGGATTAGATTGTCAAATTGTCATTCTGCCGACTGCCGGCAATCGCTATGCCGACTAATCTTCTTCCTCAATAATCGGAATCTGGCGTTTGAACACCTCCTTGAACGAGATAATCGACTCTGTGCGCGCAAGACCGAGGTTCTGCAACTTGTCGTGGATGATGTTGAGCAGATGACGGTTGTTTTTAGCATAGAGTTTGATGAACATATCGTACTGTCCGGTTGTGAAATGACATTCCACAACCTCTGGGATTTCTTTCAAGCGGGCCACTACCTGGTCGAAATGCGAAGGGTCTTTGAGGAAGAACCCGACGTAGGCGCAAGTGTCGTAGCCAACCGATGCTGGGTTGACGAGCGACTCTGAGCCGACAAGCACTCCTGTGTTGATGAGTTTCTGGATGCGCTGATGGATGGCAGCGCCTGAAACGTTGCACTCGCGGGCAATCTCCAAATATGGTTTGCGCGCATTGGCTGAAAGCATTTTCAGAATTTTATAATCCAATGCATCTAATTGTGAGTTAGCCATTTTCTTATGATTTGTTTTTCTAAAATTTTCAATAATATGTTGAGCAATTTTCCCAAAAGCGGAAATCGGGCATCTCCGATTTTGCTATTACTCCCGTTTTTGCGTTATCTTAAAAAAGATTGGCTTGCACTATCTTTTGATAAGATTGGCTGCGCTTCGGAAGAGCAAATTCAAACAAGTTTGCTTTGTTCTTCTCTCTGCTTGCACTATCTTTTGATAAGATCGGCTGCGCTTCGGAAGAGCAAATTCAAACAAGTTTGCTTTGTTCTTCTCTCAGCTTGCACTATCTTTGTCTGACAGATAGGCTTTGGTAAATTTCCGCAGGATGTCTGGCTTTTCAAATCAGCGCATTGCCATCGCTTCAGCGGAAACCACATTACGCATTTATTAGCAAATATACTCCAAAAAAATTAATTCAAATGGAAAAATTGAAAATTTCTTATGAAAATAAATTTTTCGCCGACGTTCTGAGGCTCTATAAGGATGCTTTTCCTGCCGATGAACGCCGTGAGGAGAATGACTTTTTGGATGTTGCGCGCAACTGCCATCGGTTTAGCATCCACGTGTTTACCGAGGGCGATGCGTTTGTGGGATTTCTCACGTCGTGGGAATGGGACGATTTCCGCTACGGCGAGCATTTCGCCGTGCTGCCCGACAAGCGTGGCGGCGGCATCGGCAGCCGTGCGCTTAAATCGTTTCTCTCCTCAAGCGACAAGCCGCTAATCATCGAGGTTGAGCCTCCGACAGACGATATCGCCAGGCGACGCATAGGTTTCTATGAGCGCAACGGACTCCGGCTGCGTGCTGATGTTGACTATATCCAGCCGCCCTACAGTCCCGGAAAGAATGCGCTACCGCTGATGCTGATGACCTACGGCGACATTGACCTCACCACGGACGATTGCCACATCCAGCAACTGCACCGTGACGTTTACCGAACCAACGAATAACCTACAAATGAAAAGATTTACATACATACTTACTGCCACCGTGCTCTGCCTTCTCTCGGCATGCAGCGGCAAAAGCGACAAAGGGCGCACACTGATGGTGAGCATCCCTCCGCAGAAATTCGCGCTCGAACAGATTGCCGGCGACAAATGGGATGTGGAGTGCATGCTCGAAAAAGCCACGTCGGCGGAGAGTTACGACCCAGAGATGTCGCAGATGGTGAAATTGGAGCGTTGCCGTGCCTATTTCCTTATCGGCAATCTCGGATTTGAGAACAAGGTGGCGCAACGCCTCAGCGGCGACACTGCGCAGGTGCTTATAGACTCGGCAAAGGGCATAACCACAATCGCCGGGCATTCACACCACGGCGAGGAGGAGATTGACCCCCACGTATGGATGTCGGTGGCAAATATGCGCATCATTGCGCGCAACATGGCATCGGCTCTGCAACGCATAGACCCCGAAAACAAGGATTTCTACGAGTCTAATCTCAGCCGACTGGACAGCCAGTTGGCTACACTCGACCAAAAGGTGCGCACGAGCGTGGGAAGCGACGGCGGAGCATTTGTGGTGTGGCATCCTTCACTCACCTATTTCGCCCACGACTACGGACTGACACAAATCAGTATGGAATACGAGGGCAAAGAAGCGCCGATGAGTCATATTGCCTCTAAAATCGATGAAGCACGGCAGCACAACGCCTCTGTGCTCTTCATCCAGGAGGGTGCAGATGAGCGGCAAGCGGCAACGGTGAGCGACCGTATGGGCATCAAGCAAGTAACAATCAATCCGCTCAGCCACGACTGGGCAAAAGAGATGGAGAAAATAGCAAATGCATTCTATTCAAAATAAACGGATTATATCAATCGATGATATGTCGATTGAGTTCGGCAACTTCAAGGCACTCAGCAACGTGAATGCGGAGATTTGCGACGGCGATTTCGTGGCTATCACAGGTCCTAACGGCGGCGGCAAGAGTACGCTGCTGAAGTCGGTGTTGCATCTCATCAAGCCTACTAGCGGACAGGTGCGCTATTTTGACGGCGACGGCAACGAAACGGACTCTCTGCGATTCGGCTACCTGCCGCAGAAGAGCAACATCGACAGCCGTTTCCCAATAACGGTGGAAGAGGTAGTTGCCTCCGGGTTGCTCGGCGAGAAGCGCAACTGGCGCGGCCGCTACAGCGACGAGGCAAGTAGCCGCATCGAGGCTACGATGAAGATGATGGGCGTTGACGGCTTCCGCAAACAGGTGATTGGTACTCTCTCGGGCGGACAACTGCAACGCACGCTCCTCGGGCGTGCCGTGATATCCAGCCCCGACATCGTGGTGCTCGACGAACCGCTGTCCTATGTTGACCATGCGTTTGTGGAACAGATCTACGGCATCATCGCCGACCTTGCCAAGCACAGCACCGTCATACTCGTGTCGCACGAAATGACCGTGATTTCAGAGATGGCAAACCGCCACTGGATTGTCGATCACAACCTCCACCAGTGCCACGCCGCCCACCACTATCTCAAAACCGAATGCGACCAATAGAGGCATCTATTTCTTCTAACAATCGCTAATTGCGCTCTTTGACGAGACCGAGGCGATAGGCAGCGAGGAGTTGCTTCAGTTCCTCAATCTGCTTGCGTAGGGCTTTGCCCTTGTCGGTGTCCTTGACGAGCATCCGCTGACTGTTGAACTCCACAAGGAATGAGTTCGACTTGATGTCGAGTCCTTCCTCAATGGCTTTCTGACGCGACTCAAACGGCTCGTGCTGCACGAGTTGCAGTGCGCGCGAGTGGAACACCAGCGTGTAGCCGGCAATACCTGTCTCCGGCTGGTATGCGCGCGAGAATCCGCCGTCAATCACAAGCATTTTTCCGTTGGCCTTTACCGGCTGTTCGCCCTTGATGGTCTTCACTGGCACATGCCCGTTGATGATGTGGGAATGTGGGTTGTCGATGCCAAATTCGTGGAGGATGTTGTTGCAGATGTCCTCGCGGTCGCGGAGGGTGTAGTATGCGCCCTTTTCCTCCTTGTGCAGTTCCTTGTCGGCAGTGAAATAGCGCTCGAATGTTGCCATCTTGTTCTTGTCGAACGACGGCGAGTCGGGACCGCACCAAAGATACCACACATAGTCGAGGGCAAAGTCGGAATCCGTGTCTTCCTTTTCGAAGAATGCGGCACGAACAATCTGGTCCACCTTGTCGAGAAGGCCTCTGCCGTGGTATTTCTGCCCCTGTATGGTCACCTGCTTGAACGAGCCATCGGCATTCAGCGGAATTGACGCGTGGAAAAGTAGGTTGTTGTTGCAGACGAGATACATACTTCCGTTGGTCATAAAGCAGCGGATGTGCTTGCGGAGTTTCTCACTGTTGACAAACGAGTTGTGCAACTTCTCAACCAAATCCTGCTCCTCTGCCGTCAGGCGGTAAGGGTCGGCCGGGTCGATGGTCGGGAACGATGAGTCGAGCATCTTGTACTCCTTGTCACCGTAGCGGAGCACGCCGCGCTTGTAATCGATCTTGTCGAGCAGCAGGCGGCTATCCATACCAAACTCCGGGTGACGCTTGATGATGCCTGCCTCAAGTTTAAACTGTATCACGGCTATCGCCTTGTGCATCTGAGCAATCAGTCGCAAGGTTTTTTCCGGATAGGTCTTGTCGGCATACTTTTGCTTCAAGGCAAACACCGCACAAGGGTCGTTGGCATAAGTGTCCATGGCAAATGTTGCCAAAGGTAGCAGGTTGATGCCGTAGCCCTCCTCAAGGGTTGTCAGAGTGCCGTAGCGCATTGATATGCGAATCACGTTGGCAATGCAACTGTCGTTGCCGGCGGCAGCACCCATCCACAGGAGGTCGTGGTTGCCCCATTGGATGTCAACGTTATGGTAGTTGCACAGCGTGTCCATAATGATGTGCGCCCCAGGTCCACGGTCGAATATGTCGCCGACCACATGCAGCGAGTCGATGGTGAGACGCTGTATCAGGTTGCACATAGCAATGATGAAATCATCGGCGCGTTGCGTCGATATTATCGTATTGATAATCTGAGTAATATAACCTTGTTTATTCTCCTCATTCACCGTTTCGTGCAGAAGTTCCTGAATGATGTACGAGAAATCCTCTGGGAGCGATTTGCGCACCTTTGATCGGGTATATTTCGACGACACGTTCTGGCACACACTCACGAGTTGGTTGAGCGTGGTGAGATACCAGTCGTTCAGATCTTTCTCCTGCTGCTTCACAATTTGCAATTTCTCCTGCGGATAGTAGATCAGCGTACACAGTGCCTTCTTCTCCGACTCCCGGAGAGTGTTGCCAAAAATGTCGTTCACCTTGCGTTTCACCGAGCCGGAAGCATTCTTCAACACATGCTGAAACGCCTCATATTCACCGTGGATGTCGGTCAGGAAATGCTCAGTGCCTTTCGGCAAGTTGAGGATTGCCTCAAGGTTTATGATTTCGGTGCTTGCCGCAGCGATTGTGGGAAACAACCGCGACAACAGTTTCAAGTAATGTATATCGAGCGTAATATCCTGTTCTTGAGTTTTTTTCTTGTCTGACATCGTCAAATGATTTATGAAATTTCCGCTGAAAGCATAACGTTTCCGCAAGACCGTCGCCATTGCCTTATGTTTCGCTATGCAAAGATATGACTTTCAAATCAAAACACCAATAATATATTGCAAAATCGGACTCCGCCAAATATTTGTATCGCCATGATAACTTTTTCGGCTCTGTCGAATCAACCTCCGTATCCACCAACCAGATTTCCACAACGATAAAAAACGGACAACTCATCGTCTCCGGAATGGACAATTGCTCAAACATAACACTCCGCAACATCTACCACGGGCAAAATTCAATCAAAAGTTATTGCAATTCATTGACTTTATACATAAACCGACCCATAAAAAAAGCAGGGAGCGCACCGATGACGATGCGCTCCCATTCATTCAATCCAAATCAATTATTTCAATTTCTTATATCCGTAGACAGCCTCTTCGCCGAGTTCCTCCTCGATGCGGAGCAACTGGTTGTATTTCGCCATACGGTCAGAACGGCTTGCCGAACCGGTCTTGATTTGTCCGGAGTTGGTTGCCACTGCGATGTCGGCGATTGTTGCGTCCTCAGTCTCGCCCGAACGGTGGGAAGTGACGGTAGTGTAGCCGTGACGGTGAGCCAGTTCGATGGCATCGAGAGTCTCGCTCAACGAGCCAATCTGGTTAACCTTAATCAAGATTGAGTTGGCGCAACCGAGTTTGATGCCCTTTGTGAGGTACTCAACGTTGGTTACAAACAAGTCGTCGCCCACGAGTTGACAACGGTCGCCAATGCGGTCGGTGAGTTTCTTCCAGCCTTCCCAGTCCTCTTCCGACATACCGTCTTCGATTGAGTCGATAGGATATTTCGTGATGAGTTGCTCAAGGAATTCGATTTGCTCGTCGGCAGAGAGTTTCTTGCCGTTAGGGTCTTTGACCATACCGTCCTTGAGGTGAGAATAGTCGTAGAAGAACTTGTCGCCCTCTTTGAAGCAGAACTCAGAAGAAGCGCAGTCCATAGCGATACGCACGTCGTCGCCCGGACGGTAGCCGGCTTTCTTGATTGCCTCAACGATGCAGTCGAGAGCATCTTCAATGCCGTCGAGTTTTGGAGCGAAACCGCCTTCATCGCCTACTGCAGTGCTAAGACCACGGGCTTTGAGCACCGATTTCAAGGCGTGGAACACCTCTGTGCCCATACGGATACCCTCACGGTAGGAAGGAGCACCTACAGGACGAATCATAAATTCCTGGAATGCGATAGGTGCGTCAGAGTGTGCGCCGCCGTTGATGATGTTCATCATTGGCACTGGCATAACGTAAGTGTTTGTGCCGCCGATGTAGCGGTAGAGCGGCTGACCGAGATAGTCGGCAGCGGCTTTTGCCACAGCCAGTGAAACACCGAGGATGGCATTTGCGCCAAGGTTCGACTTTGTTTTTGTGCCGTCGAGTTGGAGCATCTTTTTATCTATAGCGCGCTGGTCGAGTGCCGACATTCCGACGAGAGCAGGAGCAATCACGTCGTTTACGTTGGCAACTGCCTTGAGCACGCCCTTTCCGAGGTAACGGCCCTTGTCGCCGTCGCGGAGTTCGAGCGCTTCATTCTCGCCTGTCGATGCGCCTGAAGGCACTGCAGCACGGCCAAATGCGCCGCTTTCGAGTTCGACATCAACTTCTACTGTTGGGTTGCCACGCGAGTCAAGCACTTCGCGTCCGTGAATCTTTGAAATTTTCATTGTCGTAAATTCTATTTTTTAATTGAACTATGCAAAAATAGCAACTATTCTTCAGACATTGTTACACCGAAAGCGTTGATTATCTGAAAAATACCTACTTGTTGCTATCTTCCACCGTTTCAAATACCGACAATTTGCGATGCCCCTCTGACAGCCGCCTTATTCCTTGCTCCGCGACTCGAGAAAGCGGGCATAGATTGTGGCTGCCGTGCGCACAATTTCTGGACACGGACGCTTCTTGTAGTAGTCTGCCGTGCGCTCCTCTGGAGTCGACGGCGTGGGGGCGTTGCGGTTGAGTCCGAGCAAGTCGGCGCAGACAATCGATCCGCACTCAGCCTTAAATTCTTCAGCCAACTGCTGCACAACGGCATAGTTCGCACCCTTGCCCATCCTGTCAGCAGGGTCGGTCACGCCGGTTTCGAGCCCAGCAAGAAGAAACATTCCGCAGGCTGTGCCGCAAGTGAGACGCATGCGCCCAATGCCGCCGCCAAACGAGGCTGCCATGCGCAGCGCAACATTGCTGTCTACCCCATAGAGGTCGGCAAAAGCCTCCACCACCGACTGCGTGCAGTTGTAGCCTTTCTTGAAATTCTCCACCGCACGCTCTATTCTGTCTTCATACATAGGCTATCAGATATTGATTTCAACTTCAACAGGACAATGGTCAGACCCCAGCACCTCAGTGTGAATCTTGGCATCCACAAGTCGGTCGGCAAGGCGCGACGACACGAGGAAATAGTCGATGCGCCACCCCGAATTTTTCTCGCGGGCGCGGAAGCGGTACGACCACCACGAGTAAATGTCCGCCTGGTCGGGATAGAAATGGCGGAAAGTGTCGATGAAGCCAGCCGACAGGAGGTCGGTCATCTTGCCGCGCTCCTCGTCGGTAAATCCGGGGTTGTGGCGGTTGGTCTTAGGGTTCTTCAGGTCAATCTCCTTGTGCGCCACGTTAAGGTCGCCGCAAACCACCACCGGCTTCACTGCATCGAGCCGAAGCAGATAGGCGCGAAAATCGTCCTCCCATGCCATGCGGTAGTCCAGACGGCGCAAACCGTCCTGCGAGTTGGGCACATAGACGGTGACGAGGAAGAAATCCTCGTACTCAAGCGTAATCACGCGACCTTCGTGGTCGTGCTCATCCACACCGATGCCATACGCCACGCTCAGCGGCTCACGCCGGGCATAGATGGCTGTGCCCGAATAGCCTTTCTTCTCAGCATAGTTCCAATATGAACGGTAGCCTTCAAACTGCAGGTCGAGTTGTCCTGCCTGCATCTTCGTTTCCTGAAGGCAGAAAAAGTCGGCGTCGAGAGCCTTGAACGACTCCCCAAACCCTTTGCCCACGCAAGCGCGCAGACCGTTGACATTCCAAGATATAAATTTCATAGTCAAAAAATCGTAGCCAATAATTATGCAAACTTACGCAACATCCGCGAGATAAAAAAATGGTGTAAAGTGGCGAAATGGAATAATTTGGTTACCTTTGTGACGATTATTAACGAACATTAGTATGACTTTTGTATACAAAACGGCAGTCGCAGCCGTGGTTGTGCTCGCGACTGCAACTTCATGCATCCAGAAAGAGGCGCTCAACACGGAGTGCGACATCCTCACCTGCGAGTTGCCGTCGGAAATTCTGATGAGCAGTCCGACAATCGAAAACCATAGGGTGCTTGTCACCGTATTCCCCAATGCTGACATCACTGCTCTTGCACCTAAGTTTACCATCACCGAAGGCGCAACCATCAGCCCAGCGAGCGGTAGTGTGCAGAACTTCCGCACCGCTGAAAATCATACAATAAACTATACCGTCACATCGCAGGACGGCGAATGGAGCAAGACCTATCCAGTAGTTGTATCGCAACAGGAGAAGCCCAGCGAATACAAGTTCAACAAGGTTGAACTCGATCCTACACGTAAATATGCGATTTTCAACGAGTATGAAGACGGTCCCGACGGTGGCAAGCCTCTGTTCGCAATGTCTTGGGCATCGGGCAACCCTGGCTACGTGATGTGCGGTGAGGCTGACAAGGCCGCAAAAAAGCAGTATGGCAACGATGCCTACAAGGATCACATCTGGGAGTTCTTCCCTACTCTTGCAGTCTTTCCTGACGGCACGCAAACCAAAATCGACGGCGACAACGTTGCAAACTTTATGAACGGCGACAAATACGCCACTCCCGACTATATTCGCCTCGTGACACGCTCTACCGGCGGTTTCGGCAAACTGGTAAAAATGCCTATCGCTGCCGGCAACATCTTCCAGGGTCAGTTCGACCTTGAGAACGCAACGCAACACCCTCGCGAGGCTACCCTGTTCGGCGAGCCTTACCTCTACAAGCCTCTGAAACTCGAAGGCGAATACCGCTACATCGCCGGCGAGACGTTTACCGACGGAAACGGCAACCCGGTGGAAGGTCAGACCGATAAGTTCTCAATCTATGCGGTGTTCTTCCTTTCCAGCGATACCACTGAATTTCTCGACGGCAACGAGTTGCACAACAATTTCCAGAACCCTGCTATGGTGGCACTTGCCAACCTCGGAGATGCCCACGTTACCGGTTTGGGTGATGACAACTGGACTACCTTCAGCATTGACTTCGACTACTCTGCCTACAACAAGGTGATTGATGAGGCGCAACTTGCTATCGGAAAATACAAAATCGGCATCGTCATTGCCTCCAGCGCCGAAGGCGACTACTTCCGCGGTGCAGTGGGCAGCACTCTCGACGTCCGCAATCTGAAAATCGTTCACGAATAATCCACGACAATGAAAAAAATCATATCAGCAATCATAGCCGTTGCGGCAATCCTCCCAGCAACGGTATCGGCACAGATGAGCCGCACTCAGAAAATCATCAATGCCTCCGTCAAGGGCTGGCAAATAGAACTGCGCGGAGGCTACAACATGGGCGGCACATCGCCTATTCCTCTGCCTGTCGAAATTCGCAAAATCAAGAGTTACAAGCCTTCAACCGGATTTTCGGGCGAAGTTGATTTCACACGTTTCTTCGACCGCAACCACCGCTGGGGTCTCCAGTTTGGCGTAAGGGTCGAGAACAAGGATATGGAAACCGATGCCGAGGTGAAGAACTACGGTATGACGATTACCAATGACGGAGCAGAGGCAAGCGGCCGCTGGACCGGCGGCGTGCAAACATCCGTGCGCAACTCGTTCCTGACGTTCCCAGTAGTAGGTGTCTACAAAGTGCATCCGCGCACCAACATCAAACTCGGTGTGTTCCTCTCCTACCTCATCAGCGGCAAGTTTACCGGCTATGTCTACGACGGCTACCTGCGCAACGGTGACCCTACGGGCGAGAAAACCACATTTGCCGACGGCAAAACTGCCACCTACGACTTCTCCGACAACCTTCGCCGTTTCCAGTGGGGCGCAGAGGCTGGCGTTGACTGGGAGGCGTTCAAGCACCTGAAACTCTATGCCGACCTCACTTGGGGACTCAACAGCGCATTCCCCAAGAGTTTCGAAACCATCACTTTCAACATGTATCCAATTTACTTCAACCTCGGCGTGGGCTATCTTTTCTAAGCCTTGCCGACAAAATATAAAAGAACTACAGAAATGAGCAAAATCATTCTTACGGGCGACCGTCCTACCGGCAAACTCCACTTGGGTCACTACGTTGGCTCTCTGCGCCGTCGCGTTGAACTCCAAAACTCCGGCGAATACGACAAAATCTATGTGATGATTGCCGACGCACAGGCTCTCACCGACAACGCCGACAACCCTGAAAAGATACGCCAGAACATCATCGAGGTGGCTCTCGACTATCTCTCTGTGGGCATCGACCCGGCGAAGACCACAATCTTCATCCAGTCTGCCGTGCCTGAACTCACCGAACTGGCATTCTACTACATGAACCTCGTAACCGTGTCGCGCGTGCAGCGCAACCCTACGGTGAAGACCGAGATAAAGATGCGCAACTTCGAGACGAGCATCCCGGTGGGCTTCTTCTGCTACCCGGTAAGCCAGGCATCCGACATCACTGCTTTCCGCGCCACTACAGTGCCTGCCGGCGAGGACCAAGAGCCTATGATTGAGTTGACTCGCGAAATTGTGGGCCGCTTCAACAATGTCTACGGCGACACTCTCGTAGAGCCGGAAATCCTGTTGCCTACCAACGCCGCTTGTCTGCGTCTGCCAGGCACTGACGGCAAGGCGAAGATGAGCAAGTCGCTTGGCAACTGCATCTACCTTTCCGACACAGCCAAGGAAGTGTCGAAAAAAGTGAAGAGCATGTACACAGACCCATTGCACCTCAACATCTCCGACCCTGGACACCTTGAGGGCAACTGTCCGTTTATCTATCTCGACGCATTCTGCTCCGACGAGGCGTTTAAACGTCACTGCACCGACTTTGAGAGCCTTCAGGACCTCAAGGATCACTATTGTGCTGGCGGTGTAGGCGACGGCACTGTAAAGAAGATTCTCATCAACGTGCTTGAAGAAGAACTCGCACCGATACGCGAACGCCGCAAACAGTGGGAAAAGGACATCCCGGCAGTGTTCGACATCCTCAAGCGAGGTAGCGAAGAGGCTCGCGCCGTGGCAGCACAGACGCTTGCCGACGTGCGCCACGCAATGCGCATCGACTACTTTGAAGACCCTGCCCTCATCGCTGAGCAGGCAGCAAAATACGCCAAGTAGCATTCTCACTTCAACGATGTTATACAAACAAGAGCGCCCCACCGGCGCTCTTGTTTTTTTATGGTTCAAACCATAAGGTCGGGGTATGTGTAAAAATGAGGAGCAAAGCGTATCAAAAAGAACTGAACGCGCCAGAGATGAGGTTTGGCGAGCAGCAAGTGACGAGCGCGCCGAAGATTAGGCTTGGCGAGCAGCAAGTGACAAGCGCCCGGAGATGAGGCTCGGCGAGCAACGAGTGACAAGCGCGCCGTAGGTGCGCCGTATTGCTAACCCCAGGCTTCAGCCTGGGGCAGACTGACAACCAGCAACCTGCACCCCGTAGTGGGTGCCGCCAGCATCAGCCGATGCACCTACGGTGCGCTCTCGTCAAGACTCATTGCATCTACTGTCTGCATACCGCAAATTTAACTGTCCCTCAAAAATCAAGCACAAACCTTGCGGCTTGAGCCTTTTTTATGGCAATCTAAAAAAAAAGCGAGCGAATCCAGATGGACTCGCCCGCTTTATATATTGACAAATTCAATGCTTCCGATTAGTTGCGGTCGCCACGGTTGCCACCGCGGTTGCCGCCACGACGGTCGTCGCGATGTCCGCCACGACGGTCACGGTCACCACCACGACGGTCGCCGTCGCGGCGTGGTGGGCGTGCAGGACGCTCCGGCTCTACATAGCCTTCCGGCTTTGGCTGGAGGGCACGCATTGACAAGCGGAACTTGCCTGTCTTCTTGTCGATTTCAATGAGTTTCACTGTCACCTCATCACCTTCGTGCAGGCCAGTGTCCTCCATCTTCTCGAAACGCTCCCAAGCGATTTCAGAGATGTGGAGCAAGCCGTCGCGGTTAGGCATAAACTGAACGAATGCACCGAAGTCCATAATTGATACCACCTTACCGGTGTAAGTCTCGCCCTCTTCAGGCTGCGCTACGATACCCTTGATGAGTTCCATAGCCTTGTCGATCGACTCCTTGTTTGGCGCAGCAACCTCGATATTTCCGTGGTCGCCCTCTTCTTCGATAGTGACGATTGCACCCGACTGTTCCTGGATGCCTTGGATAATCTTTCCGCCCGGGCCAATGACAGCACCGATAAATTCCTTAGGAATAACCAATGCTTCGATACGTGGCACGTGAGGCTTGTAGTCTTCGCGTGGAGCAGGGATTGTTTCGTTGATGATGCCGAGGATGTGCAGACGACCTTCGCGAGCCTGGTTGAGGGCTTTCTCGAGAATTTCGTAAGAAAGTCCGTCGCACTTGATATCCATCTGCGTAGCAGTGATACCGTCCTTCGTACCTGTCACCTTGAAGTCCATGTCGCCAAGGTGGTCCTCATCGCCGAGGATGTCGGAAAGGATTGCATATTTAGGACTATCGTAGTCAGTGATAAGACCCATAGCGATACCTGCCACCGGCTTCTTCATCTTCACACCGGCATCGAGCAATGCGAGCGTACCGGCGCAGACTGTTGCCATCGACGACGAGCCGTTGGACTCGAGGATGTCGGAAACGATGCGGCAAGTGTAAGGGAAGTTGTCAGGGAACATACGCTTGAGGGCGCGGTGAGCCAAGTTGCCGTGACCGATTTCACGACGACCTACACCACGTTGAGCCTTTGCTTCGCCTGTAGAGAATGGAGGGAAGTTGTAGTGAAGGAGGAAGCGCTCTTTGCCCTGGTTGAGCACGTCGTCGAGAATCTTCTCGTCGAGTTTTGTACCGAGCGTACATGTAGCGAGAGCCTGTGTTTCACCACGAGTAAAGATGGCTGCTCCGTGAGGTCCTGGCAGGTAGTCAACCTCGCACCAGATAGGACGGATCTCGTTGGTCTTACGGCCATCGAGACGGATGCCCTCGTCGAGGATGCAACGGCGCACAGCCTCTTTCTCTACGTCGTGATAGTAGCGAGCCACGAGAGGCGCTTTCTCTTCGCGCTCCTCTTCAGGAATTGACTCGAGATATTCTTCTTCAATCTTCTTGAACGACTCGTTGCGCCACTGCTTGTCGGCACTGCCTGCCTTGGCAACAGCATAAGCCTTTTCGTAGCACTTGTCGTGAACGTCCTTGCGGAGGTCCTCGTCATTGACTTCGTGGCAGTATTCGCGCTTAACCACGCCAACTTCCTTGGCAAGTTCCATCTGCACGAGGCACTGAGCCTTGATGGCTTCGTGAGCGGCCTTAAGAGCATCGAGGAGTTCGAGTTCCGAAACCTCGTTCATCTCGCCTTCCACCATCATGATGTTGTCGTAGGTAGCACCTACCATCAACTCGATGTCGGCACGTTCGCACTGCTCGAAAGTAGGGTTAATCACAAATTCGCCGTCAACGCGAGCCACACGGACCTCAGAAATCGGACCGTGGAAAGGCACGTCGCTCACAGCGATAGCGGCAGAAGCGGCGAGACCAGCCAAAGCGTCAGGCATGTCAACGCCGTCGGAAGAGAACATAATAACGTTGACAAATGTGTCAGCATGATAGTTTTCAGGGAACAGCGGACGAAGCACGCGGTCAACAAGGCGAGAAGTCAAAATCTCGTAGTCCGACGAGCGACCTTCGCGTTTTTGGAAACCGCCCGGGTAGCGACCCGCAGCCGAGAATTTCTCTTTGTATTCAACTTGGAGTGGCATGAAGTCCACACCTTCACCAGCTTCTTTCGCTGAAACGACAGTTGCAAGGAGCATAGTGTTACCCATGCGCAACTCTACTGCGCCATCCGCCTGTTTAGCCAACTTTCCGGTCTCGAGAGTAATCTCTCTGCCGTCGGCAAGCGTGATGGTCTTTTTAATCGGATTCATATTTAGTTTTTTATCTTCAAAAATTCCCACAAAGATAACAAATCGTTCCCCAACATTCAAAACTATTTACCTGAAAATGACAATTTTTAGCACTACGTGCCATTCTGCGCCATTAGTACCAGTCCACGCCGTTGCTGTAACTGCTGCGCTTGTCGTACTTGAGGTCGCTGAGGAGCGACGATTTCACTGCAATATGGAAGTTGTAGGACTTGTACGGACCGATAGGCACGAAACTACAACTCATCGAGAAGCAGTGGAGGTCGCGGGTGATAGAGCAGTTCATGTAGGACAGTTTGTGGGTGTCGAAGTTGTAACTCGACGAGAACGAGAAGTTCCACCCCTTAGTAGGCTGTATGCGACCGCTGAAACTGAGGTTTTGGGTGAAGCGTCCCTTGTAGTCCATCTTCTCCTTGTCGAATGCGCCGTAACCGTAGTTGACTGAATAGTTCACGGTGAAACTCCACGGGAAACTCCAATGGGCATATCCGTCGTCGTCGAGTGCAAGCGAATCGTCTTCCTTCTTTTTCTTGTTTGTCGGGTCGTTGTCATCCTCCGGCAATGCGTTGCCGTCGGCAGTCTTGCCCTTGTCTGTGCCGGTGGTCTTCTTCTTTTTCTTGAACGTGGAGTTGTTGAACGTGTAACTGAACGACGTTCCCGTGCTCGACAGTTTCACCCATCCCTTACCAGCCTTCCAGCGAGGGACATCGACCCTTACAGGGTTGCCAGACGAGTTGAGTTGGTAGGTATAGGGGTCCCACGTTGCCGAAAGGTTAAGGTTGAAGTTCTTGACAAGACGCAGCGACAACGATGTGCTCACGTTGCTCCACCGCAAGGAGTCGGCGGCAAAGTTGTACGACTGCGAGATTGTGAAGTTCTCAATAAGCGAGATTTTCTTGTAACCGGTGCTGTCCTGGTCGCTCTTCACCTTCATTTCCACGTTGTTCGACAGCGAGAGGTTTACCATACCCGTCTTGCCTTGCCCCACAGAGCCGAAGATGTTGTTGCCGAAGTAACTATACTTGTTCTGGCGTGCCGCACCCTGACTGTCGGTATAGTCGTAGGTGCCGTAGTAGCCCCACCCCGGCTTCGAGAAGTCTGGCGAGCCGCTGAACGAAACCGATGGGCTCAACACGTGGCGAATCATCTGCACCTTGTCACCGAGGAACTTCATCGGCTTGAAGAATCCGTAAATCTTCGTATCGAAGGAAATCGATGCATTGAAGTCAAACACGTTGTAGAAGTTGTAGGTAGTATCCTGCACCTCCGCCGAGGCGTTGGCATCCCAGGCGCGACGAATTTTGCGAGTGTACATACGGTCGTTCATCGTGATGCTCGGCGACACGTTGATGTATTGCAGGATGCTGAACGTTGCCGATACCGGCACGGAGTGACGCATACCGTTCGACCAGTCGCGCACGAGGCTTTTCTTGAAGAACTGGTTCTGCTTGGCGGTAAGGCTGTTCTGGAACGTACCCGTATAGGACATCTTGATTTTCTCATACCAACGCTCCGCGCCCACGGCACGCTTGCGCTTGAACGGAGCGACCTGCGAGAGCGAAAGGGTTATGTTTGGAAACGACACCGATAGTGTGGAGTCCTGTGTGCGCTGCGCCAACGATGCGGTTGTCGACATCTGAAATTTGGAACTGAAGCGATAGGACATATTCACCGTACTGTTCTTTGTGTTTTCCGTAAACGCCTCACTGTAGTAACTGTTAAGGTCGTTGCGCGAATAGCCGGAAGTGGCGAAGTTCACGCTTGCCGAGAATGTGAGGTTGGGGTTTGCCTTCGAGTCCTGCGAGTGCGACCAAGTGATGCGGAAGTTCTTCTGCTTCATATAGTCGGGCGAACCCTTGTCGCCGGTTATCGTGGTGATGTAACTGAGGTCGAAACTGCCGGAGAACTTATACCGCTTTCTGTAGGTCGACTTGGCGGCCAAACCCCAAGAGCCTTTGGTGTAGATTTCGCCAGTGAGCGCGAGGTCGGCATAGTCGCTGAGGGCGAAATAGTAGCCGCCGTCGCGGAGATAAAAGCCTTTGTTGTAGTCGTCGCCGAAAGTCGGAAAAATCACACCGGAGGAATACTTCGACGTGAAGGGGAAATAGCCGAACGGCACAGCCAACGGCAGCGGCACGTCGCAAAGCACCATATATGCCGGACCTGTCACGATGTCCTTCTTCGGTCGCATTTTCGCCTTGGTGAGTTGCATATAGAAGTGCGGATGCTCATGGTCGTCGCAGGTGGTGTAGCGACCGTTGATGATGTTGTACGAGTCGTCCTCCATCTTCTTCGTCTGACCGCCTGTGAGGTAGCCTTCGCCCTGCTGAGTAACAACGTCGGTGATAAAGCCTTTCGAGGTCTTGAAGTTATAAGTCATCGTCTTCGACTCATACTCGCCGCTCTTGTCCTTGAACACCGGAGAGCCAACGATTTCATCGGTAGAGTCCGGGCGGCCTACGGCATACACCAGACTTTCCTTCATATCCATGTGGATTTCGTCGGCAGCGAGGTTGATGTCAGCATATTTCACGCTGCTCTGTCCATACATAAATGCTGCGCTCTGTCCCATCATCACGAGTGAATCCTTGGCGGCAAAGTCAACAGCGTGGTCGAGGTCAACCTGCTCCCTTACTATTAGGCTTTTCTTGGGTTTCGCAATGGTGTCAAACTCCGCAGGTATGTCGTCTGCAATATAAGCCGAATCAGGCAGTTCGATGCTGTCGGGGAGCGCTACTACGGCATTGTCAATGCTGTCGGTTGCACTGTCCGAGACACGGTCGGTAACACTGCTAATCACCGAATCGAGTTGCTCTCCCGAACGCAGCGACGGACGCTGGCGGCGGGCATTGTCGCGCAATGCAGCCATCGCGTTGCGGATGGAGTCGATGCGCAGAGACGTCACTGCACGGGCACGAATCAGAGCAGAGTCGACAAGAGCCGTGGCAGCATTTGGAATGCTGTCGCCCTTCTGGTCGCTCTTTCCTGTCTGTGGGTTGGCAAAAAGTGCCGTCGACAGGATTGTTGCTATGATTATGTAGATATGAAAGCGCTTCAAGTTCATTTCATTGAGTGCAATGACGGCACAAAAGTACATAAATAGGGCGGAACAAACGCAATGTTAGCCTCTATTTTGCATATTTTAGGTGTTCGACCCTATAGCGAAAGACCGTCGAGGATGACATAGTACAACTGCATCGCTTCGCGGATTTCGGCATAGGTGATGTATTCATTGGCGGTGTGCGAGCGTGCGGAATCTCCAGGACCTATCTTCAGTGAGGGGAACGGCATCAGAGCCTGATCGCTGAGCGTGGGCGATCCAAAAGGCTCACGGCCGGCAAACACAAGTCGGCGCACGATGGGATGTTCCTCGGGAATCGACGACGGACGCAGACGCACGCTGCGCGGGGTGAGTTGGCACGACGGCACGGCTTGGCGAATCAGCTCGAGTGTCTGCTCGTTGGTGTAGGCGTCGGTGGTGCGCACATCCACTACAATCCTGCACAGGTCGGGCACCACATTATGCTGCGTCCCTGCATTGATCTGCGTCACGCTGACCTTCACCGGCCCGAGATGCTGCGACACCTTCGGGAACGAAAGGTTGCGGAGTCGTTCCACCACTGGCAATGCTTCGTAGATGGCATTGATACCCTCGTTGCGCGCTGCATGACCCGACTTGCCCTTGATTTCGCCGTCGAGCACCATCAGTCCCTTTTCAGCCACGGCAGGTTGCATACCCGTAGGCTCGCCCACCACTGCTACGTCGATTTTCGGGAGCAACGGCAATGCCGCTTCGAGTCCGTTTTTACCGCTCACCTCCTCTTCACACGAGGCAAGGAACACAAGATTATACTTCTGCGGACGTGCCGACAGCATCAGGAACGTGGCAAGCAGACTCACCATCGGCGCACCGGCATCGTTGCTGCCGAGGCCGTAGATGCGTTCGCCGTCGTCCTCAGGGGTGAACGGGTCATAGGTCCACCCTGCCACCGGTTTCACCGTGTCAATGTGGGAATTAAGCAGCAGCGTAGGCCGCGAAGCATCGTAGCCGTCGGCAATGGTCCACACATTGTTGCCGTGGCGCTTGGCATCGTGTCCCTTGCTGCGGATAAAAGCCTCCACCTTGTCGGCGGCGGCAGCCTCGTCGCGGCTCACCGACGGGGTGGCGATAAGCGACTTGAGCAGGTCGACGACCTCATAAAACAACTCGTCCATAATCTCGCATTTTTTTGTTCAGTGCCGCAAAAGTAGGCAAAATCCGCAAGTAAAATATCCATAAAAGCGATGAAAATTTCGGCATCATCACTAATTATGAGCGCACGCGCAGGAATTACCTACAATTTAGTATTGCGAAGTTGGCTGTTTGATTGTACTTTTGTAGCGTACATAATTGGAGTTTAACGCAATGCACAAATTACTACGGCTTAATCTATTGGCCACCGCTATGCTCCCTGCATTCGGATGGACAGCAGCACAGTCGCCAGATATTGACCCGAAGGAAGAAGCTCGCCTTGATTCAATCGCTATGGCAGCGGAACTACATGAGGTGGTAGTCACTGCCAAGGAGTCGAAAGGCGCAGTGACGGCATCGCGCATCGACCGCTCGGCAATGGAGTTTCTTCAACCGACAAGCCTCTCCGACCTTATGCAACTGCTTCCCGGCGGACAGCAGAAAGACCCGGACTTGTCGACAGCCAACACCATCGGGCTTCGCGAAACCGGCACGATGGATGCGCAGGGCAACTCGTCGGTCAACAACAATTATGCAATCTCCTCGCTTGGCACACTCTTCGTGGTCGACGGCAATCCCTTGTCGACCGACGCCAATATGCAGTACACTCCTCTGTCGTCCACACAGTCGGCAACCACAACCTCCTCAACCGAAAACAACCTCAACACCACCAATCGCGGCGTTGATATGCGTTCCATCTCTACCGACGACGTGGAGAGCGTGGAGGTGGTGCGCGGCATCCCGTCGGTGGAGTACGGCAACCTGACGAGCGGAATGGTAAAAATCAACAAAATCCGCCGCTCCACTCCGTTCACGGCGCGCTTCAAGGCCGACGGCTACAGCAAACTCCTGTCTATGGGCAAAGGCATACGCCTCAGCAAGACCACATTGCTCAACGTGGACGCTGGTCTGCTCGACTCCAAGCCCGACCCTACAAACAATCTGCAAAAATACCGCCGCGGCAACGGTTCGCTGCGCCTCACGCTCTCCAGCGGAGCACTGCGCTACACTGCCGCCGTTGACTATACCGGCTCGTTTGACAACAGCAAGAGCGACCCAGACATCAACTACGGTCGCATCGACGAATACAAGTCGACCTACAACAAGGTTTCGGTGACCAACAACTTCTCATGGCGACCGGAACGCCGCGGACTATTCAAGAGTCTTGACGTGAACACGCTCGTGACGCAGCAGTTCGACCGGCTTACACAACGCCGTCTCGTTGCGCCTCAACGCTATGGCATCGTGCCGACCACCTCGGAGGAGGGCGTACACGATGCGGCACTCATCTTCTCGGAGTATGAAGCGTGGTTTCTGAGCGACGGCAAGCCGTTTACCGCCTACGCCAAGGCAAAGGCCAACTTTGAGTTGCATACGGGTGTGCTCGACAATGCACTGCTCGTAGGCGCAGACTGGAACTATGCGAAAAATTTCGGTCGCGGACAGGTCTACGACCTCAGCCGTCCACTGTCGGTGTCGGGATGGGGCTCACGCCCTCGCAAGTTCTACGACATTCCTGCCTTGTCACAGGTGTCGGCGTTTATCGAATACGACGGCAAGTTGCAAGTGGGCGAACACAAAATTGAGTTACAGGCGGGCTTGCGCACCAACAGTCTCACCGGACTCGACAGCCGCTACACGATGAAGGGCAAGATTTACCTCGACCCACGCGCCAACCTGAAATGGAACTTGCCAGCGTGGGAATGGGCAGGCCGACGCGTCACTCTGAGTTTTGCCGGCGGCATCGGCAAAACATCGAAGATGCCTACACTCAACTACCTCTACCCCGACAAGTACTACAACGACATAACGGAGTTAGGCTACTACGACACCAACCATCCGCAAGAGTACAGCCGCTTCGTGGTGCGCAGTTACATCCAAGACCCCACGAACTACAACATCCGTCCGGCTTCCAACATAAAGAAGGAGTTGCGCCTCGACCTCACCTTTGGCGACAACACCCTGTCGGTCGACTATTTCCGCGAAAACATGTCGTCGGGCTTCCGCTATATGGCTGTCTACGGCGCATACACTTATAACGACTACGACGAATCCGCCATCGACGGAAGTTCGCTCACCGGCAAGCCGTCGCTCGACGGACTCCCCTACACCGTAGCGAGCAAACTCGACGGCTACACGCGCGCCGACAACGGCACGCGCATCGACAAGGAGGGCATCGAATTTCAGTTCACCTCAGCACGCATCCGTCCGCTGCGCACACGCATAAACCTCAACGGCGCGTGGTTCAAGACTCGCTACAGCAACAGTCTACCGATGTTTGTGGCGGTGAGCGACGTGGTTGACAACGTGGCGGTGAGCGACCGCTATGTGGGTCTCTACAACTGGACCGACGGAGACATCAACCAGACGCTCACAACCAACCTGATGTTTGACACGCAGATACCTGAATGGGGGCTGATTTTCGCCACTTCGGTGCAGTGCTCATGGTTTGTGAAGACGCAGAACCTGGAGAAAAACGGCCGCCCGACGGCTTATCTCGATGTGACCGACGGCCAGTTGCACGACTACACCGACGAGTCGGCTGCAGACGCGATGTTGAGCCATCTGATAAAGTACTACAACAGCGACTCGTTCAAGCAGTTTACCGTGCCGTTTGCCATGAGCGTGAACCTCAAGGCCACGAAGACGCTCGGCAAGTACCTGCGTCTGTCGATGTTTGCCAACAAGATTATCGACTACACTCCCGACTACTACTCCAACGGCTACAAAATCCGCCGCAACGTGAGTCCGTACTTCGGAGTGGAGGCAAATCTCACATTTTAGACTATGATGAAGAGTTTACACATATTGATTATAGCAGCCGCCATTGCGATGCTCGCCGCCTGCGCCGACGAGGCTTCCGTGCCTCGCGTGTCGGCAAAGGTTGAAGTGGTGCCGCAGACGGAAGTGGCAGGGCTGACCGTGGAGAGCGAAAAACTCACGTTCCGCAACCTGTCGACCGGCGAATCAGTGGTTTTCACATCGACCGGCAACGTGAGTCTGCCTGTTGGTTTCTACGAATGCTCATACCAGGCGGAGGTGACCTACAGCAACGGCAGCGGCGACGATGCCGCCGTGGTGAGTGGTCAACTCATAGGCAACGTGGAGTCGGTGCGCGCCACTGCCGACGGCGTGAATCTGTCGCTGCCGGTCTACCTGGTGGCTGACAACGACGACTTCATCTTTGAGGAGATTTTCTTCACTGGCACCCGACGCACATCGGGCTCAAGTTACATCGGCGACACGTATTTCAAGATTTACAACAACACTGACCATGTACTCTATGCCGACGGACTGGCATTCGTGGAATCGAAGTTCCGCTCCACCCAGCAATACACCTTCGACCCGGACCTTAAGCAGGAGGCAATGACGGTACACGCCATCTATGTGATTCCCGGCAACGGCACCGACTATCCCGTACAACCAGGACAGTCGCTCACCATCTGCGACACTGCCATCGACCACCGCACATCGAACGAAAACTCGTTTGACCTTTCGGGTGCTGACTTCGAATGGTATGATGTGTCGACCGTACCGAGCCAGACGGACATCAACAACCCTGACGTGCCCGATATGGACAAGTGGTACTGCGACTCGCGGAGCATCTTCATTCTCCACAACCAAGGCTTCACCTCGTTTGCGCTGGCACGCATCCCGGTGGAAAAGCAAGCCTATCTGACCAACTATTTCTACACCTACCGCTACACGATGTATCTGCCAACCGGCACTTACCCGATGAGCGGCGACGGATACAAGATACCCAATTCGTGGATTGTCGACGGCGTGAACTGCAGCGTGGAGTCGGACCGCAAATGGAACGTGCTCCCGGCATCAATCGACGCCGGATGGACGTGGTGCGGACGCATGAGCGCCGACAGCGACCGCTTCTTCAAGAGCGTGCGCCGCAAGATGCTCTACCTCACCGACGACGGCCGCCGTGTGCTGAAGGACACCAACAACTCTACCGACGATTTCAATGCGGCGTGCGTGCCGTCAATCATCGAGGAGCAGCACACCTCCGTCAACGCTTCGGGCGACAAGGCAACGACAATAACCTACGACGGCGTACAGCCTAAAAACGACCAATAAAGGATGAAACGGATTTTCTACATATCATTGTTCTTGACCGCCGCGACGGCATCGGCACAACAAGCCGACGTGCAGACACGGTGGATGGACAACAGTCTGCTGCGCCGCAATGTGGCGACGGTGCGCTACGAGAACCCGGCAATGATGAAGAACCGCTACGATGCTTCGCTCACAACCATCGGTGCTTCGTGGCTCTTCGACACGCAGGAGCAGGCACGCTCCATCGAAGAGGGCGACGGCAGCAACCGTGCCGACATCTCGGCGGAGGCGTACATCAAGAAGGGGAAAAACGACATCTGGGGCGAGGCTGGCTACTCCATCGGTCAACGCCGCAACGTGTTGCTCAACGAGTCGTCAGACTACAGCCGCATCTATCCTTACGTCACTGCCGACCTTGTTGGTGGCGACCTTCACGAGGAGACCTACCGCTTCAGCGGCGGCTTTGCCCACACGCTGAAAAACGGCATAACTCTCGGTGCTTCGGCGGGCTACAAGGCTTTGCTTGCCTACCGCACCATCGACCCCCGTCCGCGCAACCTCACGAGCGACCTCGATTTTGCGGTGGGAATGAAATGGAAATGGCTCGACGTGGCTCTCAAAGCCGGCAAATACAAGCAGACCAATGTGGTGAAGTTCTACAACGAGACATACCAGCCGACTGTCTACCACGCCACTGGTCTCGGCACTGACTACTACCGCTTCCGCGGCACCAACACCAACACTTACTACAACGGCCGTGATTTCGGTGCGCAGATTGGCGCATCGCTGCAAGCCGGCAAGACTGAAGCCGGGGTGACTGCCGCCTACGACTATTTCGGGTTTGACAAAATCATATCATCGCTCAACGAACTGCCTATGGCATCGGTCGGCGAGCGCACTTACAATATAACCGCCTATGCTCTCTTACGCCCGGCGCAGGGCCACAGCATCGCCGTAGAGGTGAATGCAAGCCGCGGTCGCCGCGACGGCAACGAGAACATCTTCGGCGAGGCCGAAAACAACATCTACCCGGAGATTGCATCTCTCCTGATGTTCCGCCGCACGCAGACGGAGGCTACAGCAAAGGTTTCCTATGAATATTTGCGCAAGTCACTTCGACTGCAAATGGACGCAACGGCTGGCTATGCCACCGACCGCTGGCGCTACACGGAGCCGGAACGGCGTATGGAGGTAAACCACCCCATAGTGGGCTTCGGCGCAACACTGTCGTGGATGACTGGTCGCTGCACGCTGTCGCCTTTCGCATCGGTGACGGCGGTGATGAGCAACGATGCCTTGTGGAGCAGACCGGAGTCGTCGCAGTCGGTACTCGACGCATCGGCTGAACGGCAGTATCAGATGCTTGCCGACACCGACACGCACTACTCCGCCGGACTCCGTGCGGACTGCCGCATCAAGGACGGTCTCGGCATATTCTGCCGCCTCGTCTACGACGGCAAGCATTATGCCGGCAGCCTTACGGCAAAGGGGGGCACGGCTACAATAGGACTAATTTTTTAATAACCCTATAAAAAACAGAAAGACGATGAAAAAATCATTACTCGTTTCTTTGTCGCTCGCAGCAGTAGCCTTCACCGGCTTTGCTCAAGACGAGCCGCAATTGATTATGCCTACTTTAAACTGGGCAACAGTAATCAATGGTAGTGCCGCCACTACCCCAGAGGGCCTCGCGCCTACTGCCGACGGTGCTTACCTCGTTTCCAATTTCACAAGCAAGGGCACTGACGAAACTGCCACTTGGGTGAACTTCGGTGCTGCCGAGAAGGTGGCTTTCGGCGCTACCAACAAGGCAACCTCGGGCAACAACAACTTGCTCGTCACTAAGGTCAACAACCAGGGCGAAGGCGTTTGGCACGTTTATTCGAAGAACGGCCGCGTAAGCAACGCTTCTGTCGCTGCCACTTCCGACGGTGGCGTAGTCGTTGCCGCTTCAATGACATTCACTGCCTTCAACAGCAAGGACGAAAGCGACGTGCCTGCAAACTCAATCCTCGACCTCGTTGATGCTGACAACCACACAACGACCATCGAGAAGACTTTCGCCAACTCGTCGGTCTACGACATCGTAGTACTCAAGATTTCTGCCAACGGTCATCTTGAATGGGCAAAACAAATCGTGGCTGAAGACGGCTCTTCGCTCAACGCAAAGGTTGCTGTAGATGACAACGACAACATCTACCTCGGCGGCCAGCACGGCGCTGCCCTCACTATCGGCGACAACACTGTGCCTGCACGCTCGGCAAAGTCGCTCTATCTCGTGAAACTCGACAACGCCGGCAACTTCGTGAAGAATTTCGACATCACCGGCACAGATGCTGAAGACTATATCGACGCTGTGACCTTCGCCAACGGCAAACTCTATGTTGCCGGCCGCGTGAAAGGAGTCGATGGAGGCGAAGTAAAATTCGGCGACAACGCCTTCTCCCCAACAATCTTCGACGACGTGTTTGCAGCAGCGTTCGACACTGACCTCAACGTTTCTTGGGTTACCTTCGCCTATGCCTCTGCAGCATCCGACGGCAAGCACACCACACAAGTGAAGAGCATAGACTTCTCCGACGGCCGCGTACACGTTTCCGGCATCTTCAAGGGCGGATTCTGCAAGATTCTTCACGGCGGCGAGTTTGTAGCAACCTCAAGCACCACAATGGAAGGCTATATGCTCAAATTCGACAGTGAGACAGGCGAAATCTCAGGCGTTTCGTCGGAATCAGAAGGCATCTCAGGCTACTTCGCATCACTCTCGAAAGGCGATATGACCTACATTGCAGGCTACAGCATTGCAGACTCTGATTTCCAAGGCGCAATCCTCAACATCGACAGTGAAGCCAACAGTCTTGAGCCTGGCGATGGCGAGGAGACGGACGGCACAGGTATCGAGATCGCATCGACCATCAACGCAAAGAGTGCAGGCTATCCAACCACATTCTGCGCCAAGTTCTATGGCAACACCCTCTACTATGCAGTGCGCGCCAAGGGCGAAGGTCTCAGCATCACTGGCAAGCCTGTTGCCTACACCAACCAGACAGACTTCACTGCTGCATTGTTCTCACTCGATCTTAGCGAAATCTACGGCGGCGTGAACAAGGTGGTTGCCGATAGCAAGGTGAAGGCATACGGTGTTGACGGCGCAGTACACGTAAGCGCATCAGAGCCTGCTACCGTAGCGGTCTACAACGTAGCCGGCCAGAAAGTGGCACAGCAGACAGTCAACGGCGAAACAACAATCGCCCTCCCTGCAGGCTTCTATGTAGTAAACAACACAAAAGTAATCGTGAAATAATCACGCCAACCCAACCACAAGGGGCTGCACCACACCGGCGCAGCCCCTTGTTTTATGTTTGCCTTGTTGAAATAGCAAGAGGTCAACCCGGTGTCGGATTGACCTCTTTCGCTGTGCGCATGAAGGGACTCGAACCCCCACGACTTACGTCACTAGATCCTAAGTCTAGCGCGGCTACCAATTACGCCACATGCGCAAATCAATCGCAAAGATAGCGCAAACTTTTGATTTTGCCAAATCTGCGGCGCAAAATCTGCCGCAATGGGATTTTTCGACTGCACCAGTGCAATTTAACTAAATTGTTATTTTACGGTTGATGCGTCTTCCTATCTTTGCGGCAATCATTTAACAGTCTTTATTTTATGACACTACACCTACACGCGCTTCTGCCGCTGGCTTTGATTTGTATCGCCAGCGTACCTGCGGTTGCGCAATCCGACAGCACTGCCGTAAAACAAGAGAAAGTGAACTATATGCCAAGCATCCACGGCACAGTAAGAGGCAAGTTTGAATACCAGACCGAGGAGGGCGAAAGCCGCTTTGAGGTACGCAACGCCCGTCTGAGCGTAGACGGCAAGGTGGCGCGCGCCGTGGAATACAAGGCTGAGATTGACCTCTGCGACGAGGGAAAAATCAAGATGCTTGACGCCTACACACGTATCAAGCCGTTCACCGGCTTTTCCGTCACACTCGGACAGATGCGAGTGCCTTTCACCATCGACGCGCACCGCTCGCCCCATCAGCAATACTTCGCCAACCGTTCGTTCATCGCCAAGCAAGTGGGCAACGTGCGCGATGTGGGTCTGACGGTAGGCTACAAGATTGATGGCAGACTGCCCATCATCCTCGACGCAGGACTTTTCAACGGTTCGGGGCTGACCAATCAGAAGGATTTCTGGACAAAGAAGATCAACTTCTCCGCCAAGGCGCAGTTCTTGCTTCCCGAAGGCTTCAATATCACGCTCAGCACACAAAAGGTTAGTCCCAACAGCAACACTATTATGATGTACGACGCCGGGGCATACTGGCAGAAATGCGGATGGCACATCGAGGCGGAGTACCTGTTCAAGCATTATTCTAACAACGCTTTCGACAATGTGCATTCGTTCAACAGTTTCGTGAACTACGACATTGCTCTCAAAAGCGGCAAACTCGTGAAAAAGATTTCGCCACTCGTGAGATATGACTTTATGACCGACCATAGCGACGGCACACTCGACGACAACGGCAAAATGGTGCTGACCGACTACAAGCGTTCGCGCATCACCGCCGGCATCACCGTAAGCCTTGCCAAGCCTTTCATCTCCGACATCCGACTGAACTACGAGAAGTATTTCTACGGCGACAATGCCGTGCCCAAAACCTCGGAAAAGGACAAGATTGTACTCGAAATCATGACCCGATTCTGATTCCTGGCGGCAAAAAATGGAGGACTGATGACTTTTTTTCACGGAAAGTTTTAACTTTGCCATAATTATTCAGTCTAACATTAAAAACAAATCTTAAGATGAAGAAACTATTGATTATGGCAGCCGTGGCACTTGCAGTTGCAGGTTGCGGCAAAAACGACAAGCCGGCTGAAGAGGTCGACAAGACCGGCATTTGCCAATTCCACACCGTGGAACTCGACAAGAAAAGCGAACTCCAGTTTCCCGACAGCCTGAAAGATCTCGCCAACGGGATGAAAATCTACACCCACATAACAGCCAACGTGTGCTGGCCCGACTCGCTCAGCGGCAATGCCCCGAAGGAATTGCAGGACTCGCTGCTGTCGAAGGCTTTCGGCACTTACCGTGCAGCCAACCTCAACGCCTCGCTGTCCAACCTCACGTCCGCCCCACTGGGATTTGAGGACGAGAAGGGCGTGAAGCAGAAAGCAGTGAAGGCAATCCCTGATTTGAGCGAAACGATGGGACAACAATACACCTACAACTTGTCGGCAACACCAAGTTACATCGGCACCCATCTGATTACCTACAGCATCAGCATGTCGTCGTATCTCGGCGGAGCGCACGGCTACTACGCCACAACATATCTTAATTACGACATCGACAAGGGTCAGGTGCTCACCGTAGGCCGCCTGTTCTCCGACGTTGACGGACTCAAGGCAGCCATTATGCGCGACGCACAGCAAAATCCCGACTATGCTGGCAACCTGCTTGTGGACAAAATTCCGTCGGTAGACAACTTCTTTGTCGATGGAGCGATGATCTCGTTTGTCTACAATCCTTATGAGGTGGCATGCTACGCCGCCGGCATCGTCACCGTGTCGCTTCCAATCCACGAAGTGCGCGACTACATGTCGGACTACGGCAAGAAACTTTTCCCCGAAGAGGAATAGCCACGATGTAAAATAACTGTAACAACGGACTCCAGGGCATGGTCTTGAAGTCCGTTTTTATATTATTTAGGTATGAAATCCGTTGCCGTATAGTTTTTTTTGTCTAATTTTGCGGCGCAAAAACAAGAGAGGAATAATTGATATGCCGAAAAATTTAGTAATTGTCGAGTCTCCTGCAAAGGCCAAGACAATTGAAAAGTTTCTGGGAAACGACTATAAGGTTATGTCGAGTTACGGACACATCCGCGACTTGAAGAAGAAAGACTTCAGCATCGACGTAGATGACAACTACAAGCCCATCTACGAGATTCCGGCCGACAAGAAAGAGTTGGTGAAGCAACTCAAGAGCGAATCGAAAAAGGCAGACATGGTCTGGCTCGCTTCCGATGAGGACCGCGAGGGAGAGGCCATCGCCTGGCATCTCTATGAAGTGCTCGGGCTCACACCGGAAAAGACCAAGCGCATAGTGTTTCACGAAATCACCAAGGATGCAATCCTCCACGCCATCGAAAATCCCCGCACCATCGACATCGACCGCGTAAACGCCCAGCAGGCACGCCGCGTGCTCGACCGCATCGTAGGCTTCGAACTGTCGCCGGTGTTGTGGAAGAAAATCAAGCCGGCACTGTCGGCAGGACGCGTGCAGAGCGTGGCAGTGCGTCTCATCGTGGAGCGCGAAAAGGAAATCAAGAATTTCAAGGCAGAAGAGTACTACCGCGTTGTGGCTCTACTCCACACCGCCAACTCCCCACAACCTATCCGTGCAGAGTTGAACAAGCGACTTCCCGACAAAGCCTCGGCAATGGCATTCCTCGAATCGTGCAAGGACGCAACGTTCAGCATCAGCGACCTCACGGTCAAGCCACTGAAAAAATCTCCGGCAGCACCGTTCACCACCTCGACCCTACAGCAGGAAGCCTCACGCAAACTCGGTTTCCCGGTGTCGTTGACTATGATGGTGGCACAGAAACTCTACGAAGCCGGACACATCACCTACATGCGTACCGACAGCGTAAACCTCTCATCGCTTGCACTCGGTACCATCAAGCAGGAAATCACTGGTTCGCTCGGCGAGAACTACTATAAACTCCGCAACTACCACACAACGAGCAAGGGCGCACAGGAGGCACACGAAGCCATCCGTCCTACCTACATAGCCCACCACGAGATCTCCGGCACGGCTCAGGAGCAACGCCTCTACGACCTTATCTGGAAGCGTACAATCGCCACACAGATGGCTGATGCCGTGATTGAGAAGACCACGGTGGAAGTGAGCATCTCCGGTCGCAAGGAGAAATTTGTAGCCACTGGTGAGGTTGTGAAGTTCGATGGTTTTCTCCACGTCTATATGGAGTCAATCGACGATGAAGATGAATCGGATGCCGACGACGGACGTCTGCCTAAGATGGAAACCGGCGAAACGCTCTCCCTCGACCGTGTTGACGCAACGCAGCGCTTCACCCAGCAGCCTGCGCGCTACTCCGAGGCATCGCTCGTGAAGAAACTCGAAGAACTCGGCATCGGCCGACCTTCTACATACGCCCCTACAATCTCGACCATCCAGAACCGCGACTATGTGGAGAAAGGCGAGAAAGAGGGCACTAAACACGACTTCTGCCTGCTCACGCTCAAAGGCGGCTCTATCGGCGAGTCAAAGAAAACCGAATCGGTGGGCAGCGAGAAAAACAAACTCATTCCTACCGATGTGGGTATGGTCGTAAATGACTTCCTTATGGACTATTTCCCAGATATTATGGACTACAACTTCACTGCCAACGTCGAGGAGAAATTTGACCATATCGCTGAAGGACAGACCAAATGGAACGACGAGATTTCGGCATTCTACAAGGTGTTTCACCCGGAAGTGGACAAAATCACCAATCTCCGTCTGGAGCACAAGGTGGGCGAGCGCGTACTCGGCACTGACCCAAAGACAGGCAAGGAGGTTTCGGTGAAAATCGGCCGCTTCGGCCCGCTCGTGCAACTCGGATCGACCGACAGCGAAGACAAGCCTCAGTTTGCATCGCTGCTCAAAGGTCAGTCGGTAGCCGACATCACCCTCGAGGAGGCATTGAAACTCTTCGAACTGCCGCGCACCGTAGGCGAGTATGAAGGCGAGACCGTCACTGCCGCCATCGGACGCTTCGGCCCGTATGTGAAGTACGGCAAGATGTTTGTCTCCATCCCTAAGACACTGACTCCGCAAGCAATAACGATTGACGAAGCGATAACGCTCATCAAGAACAAGGCCGAGGCTGACAAGAAGCGTGTAGTAAAGACCTTTGCCGAAGAGCCGGAACTAGAAATCCTCAACGGCCCTTACGGAGTGTATATCTCCTACAAGAAGAAAAACTACAAGATTCCGAAGGACAAGGACGCCGCTGCACTGACCGTCGACGACTGCAAAGCCATCATCGAAGAGGCAGCCAACGCGCCCAAGAAGCCTCGCCGCACGGCAGCGCGCCGCACAACAAAGAAATAGCAGCAATGACGAAGCCGACCTACGTGCATCTGGAATCCATACGTTCAACCAACACCTATGTGGCTGAACACGCCGCCGATATGGCGCACGGCACCGTTGTCTACGCCGACTGCCAGACGGCAGGACGCGGACAGCGCGGCAACTCGTGGGAAAGCGCCGATTTCCGCAACATCACTATGACGATGCTACTGCGCCCCACTGTCGTTAAGCCGAGTTGCCAGTTCTGGCTTTCGGAAGCCGTTGCGCTGGCAGTGGTCCACACCCTCGACCGCTACGTCGATGAGGGCGTGAGCGTGAAGTGGCCTAACGACATCTACTGGCACGACAAGAAAATCTGCGGCATTCTTGTGGAGCATTCGCTTTCAGGCGGCGCAATCGTGCACACGATTGCTGGCATCGGACTGAACGTCAATCAGGAAGCGTTCGTTTCCAACGCCCCTAACCCAGTGTCGCTCCGGCAGATCGTCGGGCACGACACACCGCTCGACGAGGTGCTACATTTCCTCTCCGAAGAATTGCTCCGGCTTGCCGACAGTCTACCCGACAATGCTCCGTCTCTCCATCAGGAGTTTCTCAGCCGCCTCTACCGTTGCCGTGGATTTCACACCTACCGCAACATCGAGCCGCGCGAGGCTGACAGTCTCGAGGGAGGAGAGACCTTCGAGGCAGAGATTGCCGACGTTGCCTCCGACGGCATCCTCACCCTCCGGCTTGCCGACGGCCGCGAGCCGCGCTACGCCTTCAAGGAAGTGGAGTTTGTAATCCCGAAACAAACGGAAAAATAGGCCATAATTTCAGTGCTCAAGGTGTTGTTTTTGTTGGCGAAAAAAACTAACTTTACGTCAACAAAAATCTGAATACGATGAGCATAACGCTACCCAAGCGGATCGACGGGCACCCCTCGCCCTCCCTCAACGGCCGCCAGCAAATCACAGTGGTCGGTGCCAACGGCTCCGGCAAAACACGGTTTATCAACAAGATTATCGAGTCGCTCGGCGACAAAGCCTTTTCCATCTCAGCCCTCTCGGCACTCTATCCCATACGCAACGCAGAAACACCGGCGCAGACCATCACGGCGTGCTACAACCGCGCACTGCAGTCGGTGCAGTTTGTGAAACCTGTGGCGGAAACGGAGTTTGAGATGCTGCTATTTCTCCTGCTCAACGACGAGATGAGCGATATGTTTGCCTACAAGATTAACGCCCTTGAATGCGCCGACCGCCCTCCGCGATTGCCGCGCACCAAGATTGACACCGTGGTGAAACTCTGGAAGGAGGTATTCCCCAAGAACGACGTGCAGCGCGCCGTAGGCAAGATCAAGTTCACCAACCGACTTGGCAAAGAAGCCTTCAACCCACGCCAACTTTCCGCCGGCGAGAAAGCCGTGTTCTTCTACATCGGCGCAACGCTCTATGCCCCAAAAGGCAGCATCATCTTCGTGGACTCGCCTACGCTGTTTCTGCACCGCAGCATCACACAAAGCCTGTGGACCACCATCGAGGGACACCGCCCCGACTGCACGTTTGTCTACCTCACCCACGACATCGAGTTCCCTACGTCACGCACCGACAACATCACCGTGTGGGTGCGCGGCTGGAACGTGCAGGACGAGGCATGGGACTATGAACTGATACAACCGCACGAGTCACTGAGCGACCAACTGGTAATCGAACTTACTGGCAGCCGCAAGCCGGTGCTCTTCGTGGAGGGCGACAGCGAGCATAGCCTCGATTTTAGGCTCTATTCTCTGATATTCCCCGAATACACGGTCAAGCCTATGGGCAGTTGCACCAAGGTGATAGAAACAGTGCGGTCGGTAAACGACATCCAAGGCTTCCACCATCTCGACTCGCGAGGCATCGTGGACCGCGACCGCCGCAGCGTCAAGGAGGTAGAATATCTGCGACAGAAGAAAATCTATGTGCCCGACGTTGCCGAGATTGAGAACATTATGATGCTCGAGGGCGTGATACGCACCGTGGCGCGCGTCAACGGCAAGGATGCCGACAAGGTGTTTGCGCGCGTGCGCAGCAACATCGTCAAACTCTTCAAGGCGGAACTGCGCCAACAGGCACTGATGCACACACGCCATCAGGTGAAACGCACCATCGAGGTAGTCGTTGACCGCCGCTTCCAGAACATCAATGCACTGGAGGAGCATCTCGACAACCTCGGCAGCGAAATCCGTCCGCGCGCCATCTACGAAGGACTCTGCCGCGACTTCAACCGCTATGTGCAGGAGTCGGACTACCGCAGCGTGCTGAGGGTCTACAACCAAAAGACGATGCTCACGGCAAGCAATGTGGCGCAACTCTGCGGCTACAAGTCGAAGGACGGCTATATCCACGCCATCTTCGACATCCTCAAGCGCGACAACGCCGACTCGCAGGCAATCCGCACTGCCATAAAGCAATGTTTCCAGATTGACGACTGATTTATTGCGACCCAGGAGTAAACCTTTTGCCATTTAATGTGTCAAACTACCACAAATCAAAAAAAATGAGTAACTTTGACAATCATTTATAGGCTATGAAACGTGTTATTTCATTAATATGCATGGCATTAATCGCTGTCGCCTCGGCTTTTGCCGCTGCCGCCAACGACCAGTGCACCTCGATAATCGATGCCATCACCGCCGGCGACTACGCCCGTGCAGAGGGGATGACCATCAAGATTTATTCGCAGAAAAGTTCCTGCTCGGCAGCCACGCTCGCCGACTTGGCTGTGGTTTACCACAAACTCACGGAAAAGTCGACCGACCCAGTTACGCGCTACGACTATGTGCTGAAGACCATCGACTGCTACAAGTCGGCAATCGCCGCCAACGCCTCGGAAGCCAAAGCGCAGTTTGCCTCACGCAAAGTCGATATGGCAACCGTAGTGAAGAACTACAACGCCAACCTGTCGAAGTATCAGCAGGGAGTGTCTGATTCGATGAAATTCTAAAAAACAATAATCCAAAATGAAAAAAATTCTATCACTTGTTTCTCTCTTCGCCATCTGTCTGATGATGGCTTCATGTCAGTCTGACGCTGACAAGGCGTGCGCCAAACTCGATGAATACATCAAAGCCGGCAATGTTGAAGAACTTGCAAAGACTGCCGACGGCCTCTATTCACAGAAAGACCAACTCAGTCTCGACAACCTCGTAGACCTCACAGTTGCCTACAACACCCTTGCGCTTAAAGAAAGCAACGGAAGAAACGACGCAACCTATCTTGCCGACTACATCGAGAAAGCACTCGACTGCCATTACAGCGCATACAGCATCGATGCCGACAAGGCTCTGAAAGCGTTTACCGACAAAGGTCAAGCCAAAATCGGCGACAACCTCTTCTATATGAAGAAACAGTTGAAAGAGGCGAAAGAAGCCGAACAGGCTCTCATCGACCAAATCAACTCGTAATCCCATATCGGCATCTCGCCGAAACGACGGGCAGCGACATCCTATGCCGCTGCCCGCCGTTTATATATATACCTGAGTCAATCCCCAATGGTCATCCCATCACTTGTCATTGCATTGACTAATACTGGCGGCGTCCACTACGAGGCGCAAGTTGCCTGGGGTCTGTCTCTCCGGTCTGAAGACCAGAGTTAGCAATACTGCACTCCCACGGAGTGCTCCTCTGCGCTGTGGCACAAAAAGAAAGGCTGACAATCAAATGACTGTCAGCCTTTCTTTTTGTACCCAGACCCGGGATCGAACCGGGATGGATTTTACTCCACTGGTGTTTGAGACCAGCGCGTCTACCAATTCCGCCATCTGGGCATCAGCGTTGTTGGCTTTTGCGAGTGCAAAGGTAATGCAGAATTGCGAAACCCACAAATTTTTCGGCAATAATTTTACAAATATTTTTTATCGTTATCCGTTTCAGAAGCCAAAGCCGCTGTTGCTGCGGTTGTTAGACGACCCATTGGTGGAGAAGTTACTAAATCCGTCGTCCTCCTCCTCTTCGTCGGTTTCAGCCTTTTTCTTGGTGTTTGTCTTGTCCCACTTATTCTGCTCCGGACGGTTTTTCTTTATGGCATCCGGCTTCTGCCTGTCGATAGGCGCAGAGTAGATGTCCCACGTCTGGTCAATGTCCCAGTTCTTCTTCAAGTTGATTGCCCCGGGATAATAGTAGGTTTCTTCCGGCTGACGGTGCTCGTCGTAGTTGCCGGTGTCGTACTTTCCATTGCCGTTGCTGTCAATAAACAAGCGTGCATAGTACTTCGACGGCAAGAGGTTCAGGAGTTCGGCGCGGTGGTTTTTCACCACGGCACGCAGTTTTACCTTGTCGCTGCCGTCGAGCAATTCCACTACCGCTGAGTCGGCGACGGCAGGGATGTTGAACACGATGTTGCCGTATTCCTCCATCGCCCTCACCTTAAACTCAGAGCGCAGCGGCTTCGACGCAAGTCCGTAGATGTCGGTCACGGCCAGCGAGTCCACCGTAAGGGCATACGTCGCGCCCGGCTCCCAGTCGCAACGCATAGTGATGTCGCGCAGGCTCATCGTGGAGTCGCGCATAGCGATACTTTTTATCGCGGCAGGCTTGTAGACCGTGTCGCCTACCGATTTCACCTCAAGATGGAAAGCCTCCTTGTTGAACGATGCCAGCGGCGTGCCAGCCTGGAATGTCACAGGCGCATACACCTCCTGCGTGCCGCTTGTGAGGCATTTCAGTGTAGCAAACGGAGTCACTACAGTGTCGGTTTCCTCGTTTTTCTTTTTCTTCTTAGCCTTCGGACGCTGGAACGTAAACTTCAGCGTATCGGTGCCCCACGAAAGGTTGTTGAGCGTGTCGGTGCGCAGATAGCGTGTAGCCACCACAAGGGTGTCGGCAGAGATGAGATGAGGCGGACGAATCCAGTAGGTCAGCGAGTCATTGTTCTGCGACCGTTCAAGCGAGTACCAGTCCTTAGGCACGTCGTTGCGACCGACGATGGAGAGTTGCGGCAACGTGTCGGACGGCGCGGCGAAAATCAGCGATATGCGCGTAGAGTCCACGCGAGTGTTGTTGGCGAGATACTGCGTCTTGCGGTTCTCGTTGAACATCGACAATAGAATATCGTTCGGGAAATAGTCAGGACGGATGCTACGGACAATCGAGTCCACCTCATTCCTGTCGTTGTAGATTGTGTCGGCAGCCTCGCGAGTCCCCACGCTTGGCACGATAATCGAATCAAGGAAAGCAATATCCTCCGTAGGGTTGCCAAACTTATAGTCGCGGTCGAGGTCCTTGAGCGCAAAAATGTGGTAACGTCCGGGGGCAACGTTACGGATGGTGAATTGTCCGCGGTCGTTGGTCAGTGCCACGCGCTCGAGTTTCACCTTATGGAACGCCGAGTCGGCAAGGTTGCTCTGCAGACCCACAATCACGCTCTGCATCGGTTCAAGTGTCTGCGAGTCGAGCACATAGCCCGACACACGCATCGAGTCGACGGTGTTTCCCGTGGAAAACGCAAAGGCGAAATTGCCGAGCGGATTACCCTCGTTGTTATCCTGGATGGAATTGGAAAAATCGATGGAATAGGTGGTGTTGGGCAGCAAAGTGTCGACAAGTTCCACCGTAACTTTCTTTCCCGACGCCGACATCCTCGGCATCTCCGTCTGAGCCGGAGAGACGATGATTTTTGTGGACGGGTCCTTGAGCGTGACAATCTCGTCAAAGAATATTTCCACCTTCTTGCCCTTAAAGTTCACGGCGTTAGGCTCCGGATTGCTGCGCATAAACACAGGCGGAGTGCGGTCGACAGGACCGCCGCTCGGGTTGCCGATGTTGGCGCACGAATAGAGCACCGCCACCGCTATCAGCACGAATATATAATAAAGCGATTTGCTGTTGTTCATCTATACTCAATTTGTAGGTACAAAGATAGTGCAAGCCGAGTGAAGAGCAAAACAAGTCTTGCTTGATTTTGCTTTTCCGAGGCACAGCCTATCTTATTTAGAGATAGCACAAATCGGGGGCATAACGGCAAAAATCGCCGCCAGAGTGCAATAATATGCTTAGAAACACATTTTCCAAACGTTTAAATCCACCGCAAAAAGTTTTCAACTTGAAAGAAATACCGTATATTTGCAAACTGAAAAAAACGCATAAATTTTTCAATTAAATATTAACAACAAAAAACAAATGCAAAGTAAAGGTTTTATCAGAGTCATAACCATGCTTTTGGTATTGGTTTGCTTGTTCTATCTTTCTTTCTCGCTGGTGACCAACAGCGTGGAGAACGATGCTGCCGACAGTGCCCGCAAGACTGCGGCTACCGAGGCTGCAAAGATCAGCAAGGACAGCAAATCGGAAGCCTACCGCAATGCTTACGACTCAATTTACGACAAAGCGTATGCCAAGTATCTTAAGGATATGGGGCAGGAAGAAGTGTACATGTGGTACACATACAATCAAGTTCGCGAAAAACAGATTGGCTTGGGCCTTGACCTGAAGGGCGGTATGACCGTAACACTTCAGATTTCGGTTGCCGACATTGTCCGCTCTAAAGCCACAAACCCATTGGATGCGAAACTCAACGAAGCGTTGACCTATGCCAGCCAGAATCCTGGTGACGATTTTGTCGCAGCCTTCTGCAAGAAATACGAAGAACTCGTGCCTGGCGTGCGCTTGGCTCAGAAGTTCAACAGCGTAGACGGTGTCAGCGCCAACGACAACAACTCCAAGGTTGAGAGCGTGCTCCGCGAGAAAACTCGCAGCGACGTTTCGCGTTCGGTCAACTTGCTCCGTGAGCGTATCGACCGCTTCGGTGTGATTGCCCCGAACATCAAGGAGATGCAGCGTGAGGGTCAAATCCTTATGGAACTCCCAGGTGTCAAAGAGCCTGAGCGTGTCTACAAGTTGATCCAGACTTCAGCGAAACTCGAGTTCTACGCAACTTACCAATTCGACAACTCACTCCAGAACAGCCTCCACGCCCTCAGCGAGGATTTCGCTGCCGGCAACGGCAACGTGGCAGCAGCGGCAGCCGCTCCTGTTGCAACTGAGGCAGATGCTGAGGCAGCACCTGTTGCTGAGTCTACAGCAGCCGAAGCAGCAGCACCGGCAACTGTAGCCGAGGCAGCACCGGCAGCCAAGGTTGAAGGCAAATCGCTTGCCGATATGATCTGGACAAAGGATATGATGACAATGGTTGGCAAGGACGGCAAAGACGTGCAAGTTCCTGCTCAGCAATACATCGGCGGTGCTTGCGTGGGTGTAGCCAACGAGGCCGACACCGCAGCCGTAAACCGCATCCTCAACTCTCCGGCAGCAAAGCGCATCCTTCCTAACGATTTGAAGTGCGCATGGTCAGTTAAGGGCGTTGACAAGAAAGGCACATACTTCCAACTCGTTGCCCTCCGCACAAGCAACGGCGAAGCAGCCCTCGCTGATGCCGATATGATTGACGATGCAAGCGCAGAACTCAACCAGTTCAGCGGCTCTTATGAGGTCAGCATGACAATGAACACCGATGCCGCTTCAAAATGGGCCAAGGTTACTCGCGATAACATTGGCAAGCAAGTGGCAATCGTGCTCGATGACCAAGTATATTCATTCCCAACAGTCAACACAGCAATCGAAGGCGGCCGCTCTTCAATCACTGGTAACTTCACCGTTGAAGAGGCCAACGACTTGGTCAACGTGCTCACCGGTGGTGGTATGTCGGCAGGCGTGAAGATTGTGAGCCACACCGAAATCGGTCCGTCGCTTGGTCAGCAGGCAATCGAGGCAGGTATCTGGTCGTTTGTAATCGCATTGGTTCTGTTGATGATCTACATGATTTGCTTCTACGGATTTGCCCCGGCAATGGTAGCCAACATGTGTCTTATCCTCAACCTCTTCTTCACTCTCGGTATTCTGGCTTCATTCCAGGCCGTATTGACATTGTCTGGTATCTGCGGTATCGTGCTCTCTCTCGGTATGGCAGTCGATGCCAACGTGCTTATCTTCGAGCGCACGAAGGAGGAACTCCGTGCTGGCAAGAACGTGAAAGCAGCCCTCGCCGATGGTTACAAGAACGCATTCTCTGCAATCTTCGACTCCAACTTGACATCTGTAATCACAGCCATCATCCTGATGGTCTACGGTACAGGCTTGATTAAGGGCTTCGCAACCACATTGCTCATCAGCATCATCTGCTCATTCTTCACAGCAGTGTTCATCTCTCGCCTTGTGTTTGAGGCATTGCTCAAGAAGAAAGACCGCACATACACATTCACCACAAAGATTAGCCAGAACCTCCTCGTCAACACCAAGGTAAACTTCCTCGGTCAGACAAAGAAGGCTTGGTCAATCATCGGTGTTATCGTTGTAGTGATTGTCGCTTCATTCTTCATCCGTGGCATCAACAAGGGTATCGACTTCTCAGGTGGTCGCAACTACGTTGTGCAATTTGACCATAGCGTCAACACCGACGACATCACCAAGAAGTTGGCTCCTCTCTTCCCGGATGCTTCCGTTTCTGTAATCACCGTAGACAACGACACCAAGGTGCGTATCTCTACCAACTACAAGATTGCCGACAACGGTGACAACATCGACAACGAGATTATGCAGAAACTCTACGAAGGTCTCCAGAGCGAACTCAACGGTATGCCTTACGACAACTTCAACGTCAAGGACGAGCACCACGGCGTGGTATCGTCGGAAATGGTAGGTCCGTCGATTGCCGACGATATGACACGCGGCGCAATCTGGTCAGTGCTCCTGTCGCTCATCGCCATCGCGCTCTACATCCTTCTCCGCTTCCGCGACTTCGCATTCTCAATGGGTGCTTTGGTTTCGTTGGCATTCACATCGCTCGTGATTATCGGCTTCTACTCATTGTTCTGGGGCGTACTTCCGTTCTCTATGGAGGTTGACCAGCAGTTCATCGCCGCAATCCTTACGATTATCGGTTATGCCATCAACGATACCGTGGTAGTCTTCGACCGCGTGCGCGAGATGATTGGTCTCTATCCTAAACAAGATCGCCGCGACGTGATTAACCACTCATTGAACTCGACATTGACTCGTACGATTATGACCTCGACAACAACCGTTCTCGTGCTCCTCGTAATCTTCCTGCTCGGTGGCGAAACAATCCGTGGCTTCGTATTTGCAATGCTCTTCGGTGTGATTGTAGGTACATTGGCTACAATCTATGTAGCAACCCCGGTTGCCTACTGGATGATGCACCGCAAAGCCAACAAGAAGAAATAATCACTCTTGATTATAACCTCACCAAGCCGTCCGCGCAAGCGGGCGGCTTTTTTTTGCATCCGTACAAAAAAATTTTGCGGTACGGTTTTACTTTTCTATTTTAGCCGGGTCTTTAAGATGTAACGGTTATCAAACCGCACAGAAAACAAGAATGACAATCGACGACCGACATATTATCAAAGCCTTCGGCAAATCGCCCGACAACGGATTTCGCCTGTTGATGCAGAAATACAAAGAGCCCTTGTATTGGCACATCCGCCGCCTTGTGGTTTCGCACAGCGACGCACAGGATGCCACTCAGGAAGCGTTCATCCGAATCTACAGGTCGCTGTCGTCGCTGAAGGACGAGAAGTCTCTGCGCGGATGGATGTTCCGCATTGCCACCAACGAGGCTCTGAGGCTGATTGAAAGCCGGAGGCAGGACACCGTGTCGATCGACGATGACAACTCCAGCGCAAATCTGGCATTCGCCGACAACTATGTGGACTACACCGACCTCGAAGCCGTTCGATTGCAGAAAGCCATTCTCAGTTTGCCGCCGAAGCAGCAGTTGGCATTCAATATGCGCTACTACGACGAACTTCCGTTTGCTGAAATCGCTTCGGTGCTCGACTCCTCGGAGGCGGCTGTGAAGATGAATTTCCACTTGGCGAAGGAAAAGATTATTGAGTATATGAACAACAACGATTAAAATGTCACTACAATGAGCAAGAATTTCAATTTCGACAATGTAGGCAAACGCATACCCTACTCCACTCCCGAAGGATTCTTCGACAATCTCGAAGACAGCGTCCTTGCCCGGGTTAGTGCTGAAACGGTAACAAAGCAACGCCGGTCTCGCCTGCGCATCATCATCTCCAGCATCGCTGCCACCGCGGCAGTTGCCGCAATAGTACTGATGGTGGGCATCAAGACTCAGCAGACTGCCGCGCCGAGCATCAGCGACGTTGATCTGGCTTTCAGCCAACTCTCGACCGACGACCAGGAGTTTATGCTCAGTGTCTACCAAAACGACGTGTTTATCAATCAATAAATCCCAATCATAAAAACATTAATTTTTTACGGCTATGAAAACTCTTTTTAAAACATTGGCTATTGTTGCCATCCTTATGACAACATCATTCGCAACATTCGCTCAGGGTCCACAACGCCCACAGCAAAACAAGGAGCAACGCATCTCTCGCGAGCAGTTGGCTGAAAAGCAAGCGCGCTACATCGCCAAGCAACTCGCATTCGACAGCAATGTTACCGACAAGTTCGTAACCACCTACTGCGACTGTCAGAAAGAAATCTGGGCTCTCGGCCCACGCCAACGTCCGTCGAAGCAACAGGCATCAGAGCAAGACAACGAGCAGCGCATCAAGGAGCGTTTCGCTATGAGCGAAAAACTGCTCAACATCCGCCAGAAATACTACAAGAAATACTCCGAATTCCTCACACAAGCCCAGATTGAGCGTGTCTACGAGGAGGAGCACAACCTGATGAAGCGCTTCAACGACCGCGCTCACAACGGCAAGAACAAAAACGGCGGCAACCGTCAGCACAAATAGCCGACGGCGGCAAAGAGCCAACAACAAAAGATCATAAGAATAATATTCATAGGATT
>CAVCEE010000016.1:0-64850 GCA_963601185.1 bacterium
GCTGCTGTGGCGATTGCCCATAAGAAGACAGGCGATCTGAAAACATATTTTGAAAGAAAAGTCGCCGAAGGAAAAAACAAAATGACTGTATTAAACGCAGTGCGAGCCAAGCTCGTGGCGAGAATGTTCGCCGTAATCAGAAATAATCGAGTTTATCAACCCATTTTATCAGTTTAGGCTTGCACAAATCATAAAAATATGGAATTAAGGCAACTGAAATACTTCGTCAAGACCGCTGAACTGCTCAACTTCTCCGAGGCGGCGCGCTCTCTGTTTATCACGCAGAGCACCCTTTCGCAACAGATCAAGCAACTGGAGCAGGAACTGGACACTCAACTCTTTGAGCGCAACACCCACGGAGTGATGCTCACCGAAAGCGGCAACGAACTGCTGCCCTATGCACGCAAGACCATCCACACTGCCGACAGTTGCGTGGAGCATATCCGCGACATCAAGAATGTGGTTACGGGCACACTCAACATCGGCGTGACTTACACTTTCTCGCCTATTCTCACTGAGACATTGCTGTCGTTCATGAAGTTGTATCCAAATGTGAAACTCAACATCTTCTACAAAACAATGGAGGAACTCATGGCGATGCTCGACAAGCGCGAACTCGACTTTGTGCTGGCGTTCAAGCCCACCGGGGCAGCCCAGTACAACCGCATCTCGTCGCACATCCTGTTTGACAACCATCTGGCTGCTATCGTGGCAAACGACCATCCGCTGGCGAAGCGGCAGAAGGTTACGCTCGAGGAGTTGCAGGACTATGAATTTGCATTGCCGAGCAAGGGTCTGCAAGCCCGCAACGCATTCGACTCTATGGTTGAAGGCAAAGCCTATCATTTCAACACGCGCATCGAACTCAACGAAGTGAACATTTTGCTGAAACTGGTGAGAGAGAGCAAACTTGTCACTATCGTGTCGGAGGCTACAATCTATGGTGTGGACGGCATCCACGTGGTCCGTCTCGATGTGCCAGGCAACACTTATGAAATGGAAGGCTGCATCCACGTGCTGAAAGATTCCTATCAGAAAAGTTCGGCCAAGAAGTTTGTGCAGTTGCTCAGCGAATCGGACTCCATCAAGGAGAGGGCGTTCAACTGGCTCTCATCTGGTTTCACGGAATAGGCTCTTTTGAACTATTATTTCATCCATCTATATTATTAAATCCGCCTCCCAGCAATCGCTGAAAGGCGGATTTTTCGTTTCCCTTTGTCGCCCCGGAGGGCGGAGAGACTATTTCTTGACTACGCGGTAGACCGACGAGCCTTTTGCGGTAACTACCTTTACCAAATAGATGCCGCTGCCGCAGGACGAGAGATCGATGGCATCTGCATCGGTTGTGCTGGCTGCCAGACGACCGTCGGCGGCATAAGCCTCGATGCTCTTCACTGCCTCATCGGAGTTGACCTTCACGAGTCCTACTGTCGGGTTAGGGTAAATGCTGACTGCCGAGGTTTCAATCTTGCCTACGGCTGCATCGCCGATGACAAACTGATACGGCTCTACATCAGAAGTCACGTCGAAGTCGCGCGCACCGTTGTTGAACGAGAGAACGTTGAACTGGTAGGTCTTGCCTACCTCAACGGCTGCCTTGAGAATTGTCATAGTGACCAATGCCTCTATCTGCTCGTTGCCGCCAAGAGTGATTTGCGGATTGGCGCTGGTAACAAACTTGTCAGTCGCAACTTCACGGATTTCACATTTCAACTTGCCCTTGGTGCTGGCCTTGGTTGCGTTGTTGAGCACTACAGTGAATTTCACCTTGTCGCCCGGATAGACTACATCGCGGTCTGCGGTAACGGCAGACGCAAGCGAGAGGCTTACCGGCTCGGCAAACTCAATCTGGTTGCCTGTGACGTACATATTCACAATGTCGCCCTGCGCTGCACGTATCCAGTCGCGCTCAATGCCGTTAGCATCTTCCTTGGTTATAGCCCATACGGTGTAGACTCCGTCGGAAAGGTTTACCAATTCATCCTTCATCGAGTACTCAATATCCGAACTTACCACATTGGCAGACGGGAGATAGAGCGATTTCGGCGACGAAATGGCAACACGGTTGAAGTTGCTGTCGTAGATACCGATGGCGAGATAGCCGTTGAAATCGTGTACGTATGTAAAGTTGGCAAGGTTCTTCACCTTTATGTCAAGTTGTTCGCCCTTAGTGATAAAATCCTGCTGCGGTTGCACATATCCGCCGCTGTAGACAACGACAGGCATCTGTCCGCAGTCGCCGGTCATCGTTTCGTCCTTCACCACGGTAACGATCGACTGGTCGGAGTTGAATCCGCCTGCGCCGCCACCAGTGCCGAGAGCCGATGGGTTCATCGCATCAACATCGAAATAAGAGTCGCTCAAGCCACCCCATCCCCAATTGATGTGGAGATAGTCGTTGGAGTCATAGCCATCAGCCACGAAGCAGTGACCGCCCGCAGTGCCCTGACCGCTGAAAATCACTGGGCGGGCGTTGTTCAGTTCGCCTTTGGCAAGCGCAACGAAGCCAGTTTTGGTAAACATTTCGCGATAGTATATCTGACACTTGTATCCGAATTTGTCAAGAGCATAAGGAATTGCGCTGTCCTGTGTGCCACTGGCACTCGAAGAGTAGTCCATATTGGCTGCCGCACCAAGGTCGAAGCAGAGTTTTGCCACGGCGTTGCGCTGTGCATCAGTATAGGTTGCCGATGCGCTATATTCGTCAAACATATTGTCCCAGTCGTATTCCGACTTAGAGAAGTCGACATTCACGCGCGCACTGTTGGAGCAACGGTACGACTTAGTGAAGGCCTGTGGCTTCAACGGCCACTTATAGTAGTTGCACACCTGCGCCATCGCCGTTGCCACGCAGCCCACCACGGAAGTCTTATTGGTGGAAGGGTCTGTAGGACAAAGGTCGTTGAAAGGAGCAGTCTGTGTCCAGTTTGTCTTCAGCAACGGAGCCACAACCGGCGTAGCCTCTTCAAGCGTGCGCTTGTCGGCAGCCACGGAGCCGTCCTGCACCAAAGCCACATACTGTGCGTAGTTGTCGAGGCAAGACTTGAGGGCATCCGGCATATTGTCAGTGTCGATAAAGCCAGTCTTTGAGTAGCCCACCAACTCAGTCATACTGTCGTCGCCCGAGACAATGACAAAGCCCTTGCCGTCGGAAGCGTTGAAGATGTAGTAAGGGGCCAAATCTGAATAGGTCGATGTAACCGCTCTGACCATACGTTTCTGCGGAGCAACCACCGAGGCATATTTCGAAGCAACACCATAGGCTTGCATCGGCGAGATTTGCGCTGCATAGATGCTGCCCGAAGCGAGTGTTAGCAGCACCAAAGACGAGATTTTCTTCATAATATGTTACAATTAGATTGTTTTCGGTTGCAAAAATACAACTTATTTCCCTACAACACGCCAAAATGTTTTATTCTTTTAGCCCACTGCGAAAAAAAGACCACAAAGACGCAACCCTATTATGACGTCCGGAGGAGTTGCCTCCCCTCGACCGGCATAGCCGTTCTAATGTATAAAATCTCCCTTATTTTGCCACGAAACAACTTTTTAGGGCATTCGCAGCAAAATAAAGCCAATTTTATTCGTGATTTTAACATTTAATATTATCTTTGCATTATAACCAAACAAGAGTGATTATGTGTGAGATTATAGGACGAAAGGACGAAATAGCAGCACTGAAACGCTACTACAAAAGCGGCAGGGCCGAGTTTGTTGCTGTATATGGCAGACGTCGTGTCGGCAAGACATTTCTCATCGACGAAGTTTTTCACGACGATATGGTTTTCCACCACACAGGATTGTCGCCCTACGACCGCCAACGCAAGGTGTCAACCAAAGACCAGTTGCAGAACTTCTACTTTTCGCTCATACGCCACGGTATGGAGGGGGGCAACCAGCCAAAGTCGTGGATGGAAGCGTTCTTCCTACTTGAAAAATTTCTGGAAACCACCGACAACGGAAGCCGTCAAGTGGTATTTATCGACGAAGTGCCATGGATGGACACCGCACGTTCGGGGTTTCTCACCGCACTCGAAGCCTTCTGGAACGGCTGGGGTAACACTCGCCACAATCTTATGCTCATTGTCTGCGGGTCTGCTACCTCTTGGATGCTCGACAACCTCATCAACAACAAGGGCGGACTCTACGGTAGGTTGACTGGAGAGATGAAGCTGTCGCCGTTCTCGCTCAAGGAATGCGAAGATTTCTACCGTAGCCGTGGCATCAAAATGAGCCGCTACAACGTGGCACAAGCCTATATGGTTTTAGGCGGAATACCTTTCTATATGAATTTCTTCAACCCAGCATTCAGCCTCGCGCAAAACATCGACGCACTGTTTTTTGCACGCAATGCCAAATTGGGGGACGAATTCAATCGGCTGTTCAATTCCGTGTTTGACCATGCAGACGACTGTATGGAAATCATACGGACATTGGGGACACGCCATGCCGGATACACCCGTCAGGAAATCTCTGCCAAGACCGGTATCAAAAGCAACGGTGAATTTTCCAAGATGCTGAAAGCCCTCATCGGCAGCGACTTTATAGTCAAATATGTGCCGTTCGGGGCATCACAGAGAGATGAGCACTACAAACTGACCGACTCTTTTTGCTGGTTCTGGCTTCATTTCAAAGAGGGGAAGACTGTCCGCCAAGAGGACTACTGGCAACACCACCTGCGCGAATCTGAGATTTCTGCATGGAGGGGTATCGCCTTTGAGGAGATATGCCTGCACCACGTCAAGCAAATCAAGTATGCGCTGCAAATCGGCGCCGTGTATTCCACGGAATCGGCATATATCACAAACGCCGACGGAAACGCCGACGGTATGCAGATTGACCTCATCATCGACCGCAATGACTATGTGGTAAACTTGTGTGAACTGAAATATTCAAAAAGTTCGTATATCGTAACACAAACCTACGCCAACCGCCTGACTGCTCGGTTGGAAGCAATGGAAGAGAAAGTGAAGAACAAGACTTTCCTACTGACCTATATCGGAAGTTCACCTCTCGCCGAAAACGAATATTCCGACATATTCCCTTGCCAAGTCACACTGGACGACTTGTTTGCATAATCGGCTACCGAGAATAAAAAAACGACAGGCACATCCCGTGGGGATGCGCCTGTTATTTTTTCTACCAGGAGGGGATTAAGCCTCGTGGATTGCTTCGCTAGGGCAGTTTTCTGCGCAAGTGCCGCAGCTGATGCAAGTATCTGGGTCAATCTTGTAGATATCGCCTTCAGAGATTGCTTCTACAGGGCAAGCAGCAGCACATGTGCCACAAGCTACACAATTGTCGTCGATTACGTAAGCCATGTTCTTGTAAGATTTAATTTGTTTATAATTGCTTTATGCAAAGATAATGCAATTGGCGTGGTTTTGCACCGAATTTATTACAAAACAACAACATTTTCCACTACGCGCATCTGATTTCCAAGCGTTTAGACTGCGTAATTTGGACTGATTGCAATTAACGGCGGCTCGCGGCAGCGGCAAATATGGGCCGCTGGCATTGCACAGCAAGCGAATTTGCACTACCTTCGCAAGAAAATCAGAGTATTATGAGTCCACTGTTTTCAATCATCACAATCACATTCAACGCCGAGAAGGTGCTGCCGGCAACCCTCGAGAGCGTGCGCACGCAGACGTTTACCGACTATGAGTATCTGATTGCCGACGGCGCATCGTCCGACGGCACGGTGGCTCTCGCCGAGAAGAGTGGCATCGCTGGGATGAGCATAGTGTCTGAGCCCGACAAGGGTCTCTACGATGCGATGAACAAAGGCATTGCGCGCGCACGCGGCTCATATCTGATTTTCCTCAACGCCGGCGACTCATTCCACTCACCCGACTCGCTGAAGGAGATTGCCGAAGCCGTCAGCCGCAATGGTAACCCCGACATCGTTTACGGACAAACTCAGATTGTGGACTCCGACCGCAAGTTCATCGCCATGCGCCACCTCACCGCACCCGAGCACCTCACGTTCGACAGTTTCAAGCACGGCATGCTCGTGTGCCATCAGGCATTTGTAGTGCGCCGCGAACTGGCTGAACCCTACAACCTCCAGTACCGCTTCTCCGCTGACTACGAGTGGTGTCTGCGCTGCCTGAAAAAAGCGAAGCGTTGCGCCTATACAGGCACAACGCTTATAGATTATCTTGCCGACGGACTCACCGACAAAAACCACAAGGCATCGCTCAAGGAACGCTACCGCATCATGTGCCAATACTACGGCACCGTGCCTACCGTCCTGCGCCACATCGGATTTTTTGTCCGCAACCTCCGTCGCAAACTGAAAAAGTAGACCTTCTATTTCCGCACCCTCATCCGCAAACTGTCGGCCTCGACGATGCGGCGATAGTAGTCGTCGTTGTAGCCTGGGCTTGCAGGACTTGCCGGATAACCTTCCGCAGAGCGGAGGAACTCGCCGTCCTTTTCCTTTTTGCAACGACCGTCCATATATTTCACAAGAAGATATTCGCCGAGTTGCTTGTAGCGTGCAGTGGCTGCCATTGCGCAACTGTCGCTATAGGCAGTAAGCATCTCAACGGCAGAGGCAGGCGACTGCGCATAGAGTTCCGCCGCGCGCCGCTCCACGCTGTCCATCGCATTGGCATAAGAGTCCTCAATCTCAGTCTGCAACTTGCGCAGGTCGGGATACATCTGCGAATAGCGTGCATACACCTGATTTGCCACCCAGTTGTTGATCCAGAACGCCGATGTCCAAGAGAACGTACACAAATCACCGTTGCCCTTGCGGAAGCATTCCGGCACGCGGGCGAGGCAGCAATACATAGGGTTGTAGACACTCAGCGACGAATCGTCGACACCGAACCACAGGATGCCGCCGATTGCATCGGGCAGCCACGAGCGCATCTGCGCCACGAGGGTGAAGCCGGTCTGTTGGGTTGCTATAGGACGCTCGTGGAAATACTCCACAGAGTCGCGCGTCCATATCAGCGGAGCATAGCGCACCGGCGAATCCCAGTCGCCAGCGCCCGGCTCCTTACGCATATCCATCGGAGTGCCGTCGTAGTGGTCGCGCATCATCTCCTGCATATCGCGCACACTGATTTTTCTGTCGGGCTTCACATAGAGCGGCATCGCCTCGCCCTTCATCTCCATGATGAACGGCAAATACTTGTCCATACCGCTTGCAAAGCGGTTGAAATACGCCCACACACGGCCGTCGCATCCGCGGTAAGCCAGATAGTCAGCCACGGCGTAGGTGTCGGAGAAACTGAATTCCTCGTCCTTACCCTTGAACCACCCCATACGGCGTGCAAATTTCACCACATCCTTAGAGTATAGGCAGTTCTTCTTGTCGGCAAACGGTATGTGGCGTATGCGCGACTGGTTGGCGTGACCACTGATGCAGTCATCGGGGATGCGCACGGCAACCCACACTGCGCCTTTCTCCACCATACCCTTCGACACCATCTCAAGCACCCACACCTCGTTGGGGTCGCCGATGGAGAACGACTCGCCGCCGCTGTAGTAGCCGTAGCGTTCCACCAAAGAGGTCATCACCTTGATTGCCTCACGGGCAGTGCGCGCACGCTGGAGGGTGACGTAGATAAGCGACCCGTAGTCCATCACGGCAGTGGTGTCCATCAGTTCTGGGCGCGCCTCAAAAGTAGTTTCAGTGATGGTGAGTTGGTGCTCATTCATATTGCCCACCGTGGCGTAGGTGTGCACCACCTGCTCAATCTGTCCGAGAGGCTTGTTGGTGTCCCACTCGGTGATGTCGAGCATCTCCCCTTTTGCGTGGTCGGCAGCCTCGGTGTGATAGAGTTCGCCGTAGAGCACATAGGAGTCGGCATTGTAGGTCACCAGCGTAGAGCCGTCGGCCGTGGCATTCTTTCCTGCGAGGAGGTTGGTGCAGGCATCGGCTGCATTGACGCCAGCCGCCATTGCAGCGGCAAGCATAAGTATGTTGATTGTCTTCATTATAGTTATTTACTTGATGTTACTGTCAATATTCTGTTTCCCGAAGCGAAGGAGTGCATATCGTAGCGGTGCGAATAAGCCTCGGCAAAGTAGCGCGACTTAGGTGCGCCATCGAGCAGAGAGTGAAGGTCGAGGCTGAGGTCGCGCTGGAAGTCTACGCCCTCCTCTTCGATGCACTTGAACAGTGCTTCCTTTGCGGTCCATGCCACGGTTGCCTTCCATAGCGACGAGCCCACAAACCGCAGTTCGTCGGCATTGAGCACACGGTCCTTGACGCGCGCCACCCGAGGGTCGACCAATTCGACATCGACACCCACGCGGCGGTCGGTTTCCGACCACGCCATCACCACCCATCCGCGGCAGTGCGACAGGCTGAACGCCATCTCCACGCGCTGTCCGGCGCGCTCCACAAACGGTGCGCCCGAAGGCTCGTGGCAGAGCACGGCATCGTCGCCGAAGAGTTCGTGGACGAGCAGCCGCGTGACGATAATCTCCGAACGGCGCGAAGCGGAGCGCACGCCCTCGGTGAAGCGGTGCATGCCGAAATCGTCGCTATGAGCGTCGACATCAGCCAAATCGGGTATCTCAACCTCGGCGATTTCCACATCGCCTACTGTGCTGCGGTGGATTCTCATTCCTTTGCTGTATCGTTTTTGGGGAGTATCTTGACCTTCACCTTTTCAATACGGTGACGTTCCACAGCCATCACGAGGAAACGGCAGCGGCCATACTCAATCAGTTCGTTCTCTTCCGGGAAATCCTGCTTTATGTTGAGCAGGAGTCCGGCTATGGTCTCGGCATCCTCTCCTACCTCAGCAAACTCATCGTCGTCGAGTCCGGTGATGCGGTAGAAGTCGTTGAGTTGGGTCTTGCCCTCAAACTCATAGATGTCCTGTGCAAGTCGCTTGTAGGTGGTCTCATCGTCGTCGTACTCGTCGTTGATTTCGCCCACAATCTCCTCAAGCACGTCCTCGAGGGTGACAAGTCCCTGCGTGCCGCCGTATTCGTCCACCACAATCGCCATGTGCATCTTTCTTTTCTGAAAATCGTCGAGGATATCGTCGATCATACGGTTTTCCGGCACGAAGAATGCATCGCGTAGGAGCGACTGCCACTTGAAGGCACTGTTCTTCTTGCCGATGAACGGAAGGAGGTCCTTGGCGTAGATAATACCCTTGATGTTGTCCTGATTGTCGACATAGACCGGCATGCGCGAATAGCCCGACTCGCGCACCTCGGCGAGGAGTTGGTCGAAGGTGGTGTCCCAGTCGATGCAGGTCATATCGATGCGCGGTGTCATCACGTCGCTCACCGTCTTGCCGCCGAATTTGAGTATCTCTTCAAGCATACTCTTGTCCTTCTGCTCCTCCACATCGGTGATTTCGAGTGCGTGCGAAAGGTCGTCAAGCGAGAGTTCCTCCTTGCGCTTTGCCACCATCTTGTTCACTATCACCGTGCCGCGCGTCATCAGCGACGTGAGCGGTCGCAGCATCCGCGACAGGACGGTCAGTCCGCCCACGGCAAACACCGCCCAGCGCAGTTTGTGACCGTTGCTATAGAGTTTAGGCAGAATTTCGCCGAAAAGGAGTAGGATAAACGTGAGCAGCACAGACTGGACGATGAAGTCGACCACAGCGTTGCTGATTTCGAGAATCTGCGTGAGGGCGAAATTGAGAAGAAGCACAATCGCCACATTCACGAAGTTGTTGGTGATAAGGATTGTGGCAAGCAGATGCTCCGGTTCCTTGAGCAACTGGCCGACAGCGGTGCGCTTGTCGTCGTTGTCGATATCATCGATATCGGTTTGTGACAGTGAGAAGAATGCTGTTTCCGAGCCGGAAACGAATGCCGACACAGCCAACGCTGCGCATGCCACCAAGAGGGCAATGACGCTGCCGACCGTAGGGGCGTTGAAACCGATCCATTCGGCACTGCCGGAGATTTGACCGGCGATGATGCTCAAAACACTCGGGTAAGGGTCTAAGTCCAAAATTATTACGATTAGTTATACTGGTTGCAAAGGTAACAATTTAACGTCAATTGACAAAATCCTCCAAACAAAGAAAGTCCACCGGCTGACCGGCGGACTTTCCTCTTACGAAAAAATATCTATGATTATTTTACAACCACTTTTTTCACTTGGTTGTCGGCACGCACGATGTAGAGACCATTAGCCACCTTTGTGCGTGCATCGGTGCTGATGAGTGCGCCGCCTATAGTGTAGACTGCCACCTTCTTTGCTCCACTGACAACGATTTCACCGGCATTGACTGCAATTGCAGCATCGGATTCTACGGCATCGACTCCCGATGTGGCATTCTCTGCCAAGAACTTAATCATCTTAACGCCGTCTTCCTCCTTGACATACAGATATATCTCTTCGCTTGCGTCCGAGTCGAGGCTCATCGCATCGGTGTCGTTTTCAGCCAATTCGCTCCATGCTCCACGTGTTTTCAACTTCCCTCCAGTCGACAGTTTCATTCCGTTGTACTCAACGAAGAATCCGTTCTGAAGGTCGTCGATATCGGCTTGTAACTGAATCTTATACGCATTCTGCTCGCCGTCCGACAAGATTGTAAACGAGTTACCGTTCCAAGCCGGGCTCTTTTCGCCCGCCGCTGTAATTTTCAGCCAAACTGGGATGGACGAAAGTTTCTCGCAAGAGTAATTTTTGCCGCTTTCACCAGTCAACTTCCAAGCACCGCTTGCTTTAACACTATCAATATCTCCAGTCTGCGGTTGTCCATCTCCTTTATTGAAGATTATTGAGAAATTAGCCTTCTTATTGGCAATTGTAGACGAGTAATATTTGTAGCCGTCAACAGCCACGCCATTGTCAACCAACGCCATTGCAGAACCTGGCCAGTCGCCATTTATATGAGCGCCACTGCCGTCCCAAGCGTAGAGGTAAGGGGCTGCGGCTTCTGTCACATAAGAGCCGTCAACGCGGAGATAAATGGTCGACTCGTCTTCAGCATCGTCAGAATCGTCTGAATCGTCTGACCATGTAGGCACAACACCAAGTCTTGTATAACTCTTGTCTGAATTAAGGCTATATGCCACGTTGCCTGTCAGATTTTTGATATCGCCAGTTTTCCAAGTATCTCCACCTTGGTTGAAGATAATGTTGTAAGTAGCGTCAGTGTCAATCTCGTAAGAGAAATACTGGAAGCCGTCGTCCGCCGTGTCTGAAATCAATGTCATCACACTGCCTGGCCAACTACTTGATGCCCCACCCCAATAATGCACACGCCAAGTGCCTGAGGTAGTCACGGTAGTGCCATCAACGCGAAGATAGACAGTGGATTTGGCGTTTGCCAATACGGCAATCAGCGCCAATGATAAAGTCAACAATAACTTTTTCATGATTATAAGTTTTTAATAGTTTAAATTTTAAGTCAAAAGGTTAGAAAAGAGTACGATGTTTGCGCCGTGTGCGCGCAAGTGTTCAAGGTTACAAAGTTTTTCAAGAAAAGAAATTGGCGCATCGTTTAAGGCATTGATGCGCCAATCTTATAGATGAACAATTTGCTTATTTTACAATGACTTTCTTTACTTGGTTGTCGGCACGCACGATGTAGAGGCCATTAGCCACCTTTGTGCGAGCATCAGTGCTGATGAGTGCGCCGCCTACTGTGTAGACTGCCACCTTCTTTGCGCCGTTGACAACGATTTCGCCAGCGTTGGCAGCGATTGTTGCGCTTGCCTCGATTGCGTCTACGCTACCGCCTTTTTCAACCAACTTGAATGCACCTGTTGCGAGGTTGAAAGTGACTGTGTATTCGCCAGGAGCAGTTGTGCAGCAGCCTTCAACCCCTTTTGAGAACACGCCTTCGAGGATGTTTTCAGTAGTGTTTTCAGTGAAGCCCCAGCAGCCTACGCCACCGAGTTTCTCATAGATGCGCCAGTAAGCGAAGCCGTCGCCAGAGTCAGGGAATGTAACATCACCTGCAAATTCGTTTTCAACGTCAGTTGAAGAAAGTTTGCCAGTTCCGTCGGTGAAGTCCCAGTTGTTGTTGTTACCAATCACATAAACCTCTGTAGTTTCACCTGCAGCTTCCTCGCTACCCTCGAAGAGGATAGTTGCATTTTCAGCGTTGATTGTCAAAGTGATTTTTGTGCAGACATAAGTCTTTGTGCCAAGGTCGATGTTGGTCTGTGATCCCGGAGCAAGCACATAAGCTGTGCCGAGAGCAGGAGCATCAATGCTCGAAGCGCCGTAGTTGTAAGTTTGCCAAGTTGCATCAGCCACCTTGAATGCGCCGAACACTGTCTTGTTTTCAAGAGTGTAGACACCTTCTACGTCTGTGGTTTGGAATTCCCATTCGTCAAGAGCGTTCCAACTGTTGAGACCACCGCGGAGGTAAAGACCTGAACCAGCCGCATTTACTACCATTGCGCAGATTGCGCACAATAAAAAGAGTGAAAATTTTTTCATAGACATATAAATTTTAAGTGAATCTATTAATTCCGTTTTATTGTTCCGCTAAAAATGCCCTACAAAGGCAAAAATCGCAACAACTTTTTCATAGCGTCCGTCGGTAGGAAGGACACAACAAATGTATATAACTTTTTTCAGAATTGATAATAAATTTGTATGTTCTTCAACATATTTTGTGATTTTCTCACGGAAAGGACAAGGCTTGGCGAGCAGCGAGCGTGCCACTCACCGCCAGAGCATCGCTGGTGCTGGCGGCACCCACTACGGGGTGCAAGTCACTAATTGTCAGCCACCCCAGGCTGAAGCCTGGGGTTATCGACACGGCGCCTCCTACGGGGCGCTTCCGCTCGCTAAGCCTCTCGCTGAACCACTCCCCGAGACACTCTCCGCTCACCCAGACCATCTCCCCCACTCAATCAGAGCATCGTCTGGTGCTGGCAGCACCCACTACGGGGTGCAAGTCGCTGATTGCCAACCACCCCAGGCTGAAGCCTGGGGTTATCAACACGGCGCCTCCTACGGGGCGCTTCCGCTCGCTAAGCCTCTCCCCAGGGTGCTCTCCGCTCACCCAGACCATCTCCCCCGTGTGCTTCACCCTCTCGCTGAGTTCCTTCCTCGGGGAGCGCATTCCTTCGCTGAGAGGTTTTACGAGCCATACTAAAAAAAGAGGGTAAATCCTGACGGATTTACCCTCTTCCAACAATAAATTATTCTGGTAGATTAGTCTTTAAACTTCATCTTCAGGTATTCGCGGTTCATACGAGCGATGTTGCTGAGCGAGATGTTTTTCGGACATTGAGCGGCACAAGCACCAGTGTTGGTACAGTTACCGAATCCGAGTTCGTCCATCTTGCTCACCATTGCGCGCACGCGGCGTGCTGCTTCAACCTTTCCTTGTGGGAGCAATGCGAACTGGCTCACCTTGGCTGCTACGAAGAGCATTGCAGATCCATTCTTGCAGGCTGCTGCACAAGCGCCGCAACCGATACAAGTGGCAGAGTCCATAGCCTCGTCGGCTGCCTCCTTAGAGATAGGAATTGCATTGGCATCACCTGCGCCGCCAGTGTTGAACGACACATAACCACCGGCTTGCTGGATCTTGTCGTAAGCCGAGCGGTCAACCATAAGGTCGCGGATTACAGGGAATGCGTGAGAGCGCCAAGGCTCGATAGTGATAGTGTCGCCGTCGTTGAACTTGCGCATGTGGAGCTGGCAAGTGGTGATGCTACCAACAGGTCCGTGAGGGTTACCGTTGATGTAGAGCGAACACATACCGCAGATACCTTCGCGGCAGTCGTTGTCGAACACCACTGGCTCCTCGCCATTCTCTACGAGATTCTCGTTGAGCATGTCGAGCATCTCAAGGAAGCTGATGTTGGTCGGCACGTTGTCAAGTGAATAATCGACGAATTTACCCGGCTCTTTAGGACCGCGTTGACGCCAGATTTTTAACTTTATGTTAATTGTTTCTTCCATAATTAGCTAAAATTTTTATGCCTAAAGGCGGGTTGTTATGACTTGTAGTTACGGGTTTGAACCTTGATAGACTCGTAGTTGAGCGGCTCTTTGAGGAGCACTGGCTTCTCGCCTTCGCCAGCATACTTCCAGCAGCTTACATACATATACTGGTCGTCGCGGCGCTGAGCCTCGCCGTCGGCTGTCTGATACTCCTCACGGAAGTGAGCGCCGCACGATTCGTTGCGGTGGAGAGCGTCGATAGCCATCAAGCGGCCGATAGTGAAGAAGTCCTCCAGGCGGAGAGCCTTTTCAAGCTCGGTGTTGAGAGTGTTTGCCTCGCCAGGAACGAAGAGGTTAGTGTCGAATTCCTTCTTGAGGATGTCGATTTGCTCGATAGCCTTGATAAGGCTTTCTGCAGTACGACCCATACCAACGAGATTCCACATAATCATACCGAGTTCCTTGTGGATAGAGTCGGCAGAACGCTTGCCCTTGATGTTCATAAGGCGTTCGATGCGTGCGCGTACCTTCTTCTCAGCCTCAACAAATTCAGGAGCATCGGTAGTAGGATGCTTAACCTTGATCTGGTCAGAGAGGTAGTTCTGCATAGTGTAAGGCAGAACGAAGTAGCCGTCAGCCAAGCCTTGCATCAACGCAGAAGCACCGAGGCGGTTACCGCCGTGATCGGAGAAGTTAGCCTCACCGATAGCAAACAAGCCCTTTACAGAAGTCTGAAGTTCGTAGTCAACCCAGATACCACCCATAGTGTAGTGGGAAGCCGGGAAGATCATCATCGGAGTCTTGTATGGATTGTCGTCGGTAATCATTTCATACATCTGGAACAAGTTGCCGTAGCGGGCAGCGATTACATCCTCACCGAGGCGGTTGATAGCCTCAGAGAAGTCCAGATAAACGGCGTTGCCAGTACCTACGCCGAAGCCAGCGTCGCAACGCTCCTTGGCAGCACGGCTGGCGATGTCGCGAGGACAGAGGTTACCGAATGCAGGGTAGCGGCGCTCCAAGTAGTAGTCGCGGTCTTCCTCAGCGATTTCGGTAGGTTTGAGTTTGCCGGCGCGGATAGCCTCGGCATCCTCTTTCTTCTTAGGCACCCAGATGCGGCCGTCGTTACGGAGAGATTCAGACATAAGGGTAAGTTTAGACTGGTTCTCGCCGTGCTTAGGAATACATGTAGGGTGAATCTGAGTGAAGCAGAGGTTTGAGAGGTAAGCACCGTGCTTGTAGCATTGAACAGCGACAGAGCCGTTGCAACCCATAGCGTTGGTTGAAAGGAAGAACACACGCCCATAGCCACCGGTTGCTACAACTACTGCGTGGGCAGCGTAGCGTTCGATTTCGCCAGTGATAAGGTTGCGCACGATGATACCGCGTGCACGGCCATCGACCATAACGAGGTCGAGCATCTCGCGACGTACATAGCTCTTCACTGTGCCTTTCTTAATCTGGCGGTTGAGAGAAGAGTAAGCGCCGAGGAGGAGTTGTTGTCCTGTCTGACCCTTAGCGTAGAATGTACGCGACACCTGCGCGCCACCGAACGAACGGTTGGCGAGAAGACCTCCGTATTCACGTGCGAAAGGCACACCCTGAGCCACACACTGGTCGATGATGTTGTTAGACACCTCAGCCAAACGGTAAACGTTTGCCTCGCGAGAGCGGAAGTCACCACCCTTTACAGTGTCGTAGAACAAACGGTAGATAGAGTCGCCGTCGTTCTGATAGTTCTTGGCTGCGTTGATACCACCTTGAGCGGCGATAGAGTGAGCGCGGCGTGGAGAGTCCTGAATACAGAAATTCAACACGTTGAAGCCCATTTCGCCGAGTGTTGACGCTGCCGAAGCGCCGGCAAGACCAGTACCTACGACGATGATGTCGAGGTGACGCTTGTTGGCTGGGTTGACGAGTTTCTGGTGAGCCTTGTAGTTAGTCCACTTCTCGGCTACCGGTCCCTCAGGGATTTTTGAGTCAACTTTCTCGTCCGAATAAACGGCGTATTGGCTCATTATGCTTGTGCTGTCGATAATTTTTTCTGACATGTCTCAATTAGTTTGAAGTGATTAAAGAGCAAACTTAACTGTAAATACTACGGCTTGGATAATGAAGAGGCCAACCACGATAGTAGCCCACCAGTTGCCGAGAGTTTTGAAGCGTGGAATCCAGATGCTGTTGCTTGCGCCGAGCGACTGGAATGCGCTCCAGAATCCGTGAGTCATGTGGAACCAGAGTGCCACGAGACCGATTACATAGACAGGAAGAGTCCACAGACAGCCGAAGGCAGTCTTGATGTGGTGCATACCGTCGGCAGCGAAAATCACTGCGCTGTTGTTGCCGCAGCCCAACTGGTGGCACAACTCGACAAGTTGCATCTTTGCCCAGAATTGTACGAAGTGCACAACCATAAACGCAACGACAATGATGCCGAGTACGAGCATGTTCTGCGATGCCCATTCAACGCTCTTAGGCTTTGCAGTCACAGCGTAGCGGTCGTTGCCGCGCGCCTTGCGGTTCTGCATTGTGAGCCAGAATGCGTAGATAATGTGTACAATGAAGCCGGCAGCAAGGATTACCGTAGCAACCAATGCATACCAGTTAGCACCCAAGAACTCGCAGATCAGGTTGTATCCTTCTGGAGATATCAGGGCTACCGTGTTCATTAATACGTGAAAGGTTACAAATAGGAGCAGGAAAAGACCGGTTACAGACATAACCACTTTTCTTCCTAAGGATGAATTTGTTAACCACATAGTAGTTCTGAAAATTTAGTTATTAATTAAGTTTATAGTTATTAAACGAAATTGCACGGGGTGTAGTTCCCCGTGCAAAGTTACTTTGAATTGGTTGAATATGGAAATTATTCTATAATTTTTTTCCGCATACTCCGCAATGCCGAAATTTTTTGGCCGCGGCTGTGGCGGAAGCCGTTGAACGTGTCGAAAATGTCGCTCAGTGCGATGGACGAATTTGCCACCTGACTCTCGTACAACTGCGCCCCAGTGGAGGCATCGGCGGTCTGTCCCTGCAACGCGCCGCTCACGCCGCTAATCTGCTCAAACAAGCGCATTTGCAGGTTTACCATCTCATACGCGCCGATATTGGTGGCGTTGCCGCTTATCTGCTCCGGGCGGTCGTTGCCGCCGCGCGGATGGTAGGGCACGATGCCGTTAGGCTTTGCCCACGCATAGCGGAGGTCCTGCCAAGTGTAACCCTCCGGGAGGATGTTGTCGGGATATAGCAGCACGCCCTTCGCACTTGCGCCCATCACATGGTCAACGAGTGTGATGAGACGGTTGACGTATTTCTGCTGGTCGATAACGTCCTCGACCATCGAATGCACCTCGCCGTCGGTTAGCGGATAGAGTTTGGCTACAAACGGATGGTCGCCGTGGGCATAAGGGCTGTCGTACTGGCTCAGCACTGCGCCGTCGGGACTCAGCCAATAGCACCGCCATACATGATGCAACACCCAACGGCGCTCCACCCCATCGGCGGCGATGTCGGCGACAGGGCTACCCGGCTCGAAGTACCATTCACCGGTTGCCGGATTATGGCAATCGTAGCCCTCACGGCTCTCTCGCCGCCACAACTCGATGGCTCGCACACGCCCCGGCACAGACGGAAGGAAGAAATCGGGCGACGACGGCGCAAGGGTATCGTAGGGCTGCTGATAGTGGCGGCAGATGTCGAGGGCGCGCAGACGACTGCCGTCGCAAAGCCGACTCACGAGGTCCTGAAGCGGCAGATCGTGGAGTTGCCCGATGATGTCGAAATCCTCGCACCGGGGATCGTCGCCGCCACGGAAAAACATCCTCGCCGGCGACACATTGTCCACCGCGATGCCGTCCGCCTCGCCGAAATCGATGCGCTGGAAGCAGCAGCCGGAGATGAGAAACTCTTCCATCAAGCGGCTGTCGAGTTCGCGGAGAAACGGCACATCTGGCTCGCCGTCACCGTCCTTGAGCGAGTTGCGGAAGCGGCCAACCACGCTCTTTACAAGTTGGCGGATAAGGTTGTTGGACAGCGGCTCTTTGCCCGACTCGCGCAGATAGTCGCGCTCGGAGATTTGGCGGCCCTGCTCGTCGGTCATAAGGTCGCACCACTGGTTGCCGTAGGTGTAGCACTTGTTGCGCTCGCGTTTCTGCCGGAGCGCACCCAGCCGCTCCCACTGGCGATGCGCTTCCTGAAGCAAGCGCATCGCCTTGTCGTTGTTGATTGTGTTTTCCATCGGTATAAAAGTGTTTTTCCGCAAAAATAGCCCTTCCGTATCTATTTTTCGCGCAAAAAGGGGATGCGTAATCGTTCCGGCATCCCCGTTGCAGTTAATTTCAATAAATAATGTGTAAAAAGGCTGACTATTTTTATTTAAAAATTCCAATCAATCAAAAAACTCTTGTATATTTGCAAAATAGAATTTTCAATTCAAAATCATCTTATAACTATGAACAAGAAAATCAGTTTGTATGCATTGGTCGGTGTTGTAGCATTGACCGGATGTAACAAGAAAATGCAAGACTTTGCAGCCGAGCATTTCACAACAACCCCTAACCCACTCGAACTCGTGGGCGACAATGTTCCGGGTACAGTAACAGCCAACGTGCCACAAAAATTCTTCAAGAAGAATGCAGTGGTTACAGTTACTCCTTACCTTGCCTATGGCGATGACCAGAAGACTGCTTCGCAGGCTTACACATTCCAAGGCGAGAAGGTGAACGGCAACAACCCAGTTATCAGCTACGACAACGGCGGTACAGTGTCGATCCCTGTAAACTTCGTCTACACTCCTGAGATGATGAAGAGCGACCTCTATCTTGACTTCAACGTGGTTCAAGGCAAGAAAACCTACACTCTCCCTGCTGTAAAGGTTGGCGAAGGCGTAGTTGCAACTTCAAGCCTCGCTGACGCTTCGACAGTCACTCCATCGTCGGCAGCCGACAAATACCAGCGCGTGATCAACGAAATCTGCGACGCTGACCTTATGTTCCTTATCAACAAAGCCAACGTGCGCGCTTCGGAACTCAAGAAAGGCACAAGCGTAGGCAACTTCAACGAAACTGTTGCTGACGCTACAAAGGCTGACAACAAGGAAGTTGAAGGCATCCACGTTTCTTCTTTCGCATCTCCTGACGGTGGTGTAAAACTCAACAGCAAACTTTCTGAAGACCGTGAGAAATCGACCGTAGAATACTTGAAGAACAACTTCAAGAAAGGCAACGTTTCTAACTACGGCGACATCACTTCTGAGTTTACCGCACAGGACTGGGAAGGCTTCCAGAAACTCGTTTCTGAGAGCAACATCCAAGACAAAGACCTCATCCTCAGCGTTCTTTCAATGTACAAAGACCCAGAACAGCGCGAATCAGAAATCCGCAACCTTTCTTCTGTATTCGACCAGTTGGCAAAGGAAATTCTTCCACAACTCCGCTACTCTCGCATCTCTGCATCGATCAACACTATCGGCCGCAGCGATGACGAAATCAAGGCTCAGTACAAGGAAGACCCAACTAAACTTTCTGTAGACGAACTCCTCTACGCCGCTACTCTTACCGACGACAACAACGAGAAGGCTGACATCTACAAAACTTGCACAAAGCAATATCCAGAAGACTATCGCGGATACAACAACCTCGGTATGACTCAATACGTAAACGGTGACTACAGCGCAGCACAAAGCAACTTCGAGAAAGCCGCTTCTCTCAATCCTAACAGCGACGAAGCCAAGATGAACCTCGGTCTCATCAAGTTGCTCAACAAGGACTATGACGGTGCTCGCGAGGCATTCGGTAGCGCATCAAACGCTGAAGGCATCAACGACGCAACAGGTGTTTACTACCTCCGTCAGGGTGACTACCAGACTGCAGTTAAGGCATTCGGCGACAGCAAGACTAACAATGCTGCCCTCGCACAAATCCTTACTAAGGACTACAGCAAGGCTCAAAGCACTCTCGAGGCTGTGAAATCGCCTAACGCTACTACTTACTATATGCTCGCAGTTGTTGCAGCACGCACAAACAACGAGCAAGGCGTTTATGCAAACCTCCGCAAGGCTGCCGCTCTCGACTCTTCAATCAAAGAGCGCGCCGCTGTCGACAAAGAGTTTGCAAACTACAACGTAGCAAACCTCTAATCGTCACTGACGACACAACAAAAGGCGGTTTCTTCGGGAGCCGCCTTTTTTGTTTTTCATTATAACCAATAGCCGGTCTACCTAACCGGCTTACGCTTGTCAACCCATACGTTGCTGCGCTCGGTGACCACACCGCTGCCGCCGCAATAGAAGCAGTTGTAGCGACCCACCTCAAGTTCGTAGTTCTCATAGCCATTCACAGAGAAACGGTAGGAGCGCACTTTCAGCAACGCGCGCAGTTGCCCCGGCGTTGGCTCTGACTGCTCAATACGGAACACTGCATATCCACCCTTGAGTTCGTCAAGTTTCAGCGCAAACTCATTCTTCCCGAGCGGAAGGTTGGGGTTGTAGGAATGACCGTAGAACTTGTAGCGGTAACTGAATTTCTTGCCGTCGCACTTAGGGCATACGCACTCCACAGCCCGTCCGGCAGGCTGCAATTCAAAGAAGTCTGTCTCACCGCAATGAGGACACGCTTTGGCATTGTCGCTCATTTTTCCTCCACACGTCGGGCAATAAACCAGTAGTCCCATAATCGTTCTGTTTTTTATACCGCAAATATAGATTATTTCGGCTCAAGTCGCAAGACCAGTGTATCGTTTTGGGCGTATAATGCCGCGTCAGAGAGATCTGATAGCACTGGGAACGTGGTATATGGGACAGTGAGTGGCGAGCGCGCCGTAGGTGCGCCGTATTGCTTACCCTGGTCTTCAGACCGGGGCAGACTGACAGCCAGCAACTTGCACCCCGTAGTGGGTGCCGCCAGCATCAGCAGACGCTCTGAAGGTGTGGGCAGCGCCGCTTACAGGGCGCAATCATCAGGGACGTTCTGCCACGGGCTGAAGCCCGTGGTTATCAACACGGCGCACCTACGGCGCGCTCACCGTTCGCCATTCATCAAGTTTCATCTCTGGCTCACTCTGTTCTCACTGATGCAGCATTCTGCACCCAATCTCATTTTAGCGTATGCGCCGACATTGCGACTTGAGCCATTATTTCACAAACAATCGAAAGGACGCACGACGAAACACCCTCTTTTTGCCCTTACAACGAGAGGGTCGGGAGTTTACTTTTTTGAAAGTAAGTGAATTCTTATTTCACTGTATTTCAGTGATATATTCTCCCATCGTACTTACTTTCGCTATTACCTCGCTTCACAAGCGCACATTTCTTAAATTAATTTTGCGGCACAAACCTAAACTTAAAATTTTTCACTACCAATGAAGTTAAAACTTACTTTATTGTCTGCTTGCCTGGCGACAATGTGTATGCAAGGCGTAGCACAAAAGACACCGCGTTTCGGTGTTGACCCAATCCCCGACGTAATTAATGCAATGACGCTCGACGAGAAACTCGACGTTCTCATCGGTTCAGCAGGTAAAGAAAAAAGCAATGCCGCAGCCACTATCGGCAACTCCGCAGAACTCGTGCCCGGTGCAGCCGGACAACTCAACGGCGTTGAACGACTCGGCATCCCAGCAACAGTAGTGGCCGACGGTCCTGCCGGACTGCGCATCTCTCCTACAAGAGAAGGCACAAGCAAGACGTTCTACTGCACCCACTTCCCTATCGAGACAGTAATGAGCGCCACTTGGAACACCGACTTGGTCTACACCATCGGTGCTGCAATGGGCGACGAGGTGAAACACTACGGCGTTGACGTGCTTCTCGCACCGGCAACCAACATTCACCGCAACCCGCTCAACGGACGTAACTTCGAATACTATTCAGAAGATCCTCTGTTGGCTGGCAAGATTTGCGCCTCTATGGTAAAAGGCGTGCAGAGCAACGGCGTGGGCACATCGCTCAAGCACTTTGCCCTCAACAATCAGGAGACCAACCGCACAAGCAACAACGTGATTGGCACTCCGCGCACATTCCGCGAAATCTACCTCAAACCGTTTGAAATCATCGTAAAGGAGTCTCAACCATGGACCATTATGACCTCCTATAACAAGATTAACGGTACAATGGCAAGCGAGCGTTGCGACCTCGTCACTGAAATCCTCCGCCACGAATGGGGCTTCAGAGGTATGGTAATGACCGACTGGTACGGCGGACAAAACGCCGTAGCACAGATGGAAGCTGGCAACGACCTGTTGATGCCTGGCAAACTGTCGCAGCGCGAGCAAATCAAGAAGGCAGTGCTCAACGGCAACCTCTCAATGGAAATCATCGACCGCAACGTTGAACACATCCTCCAGTACATCCTGCTCACTCCGCGCTACAGAGGCTATGTAGCCGACAACAACCCAGACCTCAAGGCTCACGCAGTGGTCACACGCAACGCAGCACTCGAAGGTATGGTATTGTTGAAAAACCTCAAAAACACCTTGCCTCTCAACACCAACAAGGTTAAGAAAGTGGCAGTGTTCGGACGCACATCCTACGACTTCATCGCCGGCGGTACAGGTTCGGGCGACGTTAACCACGCATACGTCGTAAGCCTTATCGACGGTTTGAAGAATGCCGGTTTCAGCATCGACGGCAACCTTCAGGCTTCCTATGAGAAGTATATCCCTGAAGCAAAAACAAAACTTCCGGTATCGAAGAGCAAGTTTGCGGCATTCTTGCCTAAGCACCTCGTTCCGGAAATGTCAATCTCCGCTTCCGACCTCCAGTCGGCAGTGAAGAACAACGATGTTGCAATCATCACTATCGGCAAGACATCAGGCGAGTTCGCAGACCGCTACATCTCCGACAACTTCAACCTCACCGACGCTGAAAAGAAAATGGTTGCCGACGTGTCAGCAGCCTTCCACAAAGCAGGAAAGAAAGTAGTTGTTATCCTCAACGTCTGCGGCGTGATTGAAACAAAGAGTTGGATCAGCGCACCTGACGCAGTGCTCACAGCATGGCTCCCAGGTCAGGAAGGCGGTAACTCAGTAGCCGACATCCTTATCGGCAAAGAGTCACCTTCAGGTCGTCTGCCAATGACATGGCCGGTAAGTTACAACGACGTGCCTTCAAAGGCTGACTTCCCAACTCCTGACGAAATCTCCGACGAGCAACTCACTGAGGCTCTTGAAGGATTTGCAGATGTACGCACAGCAGGCGCACGCAAGAACTTCGACTACACTGAATACAACGACGGCATCTACGTTGGCTACCGCTACTACGACACAAAGAACGTGTCGGTATCCTTCCCATTCGGCTACGGTTTGAGTTATACAACATTCAAATACGGCAAGCCGTCGGTAACCTCCGATGCTGAAGGCAACATCAAAGTAACCGTTGACGTGAAAAACGCAGGTAAGGTTGCCGGCAAGGAAGTTGTCCAAGTATATGTTGCCGCTCCAGGCAAGGATATGGACAAGCCAGCCAAGGAACTCAAAGGCTTCGCCAAGACAGAGAAATTGGCGCCAGGTCGGAGCGAAACAGTGACAGTGACCATCCCTTACCACAGCCTCGCATCGTTCAACGAGCAGGACAGCCGTTGGCAGGTTGAAGAAGGCACATACACCGTAATGGTGGCACAGAACGCAGCCGACCTCAAGCCTCTCACAGCCACAGTTGAAGAGAAAGGTCGTGTAACCGAAGTTGTCCGTCCGTCATTACTCCCAGAACAGAAATAACAACAACTCTATCATTCGAATTAAAGGGGCATTCCCTAATGTCCCTTTAATTCTTCCATTCCCTTAAAATCCCGAAACTCAATTCGAAACTCAATTCAATTGTCTATTTTAAGAATACAAACCTACATTTAGTATGAAAGCAAAAAATTTATTACCACTTTTAATGGGTACAATGCTCCTTACCCCTGCCGCTGCACTGGCACAGGAAGAGGTGCAGAAGGACTCAGTACCTGAAACCAAACAGGTGAAGAACCGCAACGTGATGCTCAACGCATCAAGCGACAACCAGCCACGACAAATCTCTATCGGCTTGCCGTCAAGCCTCTCGGCTACAATCTACGAAGACGGTCTCCCAGTTTCCTACAACGTTTGGCCTTGCTTGCCTTACCAGTACTGGACCGGCACAGCCGCACACGGCGGTATGGGATTGATGTCGCTCGGCGAAAGTGCAATCAAGAACGGTGCCGTAAACTATGCGGTGTTGTCAAACACTCGCAAAGAGGCAACGAAATTTGAAGGTCACGTAAATTACAAAACAAATATCTACAACCTACAACGCTTCGACCTGGCTATCGCCGGTCCTATCGCCAAAGGATGGTCATACGCCCTCGGCGCATACGTCAACCTCGACCCAGGAAGCAACAAACTCGCCGACATCCAATATGCCAACGACATGAAGATTATCAAGGCGAGCGTTTCGAAGGTGTGGAACGACGGCAAAGGCAAGTTCAACGTGTTCTACCGCTACGCCTACAACAAGAACCTCGGCGACTCCTACGGACCATTCATCTATGTGGGCGACGGCAGCGTGAAGGAACTTGACGGATTCCGTCTCGGCCGCGACGGCTTCTTGCCTGCCAACGGTCAGTTCACCTACCTCGACGTGATGACAGGTCAGAAGAAAACAATCAGCCGCAAGGATGGTTGCCACGCATTGAACAACAGTTTGACTGCAAACTTCAACTACACGTTCAACAACGGTATGAACCTCGACGTTACGACCAAGTACAACTACGCCAACGCTTACTACGCAATGATGAACCTTGCCGGCACTGGCGTGGCTACTGAAACCGACCAATACACCTATGCCTACGACACCGACGGACACAAAGCCGGCGACGCATTCACAGGCAACTTCAACAGCCGCTACCTGCTCCGCGACGTTGGCTTTGAGCGCGACTGGCTCACTACTGCCGAACTCACAGGCAAGAGCAAGAACAACGCACACAGTTGGCGTATCGGCACAAACCTCTGGTGGAACCAGCAAGGCATCCAGGCAAGCACAGGTGTGTATGCCCATACTGTAGAGAAAAACCCAGTATGGCTCAACCACTACGGATCGCAGGAATTTGCAGCCAACACAGGTGCTGAATACTACGACTCCCACGAAACCAAATTTGCGCTCTATCTCTCTGACGACTGGCAGGTGAACAACCGCTTGTGGCTGTCGGCAGGTGTTCGCGCAGAGAACCTCGCTATCGGTGGTCGCAACGCCTATGCCTATGCAAATGCAACCGACACTGAAGCAGAGAACCCAACCAACCTCAGAGCCATAGACTGGAGTCTCGGCAAGGGTAAGGTGACCAACTTCAGCAAGCATTGGGTCAACCCGGCTGCCACTATCAACGGCCGCTACACCATCTGCCACGGCTTCGGACTGCTCGCCGAATATGTCTACGCAATGCAGCACCCGAACTCTCAGGACTTTGCAGGTGCCTATACTCCAATCCTCGATGACGTGAACATCCACTTGGGTCGTGCTGGTGTGTTCTGGAACACTTCTTGGATGCAGTTGGTATCTCAGGTGTCGATCATCAGCCAGAGCAACTACAAGAGCCGCACACAGTTCACCAATCCTAACAACTCTTCCGACGTGGTTACCATTCCTATCACCAACGACGTGAAGACAATGGGCTGGACAACCGACATCGTTGTGACTCCGTTCAAGGGCTTCAACTTCCACTGCCTGTTCACTCTGCAAGATCCTAAATACAAGAACTTCACGATCAATGCTCAATTTGCCGACGGTACTTCAAAGACCTACGACTTCAACGACAAGACTACAACCGGCGTAAGCAAGATTATCCTTGAGTTGGATCCAAGTTACTCGTTCGACAAGTTCCGCATTTGGGCAAGTTTCCGCTATCAGAGCAAGCAATACATCAACAAGACCAACTCGCTCTACTTCAACGGCCGTTGGGAATCGTTCGGTGGTGTTGACTACAACATGAACAAGTATGTAGGCTTCTCTGTAGGTTTCATCAACTTCCTCAACCAGAAGGGATGTTCAGGCAGTATCGGCGCAGCCGACTTGCTTGAGGACGTATCAGCCTACAAGAACTACCTTATGGCAGGTTCCTACATCCGTCCGTTCACTGTCGAGTTCTCTGCACGCATCAACTTCTAAACTGTCTTAATACAACAACAATATGAAAAAAATATTCTTTACATTGGCTCTGATGCTTATAGCAGGAGCCGCCTTCGCCCAAAACGGGCCTCAGGTAAAGACTCAAAACGGTGTGCTTGAAGGCACCGACGAATCAGGCATCAAGGTGTTCAAAGGTGTAGCCTTTGCCGCTCCTCCAGTGGGCGACCTCCGCTGGAAAGCACCTCAGCCGGTTGAAAACTGGCAAGGCGTGCGCCAAGCCACTGAGTTCGGTCCTAACCCTATGCAGGAAGACCTCTTCGGCGATATGTCGTTCGGCACGAAGGAGAACAGCGAGGACTGTCTGTACCTCAACATCTGGACTCCAGCAAAGACTATGAACGAGAAACTGCCAGTGCTTATCTACTTCAACGGCGGCGGCTGGATGTGCGGCAGCGGCAGCGAGCCACGCTATGCCGGCGACGCTATGGCACGCAAGGGCATCATCTCCATCACAGCCAACTATCGTGAAGGCATCTTCGGTTTCTTCGCTCACCCACAACTTTCAAAGGAAACGTCCTACAAGGGATCGGGCAACTACGGTCTGATGGACCAGGCTGCCGCCATCAAATGGGTGAAGGACAACATCGCTGCTTTCGGCGGCGACCCTAACCGCATCACAATCTGCGGCGAGTCTGCCGGCAGCATCTCTGTCAGCGCACTTATGGCATCGCCGGTAAGCAAGGGCTTGTTTGCACAGGCTATGGCTTCCAGCGGCTCAATCATCGGCTTCAACAAAATCCTCACTCTCAAAGAGGCTGAAAAGGCCGGCGAGGAACTCGCAAAGAAGTTGGGTTACAAAAACATCAAGGACCTCCGCGCCGTTCCGGCAGAGGAACTGATGAAACTTGCCGCCGTGAAGAGCATGCCGACAAGCAACATCGACAACTATTTCTTCACTGAGCAACCAGTCGACACCTATGCCAAGGGTGAGCAGGCCAAAGTGCCTTTGCTCGTCGGCGGCAACAACCAGGAAATGACTCCGGCATTCATCCTCCGCGGCAAGGCTGCCACCGTTGCCAATGTCAAAGAGGCTGCCAAAGGTCTTTTCGGCGAGAATGTTGACAAAGCACTTGAACTGTACGGCATCAACACTGATGCCGACGTAAACGACCGTCCGGGCATCGACTTGGCTTCTGATATGTTTATCGACTTCGGTACTTGGAAATGGGGCAACATGCACAAACTCACCAGCGGACAACCCGTTTACCGCTACCGCTACTGCCACCCACGCCCAGCAATGGCTATCAAGGGTAAAGTTGCAGGTTTGGCTGGCGGCGTACAGGATGCCAACGGCGCAGAGGCAAAGCCTCTCGACAAGGGTGCTGTACACTCAGCCGACATCGAGTATGCTATGGCAACTCTCCCAACCAACCGCGTCTACGACTGGCAACCTGAAGACTATGTGGTTTCCGACATCTTCTCAAGTTACTATGTAAACTTCGTGAAGACCGGCAATCCTAACGGTCTCGGTCTTGTCAACTGGCCGGCAACCAACACCCAGACAGTTGCACCAGTTCTCCAACTCGACTACAAGACTACCGTAAAGGCAGACCCTAAGATGGAGGAACGCTACCAATTCATCGACAAGATTATCTGGAAATAAGCATTCATAGTTATGAAAATTCGGCAAATATTAGTAGTGGCTCTGATGTCGCTGTATTGTTTGTCGGCTTCGGCCCAATGCTATTCTGTAGCCCAGCAACAAAGCTGGCTACAGAAGGCTGAGGCCTCAAAGCCTGCCATCCACAAAACAGTCCATCACCCATTGCAGGAGGTCGTAATCGTCAAGGACGACAACGCTTTTCAGGGCTACAAGGCTGTGAAGAGCGGCAACATTGAGGAACTCTACAGCAAATCATTCAAGCAGAAGAAAGAAGTGATAGTCGATTTCGGCGAGCATCTTGTGGGCAACGTGTCCTTCAAAATCAAGGACATAGGGTCGATGCAGGATGCCGTTTTGCGCTTCAAGGTGATGTTCGGCGAAGTGCCGAGCGACCTCGCGCTCCCTATTGAGCCTTACACCGGCGGTCTGAGCCGTGGCTGGCTTCAGGACTTCACTTGCGACGTAAGTTACGACGGATATTTCCAGTTCAACCGCCGCATCACTGCTCGCTATATGAAGATTGAGGCTGTAGGCACGTCCGTCTACAGCGATTTCTGCTTCGACAACATCACGTTTGAGGCCACCACCTCAGCCGGCGAGTCGAAGACCCAACTGGCGGCTACCACACCGCAAATTTTCTGCGACATCGCACGCGTGTCGGAAAACACACTCCGCGACTGCATGCAAGGCGTGTTTGAAGACGGACCGAAGCGCGACCAGCGTCTCTGGATGGGAGATCTTTACCTTCAGGCTTTGGCAAACACAGCCTCATTCAAGCAATATGACGTGACCAAGCGTTGCCTCTATCTCTTGGCTGGACTCGCCAACCCCGACAACGGCTTGCTCTATTCCAATATGGTTGAATACCCTACCCCACACGCGCAGAAAACATTCTTCGTTGACTATGCCCTTTCGTATGTGCTTACGCTCGACGACTATCTGAAGGCTACCGGCGACGTGGCTACTGCCAAGGACCTCTGGCCTGTGGCAAAGGCGCAGATAAATGCCGTACTCTCTCAGGCTATCGACAAGAACTACTTGTACTCCAACACCAGTTACCAGTATCCTGGTATGATGGTTTCCATCGTGTTTTTCGACTGGGCTCCAGTCACCCTCGACAACCACGCTGCCATCCAAGGACTCCTCGCCTACACGATGAAGCATGCGGTTGACATTGCACAGCGCATCGGTGCTGCCGACGACGTAAAGGACTACCCTTCCGTCATCAAGCAGTTGCAGAAGGCCGGCAAGAAGGCTTACTGGGACGCAAGCAGCAAGATGGTGGTGAGCGGTGCTGAAAAGCAGAATTCCTACACTGGCACATCGTGGGCAATCCTCGGCGGACTCATCAGCGGCAAGGATGCTCAGAATGCCATCAAGAGCGTTATGGCAAACGAGAACGCCATCAAGCCAGGCACTCCATACGCCAACCATTTCCTCGTTCAGGCGATGATTGACTGCGGAATGAGTCAGGAGGCGAAGCAATATGTGGAGCAATACTGGGGCGGAATGGTGCGTCTCGGAGCAGACACGTTCTGGGAGTACTACATTCCAGAAAACCAGTTGTTCTCTTCCTACAACGGCTACACACTGCTCAACAGTTACTGCCATGCGTGGAGTTGCACTCCTGTTTACTTTATCGTTAACTACCCTGAAATTTTCCAGAAATGAAAAGACATCTTTTAATCATATTGTCGCTTCTCGTGCTAGCCTTCTCGGCAAACGCACAGTTGAAGAAAGTGAAAGTGCTTATCGACAATGACTTCTGCGGCGACCCCGATGGATTGTTCGCCCTTGCGCAGCAAGTGCTCTCCCCTACCACCGACATTGTAGGCATCGTGGGCGGTCACCTCAGCGCAAATGCGGGATTCACCTCGCGCACCGACCAGGCTACGGAGTCGGTCGAGAAGGCAAATGCCCTCCTTAAAGTTATGGGTATGGAAGGCAAGTACAAGGTTGTGCCGGGCAGCGAAACTGCTATGACATCCGCCGACAAGCCTGCCGACTCGGAAGGCGCGCGCCTCATCATCGCCGAAGCGAAGAAATGCACGCCGGAGAAGCCTCTCTACGTGGAGTGCGGCGCAGCCCTCACCAATGTGGCAAGTGCATTGCTCATCGACCCTTCAATCAGCAAAAACATCGTCATCGTGTGGATTGGCGGCCAAGAATACAGTTTCGGCGCGGTGCCTCCTCCGGGCTACTCGCAGGTGGAGTATAACCTCAACCTCTGCGTACCTGCCGGACAGGTAGTGTTCAACAAGAGCGACGTGCGCCTGTGGCAAGTGCCACGCGATGCCTATCGCCAATGCCTCTACAGCACGGCTGAGATGTATGCCTATGTGAAGACTTGCGGCAAGGTGGGTGCTTATCTGAGCGATGCGCTCGACAACACTATCAACACTTGCGAGAAGTTCGGCATCCCGATGGGCGACGTATATATCCTCGGCGACTCGCCGCTTGTGCTGCTCACATCATTGCAGAGCGGCTTTGAGGCTGACCCGTCGAGCAGCAAGTGGCAACCCACTCCGTGTCCGAAACTCGACGACCACGGCAACTATCTGCCCAATCCCGAGGGACGCATCATTCGCGTGTACACGCAGTTGGACGTGCGCCTGATGTTTGCCGACATGCATGCCCGCCTGCAACTTTCCCAGACAAAGCACAAATAAGGTATCAGCATTTTTGGTTTTAGGTTTTTGTGTAATTGGTTTCCAATAGGTACTTTTATTGTGCATACATTTTAGCCACAGTATCGGCAAACAGCCGCTCGTCGATGCACGAACTGCGACGGATTTTCAACCGGTAGTTGTAGACTGTTTGCGGAGAATAATGCAAGAACTGTGCAATGCTAACGCTGTCAGTTATGCCCATGCTCACCAGAGCGTAGATGCGTAACTCCGGCGTTAGCGTTTTTTCTGTCGGTGGAGTGATGCGGCATTCCGGGCGCAACAAATCATTGAACCGATTCACAAAATCGGAGTGCGACAATAGGAACGCCTGGTCGAAATGCTCAAAAAATTCCTTCAGATACTTGTCGGCATGCGCATCCGTTCCAAGTTCCTGACGGGCTTTGTCGTACTTGCCAGCCGTCACCAGGTTGAACACCTTCTTCTTGAACTCTTGCACGTCGGAGATGTATTTGCTGATAAGTTGGTACACGCTGATGAAGTTTTGGTTGCGCAGACGGATTTCGTCGTGCAGCAATCCGTTGCTCTGCTGCAATTTCTCCCGACTCTCCTTCTCCCTATCAATCATCTCAGCCAGCGACTTGTTGCTCACCGCCAACTCCTCAAGCAATGCCTTCTGCCGCTTCTCCCGGTTGCGGAGTTTGCCAGACAGCAGGCAAATCACTATCACCGCTGCCAACAGCAGTCCGATAATGCCATAGAGGAAATATGTGCGCCGTTGCCAATCATCGCGGTATTCCTGCGCAATCTTCGCATACGCTTTCACCACACTCAGACTCCGCCCTTGGTCGTTGAAAAACTTCGCATTCTCGGCACACACCATTGCATAGGCATACGACTGCTTCTGGCTGAGATGCAGCCTGCTTGAATTGACAATATAAATCAGCGAAGAAGCCTCGTTGTTGGCGCACTTGATGTCGTTGATGGCTGAAAGAATCAGGTAATGATGGTACTGATTGTAGTCCTTTTCCCGTTGATATATCAGTGCAACAGCAATCGCAACCGCAGCGGCCTCAAACGACGGCTGCTTGCATTTCTCCAGATGCGCCTTCAGTCTTCCGACATCGGCATCTCGGGTAAGCATTGCCTTGTAGTAGTCGTACCGCCAGTTATCCTTTGGCACATAGACACTATAAGCGTTCCAGATGTCAAAAATTTCCTTGGTGAGTTTGTTGTCCAAATCCCTCATCTTCGAGCGCAATCCGAACTCCAGCATCAGCACACCCATCTGCACCTTGTTCTCCGAACTCTGCTCGTCAATCGGCTTCAGATTGTGTATAAACTTGTTGGCTTCAAGCAGTTCTCCGCACACCACCATAATGTAAGCCTCGTTTATGCACGATTTCTGGTAGAGCGACTCCCATCCGTTCTCTCCGGAAATCTTCTTGCACGTCCGTGCATAGCAGAGAGCAGAATCGGGATTCCATTTCAGATACTCACGATAGAGCGATTCGGCATAAGTGAACCTTTCCAACGGCGTAACATAGTTGCCCTCGGACAGTTTGAAGCGCGATATTTCGTTCAACTTGACTTGGTCGTATTTATGCTTCTGCGCCACGGCTTCGTCAAGTTTCTTCAGGTCATCAGCAATGTTGAAAGCCTCCCCGGCTTGCACAAACAAAGATAGACACGCAACAAAGATAGTGATAATGTATTTCATCTTCAAGGTTATAGGTTTGTGTAAATATTATATGTAAAACAAAGGTAACACAAATCAAGTAAAGATGCAAAACCTAAACGCACAGAATAAAGGACTGCCGAAACACGGTCGTTCCAACAGTCCTTTTACAAAAAAGCCATTCTGTCGCGTTCTTCGACAGATGCCGACAGTCGATGTATGCCCTATCCCACTACGCTGAAGATACGGATTTCAGGATCGGCCTGGAAGTAAGGCGACAAGCCTGTGGCAACATCGTTCTTAAACATTTCCGACTCCAGATAGGCGGCAGCATGCTCCGCACTATCGAACCCGTGAAGCACCTGCACATCCTCGTCGCGCACAAGCAGAGACTTTGTCAATGCTCCCTCAATCGTGTTGAGAAACGGTTCGCGATAGTCGAAATACACCTTTGCCGCACTCTGGCGGTCGCTTTCATTTATCTTCATCGTAATCTGAAGATACGCATTTACTTTTTCCATTTTCTTGATTGCATTTTTGTTTTACGGTGGCAAAATTAGTACTCACGCTCGCCTAAATGGTTGCTTTTTCAAGCGAGAAGATGGTAAATTTGCGCACGCAGTTCTTTCCTCTGAAAATGTTGTTGTAATTTTACCACCGCAGATACGTAATTTACCATTTATGGTATCCATTAAAAACTGTGCACAATGGAAAAGAACGACATAAAGAGCAAGGATGTTGCATCCTATTCGCTACAGGAGAACTCCCATTCCGGACTCGAACTGGAACTTCATTTTATGCCAGGGTTCTTCCACGAGAACGGCTGTGGGTCGATGCCGGCACATATTCATGAGTTCTATCAGATTATATGGTTTCGGCGAGGGAAAGGTACTCACCGTGTCGATTTCACGGATTATCCCGTCACCGACAACACAATCTTCTTTGTTGCCCCCGGGCAGATTCACGCATTTGACGGCACAGAGGATTACGAAGGCGTAATCATCCTCTTCAACGCCAGTTTTCTGGCCGACGAGGAGTCGAGCGAAAGTGTTTTCTTGAAATACAACGTGTTCAATGCCTACGATTCCATCCCCTACTACAAGGTGAGCGACGAGGAGGCAGAAAGGCTGATGGTTCTCGTTGGCGAGATGAACGGTGAATATTCGCTCACCGGTGCTTTTGCCCACAAGGATTATATGCAGTTTCTTGTGCGTATGTTCCTGATAAGGGTGCAACGCAGCGGCAACCGCGAGGAAGAGCCGAAACTCTACGTTTCCAACATCTCCAACCGCACCCTAATACGCTTCCGCCAACTGCTTGAACAGAATTTCCGCAAGATACATACGGTGCAGAAATATGCCGATCTGCTCAACATGTCTGCCCGGACATTCACGAAATACATCAGTCATAGCGCCCATCGCTCTCCACTACAGATTATCAACGACCGCATTGTGCTCGAAGCCAAGCGGCAGTTGCAGCACACATCGCTCAACATCAAGGAAATCGGTTACGGACTGGGGTTCGACGACCCATCGTATTTCGTAAAGTTCTTCAAACGGATGACAGGAATAATGCCAAGTGAATTCAGGAAATAACTGGCTATAAAAAAATGCGCTCGACCGATGGGTCAAGCGCATTTGGAGCGGAGTGAGGGAGATTCGAACTCCCGAAACGCTTTTGGCGTTTACACGCTTTCCAGGCGTGCCTCTTCAGCCACTCGAGCATCACTCCTCGCTTTGCGTCTGCAAAGATAGTGCAAGGTGAGCGAAGAAAAAAGGAACTTGTTCATTTTTTTGCAGAACCGCAGCCTATTTTATCGAAAGATAGTGCAAGGTGGTGTTCTGCCATCTAAAAATCACTGCCCCGGTTGTCATCTCGACATCCGGGGCAGTCTGCTACTATGGTAATTCAATCTTAAATATTTTTATTATGAAATTGCTTCTATGAGTTTGATGGCGTCGACATACTGCGCAATGCCTTCCGCCACTTTCTTGGCGTCGCTCATTGCCAGCACCACCGTCGACGGACGGTTAACCACGTCGCCGCCGGCAAAGACGCCCTTGCGCGTTGTCATACCGTAGGGCGTTTCGCGAGTGAGCACATATCCACGGTCGTCCACCTCGATGCCCTCGGTGGTAGAGACGATGCGGCTTGCCGGCTGCGAGCCTACTGCCATTATCACCTTGTCGGCCTCTTCCGTGTGTCGCTCGCCGTCGCACTCGATAACCACTTCGGTTATCTCGCCAGCCTCGTCGTGGATGTCGACGATGCTCGATTTCCACTCAAACGCCACACCTTCAGCCACCGCCTCGTCATACTCGGAGTGGAGAGCCGCCATTTCGTTGATGGTGCGGTGATAGACGATGGTTACCTTTCCGGCACCCATACGCACTGCCGAGCGTGCGGCATCCATCGCAGTGTTGCCACACCCAATCACGAGCACCTTGTCACCCTCCGTCACCGGCACTTCATCGCGGCTAAGGTTTCCCTCATTGTAGAGGCTCACCTGACGGAGGAAATATATTGCCTGACGCACACCGTGCAGGTGTCCGCCCATAATCTGAAGTTTCTTGGGTTTTGCAGTGCCCGTTCCCATAAAGATGGCATCGAAGCCCTGCGCAAATAGTTGGTCTACGTTAAGGTCTGATCCGACCGTGGTGTTGCAGTGGAACGTAACGCCGAGTTCCTCAATCTTGCGGATTTCGCGGCGCACCACCTCCTTGGGCAAGCGGTATTCGGGGATGCCGAACATCAGTACGCCGCCAGGTTCAGGCTCCATCTCAAACACGTCGATGGCAAACCCCTTGCGAGCCAAGTCGCCAGCCACGGCAAGTCCAGCCGGACCGCTGCCAATCACAGCCACATGGCCGCGCGACTTCTGCGGCAGTTTCTCGCGGATTAGTTGCATATCGCCGTCGAAATCAGCGACAAAACGTTCCAACTTGCCAATCGACACCGGTCTGCCCTTGCGTCCGAGCACGCAATGCCCTTCGCACTGCCGCTCGTGGGGGCACACACGACCGCAAACCGCCGGCAGATTGCTCTTGCCGTTGATTATGTGCATCGCGTTTCCGAGATTGCCCATCGAAAGTTCGTGAATCCAGTCGGGAATGTCCTGACTGATTGGGCATCCTTGCCGACACTGCGGCACCTTGCAATGCAGACATCGCTTTGCCTCATTGATTGCCTCGAGCATCGAAAAACTTCCGTTGGTCTCTGAAAAACGTTCTTTTGACTTTGCCGCCCCTTCCATCATCGTGAATTTAAGATATTCGTATTCCGCTGCAAAATTAGTATACTTACTCAAATTCGCAAACCTAAAACGAAAGTTTTTACTTTCATTACGAAAGCACGCAATCTACTAACGCCTTTATTTGGCGGCTTTAATTACCTTTTTCGCCACGTCGATGACTATGCGAGCCATTTCGAGGTCGCCGGTATCGGCGTGCTTGCCTCCGCGCTTGTCATTGAGCGCAGAGAGCGGACCTACGGCGCGGTCAGCGCCAATCATAGTGAACAGCGGCAACATCTTGTGGGCTACGGCAGCAATCGTGGCAAGGTCTGAAGCCTCAACCGCTTTCTCCATTTTCTCCACATTAGCCTTAGTTTCGGCAACGAACGTCTGCATAATCTCCTTTGCCGCTGCGGCATCGTCGGCGCTGAAAGCCGTAAGCGGACTGAAATCGAACTCGTCCTCGCCGCTGCCGTCGGCAACCGCCGCTTCAATCACATCGACAATCTCACTTCTGCGGAACGGCTTGTGCAGACAGCCGGCAAAGCCCTCGCCGGCGAGCGATGCTCTATCCATATCGCTCCGGGCAGTGACCGCAATCACAGGGATGGAAGATGCAGCATCGCAGCCAAGCGAACGGATGTTGCGCAAGAGGTCGAAACCGTTCATCGCCGGCATTTGGATGTCGGTGAGTACGGCATCATAACCACCTTCGGCAATCTTTATAAACAGTGTCTGCGGTTGCTCGCACGCCTCAACCTCCGCGCCGAGGCTTCGCAACATCGCTTCCGTGAGTTGCAACTGTAGTCGGTCGTCGTCGATCATCAGCAGACGCAATGGACACGAGAAATGCAAACTTTCGTCCGCCTTCACCTCCACCGCCGACTCGTCGGCAGCCGTCGAAGGCAACAGCGGCAACGTCACGGTAAAGGTTGTGCCCTTGCCCTCCTTACTATCAATCTTTATGTCGCCGCCAAGCAGCACAACGAGTTTTTGGGTTATCGCCAATCCCAGTCCGAAGCCCTCCTGACCCTGCGCACTCTTCAAGCGCGTAAACTCCTGGAAGATGCGCTTGCGGTCGTCATCGGAGATGCCGCAGCCAGTATCGGCAACGGAAATCGACAAATTTCCGCCGGCATACCCCACCGTCAGCGACACGCTGCCTTTTTGTGTAAACTTCAGTGCGTTGGACATAAGGTTTTCTGTGATTTGGCGCAAACGGAACGGATCGCCGTCGAACATGCCAGCCAATGCCGCGTCGCACGAATAGTTCAGTTTCAAGCCCTTGGCAGAAGCCATAGGACGGTAACTTGCAGCAACTGCATCGAAGAGTTTGCTGGGATGGAACGGCTCGTTGCTGAGGTCCATCTTGTCGGCATCAAGGCGATGATAGTCGAGCAACGAGTTCACGAGGTCAAGCAGATGACGGGCACTGCTCTGCATATTGAGCAGATATTCGTGCTGACGCTTGTCAGAAGCAAGTTGTTCAGCCATATCCACATAGCCTATAATCGAGCCCACCGGGGCTTTGATGTCGTGGGTGATTGTGAGCATCAGCCGCTCGCGCGCATCGAGCAAGTCCTCGGCACGCTTCTTCGCCTTTTCGAGTTCCTGCCGATAGTGGTTGCTTCTGGTGATGTCGCGCCAGATAATCACGAGAAACAGCAGAGCAAGGACAACCGCCGACAACGCAATTCCGGCAATCTCCCTTGCGGCACGGCGGCGCACCTTCTCCGACTGCATGTGTTTCTCTGCCGCCGTCTTGTCGCTCTCGTCGACAATCACCGTCAGCAGTTCGCTCACCTTGCGGCTCAACTCGTGGCCGCTAGCGCGCAACGCCGCTGTCTGACCGTGCAAAGCCTCAATCTGCGCAAAGCGAGAGCCATCGACCCTTGCGCGCAAACCGGCAAGCATCCGCGCCACCGTGTCGGCAGGGTTTACAAGGTTGGAAACCGTGTCAGTGCGATTTTCGGTGGTAGTGGCAGTAACCATATCCGGGTCCTTCTCCTCCTTTGAGAACGCATCGCGCAGACGACCAAAGAAGTTTTTGCGCTTCTTGCGCACGGCATACTCCGTGGTGGTCTGAGTCTGCGACTGGTGCACACTCGCAGCATCGAGCAATTTGTTCTGGCGCGCTATGAGTTCGTCGATATATTTTCTGTAGAGTTCATCCGAATTGTCAGCCTCCATAGCCTTCAGGAGGTTCTCCATATTTGTGATTTTCTTGCGCATCAGCACCTTCATCGTGTCAAGACGCGCCAACTGTACCTTGTCGCCGACAAGTGCTCGGAGAGAGTCGATTGCCACCGATGCGTTGAGCATAGCCCTCGTGTATGCCGGCAGCATCTCTGCCTGCCCTGCGCTCACCGACTGGCCGATGCCTTCGGCTTGATAAAGCCGCGTAACGATGTCGTTGGTGGCACGTTGCCGCTTGTTGATCGACTGCTCGATGCCGTCGGTGCTTGTAAGGTCGTAGAGCACGCCAAGCACGAACCACGCTGCCGCCACAAACATCGCCAATAGTGCCATATAGCCTATCGCCGCCTTTACTCTCGTTGACAATTTCAGAATTTTCATCGTTATATGGAGATTTTTGTCCTTTGTTCGGTTTTATTACGGTTCAAGCACGAGCGTTGCGCGCGACGGGAACGACATCTTACCGGTGATGGTGACCAACTCGCCCGTAAGCACGTCGCGGAACTTGTCGCCTGGGTGCATAATTTCCGCATAGCGGCTCATGTCCACATCCTTGAGTTCGCCATCAGTGCCATTCATCAGCACAATGAAGCGGCGGTCGCCAGCACGGCGCTCATAGACATACAGAAGGTTTGACGGCATAAACTGGCGAATCGAGCCTTCCGACACCGCCTTGTTTCCCTGTCGCCAATGGAGCAGACGGCTCATAAAGTCGAACGCTTCCGCCTGTTGTGCGGTGCGGCCGTCGGCTGCAAACACGCTTGTCTTGTCGCCGGCGAAACCGCCCGGCATATCAAGGCGCACATATCCGTCGGTAACGGCCTTAGTGCCGTTCATCAGGATTTCCGTGCCATAATAGATTTGCGGTATGCCGCGAGTGGTCAGCAAGAACGTCTGTGCCTGTTTCCACTGGCTGAGGTCGGTAGGCTCGGAAGTGAGGAAGCGATCAGTGTCGTGGTTGTCGTAGAACGTGAGCAACTTATTGGGGTCGGCATAGAGCATATCGAGAGCCAAGTGGTTCGACAGTCGGTTAAGTCCGTCGCCCCACGGCTTTGTCGGCTCTGTGAATGCCTTGTTTGCCATCAGGCACAATGGGAAATCCATCACCGTTGGCAATTCCGTGTCAACTGGGTTGAGTTTGTTACCCTTTTGCATGTAGGCGATACTTGCCTCGCTCTCCAGCCAACTTTCGCCGACGATGTTGAAGTTCGGATATTCCTTTGCCACAGCCTTGTTCCACCGAGCCATAGCCGCCATGTCGGCATACGGATAGGTGTCCATACGGATGCCGTTGATGCCGGCATACTCAACCCACCAGATGGAGTTCTGGATAAGATAGGTCATCAAATGGGGGTTGCGCTGATTCAAGTCGGGCATTGCCGGCACAAACCAGCCTTCCACGGTGTGGCTGTAGTCGTAGTCGCTCACATACGGGTCGTGCACCGTGTTGAGGCGATAGTTGGTGAGCAGCAGGGAGTCGACGGCAGGGTCGTTAGTGCCGGTTTCCACTGCGTGCTGGATTTTCTTGATGTCGGCAGCCGACGGTTGCGCATTGAGCCAGTCGTGGCTTGGCAGATCGTAGAGCCAAGGATGATACAGTCCGCAGTGATTGAAAATCATATCCATCACCACCTTGATGCCCTCTTTGTGGCACTCGGCGATAAAGTTGCGGTAGTCGGCGTTCGTTCCGAAACGCGGGTCAACGCGATAGTAGTCGGTAGTGGCATATCCGTGATAGCAGCCGCCCGGCATATCGTTTTCGAGCACAGGCGTGAGCCACACTGCCGTCACACCCAATTCCTTGATATAGTCGAGATGGTCGGCAATGCCTTTGATTGTGCCGCCGTGGCGTGCCGAGGGGGCAGTGCGGTCGATGGTGTAGTCGAAGTGCATATCCTTTTGCTTTGCCACATCGCCGCCATCGGCAAAGCGGTCGGGCATAAGGAGATATAGCACATCCGACGAATCGAAGCCGCCGTGCGATGCGCCGTCGGCATCACGTTGCAGGAGTTCGTACTGCTTTTTTATCTTGTTCTTGCCAAGGCGGAAGGTGATGTCCATTTTTCCCGGCTTGGCATCGCTGAGCGACAGATATATGAATTGGTAGTTCGGACTGTCGAGGCGCGCCACAGAGTCAATCTGCACGCCGGGATAGTCAATTTCAGGCACTGCGTCGCGGATGCCGTTGCCGGTTACCATTATCTGCAACTGGCGACTTTCCATACCTGCCCACCACATCGGGGGTTCCATTTTGTCGACGGTGGTCTTTGCTCCGGCAAAGGGAGCAATAGCCATCACCGAAGCGGCTGACAACAAGAGTTTTCGTATCATAGGACTATAATTTTGTAATTATGCCATAAAAATACGACATTCCGCCGAAACTGCGAAATGTGATGCAGCATTAAACTTATTCCGCTTTTATTTGTCTTATATAGTATATACTTGATTCAACGATGAAACATACTGCGAACATAAAGATATTTCTGATTGCGGCACTCCTTTCGGTTACAGCAACCGCCAAGGCGTACTCATTGGCAAACGAGACCCTGTACTACGATATAATCTACCACTGGGGACTGATATGGAAGCATGCCGGGTCGGCAACGCTCACGATGAAGCATTCTGGCAACTACTACAACGCGATGCTTGCGGCTCGTACCGTTTCGTGGGCCGACAAGATCTTCACCGTGCGCGACACTCTCAGTTGCACGCTCCAGCCCAAGACCGTCGGTTTCCGCCCGATGCTCTATCGCAAGTCGTCGCACGAGGGCGACCACTCGGGCATCGACATAGTGAAATATTCATACACCGACAACGCTTGCCTCGCCGAGTGCACACGCATCCGCCCGGAGAAAGCCAACCAGGTAATCAACTTGGAGGCAAAGGGACAGGCATACGATATGCTCAGCATCTTCTATTTCCTGAGGTCGCTCGACTTCAAGGCAATGTCGCCCGACAAGAACTACGCTACCACAATTTTTTCGGGCAAGAAAAAGGAAACGCTGCGCATCAAACTCGTTGGCACAGAAACCATTGAACTGCGCGACGGCTCGAAGCACAAGGCTTACCACATATCGTTTACGTTTACCACCGACGGTCAGACAAAGTCGTCCGACGATATGCACACTTGGATTTCGACCGACTCCTCGCACAAGCCGCTGATGATGAAAGGCAAACTGCCGATTGGCGAGGTGCGTTGCTATCTGCATAGTTGACAGTCCTTTATAGGTTTTATTCTTTTATCAAGAGCGAAATAATGCTACAAAAATATGTTTTAAAACATATTTTTAACACTTTTCCCTTGATAACTCCAGATTTTGGTATTACCTTTGCACCAGAGAAAAGAAAAAGATTGTTTTAGGTAAGAGGAGCGCAAGAGAGCGGTCATAATTTTAAAAATTTGAAAGGACACTATTATGAAAACAACAACTAATTACTCAACGAGAGTTAAGGTGAATCCGTCACATAGTTTCCATCCAAACGCATCACTTCTGATGCAACGCAAGGGCTATGTAGCCGGAGTCAACTAATCAGGACTCTCAACATTTTTTGAATTGGCAGCGATTGCCATTATTTTAGATTTCTCATAGTTATTAAATAGTTAGGTACCGACTCTGGTGTGAGCCGGTTTTTTTATGCCCGAATTTCAGCACAATTTCCCGGCTTACACTATCTTTTCATTATCTTTGCGTAATTAAAACATCAATATGCTTAAAATCCAGAAAACATTACTCATTGCAGTGCTCGCCGTTGTGGCAATAGCCTGCGCATCGGGCAAAAAGGAGCAGAAAAAGGAGGTTGCCCAGCCCGCCCTTTCCGAACAGTTAATAGGCAGTTGGACTACCGAGGGCAGCGCCGAGCAGATTGACGAGTACCTGATGGCTGGCTACGGTCAGCAGATTGTGCTCAACGCCGACAGCACTTTCGAGATGAGTGTAGTGATGAGCATATCGGGCATGATGCCCTACGATGCCGCCGCAGTGCCTGTCACTGCAACATTCGGCGCAGAGATGAAGGGGAAATACACGGTCGGTGACAAAAGTATGACGCTTATCTACGACGGCAAATCAATAGTTGCCCACATGAGTCCTGACGATGTTTCGGTCGACACCAGCGAATATGCCGGACAACTGGATAGCGATGAGGTGAAGGCCGCCCTGCTCGAACGGCTCTCTTCCACCGGGCTGACGCAGGAGATGCTTGAACACAGCCTCAAGGAAACGGTCAAAGGCCACAGCCGCGACACCTTCACCGGCGTAACGGTGAAAGACGACCGCCTACAAATGACCCTCGACGGCTCAACGACAATCTACATCCGCGACTAACGCGCACCTACGGCGCGAGTAGTGCCCACTACAGGGCACAATAGTTCCATTGTTATCAAGAAATGAAAGCGATCTGTATTAGACCGTCTGAGTTGTTATGCCTATTCGCCCTAAATGCGTTTTAGATTGATACCACTTTAAGGGTCTACAATCAAAAAAATTTTCATACACTGGACTTACAGTTAGAGCCGACAAATGAGAGAGTATGCCACTGCAATAAAAAAGCCGGCTCCTGGTGGGGCCGGCTTTTTTATTGCGGAAGGATTGTTATTTCTTCACGATTCGGTTGCGGATGGTGTTGCCGTCGGCTGTGACTGCCACGATGTAGCAGCCGCTGCTGAGGTTAGCAACGTTGAGGCTGTCGGTGTCGGTTGCCTCGGCTACTAGTGCGCCGCTGATGCTGTAGACTGCGATGCGCTCTGCCACTGTGTTGGTGTGGATGGCATCGACTGCCGGGTTCGGATAAACCTTCACCGCCTTGGCTGCTACTGCTTCTACACCTGATACGGCAGGGGCGAACGTGTTGTCGTAGTCGTCAACGACGGTGAATGAGTAGTCGTCATCCTCACTGTGGAACTCCGTAACGCGTACGGTGTAGGTCTCGCCGGCAATGTACTTCGATGGATCAAGTGGACAAAAGACTTCTGCATTGGCTTTGCCGTAGCCCAGGATGGTAACTGCCTGCGATACAATTTCATCAATGGCGCATCCTTCTTCGTCGATGGTGCTTATTGTCACATAACCGGTTACATCTTCTGAATCCTTATTCTCGAGTTGGCAACCGAATGTCAGAGTTTCGCCAATGGCCGCCGGACCTATTATTGCGGTTTCTGCTGTCTGTACGACAGTCTTCTTCGGATGGATTTGGGTGACATTGTCGCCTTCCACGCGGAAGTCAAGACGATAGTCTTCGGAATTGGTGAATAGTACCATCTCGTCGGGGTATGCATTGTCGATTTTTTCAACCGATGCCAAGAGGATAGAGTAGATGCCGTCTTCCTTGATTGAAGGAAGCGGAGTATAGCCGATGCCGATGTTCTGATAGCCGTATACTGCGTAGGCTGGCATACCAGAATTGCTTGTGCTGAATGTTGGGTCTGAGTAGATGGTCTCTCCTCTAAACTTGTTGAGCATATAGCCGATCTTGCCAACAAACGCTTCGTCGTTGCGGTTGGCGATAGGGCCGAAGGTCAACGCCTGTTTGGTGTCGTTCTTGACGAACTCATCGCTTGTAAATGTCACTTTCGGCTCGTAGGTCTTGCCGCTTGAATCTAATGCTGCCACGAGCGTGAGTTGCTTCTGAAGTCGTGGTTCATCGCTTGTGGTCGTGAACTCGATGTTGCCGCCGTCGTTGTTGTAGTTGAATGCAACGCCATTTTTGTCGACAATTCCGTCGATGCGGAACTCGTAGGTTTCGCTGGGCTCAAACTTGTTCGGACTGAGGTAGACGGAAACTTTGGTGTCGTAGTCGCTGTAGTCGTAGATGATGGCTGCCAGGTTGCCGCTCGTCACCACGCTGCCGTCGCTCTTCTTCACCACGATGTACTTGATATAGCCGTTGGCGGTGACTGGTGACTCGTTGAAGAGGCTTAGACTGAACGTCAGTATGTGACCAACTCCGAGGTTGCCGCTCACGCTGGTGGCTTTGGCGGTATTCAGTTTTGCCGCAGGTTGGGAAATCGTTACGTTGTCGCTGCTGATTGTTGCGGTAAGCATTGAGGTCGACTCGAAGCGTTTCCATTTCGTCTCGTCGCTGGCGTCTGCTGCCAGGCGATAGATGCCGCGTACGGTGTAGATGCCATCGGAAAGAGAAGACATATCTACCGGCAATTCTAATGCGTTGGTGATATAAGCTCCGGCTACGAAGGGGTCTTCTTCGCTGGCGTCTGCAGTTTCTTCACTGCGAGCGACAAGGGTGTTGGTATTGTCGAAGAGACCTATAGCGATGCTTCCGGCAAAGTCGACACCGCTGTCGTTGCAGACTTTGGAGAGTGAGAACGGAGCATCCTCAGTCTTGGCGAATGAAGTGCTACTGCAATTCACACCGTAGCCTTCTAAGTAGGTGACATAAGTGAGCACAGGCTGTCCCTCTATAGTTTCGCCGTCGCGGATTGGAGTCATAAAGATAAAGTCCTGATCCCAACTGTACGCACCCGAACCGCCGCCGATGCCCTGGCTGTCAGGGTCGAGGTAGTTGAGGTTGAAGTAGGCATCCGAAAGTCCGCCCCATCCCCAGTTGATGTGGAGGAAATTGTTGGAGTCATATCCGTCGGCAACAAACGCATGACCGCCTTCAAGCGACTGTGCGCCGATGATAAACGGACGGCCACTCTTCAACTCGTTGGTCACGAGCGCGATGTTGTCGACAGTGCTGCGGTCGTCGCGGGAGAGGAGTTTCATCTCGTATTTGAAGAACGCGCCACACTTGCGGTAAGCATAGGCCGATGCGCTGCTCGACGGACCGTACTTCATGTTGAGCGCGATACCGCAGTCGAGCATCAACTTGGCAACGGCATTTGCCTGGGCGTCGTTGTACTCGCCCTCGTTGTATTCGTCAAGCATATTGTCCCAATCGTAGGTACTCTTCGAGAAATCCATCGACATAGTGCCGTAGGTAGGGTCGGTGTAGGTGTTTGAGCCTACTCCAGTGTCAGGCCACTTGTGGTAGTTGAGCACCTGCGCGAGAGCCGTGGCGGCGCAACCAGTGGCGCAGTCCTTCGGCACCATATTGTTGTAAGGCTCGTCCTGATTCCATTTGGTGGTGACCATAGGAGAAACGATGATTGTAGGGTCTGCCGAGGTTTCGGTACGCACAGCCTTTGCAGTGCCGTTTTGCACATCCTTTACATAGTTGGCATAGCCATCGAGCAACTCCTTGAGCGGTGCTGGGAGGTTGTCGGTGTCGATCGAGCCGTGGTCGGAGTAGCACACCAGTTCAGTGAGCGAATCGTCGCCACTCACCACAACGAAGCCTTTGTCGGAGTTGAAGGCATAGTAGGGGGCTGTAGACTGCTGCTCGAGACTGAGCAACTTCTTCTGGATGACAGGTGAAGCAGCATACTTGCGTGCAATCACCTCTGCTTGCTGGCTACTGATCTGCTTGGCGTTAGCCGACAGGCTGACGGCAGCAACCGCAATTAATAGGGGTATTCTTTTCATCATATCTAATAAGTATTATAGTGTCAAAATAGTGATATCGCAGATTGATGCAAATTTACTAATTTATTTTGGAATAGCAATTTGGCTGCAGACTGGATGAATTTTGTAAATGGAAACCTACGGTCTCAATTGAAGCCGGTTTCGTTATTGTTAGTGCGTGAATGTGTTTGTTCATAACCGTGAATATAAATGTGAAATAATGGTCAAAGGTAGTAAAATATTTTTAATTTACAAATTGGTTGTTTGCCATTTAGTGGCATTTTTGGGTGGATGGGAATATGTTATAAAACACATTTTTTGACATAGTCGGTGAATTTATTGATTGGAGAGTAGTGCGGAATGCTAAAAAAATCGTAATTTTGCGCCTAAAATAGGTATAGTTTATATGCAGAAAATCAGAAACATTGCCATCATTGCCCATGTCGACCATGGTAAGACTACATTGGTGGACAAAATGTTGCTTGCGGGCCATCTTTTCCGCGACAACCAGTCAACAGGCGAGCTGATGCTCGACAACAATGATCTCGAGCGTGAGCGTGGCATCACAATTCTCTCAAAGAACGTTTCAATCAACTATAACGGCTACAAAATCAATATTATCGACACCCCGGGACACTCCGATTTCGGTGGCGAGGTTGAGCGTGTGCTCAATATGGCTGACGGTTGCCTCCTCCTCGTTGATGCTTTTGAAGGTCCGATGCCGCAGACGCGCTTCGTTCTCCAAAAAGCCATCCAGATGGGGCTTAAGCCGGTTGTAGTCATTAATAAGGTGGACAAGCCTAACTGTCGTCCGGACGAAGTCAACGAGATGGTGTTCGACTTGATGTTCAACCTCGACGCTACAGAGGAACAACTCGACTTCCCAACAATCTACGGCTCGGCAAAGCAGGGCTGGATGAGCGAGGACTGGCAGAAACCTACCGACAATATCATTCCATTGCTCGACGCAATCATCAAATACATTCCTGAGCCACAGGTGCTTGAAGGCACTCCGCAAATGCTCATCACCTCATTGGACTACTCTTCCTACGTAGGTCGTATCGCCATCGGTCGCGTGCATCGTGGTGAACTCCGTGAGGGTATGGACATCGGCCTTTGCAAGAAGGACGGCAGCGTGGTGCGCCAGCGCATCAAGGAGTTGCATGTGTTTGAGGGTATGGGCCGCCGCAAGGTGCAGAGTGTGCAGAGCGGCGACATCTGTGCTCTTGTGGGTATCGAGGGCTTTGAAATCGGCGACACCGTTACCGATGCTGTCAATCCCGAACCATTGGAGCGCATTGCGATTGACGAGCCAACAATGTCGATGATTTTCACAATCAACGATTCTCCGTTCTTCGGCAAGGACGGCAAGTTTGTCACTTCACGCCACATCGCAGACCGCCTGGAGCGCGAACTCGACAAGAACCTTGCTCTCCGCGTGAAGAAAGATCCGCACGAGGACGTGTGGACGGTGTTCGGCCGTGGCGTGCTCCACTTGTCAGTGCTTATCGAGACTATGCGCCGCGAGGGCTACGAATTGCAGGTTGGACAGCCGCAGGTAATCATCAAGGAAATTGACGGACAGAAGTGTGAGCCTATCGAGTTGATGACTGTCAATGTGCCGGAAGAATATTCAAGCAAGATAATCGATATGGTTACTCGCCGCCGCGGCGAACTCGTGTCGATGAACACCCAGAACGACCGCATCCAGATGGAATTCCACATTCCGTCGCGAGGCATCATCGGTCTGCGCACCAACGTGCTTACAGCATCGGCCGGTGAGGCAATTATGAGCCACCAGTTCCTCGAGTATCAGCCTTGGAAGGGCGACATCGAGCGCCGCACCAACGGTTCGCTCATCGCAATGGAGTCGGGCACTGCCTACGCCTATGCAATCGACAAACTTCAGGACCGCGGACGCTTCTTCATCTTCCCGCAGGAAGAGGTGTATGCCGGCCAGGTGGTTGGCGAAAACGCGAAGGACAACGACATCGTGGTCAACGTAACCAAGTCGAAGAAACTCACCAACATGCGTGCTTCTGGTGCTGACGACAAGGCGAGAATCATCCCACCGGTTGTGTTCAGCCTTGAGGAGGCTCTTGAATACATCAAGGCCGACGAGTATGTTGAGGTTACACCTAACCACATGCGCATGCGCAAAATCATCCTCGACGAGACAGAGCGCAAGCGCGCCAACAAAAACTAACGGATATATTCCCTATTCATAAAAAAGCGCTGCTCGCGGTATTTCCGCAGGCAGCGTTTTTTTACATAGAGCGCGCCGCAGGTGCGCCGTAGTGGATACTGCCCACACTTGTATGGCTTTTGTGCAGTCAGGATGCATTTCGGAAGAAAAAATAAACGAGTTTCTTTTTTCTTTGCTCAATTTGCACTATCTTTGTCGGCGGAAAAAAGAGAGGAGGTTGTGGACAACTAACCAAGTCAGAAACAATAAGATAACGACATATCATCTCTTGCAACGCGTTGGCATCGTGCCGCCGTTGACGCTTGGAAAGGCTTTGCGCATCTTTCCAAGCCTATTAAATTGCGCTGAAAATCAACAAGAATATTAAAAAATTAAATACAACAAAAAAAATGATTATTGTACAAGTAAAAGAAGGCGAGAACATCGAGAAGGCATTGAAGAAATTCAAAAGAAAATTTGAAAAGACTGGCGTAGTGAAAGAATTGCGTTCACGTCAGGCTTTCGAGAAACCATCTGTAACTAACCGCAAGAAGATGATGAAAGCGGTTTACGTTCAGAAACTTCGCACTGAAGAGGAATAAAATTCCGCCGAAAAACTTGCAAAACTGAAAGACATTGCCTAAATTCGTAGCGTGAAGGTTAAATAATAAGCGCTATGAAGGAGCAAATTGATTCTTTCTTATATTATATGCGGTATGAACTGAATTATTCGGTTCATACCGTTTTGTCTTATAGGAAAGACCTCGAACAGTTTGCCGAGTTTGTCTCCGGCGGCGATGACTGCGACCCTAAGAAGGTGACACAAACGGTGATACGCTCGTGGGTCTACGACCTTGCCCAACGCCGTGGTCTTGCCGTGCGCTCCGTGCGCCGCAAAATCCAGGCCCTGCGCGCCTTCTACAAGTTCCTGCTCAAAAGAGGAGAAGTGGCAACAAGCCCCGTCGACGACATCCCGATGGCTAAACTACCCAAGCGATTGCCGGAGTTTGTCGGGGAGAAGAAGATGGACGAGGTGCTTGATGCAGACTACGACCACCGCAGTTTCTCCGCTATGCGCAACCACCTGATGGTGGCGATGCTCTACGAAACCGGTATGCGCCGCACCGAACTGATGACGCTCAAGGATGCCGACATCGACACCACCCACTGCGAACTCAAGGTGCACGGCAAGCGCAACAAGGACCGCGTAGTGCCGTTCTGCCGGGAGTTGAAAGGACTGATCGAGGAGTACAGACCATTGAGGCAGCGGCTGGCGGTAGGCGATTCGGAAGAGTTTTTCCTCACCGACAAGGGTATGCCAGTCTACTCCAAATTGGTCTACAACGCAGTGAGCGAGGCTCTGAGCGCAGTAACGAGCGGCAAGCGGTCGCCCCACACCCTGCGCCACTCCTACGCCTCGGCGATGCTCAACCATGGAGCGGGAATCAACAGTGTGAAAGAATTGTTGGGACATGAGTCGCTTGCGGCAACGCAAGTCTACACTCATATCACATACAGTGAGATGAAACGTAATTATAAACATGCTCATCCAAGAGCCTTAAAAAAAGGAGGGTAAAATGGAAATCAGAATTAAAGCCATCCATTTCGATGCAACTGCAAAATTGGAAGAGTTCATCACCAAGAAGGCGCAGAAACTTGCGCGCCGTAACGAGTCAGTCGCAGTCTTCGACGCGACCTTGAAAGTTGTTAAACCAGAGACCGCAAAAAACAAAGAGGCCTCAATCAAACTGACAGTCCCCAATAGCGACGACCTGTTTGCTTCAAAGGTGGCAGACACCTTTGAGGAAGCCGTGGACCTCGCCATTGATGCACTCGACCATCAACTTGTGAAACTCAAAGAACGGAAATAGATAATATCCTTTATTGTTAAACCAAAACGTGCTGGCTGCATTGCGACGATGCAGCCAGCATTTTTTTCACTGCGTTTCAGCGCTATCGGAAGCGCGAAAACAGACGGCTCAGTAGAAAAAACACCCGACTGCCGAAGCGGTCGGGTGTTTTTGTGCTATGTCTTGACTTTCGATTAGTCTACGTTCAAGTTTACGCGCTTGAATGCTGTTACCGTAAGGTCAGCCTCTACGCCCTTGAGGTACTTGTCGATTGTGAGAGCAGGGTCCATAATGAACTCTTGCTCGAGCAAGCATGACTCTTTGTAGAATTTGTTGAGACGGCCTTCTGCAATCTTGTCGAGCATTGCTTCTGGCTTGCCCTCTTCGCGCGCTTTGTCGCGTGCGATTTCAAACTCTTTGTCCTTGATTTCTGCAGGCACGTCGTTGCGGCTTACAGAAACAGGGTTCATTGATGCAATCTGCATTGCCACGTTGCGGCCTACCTGACGGTCAACCGGCTTTGTGAAAGTTGCGATTGTCGAAAGTTTGTTGCCGAGGTGATCGTAGCAAGTTGTACCTGCACCTTCGAGGCACTCGTAAGCACCGAGTTCCATCTTTTCACCTGTCTTACCGATTTCTTCAACAATGAGATCTGCAACCTTGCGACCGTTGATTTCAAGAGCCTTAACCTCGTCGAGAGATTTAGCCTTTGCTGCAACTGCTGCATCGAGGATAGACTTTGTCAAAGCCACGAAACCTTCGTTCTTTGCAACGAAGTCAGTTTCGCACTTCAAAGCCACGATAGCGCAGAAATCTGCTGTAGCGGCTGAGAGCACACAACCTTCAGCAGCCTCGCGGTCTTCGCGCTTAGCGGCTACTGCCTGACCTTTCTTGCGAATGATCTCAACAGCGGCGTCCATATCGCAGTTGGTTTCTTCCAACGCTTTCTTGCAATCCATCATACCAGCGCCCGTAAGTTTGCGGAGCTTGCTGATATCAGTCATAGTAACTGCCATATTCTGTTTCTTTTTTTCTTGTTATTGATTTGCCGGAAAGATTATTCTGCTGCTTCAGCCTCTTTTGCAGGAGCCTCTTCAGCGTCAACCTTCTCTACTTGTGCCTTGCGCACGCGACGGCGCTTTGGCGCTGCGTCCTTCTCTTCGCCTTCTGCAGGTGCGTCAACCTTCTCTGCCTTGCGCTCCTCAAGACCTTCTGCCATTGCTGCGCAAACGGTGTCGAGCACGAGTTCAATAGACTTTGATGCATCGTCGTTGGCTGGGATAACGAAGTCAACGTTGTTAGGGTTAGAGTTGGTGTCGACCATAGCAAACACAGGGATGCCAAGGCGGTTAGCCTCTGCCACTGCGATGTGTTCTTTCAACACGTCAACAACGAACAATGCTGAAGGAAGACGGTTAAGGTCAGCGATGCTGCCGAGAGTCTTCTCCAATTTTGCGCGCTGACGAGTGATCTGAAGGCGCTCACGCTTCGACAAGTTGTCGAATGTACCGTCCTTAGTCATCTTGTCGATGTTGGTCATCTTCTTCACTGCCTTGCGGATTGTAGGGAAGTTGGTGAGCATACCACCCGGCCAACGCTCGATAACGTAAGGCATGTTGACTGAAGAAGCCTTGTCGGCTACGACTTGCTTTGCCTGCTTCTTAGTAGCAACGAAAAGCACTTTCTTTCCAGATTTAGCGATATTTTTGAGAGCGGCAGCTGCTTCGTCGAGCTTTGCTGCTGTCTTGTAAAGGTCAATGATGTGGATACCATTGCGCTCCATAAAGATGTACGGAGCCATAGCAGGATTCCATTTACGTTTCAAGTGGCCAAAATGGCAACCTGCTTCTAATAATTGTTCAAAACTTGGTGTTGACATTTTCTTTTTCTTTTTGTTTACTTTCTACTTAAGCAACCCCCGGGTAGCGCTCCGCCCTATGCGGCGCAAGTCGCGGGGATTTGGATGCTAAACTCTTTATGTTGATCCAGCGGGCAAATATTAACGCTTGCTGAACTGGAATCTTTTGCGGGCTTTTGGTTGACCTGGTTTCTTACGCTCTACGGCACGTGGGTCGCGAGTTACGAAGCCTGCCTGACGCAATGCGCTCTTGTCCTCTGCGTTGATCTTAACCAATGCACGAGCGATTGCAAGACGGAGAGCCTCTGCCTGACCCTTGTATCCGCCACCAATCAGGTTAACCTTCAAATCATACTTTTCTGCAACATCAAGCAAAGCCAACGGTTGCTTTACGATATATTGAAGAATTGGATTAGGGAAATACTCTTCCAACGAACGGTTGTTGATTGAAATCACGCCTGTACCTTCCTTTACGAATACGCGTGCGATAGCGGCCTTACGACGACCTACTGCATTTATCTGTTCCATACTACCTCAATATTATTTAAGCTTGTTGATGTCAATTACTTTTGGATTCTGAGCTGCGTGTGGGTGCTCTGAACCATTGTATACGTGCATATTCTCAATCAAACGGCGACCAAGACGGTTCTTTGGAAGCATACCCTTCATAACCTTGATGAACAATGGGTTCATACCTGGTTTGATGTGCTTGTTTTCTGCCTTGAGCTTCATTACTTCTGGAGTGCACTCGCGCTGTCCACCTGGGTAGCCAGTGTAAGACAAATAAACGCGGTCTGTCCATTTCTTGCCAGTCAAAACGACCTTGTCGGCGTTGATGATGATCACATTGTCACCACAATCTGCATGAGGTGTGTAGTTTGGTTTGTACTTGCCACGGAGGAGTTTAGAAACCTTCGCGCAAAGACGACCCAAAACTTGGTCTGTTGCGTCAATCACAACCCATTCTTTTTGTGCTGTTTCAGCATTGGCTGAGACTGTTTTGTAACTTAAAGTATCCACTTTTTAAAATTCTAATTTTTAAATAATTACACAAATTATGCCTCCCGCTCCGCTCGGCCAAAAGCGATTACGGTGAGACAAAAAACGCTAATTTTGGATATAATCGGACTGCAAAGGTACTCGTTTTTATTCCGAAAATCAAATACTTCCGCCCGCTTTTCCCCTAGAATGCAATAATTAAGAAAGTTTAACACAGCCACATCACCACAACGTGGCTCATTCTGTGGTTCAACCACTAAATAAGACTATTCGTTCACGTCGGTGGCTTTGCCTTTAGCGGCATCGTTGAAGGTCGAGATATTGGGATACACGACCGTCACTATCGACGGGCCAGCATCCGTTGCAACTTCCACCTCAATGCCGGCTTCCGCCGCCTCGATGAGTTCGGGCAGTTCGCGGTTGATTTTCTTTATGCTCAACAAGTTGAGCATTTTCTCTTTCCGCTCGGCGGCAGTGCCGTAGTAATAGTAGAGCCATTCTTGCCCGGTAGTGTCAGGACGCCACACATAGTTTATCGACACTATGTTGCGACCTTTATCATATCTGATTTCGTCGGCACTCATTCCGTTATCCAATTCCTTGGGCAAATCTTTTCTAAGCGAGTCCACCTTGCTGTCCAGCCGGCTTTGGCTGAAATAGACGCACGAAGCGAATGTGGATGCAACGACGGCTGTCAGCGCAACCAACAGCACCTTATTAAGTATAGTCTTAGTCATAGTCCGTTTGATTTACCGCAAAATTAAGCAACTATTCAATATTTCAGTCGGTTGTACTTAAAATTTACTTTCTTTTGCCGACTTGGGCGCAAAATGCGCCCAACTATACAGTTCCTTTGCATCGTAAAAAGGAGAAAAAGCAATGGAAAGAGAGAGAGGAAAAATCGAGCGCGGCGACAGAATGTTTGCCGAAATGACCTGCGGAGGTCGTATGGTGGCTGAGTTTACCAACAACACCGCCGTTGGGAGTATGGCTGAGGTGTTCAGTCTGTTGTTTCAGAAGGCTTCGTGGTGCAAGGGCATCGTGAGCGTAACAGTGAGCAATCGCACACGCGGATGGACGGAAAACCTCGCAGTGGTGCTCGGGAAAGTAGCAAGCCACTCGGTGCAAATGAGTCACAAGGAGATGATTGCCGCCGGACTGATGGAGCGGAGCGGTCAGTTGTGCATACCCTTCAATTAGGGATTGAGCAAATCCTTGTTATAGTATTCCAAAATCTCTAGCGCCGCCCGATAGGCGTTGGCGGCAGGGCTGTCGGGATTGATGTCCATAGCCTTGCAGTAGTCGCCGAGCGCATTTTTCCAGTTGTTGAATTTCCGGTGCGCATTGCCGCGGAGGAAATATAGTTCATCGTCATAGCCATCGACCGCAATCATTTCGTCGAGGATTGCAATGGCTCTCTCCACCTCGTTTTCGTCAATCAGCCGCTTAATTTCGTCTTTTGTTGCCATACCCGTTTGTTTCTTGCTTCAAAATTACACCAATAATCCCAATGCGGCAAATTTAAAAATCCGTCTGCCGGTTTCGGTTTTCTTGCCGTTATTCTTATTTTTGCATCAGTCAAAAAAACTTTCGGAGAAATGAAAAAACTGATTTTGCCGTTATTGCTGCTCGCCATTACCCTTCAGGCAGCAGCATTCACCTATAAGGACGGGCGCGCAAGCCTTGCGCCCTACCCCACCGACCGCAGTGTGCGCGTCTATCCCGACACCCTACACCCGGTGTTTGTCAACCTCGTTGCACGCCACGGCTCGCGCTATCCGGCAGGAAGCCTTTTCACGATGATGATGAAGCGCGCGCTCGACCGCGCTGACTCGCTGCGTACAATCACGCCTCTCGGCAAGCAGTTGCTCAAGGATGTAGACAGAGTAATTGCCGCCACCGGCGGTCGCTGGGGACAACTCGACACCATCGGCGAGCAGGAGCACCGCGGCATTGCGGCTCGGCTCTACCGTAATTGTCCGCAATTAATCGACAGCGCACGGATTGTGGCATTGTCATCGAGTTCCCCACGGAGCGTTATGAGCATGTATTCCTTCACCCACCAACTTGCGCAGATGGGCAAGCAGGTCGACATCTCTGCTATGTCTGGCAGCCGGTTCAGCCCGTTGGTGCGCAACTTCGAACTCGACGAGGAGTATAAAGCCTACCGCATCGATACTGCCTATCTGTCTGCCTACGGCAAGTTTCTGGCGAAAAACATCACCATCGACCCGCTGCTGAGGGTTCTCGGCGAGAACTATCCGCTAGACTACCGCGAGGCGTCGGACCTCGCAATGGCTGAATACTATGTGCTTGCCGGGATGGATGCAATGGGACTCGACATCAGTCCTGAGCCGTATTTCTCGCTGAAGGAATACCGACAACTGTGGAGCATCTTCAATTTCCGCGAATATCTGCTCTACTCGGCATCAACAGTGTCGTCGCGCCCGGCAGAGATTGCTGCGCCGCTGCTTCTCGACATCGTGCAGACGGCTGACAGTGTGGCTTCGGGACGGCTCAAAACTGTCGCCAAACTGCGTTTCGGTCATGCGGAGACGATGATGCCGCTATTAGCATTGATGCAAGTGCCGCAATGCTACTATCTGACCAACTATTTCGACTCGGTGGCGGACAACTGGCAAGCCTATGCTTTCGTGCCTATGGCGTGCAACTTGCAAATCACGCTGCTCCGCTCCGACTCCGGCAATCTCTATGCGCGCGTCGACCTCAACGAGCAGCCTGTACGACTGTTGCCCGACCAACAGACAGACTATGCCCGATGGAGCGACCTTCGCATCCATTTGCTCGGTCTTCTGCCAATTGAATAGGTAACTGTTATCGCTTTGTTACTGAATTGATACAATATTGTAGCAATTTGCCATTAAAATCATTGAAAATCTTATGCGTGCCGTTAAATTATGTTGTACAACATAACTTTTTTCTTGTAGACTATTGCAATGAATAGAAAAGTGTGTACATTTGCACCAAGTTTTTCATGGTATTAAATTTTAAGGTGAAAGGATTATTTGTCGGGAGATAAATAATCTTTTTTTATTATCTCGCCAGAGTGACGCCAATACAAGCCAATTCTTGGCAATGTAGGCTGTTCCCTCTTCTCCCTGCAAAACTGTTTACAACTCTTAATTTAATCAACAGTGTAGAGCATTGTGGTTAAATAATGTAAATACAAACAACTTTTGTGCCACAAAAGTATGTTGTAAAACATATTTTACTCTATATTTGCATCAAGTTTTTCATGGTATTAGATTTTAAGGTAGGAAGGTTATTTGTCGGGAGATAAATAACTTTTTTATTTTATACAGTTGGCAAATGCAGAAAACGTGTTTAAAAACATATCGAAAGATGTTGTATAACATATAGTTTTCCTATCCGCATACCGAATTTTAACTATACATTTGCAACAGAAAAGATACCAAAGTAGTGTTACCATTATTGTCGGATTCCTTAACCGATGATAATGTTGTTTGGAAAATAATCTTTAGTTGTTGTTACAATGTAATAGTAGAATGGATAAAAAAGAGGAGAGCCGCCGAGGTTCTCCTCTTTTTCTTTATAGCCGCATTATTCATATCTGCACAGCGCCGATACACCTACCATCGTTTCGGCATGAGCCTCCTTTCCCACTAAATTCCACTGAATTTGCAGTCTTCTGGCAAAAAGTTGCAAATATTCACCCATTTCACTGGAAAAAAGTTGTATATACTATATCTAAAAAGCAGGGAATCAATAAAATATAAAAATGAAATATCCTATTTGCCGCTTTACATGAGTATGTTCATCTGACAAAAGTCTGCCGAGAAAGTTATTACAAACCGTTGGAGCGAAGCCAGTCATCGAGCAGGTCTGCCAACTGGGCATTGTTGAGGTCCTGCATAAGGAAGTGCGTATTGCCGTGGATGTCGATCTTGGGCAGTTCTACAAGTGTCGCCCAGCCCACAAACTTGCTGTTGTCATACTGTCCCTCATGCTGGATGACAGTGCCGCCCACGGAGATTTCATTTTTTGCCGATTCCCTATTTTCAGAGTGGTTACAAAGTATCGTCAATCCCTGTACTCCGTTGGGTTCATGCCGAGATTATGCGCCACATAGCGACTGAAATAAGCCGGAGAGGAGAATCCAAAGATGTCGGAAATCTGCACGAACGTGAGACTCTTGTCGCGCAACAGGCGCGAGATGTCAAGCGTGGTATAGCGGTTTATCCAGAAGTTTGCAGCATAACCACTGGTCTTCTTCGACACCTCCGACAGGTATTTCGACGTCACGCAAAGTTGGTCGGCATACCACGTCACCTCGCGGTGCTGACGGTACTCGCCGTTTTCGAGCAGACGAATGAATCCGTTCATAATGGTGGCATACTGCGTGGTGATGTCCGGCTCCTCATAGAGGTGCGAATGAAAATCGAAGAAGTCGAGTATCATCGTCTGCACGGCGTTCACCATCAGTTCCCGGTAGAAGTGATGGGTGGTTTCGAGTATGCGTCCCTGCAGATTGTCGAAATTGCGCAAGCACTGAGCGAACATCACCGGAGTGAGGTGCATAATGGGGTTGAGAAACAGAGCGAGTTGCCCCTTCATGCCGTAATTGCTTTGCGGTGTGCTGAGCGTGATGAACGAGGCTGTGACATATATCATCTTCACCCGGAAAGCGGCATCGTGCTCGATGTGCTCCATCAGTTTGCAGCGCCTCACAATGAGCAGGTCACCGGCGTGCATAGCCATTTTGCTGCCGCCCCATTCAAAGGTGCATTCGCCGTCGAGACACAGAGCATGCCCCAAGTAGCCTTCATACTGGCTCGTGCCGATGCCGTCTATAGAGTCGGTGATGATAATGTCTTTCTGCTCCATACCTATAACCGTTTGATTCTTTTAGATATAACGCAAAAATCTCTGTTTTATTTCAGTTTTTCGCCAAAGAATTCCGTGAGTTTCCCTACTGCCTGTTCCACATATTCAGGCACATAGTATGTCTTGATATGTGTGGCGCCAGGGATGAGAAACAACTGCTTGTCGGCTGTTCCGGTAGCCTTGGAATAGCATTGCTCCGTCATATAGAACGTGTCGGCAATGCTTCCGGCTATCATCAGCAATGGCTGGTTGATAAGATACATACCCTCGCTTGCATCAAATGCCATCAGGTCCACAAGACTGCTTTTGGTGTAGCGGAATGTGGAGTTGGGGTGGGCGTGAGTCTGGAGATAGTAGGTGTAGCCGTCGCGGTAGAGGTCGAACGGCAATTTGGCGGCTTGTTCGGGAGTTACGCCGCTCATATCGCCCACATACTCTGGATCCTCTCCTTGCGCTTCCTTCTGTCGGGCAGCACAAGCATCGGCAAGACGCTGCTGCACTTGGTCAATTTGTGAGTCAAGGAAACCGTTGCGGCGAACGAGCCCTGTGTTGAACATACTCAGCGTGGCTACAGCCTTGAAGCGTTTGTCTGTCTGGGCGGTCTTGAGCGTATAGCCACCGCCGCCGCAGATGCCAAGGATACCGATTCTACCGGCATCCACTCCGGGATATTGCGACAGGATGTCGGCTGCTCGGTGAATGTCCTCTATGCGATTGGCAGGCTTGTCGGTGTTGCGCGGCTCGCCCTCGCTATCTCCTTGATAGGCGGCATCGAAAGCCAAGCAGATGTAGCCTCGTTCTGCCATACGCTGACTGTATAGTCCTGCCACCTGTTCCTTGATGCCGCCGTTAGGGTGAGCCACTACAAGGGCTGGATATTTCTTCTCTGCGTCGTAACCTGCAGGAGTATAGACGTTGGCAGCTATCTTCAGTCCGTTCAACATATAATTGATGCGGTGAATGTTCACCTTGCCCGCCTCGTTTTTCGTGAGTGCGTCTGCATAGACCAAACCGAAAGGGTTGTTGTTGGGACTCTTCACGGTCTTGAAATCCACAAGGGTGAATGCGTCCGGTTGTTTCTGTTCCATATTCTTCTTTTGGGCGTTAATGGTGCCGCCGGCTAACAGCGACACGCAAATCATTGTTGCTAATAATCTTCTCATTGCTGGTTTCTTGTTTGAGGTTTCTTACTTCTTGACAATTCTCGAGCCGCCGAACACCTCGCTCATCTCCATCGTGTCGAGCGTATGGTCTATCCTGGCAATTTCCTCTTCCGAAAGCACGATGTCGGCTGCCCCGATATTTTCTTTCATACGGCATAGCCGGCGAGTGCCGGGGATAGGCACTATCCATGGTTTCTTGCACATCATCCACGCGAGCGACACCTGCCCCGGAGTTGCGTGATGGCTCTCCGCCAGGCGGTCGAGCATATCGAAGAGGTTTTGGTTCTTCTGAAAACTCTCTTGGTGATATTGCGGCATCACGGTGCGATAGTCGTATTGGGTGTCAAACTTCGACTCTGCGCTGTAGCACTCCGTGAGCAGTCCGTTTGCCAACGGCGAAAACGCCACGAAGCCTACTCCTAATTCTTCGCACACCGGGAAAAGACTCTCGTGCCAGCGCGCCATCATCGAGTAGCGGTTCTGTATGGCTGTCACCGGACACACCTTGTGGGCGCGGCGCAAATATTCCTCCGTGGTCTCGGAAATGCCCCAATGCAGAATTTTGCCCTCTTTGATAAGGTCCGACATTGTGTCTGCCACCTCTTCCGGCTCCACATCCTTGTCGATGCGGTGCTGGTAGTAGAGGTTGATGTGGTCAGTGTGCAGACGGCGCAACGACCCTTCCACCGACCGACGTATGGTTTCCGGACTGCCATCAGGCACAATGTCGTGATTTTCCGCCTGATCCGGACGGGCAAAGCGGATGCCGCACTTGGTGGCTATCACCACCTTGTCGCGGTAAGGCTTCAGGGCTTCGCCCAGGAGTTCCTCGTTAAGGTGAGGATTATCGGGCGTGCCATACAGTTCGGCAGTGTCGAAGAACGTGTAGCCCATGTCCACCGCCTCGGCGAGCAGTTCTGTCATCTCATCCTTGTCGGCAGGCTTGCCATAAGCGTGGCTCATGCCCATACATCCCAATCCTACGGCTGACACTCGCAGTCCGCTCATTCCCAATATTCTGAATTTCATCGTTTTTTCTTAATTGTTACTGTTCTGCAAAACTTGCAGTCATACTGTTTGCTCTCTTTATGTCCATCACCGAAACGTGCTCGTTGCGGTAGCGTGCGTCAGGATTGACTTCCCCGTTTGCAAGCAGTGGATCGTCGTCAACCTTGGCAAATTTTATGGCTTTCTGTGGGCAGTTCTGTATGCAAGCGAAACAGAACTCACAGTCGCCGCTCATCTTGACTCCATTGCCCGTCAGCGAGTAGTTGCCGCGCGGACACACATCGGTGCATATTCCGCAACCTACGCAACGGTCAGTGACAACGAAACATTTCTCGCTTTTCTTCAAAAATCCCACTTCCGGGTCAAGTCCGGAAAGAGCCATAAATCCAGCGTGCATATCGCGCTCTTCCTGACTCACCGGCTGCATCCATTGTCTGTGTATATTGATGTCTGCCTTTATTGCCGCGAGGTTCTCAGGGATGTGTTTGTCCATCTTCATCTGCTCGTTCATATCGAAATTCGGCAGCCAGTTGTCAACCATCATCAGCGTACTGATATAGTCAAACCTGTAGCCGGCTTTGCGCGTTATGCCGTCAAGTATCTCCACTGCATTACACTTGCGCATACCGAATGTGAGTACGGCAAATGTGTAGTCGGCATTCAGTTTTGCCTTTTTCAGAAACTGACGCACCATATATGGCGGCATGTGCCCGTATATCGGATACACAAGTCCTATTTCTTCTGCCTCGAAGTCAAATTTCTTCTGCTTCATCAACTGCGGTATGCTCAACAAGCCAGTGTTGTCGTCGGCAAGTTGACGTGCCACGTAGAGGCAGTTGCCGGTGCCAGTGAAGTAGAGTATTAGCCGTTTCTTTTTGCTTGTGCATGATGTCAGAGAGGCAATGCCCGATGTGCTTAGCACCGCTCCCAATGCCGCAGCACCCATAGCCTTGAGCGCCGTGCGGCGACTCATCTTTTTTCCCGTATCCATAATGATGTTGTTTTTACACTGCAAAATTATTGTCGCCCGGCAAAAAAGTCATTACCACAATTTCGGATATAATTTACATTTTTACATTATCTGAATGCGTGATTTTTTTCCTAATTTTGCAACTATGGAAAAAGAATGTATATCTGCCGGACCAATCGGCGTTTTTGATTCCGGCTACGGGGGACTCACCATCCTGTCGGAAATGCGCAGATTGCTTCCGCAATATGACTACATCTATCTTGGCGACAATGCCCGCGCACCCTATGGCAGCCGATCTTTCGACATTGTCTACCAGTTCACTCTCCAGGCCGTGCGCCATCTGTTTGACAGCGGTTGCCGTCTGGTAATCCTTGCCTGCAACACTGCCTCGGCAAAGGCTCTGCGCACCATCCAGCAGAACGACCTCCCTAAGATTGACCCTTCGCGCCGTGTGCTCGGCGTGATCCGCCCCACAGTGGAGGTGCTCGGCTCGCTCACCAAGACTGGCTGCATCGGCGTACTCGGCACTGCCGGCACCATCCAGAGCAACAGTTACCCTATGGAGATTACCAAGATGTATCCGAATTTCCGCACCTTCGGTATGCCGTGCCCGATGTGGGTGCCGCTCGTGGAGTGCCGCGAGTCGGACGGTGACGGTGCTGACTACTTTGTGCAGAAATACATCAACAGTCTTTTCCGTCTGGAGCCGGAGATTGACACCGTGGTGCTCGGATGCACCCACTATCCGCTACTCTATCCCAAAATCAAGAAGTATATGCCCGAGGGCGTGAACATAATCAAGCAGGGTACTATCGTGGCAGACAGTCTTCAGGACTATCTGCGCCGCCACCCGAAAATGGAGCGTATGTGCACCAAAGGTGGTTCGTGCGAATATCGCACCACTGAGTCGTCAGATAAGTTTAGCACTATGGCTTCGGTATTTCTTTCCGACAACATCAAAGCGAAACATATAACACTTTAAAAACATTTTAAAACAAAAAGATTATGAAATCTACAATCAAAAACATCCTCCTCTTGGGCGGCATCTGCGCGATGCTCCCTTTGGCATCATGTTCCGACAACGAGCCGGACAACTCAGTTACAGTAAACCTCGTAAACGCCAAACTCGAATACTCTTCGACCGGCGAATGGAGTAACGCTCTCGCGCCTGAAGTCACAACTATCGACTGCCAGGGCGTAAGTTTCTCGCACACTGCCACCGTAAGCGAATGGGGCAGTTACTGGTCGGGCTTCTGCGCTTCGCGTGTTTCCGACATTACCGACTACACCGCCGACAATGCTTGGCTCAGCCACCAATTCGCCTCGATGCAGGGCGGTGGCGTTGCCGGCACCGGCACTCCATACCTCGTAGGCTACTGGAGTTCTATGGAGGGCGAAAACCCACAGACTCCGTCGCTGAAGATCTCAATGACTGCCGGCACTTCGTTCAGCATCCAGTCGGCTTACGTCAACAACACTACCTACGCCTACTACACTATGCTTGAAGGCAGCGCATACTCCAAGGTGTTTGCCGATGGCGACTGGACTAAGGCTTCGTTCTATGGCGTGACTACCAACGGCACTGTCGTTGGTCCTGTTGACTACTATCTTGCCGACTACCGCGACGGAAAGACTTCAATGACAAAGGACTGGACTCTCGTCGACCTTTCAGCCCTCAACGCAAGCGGCGCACTGAAATACGTCTACATCCAGATGTCGTCGAGCGACAGCGGACAATGGGGTATGAACACTCCTGCCTACATCGCTCTCGACCGTGTGAAATTAACTCCCGAAGCATAGCCTCCACAGGCTGGCTGCGGCATAAAAATACAGACAATGAAAGATACAGTAAAAAATCTTGAGGCCTTGCGCCAAGCCATGCGCAAGAGTCACGTCGATGCGGTAATCATCCCTGGCACCGACCCTCACCAAAGTGAATATACCAACGCGCACTGGAAACTGCGCGATTGGGTGACTGGCTTCACCGGCTCCAACGGCACGGCTGTCGTTACTCTCAACGCTGCCGGCCTTTGGACTGACTCGCGCTATTTCCTCCAGGCTGCAATCGAGTTGGAGGACTCTGGCGTGACGATGTACAAGGAGGACGGCGACAAGGACCTTACAACTACGGAATGGCTCGCCAAGAACCTTGAAGAAGGCGGCGTGCTTGGCGTAAACGGCAAACTCTTCTCCGTGGTGCAGGCTTCGCAACTAGAGTCGTTCTGCGGCGAAAACGGTTTCCGCTTTGCCACGGATTTCGACCCGTTCCCTGAAATCTACACCGACCGTCCGGAGTTGCCTCTCGACAAAGTGTATGTCCACGAGGAACAATATGCCGGCGAAAGCACTCAAAGCAAGATCCGCCGTGTGCTCGACAAGGCTGCCGAACACGGAGCGGACGCTACACTGCTCTCCGCGCTCGACGAGATTGCGTGGACGCTCAACGTGCGTTGCGCCGATGTGGAGTTCAACCCTGTGGTCATCTCCTATGCTTATCTTTCGGAAGAAGACAGTGTGTTCTTTGTCGATGAACGCAAAGTCGACGATGACGTGCGCGGCTATCTCGCCGAGTGCGGCGTGAAGGTCGCTCCCTACGACAGTGTCGAGAAATTCCTCGAAAAACTGAAGGATGCCACGGTGCTGCTCGACCCTAACAAGACGAGCGACACTATTGCTCACAGCCTGCTCAACTGCGGCTCCGTCTTTGCTCAGTCGCCGGTGGCTATGCTCAAGGCTGTGAAAAACGAGGTGCAGATTGAAGGCACTCGCAAGGCTATGGAGCGCGACGGTGCTGCGTTGGTCAAGTTGTTTATGTGGGTGGAGGAGAACGTTGCTTCTGGCAATGTCACAGAACTCGACGTAGCTAAGAAGGCCATCGAATTCCGTGCGGAAAGTCCGCTCTACCGCGGCGAAAGTTTCGGTATGATTGCCGGCTACAACGAGCACGGCGCAATTGTCCACTACGAGGCTGACGAGCAGTCGGCGGCTACGCTCCGCCCGGAGGGTATGCTTCTTGTCGACACCGGTGCGCAGTATCTCGACGGCACTACCGACATCACGCGCACGGTGGCTCTTGGCACACCTTCCGATGCCCAGCGCCACGACTACACTCTCGTGCTCAAGGGACACATCGCTCTCGGTTCGATGATTTATCCTGCCGGTACGCGCGGCAGCCAACTTGACGCACTTGCACGCCAGTTCCTCTGGAAGGAGTGTATGACCTACTGGCACGGCACAGGCCACGGCGTGGGACATTTCCTAAACGTTCACGAAGGTCCGCAGAACTTCCGTCTCAACGAGAACCCTACTACGCTCGTGGAGGGCATGATCACGTCCGACGAGCCAGGTCTCTACAAGACCGGCGAATACGGCATCCGCATCGAGAATCTCGTTTTGGCGCGCAACTACCGTCACTCCGACGATTTCGGCGACTTTATGAACTTTGAGATGCTTACGCTCTTCCCCTACGACAGCAAACTCATCGACCTGTCGTTGCTCTCCGACGAGGAAATCGCTTGGGTAAACCGCTACCACGACATCGTGCGCGAGCGGCTCACTCCATACCTAAACGATGCGCAGAAGGCGTGGGTGGCTGAAAAGACCAAGAAACTCGACCGCCAGTCGAAAGTGTTCAACTACTAACGGGAGGCTCAATTTATGGCATTGATAAAATCAGTAAGAGGGTTCACACCCAAAATCGGCAAGGACTGCTTCCTCGCCGAAAACGCCACCATCGTGGGCGAAGTGACGATGGGCGACGAGTGCAGCATCTGGTTCAACACCGTGCTCCGTGGCGATGTCAACACCATCACCATCGGCGACCGCGTAAACATCCAGGACGGCTCGGTACTCCACACGCTCTACCAAAAGTCGGTCATCGAGATCGGCAATGACGTGTCGGTGGGTCACAACGTCACCATCCACGGAGCCAAAGTCAACGACTATGCCCTCATCGGCATGGGCAGCATCCTCCTCGACGGCGTGGAAGTGGGCGAAGGCGCAATCGTTGCCGCCGGCAGCGTAGTGTCGCCCGGCACCAAAATCGGCGCGCACGAACTCTGGATGGGTGTGCCTGCACGCTTCAAGAAAATGGTCGATCCGGCACAAGCGAAGGAGATGAACGTGAAGATAGCCCACAACTATCTGATGTACTCCAAATGGTACGACGAAGACAAATAGCCTCATCCACAACGGCGCACAACCGAAAAAAATCCCGCCAACTGCGGGATTTTTTTATTGCCCAATCTGGTGGATGCCGCCAACGCTATAATGGCTACATTATTTTTCCCTAATTTGACTATTTGCAATCTGCTATCATTCAGCAAAAGTGAGGTCTTGGTAACTTAGCGACGAGATTGTAACTTATTGTGCTTCAAATAAACAGTCTATAACTTCGCATCATTGAAAAGAAAGTTGTAATTCAACGCAATGCCAATAAACGAACAACTCAAAACATTAATGGATATGAAAAAACTGATTTTATTCTTGACTGTTGCTTTCTGCCTGTTAGCCTCGGCTCAGCAAACGCTCTTTGGACAAGCGGCGCTGAGAGTGTTTATGCAACCGGACGGTTTTCAAGGAAGTGCCATTCAATACGGCAACAACGCCAATGCTGGACATTATGTGCAAGCAGATGATGCCAGCAGCGCAGGTGTGCGCCCGACGGAGCGTTCAGCCCTCACTGATGAGAGCGTGTCAAAGCCCGCAGCGTGGACGTGCGCCCCGGAGGGGCTGCAGTATCGATAACCCCAGACTTCAGTCTGGGGCAAAGGGAAAGAGAAGGATAGCACCCCGTAGTGGGTGCGCAAGCACCAGCCGAGACATCGACAATGTGGGCAGCGCCGCTTACAGGGCGCATTCTTCAGTGACGCCCCTACCCCAGGCTGAAGCCTGGGGTTATCAATACGGCGCACCTACGGCGCGCGCTCCCCTCGCACCACTCATTCCGCTACATCTCCACACCTCCGTGTGGCAGAGTCCCCCCGAGAGTCGCAGCCACTCACAGATGAGCGTGTGCAACACAGATGTGCGCCCGACGGAGCTCTCGCCCCTCACCATCTCCGCCACTTCTCTATGCTGCGGCGAGAGCGCATAGGCACACAAAAAAACGCCCCGAGGATTGCTCCTCGAGGCGTCTGTAAGGGGGCGGCTACCTACT
>CAVCEE010000017.1:0-59522 GCA_963601185.1 bacterium
AGAAGTTTTGCTCGTTTCGTTTTCAGATTTTGCACATTTCGTTTTTGCGATTATAAGAAGGGATTAACAAATAACAAACATAACAAACTTAAAATGTTGAGACATGAAAAATTTTAGACTATTTGTTGGCTGTTGTATGACAGCCCTTGCCGCATCGACCGCGGTACAGGCCCAGACCCTCACACAGGACTGGGCAGTGAAGGAAGGTTTGCCGGCAGTCAGCAACGCCCGTTGGGGTGTGGGCTACAACGGCAAGATTTACACAAACGACAAGAGTGTAAAGAAAATCATTTCAATTGATTCGGAAGGTGTTACGGAATTGGCGGCAGAATCGTGCAATGGCACGGCAATAACTGTCGACGAGGCAGGCAACATTCTCGTGAACGACGGATTCCCGAATGCCGCATCGTGCAAGACCTTCAAGATTTTGCCAGCTGGAGCAACCGAGATGCAGGATCTCAGCATCACACTTCCAGACGATGTTACTGCCGGTCGAATGGATTTTGTCGGGCGAGTGGCTGGCAATGTGATGTCGGCTGATGGTGGTGCTTTCTATATCACGCCAAACGGTTCTGATAAAGTGGTGAAGATTTTTGTGGCAAACGGCGTGCAGGACACTGACAAGACGAAAGCAATTACCTTATCCTCAGCCACAGCCTCCATATCCTGCGCTAGTGACGGACATGCGCAGCCAATGGGGACGGCAGATTCCGACGAGTTCATATTCCGATCAAGCCGTAGCAGAGGATTTTCACAGATTGTAGACGGCAAGGTTGTTGAATTCACCAAAGCAGGTACTCGAAACACTACTGCGGGCGGCGATGCCGTTGTCCTCAATGGCACTCTCTTCACCATCGAGCCGTGCGGTGCAGTAAGTTATGTTGACGGATTTCAGATTGTGGAACACACAGCCAACAGCGTGGTGGCAACCCACGATGCCGAATTTTCGACGGCGGCTGCTTCGCCAAACCAGAATGCAATCACAGTGGAGAAGGTTGACGAATACACAGCCGTAATCTATCAGTATGTGCCTGGACAGATGGCAGCCAAGTATACATTCGCATTGCCTAAGCCCACGATGTATATCATCGGCCAAAGCGAAGGGTCTGCATGGAACCCGACCGACGGCATCCAGATGACATGGGAGTCGGATAACGTGTGGACAGCGACCGTGACCACAACTTCAACCAAACAGAACCTCGGCTTCACTTCGGTGCTTGCCGAGAACAACGACGAAGGAGGATGGACATACGTCAACGAAAACCGCTACGGACTTGCGGAAAACGACCAGGACGGATCGCTTGCGGAAAACCTGACGGTGAGCAAGAATACAAATTCGGTGAGAGTGGGTCTCGGCACGTTCTTCATCCGCCTCAACCTTAACGACAACACCCTCTACATCGCCCCTACGAAAATCTATGTGATTGGCAACACCAACAACGACGAAAGTCACGCCTGGAGTCCGACCGACGAAAGTTATATGGCAGAAAGCGAGCCCGAAACACCGGGTGTGTTCCGCTTCAACCCTATAGACATGAAGGTTGACGGCAAGGCTGTGGGCGAAGAGGAAGAGAGCGACTTGTCGTACTTCGCATTGGTTACCGGTCTCGATACCGACTGGGATGTGGTCAGCGGCAGCCGCTGGTGTCCGAATAACAAGAATGGCGAGATGGCAGACACTGAGGTTTATACCGACTTCGGCAAATACGGCGACGGCGCGTTCTGCATCAAAAACGGTGCTTACGACCTCGTTATCGACCTCAATGCAAAGACCATAAAGGCTACCTACCTCACTGCAACAAGCGTGGAGAAGGTGACTGGCAAGGAAGCGCGGGCGGTAGCCGGCAACGGCACAATCAGCATCCTCGGCGAGGCATCGAGCGTGTCGGTCTACAATGTAGCCGGCCAGGCTGTGGCAGTCAACACTCCGCTGCGCACCCTCAACGTGGCACGCGGCATATATGTAGTGCTGGTTGACGGCAAAGCAGAGAAAGTGGTCGTTAGATAACGACAGAAAGACAAACCCATAAAAAGCAAGGGGCACTGCCGCGAAAATGCGGCAGCGCCCCTTCTTCATATAGAGAGATTAGATGGGCGGGAATTATTTCAGCATATCAACCACATCGGCGGCAATCTGGTCGGCTGTGAGACGGTTGCGCAGGAACTCCTCCTTGATGTTGTAGTGGTCGATAAACTCCTTGCGCACGCCATAGTTCTTCACGCGCATAGCCGACGGACCGTAGTAGCGCGCCACCTTCTCGCCGTAGCCACCGTCGAGCACGCCGTCCTCCATCGTGACCACGAGCGAGTGGTCGGCACGAATCTCCTCAAGCCATTCCTTGTCGAGACCGGTGAGGAAGCGAGGGTTGACCACCGAGGCATCGATGCCCGCCTCCTTGAGTTTGGCGGCAGTCGCCTCCGCAAGGGCGAAGAAGTTGCCCACGCCGATGAGAGCCACGCGGGAGCCACGGTGAGCCACCTCGAAGCGGTTCATCACTTTGCCGTAGTCGGCAGGCACGTCGATGCCGCGCTCCTTCACGCCGGCAGCCGGCACACGGATAGCCACCGGATGCTCGTTTTGGTTGACGCTCCAAGAGAGCATTGCAAGGTACTCCTCACGGCAAGTAGGCGCGAGATAGACCATATTTGGGATGTTGGAAATTAAAGGAATGTCGAAGAGACACAGGTGCGTCACGTCGTTCATTGCGCCGAGGCTGCCCCAGAACACGAGTATCGTGGCAGCGTTGTTGTTGATGCATAGATCCTGCGACATCTGGTCGTAGGCACGCTGGATAAATGTGCTGTACACTCCGAACACCGGTTTTGCGCCGCCCTTGGCGAGAGCCGATGCCATAGCCACAGCCTGCTCCTCCGCGATGCCCATGTCGAGGAACTGGCGGCCAGCGAGGTCGCGGCGGTCCTTGGTGAAGCCGAACACCGTGGGCGTGCCGGCAGTGATTGCCACCACCGTAGGGTCGGATTTCATCATCGCGAGCAGATGCTCGGCAGTGAGCGAACCGTAGTCCTCCGCACCCGACGGTTGCTTCTTCAGTTCGCCGGTAGGGATGTCGAACGGCATGCTCCAGTGGAAACGCTCCTTCTGCTCCTCGGCAAAGCGGTAGCCCTTGCCCTTGAGAGTGTTGATGTGGAGCACTACGGGATGCGTAGAGTCCTTGACGCGGCGGAACGCCTCGACGAGCGCAACCACATTGTTGCCCTCAGCCACATATATATAGTCGAAACCCATAGCCTTGAAGAAGTTGCACGGAGCCTCGCCGTTGGTGTCGCGCAGGAGTTGCAGGTTGCGGTAGAGTCCGCCGTGGTTTTCGGCAATCGACATCTGGTTGTCGTTGACAAGGACAATCATATTGGAATCCAGTTCGGCAGCGACATCGAGACCCTCAAATGCCTCGCCGCCGCTCAGCGAACCGTCGCCAATTACGGCAATCACATTGAAATGCTCGCCGCGCAGGTCGCGAGCCTTGGCAAGACCCGAAGCAAGGCTGACCGAGGTTGAGGTGTGTCCGATCACGAAATGGTCGTGTGCGCTCTCCGATGGCTCGGAGTAGCCCGTTACATCGTCGTAGTGCGAAGCCTCGGTAAACGCCTCACGCCGTCCGGTGAGAATCTTGTGCGCATAACTCTGGTGCGACACGTCGAACACTAACTTGTCGTTCGGCGAGTCAAACACATAGTGTATGGCAACGGTAGCCTCGACCATGCCGAGGTTTGGGCCCACGTGTCCGCCGTGGTTGCTTACTTTTCCGAGGAGAGCCTGGCGCACCTCGTCGCAGAGAGCAGGCAGTTGGTCGACGGCCAATTTCTTCACATCGGCCGGTGAATTGATTGATTCAAGAAACATAGTATCGAGAGTTTAGAATTTTCATCGCTGCAAAATTACAACCTCCACGGCAAACCTGCGCTAACCAAATTACCGCAATCGCAACCAAAATTACGCTTGTCGCCGTCTGTGGAATTGCACACAATTGGAAAATGTGTGCCGCACACTTGTGGTGTAAGTGTGTAATTTGCAGATTATTAAGTATAAATTCCGTTAAAATGGCACGCGCGTGGCGGTTTAAATTATATCTTTGCCGAGCATTACAACCAATAAACGAAATCGGATATGGGACATATAGAAGAAGTGGCCACCCGGCTCAAAGGTCTGCGCGAAGCGCTGGGGCTGTCGGTGGAAGAAATATGCTCGGCATGCGGCATCGACGAGAAGAGATATGCCGACTATGAGTCGGGCTCGGTCGACATTCCGCTGAGCACGGCAAAGTGCATCGCGGAAGCCTACGGAGTGGAAATTATGGCACTGCTTTTCGGCGACGAGCCGAAGATGCGCAGTTACTTCATCACGCGCAAGGGATTTGGCGAGTCGGTGGAGCGCCGCAACTGGTACAAATACCAGTCGCTTGCGGCAGGGTTTGCTAACCGCAAGATGGAACCGTTTCTGGTGACGGTGCAGCCCAACGCCGATGCAGAGGTGCATCTCAGCAGCCATGACGGCCAGGAAATGAACTATGTGGAGCAGGGAGCGATGGAACTGCACATCGACGGCAAGGTGCTCACGCTCAACGAGGGCGACACCATTATGTTTGACGCCCGCCGCCCCCACGGTATGCGTGCCGTAGGCGACAAGGAACTGAAGTTCATCGCCATCATCGTTTAGTTCACCAATCAGTCTACAATCATCACTGGAAAAAGATTATGTTAGAGAAATTTCTTGATAAGACGAAGTTCGACTCCTACGAGGATTTCATGCAGAACTTCAAGGTAAATGTGCCCGACAACTTCAACTTCGGCTACGATGTGGTAGACGAGTGGGCACGCACCAACCCCGACAAGCCGGCGTTGCTCTGGACCAACGAGGCCGGCGAGAAGATACAGTTCACCTTTGCCGACATCAAGCGCGAGAGCGACAAGGCGGCATCGTTTTTCACCTCGCTCGGCATCGGTCGCGGCGATATGGTGATGCTGATACTCAAGCGCCGCTACCAGTTCTGGTTTTCAATCATCGCCCTTCACAAAATCGGGGCGACAACCATACCAGCCACCCACCTGCTCACAGCCAAGGACATAGTGTACCGCTGCAAGTCGGCCGACATCAAGGCCATCGTGGCAGTGGGCGACGACATCGTGGTCAACCACGTGGACGAGGCCCTTCCGCAGTGTCCGTCGCTGAAGGTGCGCATCTCCACCGGGCCGGTAGTGCCGGAAGGATGGCTCGACTTCAACAAAGGCTGCGAAGAGGCAGCGCCGTTTGAGCGTCCGGCAGAGGCTAACACCAACAGCGACATCTCGCTGATGTACTTCACCTCAGGCACCACCGGCGAGCCTAAGATGGTGGCGCACGACTTTACCTATCCTCTCGGTCACATCATCACCGGGTCGTACTGGCACAGCCTCCACGAGGACAGCCTGCACCTCACCCTCGCCGATACCGGTTGGGGCAAGGCAGTGTGGGGCAAACTCTACGGACAGTGGATTGCCGGTGCCAACGTGTTTGTCTACGACTTTGAGAAGTTCAAACCGGTCGACGTGCTCCACATGATTCACAACTACCACATCACTTCCTTCTGCGCGCCCCCTACGGTGTTCCGCTTCCTTATCCGCGAAGACCTCAGCAAGTTCGACATCTCGTCGCTCAAATACTGCACCATTGCCGGCGAAGCCCTCAACCCGAGCGTCTACGACGAGTGGCGTCGCCTCACCGGCATCAAACTGATGGAAGGCTTCGGACAGACGGAAACCACCCTTACCATAGCCACCTATCCGTGGGTAGAGCCCAAGCCAGGGTCGATGGGCAAGAAAGGCCCAGTCTACGACATTGACCTGCTCACCTCCGACGGCCGTTGGGCGGAGGACGGCGAACAGGGTGAGATTGTGGTGCGCACTGGCGACAAGACACCGCTGGGTCTGTTCAAGGAATACTACCGCGACCCAGCCCTCACACTTGAGGCATGGCACGACGGCATCTACCACACCGGCGACGTGGCGTGGCGCGACGAAGACGGTTACTTCTGGTTTATCGGCCGCAAGGACGACGTAATCAAGTCGTCGGGCTACCGCATCGGCCCGTTTGAGGTGGAGAGCGCACTTATGACCCACCCAGCAGTAGTGGAATGCGCCATCACCGGCGTGCCCGACGAAATCCGCGGACAAGTGGTGAAGGCCACCATCGTACTTTCGAAAGAGTATAAGAACCGCGCCGGCGAGGACCTGATAAAGGAAATCCAGGATCACGTGAAGCGCACCACGGCACCTTACAAGTATCCGCGCGTAGTGGAATTTGTTGACGAGTTGCCCAAGACAATCAGCGGCAAAATCCGCCGAGTGGAGATACGCGACAAGAAATAAGCAAATTATATTCTTATGGTTAATTGACAGCGGGGCGCGACGAGAAGTCGCCGTCCCGCTTTGCTTTTCCCTCCGCCCTGCCGATGAGGGCGAGGGGGCGGAAGAGAACAGAAAAATGATGTTAAAGTCTGTAATTCAGCGTTAGTTTAGGAAAAAGTTGTATAACTTTACAAGAAAAGTTTGACAGCCATTATGTTTAGCACCAGAGATGTATCAGAATATATAGTGACGCTTATAGCCTCTTTTGCCAAGCGTTATTCGATGACAGATGCGGAAGCATACCGCTACCTGAACCGCTACGGCGCTATCAAGGTGGCTCACGATTTCTATGATGTGATGCATACACAGTCGTTTGACGATATGGTGCAAAGTATGGCCTCGTACTGCAACAGGAAAGGAGGCTCGCTATGATGCATCTATATCACGGTTCCAATATGGTTGTGGATGACATTGATTTGTCAAAGTCGAGACCCAACAAAGACTTTGGGCGAGGTTTCTATCTCTCTGCTGATATCCAGCAGGCGTGGCGTATGGGTGAGTTCAAGTCGATTACCGAGGGTGGTGAACCAGTTATGAATACCTTTGTTTTCGATGAGCAAGTGCTCGCTTCTGGAGAACTTGAAGTGAAGATATTCGAAGGCTATACTCGCGAATGGGCAGATTTCATTTTTCTGAACAGAAATAACAAAACCGACTGTCCAGCCCACGACTATGACATTGTCTACGGACCGATTGCCAACGATCGAGTGGGCGTGCAGATTGGCAAATATGAAGCCGGCGACATTTCGCTCGATCAGTTTCTTGAGAATCTGAAATATATGAAGGGAGTGACATTCCAATACTATTTCGGTACAGAACGTGCAATATCAAAACTTCAGAAGATATGACATCTCCAAATGTGACAGAGCAAGAATTCAACTACCTCAAGGAGCAATTGACAGCCCGGATGGTTCAGATTCTCACAGAGGAGCGGGGCTATTCCATTGAAGAGGCTTTCGATCGTGTGTATACTTCTCCGGTCTACAACAAACTCAGCGATGCTCGGACTGGGTTGTTCTTTCAATCGCCACGTTACGTTTTGTCGTATTTGTAAAAAGTCAATGACGCCCTGTGGTGAGTACTGCCAGCATCGGTCGATGCTCTGACGGTGTGGGCGGCGGTGATTCGCGAGAAAGGCATTGCTGGTGGTGCAAACAAATCGTAAATAATCGTAATAGTTGCAAATATTTCGGCAAGTGTGGTCGGGATTGGGCACAAAAGGGCGGAAAATGTTGATAATTCGATAATTTGTTTATATCTTTGTGCCGTTTTAACGGAACGAAAATGGGACAGTTACACTCCTATAAGTTAGAGCTGCGGACGTTGCCTCTTGGCATTCAGCAGTTTAACTACGTTGTCGATGACGCTTTCTTCAGCCAACGCGAGGGAAGTGAGATTCGTGGCGGCAATGTTGACGTAAAGTTGGAAGTTGACCACCGGGACGACTATTTCGACTTGACTTTTATGCTTAAAGGCACAATTGTGGTGGGGTGCGACCGTTGTTTGGACGATATGCAGTTGCCTGTTGATACTGACTATCAGGTGACGCTGAAATATGCCGAGGAGAGCAATGCCGACGATGACGAACTGATTGAGGTGTCGGAGCGCGAGCGCGACTACGACCTCACGGACCTCATCTACGACACAATTGCGCTGACCGTTCCGATGAAGCACACCCACGCCGAGGGGCAGTGCAACGCCGCGATGGTGGCGGAACTGGACAAGCACAGCGGTGCATCCGACGGCGACAAAGAAGAAACTAACGACCCTCGATGGGAAGCCTTGAGGGGATTAATTGATAACAACAAATAATAAATAAGAACAATGGCACATCCAAAACGAAAACAATCGAAGACAAGAACAGCTAAGAGAAGAACTCACGACAAGGCTGTAGCTCCTACATTGGTACTCTGCCCTAACTGCGGCGCATGGCACGTATACCACACAGTGTGTGGCGAATGTGGATATTACAGAGGAAAAGTTGCAATCGAAAAAGAGGCTGCCCTCTAATCTGTAAGCACACACCAAATGTGGAAGAAATTGTCCTAAATGCCAACGTTTAGGACAAATTTGTTTAACGGAGACGAAAATATAATGACAAGAGCAAGAATTACGGGAATCGCATCGTATGTGCCTGACTATGTGCTCACCAACGACGAGTTGTCGCGCATGGTTGACACCAACGACGAATGGATTACAACCCGTGTAGGTATAAAAGAGCGCCGCATCCAGAAAGGTGAAGGCTTGGGATCGTCGCACATGGGAGCAATTGCGGTGGAGCGTCTGCTCGCCAACACTGGCGTGGCAAAGGACTCCATTGACTTGGTGATTTGCGCCACTTCCAACCCCGACTACCGCTTCCCTTCAACTGCATCGATCATCTCGCACAAGGCAGGTTTGACAAACTGCTATGCCTATGACATTCAGGCAGCGTGTGCCGGATTTATCGTTGCCCTTCAGGACGCGAATGCCTATATCCGCTCGGGCATCTACAAGAGAGTGGTCGTGGTGGCAGCAGAGATGATGTCGAGCATGACCAACTACGATGATCGCTCGACATGCCCATTGTTTGGTGATGGTGCTGCTGCCGTAATGGTAGAGCCGACCGACAACGAGGCTGTAGGCGTGATTGACGGTGTGTTCCACGTTGACGGCGAAGGCTTGCCTAACTTGGTGATGAAAGCCGGCGGTTCAGCCTATCCCGCAACCCACGAGACGGTCGACGCTCACGAGCACTTCGTGTACCAGGAAGGCCGTGCAGTCTACAAGCACGCAGTGACCGATATGCTCACGGCATCGCTCGACGTGATGAAACGCAACAACCTGTCGGTTGACGATATCGACTGGTTTGTGCCTCACCAGGCAAATTTGCGCATCATCGAGGCCGTTGGCGGACGCATCGGCGTGCCTGAGGACAAGGTGCTTGTCAACATTCAATACCGCGGCAACACGAGTGCCGCATCAATCCCTTTGTGTCTTGACGAGAACAAGTCGAAACTCAAGAAGGGCGACAAGATTGTGCTCACGGCGTTCGGTGCCGGCTTCACATGGGGCGCAATGTATATCGTCTGGGATTGCTAAAAACTGAACGAGCAAGACAATTTAATAATAAAACCGTGCGGAACGCGGCACAGGATAATTCCCGTACCGCATTCCGCATTTTTTTGCAGAATGGAATCATGACTCACAAAGCAGGTTTCGTCAACATCGTGGGCAACCCGAATGTTGGCAAGTCGACACTGATGAACCAGTTGGTGGGCGAACGCGTGTCGATAATCACGCAGAAGGCACAGACCACCCGCCACCGCATCCTCGGCATTGTCAATGCCGACGACTATCAGATTGTGTTTTCCGACACGCCAGGCGTGCTGAAGCCGAAATACAAACTTCAGGAGAGCATGCTCAACTTCTCGGAAAGCGCACTCACTGATGCCGACATCCTTCTCTACGTCACCGACGTGGTGGAAGATGCCACCAAGAATGCCGACTTCATCGAGAAGGTGGCAAAGGAGAAAGTGCCGGTGCTGCTTGTGATCAACAAGATTGACCTGCTCAAGGGCAACGCCGACTTGCTCGGCGTGATGGACCGCTGGAAAGCACTTCTGCCGCAGGCCGAAGTGTTCCCTATGTCGGCAAAGGAGAACTTCAATGTGCAGAGCCTGATGCAGCGCATCGTGGAACTCTTGCCGCCGTCGCCGCCCTATTTCGGCAAGGATGCCCTTACCGACAAGCCGGCACGCTTCTTCGTTACGGAGATTATTCGCGAGAAGATACTTCTGACCTACGACAAGGAAGTGCCCTATGCCACAGAGGTGATTGTGGAGAAATACGACGAGGGAAAGACAGACATACACATCATGGCGGTGGTCTATGTGGAGCGTGACAGCCAGAAAGGCATCGTGATAGGCCACGGCGGACAGAAACTGAAGCGCGTGGGCATGGAGTCGCGCCGCGACATCGAGAAGTTCTTCGGCAAGAAGGTGTTTCTCGAGATTTTCGTGAAAGTGGAACCCGACTGGCGCAACCGTGAGAACAAACTGCGCGCCTTCGGATATGTGGAATAAGCAACAAAAGAAAGGAGTAAAGATATGGGACGATTAGTAGCCATCGTGGGACGCCCTAACGTGGGCAAATCAACGCTGTTCAACCGCCTTACGCAGTCGCGCACCGCGATTGTTGATGACATGTCGGGCACTACGCGCGACCGCCAGTACGGCAAAGTGGACTGGTGCGGCCAGGAGTTTTCGATTGTCGACACCGGAGGCTGGGTTGTCAATTCGGAGGACGTGTTTGAAGGCGAAATCAACAAGCAGGTGGCGATAGCCATCGAGGAAGCCGACGAAATCCTGTTTGTGGTCGACGCCATGAACGGCATCACCGACCTCGACGACAAGGTGGCAGCCATACTCCGCCGCTCGAAGAAGCCTGTGATACTCGTGGCAAACAAGTGCGACTCCAACGAGTGGCGCTACAACTCTGCCGAGTTCTATAGTTTCGGTCTCGGCGACCCATACTGCCTTTCAGCCATCAGCGGCTCGGGCACGGGCGACTTGCTCGACGAGATAATGAAACGCTTTCCGCCAAAGGACGACATTGACGAGACCATCGAGCAACTGCCACGCTTTGCCATCGTGGGCCGTCCTAACGCCGGCAAATCGTCGATAATCAACGCTTTCATCGGCGAGGACCGAAACATCGTGACCGACATCGCCGGCACTACGCGCGACAGCATCTACACACGCTATTCAAAGTTCGGCTTCGATTTCTACTTGGTCGACACTGCCGGCATCCGCAAGAAAGCGAAGGTTAACGAGGACATCGAGTACTACAGCGTGATCCGCTCCATCCGCTCCATCGAAAACAGCGACGTGTGCATCCTTATGATTGACGCCACACGCGGCATCGAGGCGCAGGACGTGAACATCTTCTCGCTTATCCAGAAGAACAAGAAAGGACTCATCGTGTGCGTCAACAAGTGGGACCTCGTGGAGGACAAGAGTACCGCTGCCATCAAGCATTTCGAGGCAGCCATCCGCGACCGCTTTGCGCCGTTCTCCGACTTCCCCATCATCTTCACCTCTGCGCTCACCAAGCAGCGCATCTACAAGGTGCTTGAAACGGCAGTGGAGGTCTACAACAATCGTCAGCGCATTGTGCCGACCTCGCAACTCAACAACTATATGCAGGAGGTAATCGGTGCATATCCGCCACCAGCCAACAAAGGCAAGTATGTGAAGATCAAGTATGTGACTATGCTCAAGGAGCAGCGCATCCCAACGTTTGTGTTCTTCTGCAACCTTCCGCAATGGGTGAAAGAGCCTTACCGCCGCTACCTCGAAAACAAGATCCGCGAGCAGTGGGATTTCACCGGCACGCCTATCAACCTCTACATGAGGGAAAAATAACGCTACGAGGTTACTGCACTTCGGGGCGGAGGTAGTAGTGGTTGCGGAGGTGTTCGAATGCTGAGGGGTCGGCTTTGAGGCGGCGGGTGTCGACCATAGGGTCGTAGGACTCGACGACCTGGGCGATGCTCTCCACGTCGGCGCCGAGGAGCGGCGCATTGACCTGCGGCTTGCCGTTGACTGTCACGCCGTAATGGCGTTCAAAAGCCTCCAGTGCCATCGCCGTGGCGCGCTTCTTGCCCTCGGCTGAATATCCGGCAATGTGGGGCGTTGCATAGAACACACGTTTCAGGAGTTCGACGTTGATGCCCGGACTCTCCCAGCAGTCGATTGCCGCCGCCTCAAGGCAATGGTTGTCGAGTGCGGTGACGAGAGCCGGATTGTCGACCACGCTACCGCGCGCACTATTGATGAGCAGTTGGCAGTGGCTGAGGCTCTGAAGGAATTGCAGGTCGGCAAGGTGGAAGGTGGCATCCTCGCCCTCGCGTGTAAGCGGAGTGTGGAAAGTAATCACGTCAGCCTCGCTGGCAATGGTGCGAATGTCAACAAAGTCGCCGCCTTCGGCACGCTGCCGGGGAGGGTCGCAACGGAGCACACGCATGCCCAGCCGTTCGCCCCAGCGAGCCACGATGCTGCCCACATGGCCCACTCCCACGACTCCGAGAGTTAGACCCTCAATCTTGCCGGCGAAATAGTGTCCGATTACGGAAAACACATACTGTGCTACGGCAGGAGCGTTGCATCCCGGCGCATTGGCCACAGTGATGCCCTTGCTGCGGCAATAGTCGAGGTCGATATGGTCCGTGCCGATGGTGGCAGTGGCAATGAAAGCCACACGGCTGCCCTCAAGCAAGTCCTTGTTGCAACGAGTGCGAGTGCGCACAAACAGGGCGTCGGCATCCTTCACTGCCGCAGCGTCGATTTCGGGTGCCGGCAGGTAGACAACCTCGCCAAATTCTTCAAGAAGTCCTTTGATGAACGGAATGTTCGCTTCAACGATTATTTTCATAGACTGAACAGATTAAACGCCACGGCGAGCGACAGCGCAATGTTAGCCACCAGTAGCACGAGAAACACCGCATAGCCTTTAGGCAATGTCCTTATGGTGAAGAAATGCGCCGTCTGGATAGCAGTGAGCATATTGATTACCACCACAAAGGCATCGATGTCGTGAGGGTCGGCGGCCATCATTATGAGAGTCGCTATGGCAAGGATGTTGAAGAAGCCGTTGTAGGCTCTCAACTGCTGGCGGTAACTGATTATAGTCCATACGCTGACGATGCCGAAGATGCTTCCGAGCACCACAACGTATGCCACCTGTATGAGGTTCGCACGGTCCACCCCGGCGATGTAGTCGCTGAAACTCGTCGCTATGGCAGGCAGCCGGATAGCCAACGGGTCGATAAGCCCGAATGCAGCGGCAATCCATACTGGTACGGCGATGCCCACAATCATTGCAAGCAGTGACTTCAGCGAGAAGATGCGCATCTGAAGAAATCCCACGAGGAACACCGGGATATAGAGCGCAAACACGAAACTCTGCATTGCGCACACCGTAAGGATGGCGGTGATGAGAAACACCACGCTGCGGCGGTGGGGCTGCATAAAGGCACTGAACATAACGAAGCAGCACAGCAGCAGCACGAAGGCGAGCAGGGTGGGAGTGCCCAAGGCGAGCGACACGTGCGGATTGAAGAATGTGGTGGAGAGAAACACGGTGACAAACATCATCGTGTACTCACGGATGAAAGCGTAGGTCTTGTTGAGGATGTAGAGCATCACGGCGATGCCGAGAATCACTACAGTGTTTGCCGCCCACGAAGCGAAGCCAACTGGGACAAGCCTCCCCAGTCCGTCGCCGTAGAGACCCTCTACAGTGTCGGCATTATGCCAGAATATGGGCAGCATCGCAAGCGACGCAAGAATGCCCAGCAACGCCATCAGCCACATCAGTGTGCGGCCGTTGACAAGTTTGGTTATGGCCGTTTCAGAAATCACTGCTGTCCGGGAAATTTCAGGTTGTACATCTTCAGGATGTTCGACACGTCGAAATAGAATCCGTCAGGACCCTTGTCCTTCGGGTTGTCGAAGATGATATAGTCGATGTCGCCCTCATATTCCTTGTGGTCGGTCACGGTGTAGCCGAGGAAGTTGGCGATGACATATTCGTGCGTAGGGCTGGTCACGACCCACGGCTTCTCCTGAGTGCCGAGTCCGGTGGAGATGATAGCCTGCACGAGATGGTTCAGGCGGTACTGCCATATCGAAGCCTTGGCATATTTCTTCTTCTCCTTCAGCGCATAGATGAAAAACTGCATCTGGTTGAGGTCAAACGGGTCGTCGGCAAGCGAGAGTTCGGCGTATTTGATGATGGTGTCGCACTCCGCCGGCGTGTGGGTCTGCTTGTAGTATAGCGGCTGGATTTTTTTAGTGTATTCGCTCTCGCGGTAAGGATTGTAGTCCTCCTGGAACACATATCCGAGGTAGAGGTGGCGGTAAGCCTGCATCGACATACTCGTGTCGTTGGCAAGGAACTTGCGCCACAGACGCTTGTAGTAGAAATCGGAGCGCACATCGTTCACCTCCATCTTGATGGAATCCATATTCGGGACTATGGGCTTGAATTTCATCTCCTTGCCCCCTTTCACCGTGGCTGCGCCAGCCATCAGTGACAATGCCGCGAAAAACAGTATGATTGAGAGTAGTTTCTTCATCTTTGTCAGTGTTTTAAATGTGAGGGATACTGTTGTAGGCAGCGACTGCCACCATTATGGCAATGCCAGTGATCGACACCGAAATGACCGTAGGGAAACCCTTGGCACACAGATACTGCAAGAACCGCTTAGAAGGGAACTGCAATGCCGCGCCCTTGGGTGTGCGTGCGAAATAGATGCCGCCGGCGGCAGCGCCGAGCACCGCACCGATGACCATCGAAGCGTAGTAGTCCATAGTTATGCCGAGAAGCATTCCGGCAACCGACGTGATAAGGATGTGTGGCAGTCCCTGCGTGGCCTTCACCATCACCGGCGACTGCATCGAACTGATGGTCACCACAATCACCACCATCACACCCCAGTAGGATAGCGTAACGGTAGGGATGTCGACCAGTCCGCCCCATTGCAGCAGCCACAGTCCACCATAGGAAGCCAGCACCGACGGCACATACGGCCGCAGGCAGAGAAACAGCCCCAGGAGGAGCAAGGCAACGCCGAGTATAGTCAACAAAATATCCACTTCTTTCTGTCTATGATTTGCGAAGTTAGCAATTTTCTGACAAAAGAGCGGTGATTTAACGTTTTATAGCATCGTTTTGCGCGGAAGAAGGAATTATTCTTCGTGGGCGTGAGACTGGTCGCGTACGCAGTCAACCACGTTGACAACATAGTCGCATAGGCGTTCGCTCTCGCAGATGATATCCATATAGTAGATGCCCTCTTCGTAGGGGTAGACCTTGTTGTTGATATTGTCGACGTTCTCCGAGCGGATAGCGTTGCGGTAGTTGTTAATTTCACGCTCCTTGTTGTAGGAATTCATGATGTGCTTCTCGTCGGCGTTCTCGATGTCGCGCAAGAGAATTATCATATTTTCGAGGGCTTCGGCAACGTATTTGAACATCGTGTCGATGTTGTCCGACACAATCTTATTGAACTCAATCTTAGCCTGATGCTGGCGCACCATCGTGCGTGCAAGGTTGTTGCAACTGTCGGCGATGCTCTCGATTTCGCTCACGATGCTCAGCATCGAGGAGATGCGGAGTTTGCCTTCGTAACTGAGTCGGCCATCGACCACGCAGTTGAGGTAGTTGGCAATTTCAATCTCCATACGGTCGGCGATTGACTCATATTTGCCGATGCGCGAGAAGAGTTTGTTGAACTCCTCGGTGTCGGGCTTCTCGTGCTCAAGAGTGCGCACCATACCGAACATACGGTTCACGCGCTCAGCATACAACTCGATTTCGCGCTGAGCCTGAGCGATGTTGAGTTCGGAGGCGTTGAGTATACCGCGCGAGATGTATTTGAGTTGGAATTCGTCCTCGTCCTTGTGCTTAGGCTTGATGAGGAAGTTGCAGATTCTGACAAACAATTCCGTAAACCATATCATTATCATCACGTTGACCATATTGAAGACGGTGTGGAACACCGACAGACCGAACGACATTGCTGCTGCCGTTGCGCCAACCGCCGTAGGGTCGCCAGGACCGAGGCTGCGGGTGATGGAAGCCACACTGGAGATAAGCGGATAGATGAGAGCCAGCGCCCAGACGGTGCCGAAGCAATTGAAGAGCAAGTGGCCGAGGGCGGCTTTCTTTGCCGCCGAGTTTGCTCCCAGTGAGGCAAGAATAGGAGTGATTGTCGTGCCGATGTTGCTGCCGAGCACCATTGCGCAGCCCATATCAAACGTAATCCAGCCCTTGCCGCACATAATCATTACGATGGCGAATGTGGCAGCCGACGACTGGATAATCATTGTTATGATGAGACCCACAAGCACGAAAAGCACAATCGAGAGAAATCCCATATCGGCGTAGTGGGCAAGGAATTCGAGTGCGTTGGCATCAAGTTCCGGCACGTTCTGACTAATGAGTTGCAGTCCGAGGAAGAGGAACGCGAAGCCTAAGAGAAATTCAGAGATGGACTTGTGGGTGCTTTTCTTTGAGAATAGGAACGGGACAGCGATGCCGATAAGTGGCAGGATAAACGCATTGACATTCACCTGTCCGCCGAAAATCGAGATAATCCATGCAGTGAACGTAGTGCCCACGTTGGCACCCATAATCACAGCCATAGAGTCGGCGAGCGACATCAGTCCGGCGTTGACGAAACTCACCACCATCACTGTCGAGGCCGACGAGGATTGGATTAGGGCAGTTATAAAAATACCAGTGAAGAGCCCGGCGAAGCGGTTTTTGGTCATGGCAGACATGATGCTGCGCATACGGTCGCCGGCAGTTTTCTGCAGGCCTTCGCTCATGATTTTCATTCCATAGAGGAACAAGCCTACCGCTCCTATCAGCGATAGAAAATCCAGAAAAGAATAATTCATCAGTTAATCGGTGTAAGTTTTATCTGCTACAAAGTTAATTGATAGCGTTTAAAAATCCGTAAAACCGCATTTGCTTTTTTTCATTTTTTTGAAAAACGAGATTCGGGATGCGGCGCAGACTGCCTCGGATATTCATTTCGGTGTATTTTTACACGGTGAAGATGCGTAAAAATGATGTTTTGGCAATGATTATTGCATACGATAACTTTTTGTAGCAAAATGGTTTGGCGTGACGAATAAATTTAATAATTTTGCCCACGAAAAATAAGAAAGTGTAACATTTTGTAGGGTTTTCAAGAATCCGATCTCGCTAAAGGAAGAACCTGAGAGCATTATACGTTTTGAAAAAAGATACTCACTATAATAAATGTTCTAAAATGAAGAAATTCTACTGTTTGGCCCTTGCTGCAACGATGGCGGCATCGGCTTTTGCAGGCAATGCAACGGCGAAGAAGTTGCGCAGCCTCGGCACCAGCCAACTGCTCACAGCCTCGACACCGGCCAACAAAGGCTTGCAACACGCGAAGGTAAAGATGGCCGCCGGCCTTGCATCGGATGACGCGCCAACACCCGGCAGCACGATAACAAAGTCGCAGGCGTGGGGCTTGCTCAACGGCACTGACGGCAAGACTTGGTACTACTCGCAGACGTTTACCATCGACTCCGACCGTCGAGTCTACACCGGATCAGACTTGACAATCTACAATGCCAGCCATAAGGTGGAAGGCACCATTCATATAGATATCGCCGACGACGAGAACGTGAACGAGATTTCACCGTTCGGCGCCATCACCACAAAATTCTTCGACCGCGACGCCAACACCTGGGAGGTGGCAGTCTACATCCACAAGTATGACTCCAACTACAACCAGATGGGCGAACTCCGCGCCTATAGCCAGACAGGCGAACTGGTGCAGACCTACGCAGCCGAGAGCGTGATGTATGTTGACGAGTCGGAAGGCTACACCAACTTCCAGCGTCTGGCAGTGGTCAACTCCGAGACCAAGGACGGTGAATCGTATATCAAGGCCGACATCTACCAGCCGTGCGGATGGAACGAAGCCCCGACAGTGTGCAAGACATTTGAATTTCCCTACTCACAGATAAACTACTTCAACGGCTCATTCTTCAACGCCTATAAGGTAGACGGCAACCCATATTTCGTGTTTGCCCACTATGAGAAGCCATACTTTGTCGATGAGTCGGCCGACGACCCAGTGGCAACGTCCGACAACAACCTCCTGCTCGACATCTATGACAAGTCGTTTAACCTCTACAAGACCGTCGCAGTGCCTGTAGAGGCAGAGGTAGGCGCACTCTACGGCTTCCGCTCGTTCGGACTCTTCTCCGACAGCGAAGACCTCAGCAAAGGTATCTACTCCAACGACGGCAAGTTTGCCTTGGTTGTGCGCAACGACAACTACACCACCGCCAACGACGAGTACACCTATACTTTCGACGTCTACAACGAAGATTCCGAGAAGTTGATGACCATCAACCAGGACGTATCGTCGTGGTATAAGTTGGCAGACCTCCCCGGTCACGAACAGCAGTACGGCTTCCTCATCACTGGCGGGTCGGCAGAGGTGATTGAGATGGTCAACATCCCGTCGGGCAACCTCGTAGCCACATTCCCGGCAAACATCGGCGACGCGCAGTTGTCGAACAACTTCACGCGCTATGCCGTGGGCAACGACTATCAGTATGTGTTCGGCATCGGCAACGGACTCTATGACGTAGACAAGAACGTGATTTCGCGCATCGGCTGGTACAACACCAACTGCACTGCCGACCATTATGTAAGCATCAATATCGGTCCTGACGGCGAGTTGTTTACCCCCTACATCACCGAGACTACAATCAACCCGTACCTGTTCAACACCGACGACCAGCACGAGTACCTCTTTATGGCAAAGATTAAGGACCAGGAAACCGGACTCATTGCCAATAAACTGATGATTGCCAACGATGAAGGCGAGATAATCAAGAAATTCGAGACCAACGACGAGAAGGGCGACCTCAGCGTGTGCGACGTTGTGGACAACACTCTCGTGGTAAGTTACGGCAACTCGACTACCGGCGAATACACGGTGGAGTTCTATGACCTTCCGTTCAACAAGTTTGCCAAAGGCGGCGACGGCACAGCAGCATCGCCTTACCAGATTGCCACCGCCGGCGACCTTATGCAGATTGCGTCCGAGCCTGCAGCCTACTATGAGTTGGCCAACGACATTGATATGACCGGTGTGAACTGGACACCGATTAGCCAGTTCAACGGCCACCTCGACGGCAAGGGACACAACATCATCGGCTTCAAGAACGACCAGAACGACAGCAGCCGCCGTATGGGTCTCTTCAGCCAGATTATCGGCAACGTAAACGGTGAAGGCGTGGCCTCGGCAGCCGAGGTGAAGAACCTCACATTCTTCAGCCCAGAACTCACGCTGAACTCTCAACAGACCTACGCCGGCGTGTTGGCAGGCTCAGCGATGGAAGCAGTCATCGACAATGTTCACATACACGAAGGCTCAATCAAGGGTGACTCATCCACAGCCACCATCGGCGGACTTGTGGGCGACGCATCGCTCTCGACGACATTCACATTGTCGGAGGTTGAGGATTTCGATATCCACGCCCCTCAGGCTTCGAAGATCGGTGGTATTGTAGGCGCACTGTCAACATCCTCGACAGTCAAAGCCAGTGCAGTGACCAGCGTTGACTTCTCCGGCGCATCGGTAATCGGCGGTATCGCCGGCTCGACCGACGGCAACGGCAGCGACATCACCAACTGCCGCTTTGAGGGCGACCTCTCCGGCAACAACACCATCGGTGGCATCGTGGCACAGTCAGGCCGCAGTACAGTGGCAAACTGTATCGTGCAATACGCCACAATTACAGCCACTACACCTGACAGATGGAGCAACTGCACATCAGCCGGTATGATTGTCGGCGAATTGCAGTCGGACTACACTTCTTCTTCGACAAAGATTGTCAACAACAACTTCGTAGGCAAACTCTGCTCGATAGACTGCGGCGACACCGAGTCGCCAAAGGGCGTGAACCTCATCGTGGGCAAGACTGTTGAAGACGAGGAAGATGCCGGCACATTGACAGAAAACGGCATTGGCGACAACTATACACTCGTGGCTGTTGCCGGAGAAGAAACCGCAAAGACCGGTACATACAAAGAAAGCGTTGACGACGACTTCCTTACCTCTATCGGCTACGTCTTCGGCAAAACCGCCGACGCTCCGTGGAGCCACGTTGAGACATCAGTGCCAGAACTTCCGGTGCTCTACTTCGAGGGTAAAGCAGTAGGTCTTGGCTTTGACGTGCCGGAGGCAATCGTTGACATCAACGGCACTGCATATCTCTACGCAACAGTGTTTGGCGCAGGTCTGGCATCCGACATCGAGTTTACTGTCAGCGACCCTGAGGTAATCAGCATCGAAGTGGAAGAAGTGGAAGAAGGCGACAACCAGGCAGAACTCCACGTTGTGGGTCTCAAGGGCGGCTCGGCGACAATCACAGCCACCTACGGCGACTTCACAGCCACCTGCAAGGTGATTGTCCGTCCTGACGCAAGTGTGAAGACCGTTGAGGCAGAGAAACTCGCCATCCGCTATGCCGACGGCACAGTTACAGCCGACGGCGCAGCCAACATCGCAGTCTACAACACCCTCGGCGCACTCGTTGCCAAGGCAGCGGCACCGCAGGTTGCAGTAAGCGCACGCGGAATGCTCGTGGTTGTGGCAACCGACGCCAACGGTCACCGCACAGTAAGCAAGGTAATCGCAAAATAAGCAGAGATTATCCACTCTCCACAAAGCCGTCCGGATTCCCGGACGGCTTTTTTTGCGTCCGCCCCTTTTCTCCAAATTGCGAGCGAGGAAGCCGGTGTCCGCTTATTTTTGCGCACCTTGACCAAAATACACAACCATGGAAAAATACAGCATAAAAGAGATTCTTGAGGAAAATAGCCGTCGGCTTGCCGCCCTGGAGGACTGCTACGACCCGGTTTCCGGCGAGGGCGCGTGGGGCAGGAGACAGAGAGTGAAGCACCCTGACGGGAGTATGGTGTGCGTGCCTGTAGCGATGCTCGCCGATGCAGCCTACCGCAAGGATATGCCGGCGCACGCATTCAACGCCCTGCGCCAACGCCACGACTTCGAATACTGGTGCGCCACGTGTGTCACCGTGAAGGACAAAGCCGGCTATGCCGACGTGAGGCTTCATCTCAACCAGGCGCAGCGCATCATCGTGGCAGCGATGGAAGAGCAGCGCACAGCAGGCAAACCCATACGCATCATTCTGCTGAAAGCGCGCCAACTCGGTGGCTCGACAGTGGTGCAGGCATATATGGCGTGGATACAACTGCTGCTGCGCGACAACTGGCACAGCCTTATCTGCGCCCACGTGAAAGACGCGGCGCAGACCATCCGCGGCATGATGAGCAAGTTGCTCGCCGCCTACCCCGAAGAATATCTGCCCGAGGGAGAGACCACGCTGCGGCTCACCGCCTACGAAGGCAGCCGCACCACTATGCGCCTCGGTCATCGCAGCAACACCGTAACCATCACCTCCGCCGAGACACAGGAGGCAGCCCGCGGCAAGGACATCGCGATGGCACATCTCTCTGAGGTGGCGTTCTGGCGCACGTCGGCAGGTCACGACCCCAACAATATCATCCGCTCCATCGCCGGGTCGGTGGCACTGGCGAGCCACACCCTTGTGGTGATGGAAAGCACAGCCAACGGCGTGGGCAACTACTTCCACAACGAGTGGATTCGTGCGGAGGCAGGAGTGAGCGACAAGAAGGCAGTGTTTGTGCCGTGGTACAAGTTGGGCATCTACCGCATCGCCGTTGACGACTACAAGGCATTGTGGAACTCGCTCGACGACTATGAGAAGCGGTTGTGGCAAAAAGGGCTAGCGATGGAACAGATAGCGTGGTACCACGCCAAGCGCAAGGAGTACACCACCCACCGCGCTATGCAGGCAGAGTACCCCACCACGGCGGTTGAGGCGTTTACTGCCACCGACCGCAGCGTCTTCGATGTGGGCGGAGTGGCACGATTGCGGCAGTTGTGCCGCGAGCCTATGGCAGAGGGCGAGGTGTCGGGCGATGCCGTCAAGGGACGCGATGCCCTGCGCGGCGTGCATTTCTCTGCCGACAGCGGCGGACGGCTGAAAGTATGGCGCATGCCCGACAAGGAAGCCGTTGCCGACCGCTATCTCGCCGTGGTCGATATTGGCGGACGCAGCGACGCAAGCGACTACAGCGTGGTGGCAGTGATTGACCGCAGGAGCGAGTGCGGTAAGCCCGAAATCGTGGCGCAGTGGCGCGGGCACACCGACCACGACCTTCTGGCGTGGAAAGCAGCACAGATCGCCGAGTTCTATGGAAGGGCCTTGCTCGTGGTGGAGAGCAACACAGTAGAGACGGAGCGCACCGAGGGTGAAAACTCGGCGTATATCCTTGAAGAGATAGCCGACTACTATCCCAATATGTATTACCGCATCGGTGCAGACGGCTGCCGCAGTCGACTCGGCTTCCACACCAACCGGCAGACGAAACCGCTGGTGGTGAACAGTCTGGTGGCGGCGGTGAGAGACGGCACTTATGTGGAGCACGACGGCGGCGCGGTCGATGAGTTGCAGACCTACGAAAGGAAAGAGAACGGGTCGTTTGGAGCAAAGGACGGTTGCCACGACGACATACTAATGACACGGTGTATCGGGATTTTCTTGACGCAGGAAATGGCTCGTGGTCAAGGCTTTGACATCACTCCGCTGAAAAAACCTGATTTTTTTTGAAAAAATTTTTCGATGTGGTTAAACCTTTTCCTTTTATCGTAGTCAAAGGAGTACAAAAACAATTAAATAAAACAATTTTTTGCAAGATATATGGGCATAGAGCCCGACAGAGCAGCACTAAGTGTGAGAACACTCAAAGGTTTATAAGAAGACATTTTTCATTTTGGCAAGAGGGCATCGCTGAGGCGATGCCCTTTCTGTTTGCCTTTGCGCGCCAAAAAACACGGGGCAACCGCCGATGCAGTTGCCCCGTGGTGGGTCAGAGTGGCACGGAGCCACTTATTTGATGATTGTTAGAGTGCCAACTTGGCAACCTTGCCGGCAACCTTCACAAGGACAACGCCCTTGGCTGCTACGGCGATTTCGGTAGTTCCGGCAGAAACATGTCCAGCGTAGACCACACGGCCAGTGAGATCGCTCACCGTAACCTCGGCTGCTGCATCGACAGTGACTGCGATTGCGCCGTTGCGTGCTGCCACTGAAGCAGCATTGCCGCTAATCTGGGCAACCGATGAAGGAAGGCTCACCTCGATTTCGTCGGAATCAACGCTGTAGACATTGCCCACTTCACCCTGTTCGGTGATGTACGACTCTGCGTATGCACATACGGTGTAGGAATACTTGACGTTGTCGGACAGAGGAGTGGTCAGAGCCACGGTGTAGCCTGTGCCTTGGATTTCCTCCTTGACGAGTGCGCATTCGCGGTGGATGAAGCCGGCAGGCACAACCTGGAGCACTGCGATGTCGTCGAAGAAAACCTTTTTGCTGCCGCTGTATTCAAACTTGATGCGGACGCCTTTTGCCCCCTTGGTAAACTCTACAGGATAGTCCTTGTATCCGCTTTCGAGGGTAACCTGTTGCGACTCAAGCACGTTGTCATCGCTGTCGAGGAGGCTCACTGTGAGCACCTCACCGTCGAAGTAAGTGCCGTAGGTAGCAGCGCACATGTTTGCCTTTACGGTAAACTTGCCGTTGTTGTTCTCGAGGTCGAGATCCGGGGTGATGAGGTAGGCAGAACCAGCAAATGGCGAAAGTACGATGTTGCCAGCAGCAAACGCATGGTTAACTGCGTACCATAACGGCTGAACGGTATAGTCGTCGAGGTATTCCTGGAGTTTGCCAAATTCCACGTTGTCGAACGAACCCTTGGTCACACCGTCGAAATTCTCGCTGATGATGGCCACTTCGCCCTCTTCGGTAATCGTAGTGTTGCGGTATACGGTCAACTCATAGCCGTCGGCCTTCTCCGAAGGAAGCCAGTTGGCTGTAAACGAATCCTTGGTTACATCGGTAGCGGTGAGTGCTTCCGGTGGAAGGAGGCTGTCGATGATTCTAACCACGCGCACCTCCTCGCTGTTCTCGCTCACGCCAGTGCCGTTGGTTGCGCGCACCACGAAATAGTAGGTAGTGTTTTCGTCGAGACCTTCGACGGCTTTTGAAGTCTTTTCAACCAACTCGTTCTCGATGGCGTATTGCTTGTTGCCAGCCTCGTCCTTCGAGTATACGTCGAGGTAGTAGCCCGTAGCGCCGCTCACCGATTTCCATTTTGCGGTAAATGTAGTTCCGCGTGCGTCGCTCGGCTGGTAAGCCTCGGGAGCAGGGAAGAAGTCCGCGCTCTGCTCAACAGACAGATAGTCGATGAGCGAACCGTTGAACGTGAGGCTCGGCTCAATCGAAACAGTGCTGAGCGATGTGCCGCCAGCAGTGACGATTACGATTTCGTGCCATTCGCCGTCGGGAATGATGATTGACTTTGAAGTGGAGTAGCCCAACGAGATTTTCAGCAGTGCGCCAGTCTCGCTGAGGCTGCGGTAGCGGCAGGTGATGCGCACCACGCCGTTGTTTGCGCTCATATTGTAGCGAGTGGTCTTAAGGTTACCGCCGTCGCCGAGCATCAGCATTCCGCCGGCCTCATACACCAGTTTGCCGCTCCAGCCGCTGAGCGTCTTGGAGAGTTTGCCTGATGAATAAGAAGAGATGTCGGTGGTGGCAGGAGCATCCTCGCTGCCCTCGGTAAATGCCGAAAAGTCCTCGGCAAAAACCACAGTAGGCTCTTCAGCCTGCATCATCGACACTGTAGCAAGTGCCATGACCAAAGAAAGTAAAAATTTTCTCATTCTGTTTTTGTTTATAATGCGTTATAGTGTTAAGTGGCGTTATCGTGTGGCGACTGGGCGCACTGGACAACCGAGGAAGCGGCTGCTGACAGCAGTGTGTGCCTCGTCGTCCGAGAGAATAAGTCCGTAGGCAGTGGTCACATTGTCTTCGCCGCGCGTGCTCGACCAGAGGTAGCACGACTTGCCGTGGTCATAGTTGCTGAGTCCGTCGCGGTAGCCGGTGATGGTGAAATATATCTTGTTTTCGTTTTTTGTGCTACTCACTGCATACACCTCCACCTGACGATCCTTGGAGTTGAGGTATTCCTCCTTCGTCCAGGTACAGTACTTCACCAGTTCGTCGAGTTCCTCTTTGGTAGGCATGCGGCACGACGAGCCCCAACTTGCCGCCGGGTCGTCGGTGCGCTCGAGCGTGGTAAGGCCGTCGGTGGTGTTGTACTTTGTAATGTTGAAAGCCGATGTGCCGTACTTGTAGGTGTCCTGCCAGTATTCCGACTTGCCGGACGTTTCAGCCCATGCGAAATAAGTGCCGTCGCTGAGTTCGTCGTTGGTGCCGACGTTGCATTCTGCCCAGAGCAGTCCGCTCGGCAAACCGAGGTCAACAAAGCGGTGGCCGTTGATAAGATAGACACCGCCGCCAAGGTCCTTGTCCTTGTCGTCGCTGCAAGAAGCCATAGTCAAGCCCAGGCACAGGGCGGCAATGGTGAGGCAAAAAAATTTCTTCATCTCGTTATAAATGTAATTAACCGCCAAAAATACTCATTTTCAGCGATATTTGCAAATGCCGCGCCGCCTATTTCTTGCCGGTGATGATAGCCTTGATGTCGTTGAGTTTGTTGAGAGCCGCCATTGGCGTAAGGTTATTGATGTCTGTGTTGAGGATTTCGTCGCGCACTTGGCTTAGCACCGGGTCGTCGAGTTGGAAGAACGACAGTTGCACGCCCTTGCCGCCGCTGGTCATCTCCGAGAGACTCTGCGTCGTAGCGTCCTTAGCGTTTGCCGACTCCAGTTGGCGGAGCACCTCGTTGGCGCGGTTGATGATAGCCGGCGGAAGTCCTGCGAGTTTAGCCACATGGATACCGAAACTGTGTTCGCTGCCCCCCTTCACGAGTTTGCGGAGAAACACCACCTTGCCGTCGATTTCGCGCACCGACACGTTGAAGTTGGCGATGCGTTTGAACGTCTTCGCCATCTCGTTGAGTTCGTGGTAGTGGGTGGCGAAGAGAGTCTTGGCGTGGAAACGCTTGTTCTCGTGGATGTATTCCACGATAGCCCAGGCAATAGAGATGCCGTCGTAGGTGCTTGTGCCGCGACCGAGTTCGTCGAAGAGCACCAGCGACCGCTCGCTCAGATTGTTGAGGATAGATGCAGCCTCGTTCATCTCCACCATAAACGTCGACTCGCCTAGCGAGATGTTGTCCGACGCGCCCACACGCGTGAAAATCTTGTCGATGATGCCGATGCGAGCGGCGTCGGCAGGCACGAAGCAACCAATCTGCGCCAAAAGCACGATGAGAGCCGTTTGCCGTAGGAGAGCCGACTTACCAGCCATATTCGGTCCCGTGATCATCATAATCTGCTGCGAGTCGTTGCCCAAATGCACATTGTTGGAGATGTAGGATTCGCCCGGAGGCAGTTGCTTCTCAATCACTGGGTGTCGCCCCTCCGTAATGTCGATGTCGAGCGAGTCGTTGACATCCGGGCGGTTATAATGGTTGTCGAGCGACGCGCGCGTGAACGACAACAAGCAGTCGAGTCGCGCAATCAGCGATGCATTTAGTTGGATGGCAGGGATATAAGTAGCCACGTCGGCTATCAGTTCGTTAAAGAGACGAGTCTCGATTGACAGGATTTTCTCCTCCGCGCCGAGGATTTTCTCCTCATATTCCTTAAGTTCTTGTGTTACATAGCGTTCCGCACTCACAAGCGTCTGCTTGCGAATCCATTCCGGCGGCACCTTGTCCTTGTGGGTGTTGCGCACCTCGATGTAGTAGCCAAACACGTTGTTGTATGCCACCTTCAGGCTCGGGATGCCCGTGAGTTCGCTCTCGCGCTGCTGGATTTTCAGCAGGTAGTCCTTGCCCGAGAACGCGATTTCACGCAGACTGTCGAGTTCGTCGTCCACTCCCGGGCGAATCACGTTGCCACGGTTGGTGGCGTTAGGCGCATCAGGGTTCAGTTCGCGCTCGATGCGGTCACGGACAGAGCCGCAGGCATTGAGTTGCTCGCCGAAGGAGCGTAGCACGGCATTGTCGGCCTCCTCGCAGTAAGCCTTAACCGGAGCGATGGCGTTGAGCGCATTCTTCATCTGCACCATCTCTCGCGGCGATATGCGACCCACTGCCACCTTCGACACCAGTCGCTCCATATCGCCCACCAGTTCCAGTTGCCGCTGCATCAGTTCGCGGCCCTCGCGGTCCTTGAAGAAATATTCCACCACGTCGAGTCGGTCGTTGATTTGCTTCGTCGACTTCAGAGGGAAAAGCACCCAGCGGTGCAGCAGGCGTGCCCCCATAGGGCTCACCGTGCGGTCAATCACGTCGAGCAGACTCTTGCCGTCCTCGCCGAGAGGGTCGACCAGTTCGAGGTTGCGCACCGTGAAGCGGTCGAGGCGCACGAATTTCTCCTCCTCGATGCGCGACAGGGCGGTGATGTGCGAAATCTGGGTGTGCTGCGTGAGGTCAAGATAGAAAAGTACCGCGCCCGAAGCGATGATGGCGTTTGCCATCTTGTCGATGCCGAAACCCTTGAGACTCTTCGTCTCAAACTGCTTCAGCAGCCGGTCGTGGGCAGACTCCTCGGTAAACATCCAGTCATCGAGTTCGAAGGTAAGGTACTTAGCCGTGAACGACTGGTCGAAGCGCTTCTTGCACGACCGTTCCACCAGCACCTCCTTCGGAGCGAAGTTGGCGAGCAGTTTATCTACATAGTCCACCGTGCCCTCCGCTGTTAGGAACTCGCCAGTGGAGATGTCGAGAAACGCCACGCCGCAGGCCGTTTTGCCGAAATGCACCGCACCTAGGAAGTTGTTCTCGCGGTAGTCGAGCATATTGCCGTTAATCGCCACGCCCGGCGTCACCAGTTCGGTGATGCCGCGCTTCACCAGTTTCTTGGTCAGTTTAGGGTCTTCCAACTGCTCGCAGATGGCAACTCGCTTGCCGGCGCGCACGAGTCGTGGCAGATAGGTGTCGAGCGCATGGTGGGGAAATCCAGCCAGTTCGATGTGCTGACCCGGGCCGTTGGCACGCTTGGTGAGCGTGATGCCCAGGATTTCCGATGCCGTGACGGCATCAGAGGAAAACGTCTCGTAGAAGTCGCCCACGCGATAGAGCAGGATGGCATCAGGGTGCTTTTTCTTCATCTCGAAGAACTGCTTCATCAACGGAGTCTCAACAATTTTTTTATCTGCCACAATTATATTATTTAATACACAAAGTTAGAAACTGTTTTCAATTATTCAAAACCGCAGCGGCTTTGCAGAAGGTGGTGTGGCGCTATTCAAACAGAGTCCGCAGATTCATACACAGGAACTCTTCCGGCTTCACGCCGCTGTCGCCCACAACGAACGACACTGACGGCTTGAAAAGGCTGCGAAACAGCTCCAGTCCCTGTGTGTATCCCTCGTTGTTGCTTTTGACCTCAATGGCCGCAATCTTCTTGTTTTTCTTGAGAATGAAATCAACCTCGTTGCTCCCGTCGCGCCAGTAGTACACCTCAAAACGGTGGACGAAAGCCTCGTTTACTATGTAAGCACCGATTGCCGACTCGAAAATCTGTCCCCACTGCTTTCTGTCGGTTACCGCTTCGGCAAATGACATTCCGCACTGTACCGAGAGCAGGGCGTTGTTGTACACTTGGTACTTTGGCACACTGGCGCGCTTGCGTGCGATGTCCATCGAGAATTTCTGCAAGCCGGTGACCAGTCCACTGTCGCCGAGTAGATTAAGATAGCCGGCAAGAGTGACTGTGTTGCCGGCATCCTGCAATGTGCCGAGCATCTTAGTGAGCGACAGTAGTTTGCCTGAATACGACACGCTCAGGTCGAATGTCTGGCGCAACAGGGCAGGTTTGCCGATGGGCGAGTCCATAAGGATGTCCTTGTTGATAGTGGCATCCACAATTGCGCCGTCCACATAGTTAACCCAGCGGTCAGGGTCGCCGATGAGCGGTGCTGCGCCGGGATAGCCTCCGTAGTAGACGTATTGCTCCAAGGTCATCCCGAAGGCATCGCGCATCTCCGGGTAGCTCCAGTGCCCCATACGGATTTCTTCGTATCTGCCCATCATCGACTCTGCCAGACCTTTTTCGAGAAGTACACGCGAAGAACCCAGCAGCACAACCTTGAGGTTGATGCGGTTCAAACTGTCGGAGTCCCATTCTTTTTTTACATACTCGCTCCAGTTTTTGAGTTTCTGAATCTCATCAATGACCAAAATCAATTCTTCCTGTCGATTGGTGCGCATCTGCAGCCGAGCCGATGCCCAGCATTCGCTTATCCACGTGGATGATGTGGTGGGTACGGTGTCGGCGGAATAAAACAGGAATGGCTTGCTACTATTGTCTAGCACCTGTCGTACAACCGTCGATTTGCCCGTCTGTCGCGGTCCCATAACCACCTGAATAAACCTCCGCGGCTCGTCAAGTCGCTTCTGGATGGTGTAATATGTACTTCTTTTGTAATCCATAACCACCTTGTTTTAAAGGATATTACTGCGTATTTTGTAAAATTACTCAGTGGATTGAGTAATTTTACTCAGTGGATTGAGTAGTTTTGTTTTTACGATGCGAATATAATGTAAAAAATCCGATTTTCTGCATTTTGCCAGTCGAAATTGCGAAAAAATGTCGTCAGGCGGTGTATGGTTATTCTATTATAAGTTGTTGGATTTAAGTTAAATCGTTATCTTTGCCAATATGGATAACGGCAGGGATGGAATACGGCTTACGGTTGTGGTGCCTTTCTTCAATGCGAGGCGGCACATTGGCGAGTGTGTCCATTCGCTGATGAAGCAAACGCTGTCGCACGGCATCGAATATGTGTTTGTCGATGACTGTTCGACCGACGGCACTGCCGACGAGATTGCCGCCATCGTCAACGCCTATCCGCAGCGGCACGCACAGGTGACAATGCTACGCAACAGTGAAAACCGCGGCAGCGCCTACGCACGGCAGCGCGGTATGGATGCCGCCAGGGGAGAGTTTGTGGTGCACTGCGATGCCGACGACTGGATAGAGCCTGACATGTATTCCAAGATGCTGCGCGTGGCAGACTCTACTGGTGCAGACGTGGTGTGCACGCCGTATGTGATAGAGAGGGCAGGAGGCAAGCATGAAACCGTCAGTTTCCCGTCGCTCGACTATCCGCAACTCAACGATATGCCGCTCGACACCCTCCACTGCTCCCTGTGTAACAAGATTGTGCGCCGCAGCGTCATTACCGCCAACGGCATCCGCTTCTTCGAAGGCGTGAATTGCTGGGAAGACCTCGGATCGTGGTTTCGCATAGCCGTCAACACGCGCCGCATCGTAATCTATAACCGTCCGTTCTATCACTATCGCAAGGAAACTGCCGACTCCCTCAGCACCGAGAATATGGCCCGCGTGCTCGCCGACCATCTGGCTTTCGCCGAGTGCATGGAGCAGTGGTTTGCGACGAAGCCGGAGAGTGTGCGCCGGAGGTATGCACAGTTTATCAGTTTTGCGAAGTTCACCGCCAAGATAAAGATGCTCCGCGGCCGGCACTGTGACCTCGACCGCTGGAAAAACACATACCCCGAGACCAACAAAGGCATAATGGGCTACCGCAACATCCCTTACGCCTACCGGCTATGCTTCTACCTCGCCGACCGTCTGCCACGGTGGATGGTGAAAACTGCGTTTTTTCTCACCGGCAAACTGTAGCACGCGCACTTTTTTGCAAAAAATCACCCCAAAGGGTGAAAATGTGGCGTTAAATGCCTAAATTTGTGAAATGGCGATTAAAAACTAAAAACAGATTCACGTGGACACGATAGACTATAACTCCTTACATCTCACTCCCGAGCAGGAGGACCAGAACATTGAGAACGCGTTTCAGGACGTGCTCAACGGCTATCTGAAGAGCAATCACCGCAAGAAGGTGGAAATAATCAAGCGTGCTTACGCCTTTGCCAAGGAAGCCCACAAGGGCATCCGCCGGCGTTCGGGCGAGCCCTACATCCTTCACCCTATAGCGGTGGCGAAGATTGTGAGTCAGGAAATTGGTCTCGGCTCTACGTCGATTTGTGCCGCGCTGCTCCACGACGTGGTGGAGGACACCGAGTACACCGTCGAGGACATCGAGATGAACTTTGGCAAGAAGATTGCCGTAATCGTCGACGGCCTGACGAAAATTTCGGGCGGAATCTTCGGCGACAAGGCATCGGCACAGGCGGAAAACTTCCGCAAACTGCTGCTCACTATGGCAGAGGACATCCGCGTGATCCTCATCAAGATGGCAGACCGTCTGCACAACATGCGTACCCTCGGCTCGATGCTCCCGAGCAAGCAGTACAAGATTGCCGGCGAAACGCTCTACATCTACGCGCCGCTCGCCCACCGTCTCGGACTGTTTGCCATCAAAACAGAACTTGAAGACCTGAGTTTCAAGTATCAGCACCCAGAGCAGTACCGCGAGATTACCGAAAAAATAGAGAGGAGCAAGGATAACCGCGAGGAAGCGTTCAAGGACTTTGCCGCGCCTATCCGCCATAAACTTGATGCTATGGGGCTGCACTACACGCTGTCGACACGAGTGAAGTCAGTCTACTCCATCTGGAACAAGATGGAAACCAAGCACGTGCCGTTTGAGGAAATCTACGACCTCTACGCCGTGCGCATCGTCTTCGACTGCGACGAGAACGACAACGAGAAGACCATCTGTTGGGGTATCTACTCCGCCATCACCGACATCTACAGCCTCCACCCCACACGCACCCGCGACTGGGTGAGCACGCCGAAGGCCAACGGCTACCGCGCCCTTCACCTCACCGTGATGGGCAACGACGGCAACTGGGTTGAGGTGCAGATACGCAGCCACAAGATGGACGATATCGCCGAGCGAGGCTTTGCTGCCCACTGGAAATACAAGATAGGGGAGAGCGACGAGGAGTCGGAACTCGAAACGTGGCTCAAGACCATCACCGACCTGCTCAAAGAGCCGGGACCGAGTGCTGTCGACTTCCTTGACACCATCAAACTCAACCTCTTCGCAACCGAGATTATCGTGTTCACCCCGAAGGGCGACCTCGTTACGCTGCCCAAGGATGCCACGGTGCTCGACCTTGCCTACAACCTCCACTCCGAAATAGGTTCGCACGCCATCGCTGGCAAGGTGAACCACAAACTCGTGCCGATTTCCTACAAGTTGCAGAGCGGCGACCAGGTTGAGGTGCTCACCTCCAAGACCCAGCGTCCTGTGCCCGAATGGCGGCAGTTTATCTGCACTGCACGCGCCAAGACACGCCTCGATTCGGCTCTGCGCAAGGAGCGTAAGTCAGTTTCCGAGAAAGGCGAAAAGATGCTGAAGGCTGTAGTGAAAAACCTGCCTCTCGACGAGTTTAACCGCGTGGTCACCAAGTTGATGGGACACTATCACCTCTCCACTCGCGAAGAACTCTATCTCGCTCTTGGCAACGGTGTGGCTGAAATCACCGACAACCTCGTGAAAAACCTCACCAAGAAGCAGAGCACCGGGTTGCTCAACCGCCTGTGGCCGTTCAGCAAGAAGCAGAGCGCAGAGCCGGAAGAGAAACCGGAGGAAAAAGAAGAAACGGCAGAGAAGCCGAAAATCGACACAAAGAAACTCTATATGCTGCGCACCGTCAACGGCGTGCGCAACTACAAGATAGCGTCGTGCTGCAACCCTATCCAGGGCGACGACGTGGTGGGATATATCGACGACAACCAGGAGGTGGTGGTCCACAAGATGGACTGCGAGGTGGCTACCAGGCTGAAGAGCAGTTACGGCAACCGCCTTGTAGCCACGCAATGGGAAGAGTCGCCGCTCGCCACAACTTTCCTTGCCACCCTATCGGTGGCAGGCATCGACCGCATGGGCATCCTTCAGGAACTCATCCACGAGATTTCCATCAATATGTCAATCAACATACGCCAACTCAGCATTGAGGCGAACCAAGGACTGTTCACCTGCATGCTAGTGGTGCGCGTCACGGATGCCGACGTTGTGAGCCAACTGTGCCGCCAGATCAAGAAGATCGACGGTGTGAAATCGGCGGTGAGAACAAGTTAGTGAAACTTTTGTCATGAGTGATTTGAAGAAAATATTTGCAAGCAAATTCTGGATTCACGTGGCATTCTTTGCCGTGGCTGTAATCCTGATTCTCTATTTCGTGCCCGGACGCGCCCACAAGAAGTACGCTTATGAGGTGGGCAAGCCGTGGATGTCGGCCAACCTCTATGCGCCGGCGCAGATGACCATCGGCTACGATGCCGCCACGGAAAAGATGAAGCGCGACAGCATAAGGGCTCAGTTTGTGCCTTATTTCACTCACGACAGAACCGTTGAGGCAGAACTGCTGAAAAAGATTGAAGAAACGCCGCTGCTCTTCCGTCAGGAGGCGCGTGCCGCCGTGGAGACGGTGTTTGCCGACGGCATCGTCGACAACAATATCTACGACTCCATCCAGAGCGGAAAGTTGACCAAGGTGCGCATCCTTGAGGGCAACGTGGCGAAGGACACTATTTCCACCGCCAAGATGCGCTCTGCCAAGCAGGCTTACGAATATGTCGACGCGCGGACGCACATGGCGCTCACCATGTCGACGGTTAACTTCAACACCCTGCTGCGTCCGAACTATGTAATGGACGTGGAGAGTACTGAAAAGTCGTGGAAGAGCCAGTGTCAGACGGTGCTGGGGCTGAGGGTCATCGACAAGGGCGAGTCGATCATCTCGCGCGGCGAGAAGGTGACGGCGCAGACCGCCCTCGCTATCCAAGAATGCGAAAAGATACTCCGTAACGAGGAAAACACCGGCAGCCACTATCCCATCCTCGGCTACACCGTGGCGGTGCTCGGGCTGTTGCTGCTGCTCTTCCTCTATCTCTACATCTACCGCCGCCAGTCGATACTCGAGGACAGGCGCAAACTATGCTTCGTGCTGTTTATGCTCACGGCAATGACCGTGGCTGGCTATGCGCTGATGCACCGCTTCGTCTATGTGCCGATGCTCATCCCTATCACGCTGATACCTGTGGTGCTGGTCACATTCTTCGACTCGCGCACAGCGTTCTTCGTGTCGGTGGTGCAAGTGCTGCTGTGTAGCCTTGTGGAGACAGGCGAGGCGCAACTCAACTTCATCATCCTTCACCTTGTGGCGAGCATCGTGGCAATCGACTCCCTACAGGAACTCACCAAGCGGTCGCAGTTGCTGCGCACGGCATTCTTCGTGCTTGTGGCATACTCCGTGACCTATGCGGCAATGCGCGTGATTGAAGACGGCAACGTGTCGCAGATACAGTGGCCAATCTTGCTGTGCTTCGTCATCAATGCGGTACTCCTGTCGCTGGCTTATGTGATAATATTCGTGTTTGAGAAGGTATTCGGCTTTGTGTCCAAGGTGACGCTTGTGGAACTCTCCGACATCAATAACCCCCTGCTGCTCGAACTCTCGGAGAAGTGCCCCGGCACGTTCCAGCACTCCGTGCAGTTGTCCAACCTCGTGTCGGAGGCGGCACGCGAAATCGGAGCAAACTCGCAGTTGGCGAGAGCCGGAGCAATGTACCACGACATAGGTAAGATGAACAACCCGGCATTCTTCACCGAAAACCAGCACGACGTGAACCCCCACGAACTGCTCACCCCGGAGCAGAGTGCCAAGATTGTGATACGCCACGTGACCGACGGCTTGCGCATAGCCGAAAAGGAGAAACTCCCGGCAGAGATACGCAACTTTATTATCGAGCACCACGGCAAGAGCGTGACGCGCTATTTCTACAACACCGCTTGCAATAACAACGGCGGCAATCCTGTAGACCCTGCGCCCTACACCTATCCAGGTCCTAACCCACGAAGCAAGGAAACGTCGCTGCTGATGATGGCGGACGCCACCGAAGCGGCTTCGCGCAGCCTCAAGGAATACAACGACGAGACCATCTCCAACCTTGTCAACAAGATTATCGACGGACAGATAGCGCAAGGCTTGATGAAAGAGTCGCCGCTAAGTTTCCGCGACGTGGAGACCGTCAAGAAGGTGTTCATAGCACGGCTTCGCACCATGTACCACACGCGCATCTCCTATCCCGAACTGAAGAAGCCAGCCCAGTAGGTAAACGGCTGAAGGGGAGAGTATGGATAAATGCCTCTTAATTTTTATAATCACTTTTTTAATATTTTTTAGATTTAAGTTAGTGTTAGGAAATTAAAAAGCACTACATTTGTGAAACTAAATCTATGGGCTGAAAAAACAAACCTGATATAGCAACATGTTAGAAAAGACCAACGTTAAGACCTTGGAAAATGTGGTTGTCCGTTTCTCGGGCGACTCTGGCGACGGCATGCAGCTCGCCGGCAACATTTTCTCGAACGTATCGGCTGGGGTGGGCGACCAGATTTCCACTTTCCCCGATTACCCTGCAGAAATCCGAGCTCCTCAAGGCACCCTGGGCGGTGTGTCCGGTTTTCAGGTGCATATAGGTAAGGGTGTCCACACTCCGGGCGACCTCGCCGATGTGCTTGTGGCTATGAATGCCGCTGCGCTGAAGCGTCACGCCTGCTTCCTGAAGAAGGGCGGTGTGGCGATCGTGGACATTGACTCGTTTAGGGAGTCGGACCTGAAGAAGGCTCTCTACAAAACCGATAATCCATTTCACGAAACCGGTCTTGACGCTACTGCGCAAATCGTCGAGGTGCCTGTAACCACAATGGTGAAGAGCGCGCTTGTCGATTCGGGTCTCGATATGAAGTCGATGCTCCGCTGCCGCAACATCTTCGCGCTGGGTCTGGTGTGCTGGCTCTTCGACCGTCCACTCGATGCAGTGCTCCACTTGCTCAAAAACAAATTTGCCAAGAAACCGGCAGTGTATGAGGCCAACGCCAAGGTGCTCAACGCCGGCTACGACTATGGACACAATATCCACGCGTCGGTTTCGACCTATCGTATTGAGACGGGCAGCACCCGTCCGGGCACATATACCGACGTGAACGGCAACACGGCTACCGCCTGGGGACTCATCTACGCGTCGGAGAAATCCGGCCGTCCGTTGTTCCTCGGCAGTTACCCTATCACTCCTGCCACCGACATCCTCCACGAACTTGCCAAACGCAAGGACTTGGGCGTGAAGGCGTGCCAGATGGAGGACGAGATTGCTGGCGTTTGCTCGGCAATCGGCGCTTCGTTTGCTGGAGACCTCGCAGTGACAACAACCTCCGGCCCCGGCCTGGCTCTGAAGAGCGAAGGCATCGGCTTGGCCGTGATGGCAGAGTTGCCGCTGGTGATTGTCGACGTGCAGCGCGGCGGTCCTTCGACAGGTTTGCCTACAAAGACTGAACAGACCGACCTCCGCCAGGCTCTCTACGGCCGCAACGGCGAGTGCCCTCTCGTGGTGCTTGCTCCCGCGTCGCCTGTCGACTGCTTCCACATGGCGTTTGAGGCAGCACGCATAGCCATCGAGCACATGACCCCGGTAGTGCTTCTTTCTGATGCATTTATCGGCAACGGCTCGTCGGCGTTCCGCCTCCCTGAGGACGGCGAATATCCTGACATCAAACCTCGCTTCGTTCCTGCCGACAAGGTTGCCGATTGGCATCCTTACGACCGCGACGAGGAAACGAAAGCCCGCTATTGGGCGATACCCGGCACCGAGGGTCTTACCCACCGCCTTGGCGGCTTGGAGAAGGATTCCCACACGGGTGCTATCTCAACCGAACCTACCAACCACGAGAAGATGGTGCTTCTGCGCCAGGAGAAGGTTGACCGCGTGGCTCTCGACATCCCAGAGGTTGACCCTTACGGCGACGAGGATGCCGACACATTGGTTGTGGGCTGGGGCGGCACATTCGGCCATATCCACGAGGCTGTGGATGCACTCCGCGCTTCGGGACGCAAGGTGGCGATGGCGCATTTCCGCTACATCAACCCTCTGCCGAAGAACACCGGCGAAGTGCTCGCGCGCTACAAGCATGTGGTTGTGGCAGAACTCAACCTCGGCCAGTTTGCCGATTTCTTGCAGGCTAAATTCCCTAACGTGCTAATCCGCCGCATCAACAAGGTGCAGGGACAACCGTTCCTTGTGCAGGAGATTGTCGACGGCGTAACTAAAATTATGGAGGAATAGGAATCATGGAAGAAAAGAAATATCAAGCCTCAGATTTCAAGAGCGACCAATCAGTGCGCTGGTGCCCGGGATGTGGCGACCATGCCATTCTCAACGTGCTCCACAAGGCAATGGCGGAACTTGGCGTTGCGCCGGAAAACACTGCCGTGATTTCAGGTATCGGCTGTAGTTCACGCTTGCCGTACTATATGAACACCTACGGCTTCCACACCATCCACGGTCGTGCTGCAGCCATTGCGACAGGCTTCAAGGTGGCTCGCCCCGATATGACCGTATGGCAGATTTCGGGCGACGGCGACGGACTTGCCATCGGCGGTAACCATTTCATCCACGCCGTGCGCCGTAATGTGAACCTCAATATGATTTTACTCAACAACCGCATATATGGCTTGACCAAAGGCCAGTACTCGCCGACATCGGAACGCGGCTTCGTGTCGAAGTCGTCGCCCTACGGCACCACCGAGGACCCGTTTATCCCGGCAGAACTCGTGTTTGGCGCGCGCGGCACATTCTTTGGTCGCAGCCTCGACGTGGAACTGAAGACCTCGCAAGAGGTGATGGTGGCGGCAGCACGCCACAAAGGCGCGTCGGTGGTTGAGATGCTCCAGAACTGTGTGATTTTCAACAACGGCATCTACAGTTTCGTGAGCGACCGCGAACAGCGTCCCGACCACACTATCCATCTGCGCCACGGAGAGAAGATGCTCTTCGGCAAGAATATGGACAAGGGACTCGTTCAGGACGGATTTCTCCTCAAGGCAGTGACGATAGGCGAGGACGGCTACACGCTCGACGATGTGCTTGTGCACGACGCTCATTGCCAGTCGAACTTCCTGCACCAGCAACTTGCTATGATGGACGGCAAGACCTTGCCGCTCGCCATTGGCATCATCCGTGATGTGGAAGCGCCGGTCTATGATGAGGAAGTTGACCGTCAGACCCACGAAGTGTCGGAGAAGAAGCATCTCCGCAGCCTGCGCGACATGATTATGTCGGGCGAAACGTGGGAAGTGAAGTAAGGCTAATAGTGGTAAATTTCAAAATAAGGTAATCGAATAGGCTCGCCGTGAGGCGCGCCTATTTTTTTTAACCGAGCCTTGCATTATCTTTGTATAAAAATATCGGAAGAATGATACCCAAAGTGATACACTACTGCTGGCTCAGCGACCAGCCGTTTCCTGCCAAGATACAACGGTGCATTGACTCCTGGAGCAAGACGCATCCCGACTATGAGATAAAGCGTTGGAGCACAAAGAATTTCGACGTCGATGCAGTGCCTTATGTGCGCGAGGCGTTTGATGCCCGCAAATGGGCGTTTGCAGCCGACTATATCCGTATGTATGCCCTCTACACGGAGGGTGGCATCTACCTCGACTCCGATGTGATGCTACTGAAGAAGTTTGACTGCTTCCTCGACAACTCGTTTTTCTCGAGTATGGAGTATCATCCCACACAGGTGGAGCGCGCCGGCACGATGGCTCACCTCGATGCTGACGGCCACCGCACCGACGATGCCTTCATCGAGGGCATACAGATACAGGCGGCGGTGATGGGTGCGGAAGCCGGATGCCCGTTTGTCAAGGAAGTGCTCGACTGGTATGCCGACAAGCATTTCCTCAAGCCCGACGGCACGCTGATGACCGATGTGCTCTCGCCCTACATCTACGCTCGCGTGGCGGAGAAGCGCGGCTTCATCTACAAGGACATCGACCAGCAGTTGCCTGGTCGCATCCACATCTATCCATCAGAGACCTTTGCCGGCAACAAGCACGAAGTGACCCCGCGCAGTTATGCCATCCACTACTGCGCTCACAGTTGGCATCCCACGGTAAAGGAAAAACTCCGCAAATTCCTCAAATCCCTCGCCGGCAAGTAGAGGGAAAGGCTTCCGTTGGACGACTTGGGCAGGGGGCTCATTGACTGGAAAGAAGTGAAAGAGGCGTAAAAGGTGCGCACTGTTGAGAAAAATCGGCAGATGCTTGTGCAGTTTTACAGGGATTTTTTTACTATCTTTGTATGCCTAAAAAATAAAAATGCATTTTTTATGGGGGGGGGTAAAAAAAATAATACAGTTTATACAGGACTCTGGCGAAGGTCGATATACCTGTTTTAAAACTCAAAAGGTTGCGTTGGATACTACTGTGTCTGACGTCTTGACCTATGACGATAAGACTTCTTCCCGTGCGAAAAAGAGTGGTTTCGCAGAATCTGATGACAGACGGGTGCATACGGTTCGTATTGGCGACAAATTGATTAACAGTCACCGTCAGATATTTTCTTTTTTTCTCGATGGTTCACGTCGTGTATACAAGATTGACGACATCGCTATAGGTAAAAAAATATACCCGTTTTTGGCTGGTCAGATAATCGTCGGATGCTGCCAAAGAAAGAGCCGTGACGAATTTAGAAAATATGCCATTAGGCATCAACTTGTCCTTTCTCTCCCAGAGGATTTCAATACTGACGATGATCCTCATTTCAAGCCTTATTTTTTAAACGAACTCAATAAGGAAATTTCCAAACTTAGGTTTGTTCAAGAGCGGGGTATTTCTTTTAGCAATCTTCTCTTCTATAAAACGGATGGCGGAGATGCTGCTGAATCGGAAAAGGATAAACTTAAGAACCGAGGTATCGCAGCAATACAAGCGGAAATGACTGATGATGAGCAAAGATTAGTCGCTCAGATGTGTGCTGAGAATTTGTTGGATGACGAGAACTTCCTTCTTAAGGACGGATCAATTGAATACAACCCACGCTATTCAAATTTGTCGGATGCAGAGTGGCAACTGATGCGTTCCAACTATGAACATGTTGTTGGCGTAAGCAAATCCTTTGACCCAGACTTAATCCCGAACTTCGAGGGCAATAGGCTTTCAAGAACCATCTGTGAATTGAAGCCTTTTGAACGCACAAAGGCTTATAGGTATAAATCCGAACATTCTGGCAGAGAATATGCCATTTGGTATCTACGAATACGGAACAGCAATTTTAGGGAAACAAACTTTTCTGATGTGGTTAAAATAGAGATGGTATTGAATAATGAAGGGGATGTTCTCCCAACAGAAACTATAGATACCATTTCTGCGAACATAATTCAAGAAGCATTTCCAGTATGTTATGGCAAAGACTCCCGTTGGGCAAATCATCTCTATCCAGTTTTCTTGACAGAGAGTTTTTGTAAAGCTAATTATATACATGGAGATATCTTTATAAACCTTTTCTAAACGATGATGAGTGAAACAGCAGTAATAGGAAAAGTATCAGCAACAGAAAAGAGCCCATCTACAATAGACGACTTTTATTTCTGGACTGACAAAAAACAGATTCTTAGTCCGTTTGATGTGATTAAAGTCAGGCATGAGGGCAATTCTGTAACTTATGGGGTGGTCGAGGAAATCAGTCATGTCACGGATTCGACCAGCCATTTCACAAGCTATATATCGAGCGATTTTGGGGATACCAGTGAGGGTATTGGCAATATGAACCGCCTCGGGATGAACTATGTAAAGGCCAGAGTTGTCTGCAATACAGAGAATGTCTATACCCCTGTACTTGATGGTCAGCAGGTAAGCCTTTGTGACGAGGATGATATAAAGAAAGCATTGGGTCTTTCTGATGAAGATGTGAAAAATCCGCTTGTTTGCGGCTACCTGCAAATGTATCAAGGAGAAGCGACAAAAAGAGTTAGAGTTGTCTTAAATTCTCATTTCCTTGTTGGTCCTGATGGGGCTCACATAAATGTTTCAGGCATATCCGGTCTTGCAGCTAAGACGTCATTCTCGATGTTCTTGCTCAAAATCATTCAAAGCAAATTCAGGACAGAGGATGGGGAAACAGCGGCATTCGTATTTTTCAATGTCAAGGGGCGCGACCTTATGGCCATCGATGAACCGAATCCGGATTTGTCGGAAAAGGATCGGACAATATATGAGGAACTTGGAATTTCGGCAGAACCATTCACGTCTGTCCGCTATTTTTATCCTTATGGTAAGGATAAAAAAACTGGGAACGTTCAATCTTATGCCGATCCAAATGATGTAAAGTCTCAAATTGCACAAAATAAAGCCAGCCGTTACATCTTTACATACGAAGATAATCGAGACAAACTGGACTTACTCTTAGCCAATGAAGATGACTCTACAGGAACTCTGGAAAGTTGCGTAAACTTCATACTAAATGGCAGTGGTAATTTCTGTGGCATTTCCAAATGGAGCACACTGAAAGAGCAGATTGATGCCTGCACCCAAAAGGGAGACTCGAGTGGGACTAAGAATGAGATTCAAATCGCCAGCTGGCGAAAATTCAAACGGTGCATTAGCAAGGCTATCACCAACGATATTTTCGCAAACACTTCGACCGACATTCAGTGCGATGTAACAAAAGAAATTGCTGAGCATTTACGTGCCGGAGATGTGTTTGTGATTGATATTGCTCGTCTCGACGAAAACTCGCAGAGTTTTGTCTTTGGTTGTGTGGCCCGCGCCATATATGATATGAAGTTGGGGGCTGACAGGACTGATGTCCCAGATAAAGTGATACTATTTGTTGATGAACTCAACAAATATGCATCAACAGACATCCCGAAGAATTCCCCAATTCTCAGACAATTGCTTGACATTGCAGAGCGCGGTCGCTCTTTGGGAATAATTCTGTTTTCTGTGGAACAATTTCGCAGTGCTATCCACGACCGAGTTAAAGGCAACTGTGCAACTCAGGCCTATGGCCGCACAAATGCCATCGAGGTCTCGAAGCCAGATTATCGCTATATACCTAAAGTGTACCAGAATATGATGACGCGCCTTAGCCCAGGTGAATATATCATCTCAAATCCTGCGTTAAGATCTATAATAAACATCAAATTTCCAAGACCTGCCTACAAGCAGTTCTCTAACGGTTAGTCAAATGCAAAAGGTAAAATCATTCATCGGCAAGAAACTTTTGGATATGTTGATGTTTTCAATGTATCCTGATGCTAAAATCATATATAGAGAATACGTTCAGAATGCATTCGATTCTATTAATAAGGCCGTCCGCGAAGGTGTCCTTTCAAGGGTTAAGGACGGGGTCGTGTCTATAAGGATAGACAAGTCAAAACGCAATATTTCCATAAGAGATAATGGCTATGGTATTCCTGTTGATTACGCCCTCAACGTCTTGACAAGTGTTGCGGATTCACAAAAAGATGGTGTAGAACAAGCAGGCGTATACGGTATTGGTCGATTGGTCGGGGCTGGTTATTGTGCTGAACTTGAGTTTCGTACATCGGCAAAGGGAGAGCCGTCTGTGTCGATAGTTCGGTTTGATGTAAACAAGACTCGCAACATTCTTGACGATGATGCTGATCGCAGTTCTGCCACTGATGTTATTGACTCAATCGTCAATTTTAGCATAGAAGAAGAAGATGCCAATGCCCATTATTTTGAGGTCATACTCCATAATGTAAAAGAAGAATATCCAATTCTTCTATCAGAGGATGACATTATTGAATATCTAAAAGAGGTTGCCCCCATAGATTATGAGATGCCGTTCAAAAACAACATAATGTATGGCAGTATTAAGCCTGACTCGGAATTTGATAAACTTCAGAAAGAACTGAAATATATAAAACTGGCAGTCAATAATTATCCCGACATTCGTAAAAGGTATGGGAACCGCATTGTAGGCACCAACGATGAAATACATAGGCTTCAATATTTCAAATTGGAGGATTCGGATTATGGGCTATTGGCTTGGGGCTGGTTTGCCATAACCAAATTCACCAAGGCGATACCGGTATCAGACCGCAACAGAGGAATCAGGTTGCGCAAACTCAATATTCAAGTTGGTGAAGGCAATTATCTTAATGAATATTTCGATGAGGCTAGAGGCAACAACTATTTTTATGGAGAAATCCATGCTGTGCATAAAAATCTCAAGCCAAACACTTCGCGCGCTGGGCTTACACCGACAGTCGAAGCCACTGTCCTCTTTAAGGAACTGAAGAAATATTTCAAGCATCTAAAATACATCTATAATCTCGCTAACAAGGCGAAAACAGCCGTCCGCGATATTACTGCTGCTACAGCCAAGATGCAAAAGGGAAACTTGTCGGATGTTGAGCAGAAGGATGTTAAAGAAGCACTTGAGACAGGACAAAAAAAGTTTGAGTCAGCCGTCCGTTCCGTTGAATCTTATGGACTGTCTCAAAATGCAGAGGCAAACAAAAATGTACTTGCGCTTTACCAGAAAGAAATCGAGGAGATTCCCGAGGTTTTCGAGCCAATAATTCAGCCTAGAACCCTGTTTGAATCTCCGCAGAACAAAGGAAAAGAAGCGACCAGTTCGGTAGTCGCAGATATTTTTCAGCCGTGGGTTGAAAAATATGATAAAGAAGCAATCCGGCTCGCTCGGGAAATCTTTAAATCTCTTTCCCAAAATTGTCCAAAAGGCTCTCTCGAATTAATTGAGGATTTGAAGAAGCTGGTTATTGAAGACCTTTCGTAATGGCACGCCCCAGAAAAAAACTAAATATATTGCTTATAGAGCCTAATTATTCAAACAAATATCCTCCCATTGGGCTCATGAAAATTGCCTCTTATCATAGAGAACGGGGGCATAATGTGGTGTTTTTCAAAGGAAACCTCAAAGATTTTGTTGTGGAAAGGATAGTGGATAAATGCATCGCTACACTTTCTGATAAAGACCCTGATGCAGGGTGGTTCTTGCAAAGGAGTGCCATCTTTCAATTTATAAAGACTCGCAAAATTGAGTTCCTGCATTCTATCGATTTTTCAAAATCAGAAATTCCGTCTTGGTCGGAACTAACCATCCGTGATGCAAAAGATTATTATTGGAAAAATCTTTGGAAAGAGAATCCCGAATGGGATAGAGTTTTTGTAACAACTCTTTTTACTTTCTATTGGAACATAACAATTGAGACTATAAACTTTGCCAAATTATTAGTAAAGGATCGTAAAAATCTGATGGTTGGGGGAGTTATGGCCTCCATTCAGCCGAAAGAGATTTTTGAGGCTACAGGAATCAAACCCTTTGTCGGTGTGATGAACAGACCTGGAATTCTTGACAAAAACGACACTGCAATTATTGACGATGAACCTTTGGACTATTCTATCTTGGACGAAATAGACTATCATTACCCAATGGAGAATGCCTATTACGGCTATATGACTCGTGGTTGCATACGCCGTTGTGCGTTTTGTGCAGTGTCTACTCTTGAACCGGAATATAAGAACTATATTCCCTTACGCAAGAAAATAGAGGCCACAGCAGCGTTGTATGGAGACCAAAAAGACTTGCTGCTAATGGATAACAATGTTCTCGCTTCAGAGAATTTTGATGCTATAATAGATGAAATTAGAGCATGCGGATTTGGAAAAGGAGCTACCGTTACACAGCCTAATCCGTTGGAAATATCCATACGCAATCTTAAGAATGGTCTAAACGATAGAGCCTATCTGAAAAAATCGCACAGACTTATACGTGAATACTATTTGAAATTAAAGGGAAATGACGCAGATGTAGTGTATGCTATACTGAAGGAGTGGCATGTATATCAGTTCGACACCGTAACCAAAGAAAATCTTTTGGCAGCCTATGCAGAGGCCGGTGACGTGCTCAACAGAACTTTCCGTCCGTCTACGCGCCAAAGACATATTGATTTCAACCAAGGTGTAGATGCTCGCTTGTTTACTCCTGAAAAAGCGGATAAACTTGCCTCTATCGCCATCAGACCGTTAAGAATAGCTTTCGATAACCTTAAAACCCTAAATGCGTATTTGGCTGCTATAAAGATGAGTGCAGCTGCTGGAATAAAAGAATTTTCAAATTATCTACTATACAACTTTATGGACTATCCTATCGAGTTGTATCAAAGACTTCTTATAAATGTTGAACTTTGTGATGAACTTGATGTCAACATTTATTCATTTCCGATGAAATATCATCCCATACGCAAGGGCAATGAAGCAGATGATGAAGATTTCTCACATAATCGTGACTATATAGGTCAACATTGGAATCGTAAGTATATTCGGGCAGTACAGGCCATACTAAATAGCACTAAGGGAAAGGTTGGTAAAGGTGTTTCATTCTTCAAAAAGGCATTTGGCGAGACTGAAGAGGAATTCTTGGAACTGCTGGAACTGCCGGAAACGTTTATTCTGTATCGCTTTTTCTTTGAGTGGATTGATTCACAACCGGGAGGCGAGGGAACCAACCATTGGCGTAGGGCCTGGCAAAATTGTAAATCTAAATTGCCGGCACGAGAATGGGAAACTCTTCTGGATTATATACATGGCAATGTCTTTACAGAAGAAGGGAATGACAAGTTCAATTCAGATGAAGCTAAGAAACTATTGTCTTTCTATACAAATTACCGCAAGGACATTATAACCCCAGGTTCATCTTTGTATGAACTAAAAGTTCAATATGATCTCAATCCGACAATTGCATTGAGGCGAAAGAAATAATGATATGGTTGTTACTCTTGACAACGAGGAGTCAAGTTTTAGGTGCGCCCTTTTGGCAGTCTTTCGCAAAAATGCTACTTTTCTATAGTGATATTCAGCACATTTTTGGATATACTGTCGCGCCCCACGTGGGCGCGTGGATTGAAACTTAATGGTTTGAGAGCGAGTATTACGATTCAGAAGTCGCGCCCCACGTGGGCGCGTGGATTGAAACCCCCTCTCTCGTCATATATTGGCAAAGTGACAGATGTCGCGCCCCACGTGGGCGCGTGGATTGAAACATTAATTTAATTAAATAATTATGAAGTACTTAGTGTCGCGCCCCACGTGGGCGCGTGGATTGAAACTTCGCTGTTGGGAGGACTATTGGGTGGACAGTTGGTCGCGCCCCACGTGGGCGCTACCATCGTTGTCGGAGTGTCGGCTGGTGCTGGCGGCGCCGCTTACAGGGCGCAATTAACCACACTCCTTTGCCCCAGGCTGAAGCCTGGGGTTATCGATACGGCGCACCTCCGGCGCGCTCTCGCCACTCATCATGGCTCACACTCGACACCCACGGCTCGCTGCGCCACGGCTCACACTCGGCACTCACTGAGCGCAACACCTCACCCCACACTCGGTGCACTCGATACTCACTGCTCACTATCAGCACTCACCACTCGTCGCGGCGCACTATCATCACTCACTGCGCGCGGCGCCACGGCTCACACTTGGCACTCACTGAACGCTGCATCTCACCTCTCACTCGGTGCGCTATCGTCACAGCGCTATCGTCACAGCGCTATCGACACACACTGCTTGACTCGTCTCACGCTCGGTGCGCTATCGATACTCACTGAGCGCCGCACCTCACCCCGCACTCGGCGTGCGCTCTTCGCTCACTGCTTGACTTGCGTTTTTTCGGGGATGGTGATTTTTATTTGTCAGTAGTGTTGCGAGTTACGAAAAAATGGCGTAACTTTGCACCGCTTTTCGTAATCTCTGGCAAGACAAGTGGCTTGTGAATATTGCGACAATTATTAACTAATTAATTCTCAATAAAATGGATTTGATTAAAGTTGCCGAAGAAGCATTTGCAACCGGCAAACAGCATCCGGAGTTCGGACCGGGCGACACTATTACAGTGGCTTACCGCATTAAAGAAGGTAACAAAGAGCGTATCCAGCAGTACCGCGGCGTAGTTATCCGCATTTCTGGTGAGGGCTCAAAGAAACGTTTCACAGTGCGCAAGATCAGCGACAATATCGGTGTAGAGCGTATCTTCCCTATTGAATCGCCGTTTATCGACAGCATTACAGTCAACAAGTTCGGTAAAGTGCGTCGCGCTAAATTGTACTACCTCCGCAACCTTACAGGTAAGAAGGCTCGTATCAAGGAGCGTCGCGTCAACACGAAGTAATTCGTTGCCGGAAGACGATACAAAAAATCCGTCAGTCCATCGGACTGGCGGATTTTTTTTGTATCGTGCGAGGATTTTGTCTCAATCGCCATAAAATCCGTTAGGACTCATCTTTGCCCATCGGAGATACATTTCCTTGTAATTATCCTTGATAAATTCCCGGATGATTCGCAGGTCTTTGTCGGTCAGTGTGCCGCGTGACTTTACCTCCGTATCGCCATTGCCTTTTACAAAAAGTTTGGCAGAACCAGCCTCTGTGAGTTTCTTGTCGCTGGCGTGCACGTGCATCGCTTCGATGATGCAGTGCGATGTATAGTAAAGGAAATATCCAGATACCTTGAAATCGAAATACTTAGGCATACTACTCCTCCATATACTTTTGGTTCTTCTTCCAATATCCTTCCACAATGCTCAATTCGACATCGTCCATCGTAGTTTCCAGGACTTCACCTTGCGGAGACATAAGCAATGCATGATGAGGCTCTTTGAGGTCCAACACCCGAATGTTGGAGTCTTCGGTTCGGGTAAAGGCATAGCCGCAAACAATCATGTCGGCAGCAGAACTTACCTGTAATAATTCATCATTGTTCATAGTTCCCGATTTTTACTGATTGGATGTTCTTTAGGAAAGTTTCCGGCTTGATGTAGAGATTCTGGAGTATCGGCACAAGGTCGATGTATTCTTCCGTCATACCCATACCGTCATAGTCGGCCGTCACTACAATATACCCATCGTCCCAGGACTTTACCTCTACATATCTTTTCAATATGCTTGGTGTGCGGAAACGGATGTTGTAGCCGGCATATCGGAACGAGGTCATATTGCCCAGATTGGACAATATTGCCTGAGTGGTTGCTTCTTGAGTATTCATAAGTCTGCCTCCTTATTCAATGTGGTGACTCCGACGGGGCGTGGTTGTTATTCTACGCAGGAGAGGATGCGGCGGTTGAAGTCTGCCATTTTGATTGCGACTTCGGCGGCTTCAGAGCCTTTGTTGCCGAGTGCGCCGCCAGCGCGGTCAATGGCTTGCTGCTCGTTGTCGGTGGTGAGCACGCCAAACACTACCGGCACTTCTGCGCGTGCATTGAGCGCGGCAACGCCTTGGGTCACGCTGTCGCACACATAGTCGAAATGCGGTGTGCCGCCGCGGATTACGCAGCCAAACACGATGACTGCATCCACTGGGAGACTGTCGACCATAGCGGCAGCCCCGAAAGTGAGTTCCACGGTGCCGGGCACGTGCTCGACGATGATGTTGTCGTCGGTGTAGCCTTCAGCGTGGAATACGTCGAGCGCACCCTTGAGGAGCGCTTCGGTAATGTTGCTGTTCCATTCGGCAACAACGATGCCTACTTTGAAATCTTCGAGTTTGGGCAGGTTGGCCTTGTGTCCGTCGTTGACTCTTTTTTCTGTTGACATAGCGGTTGTAAGTTTTTATGTTGTAGTTTTATATTTCTTTTCCGAATGCGCGGCGGCGCTTGTGCTGGCGTGTTTCAAAGTATTGCCACTGCGACTGCACCTTGGTGTTGAGTTCGAGTTCGGGGTTGCTCTCGGCGTACTTGAACTTGAATTTCTGGAAGTACGGAATCAGGTCGGTGAAGAGCAGCGCGTTCACGCCCTTGCTCTGGTATTCCGGCTTGATTGCCACTAGCAGAAGGTCGACGGTGTCGGTGATGTTGAAGTACATGGCGCGCATCAGATGCCACCAACCGAAGGGGAACATCCGTCCGTGGGCTTTTTGCAACGCGCGCGAGAGCGACGGCAGAGCCACGCCGATGCCGATGAGATTGCCCTCCGCATCCTTAATCACGGTGAGCAGGTCGAGGCGGAGCATGCGGATGTAGTACTTCACATAGTGGTCGATCTGTCGGTCGGTGAGTTGGGTGAACTCAAAAAGTTCGGCGTAAGCCTCGTTGACCAGTTCGAAGAGCGGTCGTCCGATTTCCTCCACAGCCTTCTTCGCACTCTTGTATTTCACAATCTGAAGACCGTATTTCTTCTTCACGATTTCCGCGATGCGCTGGTGCTTCTCCGGGATGGCGTCGGGCACGGTCATTGAAAATTCTACCCAGTCGGCACGCTTCTCGAAGCCCATGCGCTCCAAGTGCTTGGGATAGTAGGGATAGTTGTAGATGGTCGCCATTGTCGACACCTCCTCGAAGCCCTCCACAAGCATACCCTCGTAGTCCATATCGGAGAATCCGAGCGGACCGATGATTGATGTCATACCGCGCTCCTTGCCCCATTTGATGGCAGCGTCGAAGAGTGCGCGGCTCACCTCCTCATCGTCGATAAACTCGACGAAGCCGAAGCGCATTTCCTTCTTGCCGCGTTGCTCGTTGGAGAGTTTGTGGATGATTGCCACGATGCGTCCCACCGGTTTGCCGTCGCGGAAAGCCATGAAATACTCTGCATCGCAGAAGTCGAACGCCGGGTTTTTGTCGGGCGACAGCGTGTTTACGTCGTCCATCAGCAACGGCGGCACGAAATAATTGTTGCCTTTGTAGAAGTCGGTGCCGAACTGCACGAACTTTTTCAGCGATTTCTTATCTTTCGGTATTACTCTTATCTCTACTGACATATTGAAAGGGTATTAAAGGTGTTGTGTAAGAATTTCCTTCCATACGGAAAGCGGCACATCGTTGATTCCCTCGTGCGAGAGGTTGTGGTCGAGCATTCCCTTCACGAATGCGGCAATCAGCGTGGCATCACATTGCAGCCGGTCGGCTGACGTTATCGTTTTTGTATATTCTTTTTTCAGCACGCCGCTGCGTGTGAACATTGTTGCGTTGAGATCCTTGTCGGTGAACAGGAAGTTGTCGCTATAGAACTGAATGTGCTCCTTGTAGCACGTCTGCGGGTCAGCCTTGTCGAAAATCTTCACCATATCGCTTTCGCGCGCAATCACAACGTCTGCCACCTCGAGGTTTTCGGCGATGGCAGGCATCACGCGCGTGATGCGGCTGCACAGTTCAGGCTTGAAGCCCGGCAGATAGACGATGATGGCCTTGCGGTCCTGCGCATAGGCGAGCAGTTCGGTGAGTTGCTGCCGCACACTCTCCTCCACGGCGAAAAACGAGCCGAAGACCACGATGTCGTTCTTCTCGATTTTCGGCCAAAGCACGTCGAAGCGCGAGTCAGGGTATTTCACATACTCCGAAAACCGCTCGTTGCCGTCCTTGTCGCGGAAGATCAGCGACAGTTGCGTGAGACCCTCGGTGAAGCGGTCGATCGACTTTGTGCCTACACCGTTGGCGTTGAGGTAGCCCACGACCATATCGCCGGCACCGTCGGTGGCACATTCGCTCACATATTCCACTTCCACACCGGCGCGGCTCAGCGCCACAGCCATATTGGCTATGCGTCCGCCCACAGCCGACTTTACCGGCTGTCCCTCCTCGTGGAGGATGTCGAGGCACGCCTGTCCCACCGCAATCACCTTGTTCATCGGTTGACCTCCTTTTCTTCGCCGCGGCTCTTCTTGCCGAGGTATCCTCCGTGGTGGCGGAGGGCATATTGCTCTTTGGTGAAGCCGGTGGTGCGCATCGTGCCCACAACGAGCACGTCGCCGATTACGGTCATCAGCGTGGTTGAGGTGGTAGGCGTGAGGCCGAGCGGACACACCTCAGGGGCGTTGCCCGTCCAGAGGCACACGTCGGCAGTCTGCGCCAGTTCGCTGTCGTTGTTGCCGGTAATCACGATGATTTGCAGTTGCGGATTCAGCCGCTTGGCAAGCATCACCAGTTCGATGATTTCGCGGGTCTTGCCCGAGTTGGAAAGCAGGAGCATTACGTCGTTTTCCTGCATCACGCCGAGGTCGCCATGCTGCGCCTCGCTCGGATGGAGAAATACGGCAGGGATGCCCGTTGAGGCAAATGTGGTGGCAATGTTCATTGCAATTTGTCCGGCTTTGCCCATACCCGAAGTGATGAGTTTGCCGTGGCGACGCCACACCTGTTCCACAATCATGCCGACAGCGCGCTCGTAGCCGTCGGTCACGGGGATTTCAGCCACCGCACGGCTTTCGTGGGCGAGGATGTCGCGCATGCATTGTTTGATGTCTGTCATATCTATACTTAGTCTTTTTTGTTTTCAAGCAGGTTTCTGCCCTCGTAGTCGCAGATGGCCTTCACCCACACCGCCGGCAGTTGCTTCGACTGCTGCGTGTTGGCATCAAAAGCCACCATCACCGTGGCGCATTCGCTTTTGATTTCCTTGGTCACGGTGTTGACGATGCGTTGGTGCATCTTGAAACTCTTCTCGCCTATCGACTCCACGCGCGTAACCACCGATACCGGTTCGCCGAAGCGCATCGGTGCATAGAAGTTGCAGTTCACGTTGGCAATGACCACATCGGGGCGCATCCAGTCCATCTGACCGTTGCGCACAGTGGTGAAATAAGCGGATTTGCCGAGGTCGTAATATGTGAAATAAATTGAGTTGTTGACGTGTCCGAGCACATCGACATCGTTGAAGCGCATCTGCACCGGGATGGAGTGGCGGAATGCCGGCTTCTGCTCAATTTTTTCAATATCTTTTTCTTCCATATTAATCCTCCTTTGATTTTGCAAAATTACACACATTTCCGCAATAATGGTGCATCGTAGGCGAAAATCTAAGAGGTCGGATTGCCGCTACTTGTAGCGTTTTACGCTATACGGGCGGTCGCCGCTAGTTCCATAACGGCTCATTTTCCCAATCAGGAGGGAATCCCATAGCGTGCAGATTAATGGACGGATATTCTGCAAACAATTTGATCAGGGAATTCTTCAAGTCCGTGCAAGGAGTGATGGTTTGCTCCATATACAGTAAGGCACATAACTGATGATAAAGTTTGATTGGCTTTTGAGTCGGCGTAATCCAGTTGAGCGGAAGCCGATTTGGCAATTGCGGTTTCAATGCAAAACGGCGGTTCCAAATGCGGGCGTGATGGGCGCAGCAGTTACGAAGAACGGAGACGCACCTTATCCAACTTTCCAAGTATGTGTATTGGGGAAGCCCAAATTCTTTTGCCACTTGCTTTTTCAGTTGATTGTCCTTGAACAAGCAAAACAATTTGGAAAGCGTACCGAACGAAACGACCTCCAACGTCTTCCACACAGGAGGAAGAACAGGAGAATCATATTTCTCGGAATGCACTTTAATGAAATCTTCGTTTGAACGAGACACCTCTTTCTTGATATTCTCAAGACAACTGTCATAGAAGCCTGTGTTTTTGAACAAAGAAGAGTCCATAAACCAAAATGCACCATATTCCATAGAAAATACTTGGATTATTTTGGTGCGGAGAGAAATTTCAATATCCTGGATTGCTTTGAATATAAGTTGGCGAAGTTCCTTGTCAAATAGGTAAAGTCTAATGGCTTGCCCGAATGTACTGCCAGACTTGTATCGATGATGCAGACAGTCTTCCTCCATACATCTGAGATAACTGGCAATACGGAAATAACTGATGTTGCGCAGTTGTAGTTTGGCGACCGCAACATCTTCTATCGTCAGCCCTCTGAAACGAAGCAACGACAATTGGTCATCAATATTTATCGGTTGTTTGGCGTAATCCATACCTACATAAAAAGCGAAGTCCCACCGTGGTACGCATCGTTGAGAGGCGTGGTGGGATTTGTTGCCACAAAAGTATTCCTTTTTGTTTGAATGTCCAAATATTTTTGCATAAATCCGATTGCGGATTTATGCATTGCCGCTACTTGTAGCGTTTTACGCGGTCGTCGTCGATGCGGCCGCTGAAGTTGAGGCCGAAGGCGAAGTCGTAGACGTTGCCGTCGGAGTCGCGGTAGCAGCGGATGTCGCGCGGACGGTCCTCGCAGTGCTCCTCCACCGCCTCCATCGATTCCGGCAGTTGCACCGGCAGCAGAGCCGACGGCTCGGCGTGACCGGAGATGATGTCCAGATAGGCTTGCGCCTGCACGTCGAAGCCAATGAGGATGGCATCGGCGAGCGGTTCGATTTCGCGCATCACTGTGGGGTTGCTCATCATCAGCACCACAATCACTGGCTTGCTGCCCATTGCCTGGCGCGTGGTTTGCAGGAGGGTCAGGTCGCAGGCATTGATGGTGTGCGCCGTCTTGCCGAGGTAACTGCGGTTGTCCGACTCCTCAAACGGGTCGCCGCCGGCGATGCTGCGAGGGCGCGCCGTGGTGGCGGTGTAGTCGGCATACTGCAGGCTGATGGGGATGTAGCCCTTCTCCATGTCGTAGCCCATCCACAGGCTGTGGGGCGACTCTATGAACACGACGGCAAAGTCGGCCTCGTCGGCATTCGCCGCCTTGTCGTAGTAGTGGCTGAGCACAGAATCCGGCACAGGGTCGTAGATGCGCTCCGGCGTGACGGTGCGCCAGTAGGTAGGACCTTCGGGAGCGCGCCGCTGGGGGATGAACACCTTTTTCCGTCCGGCAACGGGCAGCAGTCCGCCGTGGTTTTTCACCATCACGATGCTGCTCAGTTGCTGGCTGTAGCCTTTCTCCATAAACTGCGGATTGCCAACCGTGCGCTTCGTCTCCTCGATGTCGACATACGGATTTTCAAACAGCCCGGTGCGGAAGATGTTGAGCAGCAACCGGTAGGCTGACCGCTCGAAGCGTTTGCGCATAAATTCCTCGCCGTGCTCCGCTACGCCCATACGGTAAGCCTCAATCACCGGCGCTTTCTCGTTGTTGCCGCCGAACTGGTCCACGCCAGCCATCAGCACCTTGTAGTGGCGTTCAGCCACGCTCATCCGCTCCACGCCCCAGGGCTTGCCAGAGTGGATGCCCGGATGCTCCTCGTCGCCGGTGATGATCCAGTCGGTGCAGACCACGCCGTCGTAGCCGGCATCCTGCCGCAGTTGGCGTGTAACGATGTCGCGGTTGAAACCGTTGCCTACGTTCTCCGCGGTCTGGTTGTAGGATATGGTGTAGTAGGGCATCACGGCAGAGGCTTTGCCAGTGCCGCCACGGAGTTTGAACGCACCCTCAAGGAACGGAATCTTGTGCTGCTCGTAGCATCCGCCAGGATAGACGGCATATTTGCCGTTGCCGTAGTGCGCATCACGACCGCCTTCGCCCGAGCCGCCGCCCGGCCAGTGCTTCACCATAGCGTTGACGCTGCCGTTGCCCCAGCCGTGAGTCGAGGCATCAGTCTGAAATCCGTCGGCATAGGCGCGCGTTAGGTCAGCCACGAGTCGAGGTTCTGGACCGAAGGTACTGCTGTAGCGATACCATCTCGGATCGGTGCCGAGGTCGGCTTGCGGCGAAAGAGCCGTGGCAAGTCCGAGGGCACGGTATTCGGCAGACGCTATGCGCCCGAACTCTTCGACTGTTTCGGGCGAGAACGTTGCGGCAAGGCCGAGCATATTGCTCCAGAGCGAGATGCTGCCGTCGCTGCCCGGACTGAACTCCGCGTCGGCAAATGCCGAATGCCTCGGGTCGGACGAGTTGTTGGCAGGGATGCCGTGTGTGCGTCCTTCTACGAGCGCCTGCACCTTGTTGTTCCACCGTGCCGCCGTTTCCGGGCTCTCTACCGTCGACACCAGCACATGGCGAAGATTGTCGACGGTGAGAAACTCGATCTGCGCGTCGCTCAGGTCGTAGGCGTTCATGCCGCTTTCGGCAAACGGCTTGCCGCCGTAGGTGTCGTTGGGCATCGGCAACTTGTTTTGTATGCTATAGAGCATCAGTCCGGCAATCTCGTCGATGCTCAGACGTGATGCAAGGTCGCGCGCACGCTCCTCCATCGGCAAGCGCCAGTCCTCGTAGGGGAGGAGAGTGTCGCTGCCGTCGAAACTCTTGAACGCTTTGCCGTCGACCACAATAATCTTTACGCCCGACGTGGAAGAATATCCCAAGTCTGGGCCGTCGCTCTGGTGGACAAGGTTAAACCCGCCCTTCTCGATTGTTTCCATTGCTACCCGAAGTCTCTTAGTCGAGGTCGAACCCTATGTCGTGGCGGAAATACTTGCCGTCGAAGTCGATTTTTTCAATTGATGCAAACGACTGCGCAAGGGCTTCCTCCTTTGTCTTTCCGTAGGAACTTACGGCAATCACGCGACCGCCGTTGGTCACGATGCCGCTGTCGGTGGCTTTGGTGCCAGCGTGGAAGAGGATGCTTCCATCCACGGCATCGAGCCCAGTGATAGCCTTGCCTTTCTCGTAGGCACCGGGATAGCCGGCAGACACCATCATCACCGTTACAGCGTAGCGTGGGTCGATGGCAAGACGACGGTCGGCAAGAGTGCCTGTCGCCACGCCCTCGAGCAGGTCGAGCAAGTCGCCGTCGGTGCGGAGCATTACGGCTTCGGATTCAGGGTCGCCCATGCGCACGTTGTACTCGATTACCATCGGTTCGCCCTTAACGTTGATGAGTCCGAGGAAGATGAATCCCTTGTATGTCAACTGCTCCTCCTTCAATCCCTTGAGGGTTGGCAGGATGATGCGTTCAGTTACTTTCTGCATAAATGCCTCGTCGGCGAAACTTACCGGCGAAACTGCACCCATACCGCCGGTGTTGAGACCGGTGTCGCCTTCGCCGATGCGCTTGTAGTCCTTCGCCACTGGGAGAACCTTGTAGGAGTTGCCGTCGGTGAGCACAAACACTGAGCACTCGATACCAGAGAGGAATTCCTCAATCACCACGGTTGCCGACGATTTGCCGAACATACCGCCGAGCATCTCGCGGAGCGATGCCTCAGCCTCTTCGATGGTAGGCAGGATGAGAACGCCCTTGCCGGCTGCCAGTCCGTCAGCCTTGAGCACGTATGGCGCTTCGAGCGAGCGGAGGAATGCGATGCCCTCCTCCACGTTGCTGCTGTCAACGCTGAGATAGCGTGCCGTAGGGATGTTGTGGCGCATCATGAACCCCTTGGCGAAGTCCTTGCTGCCTTCCAGTTGCGCTCCGCCCTTCGACGGACCGATTACCGGCACGTCTTTCAGCGCTTCGTTGCCGGCAAAATAGTCGTAGATGCCAGCCACCAGTGGGTCTTCGTTGCCCACCACCACCATTGTCACGCCGTTGGAGGTGACAAAGTCGCAGACAGCATCGAAGTCGAGCGGCGAAAGGGGAACGTTTTCTCCATACTGGAGCGTTCCGCCGTTGCCCGGCGCGATAAACAGTTTAGCAAGACGGTCGCTTTGGCTCAGTTTCCACGCCAAAGCCGACTCCCGGCCACCAGAGCCGAGGAGCAATACGGTATGTTTCTTTAAATCAGCCATGATGAGAAATATATGTTTTTAGTCGTTGTCCTTACGGTTGCGGTGGCGCATCACCACCTCGTTGTCGCCAAATTCCGACTCGTCGAAGAGTTTCGGCTTGCGGAACTTCACTGCGCGGCGCACCTTGTCGTCGTCGAAGCGGCGGCTGTCCTTGCTACGCTTGTTGTCGCCGAACGGCTTGTGGTAGCGTTCTTCAAGGGCGTTCTTCGGGCGGCGGCGCGGCACTCCGTGGCGGTCGTGCTCCCACTCGCTGTCGTTGTCGCGCTTCTTGAACTTGCGGTCGTCGCGGAACTTGTCGCCTTGGTTTTTCCACTTGCGTTCGCGCTTCTCGCCCTCATCGTCGCGCTTGCGGCGCACGGGACGTTCCGGACGCTTGAATTCCTCGTCGCGGATTGTGCGACCTTGCTTGCGGAATTCGGCGTATGTGCCGTCGAAAATCACGTATTCGCGCAACTCGCATTCCAGTGCGCCGTTGAGCACAGGGAACTTGACAGACGGCTTGAGGCCAATCTTGTCGAAATATTCTGGCTTGTAGCCGAGCACCCATGCGTGGTAGCCGCGGAACACGTTCTTCAGCCGCTCACCGATAGAGGCGTAGAGCGCATCCATATCGTCGGCGGCGATACGTTCGCCATAGGGCGGATTGGTGATGAGCATACCGTTCTCCGGGGCTTCGGTGTAGTCCTGGAACGGCATTGTCTTCAAGTCGATATATTTGCCCACGCCGGCACTCTTGATGTTGCGCTCGGCAATGGCAATGGCCTTGGGAGAAATGTCGGAGCCGTAGATCTTGAACTCGAACTCACGCTCGTTGGAGTCGTCGTTGTAGATGGAGTCGAACAACTCAGGGTCGAAGTCGGGCCAGTGCTCGAAGGCAAAGTCGCTGCGAAACACACCCGGATTGATGTTGCAGGCAATGAGGGCAGCCTCGATGAGGAACGTGCCGGAGCCGCACATCGGGTCGATGAAGTTGCTCTGTCCGTGCCAGCCGGTCTTCATAATCAGTCCGGCGGCGAGCACCTCGTTGATAGGCGCTTCCGTCTGCATCACGCGGTAGCCGCGCTTGTGGAGCGACTCGCCTGAACTGTCGAGCGACAGGGTGACCTTGTCCTGATAGATGTGCACATTCAGCAGGATGTCGGCATTGGTGAGGCGGATTGACGGACGCTTGCCGTATTTCTCGGTGAAATAGTCGGCGATGGCATCCTTCACACGGTAGGTGACAAACTTGGAGTGGCGGAAATCCTCGCTATAGACGGTAGAGTCGATAGCAAAAGTTTTTTCCGGCGACAGCAGTTGCTCCCAGTCGAATTTCTTCGCCTCCCGGTAGAGTTCGTCGGCGTCGGAAGCCGAAAAGGTGTGGATAGGCTTGAGGATGCGCAAGGCAGTGCGGCAACAGAAGTTGGCTTTATACATCAGTTCCTTGTCGCCCTTGAATGCCACCATACGCGTGCCGATAGTCACGTCGTCGGCGCCGAGTTGGCGCAGTTCATCTGCCAGGACATCTTCAAGTCCTTGAAAAGTCTTGGCTACGAGTTCCATTTGCTCTTTCATTATATATCTTGGTCTTGCTTTAATCTGAGGATGTTGTCGGCCTTAGCCTGAATGAGTTTCTCGTTGTCGGCAACCGGTTCGGTGACCCAGATGTTACCGCCGATAACGGCATTGTTGCCGATGCGGATGCGTCCGAGCACAGAGGTGTTGGAGTAGATGACCACATTGTCGCCGATGATAGGGTGACGCGGTATGCCCTTGATGGGGTTGTTGTCCTCATCGTAGTCGAAACTCTTCGCTCCGAGGGTAACGCCCTGGTAGAGTTTCACGTTGTTGCCGATGATGGCAGTGGCGCCGATAACCACACCCGTGCCGTGGTCGATGGCAAAATGCTCGCCGATGGTGGCGGCAGGGTGGATGTCGATGCCCGTTTCGGAGTGCGCCATCTCGCTGATCATGCGTGGGATGATAGGCACGCCGAGAGTGAGCAGCGCATGCGCGATGCGGTAGTTGATGATAGCCTTGATGCCTGGATAACAGAAAATCACCTCTTCGGTGCTCACAGCAGCCGGGTCGCCGCAGTAGGTGGCATGCACATCGGTGTGGAGCACGCGGCGCATCTCGGGAAGCATTCCGATAAACTCGGCAGCAATGGTCGTGGATTCGTGTTCAATCTCGAAATAACTGCGCGGCGACGTAGGCGAGTCGGCAAGCGACAGACCGGCGGCAATCTGCTCGGAGAGCACCGTCTGAAGCCGTCCGCAGTTGATGCCGATAAAGTATTCGAGGTTGTAGATGTTCACATCGTCAGAACCGTAGAATCCTGGGAACAGGATGGCGCGGCAAAGGTCGATGATTTCTTGAATTGACGACTGCGCCGGAAGGGGTTCGCCGCCCCGGCAGAGATGGCACATATTGCCCAGTGACGCTTTGTTGGCAAGGGCTGAGGTGACAGCCTTCAACTTGTCTTCGTGTCTGTACGTCTTGTTCATCAGAATGTTTTGTGCAAAGATAGTGCAAGCCGAGAGAAAATCGGTGCAAGGTGAGAGGAAAAATGAAACTCGTCTCGATTTTTCATAGGTATTTTCATATATTTACAATTGAAATGTCGGTAGTCGAAATTTGAATACTAATATATATAAGAGTTATGGAAGAATTCAACCAACACAATAAGAAGGAATATCCGCCGATGCATACGGCGGAACACATACTCAACGGCACGATGGTAAAGATGTTCGGCTGCGGACGGTCGGACAACGCCCATATAGAGCGCCGCAAGTCGAAATGCGACTACCGTATGGCATCGCCGCTCACTCAGCAGCAGTTGCAGGCTCTGGAGGCGGCAGTCAACGATGTTATCGGACGTCACCTTGATGTAACCACCGAGGTTGCACGCAAGGCGGATGTTGCCGGTCGCTTCGATCTCTCGCGCTTGCCCGGCGATGCGTCGGAGGCGGTGAAGATTGTCAAGGTGGGCGACTACGACGAGTGCCTTTGCGTGGGCGCGCATGTGGGGAACACGTCGGAGATAGGTCATTTCCGCATCTCGTCCGCGCGGTTTGCCGACGGAGTGCAGCGCATCGTGTTCCGTCTCGATGAATAGTGTGTTTTTGCTGACGGTGTCGCAGAAAGGGGAAAATGTAACTTTTTGGTAAAAATTTTTATTTTAGTAAAATGTTGCAAATTAGGCGGATAAGCAACGCTGGAAGAAAAAAGATGTTTTACAACATAATTTTTTGTCAAAAATATTTGGTGGGAAAGAAAAGTTGCCGTACCTTTGCACTCGCAATCGGGAAATGAGCCTGATTGCGAGAGAAGAGAACATTGAAATGATGCGATAAAAAGACAAGACGAAGGAAGA
>CAVCEE010000018.1:0-56577 GCA_963601185.1 bacterium
TATAGTGATAAGTTGCGATAGCGGAGGTAAGCACAATGAAATACACCGAGAAAAAAGAACATTGAGTATTGGTAAATATTAACTATATGTATCTGAATCATTGAACTTTCAGAAGTAAAGACTCGTGAGGATGTACTTTTTTGAATCGTTTGTGTGTGGGGCTCTCCAAACAAACGATTCAAAAAAAGTGTAATCTTCATTTTTATATCCATCATAATATTTGTTTTTCCGATAAAATGTGTAAATTTGCAACAAGAGTTATTTGACAGCATAGCACCGCAAAACGCTGAAAATCGCACGGTTGCCAATTCGTTACCACTGTTTCTCAAATACTCCGCTAAATGTTTATTCCTCAAACGGTTGTGCCTGACCGTTGAAAATCTAAAATATCCATTTTCTACAAATATACGTTACCTCAAACCAGAATCCCAATAATATCCTGCAAATTTTCAACTTTTCCACCAATTATTTGCGCTTCTCATTTCATTTCCTTGCATTTTACTTTGCGTAAGTACAGATTTTACAACTCTAAATATCTCCACATTGTCATTCGAACACAAATTATGCATAAAAACGCAGAATAGGTTGCATTTTGCAACGGAAAGTTTTAATTTTGCGACAAAGTATTGCCAATAGTCCAATATTTTAAGAGGCACTCGCTGCTACGAAGAGACACTAATCCTAAAAATATACATCTATGAATATCAATAAACGCCTGTTTGCATCGTTGATTACGGCAAGTTGCATTGCGGCTACGGCTGTAGCCGAGCCCACGCAGATGACCGTATTCTTCAACAACGGCAACGCAGCATCGTCAACCGGCATCACGGACATTGCCTCGCTGCATTTCAGCGACGGAAATATGCTGATGAAGCAGAAAGCCGATGGCCAGGAGAATGCCATCGCCATAGCAGACATTCTCTCCATCAAATTTACCGGCAAAGGCGACGGCAAGGTGGTGGCAAACACTTTGACCTCCGTCAAGGTGGCAACGACACAGGATGCACTGACGCTACTGGGCTACGACACTACCCAAGCCCTCCCGGCGGCACTCTACAGCATCGGCGGCGCTACGGTCTACTCCACTCCGGCGCAGACCTCGAACTCCATCGACATCTCGCCGCTGCAAAAAGGCATCTACATTTTCAAGTTAGGCAACAACACTTATAAAATCTGCAAATAATGAAAAAAACTATATTTACACTCATATTGGCGGCAGCATGCACCACTGCTATGTTCGCATTGGAAGAACAGACTAAAATGGTGGTCGTTCAAAAGGACGGTACAATAGCATCATACCTTCTCGACGACATCGACAGCGTGTACTTCGAGACAACATCCTCAGCACCGAAGGTTTACAACATTGAAATTCCGACCGACTTCTCTACCGGCAACGTGCAGAAAGTGATGGCAGGCAACGAACAGGTGGCCGAAGCGTGCCTTGAATATGTACGCAGTTGGGTCGACGGCAAGGGAAACGTGGTTGACGACGTGCTCACCGTGGTTTATCCGATGGGCGCAGACGGCAAGGCAGACCTCTCCAGAGGCATCGCCAACAACGGAGCAAGCATAGTCTGGGACTTGGAGGGTGACTCCATCGCCTCCTACACTCCGGGAGAAAAGACCATCACATCGGTATTTCTCTCAAGCGACGGCGAATATCTGCCGGAACTCCCCAGCGGAGCAAAAGAAGTGGCTACAACGCTCACTCCTTACCTCCTTCAGGACAACCGCAGCAAGACGGACAAACAGACATACAAGGTAGTGAAAATCGGCGTGCAGTACTGGATGGCAAGCAACCTCAAGGCTGTAACTATGCGCGACGGCTCTGCCATCACGCTCTACTCATCCGCCCAAGCCGATGCCTGGTCTGAGGCAACGACTCCAGCATACCACATCTACACGGACGACACGGAATACTGCTGGCCTGACTATGGCGCAATGTACAACGGATATGCCGTGGTCAGCGAAGCCGGACTTGCCCCAGAAGGATGGGAAGTGTCGTCGGTTGCCCAATGGCAGGCAATGAAAGATTACCTGCGTAGCGGTCAGTCAACCAAAATCAAGACTCTTGAATACTGGACGAAGCCTGGCTCCAACCTCACCGGTCTCAGCATCTCTCCTGCCGGCTATTTCAGCCACGCAACAGGCGACGACATGGAGGGAACGAGTGTGTACTACTGGACAACTGACAAGACAACAACATATGGTCTGAATGCCTTGTATGCCGCATATATCGTCAACGGCATCACCCTGACCAGCACCCACATCTACGACTTCGGACACTATGTGCGCTGCATACGCAAATAGGCGATATTTCCGCAACGGTGATATACTATAACGCCGCATTCTGCGTTATTCTATAAGCGGAAACGCTTTCCGCCGCTTTGGATTATGAATTTAAGGAAACTCATATATACTCTTCTGCTCACCACCGGATGGGCTTCGGCGACTGCCCAGGACGGCACTGCCTACAACTATCTCAATGTTCCGACGTCGTCGCACGCCTATGCGCTCGGCGGCGTGAACATCAGCGTTGTCGACGACGACATCAGCCTCTATGAGCAGAACCCGGCATTGCTGGGACCGGAGGTTGATATGCAGGCCGGTGTGAGTTATATGCGCTATCTCGGCAGCAGCAACTTTATGTCGGCACGCTTTGCCAAAGAGGCTGGCGAACATGCGGCGTGGTCGGCTTGCATCACCTATTTCGGCTACGGCTCTATGCGCGGTATGGACCAGACGGGACAGGACACCGGGTCATTCAACGTCAGCGACATTGCCTTCAGCGGTATGTATTCCCACGACTTCAACGACTATCTCCGCGGCGGCATAAGTCTTAAGTTCCTCTATTCCAACTATGAGCAGTATTCGGCACTCGCCATAGCAACCGACCTCGGCATCAACTACTACAAGCCCGAAAGCGACTTGTCGCTTTCGGCTGTGATAAAGAACCTCGGCGGACAGGTGAAGCGTTTCGACGAGCACTACGACCGACTGCCGTGGGACATCCAGTTGGGCTATTCGCAATCGCTAAAAAACGGACCTTTCCGCCTGTCGATTACAGCCTACGGTCTTACGAAATGGCATCTGCCCTACTACAAGCGCAAGGACAAAAACGACAACAACTCGGACTTGGTGCTGCAGGACAAGTTTATGAGCAACTTTTTCCGCCATCTGATTTTCGGCCTCGACTATGCGCCAAGCGACAAATTCTACATTGCCCTGGGCTACAACTACCGCACTCGCACCGACATGTCAACCTTTGCGCGCAATTTCGTGTCGGGCTTCTCGCTCGGTGCCGGACTGAAATCATCGAAATTCCGCGTTGGCGTGGCTATGGCGCAGCCGCACACTGGAGGCTTCACCTTTATGGTCAACCTCTCGACAAACTTATATGAATTTACAAACAAACGATAAGCAATGGACAATCGCAAACTGATCACTATAGCCATCGACGGCTTCTCGTCGTCGGGCAAAAGCACTATGGCCAAGAAATTGGCTAAAAACATCGGATACGCATATATTGACACCGGCGCAATGTACCGCGCCGTGACGCTCTACTGTCTGCGCAACGGACTGTTTGACGGCACAACGCTCAACACCGAAGCACTCGAGGCTGCGCTGCCGAGCATCAAGATTACTTTCGGCGTAGACTCTGAAGGCCGCACGCAGACGCTGCTCAACGGCGAAATCGTGGAGAAGGAAATCCGCCAGATGGAGGTGTCGTCGAGAGTGAGTGTCGTGGCTGCCGTGGGCAGTGTGCGCCGCGCCCTTGTGGCTCAACAGCAAGCAATGGGAAAGGCCAAAGGCATAGTGATGGACGGACGCGACATCGGCACGGTGGTTTTCCCGGATGCCGAGATGAAAGTTTATGTTGACGCATCTGCCGAGACACGCGCACGCCGCCGCTACGACGAACTAAAGGCGAAGGGCGACGAGGTGAGTTACGAGGAGGTTTACAACAACGTTGTAGAGCGTGACCGCATCGACACCACACGCGCCGAGAGTCCGTTGCGCAAGGCAGACGATGCCATCGTGCTCGACAACAGCAACATGACCATCGAGGAGCAGGACAAGTTTCTACTCGACCTATACAACAGGATTTCCGATGCCGGCAAGTAAGGTGAACATAGAGATTGACAAAAACTCGGGGTTCTGTCCGGGAGTGGTCACTGCCATACGCAAGGCTGAGGAGGAACTCGAAAAGAGCGGCCATCTCTACTGCCTCGGCGACATTGTGCACAACTCCAACGAGGTGGAGCGGTTACAGAACAAGGGACTGGTGACCATCACCCACGACGACTTGCGCCGTCTGCACGGCGTGAAGGTGCTGCTCCGCGCCCACGGTGAGCCGCCCGAAACCTATCGCATAGCAAAGGAAAACGACATCGAGATTATCGATGCCACTTGCCCTGTGGTGCTGATGTTGCAGAAGCGCATACGCCGCTCTTTCGAGGAGGACAACCGTCCGCAGATTGTGATTTACGGCAAAGTGGGTCACGCCGAGGTAAACGGACTCGTCGGGCAGACCGACGGCGAGGCAATCGTGGTGGAGGGCGTAGACGGCATTGGCAAGATTGACTTCAACCGCGATGTGGTGCTGTACTCGCAGACCACTAAGTCGCGCGACGGACTGCGACAGATTGAGCAGGCCATTGCCGAGCGCAAGCCGTCTGGTCGCTTTGAATGCCACGACACCATCTGCCGACAGGTGGCTAACCGCATGCCGCGTATGCGCCAGTTTGCCCAGGAGCACGACCTTGTGCTCTTTGTGAGCGGTCGCAAGAGCAGTAACGGCAAGATTCTTTTTGACGAATGTCTCAGTGTCAACCCTGCCACGAAGATTATCTACTCGCCTGGCGACATCAACCCCGAATGGCTCAAATGCGTGGGGTCGATAGGCATCTGCGGAGCAACATCCACACCCCGGTGGCTAATGACCGACGTGCGCAAAAAAGTAGAGGAATTGCTCGATGGTGAATAACAACATATCATATCAGCGGCTGGCGTTTCTCGACGAGATTCGCCGCACTATGAGCCTCGACGCGGAGGAGGAGCGCAAACTCCTCGCCAGCATGAAGTTCGGCAAGTTCAAGAAGGGCGACACCATCGAGGGGCAGAACGAGATGCTGAGAAATATGATTTTCGTAATCTCCGGCTCCGCACGCACCTACTACATCGAGCACGGCCACGAACACAATTTCGCCTTCACCTTTGCCTCCAACTTCCTTCTGCGCCCAGAAAAGATTATCCGTGGCGGACACTACAAGATTTTCGTGCAGTTTATGGAGCCAGCCGAGGTGTGCTACATCCCTATGCCAGACCTCAACACGCTCGACAAGGCTAGACAGAGCGAGGTGTATAAATATATCTGCCTCGGACTGATAAAGTACGCCGAGTTTCTTGAGGACCAGACACTGATGCTCCACCTTTCGGCAAAAGAACGCTACCAATGGGCGATTGAACGCTACCCCGACATCCTCGACCTGATAACCATCACCCAACTCGCATCCTACATCAACGTAACCAAAGAAACCCTCTACCGCATCCGCAGCGGAAAATACTAATTTTACCACCGCACCGGTTTACTTACATCAATTAGTCCCATTTTGTTCAATCTATATATGATAGCCGTTTGGCTTCGACCCATAATTTGGGCTATTTTCCTGACACCCAATCCACGAGCATATAATTTGGCTACCTTCTGCTCTGCGCCTTTCGACCACCGTTCTCCGGAATTCCGATGCGGAGACAATGGTTTTCCCGACAATTTCTCAGGATGCAGTCTCTCCAATACAAAAACCGACGGTTTATACTTGTCGTAGAGCACTGTCGTCTTGTTTTTTGCGCGAGTTATCGCCACATAAAACAGGCGACGTTCCTCCCCGAAGATATAGTCATCACCCTTGCTCAACAAGTAGCGAAGTACTGGGTCGTCAGATATAACTGAGGGGAAGCCGAATTGACCTGAGTTACAATGAAGGAGTATCACATAATCTGCTTCAAGTCCTTTTGACTTATGCACCGTGAGGAACTCAACCTCCCGGTTGCTGATGTTATAGAACTTTGAGTCGCCGCGCTGCACCATTCCATAGTGTCTTGAAACGACATAGTCGTCAAACGAATACCTTCCCAACAAGAATACAGACTTGTCCTTCGGCACGGCGGCAATCAACTGTTCCAACACCTCTAAAAAACTGTTTTTACTATACCCCACATAATCCAAACCAGTCTGCACATTGGGATTAAACGGATGAATATTCTTGCGAATCTGCACAGGATTACGCTGAATGAACTCTGCCGAATCGTGAACCAGCGGATTTCCGAAACGATAGGTCGTTTCAATTTTGTTCAAGTCTGTCTTGCCAAAATATTCCGCAAAACGGCTGAACAATGTCATATCACTTCCAGAGAATCTGTAGATTGACTGCCAGTCATCACCGACACAATACAGTTTCGCCTTGTTTTTATACGAACTTCCACGCAATGCTTTGAGAAACATATAACGGTCCATTGAAATGTCCTGAAATTCATCGACTATTATATAGTCATAGTTCGATACCTTCTTGCTGCCGACAATATTTGTGGCCTTTACAATCAAATCCGTAAAATCTACTCTATCCGATTCGTTCAACATCCGGATATAACGCTGACACACTGGCTCCATAAGATTTTCCACAATAAACAGATCCCTTTGTTTTCCACTCGCCATTACAGCATTACGTACATCGACAAACGATTTGCCACTGGCCTTCATCAATGTCACAAACGTGGCCATAAACCGGATAATAGACTTCTCTTGTTCACTTCTTGCAGGGATAAGGTTGTCGAACAACTGACCATCGGGAACGACCGCCACTGGCACACCCTCAGCCGCAAGCAGATTTTGAAGTTTCTGCTTTACGTCGCAATACATAAAATCTGCGCTCGACAACTCAAGCAGAGTCGTTCCCTTCTGTTGATGCAATTCACGTTTCCACGTTATCCCATCATTGTACAGATTGTTTGCCTGCTCATACGTCAGACCTTTGTTTCTTGCAAACCAAACTGGCACCATACTATGCTCGTCAATCCCGAATAATTCAAGATAAATGCGTTTCTTGACTCCATTCATCTCATAATGAATCGAAAAGTCGGGGCGATACTGAGAGTGCCGCTCGTCAGCAACATCATATTCATACGGTTCTTCGTATCTGTACTGCACTCCAAGCGTTGTCAGTAACAAACACACTTTCTTTTCTTGCTGACTTTTTACTTTGACACGCTCACCTGACATATCGGGGAACAGTGATTTAAGACTTTCTTCCGACTGTATCTGCCATTGTTTTTTCGTCTGTTCGTCGTTGTCAAGTTCGATAAAATCTGAATAGTCTACAAAATATTTAAGCACGTTCTTGCGAAATTCCACATCCCTAATCAGGTCTCTGTATATCGCAACAAATAGGGCATCCGTATTCTCGCAGACAGACGGCTTCTTTCCCTCATACGAAGATATTATGTCAATAGCCAACTTATGGAACGTGAACCCTTTAAGCCCCGGAATTTTCATCCTTTCCGTCAATTCTGTCGCAGCCTTGTGGGTATAACTAATAAGCAATATCCGTTGCGGAGCGATATGCAGCACTTTAGTCAGATACTCCACTTTGCCTACAATCGACGACGTTTTGCCACTTCCTGCACTGCTCACAACCAGACAGTTCATTTCTTCCGAAACAATCGAACGGCGCTGTTGGAAGTCCAACGGATAGTCTAGCACCGTGTCAAAAAATATCTTGTTCTGCTGAAGTCGGCGGTTCATGTAATCGTCATTGTGACGTTGTATCTGGCAGTCTATGCTGTCTGTGTTTCGGGCAATCTCCAACTGCTTGTCTTTAATACAGAACAGCGACATTCTGCGGCTATATCCTGCCAATTGGCCTATACTGTCCCAAAATGGGATTAGGTCGTGGTTCTCATCTTCCTCAGTAACAAACACGCCTGGGAATTTGGACTCAATATATTCCTCTAAATCAAATGTGCGGAAATGTTCATAATGCTGTGACTTGACATCATTAACCTGACGTACGAATTTCACCCGAAAAAAAATCCAGACAAGCGCAAACATCAGAAGCAACAACAATATGACTATAGCAATCGTAAGACTCATTTTTGCAGATGTTTAAAGACTAACAAAATTATAAATTCCCCTGAGTTTTGACAACTTTTCCCAACAAATACACACCGTCAGAGCATCGGCTGATGCTGGCGGCATCCACTACGGGGTGCAATTAGTAGTGGACGCACTCTGCCCTCACAACTCTCCACACCTTTCCCTCGGCGCACTCTCGCTTCACTGATACAACTCTATTGCCATATCCGCCCGACAGGATTAATGCTTAGCGGATGTGGTTCGGAAAATCATTTAGGACAGCACTTCGGGCTGGGCGCAAAAAAAGCGGCTACGCCAAGGCGCAGCCGCTTTTGTTATTTTGTCGCTTTAGGGATTACTTGCCTTCTTTTGCGAGTTTTTCCTTAAGAGCAGCGAGTTCTGAGATGTCACCAAGAGTAGTCTTCTCGATTGGTGTGCTCATTACTGGAGCCTCTTCTGCCTTTGCTTTCTTAGCAGTTTTCTTAGCCTCAGCCTTTTCAGCGCGTGCTACATCTTCGAAGATGCGGCTGTGAGAAAGGATAATGCGTTTTGACTCCTTGTTGAACTCGATAACCTTGAAGTTCAACTTCTCGTCAACCTGTGCCTGAGTTCCGTCTTCCTTAACGAGGTGTTTAGGAGTAGCGAAGCCTTCAACTCCGTAAGGCAATGCGATAACCGCACCCTTTTCGAGCATTTCTACGATAGTACCTTCGTGGATGCTACCTACAGTGAAGATTGTTTCAAACACATCCCAAGGATTTTCCTCCAACTGCTTGTGACCGAGGCTCAAGCGGCGGTTGTCCTTGTCGATTTCGAGTACCTGAACATCGATGTCAGCACCGATCTGAGTAAACTCGCTCGGGTGTTTGATTTTCTTTGTCCAAGAGAGGTCAGAGATGTGGATCAAGCCGTCTACGCCTTCTTCCAACTCAACGAATACGCCGAAGTTAGTGAAGTTGCGCACTTTTGCAGTGTGCTTAGAACCTACAGGGTATTTCTCTTCGATGTTTGCCCATGGGTCAGCCTTGAGTTGCTTGATGCCGAGCGACATTTTGCGCTCTTTGCGGTCGAGTGTAAGAACTACAGCCTCTACCTCGTCGCCAACCTTCATAAAGTCCTGAGCAGAGCGGAGGTGCTGTGACCATGACATTTCAGAAACGTGAATAAGACCTTCTACGCCCGGAGCGATTTCAACAAACGCACCGTAGTCTGCCATAACGACAACTTTGCCTTTCACCTTGTCGCCAACCTTCAATTCCGGATCCAAAGCATCCCATGGATGTGGCTGGAGTTGCTTCAAGCCGAGGGCGATACGCTTCTTCTCGTCGTCGAAGTCGAGGATAACGACATTGAGTTTCTCGTCCAATTTCACTACCTCGTTCGGATCGTTTACGCGGCCCCAAGAAAGGTCTGTGATGTGGATCAAGCCATCTACGCCACCAAGGTCGATAAACACACCGTAAGAAGTGATGTTCTTGACAGTACCCTCGAGCACCTGACCTTTTTCCAATTTGGCGATGATTTCTTTCTTCTGTTGTTCGAGCTCTGCCTCGATGAGGGCCTTGTGAGATACGACAACATTCTTGAACTCTTGGTTGATTTTGACAACCTTGAATTCCATAGTCTTACCAACGAATACATCGTAGTCGCGGATAGGCTTCACGTCGATTTGTGAACCTGGCAAGAATGCTTCGATGCCGAATACGTCGACAATCATACCACCCTTTGTGCGGCACTTGATGTAACCCTTGATGATTTCGTTGTTTTCGAGAGCCTCGTTGACACGATCCCAGCTGCGTGCTGCACGTGCTTTCTTGTGAGAAAGAATCAACTGACCCTTTTTGTCTTCCTGGTTTTCGATAAATACCTCAACCTTGTCACCGATCTTCAAATCAGGGTTGTAGCGGAATTCGCTCATTGGGATGATACCGTCTGATTTGTAGCCGATGTTTACAACAGCCTCGCGTTTGTTCAACGAGATAACTGTTCCTTCGATTACTTCCTTGTCCTTTACAGTGTTCAAGGACTCATCGTAAGTCTTTACCAACTCTTCACGAGTCTTGCCTGTTTCAACCACGCCGTGTTCGTACGAATCCCAGTCGAAATCAGCAATTGGAGAATTTGTTAATTCGCTCATTTAAAATTAATTGTTAATAGAATAAGTTAATTTAGTAAGTTAGACATTATGTTAATAATAGTCGGGTGCAAAGGTACGCATAAATTTCTATACTACAATAACTTCGCCACCTTTTTTATCAAAAATTTCTGCAATAACGCCGCTTGACTGCGGTTGCCTCAGATTTTGCGGTTGCGCCACGTGCCGCGACTGAGATAGATGCAGCAGGCAACGACCAGAGTGAGTCCGTAGAGGTGGTCGACCGTCCACGACCACATCACGTCGGCACGGCAGTAGTCGATAAGCACGGTGATGTACGCCACATAGACCACCAGAGCCGGTATCTCCAAGTAGAAAGCCATCCGCGTGTTGCCCGTGCCCGACACACTATTGAGAAGGATGTCGGAAGGTATGAGCAACAGATAGGACGAACACATCATCCACACCGACGGCGTGGCGGCATCCGCCATTCCGGGAATGTCAGTATAGATGCCGATAACCGTATGCGGAAAGAGAGCCACGGCAATGACCACCGGGAGCACACAGATATAGTTGAGCAGGATGTGGCGGCGGATGGCAATGCCCACTTCTCCGCTCTGACCCGAGCCTATCATATTGCTCACAATCGAACTGCAAGCCGACGAGAACGCCGACACCGCCATAAAGAGGAGTCCGTTGATGCTGCGCACCACATTTGCCACCGCAAGCGACTGCTCGCCGAGGTGCTCAATGAACACAAAAAACAGAAACCAGGTGGACAGCGAAACGGTGTTTTGTATCATTACCCACAACGACAGCCCGATAATCGACCGCATTCTCTGAAAATCAATCCTCGGCATCCGCAACAGTCCGAAACTGCCGCAGTCGATGCGAAAACGCGTGAAGACGATAAAAAACACAAGCGACACAAATTCGCTGAGCGACGAGCCGATAGCGGCGCCAGCAATGCCGAGTGCCGGGCAGCCGAACTTGCCAAACACGAGTATGTAGTTGAACAACACATTGGCGAGCACCATCACGATGGAGTTGTAGGTGAGTATGCGCGTGCGCTGCGTGCCAATATAGAACGCTTGAAACATACCGCTGGCAAAGGCAAAGAAGAAGCCATAGACACGGTAGTGGAGATAAGCCTCAGCCTTGGCAAGCACATTGGGCGACGACACCATCATCGAGAAGATGCCGCTGTCGAAAGTCTGACATGCGGCAAACAGCACGACGGCAAGTGCCATAAGGAAATATAGCCCTTGGTAGAACACCTGCCCCACTTCAGCCTGCTGTCCCTCGCCGTTGCGACGCGCAATGAGTATCTGCGCACCCACACAGAAGCCGTGACCAGCCATAAACACCACCATATAGAACACCCCGGCAAGAGCAACCGCCCCGAGTTCCACCTCGCCGACACGTCCCATAAACGCCGTGTCGGTGATGCCAATGAGTTGCTCCACAATGAGGCTGAAGAGGATGGGGTAAGCCATCTTCCATATACTTTTACACCCGTAGTCTGTCGCCATTGCTATTTGAGTTTCACCAGTTTAAGGCGCAAACTATTGAGCACTACCGTCACCGAACTTACAGCCATAGCGGCACTCGCCCACATCGGGTCGAGCATCACGCCAAACAAGCCAGCCGCCACCGGCAGACCTATGATATTGTAGATAAACGCCCAGAAGAGGTTCTGGTGGACGATGCGCATAGTTTTCTTCGACAGCCGCACTGCACGCGGAAGCATCTGGAGGTCAGAGGTAGGGAGCGTGATCATAGCCGTTTCCATGGCAATGTCCGTACCGTTGCCCATGGCTATCGACACATCCGCACGAGCCAACGCCGACGAATCGTTGATGCCGTCGCCAGCCATAGCCACCACGTGTCCGCGGTGCTGCATGTCGAGGATAAACTGCTCCTTGTCGGCTGGAAGCATCTCCGCCTCGAAGCCAGTAACCTCCACATCGTTCGCCACGCGTTCAGCCGAGGCACGGTTGTCTCCGGTGAGCATATACACCCTCAACCCGAGTCGCTTGATGGAGGCAATAGCAGGGGCAGACGTTTCCTTCACCATATCTGCAAGCACAAACATAGCCAACAAGCGGTTTTCGCAACCGAAGAATATCGTTGTGCCACCTTGCGAATCAAGGCGGATGTCAGACTCCTCAACTTTGTGTTCCCTCGCCATCAGTTCGCTGCCGGCCCAGTAGTGTCGGTTGCCGCAAACAGCCTCCACGCCCTTACCCACGACGGCAATGAAGCGGTCGGTAGGCACGGCTTTTATGCCGCGCGCCTCAAGCGACTGCACGAGTACTCCGGCCAGAGGATGCTCCGACTGCCGCTCGGCGGCGAGAAATGCGCCGAGGTCGTTGTCGCTTGCCTCGGCAGAAATCTTGGCTGACACCACCACCGGCTTGCCCTCGGTGATAGTTCCGGTCTTGTCGAGCACAATGTCGGTCACCTTGCAGATGCACTCCAGCGCACTTGCGTCCTTTATGAGTATGTGCGACTCAGCAGCCTTGCCAATGCCCACGGTGATTGCCGTAGGAGTGGCGAGTCCGAGAGCGCACGGACAGGCAATAACAAGCACCGACACTGCACTGATAATAGCAGTGGCGATGCCTCCGCCGGCTATGAGCCATCCTGCGAGGGTGAGCACGGAGATGGTAACCACCACATAGGTAAAATGGCGGCTGATGATGTCTGCCACGCGCTGCACCGGCGCTTTGCTGCCCTGCGCCTCACGCACCGACTCCACGATGCGTGCCAGTAGCGAAGTGTCGGCATCTGCCGTGACCTTCACCACAATAGCACCGTTCTTGTTGACCGTCCCGGCAAACACCTTGTCGCCCGACTTTTTCGCCACCTGCATCGGTTCGCCAGTGAGCATACTCTCGTCAACGTAGGTCTCCCCCTTCTCGATGATGCCGTCCACCGGAATGCGTCCGCCTGGCTTCACTATCACGAGTGCGCCGCTATGGATGTCCTTGATATCGACAAGCATTTCGCCGCCGCGACCATCGAGCACGGTGGCGTTAGTGGGTTGCAGTTCGATGAGCGAGCGGATGGCAGAGGTGGTGCTGTTTTTGGCTTTTTCCTCAAGCAAACGTCCGGTAAGCACAAACGCCACAATCATCGTGGCAGAATCGAAATATACGTGACTGCCCATACCGTGGCAATAGGCGAAGTCTGGAAACAACACAAGAAACAGGCTGAACGCCCACGCCGCAAGGGTGCTGAGCGACACAAGAGTGTCCATATTGGCGGAACGCTGGAGCATCATCTTCCACGCCTTGCGGTAGAACACCGCGCCGCAGTATGCCAGCGACAGTGTCGTTACCACCGCCAACGCCCAACGTCCGACGGTCGTCGCCCCGGCCTCCGACATCGAGAGCACCATCACCACCACGGCGGCAATCCACGCCGCAACGAGCCGGCGAACCAGCGAGCGGTAGGCGCGGCGGCGCACCTGATTTTCATCTTCCTCGCCACTGACCACGAGTCCGTAGCCGGCGGCTTCGACAGCCGCCTTGATCTGGCGTATATTTATCATTTTGGGGTCGAAATGCACGGTCAGTTCATTGGCTGCAAAGTTGACTTTGGCTATGCCCACACCTTTCAGAGCCGCCACGGCGCGCTCCACATTTCCGGCGCAAACCACGCAACTCATATCGGTTACTTCAAAAGTTTTTTTAATCATTCTGATAGCATTTATCTATGCGAAGATACTCCAAAGACCGCTAATTGCAAAACTATTGCTAATTTTGCAAAAATTTTTCAACCGCAAAGACGTATGGCAAAACAGCGAAACCCGAGTTTTGAAATTCTCAGAGTAGTGGCAATGTTTCTGATTGTGGTGTGGCACTTTCTGATGCACGGCGTTGGCGTCAAGCCCCACGGTGTGAGCGGCGACGCGGCATCGCTGTTCAACCTCTGCTCCATCGAGTTGATAGGATGCCTCGCGAAGGTGTCGACCAACTGCTACATCCTCATTTCCGGCTATTTTATGATTCGGCAGACTAAGCCCAAATGGGAGAAGATACCCAAAACGTGGATGCCGATTGCGTTCTACTCACTTGTGATATTTTTCCTGTTTCTGGCGTTCTCGTCAAGACACTTGGGATGGAACGACTTCTGGCAGTCGCTGTTTCCGCTCTACAACAACCGCTATTGGTTTGCCACACGCTACGTGGCTCTCGTTGCGCTGGCACCGTTTCTTGCCATCGTGGCACAGGCTCTCACTCGCAGACAGTATCTTGTGCTTCTGGCAGTGATGGCTGTCATCAATTTCGACTTTCTGCTAGGCAGCCGTATGAGCGGCAACAACTCGCTGCTGTGGTTCATCTTTCTTTTCTACACTGGCGGCTACATCCGTCTGCACTTCAACCACGAGGGCACAAACCATTTCGGCAAGGCTTATTTCGCTGTGGCTACCGCACTGGCGGTTATCTTCCTGTGCCGCCTCGTCGGACTTTACTCGCTATGGACGATGCCGATGATGATCGACTATCACGACAACAACGGCATCCTCTTCATCGCCGCCCTGCTGCTCTTCCTCTGGACAGCGCGCTACAAAGCACCCGACAATTGGCTGGTGCGCCTGATGGTGCGCATCGCGCCGCTCACGTTTGGCGTGTATCTCATCCACGACAATCTACTGGTACGCCGCGAATTGTGGCATCACTGGCTGCATGTGCAGTCGTGGCTTCACTCGTGGGAGTTTGTGCCGCTGCTCGTAGCATCAACGGTGGGCATCTTTGCCGTCTGCATCGCCATCGACAGCGTGCGCGACCGCCTGTTCCGCCTCCTGCGCGTGAACGACCGCATCGACAATCTTTTTTCACGACTAAAGAAATAACCCTTAAACAACTTAATTATGATTACAAACGAACGCGATTTGCGCCACCAACTGGTGGTTGAAGCCGCCCACCGGATGATGACAGCGGCACGCACTGCCCCAAAGGGCAAAGGTGTTGACATTATGGAAATTGTACTTGTCGACGACCGCGCCGACCTGCAGACTCTCGCCGAGGCTATGCGCCGCAAGAGCGAGGAGACTGGCTTCAAATTTCTGCTCCGTGATGCCGACTGCATCCTTCAGGGGGATGCTGTAATCCTTATCGGCACTCGCCGCCAGCCTCAGGGACTCAACTGCGGCTACTGTGGCTACCCCACCTGCGCTCTCAACCCGAAAGACAATCCGTGCGCCATCAACTCAATCGACGTGGGCATTGCACTTGGCTCGGCATGTGCTATGGCATCGGACTTGCGCATCGACACCCGCGTGCTTTTCTCTGCCGGCTGGTCATCGGAGACACTCAACTGGCTTCCTGGATGCAGCCAGACGATAGCCATCGCCCTCAGCGCCTCGTCGAAAAACCCGTTCTTCGACCGCAAACCCAAAGAGCCACGCAAGGAGTAGTGAGACCTCTTCTTCACAGGATGTAACAAAAGATGGCGGCACTACGATGCGCGATTTGACCTATTCGTTCAATACCGCAATATCCGGAAATGTCAGCCTCTCCGTCACCTGCACAACCAATACCATTTACATTAGTTCCGTGGCGGCTGGCACATCAACAGTGGATGTAGCTCTGGGCTTCTATGTGGTTCGCGCAGCAGACACAGTAGCAAAAGTAGTGGTTAAGTAATCAACCGACCACATCAAGCATACCTAGATGGGGTTGGCATTGCGCCAGCCCCATCTTCGTTTTTCTTCGCCGCACCGTTCTTCTCTTAAATTTTCGGGGCGGAGAATTTTTTTTCGGGAAAACGCTTTCACTTCCGAAAAAAAGAGTAACTTTGCATTCGATTTAAGGAAAGATGCCGGAGTGGTCGATCGGGACGGTCTCGAAAACCGTTGTACGGGTAACCGTACCGAGGGTTCGAATCCCTCTCTTTCCGCAAAGCCTACTGTATGCCAGTAGGCTTTTTTTATGTCCGTATCAGCCGAGGTATAGCAGGATGGAAGCAACAGAGCGATGCAGGGAGAGTTCCCTGCATCGCTCTGTTGGCTATTTGTTGTCCCGGCGTGGCTTATTTGCCTTGCAGGGCTGCGATACTTTCTTTCAGCGTTGCAATCTTCGCTTCTGCGTCCGACTGCTTCTTGCGCTCCATCTCAATGACTTTTGCCGGAGCGTTGTTGACAAACTTCTCGTTGCCGAGTTTCTTCAACACGCTCTGCAAGAATCCTTCCTGATACTTCAAGTCAGCCTCGAGTTTCTTTATTTCTTCCTCAACGTTGATGTTGTTGCCGAGCGGCACTGCATATTCTGTTGTGCCTACCATAAACGCCACGGCTGTAGCGTCCTTTTCGGTCACGTTGCTTACTGCGGTAAGGTTTGCCAACTTCTTGACGATTGACTCAAACGGAATCTGTTCGTTGCCCATCACCTGAAGTTCGAGCGTCTCCTTGTTAGGGATGTTCTTCTGCAAACGCACTGTGCGTATTCCGGCGATAATGCCCTTGGCCTTGTCCATATCGGCAACAAGAGTCTCGTCGAATGCGCCAGCCTCAGGCAACAATGCGTTCATGATGCTTTCGCCGTCCTTGCGCTCTGCAATGTGTTGCCAGAGTTCCTCAGTGATGAACGGCATAAACGGATGCAGCAGACGGAGCAATGCATCGAAATATCCGAGCGTAGCCTCGTAGGTAGCACGGTCGATTGGCTCGCCATAGGCTGGCTTGACCATTTCGAGATACCACGACGAGAATTCGTCCCAGAAGAGTTTGTAGATTGCCATCAAGGCTTCCGACAGGCGGAACTTGCCGAAGAGGTCGTTGACCTCGGCAATGGTCTTGTCGAGTTGCATTTTGAACCATTCCACAGCCTTGGCAGCATACTCCGGCTGAGCGGCATCAGCCACTTCCCAACCCTTGACAAGACGGAACGCGTTCCATATCTTGTTGTTGAAGTTACGTCCCTGCTCACAAAGCGAATCATCGTAGAGGATGTCGTTGCCTGCAGGAGCGGCAAGCATCAAGCCCATACGCACACCGTCGGCACCGAATTTCTCGATAAGCATCAACGGGTCAGGCGAGTTACCGAGTGACTTCGACATCTTGCGGCCGAGTTTGTCGCGGACAATACCTGTAAAGTAGACGTTGCGGAAAGGTTTGTCGCCCTTGTATTCGTAGCCAGCCATAATCATACGCGCAACCCAGAAGAAGATGATATCTGGGCCCGTAACGAGGTCGGCTGTAGGATAGTAGTATTTGATTTCCTCATTCTCCGGCTCAAGGATGCCGTTGAAGAGCGACACTGGCCACAACCAAGAAGAGAACCATGTGTCGAGCACGTCCTCGTCTTGACGGAGGTCGGATGCCTTGAGGTCCTTGTTGCCGGTCTTCTCCTGAGCCAAAGCAACAGCCTCTTCAATGGTCTCAGCCACCACATAGCCACCCTCCGGAAGGAAGTAGGCTGGGATGCGGTGACCCCACCAGAGTTGGCGAGAGATACACCAGTCCTTGATGTTGGTCATCCAGTGGCGGTAGGTGTTCTTAAACTTAGCCGGGTGGAACTGGATATCGTCGTCCATCACAGCGTCGAGCGCAGGCTTAGCCAACTCGTCCATCTTCAAGAACCACTGCATTGAGAGTTTAGGCTCGATAACCGAGTCTGTGCGCTCCGAGTGTCCCACCTTGTTGGTGTATGCCTCAACCTTTTCGAGAAGGTCAGCCTCCTTGAGGTCCTTTTCAATCTGCTCGCGCACGGCGAAACGGTCCATACCGACGTAGAGGCCGGCAGCCTCGCTGATAGTGCCGTTGTCGTTGAAGATGTCGATGCTCTTCAAGTTGTGCTTTTCGCCAAGCATATAGTCGTTGACATCGTGAGCCGGAGTCACCTTCAGGCAACCTGTACCGAACTCAATGTCCACATAGTCGTCCTCAATCACAGGAATCTCACGACCGACCAACGGCACAATCACGCGCTTGCCCTTGAGGTGCGCATTCTTCGGGTCGTTAGGATTGATACACATCGCAGTGTCGCCCATAATGGTTTCCGGGCGGGTCGTAGCAACAATGGCATAACCGTCTTCACCGACAATCTTGTAGCGGAGATAGTAAAGTTTGCCGTGCTCTTCCTTATATATAACCTCCTCGTCACTGAGTGCAGTCTGCGCAGCCGGGTCCCAGTTGACCATTCGCACACCACGATAAATCAAGCCCTTCTTGTAGAGGTCGACAAACACGTGGAGCACACTCTTCGAGCGCACCTCGTCCATAGTGAACGCCGTGCGGCTCCAGTCGCACGAAGCACCGAGTTTCTTCAACTGCTCAAGGATGATGCCGCCGTGTTCCTCTTTCCATTCCCAAGCGTGCTTGAGAAACTCATCACGGGTGAGGTCGGTCTTCTTGATGCCTTTGGTGGCCAATCGTGCCACCACCTTAGCTTCCGTTGCAATCGAGGCGTGGTCAGTGCCAGGCACCCACAGGGCATTCTTGCCCTCCATACGCGCGCGGCGCACAAGGATATCCTGAATAGTGTTGTTGAGCATGTGTCCCATATGGAGCACACCGGTTACATTGGGCGGCGGAATAACAATCGTGTACGGCTCGCGGCTGTCGGGAGTCGATTTAAACAGGTCATGTTTCAGCCAATACTCATACCATTTCCCTTCTACTTCCTCGGGACTGTACTTTGAAGCTAATTCATTCATATCGTCAATTCGTTTATACTTTTCTGAATAATGTGCGCAAAGTTACTCATATTAAGCGATATTTTCGATAAACGGTTTCATTATTTCGACTTTTTTGTTCTGTCAGCGCGTCATTTTGTAACTTTGCACTAGACTTAAAAAAACAGAAATTAATGAAATCTACAAAAATCTTTGTAAGCGCGTTGGCAGCCATGCTCCTGGGACTGGGTGCCGCCAATGCAACCGACTGGAAAAGCGCCCTTAGCGGACTCGGAAGCGTGGTTAAGGAAACAGTTGCACAAAACACCACTATTACTGTTGCTTCTCTCGAAGGCACATGGACCACTTCTGGACCTGCCGTTGTGCTGAAATCCGACAACCTGCTCTCACAGGTCAGCGGTTCTGCAGTGACAACCGCAGTGGAAAAGAAAATCAAGCCTTACTACAAGAAACTCGGCTTGCTCAACTCTACGATGAAGATCGCGAGCGACGGCTCGTTCACTCTCACACTCAAGAAAGTGCCTGTCAGCGGTACGCTCACTCAGCAAAGCGACGGCTCGTTCAAGATGCAGTTGCTCAGCAAACTGTCGAAACTATCAGGCAAGGACAGTTCGTTTACTGTCTACATCCAGAAATCAGGCAACGAAATTGCTATGACTATGGATGCAAAGAAACTCCTCTCCCTCTTCGAGGCCGTTTCAAGCAAGGCTGATTTGAAGACTCTCAACACAATCACTTCGTTGCTCGACAAATACGACAACATCTGCGTTGGTTATCGTCTGACAAAATAAGCGAACAGTAGACAATCCTACAGCATACACGTCCGCCACTGCAAACAGGCTTTGCAGCGGCGGACGTTTTTTTGCCCCTTATATGAGCGTTTTGCAACGGCTTTCGCAAAAAACGACTAAATTTGCAATATGATGAAAAAGTTACTGACATTACTCTTTATCGCCGTCATAGTCTGCGGATGCACCAAGGAGCGCAAGCACGAAGCCGCATTACTCAACATTGAGGATGCCGACGGCTATACACTCGTAACCATAGCCGACCCCTGGCATTCCGGCAAGACTCTACACTCCTATGTGCTCGTTGACCGCGACAAGCCAGTGCCGGACAATTTGCCCGAAGGTACGGTAATCAAAGTGCCGCTGACTAAGGCACTCGTATACTCCGATGTGTATGCACGCCCGATAAAGGAACTGGGTTGCACCGATGCTGTCTGCGCCGTGCTCGATGCCCAGTATTTCAAGACACCGGAAATCGTTGCCGGATTGAAAAGCGGCAAGGTTGCCGACTGCGGATCGTCGATGTCGCCTTCCACAGAGCGCATCGTCAGCGCCGCACCCGAAGCGATGTTTATGTCGCCGATGGAAAACAGCGGCTACGGCGCACTTTCCAATATGGGCATACCAATCATTGAGATGGTAGATTATATGGAGGCTTCACCGCTCGAACGCGCACAGTGGATTGAGTTTATCGGGCGACTCTTCGGCAAGCAACAGGAAGCGGAAGCCATCTACGACAAAGTGAAATCAGAATACACGGCACTGAAATCGCAGGCCGCAGAAGCCAAATCCCACCCTACGGTGATTTCGGAATACGTTATCAATGGCGTGTGGTACGTGCCAGGCGGCAAAAGTTACAAGGCCGCTCTCTATGCCGATGCTGCAGCCTCCTACCCTTGGGCTGACGACAAATCGTCAGGCTCGCTGTCGCTCGACTTCCCACGCGTGCTCGACAAGGCTCAGAATGCCGATTTCTGGCTCGTCACGGTCTACGGACAGACACTCGACAGCAAGTCGATGCTCGGGCTCTACCCCCACAACGATAAGTTTTGCGCATTCACCAACGGCGGAGTCTACTATGTTGATTCAGCCACAAGCGGACTGTTTGAGGAAACGCCGTTTCATCCCGAGCGGCTGCTCCGCGAATACGTAAAACTTTTCCACCCAGAATTGCTGCCGGACTACAAGTTGACCTACTACAAACCGATGGGCAAATAAGAGAATACAATGAAGCGTTATAGGATTGTAATGGCGGCACTCGTCGTCCTGATTGCCGCACTGACAGTGGCTCTGCTCCTCGTTGGCACGGTGAGCATCCCGGCTAAGGAGGTGGTGGGCATACTCTGCGGCACGCCGTCCGACTACGAGCCGTGGAACTTCATCGTGCGCGAAAGCCGCTTGCCGCTCATAGCCACGGCTGCACTCGCCGGCGGCGCACTCGCCGTGTCGGGATTGCTGTTGCAGACTCTCTTCGGCAACACCCTTGCCGACCCTTCAATCCTTGGCGTTTCCACAGGCGCAAGTCTTGGTGCCGGATGCGTGATGCTGGCTCTCGGCGGCACTTTTACCACCGTCTTTGGGTCTGCCGCCGGCGGATTTGCTGCCACCCTCGCCGGGGCATTTATCGGTGCTATGGCGGTTATGGGACTGCTGCTGGTGTTTTCCAACCTCGTCAAGAGTAGCACGATGCTGCTGATTGTGGGCATACTCATCGGATATATCGCTTCATCGGCAATCTCATTGCTCAACTTCTTTGCCACTGAAGAAGGCGTGCATTCGTTCATGATTTGGGGGCTCGGCAACTTCTCGGGCGTAACGCTCCGCCAGTTGCCGCTGTTTGCCGTAATAGTCGCCGCCGGACTCATCGCTTCGATGCTGCTTATCAAGCCATTGAACGCATTGCTCCTCGGCCGCCGATATGCCGAAAACCTCGGCGTAAACCTCCAGACCACACGCAACTGGCTGCTGGTGATCACCGGGTTGCTCACTGCCGTGGTGACGGCGTTCTGCGGACCGATAGGCTTCATCGGACTCGTCGTGCCGCACATCACGCGACTTGCGCTACGCACGTCCGACCACTACCGACTCATCCCTGCCACTATCCTCACAGGCGCGGCGATAGCCTTGACCTGCACGCTGGTGAGCGTACTGCCGATGGACAACGGAATGATTCCCATCAACGCTATAACGCCTATAATCGGCGTACCGGTAATTCTTTATGTGATACTCAACCGCCGTAAAATTTTCTACTTCAACTGATGAAACCACTACTGCAACTCAACGGAATTACCGCCGGCTATGTCGTTGGCAAGCTCTCTACGGAGATTGTTTCCGACATCAACCTGACGCTCTTCAGCGGTCAGATGGTGAGCCTTTTGGGTGCAAACGGCGCCGGAAAATCCACCCTGCTCCGTACCGTGGCAGGCACTCAGCCACCGCTCAAAGGCAAGGTCACCGTCAACGGTCGTGATCTTGCCTCCATCAGCAGAAAGGCTCTGTCGCGGCTCATCAGCGTGGTGACTACCGACCGCACTATGGCTGGCGGACTGACCGTCGCCGAACTCGTCGGCCTTGGGCGACAGCCTCACACCGGATTCATCGGACGACTCGGCGACAACGACCGCGCCGCCGTTGCCAACGCTATGCAATCTGTAGGCATCAGCCACAAGGCTGAATGCTTCGTTGCCGAACTCTCCGACGGGGAGCGGCAAAAGGCTATGATTGCGCGCGCCGTGGCGCAGGAAACTCCGATAATACTGCTCGACGAGCCGACATCGTTTCTCGACGTGGCGAGCCGCACCGATGTGCTCCAACTGCTGCACCGCCTGGCATCGGAAAGCGACAAGGCGATACTCCTGTCGTCGCACGACGTGTCGCTGTCGCTTGCCCTCTCCGACCGGCTTTGGCTGCTGCGCAACGACGGACACATCATTGAGGGCCAGACCGAAGACCTCATCCTCGACAACCAGATGAACCGCTTGTTCAGCGACCGCAACGTGGCGTTCGACCTCTCGACTGGCGAGTTTTGCGCAGCAATGGACAACGCCAAAAAGGATGTTAACCTCGAATGCAGCGATGCAAACTTGCGCCATTGGATTGACAATGCCCTCCGTCGCAACGGATATGCACTGACCGACAACGCCACCAAGAAAATCATAGCCGCCTCCCCTACCGACATACTTGTGAACACCACACATTGCAACTCCATCGATGCAATGCTCAAAGCATTAGACGGCACGTCAGCCGACTAAATCCGCCCCCATAAACGACAATTTTCCAAGGAACTTCACAGCCTCTTGGAAAATTATCACACATAAAACAAATCAATATGAATTAACATTTATTCGTTCCAGTGGATGTCTCGAATATTTACACTGGTTTTCTAAAATTTTTTACCTGACACTTTTTTCAAAATCATATATTTTACCTTTTTCTAACTCTTACGCCACAAAAGTAGCACTTTGCTTCATATTACGCAAATATTTCAAGCATTTTGTTGCATTTTACTTTATTTTTATCTCTTTTTTTCTTGTCTTATACACTTTTTCACGTCATAAAAAAAGCGTCCCTACCCGACCTCCGTCGAGCGTGGGACGCCTACGAATGGCTGTTACCACATCCGTTATTTATTGATAACCAATTTCTTGCCGCCTATGATATATGTTCCGTTGGCGAGTTTTGCCTTGGCTTCGCTTGGAGTGATTCGCTTTGCCACGAGTTTGCCGTCGATGGTGTAGATATCAGCCGGAGCATTGTCTTCAATTGCAATGTCGTCAACTCCCATAAAGCGTTGGTAAACCGGGCTTACTGCACTGTAGGAAGTCCATTTAGCGTCTCTTGTTGCAGTCACGTTCAGGCGGAACTGGTATGACTTGCCTGTAGCTGGAACAGTTATCTGTTGCGTGCCGTCGGCATCGGGCATAAACTTCGCTGCTTCAACAAATTTGCCGCCGTCGATAGAGTATTCGATAGTCGACTTGTCTGCGCTCATCTCATAGAGGTCGCGGTTGAGCGAGACTGCAACCACTGTCTTGAAGGTGTTTGCAGTCTCGTCATAGTTGTCGGTGAGAGAGCCGGCAAGTTCGAAGCGTGCAATCTGCGGATCGTAGTTGATTTCGATGGTGTCGTAAGCCTCCGTATAGAGGGTTGCCGGATTCGGAGCGTTGTTGTGGAATCCCTGATAGCGGAAGATGTACTTGTTGCAACCAGCGATTATACCATGGATTTTGCCAGAGTCCGTACCTTTGTAACCATAGCCAGAGATGCCATGCTTCCAGGTCTTGCCCTCGTCGATGCTGTAGTCCACTGCAATCTGGTCAACGGTGTTCTTATAGAGATCCTGGCAAGTCCAGTCCAGCATTGCTGTGTAAGTACCGTTGCTCGGCTCGAAATTATCGCGCATCGAAGTTACACGGAAGTCGGTCTTGCAAGTTTCCAGTTCGAAATCCTGACGCTGATAGGAAAGCGTTCTCAGCGAGTTGTAGAGAGCTGCATATTTAGCCTTAAAGTGAACAATTGGCTTAATTTCCACATAACGCTTAGACGAGTCACCAATACGGAAAGAAGCGTTGCCGCTCATTTCGGTTGTAGTGTACACCTCTGTGTACTCCATCTCATTGTCGAAGCGAACCGCTAATGCAAAATAGTCAAGCACCTCGTCAGTGAAATCTTTGAGATTCCAGGTGAAGTTCACACCGAAATTGTCATCGTCGGGGTAATAAAATGGGTCAGTCATTGAGTAGTCGACGCTTCCAGTCAGGAACCAGTCCTCCGACCAAAGTATCACATCTCTTGAATCGACATCGTCAGCCCAGCTCCAGTAGCTGTATTCCGCTGAATACACACCCTTCACCTTGAGGAAATGGGTGTATTCGCCAGGGGTGAACCAACGCTCGGTCTTCACGTTATAATATCTCATTAACTTATAGGTAGTGTTGGTTTCAAAACGGTTGGTATTAGCAGAAATACAACCATCATTTTTATCAGCGTCATCTATAAACCAGCGTGTACGGTCCTGGTAGGGTTTAAACGGGAGTTCAAAAACAGCCGCCCAGATTTGATAACCCTCAACATTTGTGCCTAACAACACATAAGGTGTATGCACTGAACTATAGTATTTGTCGCTGACTTGATATACCTCTTTTGCGTGATATGTGTTTTCGTTTTCGCGAGCAGAAGTAGAAAGCGAAGTTGAGAAAGTTGCCATTAATGCTACAAGTCCGAGTAAGAATTTCCGTGTCATAGGAGTAGAAATTTAAAGTGCTAGAAAAAACTGGTTATCAATACTCTCATTTCTATGACAACACAAGCACACGAAAGTTTAGCGTTGGAATTGTTAATTTTTCAATTTTAACAATTTCTCGTTAACGACAGTGCACAAAAAAAGAGCAGAGATGTTTCACAACTTGTCTGCTCTTGCACACTTTCTCATTTAATTCTACGGTTCTTGTAATAGCCAATAATTATTCCGAAGAAAATTTATGTCACAAATATAGTGTTAATTTCTGATTTCACCAAATATTCCTGATGGAATTTATTAGACATTCTTTCTTTTCACACAAGAAAAACGACTTTCTTGGGGGTTCAAGCCGAGGCATAAAAAAATGTCACTTGAACCTCCCGGTCTCCGTGACATAAACACATGAAACAAATCTTATTTTGCACTTGCTTTTTTCTTTTTCTATGGACGGCCTCCACCGCCGCCTCCCGGGCGACCACCGCCGCCTCCTCCGCCACCGCCGGAGCCGAGACTCGTCACTCTAGACGTTGGTGTGAAGGTCGTGGCTTGTGTGCCACCACTATAGGTACCGCCAGTGTAGTAACCGTGGAATTCCTCAGCACCGCTCACCGTGCCACCGGTATAGATGGTATAGGTTGTGCCTTGCGCGATTGCAGCATCGCTGAAGAGGAGTTTTACACTGCCGTTATATTTCGACGGCACTTGGTATGTGAGTACCGTATTGCCGCTTGCATCTTCGATATGTATCAACTTGCCCGACAATGAAGCCGTGTAGAACACGCTATTCTGCGTGCAAGCCGATTCCGTGGGTTTGCTTGAGTCGCCGCCTGTGCCGACAAGTACACCGCCGGTGATGGTGAAGGTGTTCTGGTCGCAGTCGAAGCCTTCTTCTGGTGCAGTCGTTCCTGAAGAAATCACGAGACCGCCAGTCACCGTCAGAGTGCCGTTGGAGTCTATACCGTCGTTGCCGGTAGAGTTGCAGTAAACTTTGCCGCCATTGATGGTTATATTTGTAGAAGCGTTGATGCCATCGTCGTAGGTCTCAGCCTCTATCACGCCGCCGTTGATAGTCAGCGTAGCCTTGCTCTCAAGACCCTCTCCGCCGTCCTGCGTACATTTCACAGAAACCTGACCATTGTTGACCGTAAGGTCGCCCTGTGCCTTGATTGCCTTAGGGTTGGCATAGTCGGCATTTTCGCCGTAGCCGCTGACATAGAATTTCTTGCCAGTAGTCGTAACGTTTACTGTAGGAGCGTTGTCGGCATCGCCAATCGTCAGAGTGCCGTCGGCAGAGATGCCCTTGCCTGCGCTGCCCGAAGCCGTCACCGTAACCTGTCCGCCAAGAATACTAATGTTGCCGTCAGCCTTGATGCCGGTTGCCGAATATGAGTCGGTTGCGCTCTCCGTATTCGTATAAGTTGAACCGTTGCCCGATGTAGAGATATTCACCACGCCGCCAGTTATGTTCACGTTGCCGTCCACCGAGATGCCCTTACCAGCCTCGCCCGTGCTCACGATGGTGAGTGTGCCGCCGGAGATGCTAAAATCGGCGTCGGTCTTTACCGCAGTGCAGTAAGAAGGGTCACCGTCGGTCACCTCAACGCCGCCACTCGTGTTTACGGTCAGCGTGCCGTCGGTCATAGTGATTGCTCCGTCGCATTTCACTCCTTTGCAGGCATCGGTAGATATATTGACGGTAGTTTCACCACCGTTGATTTCAATGTAGCCCTCATCGCCGTCGATGCCGTCGGAACTTGCGGTGATGTTGAGCACACCGCCATTGATGCTAACGTAGTCGTTGGCGTGGATGCCGTCGGATGCTGCCGAGAGGATGTTGATTGTGCCGCTGTTCACCTTCACATAGTCATCGCTGCAGATGCCGTGCTTTTTCAAGCCGGTCACATTCAATGTGCCGTTGCCTTCCACAACGATTTGACCTTCGCTGAACAAGGTGGCTTTCATATCCTCCTCGCCGTAGGCCGTGTATTTCTTTCCGTCGGTGAGGTTGTTCACCGTACCGTCGGCAAGTGTGAGAGTCGTTTTCTTTCCCGATTGGATGTTGATTGCCGGACCATCGTTGTTGGTAAGTGTCAAGCCGTTAAGCGTAAGAATGAATTTCTTGTCGCTGTAAATCTTGAACATACCGTCGCCCGACTCGCCTTGAAGCACATATTCAAACTCGTCGGAAGCGGTCGACGTTACAATGACATCATTGCCGTCAACATCAATATATACGCCATCAAACACCTTCGGATTGAGTATCTTCACTCCGTCAGAGGTGTAGTTGATTACAATCTTTTTTGCGAGTTCGTCGAAATAGACGCTGTCCACATCCGCAAGGCTCTGCTTCATCTGAACACCGCCAACCGAAAGCAACAGACTGTCGCTCCCTTCTGTAAACGAAAGGCTGTCGACTGCGCTAAGACCTGCACCCACAGTCTGACCGTCGATGCCGGCAACATAAATCGCGTCGTCCGCCGCCATTGCAGCAACCGCTGCGGTTACGGTGATTATAGGGAGAATCTTTTTCATTGCTTACGGAATTTGACTGTTGTGTTTCCTACTTTGGCGATATAGAAGCCCGCAGGCAAATCGCCGACAAACAAAGACCCGCTTGCCTCGCCGGTAAGCCATACCCTTCCGTCAAGACCGACAACGGTCACTTTCGCCGAAGCATCGGCATTGCCGATGTGAAGATAGTCGGTAGTGGGATTTGGATAGATCGTCACGGACTTGTCCATAACGATTTTAGTCACAGCATCATCGCCACTGGCATTGAATGTGATTTTTCTCACCGATGCCACATCGACCGTCTGCTGCGTGCCGTCTGCCAAGTTTACCGACATCTGGCCTGAGCCAAATGTGAGTGTCCGCACGGCCGGCACAGCCCATATCGTTGAGTTGCCGTCATAAAGACTTAAAGTCATAGCATTGTCAGCCTTCGCAGCCGCCACGGCTCCGAACAGCAGAACTGATGCTAAAATCACTTTTTTCTTCATAACCTCAAACTTTTTCGACTACAAATTTATAAAATCATAATTAATTTGCAAATAAAAATCTACAAATTGCAATTATAAATCTATTAATTTCCAGTTTTTCTGCTCTTATTAAACTCGTTAACACTTTTAGCAGACCCTCAGACACAAAAATAACCGTCATCACATAAGCAATGACGGAAATATTCGCTTTACTTAACTAAATAAGTATTACTTATTGATAGAGTGAGAAACCGACAGGCGTGCACGACCTTTTGCACGACGACGAGCAAGCACCTTGCGTCCGTCTGCAGTCGACATTCTTAAACGGAAACCGTGTTTGTTCACTCTCTTTCTGTTCGAAGGTTGGAATGTTCTTTTCATTTCTTGTATATTATTTCGTTATTATTCAGTTTTTCGGACTGCAAAAGTAACCATTAATTTCCTAAAAACAAAGCAAACAGCAAAAATATTTCAAGAAATTTTTTCTATCCGCCTTTTGTCCAGCCTTTTGCACTAACGCAAGCGGTCGCAGTCGTGAATCAGTTTATAGTCCTTGCGGATGCGCGTACGCGCCATCTCCGCACAAACCGACGCCAATATCGGCAAGAACGAATAAAGGTTGAGATTTGCATCTACCACCGCCGTCCATTTCGTGATGAGGAGCACCACGAAGTCAACATCACACATAACAGCGCCGATGAGGCAAAGCGTCTGTTGCAGTTTGAGATTCTTGAACTTGAAGATTGTCACGAGCAGGAACACTGCCACCACCGCGGCGAGAATCCGCGACACGAGTACTGCTTCGCCGAGGTCGGCTACCGGCGGCACTACCTTAGCAGGCTCAACGGCAGGAAACGCCGCTACCAACGCCATTGCTATCACTGAAATAAGCAGATATACACTCTGCCAACGTTGTAAAACCATATTCTTTTTTCTGCAAATTTACGACTTCCCCCCATATCTGCCAACTCTCCCCTACATTTTCGTCCACCCGAATGGCAGGATTTTTGCAGTCTTTTGTGTAAATTCGCACTAAATTACAAGAATCTACAACAATTACGCTGATTATGGACAACAGCATAAAGAATAAAGTCAACGAGTTACTGCAACAGAAACGGCTTGCCGAGGCTTTCAAGTCGCTGCGCGAGGTTGCACAGCGCACACAGAACTGGCAGATTGCGAGCCGTCTCGACGAACTCGAAGAGTCGTACCGCTTCATGATTCGCTATGAAGCCGAAGGGTCTAGCGATCCGAAGCGCGACGAGATCCACGCCAGCATAACGGATGCACTGACCAAACTTGCCGAAGTGGCAGAGATTGAGTCGCTCATCAAGGATTCGCCGCGGCTCTACTACTCTACGCTGCGTGCCGTGCGCCTGCGTGGCGCCGATTTCGGCAAACTCACCAGCCGCTACCGCCAGTGTGTCGACAAGACGCAGGTGTACTACGATATGGATGCCTCCCAGCGTCCTGCCGATGCAGAGCAGTCGCTACTCATAGAGAAAGAGCAGGCTGCCGCCGACATCCTCCAATATGTGTGGGTCACCTATCCGCTGACCGACGGCGATGCCAACGCCATAAGGGACATTTTTGCCGATACTGCATCGACGGCTGAAATCAAGGAACTCATTCTTGCCGGGTTGCTGCTGTCGCTCTACGAGCATTTCAACGAACCGGCACTTCATCTACTGCTCGACATCTATGCGCAGTCGGCACTCACCGACATTCCTACTGCCATCAAGGCTCTGTGTTGCGCCCTGCTGGCGATGCACCGACACAAGGATGCCGTGGGCAACGCCCGTGAAATAGGGCTGCGCATTGCCAACATAGCCGACAGTGAGCGCGGCCGCCGCGACATCATGACTGTGTTTCTGCAGTTCATCCGCAGCCAAGCAACAGAACGCATAAGCCGCAAGGTGAAGGACGAACTGGTGCCGAAACTGATGAAACTGAGTCCGGAGATGCGCCGCAAAATGCGCGACGGTATGCCCAGCGACCCTGAGGAATTGGCAAAAAACCCCGAATGGGAGGAGATGCTCAACGACTCTGGACTTACGGAAAAGATGCAGGAACTCAACAAACTGCAAGCCGAGGGCAACGACGTGTTTCTCAGTTCGTTTGCACGGCTGAAGAGTTATCCGTTCTTCAACGACATAGCCAACTGGTTTGAGCCGTTCACGCCACGCCATTCAAGCATCTGCAAGGTGTTTGCCGGCAGCGGCGGCGACACGCTCCTGACTATGGTCAACGCTTCGGGCGCATTCTGCGACAGCGACAAATACTCGTTTGCGCTGACCGTAGCGACTATGCCCGAAAGCCAGCGGTCGATGATAATGAGCCAGTTCGACGGACAGCAGACGCAGATTCTCAACGAGATAAAGAGCAGTCTGCCCGACCCGGAGAAGCAGCGAGAGAACATCGCCAACAAGTATGTGCAGAATCTCTACCGCTTCCACAACCTCTACCGCAACAAGTCGGGCTTCTTCAATCCGTTCCTGCGTCCGATAAACCTCATCGACGTGCCGTTTGTAAACGAGGCGATTTCCGACACTGCCAGTCTGAGGGTCATTGCTGAGTTCTATTTCCGCCAGCAGTGCTACCAGGACGCGCTGACCACGTTCTCCAAGTTGATGCAGATGGAGCAGCCGTCGGCATCCGACTACCAAAAAGTCGGGTTCTGCCACGAGCAACTCAAACATTTCGCCGAGGCGGTCGACCTCTACGAGAAGGTTGACCTTATGAAGCCCGACGACCTGTGGACGCTGAAGCACATCGCCATTTGTCTGCGGTCGAGCGAAAAGACGGAAGAGGCGGTGGCATACTACCGTCGCATTGCGGCGCTCCAGCCCGACGACGTGGCGGTGGCAAACACCCTCGCCAACTGTCTGCTTGAGGCCAACCATATAGAAGAGGCTCTAAAATGCTTCTTCAAGGTGGACTATCTTGCGCCGAAGGGCGAACGCACGCTGCGCCCCATTGCCTGGTGCTCGTTTCTCACAGGCAACTACAGCCAGAGCATCGACTACTACACCCGCATCATCGCGCTCCACCCCGACGCCAACGACTACATCAACCGCGGGCACGCCCTGCTGTGCAACGGCGACGTCAAGAGTGCCGTTGCCAACTATGCTAAGGCTCTTACGGTGTCCACTCCACAGGGTGTCATCGATACCATCGCCGCCGACAGCCACTACCTCACCGAGGCTGGCATCGACAGCACCACCGTGGCGTTGATTATGGACAAAATACGATACGATAGCGGTGTCTAACCGATTTTTGTGTACCTTTGTCAAAACAAGTCATTTACGAGATATGAATCTAAAAAAATTAATCATCCCTTTATTATTTACAGCACCTATAATGAGCAACGCTGAAAATATCTTTTTTGAGGAATTCAAGACAACGCACCACGTTGTGCCTTTCGACAGAATCGAGAAGAGTTTCTATGAGCAGGCCATCGACACTGCCATCAAGCAAGCCGACCAGGAGATTGCGGCTATCGTGAACCAACGCTCGCGCCCTACGTTTGAAAACACCATCGAGGCGCTCGAAAACTCCGGCGAGATGCTCAACCGCACGCTTATGACGTTCTACCCTATCCTCTCTGCCGACGGCGATGAGGAGATGAACGAGATTTCACTGCGCATCGCTCCGAAATTGTCGGAACACAGTGCCAACATTTCGCTCAACGAGGCTCTTTGGAAACGCATCAAGACTGTCTACGACAACCGCGACAAACTCGACCTCACCACCGAGCAGAAAATGCTCCTGCAACACACCTACGACTCGTTTGCCCGCTCTGGAGCAAACCTTGAGGGCGCAGACCGCGACACTTACCGCAAACTCACTGCCGAACTGTCGGAACTGACTCTTAAATTCGAGCAGAACACGGTGAAATGCACCGCTGCCTACGAGTTGTGGCTCACAAAGGACGACCTCGCTGGACTGCCGGAAAGTGCCGTAGATGCCGCTGCTCTCGCTGCCAAGGAGAAAGGCAAGGACGGACAGTATCTCATAACACTGCAACAGCCTACCTACATGGCATTTATGAAATATTCGTCGCGCCGCGACCTTCGCGAGAAACTCTACCGCGCCTACAACACGCAATGCATTGGCGGAGAGTTTGACAACACCAAAATCCTTGTCCGCATCGCAGAGGTGCGCCGCCAGATTGCGAAACTCCTCGGCTACGACAGTTTTGCAGCCTACAGCCTTGAGGATACTATGGCGCAGACTCCTGAGAATGTCTACAAACTGCTCGACCAGTTGCGCGATGCCTACAAGCCGGCTTGGAAGAAGGAGTTGAAGGAACTCACCGACTACGCCAACAAACTTGAGGGCAAAAAAATCACTCTCCAGGCTTGGGACTACTCTTATTATGCCAACAAACTCAAAAACGAGAAATATTCCTACAACGAGGAGGAACTCCGCCCTTACTTCGAACTCAACAACGTGATCAAGGGCGTGTTCGGACTCGCCACTCGTCTCTACGGACTCCACTTCACCGAAAACCAGAACTATTCGGTCTACCATCCTGAAGTTATGTCGTTCGACGTGACCGACAACGACGGCAATTTCGTGGGCGTGCTCTACACCGACTTCTTCCCACGCGACACCAAGCGCAGCGGCGCATGGATGACCGAGTTCCGCGCTGAGCGCATCGTTGACGGTGTGAGCGAGCGTCCGCACGTCACCCTTACGATGAACTTCACCAAGCCTACGGAGACCAAGCCATCGCTGCTTACGTTCTATGAGGTTGAGACATTCATCCACGAGTTCGGCCACGGTTTGCACAGCCTTCTCACTCAGGCCAAATACCAGTCGCTTTCGGGCACAAGCGTTTACCGCGACTTCGTAGAAGTGCCTTCGCAGTTCAACGAGAACTTCCTCACACAGAAGGAATTCCTCGACAGTTTCGCGCGCCACTACCAGACTGGCGAGGCCATTCCGCAGGAACTGGTCGACAAGGTGATTAAGGCATCGCAGTACGGTGCAGCCCACGCTTGTCTCCGCCAACTCGGATTCGGCTACCTCGACATGGCGTTCCACACTGCACAGGCAGAAGTTGCCGACCCTGTGAAATTTGAGCAGGAGGCCACAAAACAGGTACAGATGTTCCCGGTTGTTGAAGGATGCAGCATGTGTCCGCAGTTCACCCACATTTTCTCTGGAGGCTACGCTGCCGGCTACTACAGTTACAAATGGGCTGAGGTGATTGAAGCCGACGCATTCCAGTACTTCAAGGACAACGGCATCTTCAACCCAGAGATTGCAAAGTCGTGGAAGGACAACGTGCTTAGCCGCGGCGGCACAGAGTCGCCAATGGTGCTCTACAAGCGTTTCCGTGGTCAAGAGCCTACAATCGACGCGCTCCTCATCCGCGACGGCATCAAGAAAGAATCGAAAAAGAAGAAATAACAATTTCTTCACAATCCCACCGACAACAAAGGCTGCACCTCTCGGCGCAGCCTTTGTTTTTTTGTACAACCCTTTTCCCTTACGACAGATGCTCTATGCGCGAAGGATCGCGGCTGATGAGCGAGCCGTTGGCCTGATGGGTGGCAAGCACAAGCACCTCGGCAATCTGCACGTGTTCGGGGGCATTGGCGGCATAGACAACCACGTCGGCAATGTCGTCGCCGTTGAGCGGATGGATGCCGGCATACACGCTGTCTGCCCTGTCCTTGTTGCCACGGAAGCGCGTCACGCTGAAGTTGGTTTCCACCAGTCCGGGCTTCACGTTGGTAACTCTCACGCAGGTGTCCATAAGGTCGATGCGGAGACCGTCGGAAAGAGCCTTAACCGCCGACTTGGTGGCGCAGTACACGTTGCCGCCGGCGTATGCCTGGTCGCCAGCCACACTGCCGATGTTGATGACGTGTCCACGGTTGCGCTCCACCATGTGAGGCACTATGAGGCGAGTCATGGTTAGCAGCCCCTTGATGTTGGTGTCGATCATCGTCTCCCATTCATCAAGATTTCCTTCATATTCTTTGTCCAAGCCGAGGGCAAGTCCGGCGTTGTTGACAAGCACGTCGATGTCGCGCCAACGGCCTTCAAGACTCTCCACGGCAGCCTTTGCCGCTTCCCTGTCGCGCACGTCGAACACGAGGGTTTTCACCTCAACGCCCGACAGTTCCGCCTTTAAATCCTCCAGTTTGTCGGCATTTCTGCCGGTAAGCACCAAATCGTAGCCACACTCGGCAAAATGGCGCGCACACGCCTCTCCGATGCCGCTCGTGGCTCCTGTAATCAATACAATTTTTCCCATATCAAGTTCCTTTCATCTGTCTCATTGTCGCAAAAAGTATGGCGGCAGTGGACTAATTTTTACACAAAGATACGCCTAAATAGTGAAATTCTGACTAATTTTGCACCAACATAAAAACGACTGATATGATCAACTTTGAATGCGACTACACCGAAGGGGCGCACCCAAGCATCCTTCAACGTCTGGTTGAAACCAATATGGAGCAAAATCCCGGCTACGGAAAGGACCTGCATTGCGAAAATGCACGCCGTCTCATCCGCGAGGCTTGCAGCGCACCCGATGCTGAAGTGCATTTCCTCGTCGGCGGCACCCAGACAAACAAGGCTGTAATCGCTTCAATCCTCCGTCCGCATCAGGGCGTGGTCTGCGTTGAGTCGGGTCACGTGGCTGTCCACGAAACCGGCGCCATTGAGTCGACCGGTCACAAGGTGCTTACCGTGCCGGGCAAAGACGGTAAAATCACTGCCGAGGCTATCGAGCAGATCTACCGCCGCCACTTCGACGACAGTGGCAAAGAGCACTGCGTGCAGCCGGGAATGGTCTATCTGTCGCAATCCACTGAGGTGGGTACTGTCTACTACAAGCACGAACTTGAAGCCATCAGCGCCACTTGTCACCGGCTCGGGCTGCCGCTGTTTCTCGACGGCGCGCGCCTCGGCTACGGACTCGCTGCCGACGACAACGACACTTCGCTTGCCGACATCGCACGCCTATGCGACGTGTTCTACTTCGGCGGCACGAAAATCGGCGCACTCTTCGGCGAGGCTGTGGTCTTCACCAACCCTTCGATAGCGCCGGGCTTCCGCTACATCATCAAGCAGAACGGCGGACTACTCGCCAAGGGTCGTCTGCTTGGCATCCAGTTTGAGGCTCTGTTTGAGAACGATCTCTATATGGAACTGTCGCGCAACGCCGTGGTGCAAGCCATGCGCATACGTCGCGCCCTTGAGGCCAAAGGCGTGGAACTGGCGTTTGCATCGACCACCAACCAGCAGTTCCCCATCCTCCCCGACAGCGTAATCAGCAAACTCGCCGACCGCTACATCTTCTCCACCACGGAGCATGTGAAGCCGGGTATGACGGAGGTGCGCATCTGCACCAGTTGGGCAACTCTGCCGGAGAATGTGGACCGTCTCATCGCCGACCTCAACGAGGTGCTTTAGGCTCTCCGCCTACTGTTTCACATATTCCAGCATCTGCGCCTTCTCCGACTGTCCGTCGACCACGAAGTCGTCGATCATCCATTGTCCGTTCTCCTTGACGAGCACCACGGCAATGCGCTTCGTTGTGCCACAGTTGGTTATGTCCACATCGACTTTGCAACGGTCATTGCCGTCGGGCTTTACGCCTATGACAGACATCTTCAAATTCTGAAAATCCTGACCCTGAATCCAGTGGTCGGAATCTAAAAATCCGATTTCACCGTCTGCCTCCGCCTGTTTGTCGACAGCCTGCACCTTGTGCAGTGCGTCCTTGTAGCCGGCAGACATATACTGCTCGTCAAAGTCGGGCATCTGCTGCAGCATCTCCGGGTTCTTCTCCGCTTTCGCATACCAGCCGAACACATCGGCATAGATTGCCTGCAAACGCATCTCTGCTGTCTGCTCTTGATTGTCGGCAACAGCCGTAGTGTCGACTGCCGACGACTCTCGGCTGCCGTTGTTGCTTGTCTGGCTGCATCCTGTCAATGCCAACACCAGCGACAGAATCAACAATTTTCTCATATCTCAATCTATTAACGTTAATAATTTGTTTGTCACGCCAAAATGCAATGTTGCCCCCTCCGCCTCACATTCGACCGCAGTGTGGATGAGCACCTCGTAGAGGCGCATTATGTGCGTAGATGCCGCAGATGTGCACGGAGGTTGCGTGGGAGCGCGCGCCGTAGGTGCGCCGCCAGCACCATCAAGGCATCAGTCGGCGTTGGCAGCACCCCGACGGGGTGCAACTGCTTGATGGGCAGTTTCCCCAGGCTGAAGCCTGGGGTTAGCAACACTGCGGCCCCTCCGGGGCGCTCTCCCCACACCGACTCGTCTTCTCTGCTGCAAATCTCCCCTCGCCGACTCGCGCTCTCTGCCACAACGATCCCGATGATATGATTTTCCAAACATCGTGATTTTGGTTCGGGATTATTTAGAACAACCTGCATTAAAATGCAAAGATAGGCACAAAAAATGAACAAGTTACTTTTTTCTTCCCCCGATTTGCAGTATCTTTACCACCTCAGAAACTATCACAGATAATGACGAGGCAATCAATACTGATCGTCGAAGACGATTTGACCTTTTCCACCATGCTTCGCACCTGGCTTGAAAAGAAAGGATTTCAAGCAACCGCCACCGCCAGCGTTTCCGCGGCGAAGAGGTTGCTTGAAGACGAGTCGTTTGACCTCATCCTTTCCGACTTGCGTCTGCCCGACGACGACGGCACTTGCTTACTGCCGTGGAAGAAGGAAAAGGGCATCAGCGCGCCTATAATCATAATGACAAGTTACGCCGACATCCAAAACGCTGTGCTCGCCATGAAGGAGGGCGCCAGCGACTATGTGTCGAAACCCATAAAGCCGGACCTGCTACTCACCAAGATTGAGGAGGCTCTGCGCAGCACCGCTGCCGACGAGAAGGTTGACGCCCCTGCCGCGCAGCAACCGCAATCCGCCGACTCCGATTTTCTCGAAGGCGACAGTGAGGCGGCTCGCAAACTCTACGGCTATGTGGCTCTCGTTGCGCCTACCCAGATGTCGGTGCTCATCAACGGCGCAAGCGGTACGGGCAAGGAATATGTGGCTCACCGCATCCACAGGCAGAGCCGCCGCGCCGACAAGCCGTTTGTTGCCATCGACTGCGGGTCTATCCCCAAAGAACTCGCCGCATCGGAGTTTTTCGGCCATGTGAAGGGTTCGTTCACTGGGGCGTTGGCCGACAAGACTGGCGCGTTTGAGGAAGCCAACGGTGGCACTCTGTTTCTCGACGAGGTGGGCAACCTCAGTTACGAGGTGCAGGTGCAGTTGCTCCGTGCCTTGCAGGAGCGCAAGGTGCGTCCTGTGGGGTCGACGAAGGAAATCGACGTCGATGTGCGGCTCGTCACTGCCACCAACGAGAATCTGCAGGCTGCCATCGAGCGCGGCTCGTTCCGCGAGGACCTCTATCACCGTCTGAACGAATTTACGTTGCAGATGCCGTCGCTTGCCGAGCGCACCAGCGACATTATGCTGTTTGCCGACTTCTTCCTCGCCCAAGCCAACAGGGAACTGGGGCGCAACGTGAAGGGGTTTGACAGCGACACCCGACGCATCTTCGAGAGTTACACTTGGCCGGGCAACCTCCGCCAACTGAAAAACATCGTGAAGCGCGCCACTCTCCTCGCTATGGACGACCTTATCCATCCCGACAACCTCGCCGAGGAACTGACAGCCACCGCCGCTCCTAAGAGCGAGCCATCGGCAGCGCCGTCAATGCAACTCCACAACAGCGACGAGGAGCGTCAGCGCATCCTCGATGCCCTGCAACAGACAAAGTACAACAAAAGCAAAGCCGCCCAACTCCTCGGCGTAGATCGCAAAACCCTCTACAACAAAATCAAACAACTCGGAATCTGATGACTGCGCCCCGTAGTGGGCGCCGCCAGCACCATCAACGCATCAGTCGGCGTTGGCGGCACCCCGACGGGGCGCAACTACTTGATGGTCAACTTCCCCGGGCTGAAGCCCGGGGCTAGCAACACTGCGGCCCCTCCGGGGCGCTCTCCCTTCGCCGACTCGCTACACATTCCTTCGATGGCAGCACTGACTCGCCGACCGTGACCTTGATTCTGCTGGGACTGCGTGGGTGAGCGCGCCGTAGGTGCGCCGTATTGATAACCACGGTCTTCAGACCGTGGCAAAGGCAGACTTTTTGATTGCGCCCCGTAGTGGGCGCCGCCAGCACCATCAAGGCATCAGTCGGTGTTGGCAGCACCCCGGAGGGGTGCTACAAGGGCAAAAAAGCGGACCAGCCCTTGCGAGCCAGTCCGCTTTCTTGTATGCGGTGATTTATACCTTACTTCACGATTACTTTGGCTGAGTTGTTGCCAGCGCGAACCACATAGAGTCCCTTAGCCATTGGCAACTCGGCTGCGGTATTGACATTGGCTGTGGCAACCAAGCGACCGTCCACGGTGTAGACATTGACATTGCCGCTGAAGCCGCTCACTGCGATTGCGCCGTCGATGCCACGCGCTGCGAAGTGGTCGGCATCAAGGTCGGCTACCGATGAAGAAACCTCGTCGGTGGTAAACACGATTCTGTAGGTTGGGTCGGAAGCCAATGCCTGAGGCAAATCGAACGCCAACTCATATTGTCCGGCGCGAGTGCCTTCTGTTACCTTACCGCCCGACACTGTCACTGCGTATGTCGCTGACGACGAGTATGAGCCGTGTTTCCAGTTCACCTTAACGTCGCTGTCGATGCCGCTATATTGTTCATTGTCGGCCGACAAATCAGTAACGGTAAGCGACAAAGCCTCATCGTCCACAATTTCTATAGTAGTGGTAATGCCGTCCATCTCGCCCTCTTTATAAATCCAAAGAGTTGAAGGAATCTTTTCATAGATAGGGTTCTCGTAGTCACTGTTCTGGATAGCGTAGGTGTAACCCGTATCTGTGAATGTATATACCAAATCGCTTGTGAACATTACGCTGATAGGTGTTTCTGCCGTATCGTTCGGATAACCAGGCATCAAACCCACTGTGATTGGCATCTTCACATCGCCCGATGCACTGATTGAGCCGCCATCGATGGTCACGTTGGCGATGATTCCACCGTCAGCAAGCGACATTGCTTCTACCTTGCCGTCGGAGAATGTCTTTGTTCCCGATGCGTCGGTGGTCACCTTCACTCCTGGCACGAGGATGTCGCCGAGCGATGCGCCCATAAACGAGAAGTCGCTGAGGGCGATGTCGCAAGTGTTGTCATCGTAGTAGGTGATGGAGATTGTCTTGTCGCCGTTGGCGATTACGTCCGCGATTACGTCCTCGACTGACATCGTCACGTTGAGTTTGCCGTTGTAGTCCTTCACCTCTTGCTTTGGGTACTGGAGAGTATAAACGTGCTGCGTTGCGCCGTCAAGGTCCTTGCCGCCCTGGTTGGTCACGGTAATGGTCACCTTGTAGTTCTCGCTGTCGACAGCCACTTTTGCGCTGGCAAACTGGCTCTTGCATACAGCCGCAACCTCCGATGCCGTAGGCATCTTGCCTTTCATAGTGTAGGTGTAAGTGCCGTCGGTCAAAGCAACCGCCGTGCCATTCACCGTCAACGCATCGAGCGTAGAGTAGTAGACGAAATCCACGTCGTCGACAAGAAGAGTGGTGCCGTCTTTCAAATTTGAGCGAGTCCAGTAGTCGCCAGCCGAGAAAATCACGTTCATCTTGGTAGGCATTGTCGTTTTGTCAACATATTCCAGATCGACAACATTCTCCACCCAATCAGAAGTTTCGGTTATCATCTCGACATCAATTTTTGCAATCAATGTGCCCGTCTTTGTTACATTCTCATCTGTTTGTCGTCCCAAAACCACACGATCAACATCTTGCAAAGTTCGATCATATGTATAGACACCTTTAGTTGTTGATGATGTAGGCACTTTTGATTCAAACGTACCAGCCCAAAGATAAGCGATGGCGTGCGATTTATCTGAAGTATCACCAGTTCTTTTGTAACGATATCTCAAAGCATCCGGACGATAAGCAAAACTTACACTACCGACACTACCGCCATCTCCATACTTTGCGAATTTATATGCATCAATTAAATTTTTTCCGCCTACAAACACCCATGGGGTTGCAACGGTCAAATAAGCAGGGACCACATTGCCTGCTACCGCTGTATTTTTTAGTTGTTCATAGTAACTACCTGCTTTTTCACAAACTATTGTCTTTATACCAAAGGAATTCACATTCGAGCAGTTCCAATCAGTCGGCTCATCACCAGGACGAGTATAATCAGAATAGCCACTAGCCATAGTTGAAGTCCATATTGTTGTTCCACAAGTCCCTTTCCAACTGTCAAAGCCCACATTGGGCAACTGTTGGGCATTTGCGGTAAACGCAGATATGCTTAAAAGTAAAGCACCGCTTAAGAGTAATTTTTTCTTCATATTAAAACAAATTTCCATTTTCTATTCTTACCATAGTTCTGCCAATATATCAGCATATTAGGCAGGTTTTCTCACACAAAGTCGCTGCAAATCTACAAACATTTTTCCGATAACCAACAATTATCCAACACTTTTTTCACCCCCCCCGATGAAACTATTTTCATTTCGCCACCCGAGATGTCCGCCCATCGGCGTCCCCCACCATCAATGCCTCGGTCGGTGTTGGCAGCACCCCGACGGGGTGCAACTGCTTAGTGATCTGTTTCCCCGGGCTGAAGCCCGGGGTTAGCAACACTGCGGCCCCTCCGGGGCGCTCTTCCTTCGCCGACTCGCTACACACTCCTTCGATGGCAGCACAGACTCGCCGACTCGCTACACACTTCTTCGATGGCAGCGCTGACTCGCCGACCGAGACCTTGATTCTACTGGGACTGCGTGGGTGTGCGCTCCGTGGGAGCGCCGTATTGATAACCACGGTCTTCAGACCGTGGCAAAGGCAGACTTTTTGATTGCGCCCCGTAGTGGGCGCCGCCAGCACCATCAAGGCATCGGTTGATGTTGGCAGCACCCCGACGGGGTGCAACTGCTTAGTGATCTGTTTCCCCGGGCTGAAGCCCGGAGTTAGCAACACTGCGGCCCCTCCGGGGCGCTCTTCCTTCGCCGACTCACGACTTCCACCATCTTGCACCCTGTAGGGGTGCCACAAGGGCGGTGAAAAGAGAAGCGGACTGACCCTTGTGGACCAGTCCGCTTCTTTTTTGCTGTGATTTATACCTTACTTCACGATTACTTTTGTTGCTTTGCCAGCGGTGCGGACTACATAGAGACCCTTTGCCATTGGCAACTCTGCTGCAGTGTTGACGTTGGCAGTGGCAACCAAACGACCGTCCACAGAGTAGACGTATGCGCGGCCGTTGAAGCCATTGACTGCGATTGCGCCGTCCATACCAAACACCTTAACGTTGTCGGCAGCCACGCTGTTTACGGCGGCTGTCTTTTCGCCAACGAATGTCACGTTGATAGGAATAGTATTCTCGAGGTCGCCTTCGTCATAAGACACATACCAGCCTACAGTGATAGCAAGTTCCATGTGACCTGCTGCTGACTCAGTACCGGCAACGTCAACCTTTGCGTGGATTGCGCCGTCAGCGAGGCTAAGGTCGTTGACAGAGCCTGCGATGGCATACGAGCCATCGGCGTTGGCTGTGCGTGTAACGCCCTCAACGATGATGTCGCCGCAAGGCACTTCCGTACCATCGATAGAGATGCGGAAGTCAGGGAGTTTGAACATATACACGTCAGTGTCGATGCTCGTCAGTTGCACCTGAGCCGCCTGATCTTTGGCAATTACAATACCATTCATATCCACGTTCAACTTTCCGTCGAAATAGTCGGTAACGCTATTATAGAGGTCGCCAACAAATGTCACGTTGATAGGAATTGTATTCTCGAGGTCGCCTTCGTCATAAGACACATACCAGCCTACATTGATAGCAAGTTCCATATGGCCTGCTGCTGATTCAGTACCGGCAACGTCAACCTTTGCGTGGATAGCGCCGCTGGCGAGGCTAAGGTCGTTGACAGAGCCTGCGATGGCATACGAGCCATCGGTATTGGCTGTGCGTGTAACGCCCTCAACGATGATGTCGCCGCAAGGCACTTCCGTTCCATCGATAGAGATGCGGAAATCCGGGAGGCTGAAAGTGTAAGTGCCGTTAGCATCTTCGGTGAGGGAGATGCGAGTGGCCTGACCCTTGGCAATTGAAATTCCGTTCAGGTCAACGTCGAGCAAGCCGTTGTAGTAGTTTTGCGCCGACAGACTGACAACAGCCATCAGCACCATAAAAAATAAAGAGTAAAATTTTTTCATCATATTCAATTAATTTATTACCAATGGGCAAAGGTAGTGCAAACTGAGAGGAAAACAAAAAATTGCTCGCAATATTTTTTTGTTTTGCCGAAGTGCAGCCTACCTTATCTAAAGGTAGTGCAAACTGAGAGGAAAACAAAAAATTGCTCGCAATATTTTTTGTTTTGCCGAAGTGCAGCAGGGAACGAAAAATGGAGGGCGGCGTTGGTGCATAGGAGAACGCAACGAAAGGATGGCTAGGCTGAAAGCCTTAGTACTACATAGCCCAGGGCAACGCCCTGGGGCTGCCAAATCGCCCGAATTGCGCGCTGTAGGCGCAATACAAATCACCATCGCCGACCGTTGTGTTGCCCTTACAGGGCGCATCGCCCAACATTCTTTTACCCAGGGCGTTGCCCTGGGCTATGCAGTACTAAGGCTTTCAGCCTAATCTCTGAAAACGTATTCGGAATTATAATCTACCCCATACGATTCTAGGAATTTACGATATTCCTCAGCAAAGGTGAGCCGAGTGTGATGCTCTTTTTGGTGGGATATATAATCAATAGTTTTAGCAACAACCGACTGACTAACCGAAAACGCAGCATAACCGCCTTGCCATGAAAATTCACCATAATGTCCGTCTAACGACTTAATCCAACGACTACTATTCCTCTTCAGTTCTTCAACGACATAGGCTATACTCACATCCCGATACTTCTTTATTCGTAGAGGAGCGTGAGTTGGTCGACTGTGAGTTCGGCGCCGATGGAGACGGCTGACTGCAGGCGGTCGGTGGTGCGGACGGTGCGCGACTCCTCAGAGATGGAGTAGGAAGCGTGGTTGGACGACGTGACCATCAGCATCAGGCGCGTGGCGCGCTTGTTGCGCACGGTGTAGGTGACAGGCACGTTGAACCGCGTGAGCGACGTTGACGGATTGAGATAGCCAACGCCTCTGCCGATTTCCACCGCCTTGCCACTCTCGTCGTTGACCAGACGAACAACAACCATACCGGTTTCCGACGTGTCGTGATAGTCCTGCACATAAGTGTATGTTCCCGACACCGCCGTAGGGCGCGAAGAGAAAGCGATACCCTCGTTGTAGGTCTCCTTGCCGTTCTTGTCCACATCGTAACTGCCAAGGAAGAGTTTGCCGGCAGAGCGGTTCAGATTGTCGGGCGTATAGGAACTGTAGTACTGGCGGTCGGTGCGGGCATCGCGTGGCGGCTCTTCGCCCTCCCAACTCCATGCGGCGTTGCGTATGCGCACCGACCATTGTCCACTGCCCGTGGAGGGGATAATCTCCGTGGTGGGCACCTGAAACCAGGTGTTGGACGTGGAGGCAAACGACGCACACGTCTTCTTGTTGACGCTCGCCCATTTCTTAGGCTCGCTCACAATGATGTCAGCCTTGTTGTAGATAGGCATCCAACTCGACAGGTTAGAGTACTTTCCGCCGCAGTTCACGTTTTTCATCTTTATCGTTTCCGTCACGTCCTCGAAATCAGGGTTCGGGAGTTCGAGAGCCGACTCCGTGCTCACACTGAACTCGCGGGTATCGTTTGTGCCCGTGGTCACGCGAACAGTGTAGGACGTGGACGGCGTGAGAGTCTTCACCGTGATGCGTCCGTCGGCAACGCTGCGCTCCGTCACTGCCGGATGCCAACTGCCGCCAGCCGGCTGCACCAGGACATTAATGTAAGGAACAATCTCCGACAGATTGTCGCCAGAGAACATAAGGTCGACCTGCGACGGCCAGATATTCTCGCGCTCGCATGCCACACTGTACTGCGGAATGCTGCGCACCACCGGCACTGGGTCGGAAATCTTCACGCCAGAGTTGTAGACCGCACGCAGATAAGAGCCGTCGACACCCGGTGTCAGCGGCAGCACCGCCAGATAGCGCCCCACGCCGGTGCGCTCGATGCTTACGGCATCGACAGCGTTCCACACGTCGGACGAAAATATGCCTTTCTCCTCAAACGACAGATGCTCCATCGGCAGATCGCCGTTGCACTCGACCTCAACCGACACCCTATCGGCAGAAGGCAACAGCGACGCCGGCTGCTTCAGAGCGATAGCCACCGGGCGCGCAGACACCGTAAGCATCGATGGCGACAGAGCCACCCGTCCGGCAAGGTCGCGCACCTGCACAATGATGCGGTGCTCCGTAGTGGCAGTGCCGGCTGTCATGCGCGACACCATCTGCGAGAAGTCGAGCGACACCGACGTCGCCCCCTTCTCCAACCCCATAGCCACAATACCCTCCGAAGCAAGCGTAGCCACATCCTCGGCGGCGAGGTCGGTTTCCGATGTCCAGTAGTTGTCGTCCATCGACGGCGAAATCACCGTCAGATACAAATTCTGCAACCCACCCGGCACGGCAACATTCACGCCAAGCGACGTCGGCACACTATATTCAAGCATACTGAACCCATTGCCCTCGAATCCCATCGGAGTGATTGACGGCGACGCCGTGGAAAACAACGCGTCGTCGACCGTGAGGCGGAACGGCGTGGCAAGCGTGGCATCATCGTAGACCGCAGTAAGCACATTGCCGTCGGCATCGAAGCGGAACTGATGGCAAGTGGCAGCCTCAACACTTATGGCATCAAACGGCTGAAGTGCTATGCTGCGCCCTGAGGCATCCGAAAGCGCAAGTTCGCAACGCATAGCACCCGGACGGAGACAGCCCACACGACTCTCCTCCGATGAGAAGTCGACATAGCCGCCCTCCTCCGTCTTGGCACGCATCGCAATGGACGCAGCCAAAGCCTTGGCATTGTCGCTGAAACTTGTCGACACCAGAGCCTGCGCCACGCGGCAATGGACATAGACACTCGACTCCCTGCCTTCTCTCACATCGCCGAGCGACTCGCCATAGAACGCCGGCGAGACAAAACCCTCCTCCGTGCGGTCGCCGTAGCCGGCAGAAAAGGTGTAGACACCAACCGGCAGTTTCCGCGACCCGGCTTCAAACTTTTCAAGCGTAGCCCACGACTTCACCGACGGCTCGTAGTTGTTGGACGACGAGACATAGAGAGCATCGACCGAAGGCACATCCATCACAAACGATGGAGCGCCAGCCACGCCGTCGACTGTGCCGTCGACACTCAGATTGAAACTCACGTTGCCGTAGCCCGTGGTGAGAGGATTCTTGCCGCTGTCGCAGGCGGCAAGAAGCATTGCAAGAGCAATGATATGGAGATAATTGACTTTTCTATACATAATATGCCGCAAAATTAGCATTTTCCGCAACAAGCAGAAAATCAAACCACGCAATTCGGCTACAACGGACAATTTTTGAGGAAATCGGAAAGACTACCGACGGCGAAAATTTGCAAATCACGGCGGCGTGTTGTAATTTCGTGGGAGTAAAACCAAACATAACCGACCCAATGAAACGACAAATCCTTTCAGCCTTGTGCACAGCCTTGCTCGCCGTACCAATGGCACAGGCAGGAAGTCCGAAACAGGAATTCCGCGGAGCGTGGCTCCACACCGTACACCAAGGACAATATGCCAAAATGACCACCAACGAGACCAAAGCCTATCTGCGCGACCAACTCGACAAACTCAAAGCCGCAGGCTGCAACGCTGTACTCTTTCAGGTACGTCCGAGCGCCGATGCGTTCTATCCGTCCGACCTTGAGCCGTGGAGCCGCTTCCTGACAGGCACCGCCGGCAAAGCGCCGTCGCCCTACTGGGACCCGCTGCAGTTTATGATTGACGAGGCTCACGAGCGCGGCATGGAACTCCACGCGTGGCTCAACCCCTACCGCGTAACCACCTCAAAAACCGAAAAACTGGCTAAAAACCACATATACTACAAGCATCCCGAACGGTTCGTGACCTACGACGGCAAACTCTATTTCGACCCAGGACTGCCCGAGAACCGCGAGTTTATCGAAAGCGTGGTGAAAGACCTCATCGACCGCTACGACCTCGATGCCATCCACATGGACGACTATTTCTATCCGTACCCGGTGGCAGGACAGGAATTCCCCGACAGCAAATCGTTCAAGAAATACGGCAACGGCATGAACCGCGGCGACTGGCGTCGCCACAACGTTGACCTGCTCATCGAAGGCCTCCACAACGTGATTGCCGCCGAAAAGCCGTGGGTGCGTCTCGGCATCAGTCCGTTCGGCATCTGGCGCAACAAAGCCAGCGACCCACGCGGCAGCGACACCAACGGATTGCAGAACTACGACGCCCTGTATGCCGACGTGCTTCTCTGGACGGAGAAAGGCTGGGTTGACTATATGCTTCCTCAACTCTACTGGTCGCTCGAAAAGAAAGTGGCATCGTCGGAGAAACTCGCCTATTGGTGGAACGACAACGCCAACGGCCGACATATGTACATCGGACAGGACGTGAAGACAACGATGGACACCCCCGACCTCGCCCCTTCGACCTCGCCTACCCAGTTGGCACACAAGATACGCCTGTCGCGCGAGTTGCCCAACATCCAAGGCAACTGCTGGTGGCCGGGCTACTCCGTGACCGCCAACTACAAGGGCGTTGCCGACTCGCTCGCCACAGTGGAGCAACGGAGCGTTGCCCTCGTGCCCAACTATCCATGGATCGACAGCGTGAAGCCCAGCGAAGTGACCTCACTCCGCCTCGACGGCAACCGCCTCACTTGGGACGCACCGGTGACCTCCGATCCTTTGCAGCAAGCACGCGCCTATGTGGTCTACCGCTTTGAAAATGGCAAGGGCATCGATATCAACGACAGCGAGGCAATACTCGGCGTGACCTACAAGGCTGAATATCCAATCGGAGACAACCACGGAAACTGCACCTACGTAGTGACCGTGCTCGACCGTGCCAACAACGAAAGCGAGAAAGGCACAAGCATCACCGTAAAACAATAAGCAACACACTCTAAACTATGACTGGAATAAGCAGAATGCTCGGCTTTCTGGCACAACTGAAAGACAACAACAACCGTCCGTGGTTTGCCGAGCACAAGGCGGAATATGAAGAGATACGACAGCAGTGCCTCGACGAAGTGGACACCCTCATCGGCGAGATTGCACGCTTCGACCCTCACCTCGCCGGCGTCAATGCCCAGCAGTGCGTCTACCGCATCTACCGCGACATCCGCTTCTCCGCCGACAAGTCGCCCTTCAAGACCCATTTCGGCGTGGTGCTCGCCCACGGCGGCAAAAAGTGCAAAGAGGCCGGCTACTATCTCCACATCGAGCCCGGCGAATGCGCCCTCTACAGTGGTGTGTGGTTTCCCGAGCCGCCGGTGTTGAAATTTCTGCGCCGCAACATCTACGACAACCTTGACGAGTTTCTTGAGATTGTCGACAACCCGGCGTTCAAGAAGCAGTTTCCAGCACTCGTTGGCGACAGCCTGAAAACCCTGCCAAAAGGCTACCCAAAAGACTGTCAGGGGGCGGAAATCATCAAAATGAAGGAATTCTTAGTGCAAAAAAAATATAAAAATTCGCTGTTCGATACCGAAAACTGGCAGAAAATTATTGTAAAAGACATCCATTTAGTAAAACCGTTCAACGATTTTCTTAACTATGCATTCGAAGAATTGCACAATTTCTAAAAAAGTGTGCGCAAGAATTAATAAGAACTGCACAAAAGAGCAGTGAATGAGTTGTTGAAATTACACAAAAAACGGTCATTTGTGCCAAACTTTAAATAGCACTAAAACTCTATTGCAGATAGAATAAATACTTTAAATTTGCATAGACGATTAACAACTAAACACATTAATTATGGCTAAAATCAAAGGAGCAGTTGTGGTCAACGAAGAGCGCTGCAAGGGATGCAACCTGTGCGTTGTGGCATGCCCTACACAGACTCTGTCCTTACAGCCAAAGGAAGTGAACAACCGAGGTTATCATTTCGCATATATGGCAAATCCCGATGCTTGCATAGGCTGTGCAAGTTGCGCGTTGGTATGTCCCGACGCATGTATCGAGGTTTATAAAACTCGCTTGGATTAACAAACCGAAAAATTAGCAGACATGGAAAAAGAAATACGGTTGATGAAAGGCAACGAGGCATTGGCGATGGCGGCTATCCGCTATGGCGCTGACGCATATTTCGGTTACCCAATCACGCCCCAGTCGGAAGTGCTCGAAACTCTGATGGCGCAACAGCCGTGGGACACCACCGGTATGGTCGTGCTTCAGGCAGAAAGCGAAGTGGCATCAATCAATATGGTCTACGGTGCCGCAGGAACAGGCAAAGTAGTATTGACATCATCATCAAGCCCGGGCATCAGCCTGATGTGCGAGGGCTTGTCATATATCGCGGCAGCCGAACTGCCGGCACTGGTAATCAACGTGAGCCGCGGCGGACCTGGTCTCGGCACTATCCAGCCGTCGCAAGCCGACTATTTCCAAGCCACCAAGGGCGGAGGCCACGGCGACTATCATTTCATTGTCCTCGCGCCGTCGTCGGTGCAGGAGATGTGTGATTTCGTGGGACTCGGCTGGGACTTGGCATTCAAGTACCGCACCCCGGCGATGATTCTCACCGACGGTGTTGTGGGTCAGATGATGGAAAAGGTGGTGCTTCCGCCGCAGCGTCCGCGCCTCACCGACGAGGAAGTGCGCAAACGTTGTCCGTGGGCAGCCACAGGCCGCACACCGGGACGCAAGCGCAACGTCATCACGTCGCTCGAACTCGACTCGGCTACGATGGAAGCCAACAACCTCCGTTTCCAGGCCACCTACCGCAAGATTGAAGAAAACGAGGTGCGCTACGAAGAGTACGGCACTGAAGACTGCGAATACCTGATTGTGGCATTCGGCTCGATAGCGCGCATCTGCCAGAAGGCAGTGGAGACAGCGCGCAAGGAAGGCTTGAAAATCGGCATACTCCGCCCAATCACCCTGTGGCCGTTCCCGTCGGCAAAGGTGAAGGAACTCGCGAGCCGCACCAAAGGTGTGCTTGTGGTGGAAATCAATGCCGGACAAATGATTGAAGACGTGCGTCTCGCCATCGACGGCGCAGTGAGGTCGGAGCATTTCGGACGACTCGGCGGCATCGTGCCTACCCCAGACGAAATTCTGAAAGCCTTCAAAGAAAAAATTTACCAGAAATAATTAAAGCATCCCATTATGGACATCAACGATATTATCAAGCCTGAAAACCTGGTTTACAAGAAACCGGCTTTGATGAACGACAACCACATGCACTATTGCCCAGGTTGTAGCCACGGTGTGGTTCACAAAATCGTGGCAGAACTGATTGAAGAAATGGGACTTGAAGACCGCACCGTGGGCATCGCCCCTGTGGGTTGCGCAGTCTTCGCCTACAATTATATCGACATCGACTGGATTGAAGCCGCCCACGGACGCGCTCCAGCCATCGCCACCGCAGTGAGCCGACTCTACCCAAAGAACCTCGTGTTCACCTACCAGGGCGACGGCGACCTTGCAGCCATTGGCACAGCGGAGACCATCCACGCAGCCAACCGCGGCGAGAACATCACGATAATCTTCATCAACAATGCCATCTACGGCATGACCGGCGGACAGATGGCGCCAACCACGTTGCTCGGCATGAAGACTGCCACCACGCCTTACGGTCGCCGTGTGGACCTCAACGGATATCCGTTCAAGATTGGCGATGTACTGTCGCTGCTAGACGGCACTTGCTACGTTACGCGCCAGAGCGTGCACACCCCAGCGGCTGTGCGCAAGGCGAAAGCGGCTATCAAGAAAGCCTTCCAGAACACACTCGACAAGAAGGGTACTTCGGTGGTAGAGATTGTGAGCACCTGCAACTCCGGCTGGAAGATGAGTCCGGAAAAGGCCAACAAGTGGATGGAAGAGAATATGTTTGCAAAATACCCGATGGGCGACCTAAAAAACGTATAGACGATGAAACAGGAAATTATTATAGCCGGATTCGGAGGACAGGGAGTGTTGTCGATGGGTAAGATTCTTGCCTACTCTGGACTAATGGAGGACAAGGAAGTGACTTGGATGCCAGCCTACGGCCCTGAGCAGCGCGGCGGCACAGCCAACGTGACGGTAATCCTCAGCGACGAGAAAATCAGTTCGCCAATCCTCAACGAGTTTGACATTGCCGTGGTACTCAACCAGCAGAGCCTCGACAAATTTGAGAGCAAGGTGAAGCCGGGCGGCATTCTGATTTACGACAACTACGGCATCCATCGTGCACCTGAACGCAAGGACATCAAGATATACAACGTTGCGGCAATGGAGGCTTCGTTTGACTTGAAGAATGCGAAGACCTACAATATGATTGTGCTCGGCGCATTGCTGAAGGTCAGCCCGATGGTTACGATGGAAAGCGTGTTGAAGGGACTCAAGAAGTCGCTCCCCGAACGCCACCACAACCTGATTCCGCTCAACGAGGAGGCCATCCGCAAAGGTATGTCGTTGGTGAACGAATAAAAACGAACCTGGATGCGGCTGCATCGTAGTTGCGTCCGTTTTTGAGACTCGCACATCCTAATGTGACCGGAACCGGCCATCCCGGCTGGCTCCTATGAAATTGAGTTTATATTGGCATCCGCTCCGGCGGATGCTTTTTTTATTGCACCAGTTTTGGCGCGAATGTCAAACTTTCTGTCTATCTTTACAATAAAAAAATATGGAACAGGAAGACCTCAAAAAACTGACATACACTGAAGCAGTGGCTGAACTGGAAAAGATTGTGCGCGAAATGCAGAGCGACGCTTGCTCAATCGACAATCTTTCGCGGCTCACGTCGCGCTCGCTGGAACTGCTTAAAATCTGCAAGGCTAAACTACTCTCCACCGACGAGGAGTTGAAGAAAATTCTCGCCGAGCTGGAGGCTTGACACCCTGATTTACTTACAAAAACCTATGATTCGACAACAAACAGAAAAAACAATTTCCTTATGAAGAAAATAATGATTACGGCAGCGGCACTGTCAGTGGCAATGGGCATCAGCGCCGCTGAACTGCTACAGTCGCCCGACGGAAAACTGCAACTCACTTTCGACCTCGACAACGCCGGGACACCGACCTACAAGATGGACTACAACGGCAAGGCTGTGATTGCCACCAGCCGCCTCGGACTCGAACTGAAGGACCAGAAGTCGCTTCTCGACGGCTTCAAGTTGGAGTGCGTGAGCCGCTCTTCCTTCGACGAGACATGGCAGCCAGTGTGGGGCGAGCAATCGAGCATCCGCAACCACTATAACGAGATGGCAGTGAGCCTGTCGCAAACCGACGACAACGGACGCCAGCGCAAAATGATTGTGCGCTTCCGCCTCTACGACGACGGAGTAGGCTTCCGCTACGAATGGCCGTCGCAGGACAATTTCACATACTTCACCATCAAGGAAGAGCGCACCGAGTTTGCTATGACCGGCGACCACAAGGCTTACTGGATTCCCGGCGACTACGACACGCAGGAGTACGACTACACCATCAGCCGCCTATCGGAAATAAGAGAAAAACTCCCGGCAGCGAAATTTGAGTACAACGTGTCGTCGACTCTGTTCTCCGACACCGGCGTGCAGACATCTTTACAGATGAAGACCGACGATGGCATCTACCTCAATATCCACGAGGCAGCGTGCGTGGACTACTCCACGATGCACCTCAACCTCGACGACAAGCGTATGGTGTTCACATCGTGGCTCACCCCCGACGCGCGCGGCAACAAGGGCTACAAGATGGCTCCGTGCCACTCGCCTTGGCGCACGGTTATGGTTACGCCGACGGCTACCGCGGCACTCGACTCTAAACTCATCCTCAACCTCAACGAGCCTTGCAAACTCGACGACACGTCGTGGATCCACCCCACAAAATATATGGGCGTATGGTGGGAAATGATTGTCGGCAAGAGTTCGTGGGCTTACTCAAGTGCGTCGGCGGTCGACCTCGACAGCATTGACTACAAGACGATGAAGCCAAACGGCATCCACGGAGCAAACAACGACAACGTGAAGCGATACATCGACTTCGCCGCCGCAAACGGCTTCGACGAACTCCTCGTGGAGGGTTGGAACACCGGCTGGGAAGACTGGTTCGGTCACGAGAAGGACTATGTGTTTGACTTCGTTACTCCTAACCCCGACTTCGACATCGCTATGCTCAACGACTATGCCCATTCAAAGGGTATCAAGTTGATGATGCACCACGAAACCTCAGGCTCTACGCGCAACTATGAGCGGCATCTCGAAGCGGCATACTCGCTGATGAACAAATACGGCTACGATGCGGTGAAGAGCGGCTATGTTGGCAACATTATGCCGCGCGGAGAATACCACTACGGACAGTGGGCAAACAATCACTATCTCTATTGCATCACCGAGGCGGCAAAGCACAAGATTATGGTCAACGCCCACGAAGCGACACGTCCTACGGGCTTGTGCCGCACCTACCCTAACCTCGTTGGCAACGAGAGTGCTCGCGGCACCGAGTACCAACAGTCGTCGGGCATCAAGCCGCATCACGTCACGATTCTTCCGTTCACACGTCTGCAAGGCGGTCCGATGGACTACACTCCGGGCATATTCTGCATGGACATGTCGAAAAATAATCCTGACAACCACGGTCACGTCAACGCCACGCTATGCAACCAGTTGGCTCTCTATGTAACTCTCTACTCTCCGCTCCAGATGGCAGGTGATATGCCGGAGAACTATGAACGCTATGCCGATGCGTTCCGCTTCATCAAGGATGTTGCCGTAGATTGGGACGAGAGCCGCTACCTCGCTGCCGAGCCAGGCGAATACATCATCGCAGCGCGCAAGGAAAAAGGCGGCAACCGATGGTTTGTGGGCGGCGTAACCAATGAGGACGCGCGCACAATGAAGGTGGACTTCTCGTTCCTCTCAAAGGGCAAGAAGTATGTGGCTACAATCTACGCCGATGCCAAGGATGCCGACTACGAGACCAATCCCGAAAAGTATGTGATTACGCGCAAGGTGGTCACCTCCAAGGATGCCGAAAAAATCACTATGGCGCGCGGCGGCGGCTTCGCAATCAGCCTCGTGCCGGTGAGCAACCGGGAGAACCATCCGAAAAAAATGAAATAAAAAATGTTCAACTCATCACGTCCGTTCACGTTCGACCGAGTGGTGCGCATTGTCATTTCAATCGCATTGCTGCTCGGCATCTTCTGGGTGCTCCGTGCAATCAGCGGAGCACTGCTACCCTTTTGTGTGGCTTGTTTGCTCGCCTACATCTTTGAGCCGTTTGTGGCTTTCAACAAGAGGGTGTTGCACTGCCGCACCAATGTGCTGCCGATTGTGATGTTTCTCGTCGAACTCATCGCCGTGCTGGTGCTTCTGGGATGGCTTCTGCTACCGCGCATCTTCGACGAGATTGTAACCGTCGGACAGTTGTTCAACGACTACGCCACATCGCAGGGCAGTGCCTACATTCCACAGTCGGTCCACGACTTCGTGATGAAATACGTTGACATCAAAAAAATTGCTTCGATGCTGACCACCGAACAGTGGTCGGAGATTGTGCGCGACTCGCTCAACGGCACATGGATGATGGTGAGCGGCAGCCTGTCGATGCTACTCGTGGTGGGCAGCTGGTTTATCGTGCTGCTCTATTTCTTCTTCATCCTGCTCGACTACAACCGCTTTATGACGAGTCTGCGCGATATGATTCCGAAGAAATACAAGTCAATCGTGCTCAAGATTGCCAGCGACATCAAGGACAGTATGAACCGCTATTTCCGCGGTCAGGCTCTTGTGGCATTCTGCGTGGGCGTGTTGTTCAGCATCGGCTTTTGGATTATCGACTTGCCGTTGGCTATAATTATGGGTATGTTCATCGGACTGCTCAATATGGTGCCCTACCTGCAACTCATCTCGCTGTTGCCCACCACTCTGCTGTGCATTGTCTATGCAGCCGAAACCAACTCAAGTTTCTGGGTAATCTTTGCGCTGACCATGAGTGTCTACATCGTGGTGCAACTCATCCAGGACCTGTATCTCGTGCCTAAAATTATGGGCAAAGCCATGGGGCTCAACCCTGCCATCATTCTGCTGTCGTTGTCGATATGGGGATCGCTGCTTGGATTTCTCGGACTCATCATCGCGCTGCCGCTGACCACGCTACTCCTGTCGTACTACAACACCTATGTGCTCCACAACGACACCGAGGTGAGCGGCGACGATGTTACCAAAGATTAAACCGCCATCCCACTTTTATCTCCAGACTGTAGAGCGAATTGGCAAGAATGGTCTTGTCGTCGTGCACAATCGCGACATCGCTCTTGCCCACCACTCCGGCAAACCAGCGGTTGTTGTTCCACACGAGGGCAAGGTTAAGACGGTTGTAGATGCGAAACGACTCGCCCGGCTCAACGCTCGTCTGCTCGCCATGGCTCAGCGACGGTATCAGCGACTCGCTCACGCCCACGGTGATGTGCCGGTTGGTCACCCAGTTGTAGGCATAGCCGCCTTTTATGCCATAGGTCTGCTCCTTGACATGCACATTGGAGTCCTTCCACATTTCCGGTAGGTGCGACTCCAATTCGGCGGGGAATTGGGTGAAGTCAAACTTAAGGTCGCGATTGTTGTACGACAGTCCTACGAAAAACGTCCCTTGGCTGCGCAACTGCAAGCGGCTGAACGAAAATGCGGCGGCATAACTGAAATGCTTGTGGTTGAAGAAATAAACGGCATCAATGCCCCACGAAGAGGTATTAACCCCCGAAAACGGCACATTGAGATGCTTGATGTCGCCTATGCGCTTTATGTTCATTCCCACTTCGTTCTTTATGGAATAGAGACTTGCCGTAAACAGGGCGCAAGTGAAATCGAAGTTGAATTTCGACTTGCGGCGGTCAACGCCGCCAAAGAGTTTGTTGACATTGAAGTCGTAGCCCAAGGAAACCGCAAGATAGGTCACGTCGAAGCCGATGGTGTTGACCGACGGCGAACGCATCATCAGAGGATGGTTCCAGTCTACGAGGAAATGGTTGTTGTCAAACCAACTGTTGGTGCGCAACTTCACGTTCATCTTGTAGCCCGTACCCTTGACGTAAGTGCTGTCGTAACCATTGAAAAACTTGTCGCCCCAACGGTAAGTCTTGATGCAGAAATTCGGGAATTTACCCCATGCTGCTATCGAGTCGAGCGCAAAAGAGATGGCATTGCCGTGAAAGGCAAAACCTATGAGCATCACTGCCAATATGAAAATTCTCCTTAAGCGCATCTGTAGTCTCCGCAAAATTACAAAAATTAGCGTGCACTACAAAATCCATTCGCCGCACTCCTCCATTTTGTAAATATTGCGGCTTAAGCTGGATTATCCACCATTAATTTTACAGATTCAAGCCAAACAATTTTTTTGCATTGTTGGCAGTCACGTTTTCAAAATCAGTATCAGAACAATTTCTTCTGAGTCTATCCAACTTTTCCATATACATCGTTTGTGAATTAACGTTTTGCTCGTAATACATCGGAATGCATATATCCGTCCCCCACAGCAGTCTGTCGGCATAGCCAGCCTCTATGATTCTTCGCATATTCTCAATCGGCATAAAGGCTGAATCAACATACACATTGTCATACCTCAACACCTCAAGCGCTTGTCCTATCGGGTTGCCATGCGCCAAGATGAATTTGACATCAGGATTTCGGGCTATAAGATTTTCATATTTCCCTGCCTTACAACATTCATCAATGCCTGTGTGAATCAGTATCGGGGCTCTCGATACAGGAAATTGTCGATTTCTTTCATTTCTGCCTAAGTTTTAAGGTTTTTATTTTTTATAGTTGCAAATTTAATGAAAAATAAAAAGGTGTTTACCCCGTTAATATCTGTCAAACTAATACCATTTACTGATTTTATTGTCTTTTCCTAAAATATGGTTCAATCCTCTCCGATGAGGGCGTATCAAAGCCTGCAGCGCAGGTGTGCGCCCGATAGTGCGCTCTGCCCTCGCCGATGAGCGTGGGGCAAAGCCAGCTGCGTGGGTGTGCGCCCCGGAGTGGGTGCTGCCAGCATCAGCCGAGACCCTGTCGGTGTGGGCAGCGCCGCTTACAGGGCGCATTCTTCAGTGACACCCCTGCCACGGGCTGAAGCCCGCGGTTAGCAACACGGCGCACCTACGGCGCGCGCTCCCCTCTCACCACTCATTCCGCCACATCTCCACACCGCCGTGTGGCAGAGTCCCCCCGAGAGTCGCAGCCACTCACCGATGAGCATACGCAGCACAGATGTTCGCCCCGATAGCGCACTCCCCCACTGATGAGAGCGTGTCATAGTTGGCAGGCTCAGTCTCACTGATGAGAGCGTGTCAAAGCCGACAGCGTGGGTGAGCGCCTCGGAGGGGCTGCTGTATCGATAACCCCAGACTTCAGTCTGGGGCAAAGGGGATTCGATGGATAGCACCCCGTAGTGGGTGCCGCCAGCATCAGCCGAGGACCTGTCGGTGTGGGCGGTGCCGCTTACAGGGCGCATTCTTCAGTGACGCCCCTGCCACGGGCTGAAGCCCGCG
>CAVCEE010000019.1:0-50523 GCA_963601185.1 bacterium
GTCTTGGTTAAGTTGATAACTTCCTTGCCGGGTTCGTAGTGAGCATTGGCATTGCTAACGCCATTCAAGCCTCATCCGAACGCCCTCCCGACAAAGCCCCGTACAAGCCCCACAATCGCCAGCAACCCCAATATACAAAGGGACTTACCGCATGGGCAAAAAAAGGCCGTAGACGTAAATCTACAGCCCCTATCAATTAAACGATGCGTAAACCCACGCCCTCGTCCAAGCCTTCAAAATTAAACCGAAATTAAACCCATGTAAACGCTTCGTTTTACATCGCCCTTTCAACCCCTCGCCCCTAACTCATTGAAGCCCAAACCTCTCACCTTGTTTTCCGCCGACCGTCACATATACGCTTCGTTCTGTGCCCGGTATATATTTCAATCATTAGGTATTTTTTCGCTTTTCGAGGAACAAAGAGATAGGAACAGAACTTCCAAATAGTAACAATAATATTTTTCATCATAATGATAATTTACAATATAGGGCGAGTAATGAATTTATGCCCATACGCATAATATCCACTAATCGCCCTTTCCCTAATCTGCTTATTTCACAATCGCTTCCTTGATACTTTCCACAATATATCGCACATCATCATCTGTTACGTATGGACCTGCTGGCAGACAGAAGCCTACTTTGAACAAGTCTTCCTCTATCCCATTGGTATAAACTGACGCATCGGCATACACTGGTTGTTTGTGCATCGGTTTCCAAACTGGACGACACTCAATTTTCTTGCTAAGCATGAACACACGCAATGCTTCCACATTTTCGTTGGGTTGGCAATCCGTCACGGCAGAGTCTACAGTATGTATAACACCTGCGGCACCACCAACGGCAGTCTTGATAACTTCTTTGTAGGCATTTTCCTGACCTTGTATCTTTACATCTTTGTCGAGTGTTGCTGCGCAAAGCCAGAAGTTAGCATCATAGCGTTTGTCTGACGGCTGCTTATGGATATGCACTCCCGGCACATCTTTCAGCAGTTCTTCATACAATGCCTGTATATGCTTGTGGTGGGCTATGTGGTCGTTCAACACCGTCATCTGTCCGCGTCCTATACCAGCACACACATTGCTCATACGGTAATTATAACCAATGGTAGTATGTTGATAATAAGGATAAGCGTCACGTGCCTGTGTGGCATACCACATCACGTTATTGGCATCCTCCTCATTACGACAAATCAATGCGCCACCACCAGAAGTGGTAATCATCTTATTGCCATTGAACGACAGTACTCCATACTTGCCGAATGTGCCAAGTACCTGCCCCCCAAAACGTGATCCCATACCCTCGGCAGCATCTTCCACTACAGGAATGCCATATTTATCGGCTATCGTCATGATTTCATCTATGCGATAAGGCATACCGTATAAAGCCACTGGTACAATTGCCTTAGGATATTTGCCAGTTTTCTCCTTACGGTCAAGAATGGCTTTCTCCAACAAAATAGGGTCCATATTCCATGTCTCGTTCTCAGACCCTACGAATACGGGGGTTGCTCCAAGATAAGTGATAGGGTGCGATGAAGCACAGAACGTAAACGACTGCACCAACACTTCATCACCTGCATTTACGCCACAGCCTATCAGTGCCAAATGTACAGCAGCAGTCCCGGCAGAGAGGCACACTACCTTGCGGTCGAACGGTACTATATCATCGGACTTACTATTAACAAAAGTCGACAACTCCTGCTCGAATGCATTTACATTCGGACCCATAGGCACTACCCAATTTGTGTCGAATGCCTCTTTTACGTATTTCTGCTCCAAACCATCCTCACTCATATGAGCAAGGCAGAGATAAATTGTTTTTCTTTCTTCCATTTTATATCGTTATTTAAACTTTAATTCTTAATGTTATGGATTATACGGTTTCGTAAAAACACCTTACCTTAGCAAGGTAATCAAAGATAAGTTATGATACCAAAATGGATCATCTAAATGTCTATGAGAACCATTCTTTTTATATAGTTATAACGGCAAGTATAGAATCTGCCAAATTACATTCGTCCTTTTTTAAACAATATACAGAATGATGATAAATATCAAAAGGCATTTCTACTGGCAACTATGATTCTTGGTGAGCTACTGGCACAATATAATCCCCCTTACTGCACTCATTGCATATCCCAATTCAAGAAGCACATTCGGGTTGGGTACTTGTTTTGTTATAATCTTTCTATTACCCTCTTTCTTCTTATGCTCAACAATGGGAGTGATGTCACATAAGAAAATATCACAATTATCTATCTTACGAAGAATTTTTTGATCTATTGACGGCATTCTGCTCTTCCCTAAAGTTAAATAATCTATAGCTATAGAAATGTCATTATTTTCTTTCAACTCCGCCTTCGCGTTTGACAAAGCATTTTCGATAATTTCCCGACTTCCATCTTTTGAATCAGATTGCCAGGAATAAAAAACAATATAAGTTTTTGGCATATAATATATAAGGACTGAGCATTTTTTATTAACAATTCAAATGTTTACAAATTCTGTAGCAGGTAGTAACCAAGCCTATTCAATTCTACCTGCTAATCCATTATTTACTTTATCTCCAGATAACCATTCTTCCAGAGCCAAATTCTTAAAATCTTCGATTATCATCTTTGGCACAGCCTTTGACGATACAGAAATGAGATCTTGCTTCTGTATATCATTCCATCATCTTTCAAGCATACAGACTGCCATCCAAGTGCATTTGGGGCAATTAAATCGTACTTGTGCCTGCACACCATAATTAATGTTTGACTTATGCATTCTATTAATCTGTAGATACTCACTTATCGGTAAATCTATACCAAGAAAAGCATTAAGCCGTTCAAAAGCATATTGTCCTTCATTATATGTAAGAAGCATTGCTTCATAAGCATTTACAAAAAGAATCACAGGTGAATCCTAACAGCCACGACAATAATCAGCCGCATAAGAAGCAATCTCCTTACAAGCCGACTTCAAATAATCAATCTCCTTATAGTGCGTATCATCAAGGTCAAAACAAACTACTTTCATACATAAATGGCATCATCGTATCTAAGCATCAACATATCATCCTTCCACGTGTCAAAATAATCAACCTTTTCATTCTTAAAGTATTCACGAATGAGCAGTTCGGGAAAGTTGCCGCCACACATATATGATAACGGATAGCCACCACCGAAACGTGGGTTAATCTCGATGCCCACAATATCGTGTGTCCCGGGATGGAAGAATAATTGAACACAAATACAACCAACACAACCTTCTATATATTCAAGTTTCTCTTTCAAAAACGTGAGAATTTCGTTCTTTGCAGTGCGTCCCTTGTTTATCTCTCCCGAACGAATCTCAATACGTTCCCGAGGAACGATACACTTAACGTAATGGCCGCGTCCGTAATACATATCCACCGTATATTCTTTATACACGCTCTTGTCGATGTATTCCATGAACAACAGTTTTGGGTCATCAAGAATCTCTTGCGTCAGTTCGTCTGCCGTTTTTATGTAGTGCAGATTGGTGCTGAGCGAGCCATCGTATGGCTTGGCGAACATGGGGAATGTAGGATTATGTTTGTCAATAGGCTTCGGCACTCTTATGCCATGTGTTTCAAAGAATTCTCCAGTATTGCGCTTGTCACGGCACATCATCACGAAAGGCTTGTCGCTCACCATCACGTATATGCCTTTCTCAGCGAACTCCAGTTTCAAGTCGGCAAGCAATAATAGCTCCGTGTCGATGGTAGCTATTATCATACCCACATCATGCTTCTCGCAAATGTCCAACAGCATGGAAGGATAAGCCTCATCCGTCACTCTTGGAACCTTGAAACATCCGTCACTTACATAGCCAGCTGGAGCCATTTCCGGGTTCATGTCTGTTGTGAACACTTTCGCATCAGGATAGAAACGAGTCAATGTCTCCTTGAAATACTTGGTCAACGCAACGCGCTTTCCAGCCGATGTTATCAATATGTTATGCCGCATAGCCATTTCTCCTTTTATGCGACACAATCGTAAGGGAACTTACTGTTTTACCCCCCCGAATGGGCTTCTAATGATTTCTTGTTCATACCGTTATCTTGTTTAATCGTTCTCCCTTTTGCAGGACAGCCGAATGCTGTCACATTATCTGGTATATCTTTTACCACCACACTTCCTGCACCAATCATACAGTTCCTACCAATATTCAAACATTGAATGACAGATGAACCTACGCCCAACCAAGTACATTCTCCCACGTGGGTCGCTCCGCTGATATGCGTACCGGGTGCAATATGACAGAAATCTTCTATCACACAATCATGATCTACTGTTGCTCCAGTATTGATAATACAATGTCTGCCTATCACGGCATCTGCATTAACAACAACTCCGGCCATTATCACTGTCCCTTCGCCAATCTTAGCAGAAGGCGAAATAACCGCAGAAGGATGGATTGCCGTAGCAAACTTAATAGCAGAATTGTTAGCCTTCAATCTCTCCACGATTATCTTACGGATTTTGTTCACACCAATGCTCACAATCATAGGAGAAAGTCCCGTTGCATTATGCAATACAGGACGACCCCCACACTCATTCACATTAGGGTTGTCATCCACAAATGCTTCTACTTTCACACCATTGGCGTTCAATATTTCTTTTATCACTTTTCCGTGACCACTTGCTCCGAATAAATACATAATAATTTAAGTTTTAATTATGACCATTGAAGTACTCCATTGTAGCCGATTTGCCCGTAGTGGTATTGATGTCCTCACGAAAGAGTACTTTCTTAAAGGTGATAAATATCACCTTTAAGTCTGTCATCAGCGAGCAGTGATCTACATACCACACATCAAGTTTGAACTTCTCTGTCCAAGATATTGCATTGCGCCCATGACATTGTGCCCAACCGCTTATTCCCGGTCTCACCTCATGTCGGCGAGCTTGTTCCTTGTTATATAGTGGCAGATACTGCACCAATAGTGGACGTGGCCCTATCAATGCCATGTCTCCTTTTAGTACATTTATCAGTTGTGGTAACTCGTCAATTGATGTTGAGCGCACGAAACTGCCCACCTTTGTTAGGCGGTCTGCATCTGGCAACAAATTGCCCGATGCATCTCGCTCATCCGTCATCGTTTTGAACTTAATCACCCTGAATATCCTGCCGTCCTTACCCGGTCGCTCCTGCAAAAAGAACGCTCCCGCACCTTTGTTGGCGAAGTTCAGCCAAATGGTCACAACAATAAGGATTGGACTGATGCAGAGCAATGCCATAAGTGCAATCCCAAAATCAAGGAATCGCTTGAAAAAATGTTTGTACATATTTATCTTGCTTTTATTTTATTCTGTTCCTCGCTAACCACTAAAACGCCTCCACAAGGTTCTCGTTATACACCAAACGATACTTCCTGCGGTTGTGCCACCAGCGCATGGTTTTGCCCACAGCAGATACCTGTTTCTTGCCCATTGTATCGATGCTGGCGGTCGACATTGGCAACACGTCCTTCCACTCGAATATGTCGGCAAGCGACACATTGTGGCGATAGAACACTTGCCTGTCATCAGAGTCAAAATATGCGGCATCCATTCCAAGCCACTCCACACAAATGGTAGCTATGTCATTGAAGAATTCAAGCATCCGTTCTGATTTATAGACATCAAAAACGAAAGACCATTCAATATCAGTATGATAATGTTGGAAGAACAAACCGACATCCAATATGTGCCGTAGCATTATCTCATTCGAAGCAAAATGTTCACCTGTATAACGCAACAGGAACAGCGCATTAAATGTCGGTGGTGGCAACAGAACATTGTCCAAAGGACTCTTCAAACACTCTTCTTGTTCCAAAACGGACATCAAAATTTTCTCGAACCTAATATTGCTCTTATGAGAAATATCATCAATAAATTTTGCATGATTTTCTACTTCTACACCTTTATAATCAAAGGTAGAGTGTTTATGGTATTCCCGATGCACCTTTATACTAAATTCATTCTCCACCAATATATCGGCATCATTCATCTTACCAAACAAATATATGTCTAAGTCTCCTGTTGGCCGATGTTCTGGCTTTGGATAACAAATGCTACAACCATAACCTTTTAGCAACAACATTCGTATGTCATTTTTTTTTGTAGAATCCTGATATTGATAAAATCCTCTCCCTATGCTTACCATACATTCGCTCCGTCATCGTCGTCAGTCCAATCCATTGTAGAAGTAATGGCTTTGAAGGGCGAATGTCTGACGATAATTTTTCCAACGCATCAAACACAATAGTACTGACACCTTGTTTTTTTGAGATTTCAAAGATATTGTTCCAATCAATGTTTTCGCTCAATACATTCTTATCACAACTGGTGATGGCTATTCTAATTAAGACCAATAAATTGAGAATATTTTTGTCAAGCATCAGATTATTTCAATATATTCTTATATAGTTTACCTATCAATGGCCACATCACTTTAAAGTCATACCATTCTAATACATTCTTTCGTCCATTTTCACCGAGCCGACTGCGTAGGTCAGCGTCAAGCATCATTTCCATGCCATCACATATTCCTTCAGCAGAAAGTTCTACGTATTCTCCTGTTTTATGCTCAACAATGGCATCAACACAGCCATGCGCACGGCTATCAAGTATAGGTCTTTCCATAGCAGATGCTTCCAATACACACATACCAAAACCTTCACGATGGCTTGGAAATACAAACACATCCAGCAACGAATAATAGTAAGGAATATCACACTTTTTAATCCATCCCGAAACCATGATATTGGGGTCATTTGTTATTGTATTATTGGTATTTTGTGGTAAGGTATCTCGCCCATCCATAACACCAATTAATACCAACTTCGCATTCAAATCTGGATGTTTGCGTTGAAATACTTGAAATGCATCAACTAATTCTGGAATACCCTTGTCTTTACATAGGCGTCCACAGAAACCAAATACAATATCTGCTTCTTCAAGAGTAAGACTTGATTTTAATTTATGCAGTTTAGATATATCTATTAGTTTTGGATTAAAAATATTTTGAGCATCAATTCCGCCACATGTACCATGTCCTATAACGTGCTGTTTTGAAGCAGGGTTTAAGCTATCATCTACGGCAAGTTTTGATAATGAATGACTAACATTGATAATGTTTGTTGCGAGTCGTGCAACGAATTTTTCCTCAGCCTTGAATATAGTCCGTTTTATGCCATGCATTGTTGTGTAAATTACTCCGTGTCTGTAATACACGCGGTTCTTCACGCCACAAGCCCTTGCCGCCAGCATGGCACACAATGCTCCGACTGGAGTATGCCCAAATACTGCATCAGCCTTCTCCATCCTTATCAATGAACAAAGATCTTTCACGGCTTTCGCAATTGCCTTTGGCGACACGCTGCGTGGAATATTCACTGGCACAAACTTTACACCATTCCGCTTGCAAAACGCCTCTGTATTAGGAGCATCACTCGACACCACCACAATTTCATATCCTTGCTCGGCCAGATATTTAAACTGCCCGTCAAAGAAACTCTCTGCTGTCGTGAATATTGAAAATACATGAATGAGTTTCATAAATTATCTTTTAATATTATTCTTGGTTTCTGCAGCACTACGGTAGCATAATCTGGAATGTCCTCCACCACAACACAATTGGCCCCGACATGTATATGGTTGCCAATTTTCACATTAGGTAAGACCTTTGCTCCAGCTCCTAACTCCACATAGTCGCCAATTTCTACTCCACCGCCAGCGATTGTAACCTGATGGTAGATGATACAACCTCTTCCTATTTTTACATCACTGCCTACAATAATACCATTAGGGCCATGAGGTAAATGGGGGGGGGGTAATTGCTTGCATGCCCCTGTTGAACGAGGTGCCAAAAGAGCAGTTGTGTTTGTAGTCTACACGTTTAATCCATAACAGATAATATGCTTTCAGTAGTGGATTCACTTTGGCTTTGGGATTGGCAACGATAAACTGTCTATGCCAATACTTATCGGCATCAAACCCCGACAACCAACCCATAATTCGACGAGTAATCCATGGCAAATGCTTCCCTCCGTCAGAAGTGTCGGTAAGTTTGCGAAATAAATTGTTAAACATGAAAGTTTCCATTTTTATCAAAATATCAGTTTTGTAAATTGAGAAAAGAAGGATGGAAATAGATTGAAAAAGCCGAACAACATTCGCAACCTCAGCGGCAGTATGTCTGAATGTCTAAGAGTATTCCAACTCTCGCGGTAACGTTTTAATACAAAAGTGCGTTGCTTTTCTGTCAGCAAATCATTGCCATACATTAGCAATAGCGATTTGCACAACTGCCTGTGGCTGCAATCTTCCAAATACTTTTCTCGTGTTTCTCTAAAAAATCTTATGCGTTCATCATAAGCCTCAATGAAGCTAAGATTTGGTTTCTTTTTATGTTGAGCCATCTGGCTGGCATCATTCAATGTGTAATAGTAGTAAGGTGCGTTTGTCACAGCAATCTTATTGGCGGCATAATACCATCGCCACGTAACCAGATCGTCTTCAAAATACCGTCCTTCTGGTATCTTGATGCTTTTCAGAATCTCTGTTTTTATAAGTTTCCCCCATACGATGATCTTGGCCACATCTGCAATGAACACTTCATGCGATGTGTATACGTGTTCATGCTTGGGATGCCCGATTGTAGGAAATTGCGTATCATTTCCTCTCACGTAACCACATTGTGCAATATCGGCCTTTGTACGTTGAACCAACTCCAGCATATCTTTCAGAAAGTCTTTATGAAGAAAATCATCACTGTCCAAAAACGTGGCGTATTCACCTTCTGCAATATCTACCCCAGAGTTTCTGGCTGCAGCGACACCTGCATTAGCCTTGTGTATGACTTTTATGCGTTCATCGCGCTTTGCATATTCGTCTGCGATTCTCCCACTTCCGTCCGGAGAGCCATCATCAACCAGTATGAGCTCCCAATTATCGTAAGTTTGGTTGATGACACTTTCAATGCAATTCGGAAGATATTTCTCCACCTTGTAACATGGAACAATAATAGAAATTTTACTTTTACCCCCCCCCCCCGTTTGGGTTATAGCCGCCTTTGAAACAAGTTGGGGGCAAACGATGAAACCGAAGAAAAGTATCTTCATGAAGGGAGGAACAGAAGGTGATGTTCTCAGAATTTTCCAGTTGTCTTTAAATCGTTTGCGGATTTCCTTGCGTTGCCCATCCATCAACTGCTCGTTAGAATAAGAAAGCAACAAAGACTTGCAGAACTGCAAGCGCGAAATATCTTCCAAATTCTTTTCTCCCTTTTGCGCAAAGAAGTTGATGCGTTCGTCATAAGCGCCATAATAAGTGGTGTCCAGCTTTTTCTTTGCACAACTTATGATGCTTTGAGGATTCCTGGTATAATAATATAACGGCCGATTGGTCACAATGATTTGCTTTGCCTTGTAGTATATCTTCCACGTAGTCCAATCGTCTTCGTTTATTATACCCTCTGGCATCATGATGTCATCCAACAACTCACGCTTATACAATTTTCCACACACAATAATTTTGGCGGCAAACTTAGTAAAGACTGTATGGTTGTCGAACACTTCTTCTTTTTCAGAACCATCCCAATGAGGGAACGCGGTTTCACTGCCTCTTATGAAATCACATTGCACGATCTGTGCACCATAGCTCATTGCATGTTCAACCAAAATGTGCAATGCTTCTTCATGCAGAAAGTCATCACTGTCAAGAAACGTGACAAAATCTCCCGTCATGACCTTCATTCCGGCATTACGGGCAGACGACAGGCCACCATTCTGCTTATGCACTACTTTTATTCTGCTGTCTTTGGCAGCATATCCATCGCAGATTTCTCCACAATTGTCAGGTGAGCCATCATCAACCAGTATAAGTTCCAAATTGTCATAAGTTTGGTTGATGACACTTTCAATGCAATTCGGAAGATATTTCTCCACCTTGTAGCAGGGGACTATTACCGAAACCAATGGCCTGTTATTGTTTTGCATGAGCTATCACCTCCTCGAATTTATCCATGATCTGTTTCTGTATTTTCTCACGTGTATGGTTCTTTCTTCCGCATTCGTATGCCTTACGTGCATGCTCCTGCACAAGCGAAGGATTGTCCACAATGCGCTGCAACATTGGCAGGACAGCATTGTAGTCATCCACGCAGAATGCAGCATCATTATCTCGTAGATATTGGTATCCGCAATGACGATTCCAGCAAACCGCAAGAATGGCACAAGTTGAAGCCATCAGATCAATAATCTTTGTAGAAAACGACACACGCGTCGCCAAACGGTTTTTCTTGTCCATCGACTCCACATGCAGGGCTATATCTGCACCATGGTACACTTCTTTCAACTGCGCTGGACTCACGCTGCCCTTCATATACACGGAGTTTTCCGTACAAAGAGCCTTTCGTTGTTCGTATGTCAAAGCCTCCTGAGTATAGATGTCAAGCACCATGCGCTCGCCGCTTTTGTTTATCTTATGCAAAGCCTTGCCTATCTCTGCCAGTGTCTTCCAACGGTTGCAATACAAGCGTCCTGCATAAACAAGCCGTATGGGATTGCCGACGGGTTTCTCAACAAAATCGTCAGAGAAATCACCACATTTATATAGTGTGGAAGCAAAAACGCCATATACCCGTGTATAATCTTTGGCTTGTTCGGCAGAAAACATAAAATAATGTGAGAACATTTTAACGGCTCTTTTCAATCCTTTATGACAATACCACCTTCTCAACCAAAACAATGGCGACAAGCTATATTGTTTGTATGAAGCCTCGTCATCAGCAGTGAAAGCAACAAAAGGCGCATTGGTCATACTCTTTACTAATCGCTCTAATCGCCACATTTTCGGATTGCCCAACTGTGGACAAAACACCACGTCCGGGTTAAAATCATCAATGAATTTCTGTAATGCATTCTTGTCATATCGTCCCATCATCCAAATCAAATCCTGGAGCATCACTACAGGTGTGCGCATCCACATGGATAGTTTCTTGAACAAGCCATACACGCCCTGTCTTTGTGCATTACTTTTCGTCGCATCCAGTTCTGCGCTATTGGTTGCCATCGTTATCTCGCGCCCAGCTTTAACATTGGAGCAAATAGACCGTACCATTTGCTTTTCATCTATCTGAAAATACTTATGGCACACTTTATTGTTTGGCAAACCGGGACTCGTGTATATTTGAGCAAAATCGGCATTGAAATCTGTAAACCAGTTTGTTAATACACCATTGCCATACACATAGTCATTCCACTCTTCTGCAGTAATTAGTAAAATATTCATTATAATCAATGACAACTTTTTATAATATGTATTTTATGTCAAAATTCAAATCAATGCAACTTTTTACCATTGCGCTTAACAATAACGCCAGGATTTCCTACAACAACACAATTATCAGGAATATCATTTACAACTACAGCATTGGCACCAATTTTCACATTATTTCCTATATGAATGGGACCTAATACACATGCCCCACAGCCACAAAAAACGTTGTCACCAATGGTTGGAATACCATCATGATTTTTGCCAATTGTAACATTGTGAAGACACGTAAAGTTTTTTCCTATAGATATAGCATTTAAAAAAGAACCATATGGGTGTTCCAAAAACAAACCCTCTCCAATGTCAATTCTTGGAATAGCGATATTGCATCCTCCAAAAAGAGGTATGCATAACATAACAGGCAAATGGAACCTATGATAAAATAAATCTCTATAGTATTTGCGCTGAGCAATGACGTAAAACAAATTTTTATTTTTTTGATACGTTGCTTCTACATCTTTAAACCATCTCATTGCATACGCATCTTTAACAATTTTAATTTTCCATATATATATAAGTCCTAAAGGCCATGTGCGTAGCAGACAAAATAAAATTCTTAGGTATATCATTTCTTATTTTTAATTATTTCCCAAAAACAAATACGTACCTGATCAATTATAACACAAATCATCCCCAACAAAATGCATATTACTATGCTGAGTATCCAATACCCCCCCCCCCAATTCGTTATCTTATATAATTGTTTCATTAGCAATGTCCAAATTGGCCAAACCATAGGATGTAATTGAATTAAATACATAGAAAACGATGATGCCGCTAACCAGTTGACAAAATTTGATTTAAAATCAAATTTTGAAAACAGCAACAGCATTGAAACGGATGCTGCAATGACAAATGGTGAAGTGTATGCCAGTTGATTGAACCCATAATCAGCAAATCTGAGTGTCATAAAAGTTATTACGGTCGGCATAAGCGAACACATCAAATAGGACAAAACATACCAAGTTCTTTTTCTCGTTGTTATGAATAGATTATTCTTATACTTATTTAAAAATCTAGACAATAGATACAGCCCAATGAAAGATATGCCCGAATAGCCCAATCCAAAATGTTCCCAATCAAATAACCACCCAAGCGCAAATTCAAACAGGAAAAAGTTTATAAGCAATCTCTTAACCTTTGCATAATCTGAATTTTCAATAAAACTATTAAGAACCGGGCTAAATATATATAACAGGATGTAAGATGGTACAAACCAATAATATGCGCCAAAATAAAAAACCTTGAATAAATCTCTTAATGGAGGTATGCTGATTTTAAATGGAATTAGAATAAGCATTATGACAACAGCCAAGAAAATTACTTGAAAAAGTAATGATGCTAATCCTTTTTTGTTAGCTTTTATTCCAAACCATCCAGAAATAAGCACGAATACATTGACACTGCAAAGACATAACTGCTCAAAAAAGATACGAGTAAATGACTCAAAAGGAGTTGAAATGATGTGCTTAGAGTTTTCAGGACCTATTATCGTATAATTACAATGAAGCAACAAGACTAAAAACATTGCTACGATTCGCAATAATTCCATATTAGATAATCGCTCTTTCATTTCACAAACAAATATATGGTAGACATTAGTACAGAATAAAATTTATGGTTTAAATAGAACAGTCTAAACATTATCTTGTAATATAATGAGTTGTATTTATCTCGTAATATTTTATCTTTATTATAGTCAAGGAACTCTGTCACTATCTCAAGTTTCTCCTTAGCTAATTTCGCTTCTTTGAACCTTATGTTATAATTATATGTTCCAATAGCTGTAACAGCTGTATTATGGAAACAAAAATCTTTATAAGCCAAATTCTCTGAGGTTGCATAGTCCGAATGTTCCTTAAATGCCAAGAAACGGTCGTAATTTTTATTAGGAGTTACCTTAAAACTTATACTGTCATTATGAAGATTATATATATAGAAAGGTTCTTCCAATACACCTACAGGAGACTTGCCTGCAACATAGACTTTGAAAATGGTTGCAATATCCTCATATATTCGCCCTTCTGGAAATCGCACTTTATCCCACAGATTAGATTTGTAAAGGCCGAACCAAGCTTGACTCCCCAATATATCCTTAATTATCAACTCATTTATTTTGTCACGCTCATATAATCCAGCAGGTACAGGTAATGCCCTAACCTCTTCCCGATTCAACCTTTTTGTCATGCAATTACAACGAACAATTTCACATGAGTTGTCAATGGCATATTTCAGCATTGTTGAAATCATATTAGGTTTTATTTCATCATCACTATCAACAAACATAACCCAATCACCTTTCATTATGTCTAAAGCCGAATTCCTGGCAGAAGACAGACCACCATTCTGCTTATGCACTACTTTTATTCTGCTGTCTTTGGCAGCATATCCATCGCAGATTTCTCCACAATTGTCAGGTGAGCCATCATCAACCAGTATTACCTCAAGATTAGCGTAATCCTGAGTAATAACGGAATCCAAACATACAGATAGGTATTTTTCAACATTATAGACTGGAATTATTACCGAAACAAGATTTGTCATAATACATTAGTATTTTATTTATGAGTCTTTATTTATGAGTCTTTATTTCTTAAACAGTTGCTTAATTATAGATTTTTCTTCGACATTTATATAAAACATCCATGCAAAAAGAAGAAACATTACACTAAAGATGGCAACCTCTGTTATGCATCCAACCCAACCTGAAAAGTCAAAGAAATGTTTAATTGTAAACATTAAAAGTAATGTCGATAACACTGAAGGTATAAATCTTATGATTGATGCTTTAAAGAACGACATAACATCTATATTCAATTTCTTTTTATATAAGATATTCATTCCTATAATATGACAGAAAACCAATGATATATTCACAGAAACGCCTGCTCCAAAAGCTCCAAGTGATGGTGAAAGCAAACATCCACCAATTATACTGATCAAACTAGCAATGATAAAAAGTAATGCACGATACTTTAATTCGTTAGCCGCAATCAAGGCTGTATTACCAATTTCCTCTACTAAAGATACCATTCCTGGCACAACTAAACAAAGTGTAACCCAATAACTGACTTTAAAATCTTGGCCCAACCATAAAAAAACAAAATCCTGTCCTACAACAACAAAGCACGTAATTATAGCACCTACCACTAATAATTGTATGCGTCCTACCTTAATCATTAATTTTGTCAGTTCCATACCATTATTGTTGATAGTTATCCGCATGACACGAGGCAGGAAAAGTCCATTTAAAGCACTAGCAAATGTATATACATATCCTTCTATCATCATGGCTATGGAGAACTTCGCCACTTCAGTAGAATTACAATATCTACTCAATATTGTTGGTATTATATTATACATGAGTCTACTTGCAATACCGATAATAAAAACCCAAGAAGAAAATTTAAGAAGTTGTACAATAATTTTTTTATTGAAATAACTGAGTTTTATATTAATTGTCTCTGCCTTTGTAAGATACAATATTTTGAAAATAACAATCAGTAACCCCATCCCACTATTTACAACGACTAATGAATAAAGTCCCCAGCCATTAAGCAGACAAAAAATCACCAATGCTACAATCAATACACGCTGCAACAAATCACAGCCCTTTAAGACAATGAACTTTTCATAGGCTATTAAAATTCCGTTCAAATAAGAAAATGGAAATGTAAGAAGACTAAAACACCCTGCAATGCAATAAATAACTTTGAACTTCTCAATTTCATCAGAAGTCAGCCCTGTAAATATCTCCGAAATATAAAAGAAACAAATAAAAAGGGATATAAATATCACTAAATCTATAATAACAAAGACTTTTACTATAACACCTAATAGCTTTTCGATTTCCTCGCTCTTTCCTTCTTCACGGTACTTGGACACATATCTAGATACAGCCGTACCTAATCCAAAATCAAGTAAAAAATATGAGATAAAAGAACTGATCAATGTATATAATCCATAATCCGATACACCAATCTGTCGAATCATCCATGGGGTATATAGCAGTCCCGTAACTATATTAATAAATATCGTTAGATAACCGATAAGAGCTCCTTTTTTTATTGAGTTTGCCATTTATTCAAAAAAATCGCCTATTTTATTTTTTAATAATTTGCTATACTCTCTTGTGATTGCAGCCCATTGCGTATCATTGTTAGTTGCATGGTTATTATTGGCTGAGTTGAAATTTTTTAATAAACTATCACTTAAAGTTGATTTTATAACGATAGGAAATGGGCTAAATCTGTATTTCGTAGTTCTAACCCCATTCAGATGCGTCATAACGGTCAACCATAAATCATCTGCATAAGGGCATAGTCTTTTTATTGCTTCTTTATCAAATGCTTGTTTTGGAAGACTTCTAGGAGGGAACAGAGCTCCGCTCCCAGAATTGAGACTTACCTTATAAGAAGACACAACTTCTTTCTTTGACACGCCAGTCCATAGAGAAGGAGGTGTGCAATAAGTTGGCGAAATAGTTTGAGAAGTTAATGATACAACATCCGCAGGATGTTCAATATGCATATTCCATAATCGCTCAACATGAAATGGAGGATAAATTAAATCATCGTCCGCTGTTATAATACATGCATTGGGATATTCTTGACACACATAGAAATATTTTTTATGAGACATCAAATTATCACACCACCTAATTGTCACCCCCCGTTTCTGTAGTTTCATTAGAGACGCTGGTAATTCTCTATTCAGGAACTGTTCATCAGCCAACCATAAAATTATCATATCAGGACGCTTAGTCTGTCGTATAAGCGATTCAATCGTTATCCAAACAGTGCTAATCCTTTTAGGATAACTTGTTAATGAAACTATAACCTTTGGGGCTTTTGAACCCGTTTGAAGATGATGGCTTCGTTTACTGATTTTGTAATATACAATCAATAGTGAGTTACAGAAGTAAAAAAATAATATTGCAAAAGCCTGATTTTTTAAACGAACAATAGGGTTGTCAGACTTAAACTCTATACAATTATAGTATTTTTTATATAAGTAAGAAAACATATCTAATTCCAGTAAAAATGGTATTTATCTAATTCGGATAGCCTGTATATGAAGTATGCAACGCAGTATGTTATGGACAATGCTTTAAATCTTTGGGATTTACGTGATTCTTGCATAGAATCTACCATTAAATATGGAAACACAGATAAATACAATAGCACTCTCATAATCATAACATTAACAAATCTAACAGCAGAAAACATTGCAAAAAGCAACGTGTAATGAGATGCCTGTTGAAATCTAAAATTACAAAGTTCAAGCTTGTATCTATCCAGTATTACCAAACAAAATAACAAAGAAGCTGCAAACGATACATATCCGCCTTCAATACTCATTAGTTGGTATTCATCATAATCTAACATTGATGAAATCTTATTGAAAATTGCCCCTATAAACAAAAGCGAGAAAACAAGCACACAAATGTACAGCCATAATACCTTATTATTAAATTTCATATGAATTAGAATACCACATGGGAAAACTAATGCTGCGGAGGTGTGAAATTGAATAGCTATTATGCCCAATAATGTATACATCACCCATCGCTTTTCTTGTGCAAATCTATAAGCTATTAAAAAAAAGGACAATGCAAATGTTTGCCTAATACCCGAAATGGCAAATTCAGATAGTTGAAGAACAGTTATCATTAAAATGAATAGTTTATCGCCGGCACAATATTTGCAAAAATATATGATTGAAAAACAGAATACCAACGCCTCGGCAAACAAAACAGATTGTTGACCAAAACCAATATGCTTAAGAAAATAACATAAAGCAACATAGCCTTTCTCTGTATCCCACTCATTCCATAGCTGTATTAAAGAAATATTAGAATTAAAGGAATTATATGCATATAAATATCCAGAAGTATCTTTCCCTACAGATTCTGCACGAAAGGCTATCATGAGAAAAACTGGGAAAATAGCAATAATTAAATGCAATAGCTTTCTTGAATTGCCACCCCACCACCACAACAAAAGCCATACAAGAATAAATATGTACATTGTAACTAATTTTCTTTTTTAAACCATCTACGATTAATCGCAGGAGCTTTGCTCATAGGACCTTTTTCATACTTAGGTAATTCCTGATTATTTAGCAGCGATTTAACAACATTATAAAATCTATCAGCTGCAACAATTGGTGACCATTCAGATTGCATTGTAACTACAGCAGCAAGTCCTAAATGTCTCCTTAAATCTTGGTTTGTGACAAGCATTATAACATTTCGCTCAAATTCAGAATAATTTGTACCATCATATACGATACCATTAACATTATGTTGAACAAGAAAAGGAGTGGAACCTATTGCACTTCCAGTTACCACGGCACATCCAGAAGACATGGCTTCTCCCAATACAGCCCCCCATCCTTCATTATGGTCAGACGTGAACATATAAACATCTGCCATTTCCATGTGTTTTCGAACCTCTGTTGGGCTCATGGCATCTAACAAATGCACATTACTCTCCAACTTGTAATTTTTTACCTTTCTTAAAATTTCCTCTTTCAATGGGCCAGTGCCTATTATTTCCATAACAAATGGTATAGACATCGACTTTAACTTTATAGCTACTTTAATTGGCATTTCCGGATGTTTTAAAGCAATAAGACGACCAACCCATAATAATCGTACCCTTTCATTATTATTGCATTTCTTTTGTAGTAATAAATTTCCTTCATCCATATTTTGATTAACTTCTATAAAATGTCCCCATCGAAAACACCTATCCTTAAAAGAATGAATTCTACTACAATCCAAAGATGTAAATGCACTAGCGCAAAGCATATAAATGTTGGGGTTCATACTTGGATATATATAAGACCTCAAGACAGAAAAGAATGTTTTTGGATTCAAAATATGCCATAATCCTTGTTTAAAGAAACTTTCGCAATAATAGAAAGACAACTTTTGTTTTTTTAAACGATGACGATAAACTTCAAAAGGTGCGCTTCCTATAATTAAAGCATCACATTCATTAATAAGGCTATTACACTTTTCTTCCTCTTTATAAGAACATAAACAATATGGAAAATCTTCTAAATTAATAGACCATCCCATTTTTTTTCTATCTTCTGATAATGGACTTGTTTGAATAAAGTAAAATTCCACATCATCATGCTTGTATAATTCCTCACATAAATATCGTTCATGATGATTAAAAGAATTAGAAACAAATACTATAGTCATAAATTATTCTGTTAGCATCCAATAAAGGCAACACCGCGTTTTGTATGAATACCTTTACAGTTTATACATTAAAAAAATAAATTATTAAGTCCAATAAAAGACTATTTTGAAAACTTGAGATATTCATACAGATGAATATATTGATTTACAATCATATCTTTTGAGAAATTCTCCCCAACATATTGTCTACAATTTTGAGAATACATACTCTTTGTATTATTCTGAATAGTTCTAATTTTCTCTACTGCTTCTTTTATATTATCAATTTCAACCACATACCCACACCCATCTTTTATAAGTTCAGGTGAGGCAGTTGCTCTGTACACTATAGCTGGTGTTCCTGCAGCCATTGCCTCTATTGTGACCTTTCCGAAAGTTTCTCTTAACGACGGATTAAAGAATACATCAGCCATAGAGTAATAGTCTATCAATTTTTGTGTATCAGACACAACACCCAAAAGAATAATATTATCAGGTAAATCTGTTTCTAATACCTTTCCTACAATAGCTATTTTAATATCAGGGCATTGCTTCGCCAATTTAATAAAACTATCCAACCCTTTAGATGGTGACCAAATTTGTGCCACTCCTAAAACTACAAAGTCTTTCTCGTTGAAACCTATTCTTTCCCTAATCGCTTTTGTATCGTGAGGAGTGAACTTGGAAATATCAATCCAATTGTATATGCGCTTTATTATTTTGGCATTCTTCAGTATTGAATCCTTTATGAAACCTGTAACCCAATCTGAAACACCAACGACTGCCAAATTTTTAATATTTCCGAACAGTTCCTTTTTTAGTGCTAATAGTTTAGCCGAATTGTCAAAAAATAGACTCGTGTTCCAATTCTTCAAATCGGGACAATGACCGCATTTCTCTTTCCATCTATTGCAATTAGAGTCTACAAAATAACAACAATGACCTGTAAAATACCAACAATCATGTAAAGTCAATACAGTAGCAATGTCATGTTTTGCCAAATAGCGCAACAACAGAGGTAGGTTTATACAATTGCTATGCAGCACCCTTAAGTGAACGACATCTGGTTTTATCTGTGCTAATTGGGCTAATAGCCTTTTTGTCGAAAAGTATGAAAACATACCCTGCAATCCCAATAGCCTGGAAAGAGCAGAATGTATTTTCATATCAAGCTCACTGCTAAATCTGGATATATTTTTTGAAGGGTTAGACTGATTCGTACAAAAAACGTATGATTCAATTCCTTTTGCACAAAGATATTCATGCATCTCGGTAGTTGTACGCCCAGTACTGCTGTATTCATAAACAGCATTTATCTGTACTACTTTCATTTGGATTCTTCTATAAGCAAACGATTTAGTCTCTTCTGAAAATGTCGCGTGTGTAAACTTTGTCTTCAACGTCGGTCAGGCAGTCGTCAAAACGGTTGGCGATGATGGCTTTGCTCTGTGTCTTGAACTCGTCAAGGTTGTTGACTACTCGGCTGCCGAAGAAGGTTGTGCCGTCTTCAAGCGTTGGCTCGTAGATGATTACTTCTGCTCCTTTGGCCTTTACTCGCTTCATTATGCCTTGGATGGCGGACTGACGGAAGTTGTCGGAATTGGACTTCATCGTCAAGCGATACACGCCAATGACGCAATTGCCAGGTTCTACCCCATACTGGTTGTTGCTTGAATAGTCGTACCAACCTGCTTTGCGTAGCACGGCATCGGCTATGTAGTCCTTGCGAGTCTTGTTGGACTCTACGATGGCTGTCATCATGTTCTGCGGAACGTCCTGATAGTTGGCAAGGAGTTGCTTAGTGTCCTTCGGCAGGCAATAGCCGCCATAGCCGAACGACGGATTGTTGTAATGCGTGCCGATGCGTGGGTCAAGACCAACGCCTTCGATGATGGCTTTGCTATCAAGCCCTTTTACTTCTGCGTAGGTGTCGAGTTCGTTGAAGTAACTTACGCGTAGGGCGAGGTAAGTGTTGGCGAAGAGTTTCACGGCTTCGGCTTCCTTCACGCCCATAAAGAGTGTGTCGACATTCTCCTTTTCTGCCCCTTCCTGCAAGAGTGCGGCAAAGGTTTTGGCTGCCTCTTTCAGTATCTCCACATCGGTCACCGATTCAATCGCACGGTTTTCTTCCTCAAACTCCGGTTTGTCGATAATCTTGGGATAGCCCACGATGATGCGGCTCGGATAGAGGTTGTCATAGAGTGCCTTGCTCTCCCGAAGGAATTCCGGCGAGAACAGCAGGTTGAATTTCTTCACACCTTTCTTTGCATACTTCAGATACAAATTACGCGTGTAGCCAACCGGGATTGTAGACTTGATTACCATTACGGCATCGGGATTAACCTCCAACACCAAATCTATCACTTCCTCGACATGACTTGTGTCGAAGTAATTCTTCACCGGGTCATAATTCGTCGGAGCGGCAATCACCACGAAGTCAGCATCGGCGTATGCCGCTTCGCCGTCAAGCGTCGCGACAAGGTTCAATGCCTTTTCCGCCAGATATTTCTCAATATAGTCATCCTGTATCGGAGAAATCTTGTTATTCAGTTTCGCCACCTTTTCAGGAATTACGTCCACTGCCGTCACATAGTGATGTTGCGACAGCAGTGTCGCTATGCTCAGTCCCACGTAGCCTGTACCTGCCACGGCGACTCTTATATCCTTAAAATCACGCATATTCTATTGGATTTTGTCTTTATTTACAACTGCCACACATTTTAGAATTTCCGCCATACCATTTTGTTGACGATACCGACGTAGGACTGGATGATTTTCACGACCTTGGTCGATACATTCTCGTCCACATAGTCGGGCACAGGGATGCCATGTTGACCATCGCGACAAAGGGCTACAGCGGTGTCAACAGCCTGAAGCAATGAGGTCTCGTCGATGCCAGCGATGATGAAGTCGCCTTTGTCGATGGCTTCGGGGCGCTCCGTTGAGGTGCGGATGCACACTGCCGGGAATGGATGCCCTACTGAGGTGAAAAAACTTGACTCCTCTGGGAGCGTACCGCTGTCGCTAACCACGGCGAAGGCGTTCATCTGAAGGCAGTTGTAGTCGTGGAAGCCGAGCGGTTCATGCCGAATCACTCGCTCGTCGAGGGTAAAGCCGCTCGACTCGAGGCGTTTGCGCGAGCGCGGGTGGCAACTATAGAGTATCGGCATATCGTATTTCTCTGCCATCTTGTTGATGGCGTTGAACAGCGACAGGAAGTTCTTCTCGGTGTCGATGTTCTCCTCGCGGTGGGCGGAAAGGAGTATGTACTTGCCTTTCTCCAGACCGAGGCGTTGGTGCACGTCGCTTGCCTCAATCTCCGCCAGATTGTTGTGAAGCACTTCAGCCATCGGCGAACCAGTAACATAGGTGCGCTCCTTTGGCAGTCCACAGTCGGCAAGATATCGTCTTGCGTGTTCGGAATATGTCATATTCACGTCGGAGATGATATCAACGATGCGGCGGTTGGTCTCTTCGGGTAGGCATTCGTCCTTGCAGCGGTTGCCTGCCTCCATGTGGAAGATGGGGATGTGCAGCCGCTTGGCACCTATCACGCTGAGACACGAATTGGTGTCGCCGAGCACCAGCACGCCGTCGGGCTTGGTCTCCACCATCACCTTATAGCTCTTGTCGATGATGTTGCCCATCGTTGAGCCAAGGTCGTCGCCCACGGCTTCCATATAGATGTCGGGATCAGCGAGTTTCAGATCCTTGAAGAACACGCCGTTAAGGTTGTAGTCGTAGTTCTGTCCCGTGTGGGCAAGAAGCACGTCGAAATACTTGCGGCACTTGTTGATTACCGCCGCCAGGCGGATGATCTCCGGTCGCGTGCCGACAATAATCAGCAATTTCAGTTTGCCGTTATTCTTGAAATGTTTTATTTCCATATTATTTTTCTACTTTGTCGAAATATGTGTCCGGACGGTTGGGGTCGAAGACCTCGTTGCAGTACATCACCGTAACCAGGTCTTCGGTGTCGCTGAGATTGATAATGTTGTGTGTATAGCCGGGAAGCATAATTACCGACTGGATTCTATCGCCACTCACCTCGTAATTGAGCACCTCGTCCGTACCTTCCTTGCGGAGTTGGATAAGTCCGTGACCGCTGACCACGATAAACTGCTCCCACTTGGAGTTGTGCCAATGCTCGCCTTTGGTAATGCCCGGTTTTGATATATTGATGCTTACTTGTCCGCAGTTCAACGTGTGAACCAACTCTGTAAATGAACCACGATTGTCCGTGTTCATCTTTAAGTCGAAGATGGCTTTCTCCTTAGGTAGATACGACAAGAATGTGCTATACAAGCGTTTGGCAAACGAGTCGGCAGGGATTTCAGGAATCATCAGCGTTTTGGGCATATCGGCAAATTGGTGAAGCAAGTCCACTATCTCGCCAAGTGTCGCCTTGTGGGTCACGGGACAATAGCAGTATCTGCCTTCATTTGACGGGATTACTTCAAGCCCTTCAAACTCGCAGTGGTGTTCATCTCCTTTTAAGGCGTGTATCATTTCATCCACGAGGTCGTCGATGTAGAGCAGTTCAAGTTCTACACTCGGGTCGTTGACGGTAATGGGCAGGTCGTTGGCGATATTGTTGCAGAATGTGGCAACGGCTGAGTTGTAGTTCGGTCTGCACCATTTGCCATAGAGGTTTGGAAAGCGGTAGACCAGCACTTTCGCGCCAGTTTCCCTGCCGTATTCGAGGAACAGGTCTTCACCGGCCTTTTTACTGCGGCCGTATTCGCTGTTGCCGAAACGCCCGGTGAGCGATGCCTGTGCGCTGCTCGAAAGCATCACTGGGCAACGGTTGCCATGCTTCTTCAATGTGTCGAGCAACGTGGAGGCAAAACCGAAGTTGCCTTTCATAAACTCGTCATTATCCTTCGGGCGGTTCACCCCGGCAAGGTTAAACACGAAATCGCATTCTCCGCACCACTGGTCGAGTTGTGCTACTGCGGAGTCAAGGTCATACTCAAACACTGTGTCTATTGTGAGGTCGCCATAGCAACGTGCCTTGCCATCCTTGATATTGTTTAGTTGAGCGCAAAGGTTCTTTCCGACAAATCCTTTCGCTCCTGTCACCAAAACTTTCATACGACTGCTATTGCACGAAGTTCCCTTCGCCGTTAAGTTCTTTCTGAATATATTCCAATGCGTCGATTTTGGCTTTGGTCTCTTCAAGGTTCAGACGACGGGTGTTGTCTGAATTGAACTCCTCTATCTCTGAACGTTTTGTATCACCCTCCTTGAAGAACTTATCGTAGTTCAGACCGCGATTGTCGGCCGGCACACGGTAGAAGTTACCCATATCCTCTGCCTTGGCGCACTCTTCCTTGGTGAGCAATGTCTCGTACATTTTCTCGCCGTGGCGGATGCCAATCACCTTGATGTCTTCCTTCTTGCCTCCGAACAGTTCGCACACTGCCTCTGCCTGTGTCTGAATGGTACAGGCAGGAGCCTTCTGCACGAGGATGTCTCCGTTCTGTCCGTGTTCGAATGCGAAGAGAACGAGATCCACGGCTTCTTCCAGTGACATAATGAAACGCGTCATCTTCGGTTCGGTCAGGGTGATGGGGTTGCCGTTGCGTATCTGGTCTATCCAAAGAGGAATGACAGAGCCGCGAGAGCACATCACGTTGCCGTAACGTGTGCAACATATCTTGGTCTTGCCAGAGTAACGGCTCTTTGCCACGGCTATCTTCTCCTCAATGGCCTTAGTGATGCCCATTGCATTAATCGGATAGGCTGCCTTGTCGGTAGACAGACAGATAACAGCACCAACGCCAGCCTCAATGGCGGCAGTAAGCACATTGTCTGTGCCGATAACATTGGTCTTTACTGCTTCCATCGGGAAGAACTCGCAACTCGGCACTTGTTTCAATGCTGCTGCATGGAAGATATAATCAACTCCAGGCATTGCATTGCGGCACGACTGCAGGTCACGCACGTCGCCGATGAAGAATTTTATCTTGTTTGCCACATCCGGGTATTTCACCTGATATTCATGGCGCATATCGTCCTGTTTCTTTTCGTCCCGTGAGAATATTCGGATTTCACCTATATCAGTACGGAGAAAACGGTTAAGCACCGCATTGCCGAAGGATCCTGTCCCTCCAGTAATCATAAGAGTCTTGCCTGCAAAAATGCTCATAATGTGTTCTATTTATTTTTGTTTTTATTTTTTTGTTACAATTCTTGTCATTGTCCCAATTCCGGAAACATCCAACCGTCCAACACCTGCTTCATCTGGCGTTTTATCTCAGTATGGAGGTAAGGCGGCGATGCCAATCGGCATAGGCCGACCGGGGTAACTGTGGAGTCGCCATGGAGATATACCCTTGACCAACCGATGCTACATCCGTTCGTGCGGCGAGGTCCTTGGGCGAAATCGATGCCGCCACCAGTGGCTCACGCCAGCCATCAAACTGCACAGGGTTGGCTATCGCCTCGGGAGCGAGACGTTGCAACAGAAATGCCGATCGTTCGACGGCAATCCACAATGCGCCGACGAGATATAGATGCATACGATTTGTCCCCGATGCCTCCTGCTGAAGGAGTTGGTCGTGGTTATCATGCAAAAATTGCAATGTCTGTAATCCTTGATTTTGCATTCTATGAATCAATTTTTCTTTGTTGTCATTCTTGCGTCCGACTTGATACGCCATTCTATTCCATTGTCCCCCAAAATGTGCATACGGTAGACGGTAGACGCTTCGCTTTGATTTGCTCCTTCAAATTCGAACTCTTTTCCAGCGAAAATCCCTCCAACCATCTGCATCTTGTCGCCTTTCTGCAGCGACAAACCGCCAATCGGAGCAACATCATAGTCAGCCGTAAATTGGCCGATAGTCTGCTGAAAACAGTCCATCTCGCATTGCGGAATCACAGCATAGCGGCTTTGTCCGTTATCAAAATATTTATAGCCCCACGCAAGGTCTCCAATTTTGGCGAAGACCGGTAGGATTTCGCTCTGCCGACAGCGAAAAAATGCCACATCAGACAGCACTGGTCGCGTCTCTTGCTTCATCTTTCGCCCTACTCTTTTTGTGATTTCCTCACAGGGATAGAAAATCTCTGACAATTGCGCTTTGCGAGCCTTTATCTCGTCAATTTTCACACCCCGCCGCAACTTCATTGCATACCATTGCAACGGGTTGTTAAGTAGCAAGCGTGCAACATCGGCATCCAACGACAACCAGCCATCTTCTTGCAGCGAACAAAGAGCAAATGCCGGCAATCCTTTCGGCACACAACCAAGTCGACCGATGATTTCACCTGGCGTTCCACCTACCATTAAGGCAAGATGAGCCCAAAGCGTTTTAATCGTATCATCAATGCTGCCGACAAGAGAAATACCAAGGCTTTTCAACACCTCCAATACGCCGCTTTCCACCTTTCTCTGTAGTTGCAGTCGCGTCAAGTTTCCTTGGTCAAGCGGAAAGACGTAACTATATCCGGTTTTTTGATTGCGAATGGCAAACTCTCGGCTTGCCGCCTCAAGTTCTGGCACATCCACATTCTTCATTTTTGCCACTGACAAAATTGGCATAGCACCATTACTCAATGAGACAAGCATCATATCAGCAAACAAGTCGACTGACCGCACGGCAAGTCGCATCACTTTCTGTGCCTGCGCAATCGGCATCAACGGTTCAATACTACGCCCATCTATCCGCTGCCGCAATTCCTTAATTGCATCTGTTTTTGCAATAAGACCTTCTTGCTCGGCTGATTTCAGAAGTCCAGAAATATTATTGATGTAGAGCAACAACGTTGATATTTTCAATCCTTTATTAGTCAAGTTGACAGCCCACTGCGAAAGTGACTCTACACGAAACACGTCACTAGCCAAAGCATCACAGGGAAAGAAATCACGGAGAGAATTAATGCTCGAACGATAGATTTTGTGCGTTCGTTCGGAGTAATCCAAAATCTTAGAACCGAAAAAATCCAACAACGATTGCAACGTAACATTCTTATTCTCCGCTGCTTCCATTTTTCCAAGAATTAATAACTCAATAGTTTTCTGGGTACTCTTTTCTTCCTCTTACCAAGCGTTTTGCATTGGTAAAAGGTACAATTCGGGCATACATTTATATAAGCAATTTCCCTCATCGTCGTTGTCAAAACACCTCCCAACTCTTGTTAAGAGATGGACAAATGTACAAATTTTAATTTAGATACCAAACAATTTAAAAGGTGGAAATTAGTGGAATATTCATCTGGCGGACTTTATTGGCAATTCGGATTATTGCAATTATGGATGTCCGTTTCTCAGACCAACTCAAACGCCGCACATATATCATTTAACCTCAACAAGTTGAAAGACTTGTCCATCTCTTAACAAGAGTGTTACAAATTTTCCCAATCAATTTCTCTTAACGGAATCAACCGCCACACCGACTTCCGGCTGTGCAAAATTCAAGTGAACTTGTTTTGCACATCTCTCAGCTTGCACTATCTTTGAATAAGACAGGCTGCGCTTCGGCTGTGCAAAATTCAAGTGAACTTGTTTTGCACATCTCTCAGCTTGCACTATCTTTGCAAACAGAAAGAAAACCCTATGAAATCAGATATCGAAATAGCCCGTAGTGTGGCTATGGAGCGCATCGAGAAGGTGGCTGTAAAGGCTGGCATTAATCCCGATGACTTGGATCACTACGGCAAATACATCGCTAAACTTCCAGTATCTCTCATTGATGAAGAGAAAGTAAAAAACAGCAAGTTGATACTTGTCACTGCAATCACAGCCACAAAGGCTGGCATTGGCAAGACTACAGTTTCCGTCGGGCTGGCGTTGGGGCTTAACCGAATCGGCAAAAATGCCTCGGTTGCCTTGCGCGAACCGTCTTTGGGACCGTGTTTTGGTCTTAAAGGTGGCGCTGCCGGTGGCGGTTATGCACAGGTGGTGCCTATGGAAAAAATCAACTTGCATTTTACCGGAGATTTCCACGCCATAACATCAGCACACAATATGATTGCGGCATTGCTTGACAACTACCTCTATCAGCATGAAGCGGAAGGCTTTGCGCTAAAGACAGTGCTGTGGCGTAGAGTGCTCGACGTGAACGACCGCGCCCTCCGCGATATTGTGACAGGCCTTGGCCCTCGCACAAACGGCGTTACGCGTCAAACAGGCTTCGACATCACCGCCGCATCGGAATTGATGGCTATAATCTGTCTAGCCGAGAATCTCAGCGACCTTGAACGCCGAATCGGCAACATACTGCTTGGTTTCACCTATGACGACAAGCCTTTTACCGTTAATAACCTTGGGGTTGCTCCAGCCATCACCGTATTGCTCAAGGCGGCAATCAAGCCAAATCTTGTGCAAACAATTGAACACACCCCGGCTTTTATCCATGGCGGTCCTTTTGCAAACATTGCCCACGGATGCAACTCTATCATTGCTACCAAAATGGCAATGTCGCATAGCGAATATGTAATCACCGAGGCCGGTTTCAGTGCTGATTTAGGTGCCGAGAAATTTTACGACATCAAATGCCGCAAAGCGAACCTACAGCCCAAATTGACAATCCTCGTTGCGACAGTGCAAGGTCTGAAAATTCAGGGCGGAATGGCGTATGAATCCATAACGGATGAAAATATTGACGCATTGAAGCGTGGATTTGAGAATTTGGACAAACACTTGCGTAACATACGCAAATTCGGGCAAACAGTAATCGTGGCAATCAACCGTTATGCCAGTGATACAGATGCCGAGATAGAGGCAATCGAAAGCCACTGCAAGGATTTAGGTATCGGATTCGCCATAAACAATGCGTTTGTAGAAGGCGGCGCAGGTGCAACAGACTTGGCTCAACTTGTGGTAGACACCATCGAAAATACCCCCTCAGCACCGTTGAAAATGGCTTATGACGATGACGACAGCATCGAGGCCAAAATTTCCAAAGTGGCGACTGAAATCTATGGTGCAACAAAAATCACATTCAGCCCAGCCGCACGCCGTATAATGCAGACAATCGAGCGCATTGGTATGGGTAAATTCCCTGTATGCATAGCAAAGACTCAATACTCATTCTCCACTGACCCCAAACGTATGGGTGCTGCCGACGATTTTGAATTGCCAATCAATGACATCGTAATCAACAGCGGAGCCGAAATGATTGTGGCGATTGCCGGAGACATTCTCCGTATGCCCGGGCTCCCCAAGAAGCCAAAGGCTATGGAGATTCGCATTGTCAACGGCCATATTGACGGATTAAGTTAATAAGCATCTTTAAGATACAATTAAGAAGCCGAGATTGTCGCAATTGCGATAATCTCGGCTTCTTCTATACTTTTAAACTTTGCTAAGGTTACATCATTTCAACGACTGCATCGGCGAACTCCTCGTCTGGCATGTCATAAGGTAACCAGTTGATTTTAAATCCACGGCGCTCCATACCACGAAACCACGTCATCTGTCGCTTAGCGAATTGATGTATAGCTATTTCAAGTTGTGCAAACATCTCGTCATACGACAGTTGCCCAGTGACGTGCATCGTAACAAACTTGTATTCCAAGCCATAATAGATTAAATCTTCCAGTTGGACTCCCTCATCGATTAACCGTTGTACCTCTGCAATCATACCCTCTTCCAATCTCGCTTTCAGGCGTGATGTTATTCGGCAACGACGAGACTCCCGGTTAATGTCAACACCTACAATCAAAGCGTTCTCCACTGGGTGAGGCTGAGCCTGTTGGGCAAGGTCCGGATGATTTTGATAAAATGTTTCTATTTCGATGGCTCTGATAGCACGTTTTTTGGTATCTACATCAGTTGAATTATGAAGAGTTTTCATCGACGCAAGCATCGCTGTAAGTTCTTCAAGCGAATACCGTTCGAGGTCGCATCGAAGGTCTTTGTTTTCCGGCACTTCCGGCAATCTTACACCTTTAAGATACGACTCAACATACAACCCAGTTCCGCCACAAATCACAGGCATACGACCACGACAGCGAATCAATGCCACTGCATTGTCGCAGTCACGAAGATATTCATAAAGATTGTATTTGTAGCCAGCCGGACAAATATCGACCAGATGATACGGCACATCACCATATTCACAGAGGTCTTTTCCTGTACCAATATCCATACCCCGATAAATCTGTCGGGAGTCTGCACTGACGATTTCGCCATCGACACGTTTTGCCAACGCTACAGCCTTATGGGTTTTGCCCGACGCAGTAGGTCCTACAATCGCTATCAACCGAGCATTCTCTGCCATAATTTCATTAAAAATTGAGACCTCTTCCCACCTATCCAATATACGTTAATCATTGAATTTTGTCAAGTACTAATCCTTAAGATTCCGATTAAAATAATCCAGCAATTTAGAGTACAAGGCAAATCTGGTTTCGCAGCCAATGATGCTATGATTCTTATTCGGATAAACCATCATATCAATGATTTTATTCTGCGACGTTGCTTCTGATACAAATTCAAATGTGTTTGAAATATGCACATTGTCGTCAGCCGTACCGGCAACAATCAGCAACCGGCCAGTAAGATTCCTGATTCTTGAGAGCGTCGAACTTGCATCATAGCCTACTGTATTTTGCTGTGGAGTAAGCATATAACGTTCAGTGTAAATCGAGTCATAAAACCGCCAATCGGTCACTGGGGCAACTGCGATTCCCACGGCAAACGGACTGTTTGGAGCAGTCATTGCCATCAATGTTTCATATCCGCCATAACTCCATCCAAAGATTCCGATTTTCGAAGAATCGACGTATGACAACTGCGCCAAATAGTTTGCAACGGCGATTTGATCCTCCGTTTCATATTTTCCAAGATTCTTATACACCTTGGAAGCAAACACCTTGCCACGGCCACCAGTTCCACGGCCGTCTACGCAAACCACAAGATAGCCTTGCGTTGCTGCATAATTGAGCCAGTCAATGCGCCAACTGTTTGTAACCTGCTGAGATGACGGTCCGCTATACTGATACACGATGACCGGATATTTCTTTGACTCGCTGAAATCTGTCGGTTTTATCATATATCCGTTCAACGTCTCCCCTGCGCTTGTCATTGTAAAAAACTCCTTAACAGGCAAACCTTTGAACCGCTCCGCATATTCGCTGTTCGTTTCCAGCTTACGCACCTCTTTTCCGTTTGGGGTACAAAGAGAATATGTGTCCGGTGTATGCACATCACTGAAATCCTGCACATAATAGGTCAATTTAGAATTAAACTGCGCCGAACTTGTTCCTTCCTTCGGCGACAAAATTGTGCTTACACCTTTTGCATCAGTATATGCGACAACCCTGTTTAACGGTCCGCTCTGAGTTGATTGATAATAGCATTTTGATGTTGCCGTATCAAATCCATAAAAATCAGTCACTTCCCACTGCCCTTTCGTGAGTTGACGCATAAGGCTGCCAGCATTTGAGTATTGATAAAGATGGCAATATCCGTCACGTTCACTTGCCACGACAAAGAAATTGTCGTAATAGCGTGTCATATCCGTCAGTCTGCCATCAATCCAAGTTGTAGATTTGTCGGAATAGACAAGTTTGGCAATTGCAGATCGGGGATTAACCGCAAACAGTTTCAATTCATTCTGGTCACGGTTAAGAGTATTCACCATCAGTCTGTCGGCATTTGCTCCAAATTCAATCTTGTTTACATAGCCATCGCTTGCCAATGGGACATTCATAACCTTAAGGGCACGAGTCTCGACATCGTAACTAACGACCTTAACCGCCGAATTAGTTTCGCCTGCCACTGGGTATTTATACGAAAAACTTCCTGGATAATAACGATACTGCTCTTTAACATCACACGAGCCTCTATAAATCGGGAAATCGTAAGTTTTCACTGCCGACTCATCCCATTTTATGAATGCGAGCATTGAATTGTCGGGCGACCACGTCAATGAACTGAGCATACCGAACTCCTCTTGATATACCCAATCAGGCACACCGTTGATTATTTCATTCTTCTTGCCGTCCTTAGTCACGGCAACCTCCGTTCCGTAGTCCAACTTGGCAACATAGATGTTATTGTCGCGCACAAATGCCACCATCCGACTGTCTGGCGAAAACGCAGGTATTTCCTGGTCTCCATTCTCGGAAAGTTTTTTAATGTTGTTGCGCGCTATGTCATATACATAATAAGATGCCTTAAAAGAATGGCGGTAGATATTCTGCACATTAGTATAGAGCAACAACAATTTTCCGTTGGGAGAAAGGATAAATCCGTCCCACGACTTAACGTCGCAATTGCGCAAATTGGCATTCGACATCACAACAGCGACCTGTTTTCCTGTCTTATAATCGTATCTTATGACTTCGCGGCCATCAGCCGACATCATCAAGTAAGTTTGTCCGTCCTGCTCCGACACCATCTCCTCTAGAGCGGAAGGAGCTGCCTCAAGTGAACATTGACGCAATGAGACTGTTGCATTGCCCGTTTGGGCAACGAATGCAGCAGCCACAATCGTGGCTACTATGATTTTTCTGCAATTCATTTGTTTATAGCATTTTTTCAGAATGCAAAAATAGACAAAATCATCGATTTTTCAGTATTTTTGTAAAATCAATCAAGAAAAATCTCACTCATGATATTTGAACCATTAGCAGAACGGCTAAGGCCTAAATCACTTGATGAATACATCGGGCAGAAGCATCTCGTAGGCGAAGGATGCATCCTGCGTAAGATGATTGAATCTGGGCAGATTTCCTCTTTTATCCTTTGGGGACCACCCGGTGTCGGCAAAACAACTCTCGCAAAAATCATCGCCACTCAGGTTCAAGCCCCGTTCTACACGCTATCAGCTGTCCATTCGGGAGTCAAAGACGTTAGAGATGTGCTCCAAAAGTGCAAGCACGACGCACAAAGCATGTTCAGCCAGCACCGCCCGATATTGTTTATTGACGAAATCCACCGTTTCAACAAGTCGCAACAAGATTCCCTCTTGGCGGCTGTTGAGATGGGCACAGTAACGTTAATTGGCGCGACGACAGAAAACCCTTCGTTCGAAATAATCCGCCCTCTTCTGTCGCGCGCTCAAGTATATGTGCTTCAGCCATTGTCAAACGATGATCTCAACGAATTGCTCACACGCGCCATCACAAAAGACAATGTTTTGAAAGAGCGCAAAGTTGAGATACAGGAAACCGAAGCAATATTCAGGTTTGCTGGTGGAGACGCCCGCAAGATGCTCAACATCATCGACCTACTCAGCCAAGCAGTCAGCGAAAACGAGCCTATTGTTATCAACAACAAAATCGTAACCGAACGGCTACAGCAAAATCCGATGGCCTACGACAAAGACGGAGAAATGCACTACGACATCATTTCCGCCTTCATCAAATCAGTGAGAGGCAGCAACCCCGATGCCGCCGTATACTGGCTCGCCCGGATGATTGCCGGAGGTGAAGACCCGGCATTTATTGCCCGACGACTGGTCATTCTCGCGGCAGAAGATATCGGACTTGCCAACCCCAACGCTCTACTTTTGGCAAATGCGACATTTGACGCATTGCAGAAAATCGGATGGCCGGAAGGCCGAATCATCCTCTCCGAATGCGCCATTTATCTTGCAACGTCGCCAAAGAGCAACACTGCCTACAACGCCATCAACGAGGCCCTACAGTTTGTAGAGCAGACAGGCAACCTTCCTGTCCCCCTGCACATCAGAAACGCCCCAACAAAACTAATGAAAGAACTCGGATATGGCGCAGACTACAAATACCCCCACTCCTATCCTGGCAATTTCGTGAAACAGGATTATCTACCCGAGCATATCAAGGGCAAGCAATTCTGGACTGCCGGCAACAACGCCTCGGAAAAGAAGATGGAGGAACGTATGGATATCCTTTGGAACAAAAACGAACAACAATAAAACAATTTGGCTATGACAAGAAAACAAATTACAAACGGCATTTATTATGTAGGTGTCAACGACCGCACAACCACGAGGTTTGAAGGTCTGTGGCCACTGCCCTATGGTGTGTCGTACAACTCATACGTGGTTACTGGTAACCAGAAATGTGCAATCATCGACGGTATTGAGATTTCGCATGCCTTTGAACAAATCAAAAAGATAAAAGCCATCTGCAACGGCAAAAACCCAGATTATCTGATAATAAACCATATGGAACCAGACCACACCGGTGCCGTACAGACATTGTGCGAAGTGTTCCCTGAAATGAAGGTCGTCGGAAATGCAAAGACAGTGGAAATGCTCAAAGGCTATTACGGCATCACCGACCGGACAATGACAGTTGCCGACGGAGATGTCATAGACCTCGGCGGCGCAACCCTACAATTCACGCTGACTCCGATGGTGCATTGGCCGGAAACGATGGTAACCTATTGCAAAGAGACCAAAACTTTATTTTCGGGTGATGCATTCGGCTGTTTTGGAGCACTCAATGGCAGTATAATTGACGAAGAGACCGACACAACGCACTACTTTCCCGAGATGTATCGTTACTACTCCAACATTGTCGGCAAATATGGCGCACCCGTACAAAAAGCACTAGCAAAATTAAGCAACGTGGAACTCGACTACATCTGTTCAACCCATGGTCCGGTATGGCACGAACAAATTGCCAAAGTTGTGGATATTTACGATCGTCTGAGCAAAGGCGAAAGCGAAGAAGGCGTCGTGATTGCATACGCCTCAATGTATGGCCATACGGAAGAAATGATTGAGACCTTGGCTCAGTGCCTGTCGGATAAAGGAATAAAAAATATCTGCATCCACAATGTCTCGTATGCCGACGAGTCGTACATCCTCCGCGACATCTATAAATACAAAGGTTTGATCATTGCCTCCCCGACCTACAACGGAAGTCTGTTCCCTCAAATTGAGTCACTTGTCAAATCATTAAATCTGCGAGGTGTCGGAGGCAAGGTATTCTCTCGCCTCGGATCGTATACTTGGGCAAGCATCGCGACTAGGACAATTGACGCAATGACAGAAAAACTGAAATTCACAGTTGTGGGCAACCCGATAGAGATGAAACAAAGTTGCTCTGCCGAAACAGAAGAGGCTTGTCAACTGCTTGCAACGGAATTTGCGGCTGCGCTTAAGGGCTGACCGACTTTGCCATTTACTTAATTTTGACTACTTTTGCAGAAATATAAAATTTATGGCAGAATCAACACTTTTGAGCAGACTTGACGGCATCGAAGCCCGCTTTCAAGAAGTCAGCCTTTTGATTACCGACCCTTCGGTAATTGGCGATATGAAGCGATTTGTCAAACTGACCAAAGAATACAAGGACCTTGAGAAACTGACCAAGGTAACCAATAAATACAAACAGATGCTCCGCGACATCGACGAAGCCCGCGAAGTGCTCAAATCGGAATCCGACCCAGAAATGCGCGAACTTGCGCAAGACGACTTGGACAGCAACACTGCTGCATTGCCGAAAATCGAGGAAGAGATAAAACTGTTGCTTATCCCGGAAGACCCGGAGGATGACAAAAACGTGATTCTTGAAATCCGAGGCGGTACAGGCGGCGACGAAGCGGCAATCTTTGCCGGCGATCTGTTCCGTATGTATGCGAAATACTGCGAATCCAAGGGCTGGAAGATGGAAATTATGAGTTTTAGCGAAGGATCAGCCGGTGGCTACAAGGAGATCATCTGTTCCGTCAACGGAGAAAAGGTATACGGCACGCTCAAATATGAGTCAGGTGTTCATCGTGTGCAACGAGTACCGGCAACTGAGACTCAAGGACGCGTACACACTTCCGCCGCATCTGTTGCCGTACTTCCCGAGGCAGAACCTTTCGATGTGGAAATCAACGAGGGCGAGATTAAGTGGGATACATTCCGAAGCGGTGGCGCCGGCGGTCAGAACGTGAACAAGGTCGAATCCGGCGTACGCTTGCGCTACAATTGGAAAAACCCCAACACTGGCATGGTTGAGGAAATTCTCATTGAATGTACCGAAACCCGCGACCAGCCAAAGAACAAGGAAAGAGCCCTTGCTCGCTTGCGCACGTTCATATACGACAAAGAGCACCAAAAATATGTCGACGACATTGCTTCGCGCCGCAAAACGATGGTATCGACAGGTGACCGCTCGGCAAAAATACGCACCTACAACTATCCGCAGGGACGTATCACCGACCATCGCATAAACTACACAATCTACAATCTCTCGGCATTTATGGACGGCGACATCCAGGACTGCATCGACAACCTGATTATCGCAGAAAATGCCGAAAAGTTGAAAGAAACTGAATTGTAAAAACATCAGATAGATTATGACAAAAAAAGAATTGTTTGACCAAATCCGGCACAAAAAATCATTTCTATGCGTCGGACTTGACACCGACATCAAAAAGTTGCCGGAACACCTTAAAGGCAACAAAGATGCGATTTTTGAATTTAACAAAGCCATAATAGACGCTACTGCGCCCTACTGCGTAGCCTATAAGCCTAATCTTGCATTTTACGAATGCTTCGGTTTGGATGGCTGGAAGGCTTTAGAGCAAACAATTTTCTATCTGAAGCAGAACTATCCTGAGCAGTTTATCATCGCTGACGCAAAACGGGGTGATATCGGTAACACATCTGCCATGTATGCCCGCAGTTTCTTCGAGCATCTTGATGTTGATGCCATTACAGTCGCTCCCTATATGGGCGAAGATAGCATCTCTCCTTTCTACGGATATGACGGCAAATGGGTAATCGTGCTTGGCTTGACATCAAACAAAGGTTCTCACGACTTCCAACTGACAGAAGATGTCAACGGCACTCCGCTCTACCAAAACGTAATGAAGAAAGTGTCATTATGGGGCAACTGCGACAACACGATGTTTGTTGTCGGAGCAACACAAGGCAAAATGTTTGAGGATGTGCGAAAAGTAGTTCCAAACAACTTCCTCTTGGTGCCTGGCGTAGGCGCACAAGGCGGCAGCCTTGAAGAAGTGGCGCACTATGGTATGACTGAAGAATGCGGTTTGCTTGTAAATTCTTCACGCGGCATCATCTATGCGTCGCAAGGCGAAGATTTTGCAGAAGTTGCAGGACAAAAAGCGAAGGAATTGCAACAACAAATGGAAGCATTGCTTGCCGACAAAGGCATTTTATAACTTCAAAAGGCACTGCAACAAACTTTAATAAAGAAATAATTCCGCATAAAGAAATCTTTGACTAACTTTGCATAAGAAGATAGGTCAAAACTACCTTTATTAGCGAATTACAAAATAGAAATATTAACATTCTAATTTTCAATAAAATGACAATCGATCAATACAATTTCGCAGGTAAAAAAGCGATTGTGCGCGTTGACTTCAACGTGCCATTGGACGAAAATGGTAGAATCACAGACGACACTCGTATCCGTGGTGCTCTTCCAACTTTGAAAAAAATCCTTGCTGACGGCGGTGCTCTCATCGTTATGTCACACATGGGTAAACCAAAAGGCAAAGTCAATGCAAAATTGTCTTTGAGCCAAATCAAAGAGGCTGTGGCAGCAGCACTTGGTGTAGACGTTACGTTCGCTCCTGACTGCGCAAAAGCAGCAGAGGCAGCCGCCGCTTTGAAACCAGGCGAAGTTCTTTTGCTCGAAAACCTCCGCTTCTATCCTGAAGAGGAAGGCAAGCCTGTTGGCATCGACAAAGAAGATCCTGCCTACGACGCAGCAAAGAAAGAAATGAAAGAACGTCAGAAAGAGTTTGCCAAGACTTTGGCAAGTTATGCTGACTGCTATGTAAACGATGCTTTCGGTACTGCACACCGTCGCCACGCATCTACAGCAGTTGTTGCTGACTATTTCGATGCAGACAACAAGATGCTCGGCTACTTGATGGAGAAAGAAGTTACTGCCGTTGAAAACGTGCTTAACAACATCAAGCGTCCTTTCACTGCGATCATGGGTGGCTCTAAAGTTTCAACCAAGATTGGCATCATCGAGAACTTGATGGACAAGGTTGACAACCTGATTCTTTGTGGTGGTATGACTTACACTTTCGCAAAGGCTCAAGGTGGCAAAATCGGCGTTTCGATCTGCGAGGACGACAAACTTGACCTTGCTCTTGAAATTATGAAGAAAGCAAAAGACAAAGGCGTAAACCTCGTGCTTGGTACTGACTGTGTTGCTGCTGATAAATTCAGCAACGATGCCAACACTCAAGTTTGCCCTTCAAACGATATTCCAGAAGGCTGGGAAGGTATGGATGCAGGTCCTGAAACTCGCAAAGCATTTGCAGAAGCAATCAAAGATGCAAAAACTATTCTTTGGAACGGTCCTGCAGGCGTATTCGAGTTTGATAACTTCACTGCCGGTTCACGCGCAATTGCCGACGCTATTGTAGAAGCAACTGAAAAGGGTGCATTCTCACTCGTAGGTGGTGGCGATTCTGTCGCTTGTGTAAACAAGTTCGGCTTGGCTGACAAGGTATCTTACGTTTCAACTGGTGGTGGCGCTCTTCTTGAGGCTATCGAAGGTAAGGTTCTTCCTGGCATTGCAGCAATCAAGGGATAACGAATAACATCCGTTTATACAACACAGCAGGAGGAAATCTACAAAGTTTTCCTCCTGCTTATTTTTATGGACATCTATGAATTCAAACGATTTGACAAGAGGTAGCATACTCGAAAATATCCGAAAATTTTCGGTGCCGTATATGTTGTCCTATTTTCTTCAGATTCTCTATGGCCTGGCAGACCTCTTTGTAATCGGGCTATACTGTGACGTTGACAGTACCACAGCCGTTTCCAATAGCGGTCAGGTGATGTATATGATTACGGTTGTTCTCATCGGCTTGGCTATGGGTACAACGGTGTGCGTGGCACGCGCCATCGGTGCAAAAGACAATCAAAAAGCCGCCAAAATCATAGGCAATACCGTAACAATGTTCATCACTATTGCGATTGTCTTGTCAGGAATATTGCTATTGTTGCGAGGCAGCATCGTGTCATGGCTAGATACGCCGCAAGAAGCAATCGCTGGTGCAACGGACTATTTGACGGTTTGCTTCATTGGCATACCATTCATCATCGCATACAACATAATAGCATCAATCTTCCGTGGCCTCGGCGATTCCAAAAGTCCGATGTACTTTGTTGCCGTTGCCTGCGTTGCCAACATTATCCTCGATTTTCTTTTCATCGGCACACTCAATCTCGGACCTACCGGCGCAGCATTGGGTACAACTCTGTCGCAAGCTCTAAGTGTCCTGTTTGCGATCATCTCTATAAGAAAGCGAAAACTTCTGCCGGCAATTCGCAAAAGCGACTTCCGACCAAACAAGAAGACCATATCCTCACTCCTAAAAATCGGATTTCCCGTTGCTCTTCAAGACGGATTTATACAAATATCATTTTTGGCAATTACCGTCATTGCCAACAACCGTGGTCTTAACGATGCGGCGGCAGTCGGCATCGTTGAAAAGTTTATCGGTCTGCTATTCATCATCCCATCGGCAATGCTTGCCACTGTGTCAACGATGGCAGCGCAAAACATTGGGGCAAACCGAATGGACAGAGCAAAAGCAACGCTGAAATACGCAATGACAATTGCTGTAAGTTTTGGCATCGTCGTTTCTATTATTCTGCAATTCATCCCAAATGCTGCCGTAAGCATATTCACCAACGACGCAACAGTAATTTCAATGGGTGGTGAGTATCTCCGTGGCTACACTTGGGATTGTGCGCTTGCCGGAGTCCATTTCTGCTTCAGCGGATTTTTCACCGCCTGTGGATTGTCGACAATTTCATTTGCACACAACTTTACGTCCATCATCACAGCCCGAATCCCATTGGCATATCTCGCCTCTACCAATTTTCCTGACACGCTCTACCCTATGGGATTAGCAACCGTCACTGGTTCTCTTGTATCTGTAATAATCTGCCTGTTCGCCTACCGTTGGTTAAACAAGAAACACCGACTCGCTTAATAGATCCGTAGATTTAAGTGCGAAGCAATACCGATTTAGCGTCTTGACAACCTCACCACATTTTCAACATGATGAGTATGGGGGAACATGTCTACTGGCTGAACCTCTTCAACCTTGTAATACTCGTCCATCAACGCCAAATCGCGAGCCTGTGTTGCCGGATTGCAACTTACATACACAATACGCTCTGGTCGGGCGTTGAGAATCACATTCACCACATCTTCGTGCATACCGGCGCGTGGAGGGTCGATAATCATCACGTCCGGGCGACCGTGCTCTGCGATAAACCCATCGGTAAGTACATCTTTCATATCGCCGGCAAAGAACAAGGTATTGTCTATTCCATTTACCTTGGAATTCAATTTCGCATCCTCAATCGCTTCCGGTACATATTCGATGCCCACAACCTTCTTGACTTGCCTTGCCACGAAATTGGCGATTGTGCCAGTACCTGTGTACAAGTCATAAACAAGGTCATCCGGCTTAAGATTTGCCATTCGGCGCGCCACCTTGTAGAGTTCGTAGGCTTGGTGTGAGTTGGTCTGATAAAAAGATTTCGGTCCGATACGGAACTGCAAGCCCTCCATCTCTTCGTTTATGTAGTCGCGACCACGATAAGTCACGACTGTCTGGTCGGCAATCGTATCATTGACTTTCTGGTTTACGACATAAAGCAATGACGTAATTTGAGGAAATTCCGCCGCAACGGCACTCATCACATCCTCTATTTTCTCTTTGTCGTCCTGCGCAAACACAACAATCAGCATAACCTCGCCAGTACTTGCAATGCGCACCATCAGTGTGCGCATAAAGCCCTGCTGAGCCTTGATGTCGTAGAACTCATATCCCTTGCCCAATGTGTATTGACGGATGAACAATCGGATGCGATTCGACAAATCGTCCTGCAACCAACATTTCTTTATATCGAGCACCTTGTCAAATGCGCCCGGGATATGAAAGCCGAGAGCGTTGCGATCTTCGATTTCCTTGCCACTACGCAGGTCTTCAAACGTTATCCAGCATTTGTTGGAAAATGTATATTCCAGTTTGTTGCGATAAAAGAATGTCTCCTGTGAGCCGAGAGTCTGATTCACCTCCGGGATGTCAACCTTGGCAATCCGCGTAAGCGCATCCACAACCTGGTCGCGCTTGTATCGCAACTGGTCTTCGTATGGAATATGTTGCCATTTGCAACCTCCGCACACCCCGAAATGCTCACATTTCGGTTGCTCTCTCCTATCAGACGGCTTTACTATCTCGACAATATGCGCTTCCGCATAACTGCGTTTCTTCTTATCAAGTTTTATGTTGACCAAATCGCCTGGAGCACCGTAAGGGATAAACACTACCATCTCGTTGACGCGGGCAATGCTCTTGCCCTCCGCTGCAACTCCTGTTATCTCAACACCCTCCACTACGGGCAATTCTCTACGTTTTCGACCCATGTATATAATTTTTGTGCAAAAGTACGTTTTTTTTACCGTTCGCCACTTATGCTCTATAACATTAATAAATTTTCATAGGAATATTTTAGAGTATAGGTTATATTAATTATATTTGCATTGACTCATTTTGTCAATCACTTTAAATTATAATATTATAAACTAAATTTCATTTATTGATGAAACGGATTTACACTTTCGGCAACGGCCAGGCAGAAGGTCGCGCCGATATGAAAAACTTACTTGGCGGTAAGGGAGCAAATCTCGCTGAAATGAACCTTATCGGCGTTCCCGTACCTCCAGGATTCACTATCACGACTGAAGTTTGCACCGAATATAACACTCTCGGCCGCGATGCTGTAGTGAAAATTTTGGAAGAGGATGTAAAAAAATCAGTTGCGCACATCGAAAATCTTACAGGCAACAAGTTTGGCGATGCTGTTAATCCATTGCTCGTTTCCGTACGCTCCGGCGCACGTGTTTCTATGCCGGGTATGATGGACACAGTGCTCAACCTCGGTATCAATGACACCGTTGTTGAAGCTTTGTCAAAGAAATCCGGCAACCCTCGCTTCGCTTGGGACAGCTACCGCCGCTTCGTTCAAATGTACGGTGATGTTGTACTTGGAATGAAGCCAAAGTCAAAACAAGATATCGACCCGTTTGAGGAAATCCTCGAAAAGGTTAAAGAAGAAAAAGGCGTTAAGCACGACACTGAATTGACAGTTGACGACCTCAAGGGTCTCGTTGTCAAATTCAAGGCTGCCGTAAAGAAATCCACAGGCAAAGATTTCCCGGAATCTGCGTGGGAGCAACTTTGGGGCGCAATCTATGCCGTGTTTGACAGCTGGATGAATGAGCGTGCAATCCTCTATCGCCGAATGAACCAAATCCCTGAAGAATGGGGTACCGCCGTTAATGTTCAGGCAATGGTTTACGGCAATATGGGTAACACTTCCGCTACTGGCGTTGCGTTTACCCGTGATGCTGCAACTGGTGAGGACATTTTCAATGGTGAATACCTTATCAACGCTCAGGGTGAAGACGTTGTGGCCGGTGTACGCACTCCACAACAAATCACAATCGAGGGTTCTCGCCGTTGGGCTGCTCTCCAAGGCATTTCGGAGGAAGAACGCGCAAGCAAATATCCTTCTTTGGAAGAGTCTATGCCTGAATGCGCGAAGCAACTTATCGAGACTCAGCAGAAACTTGAAGACTACTTCAAAGATATGCAAGACCTCGAGTTTACTATCCAAGACAACAAACTTTGGCTGCTCCAAACTCGTAACGGTAAGCGCACAGGTGCCGCAATGGTAAAGATTGCAATGGATCTTCTCCGTGCTGGTGAAATTAACGAAAAGACAGTACTCCGCCGTATGGAGCCTCAGAAACTTGACGAGTTGCTCCACCCTGTATTCGATAAGGATGACTTGAAGCGCGCTAAAACAGTGGCAAAAGGTCTTCCTGCATCTCCAGGTGCTGCGACAGGTCAAATCGTATTCTTCGCTGACGACGCTGAAGCATGGGCTGAGCAGAAGAAGAAAGTCATTATGGTTCGCATCGAGACTTCCCCGGAAGACCTCCGCGGTATGTCTGTTGCACAAGGTATCTTGACTGCTCGTGGCGGTATGACGTCTCACGCTGCGGTTGTGGCTCGCGGTATGGGCAAATGCTGCGTTTCCGGTGCCGGCGAAATCAAGGTTGACTATAAGGAAAAAACTGTCATCATGAATGGCAAGACATACAAGGAAGGTGACTGGATTTCACTCAACGGCTCTACCGGTGATGTTTATGACGGTCAAGTCCCTACTGTCGATGCAGAACTCTCAGGCGACTTTGCTGCCATCATGAATCTTGCAGAAAAGTATACAAAGGTTGATGTCCGTACAAATGCCGACTCTCCTCGCGATGCCCTCGTTGCCCGTAAGTTCGGAGCCAAGGGTATTGGTCTTTGCCGCACAGAACATATGTTCTTCGAAGGCGACCGCATCAAGGCTATGCGCGAAATGATTCTTGCAAACACAACAGAAGGCCGCCGCGCTGCCCTCGATAAACTATTGCCTATCCAGCGTTCTGACTTCCACGGAATCTTTGAAGCAATGGATGGTCTTGGCGTAACAATCCGTCTCCTCGACCCACCTTTGCACGAGTTCGTACCTCATCAGCTTGCCACTCAGAAAGAATTGGCAAACGAGATGGGCATCACTGTTGAAGAAGTAAAGAGCAAGTGCGATTCCCTCGAAGAGTTCAACCCGATGCTTGGGCACCGTGGTTGCCGCTTGGGCAACACCTATCCTGAAATCACAGAGATGCAGGCTCGCGCAATCATCGAAGCCGCTATCGACTGTAAGGAGAAGGGCATTGATGTACATCCTGAAATTATGGTGCCGTTGGTAGGCGTTGTGAAGGAACTTGAAATGCAAAGCGAAATCATCCGCCGCACAGCCAACAAGGTATTTGAAGAAAGAGGAACATCCGTTGCTTACAAAATCGGAACAATGATTGAGGTGCCTCGCGCTGCCCTCGTTGCCGACAAGATTGCTGAATATGCAGACTTCTTCTCGTTTGGCACAAACGACTTGACACAGATGACATTCGGCTATTCTCGCGACGATGCTCCTAAGTTCCTCAAGTTCTACAAAGAATTGGGCATCATCAAGACTGATCCGTTCGAAGTCCTCGACCAAGAAGGTGTTGGTCAACTCGTTGAGATGGGTACAAAGAAAGGTCGTTCAACAAAAACCAACCTCAAAGTCGGTATTTGCGGTGAACACGGCGGTGAGCCATCATCTGTCAAATTCTGCGCTAAACTGGGTATGAACTACGTATCATGCTCCCCATTCCGCGTGCCAATCGCCCGTGTAGCAGCGGCGCAAGCAGCAGTAGAGGAATAAGGTTTAGAATAGACGCATATACTTAAAATAGTTGGGCTGTAATTCTCTGCAAAACCAGAGATTACAGCCCAACTTGTATTTAGACGTAATATTATCAAAAATCTGACATAGACCACATATTTGTTACAGTCGGGTTGTCATTGAGGCAACCGCTGCCTTACTGCGTTTCATAAAACGTTTAGGGCAACATTGAGTGGAATTGAAAAAAACACGGATGCTGTTCGCAAGAATCTTTGCAATTTGATTAATTTTGCGGATATTCTAAATGTAACACAAACCACATGTACCAAAAACTACTGTTTTTATCATTACTTTCAGCCTCATCCGCAACAATGATGGCTATCCCAGCATGGAACAAACCAATCCAGCAACTTCTACCCGACGGCAGCACCATCGAAACAGTGCGCCACGGTGATGAGAATTTCCACTATACCACCCTCTCCAACGGCGACTTGATTACCAAGGGCACTGACGGATTTTTCTACTATGCAGAAGTTTCCGACAACGGCATCCTCCCGACAGTCTACAAGGTCGGCGACAATATTCCGGCTCAAAAGCACATAAAATCTGCATCTGCCACAACCGCTATCGAAAGATTGCGTCGCAATGCGCTGAAGCGACGAGCGGTGAACACCACACAAGCCAAACCACGAGTCAATACGCAGGACCAGCAACATGGACTTGTGGTGCTTGTCGAGTTCAACGACAAGAAGATGAAGCGCACCCGACAAGATTACATAAACATGCTCAACCAGGAAGGCTATTCTGACGACAAGGCGACTGGTAGCGCGCACGACTATTTCCACGACACCTCCTACGGCAAATACAATCCGACATTCGATGTCTACGGCCCATACACTGCAGAATACGGTTACCAATACTACGGTCGCAATAACTCAAACGGAGATGATAGCCACGCCACCGACCTCGTCGTAGAGGCGTGTCGACTGGCAGCACGCGATGCCGACCTATCATCCTACGACTATAACGGCGACGGATATATCGACTATGTGTATGTGTTCTACGCCGGCGAGGGCGAAGCCAACAGTGACGACGATAACGCAATCTGGCCACACCGGTGGTACGTGGTACCAGGCGAGAACTTCGACGGTGACCCCGACGTGGGCGGAGCAAAAGTCTACGACTACGCCTGCAGTAACGAAATCTGCAAAGGCAACGTCGCCGACATAGGCACAGACCTTGAAGGCGTGGGCACATTCCTCCACGAGTTCGGACATGTGCTCGGCTTCAGCGACCACTACAGCACAAATAGCAGCAACAGCGTTCTCGACCCGGGATTCTACGACGTTATGGCCTCCGGCTCCTATCTCAACTTCGGCCGTACGCCAGTTGCCTACAACACCTACGAGCGGATGTATCAGGGATGGCTCACGCCAGTGCAGATTCATCCGAGTTTCGAGGGCGACAACATAACCCTTAACACAATTGACAGCGGCGAAGCACTCCTGCTCACCGCCGACGGCTCGGCTCACAATATGGACGGCGTTTCGCCCTCTCCTGCCAACTACTATCTGATTGAATGCCGCAACGCTGAAGGTTGGGACTACTACTCAGGCTACAACGGATACAATGGCGGACAGGGCGACTGCGGATTGCTGATTACAAAGATACAATACGACAAGACGAAATGGGAGGACAACACGGTCAATGCCAACGGCGCAGAGATGGGCATCTCCTATGTGTGCAACCCAGTGCAGAAAACATCGGTTTACACATATTATCCGATGTTCCCCGGCCACAAGGTGCAGACCTCCGTTTCGTTCGGCTCATACACTGTCAAGAAAGTGCAACGCGATACATCGACCGGAGCAGTGACATTCACCATTGCCGACAGCAACGGAGAATCAAAGGTAGCGGAAACCAAGAAGGAGACTGCCAAAGCCTTTGCCGGCAATGGTTGCATCATAATTGAAGGAGAGCCGATGCGCACAACTGTCTACAACACGACAGGACAATGCGTTTATCAAGGACTCGACCGACAAATAGCAGTTGAGGCAGGAGTCTATATCGTAAACATTGACGAACAGACGCAGAAAGTACTGGTTTATTAGAAATTATCTTCATATTATATTATAAAAACGAAAAAAGAATGGAACTAATCGACGGTAAGAAGATTGCAGACGCAGTGAAAAGCGAAATCGCTGCGGAAGTAGCGGAAATGGTGGCAGCGGGCAAGAAACGCCCACACTTGGCAGCGATTCTTGTAGGCCACGACGGCGGAAGCGAAACTTATGTAGCCCACAAGGTCAAAGCGTGCGAGCAATGCGGATTTGAGTCAACGCTCATCCGCTACGAGGCCGATGTAACCGAAGAGGAACTGCTCAGTGCGATTGCGCGCCTCAATGCCGACAAGGCGGTTGACGGATTTATCGTGCAACTGCCATTGCCAAAGCACATCGACGAACAGAAAATAATCGAAGCCATCGACTACCGCAAGGACGTGGACGGCTTCCACCCCATCAATGTCGGTCGTCTTTCCATTGGTTTGCCGTGCTTCCTTTCAGCCACACCGCAAGGCATACTCGAACTCCTGCGCCGCTACAATGTGCCGACCAAGGGCGCAAACTGCGTGGTGCTAGGACGCAGCAACATTGTAGGCAAGCCTGTAGCCTCTCTGATGATGCAAAAAGCCGTACCAGGCGATGCCACAGTGACGGTGTGTCATAGCCGCACGCGCGACATCAAGCAATTCACCCTTCAGGCCGACATCATCATTGCCGCACTCGGTCAGCCGGGATTTCTCACTGCTGATATGGTTAAAGACGGAGTAACCGTTATTGACGTAGGTACGACTCGCGTACCGTCGACAGAGACAAAGAGCGGCTTCCGTCTCAAAGGCGATGTCGATTTTGAGAACGTAGCACCAAAATGTTCATTCATTACCCCAGTGCCAGGCGGTGTCGGACCTATGACCATCGTTTCACTAATGAAGAACACTCTTTTGGCGGCACGCCACGAAATCTACAAGTAAGTTATGTTCCTTATAGGATTACTGTGTTCGCTGATGTCGTTGGCCACTGCCGACGACATCACATTGGTGTTTGCCGGCGATGCTATGCAGCACGACCGCCAACTCAGTGCAGCACAACAAGCAGACGGCAGTTACGACTACTCGCAATACTTCCGCTACGTCAGCGACTATGTGGAAGCAGCCGACTATGCCGTTGTCAATCTGGAGTGTACCCTCGGCGGCAAACCCTATAAGGGTTATCCTTGCTTCAGTGCCCCAGAGTCCTATGCCGCATCCCTCAAGGATGCCGGATTCGACCTTTTTCTGCACGCTAACAACCACTGTCTCGATCGCCGCGATGCCGGACTTGTGCGCACGCTCAACGAACTTGACAAACTCGGAGTGCCACACATAGGCACTTACCGCAACGCCAAGGAGCGCGCCGACAATTATCCGTTTATAGCCGATGTGAAAGGAATGAAGATTGCATTCCTTAACTACACCTACGGCACTAACGGGATATCCGTGCAAGGCGCACCTGTAGTCGACTATATCGACAAGGCAAAAATCCACGCCGACGTACAGGCTGCGCGCAATAATGGTGCAGAACTCGTTGTGGCTTGTATGCACTGGGGAGTGGAGTACCAACTGGTACAAAACAAAGAGCAGGAGCGGCTCGCCGACTATCTCGTTGACGAAGGGGTTGACCTTGTTATTGGTGGACACCCACACGTTATCCAGCCAATGCAAATGCGCACCAATGCCAACGGCAAACAAGTTCTGGTGGTCTACTCTATGGGCAATTTCATCTCGGGTATGCGCAAAATCGACACCCGAGGCGGAGCGATGGTACGCGTGGTGGTAAGTCGCGAGGGCGGCAAGCCTGTTGTGAAAGCCGCCGGCTACAAACTTGTTTTTGTGCAAGACCCCGAACGACCGGGCGACAACTACTCATTGATTCCAGCCGACAAGGAATGGCTTGTGCGCAAAAACCAACGCCCAATTTTTGACGCATTTTGCAAAAATGCCCGTCACATCTTCACTCGCTACAACAAAAACGTAGAAGAAGACTATTGGCAATGGCGTCCTAACTTACTGATACCTTTCTTGGTAGACCCAGAAATGGTGAAAGAGTGATTTTTTATCAGAAAAAACATCGCCAAAAATTTGCACAATTCACCGAAAGGGCGTACCTTTGCATCCGTAATCAGAAATGGTGAGGATAGCTCAGTTGGTTAGAGCATCGGATTGTGGTTCCGAGGGTCGAGGGTTCGAATCCCTTTCTTCACCCCAAGAGGTCGCCAAAAGCGACCTCTTTTTGTTTCTAATAATTACTTTTATCGCTTATGTCAGGACTATTCGACTTTATCGACACAACAGAATTCATAAAATTCTTGGATGAGAATGCCGACACCGACCCTCTAAAACTCCGGTTGAAGCAATTCCCCAATCTGCCATTCGACAAAGACTTGGCGATAATCCAGATTGAATGCCGCAACAAGGCAAAAAAGAAGATTCCAGAATTGGCAGACAAGATTGCCTACCCCACCAACGTGTGTATCGAGCAATGCACGTCGGAAATTTTGGCAAAGTTTCACGCGACACTGTTTGACAGCATCCACTCAGCTTACGATATGACATGCGGGCTGGGAATAGATACCTATTATATCGCGCAAGTGGCAGAACGTGTTTTCAGCGTGGATGCAGCAGAAACCGTGGCAGTAGCGGCACAACGCAACATGCAAGCGCTTGATGCGGCTAACGTTTCGATAATGCACTCCACCGCAGAGAATTTTCTGGAAAGCACATCACTTGAAACAGATTCCGCCATCTTTGTCGACCCGTCACGACGGCTCACCGCCGACCGCAACGTGCGCACCTACGCCATCCGCGACACCGTACCCGATGTAAATACCATCATCAAATTTGCAGAAAGCAAATGTCGGTTTCTCATTGTGAAGGCCTCTCCGATGTGCGACATCTCGCAAACCGTTGCAGACTTCGGTAACATCTCCGACATTTGGGTGCTTTCCGTAAGAAACGAATGCAAGGAAGTGCTTTTCAAAATCGACTTCAAGAACACAACCGACACCCCCATTATCCACTGCATCGATTTCACAGTCAACGGCGCAAACAAATTCTCTTTTCAGAGAAAGTCTGTTTCAGTAACCGACGGCCGCCCAGCAGTCGGCAACTACCTACTTGCCCCAAATGCTTCAATTATGAAAGCCGGAGCCTACGACATCGTGGCAGAACAGTTCGGCATACGGCGCATTGCCGCCAATTCACACCTTCACTTAAGTGATGAAACCATTGAGGGATACCCAGGCAGACAATTCCGCATCGTCGAGATTCTGACGCTATCAAAATCTGACGTAAAAAGACTGAAAGGAATGGCAACGTCCGCTAATATTGCGTGCCGCAACTTTCCTATGAAGCCGGAAGAACTGCGTAAGAAACTAAAAATTGCCGACGGCGGCAACTTCTACATCTTCGCAACCACGCTGGCCGACAACTCAAAATGCCTGATTTGCTGCGAAAACATCAACGCTTGAACATACGGTCCATTTCGCGCTTGTCCTCACGCTCCTTGATTGATTGGCGTTTGTCGTACTCCTTCTTACCTTTGGCAAGTGCGATGACCACCTTGGCAAGTCCTCTGTCGCTGACAAACACACGCAACGGGACAATCGAGAAACCGCTGTCCTTCGATGCCTTTCCTATTTCACGGATTTCCTTTTTGTTTAGAAGTAGTTTGCGGTCGCGACGTGACGAGTGGTTATTGTATGAGCCATAGAAATACTCACCAATATACATATTTTTAATCCAGATTTCGCCATTGTTCTCGTAGCAGAACGAATCGGTCAAACCAGCCTTTCCCAAACGGATGGATTTGATTTCCGTTCCGGTAAGCACAATGCCTGCTGTGTAGGTTTCTACAATATCGAAATCGAATGTGGCTCTTCTATTCTTTATGTTTACTGCGTTTAATTTCATTTTCATAAGGCTTCTTGCGGAATAAATTGTGAAAGAATCCATATCATGCAAACCGGGATGATGAGCATTGCCAAAAACGAGCCAAAGACGAACCGCAATTTCTGCTCATCAGTCTTCACGCCAAAAAGCGGCGCGCATTTCGACAGGACGAGCAACACATAGGCCAGAAAAACGTATAATGGTGTCAAAGAGGTTGGCAATACGTTCTGGACGATGGCTACAATCACGCCGATTGCGTAATTGAACATCACAAATGTTTTCAAATCCGACTCGGTGATGCCCTTTGCTTTTGTCTTGCCCAATATCAGCGATAACAATGTGGGGCAAAGCATATAACCCAAGAAGAATCCTGCGAATATTGCGATTCCCCTTATCAAAGCCTCTGTCAGCGACGTGCCGTAGACCATCTGGACAAACGACGTTGCTCCGGCAATAGCGAGCAATGGATAAAACCAACCTTTTTCGTGTATTGCAGGTGTGCGCTCCGAGTTCAGTTCCTGTTGCCACGATGACACTGGAGCGACAAGGAAACGCAACACTAACCCAAATTCTTTCATTGATATATTCTTTTAGGACTTGTTTATAGTTATGCAAAGATAGCACAAAGTAAAGATATTTTCAAGCACGGTTCGACTTGCACTATCTTTGGACAAAACAGGCGACGGGGCTTGCACTATCTTTGAACAAGATAGGCTGCGCCTCGAAAATGAAAATTGGAACAAGTTCCTTTTCATTTCTCTCGGCTTGCACTATCTTTGCATTACCTTAGATTTGCAGCGGCAAACCGAAACTGAAATAGGAATGATAAATTTGCAGT
>CAVCEE010000020.1:0-44051 GCA_963601185.1 bacterium
GCTGCTGTGGCGATTGCCCATAAGAAGACAGGCGATCTGAAAACATATTTTGAAAGAAAAGTCGCCGAAGGAAAAAACAAAATGACTGTATTAAACGCAGTGCGAGCCAAGCTCGTGGCGAGAATGTTCGCCGTAATCAGAAATAATCGAGTTTATCAACCCATTTTATCAGTTTAGGCTTGCACAAATCATAAAAATATGAATTTTGAATTGTTCTTTGCCAAGAGGCTTCGGCTCAACAATAAATCCACAAATGGGAAATCTGCGGTGTCGACACTTAATGTCGCCATTGCCGGTATGGTTCTCGCCATAGTCATTATGGTTGTTGCGGTGTCAATTGTCACCGGTTTCAAGAGCACCATCGTTGACAAGATCACCAACCTCGACAGCCACATTAAGATTTTCAACAAGCATTACGACGGCGAAAACAATGTGGTAAGGAGTTACATCGACTTCAACGACGAACTTTCAAAACTCACCTCACCAGCGACAGACAACCGCATAAAATCGGTTTGCCTAATAAGTGAGATTCCGTGCGTGCTAAAATCGCCCGACGGCTTTTCGGGACTACGCTACAAAGGCGTGACCGAACAGTTCGACCTCTCCTATCTCCGCTCGGTACTGACCGCCGGCAAGGCCGATGTCTCGGGTAATAACGTGATAGTTTCCAAGGTCATTGCCGACAAGTTGATGCTCAACATTGGAGACAAGTTGTATGTGTATTTTATGAACAACCAGCAAGTGAGGATGCGACGTTGCATCGTTACCGGCATCTTCAATACCGACTTCGACAGTTTCGACGAGAATGTGCTTGTTGGCAACCTCAAGAACCTTCAGTCGGTAAACCAATGGGATTCCACAACTGGCTCCTACATCGGAATTTACTGCAAGAATCTTGACGACATCAACGATGTACGCAATTCCATCGTGGAAAAGCTGTCCAAACTGGTTGCAAGCGGACAATCGTCGCTGACTGGGGAATTTCAGTTGTCGACAATCCGAGAAAATAACCCCTCCCATTTTGCCTGGCTCGACTTGATGAATACCAATATCGTGGTTGTTCTCGTGCTAATGGCATTCGTGGCTTGCTTCGCAATCATTGCGTGTCTGATAATTGTGGTGCTCAACCGCATCAACACCATCGGCGTACTCAAAGCTCTTGGTGCGACCAATCACAGCATACGACTCATTTTCATCTCCATAGTAATGAAGATTATCGTGCGGGCAATGATTATCGGCAATGCCATTGCCTTCTCTCTGCTCGGACTCCAAAAGCAGTTCCACTTGGTGAAACTCGACTCAGAGTCGTACTTTATGAACTATGTTCCGGTCGACTTCAACTGGTGGCTACTGATACTCAACAGCGGCATTATCATCCTTGCATTTGTAGCGCTATTGCTTCCGTCGTTTATTATTTCGTCAATAAAGCCGTCAAAATCAATAAAATTTGAATAAGCGCGCAAGCCGAAATTCACTACAAAAAGGGACGGTTTCACGACAGGGAAAAGCCTGTGCCTACCAGCGTTCTTCGTTTTACGATTTGAATACAAATTTTGAGGTTTTTTCAGACAAAGAATAACTGACCAATGTAAAAAATAATCATATTATTTTCCTACCTTTGCAAATCAATATTACGAATAGCGACAATGTTAGAACAAGTTATAGCCCCATCACTACTACAGCAATTCAAAGATGCTATAGAAAAGAGTACCAGGGTTGTGATCACATGCCACAAGTCACCCGACGGCGATGCGGTAGGATCCAACCTTGCGCTGAAACTCATTTTGGAGAAAATGGGGAAAACCGCGACAGTCATAACCCCAGACAATGTGCCTGAGGATATGGCTTTCCTGCCCGATAGCAACACTATTGTAACATACGCCACCGAGCCAGAAAAGGCTGCGCAGATTGTGGGTTCGGCAGATTTGATTTGCTGCCTCGACTTCAATGCGCTTCACCGTCTTGCCGGATTTGGCGAAGTTGTGGGCAATGCAACCTGCCCGAAACTGATGGTGGACCACCACATCAACCCCGACCCGATTTGCAACCCCACCCTGTCGTTTCCGCAAATGACATCGACCTGCGAACTTCTCTACCGCATTCTCGAAGGCATAGGATACCAGGACAAGATAGACCTTGACGTTGCCACATGTATCTACACCGGAATGATGACCGACACTGGCAACTTCTCCTACAACTCAAATTTCCCCGAGTTGTATCTCATCGTGGCAGACCTCGTGAAGCGTGGAGTGGACAAAGACCGCATATACAAGTTGACAATCGGCACATCGAGCGAAGCGCGCCTTCGACTCAACGGATACGCCATTGCCGAAAAGATGCGTCTATTTCCGTCGCATAAGGCATCGCTGACCATACTCAACAAGCGCGACCTGCGAAAATTCCACTATCAGGTGGGCGACACCGAGGTGCTTGCCAATATGCCGCTGGCCATACCGACTGTAATTTGGTCGACTTTCTTCCGCGAAGAGAAAGATTTCGTGAAGGTGTCGATGCGATCGGAGGGCGATTTCCACGTGAACACCCTTTGTGCAAAATATTTCAACGGCGGAGGTCACGCCAATGCGGCTGGAGGAGAATACCGGGGCTCTCTTGACGGAGCAATAGACACTTATTACCAAATTTTGAAAGATTTAACCAACGAAAAAAGATAAGATATGAAAATCAGAAACATCATACTAACGACAGTCACAGTTGCTATCGCATTACTTTCATCGTGCAACAATAGCAAGAGTTACACAGAACTCCTTGACGACGAAGACAAGTCGGTCAACGCTTTTCTTGCTAGCCAGAAAGTGATTCGTACAATCCCAGCCGACACCGTATTCCAAACAGGCAGCGATGCACCGTACTATCAAATTGACGATGAAGGCAATGTCTATATGCAGGTAATCAAGACTGGCGACCGCGTGAGCAACAGAGCCAAAGACGGCGAAAAAATCTATTTTCGCTTTGGTCGCATAAGCATTAACCGCTGGAGTGCCGGCTACGACGACGAGCCGTCGGGCAATTTCGGGGACCTCTCCTACGAAAGTACCGCATTCACCTACTCCAACGAAGAGGCCAACTACAGTTACACCACCTACGGCTACGGCGTGGTGATGCCGTTGACCTATCTTGGCATCGACTGCGAGGTCAACCTTTTGGTGAGAAGCCGCAAAGGACCGTCGTCGGAGATTGCTGATGTTGTGCCATACCTCTACAACATAAGGTATTTCAGAAGCAAAAACTAGAAACCAAAACAAACCATATAACAAACCATTATTTATTATGTCACTAATCAAATCAATTTCAGGCATCCGCGGCACCATTGGAGGGCCTGCTGGTGACGGTCTAAGCCCACTTGACATTGTTAAATTCACTGCCGCTTATGCCACATTCATACGCAAATCGACCACTAAGACATCAAACACGATTGTTGTGGGACGAGATGCACGCCTTTCCGGCGAAATGGTGAAAGACATTGTTGTCGGCACGCTGAACGGTATGGGATTCGATGTTGTCAACATCGGCCTTGCCACCACCCCAACAACCGAGTTGGCTGTGGTCTGGGAAAAAGCGTGCGGTGGCATCATTCTGACAGCATCCCACAACCCAAAACAGTGGAATGCCCTCAAACTGCTCAACGAGAACGGCGAATTTCTCAGCGACGCAGAAGGCAAGGAAGTACTTGCCATTGCAGAAGCAGAATCATTTACCTTTGCTGAAGTCGACGACCTCGGACACGAATTCAGCAACGACACATATACACGCAAACACATCGACAGCGTGCTTGACCTAGACCTCGTGGACATCGATGCCATCAAGAATGCCAACTTCACAGTTGCCGTTGATGCGGTGAATTCCGTAGGAGGCTGTGTCATTCCGCAACTGCTGCGGAGATTGGGCGTGAAGAAAGTAATCGAACTCAACTGCGAGCCGACTGGCAATTTCGCGCATACCCCAGAACCAATTCCTGAGAATTTGACTCAGATTTCCGACCTGCTAAAGACAGGATGCGCCGATGTGGGCTTCGTTGTAGATCCCGACGTAGACCGTTTGGCAATTGTGATGGAAAACGGCGAAATGTTTGTTGAGGAATACACCCTCGTTGCCGTTGCCGACTATATTCTGTCGAAGACTCCGGGCGCAACCGTGTCCAACCTTTCGTCATCGCGCGCACTCCGCGATGTAACCGAGCGTCACGGATGCACCTACAGCGCATCGGCGGTTGGCGAAGTTAACGTGGTTACACAGATGAAGAAAACCGGCGCCGTAATCGGCGGCGAAGGCAATGGCGGAGTGATTTATCCTGCAAGCCACTATGGTCGTGACGCCCTTGTAGGCGTAGCACTCTTCCTCTCGCTTTTGGCTCACAAAGGCAAAAAGGTGTCGGAGTTGAAAAAAGAATATCCACAATACTGCATTGCCAAAAACAAAATTCAACTCACCCCCGACATTGATGTAGATGCTATTCTCGAGGCTGTCAAGAAGAAATATGCCAACGAGAAAGTCACCACAATCGACGGCGTGAAGATTGATTTCGCGGATTATTGGGTACATCTCCGCAAGAGCAACACCGAACCGATTATAAGAATCTATTCGGAAGCCAACACGATGGAGCAGGCAAACGCCATTGCCGACGAAATTAAGAAAGTCGTTTCCGAAATTACAGGCAAAAACTGCTAATTTATTAGGTCTTTATAGAATTTCAGCGTCTACTGCTTTTTGCGGTAGACGCTGCTTTTTTATTGTGCACAATATAATTAAACCGTCATTCTTTCGTTAATTAGTATATGTACACGACAAAAATGCACTTATCCAAGGCTCTATATATAACGATAATCCTGCTTTCGCTGCCAATGGCGGCTTTGTCGCAGGTAAACATATCAGGCAAGGTAATCGACAACGATAGCAAGCCAATCGAGTTTGCCACCGTGCGGATTGCAAAAACAGCCATAGGCACAACCTCCGGGCTCGACGGCAGTTACTCGCTGACCGTTGCCAGCCAGGACACCATAGAGATTATCTTCTCGTGTCTCGGCTATAAGGAGCGACACCAGAAACTAATCAAACCCGAAGGCAAAGTCAGCCTCACCGTGAAACTGACCGACGCCACCACTGAACTGCAAGGTGTAACCGTGACCGAATACCGCAAGCAGACCAACGGCATGCAAAACCTTGATCCACGTTCGTTACAGCAAACCACCTCAGTATCAGGCAACGGAGTAGAGGCTCTGTTGTCGACCGTTGCCGGCGTGTCGTCGAAGAACGAGATGAGTTCACAGTACTCCGTGCGCGGCGGCTCATACGACGAAAACAGCGTTTACATCAACGGCATTGAAGTCTACCGTCCGCTGCTCATTTCCTCCGGCCAGCAGGAAGGATTGAGCATTATAAACCCCAACCTCGTAGGCAACATCCAATTCTCTACTGGCGGATTCTCAGCCGAATACGGCGACAAGATGTCGTCGGTGCTCGATATCACCTACCGCCAGCCCGAAGCCTTTGAAGGCTACCTTTCTGGCAGTCTTATGGGAGCAGAGGCCTCCGTAGGTCACAACACTGGCAAGTTCTCTCAACTCCACGGCTTCCGCTTCAAACGTAACGCCTCACTACTCAGTTCCATGGATTCCAAGGGTGAATATGATCCTACGTTTATTGACTATCAGACCAACCTCCGATACAAGTTCAACGACCGCTGGAGCATTGCCTTTCTTGGCAACATCTCGTCAAACGACTACAAATTCAAGCCCACTACACGCTCCACATCGTTCGGTATCTCAGAGAACGTAAAAGAATTTACCGTCTATTTCGACGGCGAAGAGCACGATAAGTTCGAGACCTATTTCGGCGCGCTGGAACTGAATTTCAAGCCCAGCAAGGCCCACGAATTCACGTTTCTTGCTTCCGGATTCCTAACTAATGAACTCGTTTCATACGACATCTCTGGCGAATACTGGCTGGACGATGCCGGTACTAACGACGGCGACAACTCCATCGGTGGCGAGGTCGGCGTAGGCAAATACCTCGAGCATGCCCGCGACCGGCTGAAAGCGAGTGTGTTCAACTTTGCGCTGAAAGGGCACACTGGTTTGAGCCACCACAATCTGAGTTACGGGCTGGAATTCCGCCACCAGTCGGTCTACGACCGGTCAAGCGAATGGGAACTGCGAGACTCGGCAGGCTATACACTTCCACACAAGGATGACAAGGTGCAAATGATTTACAATCTCCGCTCTTCCAACGACTTGTCAACAAACAAGGTATCATTCTATGCCCACGACACCTACAAGTTGCAAACTGGCATCGGACTCTTTTCAATCAACGGAGGCATCCGCTTCTCCTATTGGGACTTCAACCGCGAGTTCCTCGTCAGTCCGCGAGTGAGCATCGGTTTCATTCCCGAGCATAACAGCCGCGTCGCCATACGCCTGGCTGGTGGCCTGTACTACCAGTCGCCATTCTACAAGGAATTCCGCATCACGCAAGTTGACGAAGACGGCAACTCATACCAGACACTCAACAGCGACATCAAATCGCAACGAAGCATCCAGATGATACTCGGCAGCGACTACACGTTCCGTGCTATGGACCGTCCGTTCAAGTTGACTGCCGAAGCATACTACAAAAACCTGTCAAACCTCATCCCCTACGAACTCGACAACCTCAAACTCGTATATACCGGCACCAACTCGTCGAAAGGTTTCATCACTGGTATCGACTTCAAACTCTTCGGACAATTTGTACCTGGCACCGATTCCTGGATCAGTTTCTCACTTATGAAAACACAGGAGACGCTCAACGGTGTGAAAGTGCCGCGACCTACAGACCAACGCTACAGCGTCGGACTATTTTTCACCGACTATTTCCCGAAATTTCCGAAACTCAAATTCAGCCTCCGCGGCATCTTCTCAGACGGTTTTCCAATGACCCCACCGCAGGTGACGCGCGACGTGGCATGGCTGAGAATACCAGCCTACAAGCGTGTTGATATAGGCTTCCAGTACCAACTTGTCGGTGCGCCCAACGAAGGCGTACGCCCATACAACTTCTGGCGCAACTTCAAGAATATCAGCATCGGCGTGGACGTGTTCAACCTCTTGGGCATATCCAACGTGAGCAGTTGCTATTGGGTGACCGACGTAAACAATCTGCAATACGCCGTTCCAAACTATCTGACCGGCCGCCAATTTAACGTGACATTATCCTTCGGATTCTAGTCACAAACTTTCTGTTTTGCTTGTGACAGACTAAAGTTTATGTTAAATTTGCAACGCATTTTGTGCAATTATCCCTATAGCAAAACAAAACACCACAGCCTATGAGTGCCATCATTTTTCTCGGATTAGGATTGGATGCCTGGATTACCCTAGCTCTAATCATCATCCTCTTCGCCTCAATGATGTTCACCAAGTTACCTGCAGAGTTTGCGTTTCTTGGCATTATGTTTTTCTTCCTCGTCTTCGGCATCCTCGATGCAAACGAGGCGTTGTCCGGTTTCAGTTCCAGTTCAGTTGTCGTTGTCGGCATCCTATTTGTAGTCATCGCCGGACTTGTCCATAGCGGCGTGATTCACTGGATGGTAAAGCAACTGCTCGGCACTCCATCTTCCTACTCCAAAGCACTCATCCGATTGATGCTCCCGGTAGCAGTATTGAGTTCGGTGCTCAGCAACACCACAGTTGTTGCACTGTTTATCAAAGTGGTCAAGATTTGGGCAAAGAAACTCAACATTGCCCCATCGAAACTGCTGATACCACTCAGTTACGCATCCTGCTTCGGCGGCATCTGTACCCTTATCGGCACACCGCCAAACCTTATCATCTCCGGACTTCTCACCGAGAGTGATCCTTCAATATCGCTCAATATTTTCAGCACCACCATACCGGGCTTATTCTGCCTTGCTGTCGGCATCGGTGTGATGCTGACCATGCACAGACTCCTTCCTGTAAGGAAATCACCGAGCGACGCACTTGGCGAGACAAGTGAATACACTGTGGAATTTCTAGTACCGACCGACTGCCAATATGTTGGTCAGACCGTTTCGGAAGCCGGCATCAAGGACTTTGCTGGCGGCCGACTGATTGAAATTGTGCGTTTCGACAAGGAAGTGATAAGTCCTGTGCCTTCCGACGAATTTATTATGGGCGGCGACCGCCTCGTTTTTGCCGGACAGATTGACAGCATCCTCGACCTGCGCAAGAGCCACGGACTGACGGCTGCAACGCAACACGTGTTCTCGCTCGATGACAGTGAAAGAAACCGACAACTCTATACGGCAACAGTGAAGCACGGCGGCGCACTCATCGGCAAGACGATGGAGAGCATCGACTTTGAGGAACGCAACAACACCGTACTTATCGCCATTGTCCGCGAAGGCGACCGCATCAATGCCAACCCCCGTTCCGTAAAGATGGAGTTTGGCGACACTCTGTTGCTGGAATGTCCAAGCACCCAAAGCGAGAAGGCTTTCAAGCAAGCCGTAGACAAAGATCTTCGTTTCTTTGACTCTGAAGACATACCGCATATCGGCAAAAAGACAATCGTGTCGGCATCAATAATGATTGCAATGATATTGTTGTCAACGTTCAACGTTCTGCCACTGATGCAAAGTTGCTTCCTTGCTGCATTTGCAATGGTAGTGACACGCTGCTGCACCTCGCGACAGGCCTGGAACGCCATCAGTTGGGACGTGCTTATGATATTTGCCGGCTCTGTCTGCATCGGTACTGCCATCGACAAGACCGGCATAGCAAGCGCACTCGCCGACAGCATTCTCCACGCGTGCGGCACCAACCCGGTGATTGCGCTGACGTGCATCTGCCTTGTGGCTACATTCATCACTGAATTTATCAGCAACACCGCAGCGGCGGCAATATTCTTCCCCATCGCCTATCAGACGGCTATTACTCTGCATGCTAACCCCGTTACATTCTGTATAGCACTGATGATTGCCGTTTCATCAAGTTTTGCAACGCCAATCGGCTCACCGACCCACATGATGGTCTACGGCGAAGGTGGCTACAGATTTACTGACTTCACAAAAATAGGTCTCGTTATGAACATCGTGATACTCATTGCCAACATCTTCATCGTGACAATGGTATTCCCTCTATAAAAACAGTTAAAACAAGAACAAAAACTACAAACATAGAATTATGAAAATCGAAATCAACAACGAAGGAAACATCATCCGTGCCGCTATGGACGGCCGTCTCGACACCGTTAGCGCAGCATCCTGCGAAAAGGAACTCCAACCGTTGAAGGACAATGCCGACAAGGAAATTGTGATTGACTGCTCCAAGTTGGAATATATCAGCAGCAGCGGCTTGCGTCTCTTCCTGTCGCTACGCAAGGCCGTAGAAGCCAAAGGCGGCAAAATGGCTATCGAGAACATCAACGACGAAATCAGCAACGTGTTCAAGATAACCGGATTCTTCAAACTCTTTGACATACGATAGTGAGACAGATTTTTAGCTCATTTTCGGCACGCCTAACTTTCTACATCCTCACGCTCACAACTGTAATCTTTGCCTGCATTGCTTTTGTGTCGGGTTCCTACAGTCGCCAGCGTGAGGAAAAACAGGCTGTGCAGTACACGTCGGAACTTCAGCAGAACATCATTCTCAAGATTGACAAAGAACTGGCTGAGGTTGAGACAGCCTTAAAACTGACCGAGGGCCAGGTCGAGGACCTGACCGAACGGCCAGACTCTATGATGAACATCGCCGCCCGCGTTCTGGCAAGCAACACTATGCTGAAGGGCGTAGGCATTGCCTTCAAGCCTGACTTCTTCAAGAGCAAAGGCAGACTTTTCTTTGAATACGCATACAAGAGGGGTAATAGCATCACCACATTCCACGTGCCGGAGGACTACGGCGACTACACCGTCCGAAACTGGTACAAACAGGCAATGGCAAAGGGTTACGGTTTTTGGACTGCCCCCTACCTTGATTACAACAACAAGCAGGATTTGATGACATCGTATGTGTGGCCGTGCCACGACGATGACGGCAACATCTATGCAGTGATTCTTGCCGATGTCGCACTCGTAGACCTTACCATCGACATCAACAAGATGCGTCCCTACCAAAACAGTTACTCCTTTATCCTCACCAAGGAAGGACAATACTTGGCACATCCCGACAAATCGCTCATTCTTCATGGAAACATCTTCGACAATGCCAAGAAACAAGACAACAAGGTGTTTGCCGAAGTGGGACGTAGGATGACCGCCGGCGAGCAGGGCACAATGACAAGCGACTTCGGAGGCACAAAAGTGCTGATTTGCTATGCACCGCTAAAACGCACAGGCTGGTCGGTGTGCAACGTCAATTCATACCGCGACGTGATGAAGAACCTCGGCACAACGACTCTGACCATTGCCGCTATCTTCCTCATCGGCTTGACCCTACTGTGCATCTGCATCCGCATCCTTGTCAAATATATGTCAAAGTCGCTCAAGGAACTTACCGACGTGGCATACCAGATTGCTCGAGGCAAATTCAATGTGCCGCTGCCTGAGGTACAGACGAAAGACGACCTGCGCAAACTCCACGACGCGTTTGCCCATATGCAGCAGTCTCTGAAACTATACACCAAGGAACTTGAAACCAACGCACGCGCAAAGGAGAAAATCGAGAGCGAGTTGTCGATTGCTCGATCCATCCAGATGAGCCTCGTGCCGACAAATTTCTCGCCATTCCACGACTGCGACGAACTCGAACTGTTTGCATCGCTGAAGCCAGCAAAAGAGGTGGGCGGCGATTTCTACGATTTCATCATCCGCGACGGCAAACTCACATTCGCCATCGGCGACGTTTCAGGCAAGGGCATCCCAGCCTCGCTCGTGATGGCAATCATTCGCACCCTGTTCCGCACCATCTCCAGCACGGAGAGTTCGCCGGCGCAGATTGTGAGCCAACTCAACAACGCCACCACCGAGAACAACGACACGAGCATGTTTGTAACGTTCTATGCCGGTGAACTCGACCTTACGACCGGCGAACTGATATTCTGCAACGCCGGACACAATGCGCCGCTCATTATCGGCAAAAACGGCGACACCGTCTATCAGGAAGTTGAATGCAACCTTCCGCTCGGCGTAATCCGCGACTATGAGTACATCAACCAGACAATGATGCTCCCCAAAGGCAGCGCAATGCTTCTCTACACCGACGGCTTGACCGAGGCTGAGAACTCCGACAAAGAGCAGTTCGGCGAGCAACGCACCCTCGAATCTGCGAAAGCGCTTGCCAGCCAAACGGCGAAAGGAATCATCGAAGGTGTAACCAACGAATTGTCGGGCTTTGTAGGCGATGCCGAACAAAGCGACGACCTGACATTACTTTGCTTTAGAATAAACGACAACATCACAAACAAGACTATTATGAAAGAACTCATAATAACCAACAACTTGGAAGATTCGTCAAAACTTGTTCCATTCATTGATGAAGTGGCAGAGGAACTGGGACTGGAATCAGCAATGAAAAACTCCCTTAACCTGGCACTTGAAGAGGCCACGGTCAACGTTATCCAATATGCGTACCCGGAGGGGGTTACAAAACCGATTTCACTCAAAGCAAAATGGACGGAGGACAAGAAGCACGTCGATTTCATACTGAAAGACTGTGGCGTGCTGTTTGACCCGTTGCAGGCAGAAACCGCCGACATCTCCCTCGACTTGGACGACCGCCCTATCGGCGGCCTCGGCATCTTCCTCGTTAAGGAAATCATGGACAACGTGACCTACCGTCGTCTCAACGGAGAGAACATTCTAACTATGAGCAAAGACCTGTAAGCAATGAAACTTGACGACATCGCAAAGCAACTGGAATCGGAACTGACGCAAAAGGTGAAGCAGTGCGGCATGATGTTCCGTCTGTTTTCACGCATCAAGTCGGTGGAATCGTTGGGGCATAAGATGCAGATAAAGGGCGACAAATACGTCTCTGGTAACGCAAAGATCCAGGACATGATTGGACTGCGCTTTGTGCTCTACTTTCCTGACGATGTGGAGGCAATGGCTATATTTCTCGGCAGCGAAGATGTGGTGAAATCGTCGATTGACGAGCACGGGTTGTCAACATTCTGCCCTCAGCGCCTAAACATCACCAAGAAGATTCCCGAGCATTTTGTAGACGATTTCCGCAAGTGTCTGCCTACGGAATATGCGCAATACATCGACAATACCTATGAGGTGCAGATTCGCACTACCTTCTCTGAAGGATGGCATGAGGTTGAACATGACCTCCGTTACAAGTGCAAGGACGACTGGACGGAGTTTGGACAGTTCAGCCGCACTCTTAACGGTATGATTGCCACGCTCGAGACCGTGGAATGGGGTATGAAATCGCTCTTCCACGAGATGGCATACCGCAACTGTCTGCAAGGCAACTACCGTGCGATGCTCCGCAACAAGATGCGCATCCGCCTTGCCGACGGCGATTTCTCGTCTACCGTGAGTGAGCATCTCCTCGAACATCCAGAAATTGCCAGCAAGTTTCTTGCCACCGACCGTATGGTGCTGATACTTAGTCTGCTCAATCAGGACGAGCCTATGCCTCTGACCTACGACAACTTGCTGTTTCTAGCCAACAAGATTGAGATTCAAGACTATGACCTTGCTCTGCTGGAGACCAGCCTCAAAAAGTCAGACAACAAATAGCAAATGCCGTCAAGAAATAGCAAAGCGGGTCGCATCACATTGATGCAGCCCGCTTTTTTGTCTTATTCTCAGTTCCGAGGACCTATCGCTTCACCATTTTCTCTACAGAGTTTCCGATTTGCACGAAATAGATGCCACTTGTCAATGACTGCACGCCGATGCTCTGGTTAGCATCAACCTCAGTGTCGAGCAAAAGTACTCCTGCCGCTGAATAGACTCTCACCACTGTCGGCTCGGAAATACCTTTGACGCAGAATGAGTCAGCAACCGGATTTGGATACAACTTAGGTGCGGCAACCGACACACTCTTCACCGATGCCTCTCCCACTCCGATGCGATAGCCCACAGGTGCACCGTTTGGAGCCGTCACATAAGCCGTTGCCATAACATTCGACGATGCGCTGGCTGGAGTGGCATTCATCTGCATCGTGTAGACACCGTTCTCAGGGAATGTCACAGGCACTGTCACTGTTGCCACCGAGCCGGACTTGATCTCTATTCCAGGTATCTCCACTTCTATGTATTTTCCTGTTTCCTCGCAATAGAACGACGCGACGACTGTGCCGTTGAAATCACTGGTGGCATTGTTTGCCATCGGCACGTTGATTGTCTGCTGCTCGCCGCTGGGGAGATACTCCGTGTCGGGCAACGCCTTTTCAGTTGCCTCAATCTTAGGAATTGAAACCGACTCCGAAGGCAAGATCGTGATTACCTGCTTCTCTGCATTCGGATTGAGGAGTCCGCGCTCGCCGTTGGGAGTGGTGTAGCGCATCGACAGTTCGTAAGCACCCTCCAGCGGATAGAGGCTGTTGGGCAAATAGAACGAGTTCTTCTGGGTTGACGGTACCGGCACATCGGCAAACGTGCAAAGGCGCACCTCATCGCCGGTTTCAACCGACTTTGCATAGACGCTCATATTGACCGTGCCGTCCACCTTGTTGACCGACTTGTTGGCAGCATCGTTTCTGATCCATATCTTAGAGCCCCAATAATATGTAGTGCCGTTATCTGCATACAGGTCTTTAGTGTTGTCGAGAATCGGATAGTCCACAGCCGGCTGCACCTCGATCTGAAACTCCTCGTCATACATATACGAGTAGCCATTGTCTGCACTCACCTGTACCTTGTATGTTCCACCTGGCAGCATAAAACCCTTGTCGTTGGTCGGACTCACGCAGAACGTTTTACGCTCCACGAGGTCGGAATATTGGGCATCAAACTCACAGTCGCTGCCGCTTTCGTCATATACAGCACCCGTCTCCGTGTCGGTGAAACGAAGTCGAACAATGCTGCGGATACCAGGCTGACGGTGAGACTCATCCTGCTTGGTTATGGTGAGATAGAGCGGCGCTTTGCCGATAAGTTCTGTTGCCGGCTCAAGGGAAAGAATCTTTCCCGTCTGCGTAGCATACTCGTCGTTGATTGGCGTTGTCATCGTCTCAACTCCATCTGCCACGGTCATCGTGGTCTGCATACCATCGCGCACAGGCATAATCGCCCATTCGTTCTCCGTGCCGGATTCACGGTAGAGAGTCACCAACTCGTATGTGCCGTCGGGCAAATCCACTGATTCCTGCCATCCGGTGTCGGCAACATCGTACCACAGACTTCTCTCGTATGCCGTGTTGGTGTACGGATAATAGGCATTCGCGCTGCCAGGGTCACTGTCCCTCATCGTGTATTTCACCACACCTTCCTTGGCAAGCCCCATAGTGAACGCATACTTAGTGGCAGACTCATAGTAGTTGGAAACAATTCCATATCCGTATGCCTTGTTGCTGTAGGTGTCGTAATGATTAAAACCAATCTGCGTGAGTTTCGGGCTATAGGCTTCGCCGGCGGTGCGCGGAGAGATTCCCACGAGCATCTGCTGCTTGTTATAGTAGCCATAATTGTCACCTGCCACACGACAGAAAGTCACGTCGTAATAGCCGTCGCAACTGCCGCTCCAACCCCAGTTGATGTGCACATTGTTCTCCTCGTCGATGCCGTCAACCACAAAGGCATGCCCCGTCGATGGCGAACTGCCGGAATAGAGAATCGGACGACCTGCCGTCAGCTCGTCTTGGATTACCTTCATCCACACGGCGGTCAGTGTGTATTCACGGTCGTAAATCTCGCAGTTGTAGTCGTAGCAATAGTTGAAGCCGACGTATGGAATCGCCGCACTCGTAGCCATCGAGCCACTCCATTTCACATCGTATCGAGCCTTGCACGACACACCCGCTTCATACATCAGTTGCGCCACGGCATTGGCCTGCGCATCGGTGTACGAACCCTCTTCGTAGGTATCGAGCATATTTGCCCAGTCGTAATTAATCTTGGTGTAGTCCACCGACAATTCTTTGTTGCCCACGCCCTCGTTGACATATTCTATCGTTCCAAGTCCGTACGACTGCGACTTGTAGTAGTTCAGGATTTGAGCCATAGCCGTTGCAGTGCAGCCTGTAAGCATAGGGTTGCCGTTGTATTTCGGGCATTTAAGGTTATATGGCTCGCCTTGTCCCCATTTGGTGGTTATCATCGGAGCGACTGGCTCAACTGTTGGCGAAGGGTATGTGTTTCCCGATCCTGCCGAGGCCAGAGCCTCCTTATAGTCTGCCATCCATTCCTGCAACGCCTCCGGGATATTGTCGAAGGAGAACTGCGCTTCGGTGGAATATCCCATCACCTGAAAATCAGCACCATCGGCTGCCATCAGCACATAGCCTCCGTCGGGCGCATTGTAGGCGTAATAGTCGGCTTCTTGTTGCGCGTTTGTACTTTTGATGTGTTTTGAGGCAGAAGATGCGGCAAACGACAGCGTTCCGCCTTTAATCTGTGTTTTTACCCCCCCCCTATTTTTTCGGCCAGGAAGGAAATGGCCTTGTCTGAAGCCCGTTCCGCCAGACTGGTTGCCGAAGCATTTGCGGCAACTACCAGCGACAATAGAGCAAGTTGTCGTAATTTGTTCATAAAGGATTATTTAGTGTTTGTTGTTTGTGCAAATATAGCATACTTATTTCAAATTTTTGCCTGACATCCAGTCAAAAATGGTTTTATAGACCGACTGCCTCACATCAGGACGCGAAAGCACCAAATCGTGTAGGCCGTCGGCTACAGTCACCTCCGTCACGTTTGCACCTAACCGTTTGCCGTACTTGGAGATGTCTGCCACGTCGAGCACTCCATCGCCGGCATTGTGCTCTGGAGTCCAGTCGCTGCCGCAGACACTCTTGTCGGAGTGCATCAGCAGTACTGGCACTTTCACATTAGCCTTGCGGTGCAGGAAGCGATGACCTCTGTGGATTGCCGAAATCCAGCCCACGGTCACGGCTGGCGATATTTCAAGTTTCCAATCGGTGTTGTATTCCCATTCGCCGTGGTATTTTTTCAACAGACTTTCAGCATAGGCGCGGCTGTTGCCTTGATTTATTTTCATTTTCTTGAAGGGCATCACCGACACAAACGGCACGAGGAATTTCTCCTGAAACTTGCTGAGATTCATATCGAGAAACGGGCTATTGAGAATCAGAGCCTTGATTTGCGGACGGTCGGCATTGTGCACGGTCATATAGTAAGCCGTAGTCAGTCCTCCGGTGGAATGCCCCATCAGCACCACATCCCGGTAGCCGTCCGCTTTTATTACCGCCAACGTGGAGTCGATGTCGGCAAAGTATTCTTTCATATTTTTCACCTCAAAGCGGTGTTGTCCGTCAAGATAGGAACGACCGTATTTGCGCAAGTCTACGGCATAGAAAGCATAGCCGTGGGCAACGACACTGTCGCCCAGTTCTTTCTGGAAGAAATAGTCGTTGTAGCCGTGCACATAGAGCACAGCCGTAGCCCCGACAGGGTTTGACTGCTTCTTCACCACCGTTGTCACCACCTTGCCACTATAGTCGTCGGGCATGGCAACCGTTCTGCACACATAGTCACCACCGAGCACATCGCCCCTCCACTGTGCAAAGCCCCCTACAGCCAGCAACAGCATCGCCGCCAATATCAAATATCGTTTCATAATATAGAATCTTTATTCTACCAGGCAGAATCTATTGCTACGCTGTCCTCTGCCGGAGCATATTCTTCATTATAAGAGCCTTGACCATCCAACCACTGCAAGGCGATGACCTCATTCATTTTTCCTAAATAGGTGTAAACGTCATGATTCATAATCATACAGACTGCATACACGTTGTTATTCAAATTAAGAACAGTTCCGTTATCCTGCTGCTTGACCACAGAACCACCCAGTGTCTTGAACTTGTCGACTATCAATTTCACCAAATCCTTTTCTTTGTCTTTCATCCTCGAGTCGTTGCAGTCAACCTTGAACGCCGATAAGAGCGGATTTACATCGTTCCAAGCATAGGTGTAGTTGTAAGCATAGTCGTAGTTCCAACTGCTCATTTCGGCATCAAACATCCAGGAAATGCTCACATTTGCCTTGCATATTGTCTTGTTGAAAGCGACGTCTCTAGTGTAGTTATAATCTGATGGATCGAGCGAAACCACATAGTCCACATTGGCAGCCTTTTTACGCAGAGCGTCGAGCGGCGTGGAAGTGAAACCGATGCCGTAGAGTCCATTTGCCTTGATATCGAGAGCATCAACTATGACGCCAAGGTCAACATAGTCGCTTTGAGCATATTCTGTAAGATGGAATTTCATGTCAGCAATGTCTGGTGCATCCTTCACTTCTTTGCAGTTGTGGTCAATAACCACCCACTCCTTGTCGCTCACTTGCGCAAAAGTGCAATCACCAGCAAACGGCACGAGCCGTTGGTAGGTGTTTTCGCTAATTTTTTCATCGTCCTTGTTGATGAGTTTGGCTTCCAATTCTCCATCTTTCTCAGTATAGGCAGCGAAGATGTTTTCGTCGAGACACACCAGAATGTCGTATTTTGCACGAATCAGCGATTCACCGTCAAATCCCATCAGGCCATAGTTGCCAGCATCGTCTGTGTAGATAAACATTTTGTCGGCAATGATGGCTTTGATGCTTTTATATTTTGCCGACGGACGGACCACACTTTCACCTTTCTCATCAATTATACCCCAAGTGTCGTCGACATCCTTTTTGGGATTAACAGCGACAAATGAAGAGCAATCGATTGAAGATGGAGTGGCAATCGACTGCACCCATTCGTATTTCGACAGGTTAACAATCTGCTTTCCTTTGGTGTCGACAACCATCTTCTTATCGTCTTTCTTCACGATGAACCTGTCACCGCTGCTATATGGCAATATCTTTGAATAGACTGGTTTCAGCACCATCTCACCTTTCGTATCAACTACGCCCAACAGCGAGTCGGCAGTTAAAACGATGGAATATCCATGGTAGAAACGTTCAGCACCCTCAATCACCTTGCCGTCGATTTTGTCGAGCACCTTTATCACCTTACCGTCTGTGTCGATAATCTCAACTGGCTTACCTTTTTCTGCCACCAGAGCTACGCCGTCGCTGAACGAAGTGACCGACACATATTCGTTGCCCACCTTCTTTGGTTTCTTGTCGAGCGTAAACATCTCATAGACGCCGTCCTGCGTTTCTACAAAAAATCGTCCGTCGGTGGCAGGCATTGGCGCTTTCTCAAACTCATCACGGAAAATCACCGTGCCGTCAGTGCTTATCATTCCCCAGTTGGCATCGTCTGAACCTTTAAAGGCACAAGCCTCCAACTGACTGTCCCCGTCCTTGGCACACGATGTCAACGATAAAACCGCAGCAACTATTGCCGCCATCTTGATAATTAATGTTTTACGCATATTAAATAAGTTTCTATTGTTCGGTTAATTAATAGCATTACAAATATATTTATTCTTTATAACATTTCCAATGGGAATGGTAAAGTTTGCCAATTTGCACTGCGTGTGCGCATATTTATATAGAAATGACTAACTTTGCCAAGAATTTAGGTTACAATAGATGAAGTATATTAATTTAAAACTGTTTTCATCGTTCTTCAAAATCGGTGCATTTACTTTTGGCGGAGGTTGGGCGATGATTTCACTGCTTGAGGAGGACATCGTAAACAAGCACAAATGGCTTGAGAAAGAAGAGTTTATCGACAACCTTGCCGTAGCACAATCGCTTCCGGGTATTATGGCAGTGAACGTTGCTATCGCCGTAGGTTACAAACTCAACAAGATTTGGGGATCTGTCTTTGCCGTACTCGGCACAATCCTGCCGTCATTTCTAATTATCCTCGCTATTGCAATGTTTCTCACCCCCGACACAATAAAGAACAACGAAACGCTGACACGCATTTTCAAGGGCATCCGCCCTGCCGTAGTGGCACTCATTCTGTCGCCGGTGTTCACCACCGCAAAATCGGCAAAAATCACACTCAGGAACGCATGGATACCAGTAATAATATCCGTGTTGATATGGTCGAACCTGCCAATCGTTTCAAGTCCGATACTCTACATCGTAATCGGCGGACTGTTCGGCTATTTCGTCTATTCAAAGAATTTCCGTGACACGATAAAGAACGCAGAAGGAGGCAAACAATGAGCATTTATCTGAAACTTATCTGGGCATACTTCAAAATCAGTATCTTCGGATTCGGCGGAGGCTATGCGATGTTGTCGCTTATCCGCCATGAGATTGTGGACCGCGAATGGATTACCGAACAAATGTTTACCGACATTGTCGCCATCTCACAGATGACACCAGGACCTATCGGCATCAACTCGGCAACATATATCGGCTACACCGTGGGCCACGGAGTCCTCGGCTCTGCCATAACCACACTGGCAGTGATTCTGCCGTCATTTCTGCTTGTGCTCTACACAAGCCGCTTCATTCAGAAACACAAGGACAGCCCTTACACGAAAGGCATTTTCGCAGCTCTGCGCCCAGTGGTGGTGGGACTTATCGGCTCGGCGGCACTCCTGCTGATGAATCGCGAGAACTTCGACGACCTGTTTTCGAGCATCGCCATCTGCGCAGCGGCTTTCGTGATGGCATTTTTCTATAAGATTCACCCCATCCTGATTATCGTGCTTGCCGGACTTGCCGGCTATATTATCTACTGATATGACCTACGAAGAAGCAATTGACTATCTGTTCAACAAAACCTTGGTGTTTCAACACGTCGGTGCCGCCGCCTACAAGCCCGGGCTGGAAACCACACTGCAACTCGATGCATTGTTCGGCAATCCGTCGAAGGCGTTCAAGTCAATCCATGTGGCAGGGACCAACGGCAAAGGGTCTACCTCCCACCTCCTGGCATCAATTCTCCAGAAGGTAGGCTACAAGGTTGGACTCTACACCTCCCCCCATCTGCTCGACTTCCGAGAGCGCATCCGCGTGGACGGCGAGATGGTGAGCGAAGAGTTTGTAAGCGACTTTGTTGGGCAATTCATCCGTTGCAATTTCGATGGTCGCCAGCCGTCATTCTTCGAACTCGCCACCATTATGGCGTTCAAGTATTTCGAGGAGCAGCACGTCGATATCGCCGTCGTTGAGGTGGGTCTCGGCGGACGGCTCGACAGCACAAACATAATCTCCCCTGCGCTTAGCATCATCACAAACATATCGTTTGACCACACTCAATTTCTCGGCAACACACTTGCAGCAATAGCCGGCGAAAAGGCTGGCATCATAAAGCCGTCCACACCTGTAGTAATCGGCGAATACACCGAAGAGACACGTCCAGTGTTTACCGCCAAAGCGGATGCTGAGAACGCACCTATTACGTTTGCGCAGGACTGTAATGAAATCCTATCGTCCGACAGAACCATTGACCGTCTGACGCTCCACACTCGCAACTTCGGCACAATTGACGACCAATTGACAGGTGAATGCCAGACACTGAACGCCAACACGGTGCTCAATGCCGTAAGGATCTTGAGAAATTGCGGCATCGCAATTGCAGACAACGCCGTTGCCAATGGATTTAAGGGCGTTTGCGACAACACTGGGCTGATGGGCAGATGGATGAAAGTAGGTGACCGTCCGTTCACCGTTTGCGACACAGGCCACAACCCCGGCGGCTTCCAGTATATCACCGACCAACTGGCACACTCCCAGTGCAACACGCTGCGCATCGTCATAGGTTTCGTGAGCGACAAGGACATCTCACATATCCTCGACCGTATGCCCAAAGGGGCTGCATACTACTTCACACAACCATCGGTAGCGAGGGCATTGCCTTGCAGCAAACTGGCTGAAACGGCACAACGATTCGGACTTAGAGGCAACACCTACCCTACCGTAACCGATGCCTACGATGCGGCGAAAGCCGATGCCTGCGCCGACGATATGATTTACATTGGCGGCAGCACATTCATAGTGGCAGACCTGCTGACGATGCTCAAAGAGCGCAACTAATCGGGAAGTATTTCGTAAAGTTTGGTGGTACGGTAGTCTGACTTGTTGACATCGAGCAGACCTTGAAGTTGAGACAACGTCTCGGCTATCGACGGTTCTTCGATGAAGTCAGAATGACCGATTTCGTGGTAGCGGTTCATAAATTCCTCGACAGTCATCGACGAGATGTTCATTGCTGGCTGAAACGAGATTGCCCCTTCATCGTCAATCACTGCAGCAAGGAAGCCGCCGTCAATCAGTTTGTCTATCACCTCGTTGACCAGTCGGACAGGGATTTGCTTCTTGTCTGCCAGATCCTTTTTCCCGAGCGACTTGTCACCCTTCTCGAAACGCTTCACCACCACGGCAATGACAAACAGTGCCACTTGGTCGACATAGCGCGACGAGGCGTTTTTCACCTGATCAAGATAATTGAATCGGAAGAAATTCTGCGAAGAGTAGGTCATCACCGCACAGGCGATGCAGACCGTCCACGACCACTGCATCCAGATAAGAAACAGCGGCAAGAACGCAAAACTTCCGTAAATGGCATTGTATTTTGTCACGGAAATCTGCCCGTGGACAAAAGCATACTGGATGAAATAGAACAGCAATCCGCAGACAAATCCCGGAAGAAGTGCGTTTTTCAATTTCACCTTAGTGTAAGGAATCAGCACATTCATGCCCACAAACAGCATGCACAGCAAGAATATAGGGAGCAGATCAAGCAGGAATTTGAGCACCGGCGAGAGTCCGCCTAGCGGCGACGACAACGTGGACTGCACAAAACTCGACAGATAAATCGACAAACCGCCAGAGCAGATGAGCAGGATAGGCATAATGAGTAGGATGGCAGTATAGTCGGTGATTATGCGGTAAATCGAGCGACCTTTACGCACGTTCCACACATGGTTGTAGACCGACTCAATCTTGCGCAGAAGGCTCACTAACGTCCACAGCAGGAAAATCACACCGATGCCCACAAACACACCTTTCGACAAGGTTGAAAGGAAGCGGTTGACAAAATCGAAGGAATTTTCGAGCATTGCTTGCTGCGCCGGCAAAAGTCGGTACAACTCGTGGACGAGCATTTCCTGCAAGCCGAAGCCTTTCGCAATGGCAAGAAGCAGCGACAGTACAGGAATGACGGCAAGAAGAGTGGTGTAGGTCAGCGAACTTGCCAAAGTCTGGATGTTCTTGTCTAGAAACGACTTGACCGACAAATTGATGATCTTGAGCAACTTCACATACCACACATCGCGCGGATCACGCCAGACGTTCTCCGTGCAATATGCGTACAACTGCCTCAGTTTTCTGACAGCGATACGCGCCGTCAAATATATTGTTCTAATTTTCACCATAAAAATAACAGTACGGCTATAAGCCGGGTTATGTCGCAGCCAACGCCGCGTCCTGTCATTTATCTACGCCTTGTGTCGCCACAAGGCTCTAGCAGCCTACCCCCCGACAATGGACGAGTAACCCTTAAATGCCGGTATACTTGACCTTGCAACCCATAAGATGTGCGGCGCGCTATGTTGCCATAGCACCCGGTGGGCTCTTACCCCGCCTTTTCACCCTTACCACTTGCGTGGCGGTTGTTTTCTGTCACATTACTCTGCCGTCGCCGACAGCTTCCCGTTAAGAAATATGGCACTCTGTGTTGCCCGGACTTTCCTCTTGCCGGCAAAAGAGCCGACAAGCGACAGGACACCGTACTGTTGTTTCTGCAAAGATAGTGCAAGCCGAGCGAACAGCAAAACAAACTTGTTTGATTTTGCTATTCCGAGGCGCAGCCTATCTTATCCAAAGATGCAAGCCGAGCGAAAATCGGCGCAAGGTGAGAGGAAAAATGAAACTTGTTTCGATTTTTCCCGAACCGCAGCCCGATTTATGGAACAGCAAAACAAACTTGTTTGATTTTGCTATTCGAGGCGCAGCCTATCTTATCCAAAGATGCAAGCCGAGCGAAAATCGGCGCAAGGTGAGAGGAAAAATGAAACTTGTTTCGATTTTTCCCGAACCGCAGCCCGATTTATGGAACAGCAAAACAAACTTGTTTGATTTTGCTATTCGAGGCGCAACCTATCTTATCCTCCAAAGAAAAAGCCGCTACCGGAATTGTCCGGCAGCGACCTCTATACTATATCCAACAGTGTTGGACTTATGCTTCTTTCTTTTCAGCCTCAGCCTCGAAAAGTTTGTTGAACTCTTCAACTGAAACTTCCTTCTCATCAAGGCTAACTGCGTCCTTGATAGCGGCGAACAACTTGTCTTCAACAGACTTGTCGATAAGACGCTGACGGTAGTCCTTATTCTTCAAGAAATCTTCAGCGTATTTCTCAACGTATTCGTCAGGAACGTTGGTCATACCATACTGAGCGAACTGTTGAGCAGCAAGCATCTTAGCCTCGCGCTTAACATCCTCTTCCTCAACCTTCACGCTGAATGTCTTTGCGATTTTTTCCTTAACCAACTGCCATTCTGCTGCCGGGACCATACGGTCGTACTCAGCGTCAACGTTCTCGTCGTTGATTTTCTCGTTGGTCTTCTTGAGCCATTTTTTGAGGAATTCAACAGGCAACTCCAACTTGCCAACCTTCTCCATAATCACTTTCTGTGCATCGAGAGTGAAACGGTAGTTGCTGTCGAGCATAAGTTGGTTTGCAATCATTTCCTTCAACTTGGTTGCATATTCCTCTTCGTTCTTCACTTCGTCCTTGCCGAACACCATATCGAAGAATTCCTGATTCTTCTCGGCTGGCTTCAAAACGATGATTTCCTTGATTTCAAACTCGAAGTCAGACTTCAAGCCAGCGGCCTGCTCTTTGTCAATGTTGAGCATTGACGCAACTTCTGCCTCGCTACCCTTGCTTGCTGCTGCAGGATTGAACACAACCTTGTCGCCTACTTTCTTGCCGAGGAATTTGTCCTTCTCGCTTGTTGTGCCGATGTATTCCATCGAGATGATTGTGCTTTCAGCGGCAACGCCACCTTCTTTTACAGAACCGTCCTCGTTGAGTTCGGCAACTGCTCCCTTGATGAGGGCTGTTTCGTTAACCTCCTCACCTGGAACCTGCGAACCGAAACGGCGAGTGAAAGCCTCGTCCTGGCGTTGAGCCATTTCGTCGGTAACGGCAATCTTATAGTAAGGCACTGTGATATCCTTGTTCACGTCAAGAGCAATTTCTGGAACCAAACCAACTTCAAACTTGAAAGTGAAGTCCTTCTTGTCGAAATCAACCTCTTGTTTCTCTTCAGCCAAAGGCTCGCCGAGGATGCTCAGTTTCTCGTCCTCGATAAACTTGAACAAAGCGTCTACAACCTCGCGGTTAACCACGTCGGCAAGTACTTGCTTACCAAACATTTTCTTCAACAAGCCAGCAGGCACTTTGCCCGGACGGAAACCGTCGATATGATGTTTCAGACCAATAGTCTTGAGATCCTTGGCTACTTTGTCCTGATAGTCTTTTTCTTCCAACGACACTGTGATGACACCACCAACATTGCCGTTTTTCTCAATTGATACGTTCATATTCTTATAATAATATTTCTCAATTTTTATGGCAAGACAACCCCGTCCGCCCAACAAAGTGCAAAATTACACTTTATTGCCGCTTTACGCAAATAATAGACTGTCTTTTTAACAAGTATTACTATTACTGTTGCTGTCCTTTTACAAGGCAAATATTCGCCCAGTTTTTCTTTTCGAGCGTCGACACGAGGTGCAGATCCAACGGAGTCGCGACCTTTTCGATGACTGCAATATCGTCGACGTAGAAGCCGCTCAAAAACATTCTACCACCAGGTTCCAGCGCATTGGCATACGCCTGTATGTCGTTAAGGATAATGTTCCGATTGATGTTGGCAAGCACAATGTCGAAAGCCTCGACCTCGGTGACCTGTTCCGCTCCGCCAAGGCGGAACTCCACCTGCGGAGTGCCGTTAAGTTTCTCATTCTCCACGGCATTGTCGTAGGCTGGCGGATCGATTTCCACGCCGACCACCTTCGATGCGCCGCGCATAGCTGCAAGAATGGCAAGGATGCCTGTACCTGTGCCCATATCGAGAACCGACAGTCCCGTGATGTCGTTAGACAGTAGCCGCTCAATCATCATACTCGTGGTTTCGTGATGACCTGTGCCGAAAGCCATCCGGGGATCAATCACGATGTCATATTCGACCTTCGGGAAATCCTTATGGAATGAACTATGGATCACACATTTGTTTTCAAACACTATCGGCTGAAAATAGTTCTTTTCCCATTCACTGTTCCAGTCCTGACCAGGAATCAGTTCTACGGAATGCTCTATCTTCGCAGAAAACGGATAGCCAGAAAGTGCTTCTGCGATACTATCCTCCGAAAAGATCTCTTTTTTCACATAAGCCGAAACGCCGTCGGCATCAGCCACGAAACTCTCGAATCCGCCGTCGGCCAACAGCGCAGACAGGATGTCGCACTCTGCCTCTGAGCACGGCGAAAGTTGGAACTTTACCAAATAATAATCATTCATTCCTCGAAATCATTTTATAAAAAAGGAGACCGCTTAAGTTAAGCAGTCTCCTTTGTGAGGTTCGTGGCGGACTCGAACCGCCGTGGACGGTTTTGCAGACCGTTGACTAAACCACTCATCCAACGAACCATTTTGTCTTTGCGTCTGCAAAGGTAGATTAAATAATCCATTCCAGCAAACTTTTGCAGAGATATTTTTTCGTTTTTTCAACCTTCGGCATCTAATTTATTACCTATCAGCGCAACAACGCTTTCATAATCACCGTCAGCAAATGCCGTTTTCGGGATATAATCGAACGCAAGTCGTGATTTTTCCGGAAACAGGAGTATGCCGGACTTCACAATTTCCACAGATTGGAATGCGTTCCAAGCATACTTTTTTTCGCCCACAGGATTGTCTTCTTCATCCACAAACTGGCGGAGAAGGCATTCTTCCGTTACCATAACCGCCCCTCGGCGAATCGACTCCACACAATTTTCGCCCAATGCATAGAAAAAATAGGCAAAGCCCAACGCCATAGGAAGCATTATGAACACCGACATCAGGGCAACAAACAGGAAATTCACATTTAGCACCGAAAGCAGTGCCAATGCCACCACAACGATAGCATACACCCACCCCCATCGCTTCAGATAGCGTGGATAGAGTTGGCGCATATAGTTACCTGCCGAGAGTTTATAAATCTGGCTTCGTATCATTTCGACGTGTCAAGGAATGAGAAATATACCGCCCCGATGAGCAGAAGGAATGCCACGATGTGATTCCACCGGATTGACTGTCCTTGAAACAGGAACGTGGCTACTACGGTAAATACAAGCAGTGTTATCGCCTCCTGTATCACCTTCAATTGCACCAACGAGAACGGGCCGCCGTTTCCGTCGTAGCCAATTCTGTTGGCTGGCACTTGAAACGAGTATTCGGCGAGGGCAATGCCCCACGAAAACAGGATTACCACCCACAACGGCCAGTTTTTGGATATGCCCAATTCGCCCAAACGCAGATGACCGTACCACGCCAACGTCATGAATATGTTGGAAACAACCAACATTATTATTGTCAACAAACCCGAATTCATCTCTGCGTAAGTTTTATGCCATACTTTGCATACACCGCCATACTCTGCTCGTGGCAGACTTGGCTAATGCCTGTTCCGGCAACATTAAACAATGACTTTATGCTAATGTAGTTTTTCCCGTTATCGTAACCAAAAGAAAACACCTGCTTTTTCAACTCATTAGCCTTATCGCTGGCAGGAGCGCGCCCGGTCTTGTCATCCGCACGCAAGTCGGACGGAATACTATCCATCTTTACTGGAGCCACCACACCACAAGGCGGATAGCCTAGCACTGTCCACATAACGATATCCTTAACTTCTTCCGGTGAGTTCACGCCCTGGATGGCAATCGAGGCAGAGGATATGCGCCGAGGAATAAAATCATTGTCCGTAATCCACTCCACCGAGTCGTTGGCAAAGTCCTTACCGATAAGCGAATGGTAGTAGGAGCGCGACAACTTTTCGGTAAACACCGCAGGCGTAACGCTGCGGCTTTCCAGATAAGGCATCAGCAGATGGATGGCAGTCGCCTCACGCACATAGCCATAGCCTTCCCTCTCGCGTCCAGACTTGGAATAGTTCGTGCGTACCATATACTCCTCAACGTCGTAGCGCGCATATTTCCAGTTGTCCGTCTCAAAATATGCAGCATTTCCGTAGGCATCAATCACTCCAAAATTAGCCTCTACACGGAGCGGCTTTGGGAGAGAGTCGAGCAAGTTGGCAAAATCGTCAACCGTGCGGCACAAGCCCAACGCCTTTGCCATCAGCACCCCCTCCTTGTCCATCACCGTAATGGTGTCGTTCTTCAGATTGTAGGATGCAGTGTTCATTATGGCAAATCCACAGTCGTTCATTCCCATCCAAGCCTCGCGGCACAACGTGTCGGAACTGTTGAACAGCGCCACATACGGGATTTGCCCCACAGAGTCAATCCGCTCAATCTTGTTGTTCAGGTCGCTCGTGTCGCGGTGCTTCCACATTATCGGACGTCCGTCGGCAGTGCATTTGCCCGAGACAATAGCCGACGTGCAAGCCTCAGCCGTAACCGCCGCGATCGCCACCGCCAATACAGTCAATACAAACTTCTTCATAGATACAAAGATAGCACAACCCACGAGAACTGAAAAGAAACCCACCCCCCAAATTTCATTTCCATCACTTGCTGCAACGGCAAAATTACATTATGCGGTCCCGACCTATCTGTTGTTGAAAATACTTGGCATAGGCTACCCCTAAGTCCTTATGCAATCTCCAAGGCTTCCACTATTTTATGCCCTTACTAACACTCATTTTCTTTCCCCTTGACAAATTGTCACGTCTATCTGCCTTTACTTTATAAAATGCTTTATAAAACCATTTATCACGAAAAAGCATACATTTATTGCTGCCGACATTTTGTTTATTCTTTCGTTTTCAGTCTGTATTTCCCATACCTGACGGATGCTCTTCCATTTATTTGAAGACAATGAACCTGACACCACACGATAATGCGACAATACTTCATCCAGCCCCAAACACAAAGTGCCGTTTCTCATCAACATTAGCCAAGTGGCATAATCTTGCCCTCCACGCCGAAGTGGCATTTGAAAATCTCCTGTTTGGTTGCGATCTACAATTGTTGTGGACGTGGCTATCATAGTGTTGTGGAGCAAGAAACGATAACTTATCTTTTCCCGAACATTGCGTACAGAGCCAAGGGGATTCCCCATTTCGTCCACCGTATCCATGGCAGTACAACTGATCGCCGCACGATGCTTCTTTATGAAAGCCATCTGTTTTTCAAGTTTGCCTTCCGCCCACATATCGTCACCGTCAAGAAAGGCCACATAACGCCCCGTTGCCATATCGAGAGCCTTATTGCGTGCCACAGCCGCACCACTATTCTTTTCAAGTTTGTGATACACTATGTTGGGAGACTTCTCCTGCAACCGTTTAATGATAGCTGCCGCCCCATCAGGTGTGCAGTCATCCACCAAAACCACCTCTATATCGGGATAGTTTTGGTTTATGACCGAAAGTATTGTCTGTTCGATAAATCGCGCTACCTTATATACAGGTATGATTACCGATACACGTTCGTTTTCGTATAATGCCATATCTTAGTAAATAGGAGTAAGCCAGTCAAGGCGGTTTTGTAACTTGCCCTGCACGCACTCCAAATATTTAAGGTGAATGTCCTTTGTCACTTCACCTTGCTCGCCAGTACCGATTGGATAACGGTCAATGGTGTAGACTGGTGTCACTTCCATTGCGCTGCCGCAGAGGAATGCTTCATCTGCCATATATACTTCTGTACGGTCTATCGTGCGTTCTTCAAACTTAAATCCGAGTTCTTCGGTTGCCAACTTTATAATGGTATCGCGCGTGATAGATTCCAACACGCTATCAGTTAGGCAAGGGGTTATCAACGTGTCTCCTTTCACCATGAAGAAACAACTGCCAGGACCTTCGGCAATCTTTCCGAATTCATTCAAGAAGATGCAGGTATCATATCCGTTGCGCAATGCCTCACGCTGACCTACGCGGCTGTTGATATAGTTGGCACCACACTTTATTCGGGGACTTAAATTTTCATCGCTGATGCGTCTCCATGATGTTATGCAGCAGCTCAGACCTTTCTTATTATACTCTGCGCTTGTACGTCCGCGTGGAATGGGAGCCACAAACATCTCTACTGGGCCGTCAGAGCCCCACGAACCGAATCCGTCTACAAATAAGGTTTGTCGTACCGAAAGATTCTCATCATACTCATTAGCCTTTACAGTGTCTACCAATGCTTTTGTAAAATCCGCCTTAGTATATTTCAAGTCAAATTGTATCAGTTTTGCCGAGCGTATCAAGCGGTCATAATGGTCGCTTAGCCGGAAGGCATACAGTTGTTTCTGTTCGTCATTCCAATAGCAAGGAATTCCCTCAAACACATTCAATCCGAACTGTGATGTCGGCGACAACACGTTCACCTTTGCATCGTTTACATTCAGAATCTCGCCTTTCAGCCAAATTCTACGATTTGCCACATCATATTTCATCTTATCTAAATTTAAATTTGTTTATCTTTCTTGTTTACATTTCATCGGGCAAATGGGCTATACGCTTCACTTCTTCATCATCGAGTGCAGCCGATTCTTCTGCACTCATACCTTCTCGCTGTTCTTCGTTGATATTGGCACTTTGAAAAACCTTAGCCACAGTCCACCATATTATTTTTGCATCCAGCCAAACCCCATCTTTCTTAAAGCGGTCTATGTATTCATTGTCAAGCGTAACCTTCTCATCCCATGAGTTTTCGTTTCTGCCCTTACATTGTGCCAAACCAGTTATGCCGCCTTTCATCTGAAAGCGTTTCTTGTATTTTTTGTTCAGCGTGTCAAAGTCGCCCAACTCATAGGTGACGCACGGACGAGGGCCTACTACCGAGATATCTCCTTTCAACACGTTAAAGAGTTGTGGCAATTCGTCTATTGAGGTCTTTCGGATTATCGCTCCAGATTTTGTTATGCGTGGATCGTTGTCATAACTGAACAATCCCGATCCCAGATTCTCAGCATTCACCACCATCGAGCGATACTTCCACATTTTGAACACACGACCGTCCTTTGTCCTGCGACCTTGCTTAAACAGTATCGGACCTTTTGAGTCGCACTTTATCCAAATGCCTACTATTATCCAAACAGGCAACAAAACAACTATGGCGCAAACTGACGAGAAGACATCAAAAAGTCTCTTTATCAAGAGATTGAATCGAAACCACATAACATTAAAAGTTGAAGGTATGGAATAGGTCGTCAAATACTTCGCCTCTCTTTATCACGTCTATTTGCTCTCCCCTGATGTCAAGCACGGGGAAGTTGGGCAAGATGAAAGGTGGCTTCATTACAAGAGAATAACTGCCGCAGTTACTAATTACAATAGCATCCTCATGCGCCAACTTTCCATTGTAGCCATGATAGATCACGTCACCCTCAATACAAGTAAACCCCACCATGTCAAGATGCTTAAATTCCTGTTGTTTGCCACCCATAGCTATCACTTCCATCGGAGGATTGATGCCGCTCATGCTGATATTCTTCTGACTTCCCAAAACCGTTGCAAAACTCTTGCCACGAATATTTTTGATAGTCTTTACCGTACCCACAAACTTCATACAGTCGCCAACTACGGCACTTCCAGGTTCTATCAGCAGTTCCGGCTTTACTTCTTTGTCGGCAAAATAATCAGCAAAGACGGTTGCTGCAGCCTCTGCATAAGCTTGATAGTCTGGAATCTCGTTCGTAAACTGAGCTTTCAGCGAGTCTGCCATCTTGCCGAACAGTCCTCCGCCTATGTCTATGCGCTCTGGTATTATGCCAAGGCGGTCTATCAGTTCCACCATGCCTTTAGCTCGTGCTGGCCAATATTCTATTTGTCGCTTTGCAAAATGGCACTGGAAGTTGATGAAGTGTACGTTTTCCGTTGTAGTAACGAACTCCAACACTCTCTTGAAGTCATCGCTATCTACATCAAAGCCGAAACGGCTCACAACTCCGTCACCCACTTCATAATTGCAGCGAATACCCAAATCCAATGTTTTATCCGGATATCTCGCAGCTATATCCTTTACAATTTTCAATTCTTCTATGGAGTCAATATTGTCGGCACCGCCAGCAACAAGAAACTCTTCTAACTTCTTTGGATTCTTAATCGGCCCATTCCAGATGATACGGTTAGGTTTCACCCCTACACGGAGTGCTATCTCCAATTCCATCTCACTCACTACTTCGGCATAACCACCAAGTTCATTGACTATTTTACAAAACTTTGGCGTGTAGTTTGTCTTGTATGAATATGCTATGTTAAAGTTTGGATATATCTTGCGAAACGTATCTCTCAACTCAATGAAATTCTTTCTGTACTGCACACTATCCAACAGATAGAAAGCATCACCATACTCCTTGCGGAGTTTGCTTATTACTTCTTTATTCAGTATCATCATTTCTTGTTGTTTATGTTCTCTACTATTTTGTCTACCGCTTTCACCACATGCTCATGGTTGTTCTTGAAATAGTCCACAGCTCTCTGCGCCTCTTCTTCCAACTTCCGTATCTCGGCTATGCCCATATTGAATATCCGTCTGATTTCCTCCAAGTCGGTTATAACTTTTGTGTTACAGAAACTCCTACCCACTATCACCATCGAACTTCCTAAGCGATAGTGTTCTTTCAATACGTATGCCCCCGGCAATGCTCCTGAATGCAGACTCGCAATACCACCAAAACCGAAAGGTATACCTTTAGCACGGATTTTACGTGTCAACTGTTCCACGATGCCGTCAGTCAATAGTTGGAACATAAATTTCATACCCATTGCAAGATGCAGGTCGTTCAATCCAATGTGAATCATATCTACCCCCGGCACATTCAATATTTCATCCAACAATATCGCCGCCTCTGGTGTTTCAAGCAATAGGCAAGTCTTAACGTCTCTGCTATATTTCTTTGAACTGTCTTTTACATAGTCCACGAAGTCTGTCACTTCCTGCACCGTATGGAAGAACGGAAGCATCAGTATGTCAGCACCGGCTTTGACGGCAGCTTCAATTTCGTCTTTAGAGTCAAAGTACCCATTATGAACTTTGTGTATCGGATTCACACGAACTAACACTTTGGCTTTTCGTACAGCAGCCTTAACATTTCGAATATCCTCTATCGTATGATGATTCTGCACTGTATCAAGCCCTCCTTGACGGTCATCTTTGCCGATAAATTCCATATCGACAAAAATCCAATCGACACCCGCTTGTTCCGCAATTTGCGCAACAGCAGGGTCGTTGGTTATATACATTAAGTTTAGTGCCATTACTCTAATATTTTTTGAGCAGCCTTTTTAACAAAGGCTATCTCCCTATACAACCACTTATGTTGGAATCTATCCCAACGATCAGCATAATACTTGAACTCGTTTCTTCCTGTAAGGTCATACATCACATTCAGTTGAGCCACATGAAGTTTGTGATAGAATGGGCTGCATATACGCTTACCGTCTTCATACATACTCCAATAACTGAGGTCAAACTTTGGTAACCATTTTACCATTGTTTCCAATGTTTTATCACGTATATTCTTAGTTTTTTCATCTTCTTTTATGGTAAGGCAATAATCCCATAATCCCCAAAAAGAGAATATCCAGCCATTTAAGATTAAGGGGTCTTTGGGACATTCGTACAAGAATACTCCATCCTCATTATATAAGGTCGGCCCTCCTTCTTCAAAGGAGGTCAGCATAAAAGACATTGCCTTTTTGAAACAATCCAAATACTCCTCGTCACCAGTTTCATTATAAGCACGGATTAAGAGAGAAACTCCTTCTCCTTGTGCCATAGCGGAATACGGATATGTCGGGTTTTCATATGCAAATGTCACCCATGAACCATCTTCTTGTTGGTTATCTACACCCCAGTTGGCACAGGCAATAACCTTATCAAACATTGACTTGTCTTTCTTACCTGAAGCCCAATAAAGGTCGTATGAGGCCAAGCCATATTGGAAAATTGCTATTGAAAAATAGATTTCCTCTCCTGTATCGACAAACGATTTTGGTACAGAGTCATCCTTCAAACCAAATCTGGAGACCTTCTCTGTGAGATTATTATAATAACCTACAACCTTATCTTTTGCATAATAGAGTCCTTCACTTTGATTGACATGATGAACGCTATTACCACTAAGCATGTTATACCATTTCTTTATTTTATATATTGATATTGCCATTTTACTCGAATATTTGCGTTAATATATTCTTTGCTCTTTTGGCCGAGAACCGCTCACTAAGCTCATAGCTCCTCGCTGCCATACGCCTCCGCAATGTTTGATTGGTTAGCAAAATCTTAAAAGCCTCAACATAGGCTGTTGTGTCATTGGTTTCACACAGGAAACCATTATCCCCATTGTTTACAAATTCGCTATTATACTTCCAGTCTGAGGCTATGATAGGCAACGATGCCATCAGTGCTTCCACAAGTATTCCAGGACAACCCTCCCCAGAGTAATGGGTGGGGAATATAAGGGCATCATACTTTTTCAACGTCTCTATCACTTCTGTGGGTTGCAACACGCCCTTATATTGAAAGTTGCTTATTTCCTTAAGATTTTGGTCATAATAGCCGTCTTTCTTTTGTCCATAGAAATCAATTGACACATACTTATCCAAGCCATCCTTAGCCAAAAGTTTCGCTATTTCTTTTAACGTATCCAAGCCCTTTGCCTGCTCCACACGAGAAATAAAACAAAGCCTTAAGAAATTACCCCCCCCTATTTTACTTGTATATTCACCTATATATTGGCTCAAATCGGGGGCTGCGAAATCTTTACGTTTTATAAGAGCATTCGCCTTAAGCTGATACAGAAGTGTTTTGTTGTTTGCTAACATCACCACTTTCTCTATCAACTGTTGCAATCCATTTTCAAATGGAACAATGTATCCACTTCTTCCATCATCAACAAATTCGCGAGCATGCTTCCATTCTGTTACAATTACAGGTATACCCGATATATAGGCATCGACCACCGAGCCTGGAAGCCCCTCTGTATAATAGTGAGTGGGCAGAAGCATTACATCATATAGGCTCAACGTTTCATGAATTTCTTGGGGCTGCAAAACTCCACGATATTCTACAAAATCATACCTAGCCACGCATTCTTCAAAATACTCTTTTTCATCCGTCGCAATAGGACCATAGAACGTGATAGAGAATTTTTCTTTCCATCCATGCCCTACTATGTAGTCTGCTAAAGCAAAAATCCAATCTAGTCCCTTTTGTTTTTTCACACGAGCCATAAAGACAACTCTAAGTTTGTCTGCTTCCACTGGGCATGGTTGATAATCGAAGAAACGAAAATTCGGAAATATATCCACATTCTTATAGTGGTAATATTCTTCCAAATCCTTCTTTAATCGTTTCGTTTCCACATGAATACCTGCAATATGCTTCAACATCGCACGATGCAATGGCAAATGCGTGAGAAACTCCTTCAACCATCCTCCCACCACAAAATAGTGTATTTTAAAGCGGAACAAGAGGGAGAGAAGGGAAATAATGGGGAAGAATACTCGTAAATTATTGTTTGCTGGCAGATAGAACAACGTGTCACACCGAATTACCTTCCAAAACATCATAAAAACAGAAAATGCATTGCGCCTGAGACTCTGCGTGTCAAACCAATCCACGTTGTTTTCGCCCCTCTGTTCCGTCGTCAAACGATACACATCTCTCGTCTTTACCGTTTGCCCATCCAACTGATTCGTCAGATAGCCGAAATATCCCAATACAAGTATCCTTCGTTTTTTACCCATTCTACTTTCTGCTATTAGCCCACCTTTATCTTTCGATACGCTCTCTATATAAATTTACATATTGCTCCGTCATCTTCTGAGAGGTGAAATCATTAGCTCTTACTATAGCGTTACGGCCTAACTTTTCTCTCAAATCCTGATTAAGTATGAGGGTTTCTACTTTCTCGGCAATATCCTCAGCAACAGGACTACACAACAAGCCATTTTTCTGATCTTCAACTATGTCTGGCATTCCTCCTACGTTGCTTGCTACTATAGGTAGAGCCGTTCCCATTGCCTCTATTATCGTCATCGGCATCCCTTCATATTTTGAAGGAAGAAGGAATATATCTGCCTCTTTTAAATGCTGATAAGGGGCGTCACAAAGGCCATATTCTATAATATAATCTGTGGCATAATAATTAGAAATGCTATCAGAAATCGTCTTTCTCAAAATTCCGTCACCCCAAAGATGGAGTTTAATATTGGGGTATTTACTATGAAGCAGAACAATTGCCTTAATCATTTCTGTATGGTTCTTCTGTTCGCTGTACCTACCGATGTGAAGAATGTTTATCGTTTCTCCTATTTCATAAGAGGTTTTTCTCTTACAATTTTCTAATGGTATGCCATTATATATTACTGGAATCTTGGTTTCTTCTAACTTATATTCTTCTATAATGCTTTTCTTGATTAGTTGGGTGAGAGCCACAGGCACTAGCCCACAACAATGGAAGAAGAAATTATTAACCCTCCGCGCTAAATGCGTATTTTCCTTTTGAGCTACATTATGTACGGTGTGAATCCGAGCCTTTACATTCAGCCCCAAAGAGGCTAGAATCGCATACTGGGCGGTATATCTGTGTGTATGTATCACATCGGGCTTTGTTCTTTTTATTAAGGAACGTATCTTCCCGAGCATACTTCTATCAAATCCTAATTTCTTATCCAGAAAAACAATTTGAATGCCTCTTTCTTTCAAGCGTTTGGTTATTGCTGATTCATAAGTATACAAGCTTACGATAGTCACCTTATGTCCCTTCCTCGCTAATTCTGTCGATAAGTTTTCACACATCGTTTCCGCCCCAGCTATAGCAAACTCTGGCATAAATTGAAGTATCTTCATAATCATCTAATTAGTTTGTGTATTTTTCTCAGTAATATCAACAACTTATGTAAGATTGTTAAATTTCCCCCCCCGAGTCGAGCATAAAGAGACAACTTGTCTGTGAATGCCATATAGGGATGCTTAAACACTTGCTGCTTCAAGTGTCTTTCCTCTTCCCAATTTATGGGATAAGGAAGGCCGCTCAAATCTATAGTAGATAAATAGCGAAGATGAAACAGATTACTACTTATTTCATCCTGAAACAGATGAAATCTCTTATTGAAATTGGATAGAAAACAATCGACTTCTGCAATTGAAGCAATCTTTCTCTCTGACACGGAATGCGCTATTGAAGATACATTCTGCTGATTATAATGATAGACCACTGAAGGTTCATAACTAATCTTATGAGCATAATACACTAACTGATAAACCACAAAGAGATCCTCCATCATAGAAGATTTTTCTCCTAGAAACTTTATAGGGTTGTTTATAAGCAAAGAACGCCTTATCATTTTATTACACCATGAGCCATGAAGAGTGCCAGCCAATAGGTCGTACAAGATTTTTTCCTTGTTACCTCCATGTATATCGGGGACTACATCTACCACCTTATTTGAATATTCATATTTTATGTTCGTAACCACTATGTCACTACCATTCTTCTCTGCATCCCAATAAAGTTTCTCCACATAATCCTGGTCTATATAATCATCAGAGTCGAGGCAAAGAATGTATTCACCTGTTGCCTGCTTAATTCCTTCCTGACGTGAATAGGCTAGCCCCTTATTCTGACTATTTTCGATTAATTTAACGCTAAGACTGGAATAACGCTCTAATACCTTTTTCAATATTTCTACCGAAGCATCTGGAGTGGAATCATTCACAAAGATGTACTCTATATCAGAACTTATTGACTGGTTGAAAACGGAAACGAGGAAACGCTCTATCCACTTCTCGACCCCATAGATTGGGGCTATTAACGATACTTTCATCACATTCTATTCTAATTATGTTCTACCAAAAAAGCCCCTTGCCAAGTAAATAAGGAAGCGGCGCTATGTATAAATCTAACGGAGTGTTACAAACTAATGCCCCGCCATTGATGTAGCCATATCGTTCAAATATGTCCCAAGAGCAGGCAAACACTAAAAAATAAAGAGTCTTTTTATGAGTAGGGAAAAAGGTCTTAAACCATAAAAACAAACAGAAAATACGAGTGAACCAATAATAACGTGCTCCTATAATTGGTATAAACTGAATGAAATTAATAAAGGCAAAGGCAAGCAAATAAAAATGATAAAATCTTTTAGTTTCATTATCATTAAGTATAGTGTCTCTTCTCCTTATCATTTCCCATGTCATGTAAATATAAGTTACACGCATCAGCAAATGAAAACTATCAGTAATCCAATAAAAACCTGACTTCCCTTCATTAAGAACAAACGTAGAATAAGATTCATCATCCATCTGTCTTTCTGCCCAAACACGCAAACTATCTGGCAGAAAACCCACATCAATATTAGATAATAATCCAGCATCAAAGAACATAAAGGGGATGGAAACCATGGCTGCTATCTCAAGAATCCGAGTCTTTCGTGGAATGACAATAGAGATTAGGAACAAAGCCACATAGACCCATAAGCCAGAATGACATAACGGAGCCAACAATGCCAAAGCTATATATGAATACTTATTTCCATAGCCACAATAATAATATATACTGGATAGTACACATATCCAAAATCCAGTAGCAAAACGCGGATTCTGTACAGTTACAATATCACGCGGCAATATAAACATAGCCAATATCCCGAAGCTCAACAAACTTCCAGCAATAAATCTTCTATCGCCCGTTATGTGCTTTAAAACCCTCAATTGACATAAAGCAACTGGAACGGCAGCAAACAAAAAGAAGAAATGATAATTATCACCAAATAAAGCTTTCGTCAACCATGTTAGCACATTTTCATAGATATCTTTTGGAGCATCTGATGACATTCTAAAGTAAGAACTTATTTCATCCGATATTTGGGTGAAACTGTAATTTGCATCTAGAAATCGATCTCTAATGCCCATAAAGTCATCATACCTCTCCGTCATTCCCGTTTCTGAGAAATGCCAACATACCAACAGGCTAAACAAGAAGAATATCAGATAGGAAGATTTCGTATTGGGCCTTTTCAACGCATATATCCAGGTAGCAAAAGGCCAAAATATAAACATAAGTAACTTTACGCCTATAGAGTGCTGAGATTCTCTAGCCCAATTTAATCGATATTTGCCCATAGCTACAATCCGCTTAATAGTTCTTCCCATTCCTGAACTATGGTTGAAACATCAAATCTCATAACCTTCTCTCTGGCATTCTCTGATAATTTCTTCCATTCCTCCTTGTTTGTTGCAATAGAGCTAAGTGTCTGAGCCATAGCCGAGGCATTGGGATTACAAATCAACCCACTCACTCCATCGTCTACAATATCAGTCAAAGTGGCATAACTATTCATCGCTATGGGCACACAACCCATAGTCATTGCCTCTGTTACAACCATTCCCCAACTCTCCCAATAGGAAGTCATACATAAGAATTTACACTTCTTATAATAAGATTCTATATTAGACTGTACTCCTTCGAAACACACTCCTTCTATATGATTTCTTGAAGCATACCGCTTGCTATATTCTAAATCATTGCCATCGCCTACTACATAAGCCTTCCAATCCTTATGGCTTCGATAGAAAATCTTCCATGTATCCAGAAAGCCAATTATATTTTTTTGGGTATTTTCTACTCTTGCAGCCCATAACACGGCATTTTCTCTTTCCTCATAAGAAGGCACAACCACTTGTCTGCTAAATGTGTTGGGGTTATAGATATAGGTGAATTTTTCAACAGGAGCATTGGGAAGATGCTTTGTAACACTAGGATAGAACTTATCCGATATAAAACACAGCTTTGCAGCCACAGGGAAAACCGCCTCAAAGTGCCTTTGACAATCGGTTGAAAACCATTTCCTATAAATACAAGGAAACACAAACGAGGCCAATTTAAACACTAATTGACGCACATTATGAGCAGGTGATTGCCAAATACGTGTCCTTGTAATATTATCAGAATAAAAAGGAACTATATGCCAAGTAAACACGGCCTTCCTCTGCAACCTTTCCGGTAGGCATTTTACGAATTTTGCCGTTACCTCGCAAGATGCCTGACAAATCACATGAGTGATATTATGCTCCTCTGCGATTTGAATTAATTTTTCTCGTTCTTCCTCATCTGTATCTATATTCTCTGATATAAAGTACTGAGGAGCGGAAAAATCTTTGTAGGAAAGATATTTTTTATCCTTATAGCAGAGGTAGACTACACGATGCCCTCGCTGTTGCAGCCCCTTACTCAATATATCTGTAACTCTTTCAACACCCCCCAAACGTGGCACTATGGGACAAGGTGATATAAAAAGAATATTCATCCTAATTCAATGATTTAATTAAGTACCCCATCGATTGCTCTCGAAGTTTTGCTAATATTTGATCAACCTCTCTATAATCTATAGCCTGCTTCCAAGGTTCTGCTCTATCCAATTCTTCTATTGAATAGAACACTCTATTTTGTAAACCTAACAACGATAACAGACTAACAATTCGAGTGGCTCTTTCCTTTTGTAATACCAATACTGCAAAATTTCGATGGTGCACAAGACTCATTGCTACGCCATGAAATGACGGAGTAATCACAAACTTCGCTTCGGCTATATCCTTTATCCAACCTTCTAGCGAATTACGATTCCAAACAATCGAACCTAAAATCTTAGTATTCCAGTTCGCATTGACAACATTTAAGCGCAACTGTTCACCTAACCTTACAACATATTTTCCTAACTCAAGCTGCTCCGAAAGGGGATAGTATACTAATGATTTTTTCTCTTCAGTAGAGCCTATCAAGTTACGAAAGTCTCCCAACAACAGAGTTGGATCCAACACTTGCTCCGCATCAAGGTCAAAATCATTCTTCAGTATCCTTACACCTGTATCCTCGCGACAACTTATATTTGAAAATTGCCTTAAAAGTCTTCCGACCTCTCCCTTCAACTTGGGATGTTTCCACATTGAAACTCCAAAACTACTTGCATAGGACACACGTTTGACACTTTCACTGCCGAAATCAAGGAAAAAGACATTCGTAAAATCCTTCACAATGTCAGGATTCCACACTTGATCGCTCCCTACCATATATACGTCTGCTATCGGAGGATTCCGCTGTAAATCCTTCAAGCTTCTATATCTCTGTGAAGTAAGGATGTAGGTGTTCCAAAATCTTTTAAACTTGCGTTGGCTTGGCCCGAAGCTTGATATTAGATTTCCTATTTTACCTTTAAAGTTGGAAAGATGTAGGTCGGAAAGACGAATGTCTATCAACTCCACATTATGTCCTAACTGTTGAAGAACCTGTATGGTAGCATAGGCTTGAAGTTCTGCACCATAATTCTTCTCATGCCATATTGTGAGCAAAGCTATTCTCATTATATTCTCTTCTTACAACGTTGAACAATGGGTCTGATCCAATCCTTAAGTTTGCCCACAACGACTTTCCTTTTATATTGCCAGCCCAAATCACCATAGCGTTTAGCTACATATCGGAAGCCCCTTGCTGAATAATCTTCAACAAACTTTGAGTGAAGAACATTTGCTTGGGCTGGATGTTGTAATTGGGGCTGTAAACAATTCTCTAACCCTCGTTCTTCACAAATAGCAAGTTCTTTTACCGAGTCAAATAACTTCTGTCCTTTATCAGAATTAATCAACACCAACGACACCCCCTTTTCATCATTTAAGGGAGATTCCTTTTCTAGTCCCCATAGGTCTCCGATGGTGACGTCCCCCACTCTCTTTAAATTGGTAAAATGACAATGCGAACAACTCTCACGCACTGAAAAACCAGCAAAATACATTTCATTGCTTGTCCTTCCATACACTTTTTTACCATTTGCAAATAGATAACTTTCGGTTGCTCCATGCCATCCAAAATGTTTGTCACGGAAACAAGCCTTCACTATCTTCGAACGGTGTTTCTCTTCTAGATAACTTACATTATCCATCCATATTTTCGGAGAGGGAACTCCATGACATATAATATCTACACAAAATAATCGTTCATGCAATCGTCGAGGAATATAAGATTTAAGACCTGCAATTTGGCAAGCTGTTCCTGAGAATAAAACCTTTTGTCCATCTCTTAAATCTTTCTTTATTTGAAGAAATACACCTTGCAAATCACTCTGAACGTATTTCGACATCCGTAAAGCCTCTAAAGTCTCCGCATTCGTTGCCTTTTGATGCGTCACCCGCCAGGTGTCAGTGAAGGCAGCCCCATACACAATTCCGTCTTGTTTTATAAAATGATTGGCTATAGCATAAAACGCGCCTCCACTCTGACTTCTTTGTAATTGGCCTTCTGGAAGAACTCGAAACTGATAGGCTCGAGGATAATCATAATTCGTGTAACGCTCGTATTCATCTTTAAACTGACAAACCTTATCACATAAGCCACAATCAACGCAGAGGCTTACATTTACCTCTGGATACAAAAATCCAAGACTATCCGGTTTCATCGTAATTGCACCCTGAGCACACACACTACTACAAGCCGTACAACCACAACAATCTTTCTTTTCCTCAAGCCTTATCATCAATCTTTGCTATAATCGTAAATCATATCCTGCCCATAAACAAGCATCACATTTCGTGATAAAACCCTTAGCGGACTTCCGCCATGCACACAATAAGATTCAAACTTTCCACCTCTTGTTACCACGCTCCCCATTCCGAAGATACAACGCTCTGGAGTTTCCACCGAATGCATCACTTTACACTGAATTCCGAACCAGTTATAATCACCTATTTTTATGGGTCCATAAGCTCGTTTAAACTTCTGCTTTTCCATATCATATAGTGGATGAAAGTTGGTGTCCATAAAAACACTGTCCCAACCTGCCCACGTGCCTTTACCAAACTCTATACCCTTGAAACTAACGATTTTAATAGAGGTTGTTGCTACAAAATCATCTCCAAAAACGATGGTGCTACTAGGTCCCTGAACAATAAACGAGTTATTCCCTATTTGACATTTTCCCTTAAACACGATAGTCCCCCCTTGAAGTGTGAGGTGAATGCCATTGTTAGGATACATATGGCCTCCCATAAACCCCTAGCGAATCATACCATATTTCAATGGAGCATCAATCACAAGTTTACTTTTCATTTTCCAACAATGAGGCTTATACACTAGAATGGGCATTCTGAGAGCCTGTAGGAGGGGTAAACTTCTTAGATTGAACATCAATGACGGAACGAACGACACTATTCTAACCCACAATTCCTTAAAGTGTCCTTTATTTATTCTTTTCATTTGCTCTTATTTTGTTAATTTTATCTTTCAAGAATAGCCTTTCTGAATGAGTGAGTCCGAAAAAATAAATAAGTAGGATAGAACCTAACTCCGTAACTATCAAGTTCAAACATAATCTCACCATATCTGAATTTAATAAGTACACCACAAAAAAAGGCAGTATCAGAGAAAGGAGGAACACACCAATGCTCTTAACCACTACTTGCAAAAAGAAAGACTGAACTGGGAACTGCAGCATTTTTCTAAGAAAATACAAGCGTAAGCCTAAGCAAAGAAAACTTACGAATATAGCACATCCAACGGTGGATATTGGAGAGAAACCCAATTTTAGTAAAAGGTAAGCAAGAGGAAAATTGAGCAAATTCAAACCACCTACACCCATCTGATAGTTCTTTATTTTACCCGTTGCCAGGAGTAACTGGGTTAATGGGGAGGAAAAAGAATCTACCAAAGTTAGAAGCAATATTAGCTGCACAAATTCTACTGCATAGGTAGGAACTTCTACAAGCCAAATGCTGATTATATATTTTGTTTCTGCAATAATTGGTATGCAAAGTAACATTAATAGAAAAAAAATAAACTTGGAACTTCTTGATACTAAGTTAACATACCTTTCTCTATCAGCCACCGCAAACGACTTTGTTATTTGAGGATTGACTGCCATTGAAAAATTAGATGAGAAGCTACCTATAGCAGAATTTACTTGCATAGCTATACCTCTGGCTGCATTCACCACCGGACCACAAAACACATTGATAAGTAAGTTTATTCCCTGATCTCTTAACACACCCGAAGTTACACCAATAAAATTCCAACCTGCAAAGCCAAACATTTCCTTAACAAGTGTCTTATCAAAAATCAACCGTCCTTTGGTTTCCAAGAAATTTTTTGAGCAATATCGTCCATACAATAAGCGAGTGGAGATGGAAACCACACACATCAAGATGGAATAGTACACCAACGAGTCGAGTGGAGACCATAGAATAGCAAAAGCAATGGCTAATCTCGCCACCCCCTCATATATTCCAATGTATGCGAAAGCTGACATCTTTTCATAGGCTATGATAAGTGCATTATAAGGAACACTCAGAACATTTATAACAAAGGTGATAATCGACAATTGGAAAACCCAATTAGCTGCAACAATTCTCGTTTGAGGGATAACCATGTGATAATTAAGAAACCACACAGCAATGCTTTCTCCTAGCAAAACAATTATTAAACAAATTATAATCTGAATTATAATTGCAGTTGAAAAGACTCTTTGTCGATCTTCTAACGAGCTATTAACCAGTGAAAAAGTAACATACCTACTTATCGCGCCAGCCAAAGACGTTGAAACCATTGAGAACATTCCAACAAAGCCAGCTACTACATTATATATGCCATAATCCTCTACCCCTAATGCATTCAATACGACTCTACTCGTATATAAGGAGATGACCATTAAGAATAGCATCCGAATATACAGAAACACCGTATTTTTTGCTATTCGGGAATTATTAGATGTTTGAGCCGACATATTATGTTTATAGTATCGTTCTTGATTTTCTAAAGTCGGATCATCAATGACAAACAATGCACTATGTAAAGTATGGATTTCATTTTGTAAGGGAGAAACATCTGACACACATTTAATCTCTTCTGAAAATGTCGCGTGTGTAAACTTTGTCTTCAACGTCGGTCAGGCAGT
>CAVCEE010000021.1:0-38684 GCA_963601185.1 bacterium
GCTGGCGGTTTGCATTGTTCTGAACATCGTCAAGTTCGCCTTTCCGATAGAAGGCAGTTTTATCTTGCCTGACCTTGTGGTGTTCTCGGCTTGGCTCATCTATGCTATTGGGGCAAAAGACCTTGTACTGAACAACAGAGTAGTAAAATACCTAAGTGGCATCAGTATGGAGATATACCTCTGCCACATGATGTTCTTCCGAGTGACGAGTATGCTGCATTTGGAAAGGTTTGTTCATCAGCAGGACGTGCTATATGTGCTGACTTGCATAATGACACTAATAGGCGCGATGTGTTTCTCGCACATTGTAAAATACTATGTTTTTCCGTTGATGGGTAAAAGACTCTCATTTGCGAAGATTTGAGGAAGTAAAACATGAAAAAACAGAGATTGGTAGAATTTGACATAGCTAAGGCTATTTGCATTATCTTGGTGGTGATAGGGCATTATGTGCCAGACTATTCGCCAGAATGGTATGTGGGGGTACATGACGTGATATATACGTTCCACATGCCGCTGTTTATGTTTGCCAGTGGGTATATCTATATGGCAACGAAGAGGGAAGTGCCTTATGGGCAGTTCCTATGGAAGAAGGTGAAGCGTCTGATGGTGCCTTATCTCTCGGTCTCCGCTATCGTCATTACCATCAAACTCTTGACAGCGGGACATGCATACGTGGAGAATCCTGTGACGGTGATGTCGTACGTCAGGATGTTCTACTTGCCTGAGGCTGGGTACTTCCTGTGGTTTATCTGGGCTTTGTGGTGGATGTTTGTCATCGTGCCGCTGTTCAAGACGAAATACCTACGATTGGGGCTCTTTGTCGTGGCAATAGCGTTGCACTACATTCCTGCATTCTTGCCTGAGGTATTCTGTATGCGACAGTTCCAGTCGATGCTGGTGTTCTTCATGCTCGGCGTGGTATGCTGCGACTGGAAAGAGGAGCTTGCTTTTATGAAGAGAGTGCCGACCTGGAGCGTGTTAGGTTGCTTCGTATCCGCTGAAACTATGACGGTTATGGCAATTCGGGGGGGCAAATTGGCTTGATTTTGCCCTATCTTGGAATAGCAGCGGTGATGGCGTTCTCGTCTTGGCTTGAGAAGTGGCGCAAAGGGTATGGATGGCTGACGGTAGTGGCTGCTTCGAGCTATATCATCTATCTGTTCCATACCACCTTTGAGGGCTTTGCAAAGGCTGTGGTGCATAAGGTGCCGATGTTTGCGGATGGTTCAAACGACTTGTTGTTTGTAGTGAACATTGCAATCGTTGTTGTCTGCGGTGTGTTGTGCCCGATAGTCTTGCACCGTTATATATTGAACAAAACTAATGTGACCAAAGTGTTGTTTGGTCTGAAATAACAGCATATTATGAAGATAGTAGTAACTGGCACCCGGGGCATTCCTAATGTCATGGGGGGCGTGGAGACGCATTGCGAGGAGTTGTTTCCTCGGATGGCGGAGCGTGGATATGACGTGACATTGATACGTAGGTCGAACTATGTGAAGGACGAACTGAAGGAATGGAAAGGGGTGAAGCTCGTTACATTGCCTTCGCCTAAGAAGAAGTCGTTTGAGGCGATAATACATACGTTCAGGGCTATCAACGAGGCGAAGCGGCTAGGGCGGATGTGCTGCACGTGCATGCCATAGGACCAGCACTGCTGGTGCCTTACGCCAAGTTGCTGTGGATGAAGGTGGTGTTTACGCACCATGGGCCGGACTATGACCGCGACAAGTGGGGGTTCGCCGCCAAGACTATCCTGAAGCTGGGCGAGAGGATGGGGTGTATGTTCGCGGATGACGTCATCGTTATCTCGGACGTTATCAAGAGTCTTATCGCACGGAAGTATGGCAGAACAAAGAATGTGCACTTGATATATAACGGGGTGTCGGAGCCGGAGATATGCGACTACCCGGAGTATTTCGAGGAACTGGGGATAGAGAAGGGGAAGTATATACTGGGAATGTGCCGCTTCGTGCCGGAGAAGAATCTGCACCACCTTGTGGAAGCGTATAGACAATTCATAATTCATAATGCAGAATGCAAAATTGGGGATGCTGAGACCACGGACTCTTCTTCTTTAACCACAAATCTCACTCTAAGTTTGCACAGGATTGCGGCGGAGCCGCACAAATCATCAAAAAACAGAGCAGAAACTTTGATAACTGAAGACAGTTTCTTACCTTTGTCGTACTAAGGAAGAATCGGTCTGTCGAAGAGGTAAACTAGGAATCTCGCAAGCCACAAGGCTATGATTCGTTTAGTATTTCTTGCCGTTGACAATATAGATACCGCTGGGAAGGCTGGAAAGGCTGTCGATTGATGCCGCCACTTTCTGACCTTGCAGGTTATAGACTGCCCCATCGGTGATAGCAGTGGGAGAGACCTTGATGTCGGAAACGCTTGTTATGCCAGTGGATGTAGTGTCGAGCGTGCCGTTGTTGGTCAGACTACCGTAAGTCAACGTATAACCGTTGGTATAGACCGTTGCGCCCTCGTTGATTACCAAGTTGTCCACATAGGAATTGGCGTTCAGAATCCATTTGCCGCTGACAGTGACGGCGGTGGACTTTGCCACGTTGCTATTGTCAATCGAGCCTGTCCAGGTCGCTGTGCTGGCTACGTCGACGGTCACTGTACCGTATTGGTCGGCATTTACTGCGCCTGTGTACGTTCCATTCTTCAGGAGCAGGTTGCCTGTTCCGCCATAGGTGTTCCATCGGGTGTTGTAATCCACATACATCAGTACGCCACTCGGCACGGTAACCGAGGTGTTGTCGAGTGTCAGAGTTCCTGTAATATTGGTAGGAATCTCGCAGAGAGGAGCACTGTTGTCAGTCAGTGTAATGGTGCTGCCGGTGATGCTGATTGCGCCGTTGTAGCCCTCTGAGTCGCCCGAACCACTTTGGAGTATCATCAGTCCGCGTGAGGATGACCCGGAAGAGAAGGTGCAGTTGTTGATGTAGATGCTGTTGTCGCCCTCAATAACTCCCACTTCGCCCTCCGCCGAACTTCCGGTCGCATCGTTGGCGGTGACAGTACCTGTGGAGTAAAGTATGGCGCAGTCGATACCCGTTGTCACATACGAACCGCCATTGACCGTCACCGTACCGCCACCACGGTCGGTGGCAACCACAGAACTGTTGCTACCCTCCGTCACGATGTCGAGGTTGGACGCCACTATAGTTCCGCCACCGGTGGCGTGTATGCCACGAGAAAGGTTGGCGGTGTTGCGGATGGTAACGTCGCTGATGTTGAGCACACCCTTTCCATAGGCAAAAGCGGCATTCGCGCCCTTGGCGTTGGTTGTGATTGTTCCGCCGGTCATAGTCAGGGTTGTGGTTGCGCTGGTGCTTCCCACATAGACGGCGGAGTTGACTCCATAGAAACTGGTGTTGTCGCTGCTGGCACTGTAGTCGCCAGTCTTGGTGACGGTACAGTCCGCCATTGTGAATGTGCCGCCCGTCACCTGTACCGCATTCTCGTCAGAGCCAGTGGAGGTGTAAGTCTGACCGGAAACCGAATTTGTGCCGGACGATTGGGAATAGCCGGTGCTGCTTGTACCGCCGATGGCATAACTCGAGCCGCCGCCTTCTCCGCCGGAACCGCCACCGGGATTTCCGCCACCGGGATTTCCGCCAGGACCACCCTGTGCGAAGCAAGTTATTGACAAACTAACCAACAATGCTGAAACAAAAATCTTTTTCATAATCCTGCCCTTTCTTTATTGTTTGTATATGTTCTTTATCAATATCTGCCCGAAAGGTACAACCCCACGCCGTCATCCGCAAATTTATTCAACCAACCGGCTGATTCCCTCAACGAAAAGGGATTAGGTTGGTATTTCTGCCGTAAGATTTATTGCTTGACAGGGCGGTGGGGTGTTTTGGGGAATAAATTGGGCAGTAGGTCTATATGGTTTCAAATTCTTTGCTTACCTTTGTGCTATGATTGAACGGTTAGTAGTGATAGACAGCGTTGACCCTGTGATTTTCTACGGGGTGAACAACTCGAATATGCAGTTGATCCGCAGCCTTTTCCCTAAACTGCGCGTTGCTGCCCGCGGCACGCTCATCAAGGTGCTTGGCGACGAGCAGGAAACGGCTGAGTTTGAGAAGAAAATCAAGGAACTCGAGGATTACTGTGCCAAATACAACCAACTAGGCGAGGATGTGATTCTCGACGTGGTCAAAGGCAAACCACCCAAGGAACTGAAGATGGACGACGTGATTATCTACGGCGTCAACGGCAAGCCTATCCAGGGTCGCTCTGCCAACCAGCAAAAACTTGTCAAGGCTTTTCAGGAAAACGACCTCACGTTTGCTCTCGGTCCTGCCGGAACAGGAAAGACGTATGTGGCGATTGCTCTCGCCGTGCGCGCCCTGAAAAACAGGGAGGTGCGCAAGGTGATACTGTCGCGCCCGGCGGTGGAAGCCGGCGAAAAACTCGGTTTTCTTCCGGGCGACATGAAGGACAAGATCGACCCTTACTTGCAACCGCTCTACGATGCTCTTGAGGACATGATTCCGCAGGCGAAACTGAAGGAATATATGGAAACCGGAGTAATCCAGATTGCACCGCTGGCGTTTATGCGCGGACGCACTCTCAGCGATGCCGTGATTATCCTCGACGAAGCGCAGAACACCACTACCCACCAAATCAAGATGTTTCTCACACGCCTCGGCATGAACGCCAAGATGGTGATTACCGGCGACGTGACGCAAATCGACCTCCCCCACTCCGTGACCTCTGGTCTTGTGCAAGCCCTCCGCGTGCTGCGCGAAGTACCGGGCGTAGGCCGCATCCAGTTTGAGAAGAAGGACATCGTGCGTCATCCTCTGGTGCAGCGCATCGTGGAAGCCTACGAGAAGCACGACGCGCAGCAGAAAGCCTTGCGCCAAGAACAGAAATCTCAGTCTACAGAAAACGACAGACAATAAATTCTATAATTTACAAAGGTTTATGGCAACAACATTAGTAAAGACAGATTTTCATTTTCCCGGACAGGTAAGCGTATATCACGGGAAAGTACGCGACGTGTATGACATCAACGACGACCTGATGGTGATGGTGGCGACCGACCGCATCTCGGCGTTCGACGTGATTCTCCCAAAAGGCATCCCTTTCAAAGGTCAGGTGCTCAACCAGATTGCCGCTACATTCCTCGACGCAACCGCCGACATCGTGCCTAACTGGAAACTCGCCACTCCCGACCCAATGGTCACAGTGGGACTGAAATGCGAGGGCTTCCGCGTGGAAATGATTATCCGCGGCTACCTCACTGGCAGCGCTTGGCGCGAATACCAGGCCGGATGCCGTGAACTCTGCGGCGTGAAACTGCCAGAGGGAATGAAAGAGAACGAGAAGTTCCCTGAACCTATCATCACTCCTACCACCAAGGCCGAAGCAGGTCACGACGAAAACATCTCGCGCGAGGAGATCATCGCGCAGGGCATCGTCTCGAAGGAGGACTACGAAGTGATGGAACGCTACACCCGCGCTCTCTTCGCACGCGGATCAGAGATGGCTGCCAAGAAGGGTCTGATTCTTGTCGACACCAAATATGAGTTCGGCAAGCGCGACGGAAAGGTCTACCTCATTGACGAGATCCACACCCCTGACTCTTCCCGCTATTTCTATGCCGACGGCTACGAAGAGCGTTTCGCCAAGGGCGAGGCTCAGCGCCAACTGTCGAAAGAGTTTGTACGCCAATGGCTCATCGAGCACGACTTTATGGGCAAGGCCGGACAGACTATGCCGGAGATGACCGACGAGTATTGCCAGTCGGTTTCTGACCGCTACATTGAACTCTACGAGCACATCACCGGATTGGAATTCAAGAAAGAGGAGCACGCCGACATCGCTTCGCGCATCGAGAAGAACGTGACCGACTATCTCAACTCGTTGAAGAAATAAATTTCAAGCAAAATCACCATAGAGATGGACTATAAGGCAGAAAAAATCACACCCTACGGAAAGAAGGAGAGCAAGACGGAGCAAGTGAGGGAGATGTTCGACTCCATTGCGCCGGTCTACGACTTTATGAACCGCGCTATGACTTTCGGCATCGACAAGTTGTGGCGTCGCAAAGCCGTTAAGATGCTTCAACGCCGTGGCGTGAAGGCTCTGCTCGACGTGGCTACAGGCACCGGCGACTTCGCTATGCTCCTGTGCCGCAAACTGCGTCCGCAGCGGATTGTGGGCATCGACCTGTCGGAAAATATGCTCTCACTGGCGCAGCAGAAGGCTCAGCGTGCCGGACTCGGCAACATCATCGAGTTTGCTAAGGGCGACTGCCTTGCGCTCAACTTCGCCGACAGCGAGTTTGACGCCGTTACGGTGGCCTACGGTGTGCGCAACTTCGAGCATCTGGAGCAAGGCTACAAGGAGATGCACCGTGTGCTACGCCCAGGAGGCTCGCTCTGCGTGATCGAACTCTCCACGCCGCGCAATCCATTCATTTTCAGCCTTTACAAGTTCTACACCACTCGTCTCATCCCATTGCTTGGACGTAGCATCTCAAAGGACGCACGCGCCTACAGTTATCTGCCTGAGAGCATCGCAGCCGTGCCGCAAGGCAACGACATGCTCGAGATAATGCGCCGTGCCGGCTTCTCTGACTGCACCTTTCACGCAATGACCTTCGGCGTGTGCACCATCTATATGGGCAAGAAATAATCGACCGCTTGTGGTCAACCACCCCTATCCGCCTCAGCATCACCGCCGAGGCGGATTTTTATGCACAAAAACGAAAGTAACAAATAGGGCTGGATTCCTCGCTTGGAATTCAGCCCTTTCTTTTACGAGTTCAGAAAGTTTTAGCGGACAGCAATTCTTGTCTTGGTTTTCCGCTCGGCTTGCACTATCTTTTCATAAGATAGGCGGCGCCTCGGGAGAACAATTTCAAGCAAGCTTGTCTTGGTTTTCCGCTCGGCTTGCACTATCTTTTCATAAGATAGGCGGCGCCTCGGGAGAACAATTTCAAGCAAGCTTGTCTTGGTTTTCCGCTCGGCTTGCACTATCTTTGTAATTGGCTAATTATAGACGAAAATGAAACTATTCACAGCAGCGGGACTGCGTGCCATCGACACGGCAACAGTTGAAAACGACGGAATCTCAAGCATCGACCTAATGGAAAGGGCTGCCTCGGCGGTGGCCTACGAAATAATGTCGCGGTGGGTGCCGTCGCAACGCATCATCATCCTTGCCGGTCCAGGCAATAACGGCGGCGACGCGCTGGCTGTGGCTCGCCTACTCATCGACCAGGGCTACAGTCCTGAGGTACTGCTATTCAACACTAAGAACAAACTGTCGGACGACTGCGCCACAAACCGCCAGCGTCTGCTCGATATGGACTATCCGCAGTTCATTGAGGTGCAACACAAACTCATCGTGCCGGAAATCTCAAAGACCGATGTGGTGGTGGACGGACTGTTTGGCAACGGGCTGTCGACCAACCTGCGTGGCGGATATGTGTCGCTCGCCAAGATGATTGACGAGTCGGAGGCGTTTGTGGTGGCTATCGACGTGCCGTCGGGTCTCTACCCCGATTTCAACGCCACAAACATCCTCAACAATGTGGTACACGCCAACCTGACGCTCACGTTCCAGTTCCCACGTCTGGCGTTCTTCTTCCGCGAGAACTCAAGATGCATCGGCGAGTGGAAGGTGCTCAACATCGACCTCAACTCCGAAGCCATACGGAAAACCCCCACATCCTACTACCTTATCGACAAGGCGGGCGTGAAGGAGGGACTGCGCAAGCGCGACCCGTTTGCCGACAAAAACGACTTCGGTCACATGCTTCTCGTGGCTGGCAGCCTCGGCATGGGCGGAGCGGCGGCTCTGGCAGCGAAAGCGGCTCTGCGCACCGGCGTGGGAGTGGTCGACATCCACACTCCGTCGTGCTGCTACATCCCCTTGCAGGTTTCAGTGCCCGAAGCGCGCGTAGTGCAGGACAAGGACAGTTGCCACACCACGGAGATTGTTGCCGACAAGCGACAGACAGTGGTGATTGGCCCCGGTCTGGGTCGCCATGCCGCAACGGAAACCGCCATCGAGGCGTTCCTCCGCCAAACCACGGCCCCCATGGTGCTCGATGCCGATGCGCTCAACTGCATCGCCAACCTGCGCACGCCAATCAACAATATTCCGCCTGGAGCCATCATCACGCCCCACGTCCACGAGTTTGACCGACTTTTCGGCGACCATTTCAACGACGAGGACCGCTTCAACCGCGCGGTCGATATGTCGAAACTGCTTAAGATTAACATCGTGCTGAAAGGGCACTACACATTCGTGTTCCGCCCCGACGGCAAAGTGTTTGTCAACACCACCGGCAACGCCGGAATGGCAACCGCCGGCAGCGGCGACGTGCTCACCGGCATTATCGGCGCACTGCTGGCGCAGAAGTACCGACCCGACGTGGCTGCCTCGATGGGCGTGTTTATCCACGGCTATGCCGGCAATCTCGCCGCCAAGCGACACGGCGAATACGGTCTCACTGCTTCCGACATCGTGGACTGCATCGGCGAGGCTATCAAAGAAATTATGCAATAACAAGAAACCGTTGATATATGAAAAAATTGCAAGTCATCACATTGGCTGCCGCCATCGCTACATCATCGGTGGCTTTTGCGCAGGAAACGCAGAAACTCACAGCCAACAAGCACAACGAATACGGACTAATCTACACGCTCCCGAAAACCCGGCTGAACATCGAGGTAGAGGCCGTGAAAACGATAAAGAAGGCTGGACCTTACTACCGTTACGCAGAGAAGTATCTCGGCGTAAAGAACCCCATCACGGAGGACAGCCAGACGTGGACAGTAAGCGATGCCAACGTGTCGGCCTACGGCGTGCCCGACAACGACAACAAGTGGGTGATGAAATTCAAGGCCGGCTCTGCGCCCTACGTCATTCTTGATGCCAACGGGCTGCCGCTGGCTATCAACACCGAAGCCGAAACGGAGGCCGTGACGCGCAAGCGCAACAAGATGGCCGACAAGAGTGTGCTCGACGGCACCGACTATTCGAGCGCCTTCACCGAGGATATGGTGGCAAGCGAATCGCTGATGAAGCGTGCAGAGACCACCGCTGCCAAGATTTTCGAGTTGCGCGAAAGCCGCAACGACCTTGTCAGCGGCAACGCCGACCAGATGCCGCCCGACGGCGCAAGTCTGAAGTTGATGCTCGACGAACTCAACCGCCAGGAGCAGACACTCACGGCTATGTTTGTCGGCACTACGCAGACCGAGACCAAAGTGTTCCGCTTCGACTATGAGCCTACGAAGGATGTGAGCGGCGACGTGGCTTTCCGCGTGTCGGACATCAACGGCATCGTTGACAAGGACGACCTCAGCGGCGATCCGGTCTACATCTCAATCAAGACTACCCTCAAGGGCGAACTCCCAGTCGACGAGAAAGGCAAAGAGAAGGAAATTCCGAAAGGCGCAGTGATGTACACCATTCCAGGTCAAGCAACAGTGTCGCTCACCTACAACGGCAAGACCATCGCCAACGAAAGTTTGGAGATTGCGCAGTTCGGCATCCAGTTCGGACTCGACCCGAAGATGTTTGTCGACAAGAAGCAGCCTGCCTACGTGATTTTCCACCCAGAAAGCGGCAGCATCAAAGAAATGGGCGTGCTCGAAGCCGAAGAGTCGAAATAAAAAAATCCAGCATAAACAAAAGCACCTGTAAACCGATGGTCTACAGGTGCTTTTTGTACCCGGAGCGGGACTTGAACCCGCACAGCCGCAATGGCCAAAGGATTTTAAGTCCTTCGTGTCTACCGATTCCACCATTCGAGCATCCCCCCACGCGGGGAACGAGCGGAAGACGGGACTCGAACCCGCGACCCTAACCTTGGCAAGGTTATGCTCTACCAACTGAGCTACTTCCGCAATTATAACAAACGTGTACTCGAAGCGGGACTTGAACCCGCACAGCCGCAATGGCCAAAGGATTTTAAGTCCTTCGTGTCTACCATTCCACCATCCGGGCAACTTTTTCACTGCTTATATAGGCGGAAAAGCGAGGCAAAGTTACGCCAACTTTTAAAAACTTGCAAATTTACGGCTGAAAAGTTTCAACGGCACATCCCCAATGGTGTAATAAATCGATATCCGCCAAGCATTAATTCTGCCGTGGGTGAGCGCGCCGTAGGTGCGTCCTGTAAGCGGCGCGGCTACAAATCCACTGGCAGGACTGTCGGTGGCTCGGTGGGGACAAAACCGCTGCGGATGCGCCATTCCTTGGGATAGAGATTGTTGGCACGATTGCCGAGGTTCTTGACGAAGCCGAGATTCGCACCCTTGTATGTCACTACCGCATAACCTTTGCCTACGCCGTCGGGGAGCGTTATAGTCTCGCCGCGCAGATATGCCACAGCCGTCGGATAGTCCACCTCCGCCGTCGGGAATGCCTTGCCGCTGAGAGCAATGCTCTGCGACAACGGATGGAGCGGCACCATATCGCGCCCTTTAGTCTGCGCCAACGGAACACCGGCGAGCAAGGTCTTTGCCGCACGGCGCACCTGCTCTGCCAGAGGCGCATAGCAGCGCGCCACAGCGCAAACCGCTTCGCCGTCAGTCATCGCTACATAGTTGTCGGCATCGTCGAGCCACGAAAGGCAATCGCCAACGGGTGCTTTAGCCTTCTTGTCCTTGTCTTTCTTCACTTTCCCCGGCTTGCGGGCATCATCGTTGCCCACCTTGCGCACCACCGCCATAAAGAGTCCTTCGCCACGCGTACGGTGCGGCATAAAGCGGAAGCAAGGATACTCGGTGCCCACGCCGCGATGGATGTTCCATTGGCTGTCGACGGCAACATCTACCGGTTCTGCGCCCAGTTCGTTGACGAGATAGTCGAGCATATCCTCGTCCTCGGAGCGGTTGAAGGTGCATGTGCTGTAGATGAAGAGTCCTCCAGGCTTCAATGCCGCCCAGATGTTGTCGGCAATCTCCCTTTGCAACGCAGCGCACTGAGCCACGAGCGCCGGCGACCATTGTGCCACCGCCTCTTCGTCCTTGCGGAACATACCCTCGCCGGAGCACGGCATATCGGCGGCAATGATGTCAAAAGTGGAGCGTAGCGTGCCGAGACGGCTGGCATCGCTATTGGTGACAATGCAGTGGGGGTAGCCCCATTTCACCACGTTCTCACGCAGCACCTGCGCGCGGCGCTGGTCAATCTCATTAGCCACCACAAGTGAGCCGTCGGGCAAAGCATCGATGGCGGTAGTGGTCTTACCGCCAGGAGCGGCGCACAGGTCGAGATAGACGAGCGGCTCAGTGCCAGCCAGTTGTCGCAGCACATGGCTGAGAAACATCGACGATGCGTCCTGCACATAGTAGCGACCGCTATGAAGAAAGGGGTCGAAGGTAAACTGCGGCCGCTTGTCGAGATAGCGACCCTCGGCGCACCAAGGCACAGGGTCGACTGCAGGCGTTGTTGGCGTTTTCCGCCGGTTGGTGCGCACCGACACCGACGGCTCTGTGCCGAGGGCATCAAAAAGCCGGTCTGCCTCGTCGGGAATCAGGCTGCGCATCTGCTGCTTGAACAGGTCGGGAATGGCTGTCATATCGGTCTATTCGCTATAGTATATTCTTTTCACGCGCGACGACACCGAAGTGAGCACCTCGTAAGGGATAGTATCGAGGCGGTCGGCAATCTCCTGTGCCGTGATGTGGTCACCGAAAATCTCCACCTTGTCGCCCACTGCGCAGTCCACATCGGTAACATCCGCCATAAACAAATCCATACAGATGTTGCCCACCGTGGGCACTCGCTTGCCGTTGATCCACACCTCGCCCTTGCCGCAACCGAGATGACGGTTGAAGCCGTCGGCATAGCCGATAGGTATGGTGGCGATGCGCGACTGGCGGCGCAGCACTCCGTGGCGGCCGTAGCCCACCGTAGTACCCGGCTCCCATTCGCGTATCTGAATTATCACGGAATGGAGCGACGACACCGGACGGAGTTTGTCGTCGTAGCCCTTGCCGAGCGTCGGCACTCCGTAGAGCCCGATGCCGAGGCGCACCATCTCATACTGGTGGTCGGCGAAGCGCAAGATGCCGTCGGTGTTGAGGATGTGGCGCATCACCTTGTGGCTGAACGCAGGCAGGAATACCTCACAGCAACGGTCGAAATATTCGAGTTGGAAATGGGCATAGTCATCGTTGGCAAGGTCGTCGGCGGTGCAGAGATGCGAGAAGATTGAGACCGGACGCACATTCGTCTGACTCTTGAGCAGTTCAATCAACTGCGGCAACTCATCGTAAAGGAAGCCAAGGCGATGCATGCCGGTGTCAATCTTTATGTGGATTGGATAGTTCTCCATGTGGAACTTCTTCGCCTCGTGGATAATCTCGCGGCACATCTCGAAACTGAACACCTCCGGTTCGAGGCGGTTGTCGAACAGCGACTTGTAGTTGACAACCTTCGGGTTGAGTACCATTATAGGCATCGTGATGCCGGCTTCGCGCAGTGCCACGCCCTCGTCGTGGGCGGCAACGGCGATATACGAAGCACCCTGTTGCTGGAGCGTCTTGGCGAGTTCGTAGGACCCAGCGCCGTAGCCAAACGCCTTGAGCATGCACACAATCCCGGTGTCGGGGTTGAGCCGTGAACGGTAGAAGTTGAAGTTGTGCACCAGTGCATCGAGGTTCACCTCCAGCACAGTTTCGTGCTGACGCGCTTCAAGCATCTCGATGATGCGCGCAAACTCAAAGTCGGGCGCACCCTTGAGCAGAATCAGTTCCTTGGCGAAATCGCTCGGCGACATTGCATCAAGGAAAGCATCCGTACTCGGGAAGAACCGCGAGTTGTGGGCGAAGAGGCTCTTGTGTGCTGTCAGTTCCGGACCGATGCCGATGAAGCGGTCAATGTGACGCAGATGGATGAGTTCGGCGATGCGGTTGTAGACCTCCGCCGCCGGCACGTTTTCCGGCAGCACGTCGGAAAGTATGAGCGTGCGCGTGCGCAGCAGAGTGTCACGGCGCGACATAAAGTCGATGGCAGGAGTGAGCGACAAATAGTCGCTGGTGTAGGTGTCGTAGATGAGTTGACAGTCGTTTACGCCCTCCATTGCGTCCATACGCGTGCCGGTGGGCGACAGGCGCAGAAACCGCTCTGCCATGGTGCTGAACGGCACTCGCAGGCAACAGAGCGTTGCGAGACACACGATAGCGTTGTCGATGTCGGCAGCGGCAGTAAACGGTATTTTTACCTCGCCGCCATAGAGCAGATAGGTGAATTTTATAGTGGTAAATCCCTTTTCCTTGATTATCGAAGAGATGAAAATCGGAGCATCGGTGTTGATGCGCGACCAACTGAGTTCCTGGCAGCCGTAGCCGAGGTCGACGAGACCGTTGCAGATGGTGTTGTTGTCGCCGTCAAACACCACATACCCACTGTGGCGCGACAGGCGGAGTTTCTCGATGCACTTCTCTTCTATCGACACGAACCCTTCTTTGTGCTCGCTGCCGATGTTGGTCATCACTGTTATCGTAGGACTGATAATCTTCTCCAGCAGCGGCATTTCGTCGGGCTGGGAGATGCCAGCCTCGATGATGGCAAGGCCGCTGTTGTCATCGATGTCCCACACCGACAACGGCACGCCTATCTGCGAGTTGTAACTACGCGGACTGCGCACAATGTTGTAGTCGTCACGGAGCAACTGATAGAGCCATTCCTTCACCTGCGTCTTGCCACGGCTACCAGTCACGCCTATCACTGGGATATTGAAGCGATGGCGGTGGTACGCCGCAAGGCTCTGAAGGGCTTTAGTGGTGTTGTCCACCACAAGAAAGTTGGCATCGCCAGTCGGCACGCCTTCGGGAATTTTCTCCACCACGAAGTTGCGCACACCTTTCTCATAGAGTTGGTGCACATAGCGATGTCCGTCATTACTGTCAGTGCGGATGGCAAAAAACAGCGACCTGTCGGGATAGGTCAGCGTGCGGGAATCGGTAAGGAGTGTGTCTATCGATGTGTTGGTGAGGTGCGAGGCATCTACGCCGAGTATTTCCGCTATTTCGATTATCGAATATTTCATCTGTTGTGATATATGTTTACAATAATTTGATGCAGGTGCGGATATTCACGCACCAGTGCTTCCGCTTCCTTTTTGGTGGCTTCGCTGAAGCGCAGGGCGGCTACAGTGTCGTCGGTGAGGGGGCGGTGGCGGAGGCGTGCATGGAGTTTTGCGCACCGTGCGGCAATCTGCTGCGCTCCTGCGGTGAGGCACGAACGCTGAAAGCGTTCTGCCACATAGTCCACAGCCACATCGGATGGATGCACCATGTCGGCGGCAAAGAAGCGGTAGTCGCGCAACTCGTCGAGCACTATCTCATACGAAGGAAAATAGTGGCACACGCCGGCGTGCTCCGCCACAATGCGGTCTACGGCGAGCAGCAGTGTGGCTTTGCTCAACTGGTTGCCGTGCGCGCTGTCGGCAAGGTGGCGCACAGGACTTACGGTGAACGTGATGTCGAGCGATGGGTTGTAGGCAAGGAGTTTGTCGATGAGCGGCGTCCAGAGTGCTGCAATCTCGTCTGCCGACAGGCATCGGCGCGTGAACTGTGCGGCTGGCATCTTGTGGCAGTTTGCCACCACCTTGCCATCCTGCTCAAACACATAGGCAGTGCCGAAAGTTACAATCAGATGGCGTGCCGATTTCAGCATCTGGCAGCCGTTGCCATAGGCGTTGTTGATGCGAGTGAGCGCAGTGTCACGGTCTACGGAGGAGAAGCGCGAATGGTGGTCCATACTGTGCCACAGGTTTTCGTGGCTCACGAGTTCGGCGGTGGTGTAAGGCTGTTCAGCCATCAGGCGGCACAAGGCGGCGGCAATGCTTGCCGGATTGTAGAGTGTGCCGAAAGGATTGACACACACCGACAACATTGACCGTTGTAGCCGCTCTGCAACATCCTCGGCGAAGCATGACCCGAGGGTCACGATTCCGTCGGCATGCTCTATCGAAAGTCCGCATCCGTCGCTATCTACAGTTGTCTGAAATTTCATTGCAGATCCACCTTTTAAAATGTATGCAAAATTAGTGAAACTTGCACTCTCTGCAAAATCATTTACCGCCAAAAGAAGAACGGCGACAGGTACAAAAAAATAACGCCTCGCCGAGGGGGCGGGGTGCTACTCTAATGTGTATTTGTTTTAATCTGAATCCTTATTCAGCGTCGACCACGCGGCATGCGCCGATGTAGCGCTTTGCGTAGTAGGCTTCCTGCGACGAGGAGACGGTCACGCCCTGTGAGCAACTGGAGTGGATAAACTTGAAGTTTCCGGCTTCGTCGACCGATGTTACGATGCCCACGTGACCAACCGTGCTATTGGCGCGCGAGCCGGAGAAGAACACGAGGTCGCCTGCCTGAAGGTCGCGGCGGTCTTTGACCTGCGAGTCGCCGCGCAGTGCCGAATACTGCGAGCGCGATGAGCGCGGCAACGAGATGTTCTGCTTCGAGAAGATGAATGTAGTAAAACCAGAGCAGTCGAAACCAGCCTTCGGGCTCATGTGTCCTGAGCGGTAAGGCGAACCAATGTATTTCATAGCACTCTTAACAATTTCCTTGCCGCATACGCTGTCTGCTTTACAAACTTTATCTTGGGCAGTCGCTGCAAAACTTGCGGCGAACACTACGCTTACGGCTAAAATTGTTAAAAATTTCTTCATTGATTATAGTTTTTAGTAGGTTTTACTTCCGAACACTCCAAAGTTAGCAAAAATCACTACCCGTGTCAAGTCATTTCAGATATTAAATTAACATATTAAATTCTTTTAAAACGCCACAATGGTTAAAATACAAATTTTAACACTTTTTTCGGTGCGTTTCCATTAAACCTTTGCGATTACGCTCATTTTCACCATTTAACATCGGCTAACAGTCGACAACAATGCGCAACAAAAAATCCGTGCCGCAGACATTGATGCGTCTACAGCACGGATATATGTTGGTGAATGCCCGTTTAGTTTTCGTTCGGATGGTAGACACCACGCACTGGGAATGACAGGTAGCGGCGTGTGTTGATGATTGACTTCTCGCTGTCGGTAATCATCAGGTCGTTGCCGTAGGTCCAGTCGCTTTCGTTGTTGATGCGGTCTGAGTTCAACTCGCATGTCCAGTAGAAACCTTTTCCTTCGTCGGCGTGAGTGAACGGGAGAAAGATTTCCTCGTTGTTTCTCAAACTCTTCACCAAATAGCCTTTCACTTCATTGCCGTTGCTGTCGGTTTTTGTGGTGAGTGTCCAGTAGCAGTTGTCGGCATCGAGCAGTTCCTCAAACTCAGCAGTGGTAGGCATATACATGTGCTGCCAATAGTAGTTACCCTGGTCTGTGCCCACTGAATAAGCCCAGTCCTCCACAGCATCGTCATAGTCGGTCTTTGAGCCGTCGGCGTTCTTGGTCCGCGAAATCTTGGTTTCCTTGTCACTCGGGCAGTACTTGGTTGGCACATCGTCTGTACCCGCTTCATACTGCGTCCAGTAAGGATAGTTATCCTTCGTGCCGCCGTCGCTGGTAGTGAATACCACAGAACTGCCCCACTGGTAGTAGTTGCCGCTGTCGGCCTCTGTCTTTGCGCCCACGTTGCGGCTTGCCCACAATGTGCCGCTCGGCAACTGGAGGTCAACCCACTTCACATCGTAAATCGTCTTGCCGTTGTCGATTGGGGTGGTGAAAATCATCGGGTTGGAATACACGGTCATGCCGAGGTAGGTGACGTAGGCACGGGCATAGTTAACCACACTCGTCTGCCAATATTCTGATTTCTTGATAGCCTCAGTTTCTCCGTTCAAGCGCGGAGTGTAGTGCCCCACAGCGTTGCCAATCACCACGTTGACACACGAGCCGCCGTTAACAGTCGGGCTGGAGTCGGTGTGCGAAAGCACGATACCTACGGTGTAGTCTGTTGGTAGACTCTTGATGTCGGAGCGAAGATCCACCTTGACAATGAAGTCACAATAGGCGTTGCGATTTTCGGTTATATCGGCATCCAGCGAAAGCCAGTCGCTCTCGGGAGCGAAAGTGATATAGTTGATGTCGCCCACATTGTATCTCGACAACTGACCTTCAGAGTCCTTTATATAGACACTCTGGTCGTCGGCCTTTGCGAATGGTGCGGCAACCACGCCGCATAGCAATAATGTTGCTAATTTACGCATGTTATTCGTTTTTTAGTTATTCGTTTTTTAGTTTTCTACTCACCGTCGCCGTCATCGGGCTCTCGCTCGACCCGGGTGATTGTCACGGAACGCACCGGGATGCCCAGATAGCGCGCCATTTCTGCGTTGTTGCTGCCGAGTTCCGTAGAAGTGCCTCTGAATGCGAAACTGTTCTTCGGATTCGACATAGGGCACGTCTTGTTTGTCCACAAGAGCACCTGTATGTTGTAGTCAACCAGAGTCGTGCCGTTGTAGTAGCCGCCGGCGGGGATAAACACCGGATTGGCATTGTCCTGATCTTTCAGTTCCCATCCGTTGACGGTCGAGCCGTCAGGGGCAACGCGCGACGACCACGAATAGTTGAAGGCGTATGTCAGCAACTCGTTAATGAGGGAATTGGGTGTGCAGTGGTAGTCGCTGCCGAAAGCAACGTTTGCCACATCGTCAGCCTCGCTGAGACTTTTCGCCGATGACTCGTCAGGGATATAGGCGGTTATCGTGTCGCCCTTGCTCCACTTGTAGTTATCCCAAGTGTACTCGTCCTTCGGCTCAATCTCGCCCCATGCGAAATAGGAGCCGGGATTGCCCTCAGTGCATGAGCCTACATTATATCTCGACAGATCGATGTCGACCCTCTCCACGTCGGATTCGAGGTCGGGGAAGCCGGCACTGTAGATTCGGGTTTTGAGCGAGAGGGTCTGTTTTTCTCCAGCGGTGCTTTCGTATGTCGTGGCATTGCTGTAGTAGACCTTGCCCATAATCCTGATGTACGGACGCACATAGTAAGTAACGCCATGGTCGAGACCGTGGATGGTGAAAGTGTAGGCATCACTCTTCAGTTCGGAGCCGAGTTTCATCGTTCCATCGATTCCATAGACCGGGTTGGCGTGAAACCATGAATAGACCACGCCGACCTCAACAATCTTGGTCGCAAACGACTTGATTTCCTCGTCGTTCACCTTTATAGTGAAACCGCCGCTGAAGGTGGTTTCGGTGGTGGTCGCCGAATTGTTGGTGAACTGGAATATGTTGTCGTTGAAGGTCATTTGGTCGGCTTGATCCGTCACCGGCACTGCTTCGACCACTCCCGACTTCTGCAACAGAAAAATATTGTCGGAAGCCGCATCAGCCATCGCCACCGGTGCGACAATCGCCACGCCCAATGCCAACAATACTGCTTTCTTCATTTTTATTTCTTAATCAACTTGAAGTTAAGGCTGTTGGTGGTTACGATATACACACCTGCCTGTGCGTTGTCGATGTTGAATTCCGCAGTGCCTTCAGCCGTAGCCTTTACCGACTTATATACTGTGCCGTTGAGAGCCACTACGCGCACTGTCTCGCCGTTGCTGAGACCGCTTACCTTCACTACGCCGTCGGCATAAGCAAACACTACGCTTGCTTTCTTGGCAACCTCTGTTTCGGTCACGCCTGATGTTGTCTCGTCGGTTACCAGACCAAAGTACATCTTCTCAACGTCGGAGAACTCGAATGTCAATTCCTTTCCCAACTTGGTTGTTGTCACAACAAGACCGCCGTTTGTCATCGAAATCTGAGGTTCGCTTTCAAACTTGAGTTGGAGTGCGTCGCTGCCGTCGGTAAACGAGATAAACACGCCGTCGGTTGTATCGGCTGCAAATGCGCCAAAGGTTGATGCCATAGCGACTACAGAAAGTGCGAGAACCCGCTTTACTGATTTCTTCAAATTAATCATAGCCTTCAAATTTTAGTTTTTATATTAATACTATTTTCGTTATATGCTTAGACACAATATTCTCGCAAAATTAGGAACATTTCAAGAAACAAACAATTTTACGGTCTTTTTTCACAAAAATTGGGGTTTTGTCCCAATTTATCCCACCGCACTGACACTATAGGCGGCGCCGCCAACACCATCAGAAAAAAACTCATAATCTGGTCAAATTGACCAGATTTAATGCGCGATTTGCCGTGTTTTGACTCGATATTTGCTATAGACTGACTAACGAAATACCTAAAAATTGTGGTAGTGGGCGGAATATTTACTACAAAATAGTGATTGAAGCGCAAGAAAAGTCAAAATACCTTTGCAACTGAAAAAATTTGATAAAAAGGTTTGCAATGAACAAAGGTATTCTTTTATTGTCCGCCTGCTTAGTGGCAACGATGGCAACAGCCCACGCCAAGAAGCATCACGACAATGTCGAAAAGACGGTAACAACAACTACCACCGTCGTCCGTGGCGACACCACAATTACCACTACTACAGTAACTACACATCAGGCAGAGCCGGCTCCGGAGAAGCGCAGTTTCAAGTCGCGCCTTTCACTCGGCGGCTACGGCGAGGCTGTGATGACCCGCAATTTCTATAGCGACAACGTGAACCGCTACTCCAAGGCATCGGACTATAAGGATGCCAAGGGTCACGGTCGTTTCGACCTTCCCCACGCAGTGATTATGCTTGGCTTCGACTTCGGTCGCGGCTGGACTTTCGGCTCAGAAATCGAGTTTGAACACGGCGGCACAGAAAGCGCCGTTGAGATGGAGGCTGAAGAGACCGGCGAATGGGAGAAGGAGATTGAACGCGGCGGCGAGGTAGCCCTCGAGCAACTCTGGATCAACAAGGAGTTCAAGCCGTGGCTTCAGGTGCGTGCCGGACACATGGTCGTACCGGTTGGCGCACTCAACAGCAACCACCTCCCAAACGAATTCTTCACCGTCTACCGTCCTGAAGGCGAGGCTACAATCCTCCCGAGCACATGGCATCAGACGGGTATCAGCATCTGGGGTCGCTACAAGTGGTTTCGCTACGAGGTTATGGCACTGCCAGCCCTCAACTCCTGCTTCTTTGCAAAGGACTCGTGGATTCACTACGGCGCTACATCTCCATTTGAGTTCACCCCAGCCAACAACCTTGCCGTTGCAGGTCGTCTGGACTTCTTCCCAACCAACGGACTCCGCCTGTCGGTGAGCGGCTACTACGGCAACTCATTCAACAACACGCTGCAGGCAGACTTCAACGGAAAGTACAAGGACGTGAAAGGCGCAGTGGCTATCGGCTCATTCGATATGGAATACAAAGGCTACGGATTTATCGTGCGCGGTAACGCCACCTACGGCCACCTCGGCGATGCCGACCGCATCTCCGACTACAACCGCTTGCAGATGAAGACGTCTGCCTACAAGCGCACACTCGTGGGTAAGGAGGCTTACTCCTACGGTCTTGAGGCTGGCTACAACATCCTCCGCCCGGCTCACCTCCGCCACGACGACAAACTCTACGTGTTCGGCCGCTACGAGGCTTACGATGCCTACAAGCCAGCCACTTCAACCTACACCGACTACCCTTGGACTGAGATCAAGCGTATGGCGGTCGGCTTGAACTACATGCCGATGAAGCAGATTGTAATCAAGGCTGAGTATTCACGCCGATTCCTCAAGAGTATGTACAACGACGAGCCTTCTATTTCGCTCGGCATCACATACACAGGCAATTTCCTCTAATCAGAAACTATTATTATAACAATAACTACAATGAACAAATTCATCAAATTCCCGGCAATTGCGCTCACAGCAGCAGCAATGACACTCGGCTTCGCTTCTTGTAGCGATGACAACAACGGTTCTAGCGACGACGACTCTGCAAAGAACAAAACTTTTGAGGCTATCGCCCAACAGTATCTTTCTAACACAGTCAACCCTACATACAAGAACTTGGCTGACAAGACTGAACTTCTCGTAACTCAACTCGAGGAACTCCGCAGCAACAAGACTGACGACAACGTGACAACTGTTACCAAGACTTTCCTCGAAGCACGCGCTTGGTGGGAAAAGAGCGAGGCATTCCTTTTCGGTGCCGCTTCTGACTTCGGTATCGACCCACACATCGACTCTTGGCCTTTGGACCTCAACGGTCTGCTCGTGGCTTTGAAGAACGATGAGCAAATCGCTGCTATGGATGGCGAGGACGGTGACGTTTACGCCGGCAACAAACTCGGTGCAGAACTTCTAGGCTTCCACGGCATCGAATATATCATCTTCCGCGACGGTAATGCTCGCCCTGCTTCTGAAATCACCGACAAGGAACTCATCTACGCTATCGCCGTTGCTGGCGACCTCCGCAACAAGTGCTACCAGTTGCAGGTGTCTTGGGCAGGTGCTGACGCTTGCGAAAAAGAGCGTGTAGCCAAACTCGAAGACCTCGAGTGGAACACAACTACAACAGGTGGTTTCTCTTACAACGAAAATATGCTCAACTCTGGCAAGGCCGGCAGTACTTATGTGACTTGGACAGCAGCAATGCAGGCTATCATCGACGGATGTATGGACATCAGCGATGAGGTGGGCACTTCGAAAATCGGCAAACCTCACACTGGCGAGGACAAGAACTACATCGAGTCGCCTTACAGCGAGAACTCAATCACTGACTTCTACGACAACATCATTAGCATCCAGAACGCTTACATGGGCGGCATCGAAGGCCAGCGCGACGAGAGCAAATCGCTCCACGCCTACATCAAGAGCGTAAACGCAGATCTCGACACTGAGACTGTCAACGCAATCAACACAGCCCTCACCAAGATCAAGGCTATGAAGGCTCCGTTCGTGAAGAACTACACCGATGCTTCTTGCCAAGAGGCTATGGACGCTTGTGACGCACTCAACAAAACTCTTCAGAAAGTAAAGACTCAACTTGCAAAATAATCAATCCAAATAACTGACAATGAAACAACAATTGACCAAGGTTAGTCGTTGTTTGGCAATGGGCATACTCGTATGCTCATTTGCCGCTTGTAAAGACGACAACCCAACAAAGAAAGATGACGGAGAGAAGGAACTGAGCGAAGAATACTACGCAGGTGGTAAACTCGGCACAACCTTCAACCAGTCGGCAACTGCCTACGAAGACCCTACCGTACCGGTAGAGGAAGGCGGTATGACCGACCGATTCAAATATGGCGAATATTTCTTCGAACGCGCATTCAACCAAAGCAACAAGCCATTTAACGGACTCGGCCCGCTCTATGTGCGCAACTCCTGCATCTCTTGCCACCCGGGCTATGGCCACGGTCGCCGCATGGACCGCTACCGCGCCAACGACTGGGGCAACGGCTACCTGCTTGTGCTCTACGACAAGAAGGACAATTCTTACCTCACTTCGCTCACCGGTATGCCTCAGACAAAGGCTGTCGAGCCGTTCAAAGCACCTCTCGACGAGGAGAAAATCGAGATCCACTGGCTTTCCTACACCGACGAGTGGGGCAACAAGTTTGACGATGGCACTACCTACGATTTGATTTATCCTGAGGTAAAAATTCCTGAGGACGCATTCTATGTGCCTATCGAAAGTAACAACAAGGCAATGCCTTACTCCGACCTCGAAGTGCGTCTGGAGTCGACAATCGGCATCTATGGCACAGGTCTTATCGATGCCATCGACGATGCCGACATCGAAGCGCAATACAAGGCTGAGGCTGCCAAAGGCGTTACCCTCAATCCTGCCATCTTCAAGGACGGTGAGTTTGTGAAGAAATACAAGGACGGACACTTGCTCCGCTACACCTACGCCCTCACCCGCGGACCTCTTCAGGATGGTCCTGGCGCAAACGCCATCTGGAACATCACCAACGTGACCCGCAGCGACCGCCGCTACAACTACATGACTGAAACTTACGCAAAGACAGCCATGAAGGACAAGGACGTGAAGGACAAGTTCTACGAGTATTTCCCTGAATGGAACAAGACCGGCGACGTGGAGCAGGACATCTACGACTACCTTATGGCTAAGGATCTCCCTGTTGAGATGACCGACGATGACTATCTAAACTTCTACATCTGGCATCGCGGTCTTGCAGTGCCGGCTGCCCGCAACCTCGACAGCGAGACCGTGCAGCGCGGCAAGGCTCTCTTCACCGAGATGGGTTGCACCGCATGTCACCGTCCGTCATGGACCACTGGCGAGGACAACTTCACCGACCCTAACGGCTTCTTCAAGACTGGCGACTCTCGTCTGCCACGCTACCCGAACCAGAAGATTTGGCCTTACACCGACATGGTTCAACACCGCCTTATGATGAAGAACGACATCCGCACAGGCTGGTGTCGCACCACTCCACTCTGGGGTCGTGGACTGTCGCTCGTTTGCGCCGGACACCAGGATCGTCTGCACGACTGCCGCGCACGCAACGTGATTGAGGCAATCATGTGGCACGGTTGCCCAGGCAGCGATGCTCGCTGGACAGTGGAGAAATTCCGCAAGTTGAGCAAAGAAGACCGCGAGGCTGTGGTTGAATTTATCAACGCAATCTAACGGATGAACATACTCAAAAAGTCAATATCAGTGCTATTGGCGGGCATCATTGCGGTGCTCGCCATAGTCACTATAATGGAAAAGGCTGATGCCTCGGCTGCGGCGGCCTACACGAGTCCGTGGTTTGTGGCTCTGTGGGCGGCACTGGCTGTGGCATCTCTTGCCTATGTGGTGCGCCGGCGGCTCTACCGCCGTCTGCCGGCTTTTATGATTCACGTGTCGCTGCTGCTGATACTCCTCGGCGCGGCGGTGTCGTGGCTCACAAGCGAGCACGGCCAGATGCGTCTGCGCGAGGGTGAACGGTCGAGCGAGTTCACGCTCGAGGATGGCACCGTTGCCAAGATGCCTTTCAGCGTATGCCTCACGAAGTTTGAAGTGGTGAACTATGCCGGCACCGATGCACCGATGGACTTTATCAGCCATCTGCAAATCGACGGCGTGCAAGATGTAGTGTCGATGAACAACGTGTTGTCCTACCACGGCTACCGCTTCTACCAGTCGGGCTACGACGGCGACGGCGGCGGCTCGGTGTTCAGCATCGCCCACGACACGGCAGGCATCGCTGTGACCTACACCGGCTATGCGCTCCTGCTCCTGTCCATCATCTGGTTTATGGCAGCCAAAGGCACTCGTTTCCGCCTATTGCTCAAAAAATTGGCGAACAAGCCGGCGGCGTTGGCTATTGCCGCAATCCTCGGTGTGTCGTGCCAACTGGCTTCGGCTGCCGACCTCCCGGCTCTGCCCGAGGACGTTGCCGCCGATATGGGCGACCTCTATGTGCTCTACGGCGACCGCATCTGCCCGATGCAGACTATGGCGAAGGAGTTTACCGTAAAACTCTGCGGCTCGGCATCCTACAACGGACTCACGCCGGAGCAGGTGTTCACGGGATGGCTCTACTATCCTACCGACTGGAGCAAAGAGCCGATGATAAGGATTAAGAGTGAAAGCGTGCGCGAACTGCTCGGTATCGACGGCAAATATGCGTCGGTGCGCGACTTTTTCACTGCCGAGAATGTCTACAAACTAGAGCAGCCTTTGCGCGAAATCGACAAGTTTGCCGACCCTATGGGGCTGCGCGAAGCCGCCGAGAAGTTCGACCTCATAAACCAGTTGACCACCGGCACCAGTCTGAAGATTTTTCCGGTGAAGAGTCCTGACGGCACAATCGGATGGTACTCGCAAGGCGACCATGCAATCCCGGTTGAGACCGACACCCCGGAATGGATGTTTATCAAGATGAGTATGAGTTATGCCAACGAACTGGTGCAGACCAAGCGTTGGGACGATTTGCACGACTTCTACGCCAAGGTGAAGAAATATCAGCAGAAAAACGGCGGAGAGACTCTGCCCACCGATGCTCGGTTCAATGCGGAAAAGGCTTACAATGCCTGCTCCAACGCACGCCCATTTGCCATAACAATGATGTGCGCCGGACTGGTGGCATTCTTCTATTTCTGCATCGCCACGGCAAAAGGTCGCAAGCCTAAACGATGGGTAAAAGCCGCCTTATGGACACTGATGGCATTGGGATGGGTCTATCTGTCGGCAATCATTGCATTGCTGTGGATAGTTGGCCAACACGTGCCGATGTCCAACGGCTACGAGACGATGCTATTTATGGCCTGGTGCGTTGCGCCGCTGTCGCTGATAGCCCAGCGCCGCATACCGATGGCTCTGCAGATGGGCGCTCTCCTCTGCGGACTCACCACGATGGTGGCGATGATGGGCATCTCCAACCCGAGGGTGTCGCAGTTGATGCCCGTGCTCCATTCGCCGCTGCTCAGCGTGCATGTGGCAGTGATAATGCTCGCCTATGTGATGCTGGCATTTATGGCGCTCAACGGACTGGCGGCAATCGTAATCCGCCTGCACAACAAGCAGAGCGGCGCCATCGTGGCAAGCCTAAAGGAGCAGAGCGAACTGCTACTCTACCCTGCCACCTTCCTCCTCACCATAGGCATATTTCTCGGAGCAGTCTGGGCAAACGTGTCGTGGGGACGCTACTGGGGTTGGGACCCCAAGGAAGTGTGGGCACTGATAACAATGCTGATCTACGCCATCGCCTTCCACAGCGAGTCATTGCCGTGGTTGCGCCGGCCGATGCGCTTCCATATCTATATGGTTGTCGCGTTCTTCAGCGTGTTGTTCACCTACTTCGGTGTAAACTTCATTCTTTCAGGTATGCACAGTTACGCATAGATTAACATAATTTACATTGACGTTTACTTCAATTTTAGGAGGCTGTCCGTCGCTGAGACGTGCAGCCTCCACTGTTTTCCGCCAGCCCTCGCCTATACCCTTTTCCCCACGATTCGTTGGAAAAAGTGTAAAAAAGTACCTCTTATTCGTTCGAAAAAGTGCAACAAAATACTACTTATTCGTTGGAAAAAGTGTAATTTTACCGCTGAAAGATAAGTTTACGCTATGCTTAAAAGAAAGATAGAGACATATTTAGCGCAATGGAAAGCGACTGCACACAAGAAGCCGCTCGTGATAAAGGGCATCCGCCAATGCGGGAAGACATACATTGTCCAAAAATTCGCAAAAGAAAATTATGAGAATGTGGTTTATCTGAACTTCATCCTTGAGCCGGACAAGAAATCAGCCTTTATGGGTGACCTCGACGTGGACACGATAATCCTCAACCTCTCTGCCCTAATCAAGGGCAGCCGCTTCATCGAGGGCAAGACCTGCATTATTCTCGACGAAATTCAGGAATGCAAGGAGGCAAGGACTGCCCTGAAGTCATTTCATATCGATGGTCGTTTCGATGTCATTGCCACCGGCTCTCTTCTGGGGGTTAAAGGTTATGGCAAAAGCAAGAATAAAGCAGACAACGGCAGTTCCGATTCAATTCCAGTCGGATACGAGACTGTAATTGACATGTATCCTTTGGATTTTGAGGAATTCCTGTGGGCTAACGGAATTAGCGATTCTGTAATCGATTCCGTCAGATTATGCTTTGAAGGAGAGAATGCCGTCCCCGACGGCATTCACAAGGCTATGATGGAGTTGCTCTACAGATATGTCATTGTCGGCGGTCTTCCGGATGTGGTGAACTGCTTCCTTGAGACAAAGAATATAGAACTGATATACAAGGCGCAGCGCAATCTCATTGCCGGCTATGAGGAAGATATGGTCAAATATGCGAATGACGTCGACAAGCCAAACATCCGGGAATGCTTTGAATCCATTCCGAAACAATTGGCCAAAGAAAACAAGAAGTTCCAATATTCCACTGTCAAGAAAGGAGGTCGGGCTTCACAATTCATCGGCAGCATCCAGTGGCTGGAAGATGCAGGAATTGTGCGCAGATGCTACAACACTCAGATTACAGAATTGCCTCTGGAGGGAAACGCCGTCAAAGACTGCTTCAAAATCTACACTGCCGACATTGGCATCTTTATGGCTATGCTTGACTATGGCACACAAGCAGACATCCTGAGCGGCAATCTTTTGGGATACAAGGGTGCAATATTCGAGAACCTTGTAGCCGACTTTTTGTGCAAATCCGGACAAAAACTCTACTATTTCCACAAAGACAGCGGTCTGGAACTCGACTTCCTCGTAAGGTTCAAGCACGAATGCGTCATTCTCGAAGTCAAAGCAAAGACCGGCAAGGCTAAAAGCATGGTCACAGTCCTCAAAAACAAGAACGTGTATCATGTTCACAATGCTATCAAGTTAGGACAATATAATGTAGGGCGTGATGGCGACATTCTCACCATCCCCCTCTATATGGGCTTCCTCATCAATGACAGACTTGCAGACACTGCCATTCCCGACGTAGATTTAGGCCAGTTAGGTTCTGCCTGAAATGCCGGGATTCTATTGCTATCTGCCGTCTTTCATCTCATTGCTGCCTTTGTCGCATCCGTTTACGACCAATCTTCCGCTCTGAGCGACCATTTTTTAACAAGGTTTTTATTTCTCGGGCGGTGCGATAATCGTATCTTTACCATATCATTTAAATCACTACGACTATGAACGACAAGATTCAGATATTCTGCGAGAATACAGGCAAATATATGGACATCACCGGCGGCGAAACGCTGCTCGACGTGTACGAACGAATCAAGGACGAAATCGACATCAAGCCTATTTGCGCCCATGTTAACCACAAGACCGAGGGGCTCGGTTTTCCGATTTTCCGCCCCAAGGTTGTCCATTTTCTCGACGAGCGCAACCCGTCATCCCAACGCATGTACGTGCGGTCGCTTTGCATGGTGCTTGCCAAGGCAGTCCACGACATCGTGCCGCACAGAAGTCTGAACATGGAGCACGCCATCTCCAAGGGCTTCTACGGCGTGGTAGAGGGCGTAAACATCGATACCGATATGGTGGCGCGACTGAAGAAGCGTATGCAGGAGATCATCGACTGCGACATTCCTTTCCTGCGGTCAACGAAACTCACCTCCGACGTGATTGAACTGTTCCGTAACGCCGGCATGGAGGACAAGGTTCGGGTGCTCGAAAGCACTGTAGACCTCTACACCACCTACTACAGCCTCGACAACTTCGTGGACAGTTTCTACGGCGACCTGCTGCCGTCGACAGGCTACATTAAGGCTTTCGACCTCGTGACCTACAAGGACGGAATGCTCCTCCTACCGCCCGACTTCACCGGCGACCCTACACGCGCCTGCAAGATGCTGCCGCAGCCTAAACTTTTCAACGCATTTACCGACTATATCCGTCTGAACAAGACCATCGGTGTGAGCGACGTTGGTTCGCTCAACAAGGCCGTCGCCAACCGCACGGACATCGGTCTGCTCATCGCCGTGGCGGAGACCCTGCACGACAAGAACATCGGACATATAGCCGACGAAATCACGAAGCGATTCCGCAACGGCGGCGCACGCGTGGTGCTGCTGGCAGGCCCGTCGTCGTCGGGCAAGACCACAACCACCAAACGCTTGTCCATCCAGTTGTTGTGTAACCAGATTCGACCTCAGATGATTTCGCTCGACAACTATTTCGTGGATCGCGAGCACACTCCCCTCGATGAGAGCGGCGACTACGACTACGAGTCGCTCTACGCACTCGACATCGAGCAATTCAACAAAGACCTCAACGACCTTATCGCTGGCAAGGAAGTGGCAATGCCGACCTACGATTTCACTACCGGCAAGCGCACCTACAAGGGCAACACGCTCAAACTTGACGACAACTCCATACTGCTTATGGAGGGCATCCACGGACTGAATCCCGAACTCACGGCAAGCATAGCCGACGATATGAAGTTCAAGGTCTACGTGTCTGCACTCACCACCATCAACATCGACAACCACAACTGGGTATCGACCACCGACAACAGGTTGCTCCGCCGCATTGTGCGCGATTTCCGCTACCGTGGCGCATCGGCAGTCGACACCATCCGCCGCTGGCCGAGCGTACGCCGCGGCGAGGACAAGTGGATTTTCCCATACCAGGAGAACGCCGACGCAATGTTCAACTCATCGCTGCTCTTCGAGTTGGGCGTGATGAAGGAAACTGCCGAGACGATACTGAAGCAAGTGCCTCACAGTGAGCCTGAATATGCCGAAGCCTACCGTCTGCTCCGCTTCCTCAGTTACTTCAAGGCTCTGCCGAGCCAGAAAGTGCCGGCAACAAGCCTCCTGCGCGAGTTCCTCGGCGGCAGCAGTTTCAAGTATTAATTCCCCGTTGGCAAGGGCGGATGCAATATGTATGTGCTCTCCCGATGGGTGGTGGTCTATAGGTCCTTGATTAGGGCGAGGAAGTCTTCGTAGTCTTTCAGGTTGCAGCTTGAGAGTTCGATGTACGACTTGCCGCACTCCGGGAATGTGTGTACGGCGAAATGGCTCTCTGCCAAGAGCCACAATGCGGTGTAGCCTTGTGGTTGGAAATGGTACTCAACAAAGTTGACAATGGTGAATCCGGCCTTTTTCAGGGTCTGTTCAAACATATTTTTAAGCACCAGTGGATCTGTTTCAGTGATCCACTGGTGATGATTCCAAATATTTGCTTCCATAATGTGCCAGTGTTTCTTTAGTCGAGCACGAGCACCTTTTGCGGACGTGGACACTGGTCGCTGCTGACGAGGTATGCGCCGTAGGGCAGCAACTCGCAATGGCCTTCGCTGACCGAAGGGATGACCTTGACGGTGCGTCCGGTCATGTCGACGATGCGCACGTTGGTGTGGGCGTCGGAGCAGCGGAAATAGATGCCGTTGCCTATGGAGAGCACTGTGAGCGGCGACATTGCCTGCAAGCCTTCCACGCTCGCCGGAGTAACGTAGATTACGTTGGATGCTTCCGACAAGAGTCCGAGTCGCTGCGACTGAACGGTGTAACTGTAGGTTGCACCCGATTCAATCTCATTGAAGTCGTAGTATGTGCGATCCACATCGTCGGTGGTGAACGATGTAGTTTTGCTCGATCCGTTGGAGTATTCCGTGAGGTTGACCACATAGTTGTCGATAACCTCAGGGTTGGCAGGAGCCTGCCAGTTGATGCGGAAACCGGTGGACGACACGTTGGTTGCCTCCGTAGCCACAATGCGGTCGAAGGTCGGGATGTCGTAGACCGTACCCGTGAGGTTGACCACATAACTCGTTGTGCCAGTCAGTCCGCCGTCGTAGAGTAGCAACTTCGCGTTGCGCTCGCCGAGGTCGGTTGGAGAGAACGTAACCTTGAGGTCATAGCCATTGGTGTTTACCTCGCTCCACGACACCGAAGTGGTGGGTATGGAGAAATCCTTGGTGTTGTCGCCATAGAGGCGCAGCGAAAGGTTGGCAGAGAGTTTGCCGCGGATCGGGATAACTACCGTTGTCTGCGAGCCGTATGCAAGTTCTCCGAAGTTGATTGTCGAATTGTTGGTCGGCGAAATCAGCGTGCCGTCGCCGATTGGTGGAAGGTCGTCGTCGGCGTATGGTTTGCCCTTCATCGAGCCCCAGATGTATTCCACGAGGTTAGGATAGTCGATATATGGGTTGCGGTTTGACTGCAGTTTGTAGACCTCGTCGTTGCGGTTGCGCTCCTTGTCGCTCACGGGGTCCTCGCGATGCCATTTGAGCAGCAAGTCTATAGCCCATCCCTGCATCGACGGATAAGTGCCATTCTGAGCGATGTAGGTGTAACGCCACGAGAGATTCTGATAGCAAGTCACCATATAGAAATATGTGCGAGCAAAGTCACCCTTGTATTCGTCTGCCGGCTCAAACACATAGCGTGCGCCGCCGCCCTGTCCCGACACCGGGTTGCCCACCTTCACGAGACCGTTGTCAAACGTCACTCCCGATTCCGACACCTCGCCGAGCGGATAGTTGTTCTTCGCCATATTCGCGTCGCCGTCAGATGGATAGAGGTGGTTAAGGTCGGTGTAAGCGCCTACGTTAGTATCGCCGCCCCACCAGCTCTTCGGGAAACTGTGTTCGCGGTTCATTCCGCTCCAGCCACGTTCCACATAGCGTTCGACATTGGAGTACATGTCCCACCATGTGCCATCGCTGCGCACGTCGGTGTAGCAGAACGACTGGAGAAACAAGCCGTAGTAGTCGTTGGTTGAATGCTTGCTGACAATCTCATAGAGTTTGTTTTTGAGGGCAGCATCCGTGAGGCCGGAGATTGAACTGTAGTAGCCGGCAGGCGCTGAAGCACTTGCCATCATTGCCGTCATAGCGGCTATGACTGTGATGAAAAAATTTCGCATTTTAAGGATTGCATTAGTAGTCAGTGTGCAAAGATAACAATATTCAGATGAAAACAGCCTTATTTACACCTAACTATTTCTCTTTTTTGCAAAAAGCGGTGGAGGAAGAAAATAATTTTGCCCAAAAAACTATGGCAACAATTACGAAAAACAATGGATTTGTCACGCTCACAGAAGCGCAGATGCTTGAGGAGTGGAAGAAACGCAGAGGATTTTACGCCGGCGTGCGGTCGTGCGATGTGGAAAGAGACGATGGTGTGGACCTCGATGGCGTGCTTCAGAGGGAATATGGCAACTGGTATGCGCGACTTCTGCGCGAGGCTCCGGCAGAGATGCTGCCGATTGAGGACATCGCCGGGGAATGCACCGCCAGCATTGATGCGCGCCGCGTGGCAACAATCACGTTGCCCGACCGAGCCGTCAGACCTCTGTCGCTGCGCCTCGCCGGCTGGCAAGCAAGTGTGTCGCAGTTCAGCAAACCCGATTCCGCCGAGGCTCTGGCTCAACGCAGCGAGTGGACGCAAGCCGGCAGCGAGCGGCCAGTGGTAGTGGCAGAACCGCGGTGGCTGACCGCCTATAGCGCACCCGACTCCGATGCCACCATCGAGAGCCTCAAAGCCGTGTGCGTGCCAGCCGACGGCACTTACCGCTTCCGCGCAGATGCCTGGACCTGTCTCGACGGCTATTTCGACCTTGTTTAGAAGTTCTCAGTGGAGTGACATTCTGTGACATGCTCTCTGCAAATGTCCCATTTGTCGCTAAAAATTCGGCAAAATGTGGGTGTTGACGGATTTTTATTATATATTTGCCCTACAAACCAATCGCAACGCTATATGGAAGAGGACTTGGTAAAAGATATACCGTGCCTGACACTCGACAAACTCACATCGATTTTCAAGCCTGACAAGGATGATGTCTATCGTCCGGGGTTGCTCATCGGCCGCCGCTCGTCGGTGGGCGTAGAGCACGTCGACATCTCGTTCGTACATCCGTTCAGCGTCAATGCGTTCATCCTTATCTGCTGCGACAGCGGCGAGGTGACCATCGTGACCAATTCCGAGAAATTCGTGCTCACGCCGGGCACGCTCTACGTCAACTTTCCCGGACAGATTATGCGTGCCGACGACATCAAGGACTGCACGGTGCAGGTGGCGGTGATCGACCTCGACCTTATCCGCACTATGAACCTCGACGTTAAGCCTGTGGCTCAGAAACTGCTTGCTCTGAAATATGCGCAGTGCATGCACCTCGACGCGCCGCAATTTGCAGAGACGGAAGGCATTGTCGACGCAGTGGCGCACGAAATCCGCAACAACGAGGAGGATGCCCTGTCGACCGACATTCTGCGTTGCCTTCTCACGGCACTTTTCTTCAAGGTGGGTCGCGCCATCGACAAGAACATCGACGAAAGCCGAGCCCTCAACCAGGAGGCATTCAGCAAGAATGCCGGCTACTTCAAAGAGTTTATGATTCTGCTCAGCGCGCACTACAAGAAAGAGCGCAGCGTGGGGTTCTATGCCGACCAGATGCACCTGTCGCCAAAATATTTCACCACACTGATAAAGCGCACCAGCGGACAGACTGCCGCCGAATGGATCAATCACTACGTCATTCTCGAGGCGAAAAACCTTCTGAAATATTCCACGATGAACGTGCAGGAGGTGGCATATAGTCTCAACTTCCCCAACCAGTCGTTTTTCGGAAAATACTTCAAGCACCACACGGGCATGACGCCCAACCAGTACAAACGCCTATAGCAGACACAACACAAGCAGTAGCAGCGAATAGACGAGCATATTGCGTGCCGTTGCGCCAAGGAGCGGATTGAGTGCTGCGCCGCGGTTGGCGCAGATTTTGCGCCATGTCAAGATATGAAGAACGAGATATGCCACAGGCGCAACAGCGTACCACGCCGCTGTTGTCCACAACGGAGATGTGAGAGCCACAGCGGCAAGTCCGAAGACGAGATAAGCACTGGCCGCCACACCTCTGCCGAAGCGCACTACGGTGGTACGCTTGCCTGCCGAGGCATCGTCTTCCATATCCCTATAATTATTCACAATCAGCACATTGCATCCCATCAATCCTACTGCCAGCGAAGCCATAACCACGTCGGATGTCAACGTGCCGGCTTGCAGCCAGAACGTGAGACACACCGGTACTAGTCCGAAAAACACCAGCACGGCAACATCGCCCAGCCCGATGCGCGACAACGGCCAAGGACCGGCACTGTAGGCGAGCGCAAACACTGCAATGACGATGCCTATAGGTATGAGTTTCCACCCTCCGAACGGAATCATTCCGCACCCCACGGCGCACGCCAGAGCGAGGGTGGCAAGGGTGGCAACGAGCATCGCTCGCGGCGATATGTCGCCCTCAGTCACGCCACGGCGGAAACCTTCGCGTCCTTTCTTGTCAGAACCGTTGCGGTAGTCGAAATACTCGTTGGCAAAGTTCGATGCCACTTGCGCCAGCAGGGCAAAGACGAAGCACAGCACGGCGGGCACCCACCTGAACGAATGATGCAGACAGGCATAGCCCGAGGCAAGCACCACTCCGGCAGTCGACACCGGGAGAGTGCGCAGACGCATGGCTTCAATCCAGCACCGCAGTTTTGAGGGTTTTGCGTTGTTCATAATCAGAGTCAGTATTTGTTGTCGCCCATAACCTCGGAGAGCGTATGCCGTTGCTTGTTGCGCAATGGCTGGGCGCTATAGCCTATCGCCACGGCGAGGAGCACCCTCTCGCTTCGCGGCACTCCGAGCAGCCGCTTCAGCCGCTTCTCATCAAACCATCCCATAATGCACGACCCCAGTCCTTCCGCCGCTGCCGCAAGGGCGATGTGGGAAGCCGCGATGCCGCAGTCGATGAGCGGAAAATGCTTGTTTTTTATCCATCCGCCAAGACGTGCAGTGAAGTTGGGCGCTTTCTGCACGATGACGATAAATGCCGGGGCTTGCGTGGCAAAGCCGTTCATTCCCATCGACACCAGTGCCGATGCTACCTCGCTACGCACTTCCGGGCGATCGACCACAATGAAATGCCACGGCTGGGAGTTGCAAGCCGAAGGGGCAAGGCGTGCGGCATCGACGATGCGCTCCAACACCTCGCGCGGCACGGGCTTGCCCTCGTATGCACGGTCGCTCTGGCGGCGTGCCACAAGGTCGTAGAATGCGTTGCTCATATCCGTGCCGTTATTTTGAAAATTCCATCAATCGGCTGAGGTATTTGCCGATAATGTCGAATTCGATGTTCACCACCGTGCCGGGCTTGATGCGGCAGAAGTTGGTATGCTCAAGGGTGTAGGGAATGATTGCCACCTCAAAACTGTCGCGCTGGGAGTTGCACACGGTGAGGCTTACGCCGTTGACTGTGACCGAACCTTTCTCCACCGTCACATAGCCCTTGCGAGCCATGTCGGGGTCGACGGTGTAGGTGAACTTGAAATAGTGGCTGCCGTCGGCGTTGCGCATCTCGCTGCACACTGCCGTCTGGTCGACGTGACCCTGCACGATGTGTCCGTCAAGACGGCCGTTCATCACCATGCTGCGCTCAAGGTTTACGAGGTCACCCTCCTTCAGCAGTCCAAGGTTGGAGCGGTCAAGTGTCTCCTGAATGGCGGTTACGGTAAACGTGCCGTCGCCGGGGAGGTCGACCACCGTGAGGCACACGCCGTTGTGAGCCACCGACTGGTCTATCTTCAACTCGTCGGCAAAGTCGCACTTCATAGTGATGTGGAGGTTGCCGCCGTCCTTCTTCAATGCCACCACCGTGGCTGCTGTTTCTACAATTCCTGAAAACATATATCTTGATTTTATTTTGTCAAAACGTTCTGCATCCGTGATGCTTCAACACAAAATTACTCAATTTTGGCGAATTGGCGAACCCGGCAAAAATTTTAGAGCCGGAGATTAGGCTATATCAACAGATTATAACTATTTTTGTGGAAGACAAAAAAACAAATGAGACAACGCATAGCCCTGATATTAACCGTGGTATTGCTACTGCTTACGGCAGTGGCTTGTACGAGTGCGGCGCATTCGCAACGCGTCCACACCGTGTGCCCGGAGGCGGCGATGACGTTGTCCGACAACCATCCCGATGCGCCCAACGCCGAAATCGGCACTCGTCTTGGCATCGACCTTCAGGCCGCAAGCATAGGCAACAGCGGCTTCGAGGTCTACACGGCGCAGTCGGAGGTGCAACTCCGCACAAACCAATGGCAATGGCAGCGCATCCTGCGCGACAAAATCAAGGAGACGATGCAGTGTAACTGCCTGTCTGCGTTTGTTGCATTCACCACGTTCCGCCACCATTGCACTGAGCCGAGCAGCCACAGTGGCTACGTCTACGCCATCAGGCACATAATCATTTAGACCGATTCCTTTCTTTCAGCAGACGAGGGCGCATGCCTGCCGTCGGGGTGCTGTGTCCCCACTATGCGCACTGCGCCTCACTTCTTCACTCAATTTTTTCAATACAAAATCCGTGATGCCGTACCTTTCACGGCATCGCCCCTAACAACAAAAAGAAATGGAATCAACAAACAATATCCTCTCTTACAACAACTGTAAAGACCTCAAGAAAGCCGTAAACGCCAAAACCGCAGTGTGTGGCGTGATCATCGTGGTTGCCGGACTGGCAATATCGCTCCTACTCTCCACCGCCGACCCGAAGTCGAACCTCAATATGCTCCGCCTGTTCTGCGGTTGGGCTGTGACTGCCGTCGGACTCGCGATGCTGCTCTTCAACCTGCGCCACTGGGTCTACACCACTACAGGCAGCGCCGTGCGCCGCACCACCCGCGACTACTCAATCGACCAAATGCCTCAACTGCGCAAACTCCTTGAAGACTACACCTCCGTGGCGGATTTCCGCACCAGCGACATCAGCAAGGTGCACCTCGACTGCTACTACTCCACCGACAAGCAGTTTGCCGCCATCCAGGTGCTCCAGTACGCCACTTTCGGCGACCGTCCGCTCACCGGCATCGAGTATCTCTACAACGACAAGGCGGAAGCCTTCCTCAAGGCATATTCGGCATAACGTGAATACGAACATAATTTGAACATAGGTGATAGTGTTTAGGAGGGGTCACGGTTTCGGGAGAAACTGTGGCTCCGTTTTTTTGTCCGCCCGAAGAAGGACCTCTAATCACCACCGAACCGAGAATATAGCCAATTTCCAAGCACGCACTGAGATAAAAATGATAATAATTGTGTAAATTTTACGCAATTACTTGAAGGGTCAATGCGAAATGTTTATCTTTGCTTTATATTTACGCATTGCAAATATGAAGAACCAAGGATTTTGCTACAAGTATCCGCATCCAAGTGTCACGACAGACTGTGTGATATTCGGGTTTGACGGCAACAAACTGAAAGTGTTGCTCATTGAACGAGGCATTGAACCGTTCAAGGGGAAATGGGCGTTTCCCGGCGGATTTCTGAAAATGGATGAGTCGGCAGAAGAGGGTGCTTTGCGCGAATTGCAGGAAGAGACGGGATTGACAGGCGCATACATCCGCCAGTTTCATACGTTCACGGCACCGGACAGAGACCCTCGCGAGCGCGTCATTACCATTGCCTACTATGCATTGGTGCGGCTACAGGATGTTGTGGGAGGCGACGATGCTGCCAAAGCGCAGTGGTTTTCGCTCGACGATGTTCCCTCTTTGGCTTTCGACCACGACCAGATATTGCGTATGGCTGAGCGTGCATTGCGCAAACAGATCCATTTCGAACCTATAGGATTTGAGTTGCTGCCAGAGAAATTCACGATGAAAGCCCTTCAGCAACTCTACGAGGCAATTCTGAACGTGAAATTCGACCGCCGCAACTTCTACAACAAGATGTTGCACCTTGGATTGCTGACCCAACTGGACGAGACCGTGAAGCAACCGGCCAAGAAAGACGCGTATCTCTACACTTTTAACCATGATATGTATGAAGAGATGAAACAAAAAGGATTCAGACTTGAATTTTAGCCTAAAAAATGATAGATATGGAAATTTGCAACACTAATTTGAAAAACTTGCTGCTAAGCGAAGCAATTGGCGACATCGCCGGGCAACCCTATGAATTTTACGGTCGCACAAAGGATTACGCTGAGGTGGATTTGCTGCGCTCGGACAACGACTATACCGACGACACCGTCTGCACATTTGCCTGTGCTGAAGCCCTGCTGCACCATAAGGATATGGCAGAAACGTTGTGGTGCAGAGGTCGTGATGACTTTCACCGAGGTTTTGGAGGCCGCTACGCAAAATGGCTTATGTCGACGGCTGTCCGACCATCATACCATTCGTTTGGCAACGGAAGTGCTATGCGTTGTTCGGCAGCGGGCTTTATGGCGAAGACTCCGGAGGAGTGTATCGACTTGGCCACCCAGACGGCAATGCCCACACACGACCATCCCGAAGGCATCAAGGGTGCAGTATCCACGGCACTTGCCATTCATTATGCCCTACGAGGCGAAAGCAAGGATTTTATCCGCAAGAATGTGCTCGACAAGTATTATCCCGACTGGAGCGACAAGACCTATAAAAGGATAAAGCCAGGCTACTATTTCGACGAGACTTGTCAGCAGACAGTCCCAGCCGCTCTGATATGCTTTCTCGAAAGTCTAGACTACACTGACTGTCTGAAACTCGCCATCGCCCTTGGCGGCGATGCTGACACGCTTGCCGCCATCGCCGGTCCCATAGCCTACGCCTTTTACAAGGAAATGCCCGAAGAACTTGTTGATAATGCCAAGCGAAAACTGCCTCAATGGATGTTCGAACTGAATGACGAGTTCGACGAGTACTGCCGTCACGCAGTGATAGTCCAATGCCAAAATGATAATTACAGCAAGACAAATGAGAGGCGAGTATATCACGACATCGTGCGTTCCGCTTATACTCCAGACAAGTTATCAGAATTGAAACAGGATGAGGTATTTGTTTTCGGAAGTAACCTGAAGGGTTATCACGGCGGAGGGGCTGCCCGTGTAGCCATGAATCGTTTTGGTGCTATATGGGGAAAGGGCATTGGCATGCAGGGACAAAGTTATGCCATACCCACTATGCAAGGAGGTGTTGATACCATCAAGCCTTATGTGGACGAATTTGTAAGATATGCCAAACAACATAAGGAGAATTTCTTTTATGTAACAAGGATTGGCTGTGGCATAGCCGGGTTCAAGGATGAATACATTGCTCCTTTGTTTTGGGATGCGCAATTCGTGGAGAACATCTGCCTTCCCGAGAGTTTTGCAACTCTCATTAAACCGACACTTCAAAAGTAAATGCGGCAGGGATTTCATACCAACAACATCATTTATCGACTAAGGGGAAGTATATTTTCCCTAATCCAAAAGTAACATATGTGTATTCAAGATTTGTTCGAACAACGCAAAAACAATCCCGTATGGAACACGTCATATCCCGTCAACCCTGTTGACTGGGCACGTTATCGCGTGGATCGTCCGTTGTCGTTCGCTTGCGATAAAGAAATGTCATTCTACATCCACATCCCTTTCTGCAAGCGTCTTTGCTCGTTCT
>CAVCEE010000022.1:0-36391 GCA_963601185.1 bacterium
CCCTAACTTAGCCTTCATCTTGCGACCTCCTCGCAGGATGAGGGCTTTTCTTTTTGTGGGCTTCCAGCTGACTGACGGGGCTTTTTCCTTGGCGCAAGCCCTCTCGTTCCTCGTCCCTCCTTGCTCGTCCCTAAGAAGCAGTACCGCCCGATGTGCTTTCCGAGGAGTCGAGCCACATAGCCTTGTTTCGGGGCTGATGCCGTCCGCTATGCCTCACCGCTCTTTTGCCGTAGCCTACCCATTGTCGGTGTACTTTGTTCGGGCTTTCTTCATTCTGCCAAGATGCTCTTGTGTTCTTGCCTACTATTGTATGAAGGTGGGTGAACTATCGTCTGTGATTTGCAGCGGATGCGTACTAAAGTTCGTTGCGTTTATCAGATGTCACTCCGAGACTGATGGATGTTCCGAGGCTTGAATTTATAAGTTAAACCCAACGGGTCTGTGGCGGAAATGCTACAGACCCGTTGGGTTGTTTGGTTAAGAAGCCTTGCGGCTTCTTAAGGATATTGATTCTTTTTCGATTTTAATTATCGTGCTCTTTGATAATGAGTACACTTACCGCACCTGCGACGAGGAGTACTCCGGCGAGAACCAACATATAGATTTCAGATGCGACTCCGTTTGTGTGAGGGAACAGTGACAGGATTGTTCCGCCAAGTGCTGCTGCAACGATCTGCGGAACACAGATTGTCCCGTTGAAGAGTCCGAGATAAGTTCCCATGTGACCTCCTGAGAGGGCATTGGTCAGAATTGTGAATGGAAGTGCAAGCATTGCTGCCCATGCGCAGCCGATGAGGGCAAACGAGATGAAGAGCAGGTACTGGTCATGCACGAAATAAATCGAGATGAACCCGAGAGCACCCAAAAGAAGACTGAGGATGTAGGCTGCCTTGCGGTTCTTGATGAACGGTATTGCCATTGCCCAAAGCACAGAGCCGATTGCCTGTACGGCGAACACCACGCCGACCCAGTTTGACGCTTCTTGATATTGTGCAGATGTGGTGTCGAGAACAAATTTGCCGGCTTTTTCAACAATAGGGGTGTCGAACACATTCATCGCCAAAGAGCCATTGGTGTACGTCCACATAAGCATAAATGCCGCCCAGCAGAAAAACTGGACAAGTCCGACTGTCCAAAATGCGGAAGGTGCATTGACAAGAAGCTTGAAGATGTTGACCTTTTCTCCCTCTTTTGTGATGCCGTGATATTCAGCATATTCTTTCGGAGGCATTTCTTTCACCTTGACACTTGTGTAAATCACGCAAAGGATTAGGATTGCCGCACCGGTGTAGAATGAGAATATTACAGAATCAGGGATTACGCCGTCGGGGGCAACATTGCTGATGCCGATGCCAGTCAGTAGGATTGGAAATATGTAGCCAACGAGGCTACCGGCATTACAGAGGAAACTTTGGATGGAGTATGCCAAGCCTTTCTGTTTTTCGTTGACCATATCGCCGACAAGCATTTTGAACGGCTGCATAGCCATATTGATTGAGGTGTCGAGGAACATTAGCGCAATCAGGCCGAATACCATTGCCGCCGAAACCGCCATGCCGAAACTGCCGGCATTCGGTAGCATAATCATAACGAGTACAGCCACCAATGCTCCGATAAAGAGATAGGGAATGCGTCTGCCAAAACGACACCACGTTTTGTCGCTGGCAATTCCGACAATAGGCTGGATGATGATGCCCATAAGAGGTGGCAGTATCCAAAAATAGCTCAGACTATGAGGGTCTGCTCCCAAGGTGGAGAAGATGCGGCTGATGTTTGCGCTCTGCAAAGCGTAAGCAATCTGAACGCCAAAAAAACCGAAACTGATGTTCCACAGTTTCCAAAAACTTAAATCTGGTTTAGCTTTCATGCTTATTAAATCTTAAAATATTGCAACAATAAGTGAATGCAAGCATCGCATAAAAATAATGCTTTGAATTCAAAATCGTACAAAGGTATAAATTTTTAGGAAATAGAGATTGTGAAAGTAAAGAAATTATCAATGTTGTCCTAAATAATTTTCGCACTTAAATTAAAATTGAAAATACTTTGAAAATTTCACATTAAAATCTAAATTTGCATTTATATAAACAATCTAACAGAAACAGCGAAATGAAGTTTAAAATCTTAATGATGTCATTGGCTTTGGCTGGCTATTCAATCCCTTGCGGTTTTGCACAGTCAAACGAGGTGGCATCAATTCTTGATGGCGTGAAATCTCAGTATGCTCCAGACACGCGTGTTGCAGTATGGTCGGTAACTGCCGAGCAAAAGGACGGCGTTGAAGTGGTGTCGGGTGAGGTTGATGGCAAGGCGGCAAAAGAGGCGATATTCAAAGAACTAAGTAGTGCAAACATCAAATTTGACGATAAGGTTTCGGTATTGCCGAGCGATACAGTCCTTAAGCCGTGGGGTGTGGTGAACATCTCGGTTGCGTGCCTCAGAAAGGATGCCGACAACGCATCCGAACTGATAACTCAAGCCATTATGGGCACACCTGTAAGAGTTCTGAAATCTGATGACGGAATGTCGTATGTCCAGACTCCCAACAAATATCTGGGATGGGTGAGAAGCCGTTCGCTACAATTTATGACGGAGACGGAAATCCGTGCGTGGAAGAAGTCGGAGCGCATTGTTGTCACCAAGTTGGAATCATCGGTGTACGCAACGCCAAAGATAGACAATCAACAGATTGTTTCCGATTTGCTGTTGGGAAACATTCTGGAGAAAAAAGGAGAGAAAGGAAAATTTGTGAAAGTCGCCGCTCCTGATGGTAGAATTGGCTATGTCTTGAAGAAAGATGTTGAGCAACTTGACCGCTGGGCGGAACAAAAATATGATTTTGCGAAGATTGCAGGCAATGCACGGCAGATGATGGGTCGTCCGTACCTTTGGGGCGGAATGTCGGCAAAGATGGCTGATTGTTCAGGCTTTGTAAGTACTGCTTATTTCTCAAACGGCATCATCCTGCCTCGTGATGCTTCGCAACAAGCATTGGTGGGCAAGAAGATAAAATGCGAAAACTGGCGAACTGATGCAGAACCGGGCGATTTGATCTTTATCGGAACAAAGTCCGGGCGTGTAACCCACGTTGCGCTGTATCTCGGCGATGGTCAGTTTATCCACTCTTCCGTACTCGTTCGCGTGAACAGTATGAATCCGGAGGACGGTAATTTCTTGGATTATGAATATTTGTCGATGTCGCGCATTAATGGTCAAATCGGCACGAACGGCATCGTCTCGGTGAAAAATCACCCATGGTATTTCTGACAAATCTAACTAAACTAATAATTATTGATTATGGATCGTAGGAATTTTCTTAAAGGTACAGCATTGGGGCTCGTTGCCCTGTCTGCTCCAATCTCGATATCCGGAAAGACAAAGAAAGTCAGCAAAACCGGCAAGTTGAAATTGTCGTTCAAGGCAAACGAATTGACATTGCGCCACGCATTCAATCTTGCCCGCTATAGCCGTACAACAACCCCCGACGTGTTGGTTCAGTTGGAATATGATGGCATTGTCGGTTACGGCGAAGCCTCAATGCCTCCATATCTGGGTGAATCAATTGAATCGGTTACGACATTCTTGAGCAACCTTGACTTGTCACAGTTTACAGATCCGTTCCGAATCGAAGATATATTGAGTTATGTGGACAGCACAGCACCGAACAATAGGGCAGCAAAGGCATCTGTCGACATCGCCCTCCACGACTTACTCGGCAAAATAATGGGGCAACCTTGGTACAAGATTTGGGGACTCAATCCCGACAACACGCCAAACACGTCGTTCACCATCGGAATTGACAAGGCAGATGTTGTTCGCCAGAAAGTCGATGAAGCCGCGCCGTACAAGGTGCTTAAAGTGAAAATGGGTTTGGACAATGACAAAGAGTTGGTTGAAATCATACGTTCAAAGACAGACAAGCCACTCTGCGTTGATGCAAACCAAGGCTGGACAGATAAGGAAAAGGCTCTTGAGATGTGTCATTGGCTGAAGGAAAAAGGCTGTATGTTTGTGGAACAGCCATTTGACAAGACAATGATTGATGAAACAGCGTGGTTGCGTGAACGTAGTCCATTGCCAATTATAGCCGACGAGTTCTGTCAACGTTTGCCGGACGTGATGCGGGCATACCAAGTTTACGACGGCATCAACATCAAGTTGATGAAGAGTACAGGTCTGCACGAAGCATACAAGATGGCAGTGTTGGCAAAATCATTGGGTATGAAACTGATGATTGGCTGTATGACCGAAACATCTTGTGCAATCAGTGCCGCCGCTCAGTTGGCACCATTGGCTGATTGGGTTGACCTTGATGGTAACTTGTTGATTGCCAATGATAGTTTTGATGGTGTGAAGGTAGTCGACGGCAAAATCAAATTGTACGATAAACCAGGTATCGGCGTTACGCCAATCAAGAAATAGAGGGTAATCCGCACCTCAAAAAAAGGCTGGACACCATAGCGTGTCCAGCCTTTTTTTATCGCTTCTTTGACAATAAATATTCCTACTACAAGTGGAGACCGCTACGAAAGTGTATCAAAGAATCTGGTGAACACTTTGATTGCGCTGGCTTGATCCTCCAACGATGCTGTTTCCAGTGCGGAGTGCATAGCCCATATCGGGTTACCCATATCGACGCCGTCAATATCGACTTGGGATGTGAAAATGTTGCCTAATGTAGAACCACCTGCAATATCCGAATGATTCACGAAATACTGGCACGGCACATTCGCGGCATTGCACAATTCTTTGAATATGGCAGAGGAATGTGCATCGGTCATATATTTGCAATTCGCATTAATCTTAATAACAGGTCCTCGCCCCATTTGAGGATGGTTGGTCGGGTCTTGTTTCTCTACATAGTTAGGGTGTGTAGCATGGGCATTGTCAGCCGAGACAAGGAAACTTTTGGCGATGGCCTGATAGAAGCCTTCAGAATCCAGCCCCATTGAAGTGGCGATGCGCTGCATAATGTTGGCAAGAACTGGTGACGCTGCGCCTTGTTTTGTTCCACTGCCAGTTTCTTCGTTGTCGAAGATTGCCATAATTTTTGTGGTCTGCGGATTTTCGCTGTTCAACAAACCGCACATTGCCGCATGAGCCATCCCCAAATCATCAATTCGTCCAGAGCAGACAAACTCCTTATTGAAACCCACCAGTTGAGCCTTTTGGCAGTTGTAGAGCATCAAGTCAAAGTCGATTATGTCAGAGATATTGTCAATCCCCAATTTCTCTTGTAACCGTTTTAAAAGATAATTGTCCTTTTGCGCAACATCGTTGATTAATGCGGCTATGGGGAGCATGTCTTTTTGCTTGGAGAGGCAGTTGCCTTCATTGACTGCGCGGTTGAAATGAATGGCAAGGTGAGGGATTATCAATACAGGATCATCGAATCTAACAAGTCTTGTGTTCGGTTTTCTCGGATTCCCCGAATTGCGCAGCATTACACGTCCAGCCAATGACAGTGGGCGGTCGAACCAAGTGTAAAGGATCGGGCCTCCATAAACTTCCGTGTTCAACTCGAGTACGCCCTCTTTCAGAATTTCCGGATTGGGCTTTACTCGGAAGCAAGGGGAGTCGCTGTGAGCCGATATTATGTTGAATCCACTTTTGTATAATGGCTCAGAGCCGATGACAAAGGCAAAAATGGCAGATCCGTTTTTTGTTACATAATATTTTTCTCCGGCAGAGAGATTCCACCGATTCTCTTGCTTTAATTCCTGAAAACCGTTTTTGTCAAGATGTTTTTTGATTGTGTCGACTGCAAAAAAGTTGCAGGGACTATTGTCCAAAAACTCCAGTAAAGATTGTGCGTTGTAGTTGCTCATAGCAGTTATTGATTGTAATCGTACTTAATATGGTGAATCGCTCTCAATACATTGCATAATGTCTGTCCCCAATATGCCTTGAAATTTTCTTTGCAGAAATTCATGCAATTGCCGATTTGGTCGCTTGTGGCATCCTTAGCTGCATGGAGAAAATCATAAAGATATTGGAAAATGTCGGCAAGATACTCCGAAATGCTGACGGCGATAGGCGTGTCGGAGAATTTCATATCATCTTCAAACACCTCAAGAATTGTATCGTCTTCACCAATGATTGATTCGAGCTTGCGACGGATGCTGTCGTAATAAATCTCGTCCAGATAGGAATCTATAATCACGGAATCATCAATTTCAGTACCAGTGTAGTCGGAAATTGCGATGTATAGTCGGGGTAGTAGTTTTAGAAGTTTGTCGAGAAACACATTCTTCTCATAGTTGGCGCAATTTTCAATGGTCTGACAATATTCGTTGGCAAGACCGATGAACAAAATGCTGTTATTGGAAAGTTCAGCCATAATTAATCAGTGTAAAGGTTGTTGGATATAATGTAATCTCTGACAGGTTCCGGTGACAGGAAGTGAATATCCAGACCGGATTTAACGCAATTGCGTATGTGGGTGGAGGATAATTCGATGACAGGCGCTTCTACAAACTCGACATTGCTGGAAGCGGATGCCTGTTCTTCGATTGGATAGCCGGGGCGAGGATAGACAATGACGCCAAAGTCAGAGATTATTTCGTCGTATGCTCGCCATTTGTTAAACACCTGCCAGTTATCGCTCCCGATGATGAGCCTAAAATTATCAGTCGGGAATTGCTCTTTCAGATATCTAAGCGTAGTAATTGTGAAAGATGGTATCGGCAATTTGAATTCAACATCGCACAAGCGTAAACTGTGGCATCCTTGGATTGCCAGTTCTACCATCTTGAGCCTGTGAACGTCCAGTTCTGGGCTAATTGCGGATTTGAGAGGATTTTGTGGCGAAACGTTAAACCAAACTTCGTCTATCGAAGAATGCGAAAGAATATGATTAGCAACTATGCAGTGACCAATGTGTATTGGATTAAACGATCCACCAAAAATCCCGATATTCATTACTTTGAGATAAAATCACCAATTACTTTTCGGGTCTCTGCAACAGCATCGCTTAGATTGTCATTTACGATTCTGATATCATAGCGAGGAGCATACGACAGCTCAAATTCAGCTTTGCTTACGCGTTGGTTGATGGTCTCTTCATCGTCAGTTGCCCTGTTGGTCAACCGTTCGCGCAATGTCTCAATTGACGGCGGCATAAAAAACAAAGCAAGTGCGTCTGGATATTGCTTTTTCACGTTGATCCCGCCTTTCACGTCAATGTCTAAAATCAGATTGTGCCCAGATTCAAGAATCTTCGACACTTCGGATTTCAGCGTTCCGTAATAACGTCCAGGGTAGACCTCCTCAAACTCTACGAACTGGTTGTCGTTGATGAGTTTTTTGAATTCGTCGGTTGAGAGGAAATGATAGTTGACACCGTCCATTTCTCCTGTCCGAGGCGCTCTGTTTGTCGCAGAAACAGAAAACGCCAACCGCAAATTCTCATCTTGCATCAGTTGGTTTATGATGGTAGACTTTCCTGTGCCGGAGGGGGCTGATACTATTATAATTTTACCTGTGTCCATACTACATTACGTTCAAAACCTGCTCTTTAATTTGTTCAAGTTGATCTTTCATGCGGACAACAAGATTCTGGAGGTCAGCCTGATTGGCCTTCGACCCCATTGTGTTGATTTCTCGGCCCATTTCCTGACTGATAAATCCCAATTTTTTACCTTGCCCATGCTCGCCGTTCATGGTTGTCATAAAATAATCCAGATGGTTTTGCAAACGGAGTTTCTCTTCCGCAATGTCCAGTTTCTCGATATAGAAAATCATTTCCTGCTCAAACCGGTTCTTGTCGTAGTCCACATCGCAGAGTTTAGCAAGTGAATCTTGGATTCGGCTTCTGATTTTGGCGACACGCTCGGTCTCGTATTTAGGTACGTCATTGAGAAGATTTTGTATTGCATCAATCTTTTCCTTAAAAAAGATTGCCAGACGTTCGCCTTCTTGACGACGGAAGTCCATAAGTCCGGCGATTGCATCGTTGATAACCGAATAGAGAGAATTTGCTTCCTCTTCGTCAATTTCTGAGACTTCGGTTTTTAATACGTCCGGCAACTTGATGAGAGTTGAAACCCAGTCTTGAGGAGTAGGAATGTTCAATGCTTGCGAAAGTTCCTCAATCTGTTTTTTGTAGTATGCTGCCGCCGTTTGGTTTATGGTGGTTGTCGTGTCGGCAGAAATTGACTCGACATTAATCAGCACGTCAACTTTGCCGCGCTCCAATTTCTGGGAAATGATTGAGCGAATAGGTAATTCAAACTCGCGATATTGTTGCGGAATGCGAATGGACAGGTCCATTTGCTTGCTGTTGAGCGATTTTATCTCTGCGGTAAATCGTTTGCCATGACATTCAATCGACGATTTGCCATAACCGGTCATTGATAGTATCATATTTGATTGTCTTTTTTGCAAAATTAGCAAATTGTAATGAAAAGGGCGTCATTTGGGCGCAAATATCTGCAAGCGGAGGAATGAGCCGTGTCGACATCTCAAAAATTAAAGTCAAGAGGGACGGAGTTTTGGGAAAAACATTTTATCTTTGTGAAAATTTTAAAGAAAAATCCGATGAACGAAGATGCTTTAAAAAAATTAAAGAAGGATGAAGACGGCTTGGCTACATACGAATATATAGCCAATAATATTGGAAATTGCGACGAAGATATGCCGTATTTGATTGACAATATCATTAAGGTCGACAGAAACGGACAGTTTATTGTCAGCACAGCCAGGTATTTGGCTGCCATTGACAAGGAGAAATATGCAGAATGCATTTCTCTACTGCTTGATGCCTCAATCGAAAAAGACAGAGACCGCAATTATATGCCAAGCTTGTTGGCAAGTATCTGGGGCGAAGATTATAAGGAAAGAGCCGAAGAGCTCAGTGAATCCGACAACAATTTCCGCCGTATTTACAAACGTGTCTATCCAAAAGGTTTCTAATTTGAATTTTAAAGTTGCTATACTGACATTAGTTGCCATTGTTTGCGTTTCGGCATGGTCAGTGTCAAAAAGTAAAACAAAAACGACAAGTGTTATGGATTTAAACCAACCGGTAAAAGTCAAACTTGAGACAACGATGGGAGACATTGTTGTCTCATTGTCAGAATTAACGCCTGGACATAAGACGAATTTCGTTGAAAATGTCAAGGCTGGTGCCTACGATGGTGTGCTTTTTCACCGTGTCATCAAGGATTTTATGATTCAGACAGGCGACCCGTCTTCAAAAAATGCATCGGCAGGACAACAATTGGGAGCCAGTGATTTTGGAGAGGAGATTCCGAATGAAATCAATGTGCCTGCATTGTTCCACAAACGAGGTGCGGTGGCTGCTGCGAGAACAGGAGATGCCGTCAATCCAGAAAAGAAATCTTCGGGCTCTCAGTTTTACATTGTTACCGGAAAGAAATACAATGAGTCGGAGTTGGTTCGCATAGAGAAATCTATGCAAAACCAGCAGATGCAGGCCGTGTTTGACGCCTTGGCAAAAGAGCATAGAGCGGAAATTATGAATTTGCGCCGTTCTAGAGATACTGCCGGCCTCCAGCAACTCCAAGAGCAATTGATTAAGCAAACAGAAGATTCTCTCAAAGGTAAACTGTTTAAGTTTTCGCGAGAACAGCGTGAGATATATACGACCATTGGCGGTACACCATTTTTGGATGGTGGCTACACTGTGTTTGGCGAGGTTGAACAAGGTGTGGATGTGGTCGACAAAATACAGATTGTAGAAACGGACGGTAGCGACCGACCTAAAGAGGATGTAAAAATTCTCAAAGCGTCAATCTTGAAATGATTGACATAGCACAACATACGTTAGCAAACGGACTAAAGATAGTTCACAACCGCCATACAACATCGGGTATGGCGGTTGTGAATGTGTTATATAAAGTGGGTTCTAAAAATGAAGACCCCACGCATACCGGGTTGGCTCATTTGTGTGAGCATTTAATGTTTAGCGGTACTCCCGAAATACCTAAATTCGACTCAGTATTGCTTGAAGCTGGAGGGGAGAACAATGCTTGGACCAATACGGATATAACAAATTACTACGACATTATCCCTGTTGCAAATATAGAAACCGCATTGTGGGCTGAAGCCGACAGAATGTGCAACATCTCACTGAGCGACAAGTCGGTTGAAGTGCAGCGGAATGTTGTTCAGGAGGAATTCAAGCAACGATGTCTGAACACTCCGTACGGAGATGTGTGGCATCTGTTGCGGGATATGGTGTATAAAGAGCATCCGTACCGTTGGCCAGTGATAGGAAAGACGCTTGCCGACATAGAGGATGTTCCACGGTCGGTAATCCGTGATTTTTACAAAGCGCACTATGCGCCAAACAATGCGATTTTGTCGGTTGTCGGAAATGTCGATTCAGACAAACTCTTTTCAATGGCAGAGAAGTGGTTTTCGCAATTGCCGCCAATCCTTCACGATAAGCCGACGTTGCCAAGCGAGCCAACGCAGACAGCAGCAAGATTTAAAGACATTGAAAAGGATGTGCCGCATAATATGCTGATTAAAGCATATAGGATGTGTGGCAGGAAGCATGCCGATTACCCTGCGTGCGATTTGCTTAGCGACGTTCTGTCAACCGGACGTTCGTCAAGAATGTACCGCAACATTTATGCAAAAGGCAATTTGGTAGCAACGGTTGATGCGTCAATAACAGCAGATGTCGATCCTGGAATTTTTGTAATCAAAGCGCAACTGTTGCCAAATGTGTCGTACGAAGCGGTAGAGAAGGCAATCAACACGGAAATTGAAAAACTTCAAAATGAGTTGATTCCTGCCAATGAGTTGGAAAAGGCTTTAAACAAGTTTGAGTCAAACACATTGTTCAGCAATATCGGCAACGAGGAACGTGCGGCGAATCTTGCCTATTGCGAAATGCTGGGCGATGCTCAATTAATAAACCGTGAAGTTGAGCAGTATCGTGCAATGACCTCCGAGAAAATGATGAACGTTGCTCGCAGACTTTTCTCCGAAAACAATTGTTCGACGCTTTATTATAGTGCCAAATAGGCAGAAGCTGAAATCTTCGAATTCTTGCTGTTCGCCTGTCGGGAATTTACTGCGGTGAAATTTTTTTCTTCAATAGGCATATATTAATTTTGTAGGAAATAAAGGTATAATTAAGAATATTCAAACTATTAATATGAAAAATGATTTTAGAGATTTTGCTGTAAAGCATATGGGATTTAATGGGTTGGCCATTGATGATTATATGAGAATCTCGAGTAGCTACATCTCGCCTACGATTATAGAGGAGCGCCAATTGAATGTGGCGCAAATGGACGTGTTTTCGCGTCTGATGATGGATAGGATTATATTCCTTGGCACTCAGATTGACGACTATACGGCAAATGTTATCCAAGCGCAGTTACTTTTCCTTGACTCTTCGGATCCAGGTAAGGACATCTCCATTTATTTAAATTCTCCTGGAGGTTCTGTGTATGCCGGTTTGGGTATCTACGACACAATGCAATATATCTCAAGCGATGTGAAGACCATTTGTACTGGTATGGCTGCGTCAATGGCTGCAGTACTTTTGGTTGCAGGAGAGAAAGGCAAACGCTTTGCCTTGAATCATTCGCGGGTTATGATACACCAACCTATGGGCGGTGCTCAAGGTCAGGCTTCTGACATTGAAATTACTGCACGGGAGATTCAAAAGTTGAAAAAGGAATTGTACACAATCATTTCGAATCATTCAGGGGTGCCATTTGAAAAGGTTGAAAGAGACAGCGACCGTGATTATTGGATGACATCAATTGAAGCCAAGGAGTACGGAATGATTGATGATGTTCTGACAAAAGAAACGAAATAGACAGATGGCGAATCAAAAGAATACTACACATTGCAGTTTTTGCGGCAGAGGTGAAAACGAAGCGATGTGCTTTATCCCTACGATGGATGGCAAAGGTGCTATCTGCGATTCTTGCATAGAGCAGGCATACACTATGTTGCAGTCTTACTTTGGCGACGGCAAACCGGCAGCAAAGAAGAAGGCCAACGGCAGTGCTGCTCAAATAAAGATGACCGACATCCCGAAGCCAAAGGACATTGTCGAATATCTCAACCAATATGTGATTGGTCAAGACCAAGCCAAGAAATTCTTGTCGGTTGCTGTCTATAACCACTACAAACGTCTGTTGCAGCCAGTTGACAAGGATGGTGTGGAAATTGAGAAGAGCAACATTGTAATTGTTGGTCCGACGGGAACAGGCAAGACTCTGCTTGCCAAGACAATTGCAAAACTGCTGAACGTGCCGTTCGCTATCGTGGATGCAACGGTGCTTACAGAGGCTGGCTATGTCGGTGAGGATATCGAAAGTCTGCTGGTGCGTCTGTTACAGGCTTGCGACTATGATGTAGAGCAGGCCGAACGCGGCATCGTGTTTATTGACGAGATAGACAAGATTGCCCGAAAAGGAGATAATCCGTCAATCACACGAGATGTTAGCGGTGAAGGTGTACAGCAAGGCTTGTTGAAATTGTTGGAAGGCTCGGTTGTCAATGTTCCCCCGCAAGGAGGACGCAAGCACCCGGAACAAAAGATGATTCCAGTTGACACGAAAAACATTTTGTTTATTTGTGGCGGCGCATTTGAAGGCATTGAACGTAAGATCGCACAGCGATTGAATACGTATGTAGTAGGCTTCGGCTCAGACAATGTTTCAAAGAAGCAGAAACGTGAGAATCTCATAAATTACGTTGCGCCACAGGATTTGCGCTCTTTTGGTCTCATCCCAGAAATCATAGGACGATTGCCTATCTTGACTAACTTGGAGCCTCTTGACCGGATCGCTCTGAAGAGAATTCTGACAGAGCCTAAAAACGCCATTGTCAAGCAATACAAGAAACTGTTTGCGATGGATGGCGTGAAACTCGAATTTGACGAAGATGTATTGGATTTGATTGTTGACAAAGCAATTGAATACAAACTTGGCGCACGAGGATTGCGCACGTTGACAGAGGCTATTGTCGTAGATGCAATGTATGAGATTCCGTCATCGGTGAAGAAGAGTTTCAAGGTGACGAAAGATTATGCAACTGAAAAATTGGGAAGAATTAATTTAGATTTTATTGCCTGATTTTATATAAAAATATTTTGCATATTGTCATTAGGTTTATAACTTTGTTATAGCTAACCTGTATTCAATTTGAAATATTATGGCAGTTAAAACTGATTTAAAAGCCGAACTGAAAAATTATTTCGGTTTTGACAAATTCAAAGGCAATCAAGAGGCAATTATAGAAAATCTCCTGGCAGGGAATGACACGTTTGTGCTTATGCCCACGGGAGGAGGCAAATCGTTATGCTACCAATTACCGTCACTTTTGATGGAGGGCACTGCGATTGTGATATCGCCGCTGATTGCTTTGATGAAAAATCAGGTTGACGCCATGCGAAATTTTGGAGAGGACGATGGAATAGCGCATTTCCTGAACTCTTCACTGAATAAATCTGCAATCGAACGAGTTAAGTCGGACATCGTTTCCGGCAAAACGAAATTGTTGTATGTTGCACCAGAGTCGTTGACAAAGGAAGAAAATATAGAATTTCTGTCGACTGTGCCAATTTCTTTTTATGCAGTCGATGAAGCCCATTGCATTTCGGAATGGGGACATGATTTTCGACCGGAGTATCGGCGCATTCGCCCGATTATAAATGAAATCGGCGCACGTCCGGTAATAGCATTGACTGCGACCGCGACACCAAAAGTGCAGCATGACATACAAAAGAACCTTGGCATGCTTGGGGCTAAAGTCTTTAAGTCGTCCTTTAATAGGTCTAATCTCTATTACGAGGTGCGACCGAAGACCAAAAATGTTGACAAAGATATAATTAAGTTTATCAAAAGTCACGAAGGCAAATCGGGCATAATTTATTGTCTCAGCCGCAAAAAAGTCGAGGAATTGGCTGAAACGTTGATTGTCAACAATATTAAGGCCTTGCCATATCATGCCGGTATGGACAGCGCACAACGGAGCGCAAATCAAGATGCGTTCTTGATGGAGAAAGTTGATGTCATAGTGGCTACTATCGCTTTCGGAATGGGTATAGACAAGCCCGACGTGCGCTTTGTTATCCATTATGACATTCCCAAGAGCCTGGAGGGATATTATCAAGAAACAGGCCGGGCTGGGCGTGATGGCGGTGAAGGCATTTGTGTGGCATTCTACACAAGTAAGGATTTGCAGAAATTAGAGAAGTTCATGCAGGGTAAACCCATTGCAGAACAGGAAATCGGCAAGCAGTTACTGCTGGAAACAGCTTCGTATTGCGAGTCGTCGGTATGCCGTCGTAAGACGTTGCTGTATTATTTCGGAGAGGAATACAAGGAGGACAATTGTGGTAATTGTGACAACTGTTTAAATCCAAAGAAAAAAGTGGAAGCAAAAGACGAATTATGTGCGGTTATTGAGACGGTATTGGCATTGAAGGAAAAATTCAAATCAGATTACGTAATCGATGTCATGGTCGGCAAGTCGACCGCGGAAATCAAATCATATCTACACGACAAATTGGACGTGTATGGCTGCGAGGAAGGAGAGAAGGAGAAATTCTTAGGCGCAGTCATTCATCAGGCAATTATTGCCGGATATTTGGACAAGGAAATTGAAAATTATGGACTGCTCAAGGTGACTGCAGCGGGTCATAACTTTTTGAAAAATCCAAAATCGTTCAAGATTGTAGAAGACCGTGAATATAATGAAGATGAAGACGATGTCGTAATAAAGAGTGGCGGCTCTTGCGCTGTCGATCCGGAATTGTATTCAATTCTTAAGGATTTGCGCAAAAAGATGGCAAAAAAGCTGGAGTTGCCACCGTATGTGATATTTCAGGATATTTCATTGGAGGCAATGGCGACAACCTATCCTATAACAATCGAGGAACTTCAAACCATTCAGGGCGTTGGTGCTGGAAAAGCAAAACGCTATGGCGCAGATTTTCTGAAGGTTATCAAGGCTCATGTTGAAGAAAACGACATTGAACGCCCAGAGGATTTGCGCGTGCGTACTGTTGCAAACAAGAGCAAATTAAAAATTTCTATAATTCAAGGAATTGACAGGAAAATCGCTCTTGATGAATTGGCGGAGTCAAAAGGACTTGAATTTGACGAACTGCTTGATGAAGTAGAGGCAATTGTCTATTCGGGAACGAAAATCAATATCGACTATTTCCTTGATGAGGTGATGGATGAAGACCATCTTGAAGATATTGAAGAATATTTCAAGGAAAGCGAAAGTGATGATTTGGAATTGGCCATCAAAGAACTTGGCGGAGACTATACTGAAGAAGAAATAAGATTGGTGCGTATAAAATTCATATCCGAAATGGGTAACTAAAGTCCGATATGGAAATTGTATATGAAGACAATCATCTTATTGTGGTAAACAAAGCCGCAGGAGAAATTGTACAAGGCGACAAAACTGGGGATAAACCTTTATCTGAAATGGTGAAGGATTATCTTCGTGAAAAATACAATAAGCCTGGCAATGTTTTCTGCGGAGTAATCCACCGTTTGGATCGTCCGGTATGTGGTCTTGTGGTGTTTGCAAAGACAAGCAAGGCACTCTCAAGGATGAATAAAATGTTCCAAGAACGGAGCGTCAGAAAGACCTATTGGGCGATTTCACGCAATTTGCCACCAAAAGAGCAAGATACTCTTGTCAATTACTTAGTTTCGCGTGAGCGGAATAACAAGACTTATGTGAGTGAACCTTCTGCTCCGAATGCCCAAAAAGCAGTTTTAGACTATCGTTTCTTGGCAAAAACAGGGTATTATTGTCTTCTTGAGGTGGAACTGCACACAGGCAGAAAACATCAAATCAGGGCGCAGTTGTCGGCTATGGGGTGTCCGATAAGGGGAGACCTCAAGTATGGCGACCGTCGCAGTAATCCAGATGGCGGAATCTCACTGCAATCACATCGGTTGTGCTTTGAGCATCCTGTGTCGAAAGAAATTATAGACTTGGTCGCTCCTGTGCCTAACGACAACCTTTGGCGAGCGTTGGCTGAGGCATACGAGACAAATGGCGATAGACAACAACAATGAAGAAAGTACTAACAATACTGATGCTGCTATCAACAACAATCATCTCTGCACTTGCTGCAGCAGATGATTCTTTGCATATAGAGATGCACGATATCAGAGTGGTTGCAGTGAGGGATAGAACAATAGTAAAACCTCAGGTGCTTTCAGATTCTGTGTTGCAACGGATGAACAGCCAGTCGGTTGCTGATGCACTGAGATATTTTACCGGCGTGCAAGTGAAAGATTACGGAGGTATAGGCGGCATCAAGACCGTTAACATCCGCAGTATGGGCACTAACCATGTCGGTGTGTTCTACAATGGTATTCAGTTGGGCAATGCACAAAATGGACAGGTGGACTTGGGAAGATATTCACTAGACAACGTGGAGTCCATTTCGCTCTATAACGGTCAAAAAAGCGACATTTTTCAAACTGCCAGAGATTTAAGTTCGTCAAGTGCGATATACATAATGACCAAACGGCCACACTTTAAACTGGGGAAAAGATACAATCTTGTTGCTCAGTTCAAGACTGGTAGTTTTGGGTTGGTTAATCCCTCTATCCTTATGGAATATCAAATAACCGACAAGGTTTCACTGTTTGCCAATGTTGAATATACAAATGCAAATGGCAGATACAAATTCCGGTACAAGAGGATGAATATTGATGGTTCGGTTGCCTACGACACGACAGCGATACGCAGAAATGGAGATGTGGAAGCCTTAAGGACCGAATTGGCCGCCTATGGATTAATCCCAGGCGGAAAGTGGAATATAAACGGATATTTTTACACATCAGACCGTGGCATCCCCGGTGCTATTGTAAATAATGTTTTCCGTCATGGCGAAAGGCAAGTTGATAAATCTGCTTTTGGACAGGGCGCTTTTCAAAAGCGGTTCACCTCATTTTATTCTTTCAAAGTCAGCGGAAAATTTGCATGGGATTACTCAAATTTCTTGCGCAATGATTCCCGGGAGTTGTTTATTGACAATCACTATTATCAGCAAGAAGCGTATCTATCGTTGTCAAACCTGTTTACTTTAAAACACTGGTGGCGGATATCAGCCGCTTTCGACTGCCAGATGAACAAGATGAATGCAGATTTGACCGATTTCGCATATCCGACGAGGTGGACGGAATATGCCTCCGTTGCATCGTCCTTCGATTTCTCCCAATTCAGTGCTCAGGCAAGTTTGTTGGGAACATTCATACAAGAATCCACTAGGTCAAGGAAATTGTACACGGCATCACCAAACAGGAAAGAATTGTCACCAGCGGTATTCTTTAGCTATACTCCAATTCAAGAGAGCGATTTCGTTATAACCGGATTTTTTAAAAGGATTTTCCGTATGCCTACATTCAATGACTTGTACTACACCGAAATAGGTAATGCAAACCTCCGTCCGGAAAGAACGTGGCAACACGATTTGGGCATCGCATACGGAAAGCAATTTGTCAATACAATATGGGAAAGTTTAAAGATTAGGGTTGATGGGTATTTCAATAAAGTCTCAGACAAGATAATTGCATATCCTACAGGCCAACAATTCCGATGGACAATGATCAATCTCGGCAATGTGAAAATTGCCGGCATAGAAACATCTGTTGCTCTTGATGCAAAGATAGAAAATGTAAGAGTCGGGACTAATTTACAGTACACTTTTCAGAAAGCGAGAGATTTTACAAGCAAAGATGATACATTTTATGGCGACCAAATTCCGTATACTCCAACACATAGTGGGTCGGTAGCTGTGAGAGGTGATTGGAAAGGCTGGCAATTAAATTATAGTTTCATCTATACTGGCGAACGGTATAATGAGCAAGAAAACACACAATACAATTATGAACAGCCGTGGTACACTCACGATATGTCGGTATCGAAGTTGTTGCGTATTCGCAAAACGGATTTGAAGATAACGGGAGAGATTAACAATATTTTCAATCAGGCGTATGAGGTTATCCATAATTACCCTATGCCTGGCCGCAATTACAAACTATCCATAAGATTGATGTTATGAAGATGTTGCCCAAAATATTGTTACTCATTTTTGTCCTGTTGCAAGCATGCCGAAATGACGAAGTGCTGATTGATATGGAGAAAATCCATATTGCACAACCGGAATATACAGACATTGATGGATTCTATTTGCTGAACGAAGGAAATATGGGCAGCAACAAATCCACGCTTGACTATTTTGACTACAAGGAAGGTAATTATTACAGAAATATCTATGCGGAGAAAAATCCGACAGTGGTAAAAGAATTGGGCGATGTCGGGAATGATTTGCTGGTATATGGGAACAAACTGTATGCAGTGATAAACTGCTCGCACAAGGTGGAGGTTATGGATGCGACAACGGCTGTAAGATGCGCGAAGATTGACATCCCCAATTGCCGCAATGTGGTTGGCGACAAAGGCTATGTGTATGTAAGCAGTTATGTCGCTCCCGTCCAACTTGATGCAGCAGCACCCAAGGGAGCGGTTTTTAAGGTCGATACCCTATCTATGCAAGTGGTTGGAAGTGTCGAGGTCGGCTATCAGCCTGAAGAGATGACGGTTATAGGCAATCGCCTATATGTGGCAAACTCAGGAGGTTATCGCAAACCCGATTATGACAATACGATTTCGGTTATAGACTTGGATAAATTCCAATTGTGCGATGTCATTATACTTGATGGCACTGCCAATCTTCATCGTCTCGATCATGATGAGCAAGGTCGGTTATGGGTCAGTTCAAGAGGAAACTATTATGGTGATTTCGATTCGGACTTGTTTGTGGTTGACCCTCGTAGCAAGAGCATGATTAAAGATATGAAGATTCCAGTGTCAGATATGTGGCAGGATGACCAATATCTTTATATAATCAGTACGGAATGGAATTATGTGACAGGTGAAAATACCGTTACATACGCAAAAGTGGATATGGCAGAAATGCAGGTCGTTGACCGTCATTTCATAAAAGATGGGACTGAAACTCAAATCAAAGTTCCATACGGCATTGCGGTCAATCCTGTGTCCAAAGATATTTATGTGACAGACGCCAAGTCGTATGTTGTTTCAGGGACAGTGTACTGTTTCGGAGAAGACGGTATGCTGAAATGGAAGCAAACAGCAGGACAGATTCCTGCTCATTTTGCATTTAAAGGTGATATTAAAAAATAGGAATATGAGAATAAAAGTCTTGTTATCGTTGGCTTGCGGTTCGTTGATGACATTTGCAGCCACGCCAGTGCATAACCGTGTGATAGATTACGTGCCTGCACCAGGACAGTTCGTAAATGTACTGCCGGAGTGGGAGACTGGTGACGATGCTGCGACGATGGCTCAAAAAGCATATCAGTATATGGTGACCGACGAATCCATCGTCACACTTGGCGCTTGGGGCGGATATGTCACGGTAGGTTTTGACCACACCATAGTCAACGTGGCAGGCAGCCGGGATTTCTATATTGAAGGAAACTCATTTCAGGCATCCGAATCTACGACAAAGGGCGGAAGTAGTGAGCCCGGTGTTGTTATGGTTGCTTACGACATTAATAAAAATGGACTGCCGGACGACAATGAATGGTTTGAAATAGCTGGAAGTGAATATGCAAATTCAGTGCACGATTATGAAATCGTGTATAAGCATCCTGGAACCAATACAGAAGACATCAACTGGTATGACAATAAAGGAGGTACAGGCATTGTAAAATATATGGGAGCATTCCATACTCAACCGCATTGGCCGCAATGGTTGGATGACAAAAGCACATTGACCTTTGTCGGTACACAATTGCCCGATAATTATCGTAAAGAGGGTACGGATTCCGACCCATACTATGTGCTTGCCACGTATGATTATGGATATGCTGACAACTATCCTAATTTCTCTGATGATGAGCACATCGTTAGAAATGTAGGTGCGATGATTGACATAGATTGGGCCGTGGACAAATATGGGAATAGGGTAAAGATGCCGGGCGTGGACTTCGTTAGAATTTATACAGGCATAAATAAATACAATGGCATTCTTGGCGAGAACAGTACGGAGGTTGGCAGGGTAATCAATGTGCATACCGTCGGTTCTGGCTCATCGGAAATCGTAGACGGGTCGATAAAGATAGACGAGAGTGTATTGGCGGACTTTTTGGCAAAATATGCCGGGGTTAGCGAAACTTCCAATGATGATGTGCGTCTGTATATCAATCAAGCCGGGGTGGTGACGTTTTGCTTGTTGCAACCAGCAATGGTGCAAGTGTTTGACTTGAACGGCAAATGCCTTTACAGTAAATTGCGACAAGAAGGCGAGGTCTCGGTTGATTTGTCGGGCTACCCGGCAGGAGTGTACTTTGTTTCAGTGGACAAAAAGATAATGAAAGTATTGAAACGCTAATCAGAACGCAAAGGGTATTTCTTTTGACAGGGCAGTTGATTAGTGTCAAAATATTAGCAAAATCCTAAAAAATGAAAAAGGATTGGTCTCGGACAGAAAAAAATCCGTAACTTTGTATGGTTTTCTCGATGGTAATCTTGCAAACCGATAATTTGGTAAGTAATCCCCTAAAATGATATGAGAGAAACGAAAAAAGCTATCCTTGAATTGGAAGACGGCACAGTCTTTGAAGGCAAATTCTTCGGATATGAGAAGGCTTGCTCTGGAGAGGTCGTTTTTAACACAGCGATGACTGGCTATCCAGAAAGTTTGACTGACCCGTCGTATGAAGGTCAAATCTTGGTGACAACGTTCCCGCTAATTGGCAACTATGGAGTCCCACCGCAAAATGAGAAAGATGGAATGGCCAATTATTTTGAGAGTGAGAAGATTCATTGCGAAGCATTGATTTGTCAAGACTATTCTTGGGAATACAGTCATTGGCTTGCAAAGGAAAGCTTGTCTGATTGGCTCAAAAGAGAGCAAATTGTTGGAATTTATGGAATCGACACCCGTGCGCTGACCAAGTTGTTGAGAGAAAAAGGCTCAATGCTTGGCCGTATTTTTATTGACGGAGATGAAAAGCCGACGTTCCATGACCCCAACAAAGAAAACTTGGTGGCCAAGGTTAGTTGCAAAGAGCCAATCGTTTACGGCGAAGGTGATAAAACGGTGGTTTTGGTTGACTGCGGCACGAAGAACAATATCATAAGATGTCTTGTAAAACGAGGTGTCAAGGTGGTTAGAGTGCCTTGGGATTATGATTTTTCTCAAATTGTCTACGATGGTTTGTTCATCTCGAATGGACCTGGCGACCCAGATATGGCGGACGCTACAGTAGCCAATATCAAAAAGGCTTTGTCCGGCGACAAGCCGATTTGCGGTATTTGTATGGGAAACCAGTTGCTGTCGAAGGCATCCGGCGCGAAAACATATAAATTGAAATACGGACACCGTAGCCATAACCAGCCAGTGCGCCAAGTAGGCACAAACAGATGCTTCATCACATCGCAAAATCATGGCTTCGCTGTAGACAGCAGTACACTGGGCGCTGATTGGGAACCGTTGTTTGTCAATATGAACGACGGCACGAATGAGGGCATCCGGCACAAATCAAAGCCGTTCTTCTCTGCTCAATTCCACCCTGAGGCTTGTAGCGGGCCATTGGATACCGAATTCATTTTCGACGACTTTATCAAATTGTTGTAACACCCACAAAACATTCAGACAATGTCAAATCTTAAAAAAGAAAATATAAAGAAAGTCTTATTGTTAGGATCTGGAGCCCTGAAGATTGGCGAAGCCGGCGAATTTGACTATTCGGGCTCTCAAGCATTGAAGGCTCTAAAAGAGGAGGGGATAGAAACTGTTCTGATTAATCCGAACATCGCGACGGTGCAGACATCGGAAGGTTTTGCCGATAAGATTTATTTCTTGCCTGTAACTGCATTCTTTGTAGAAAAGGTTATTGCCAAAGAACGTCCGCAAGGCATCTTGTTGGCCTTCGGTGGTCAGACAGCCTTGAACTGTGGCGTGGATTTGTATCAAAACGGCATTCTTGAGAAATATAATGTAGAAGTGCTCGGTACTCCAGTTCAATCCATTATGGATACTGAAGACCGCGAACTCTTCGTGAAGAAACTTGATGAGATTGATGTTAAGACCATTAAAAGTGAGGCAGTTTCGTCGACAGAAGATGCCATTAAGGCAGCCGAAGACTTGGGATACCCGGTCATCGTGCGTGCTGCATACGCATTGGGCGGTCTCGGTAGTGGCTTCTGCGACAACAAGGAACAACTCGTTGGGCTGGTTGAGAAAGCATTGTCATTCTCTCCGCAAGTGCTTGTCGAGAAATCATTGAAAGGATGGAAAGAAGTGGAGTATGAAGTGGTCCGCGACAAATTTGACAACTGTATCACGGTTTGTAATATGGAGAACTTCGACCCTCTCGGAATTCATACCGGAGAGAGCATCGTTGCCGCTCCGTCACAAACATTGTCGAACGACGACTACCACATGCTTCGCAAATTGGCCATAAAAATCATCCGCCACGTGGGTATCGTAGGTGAATGCAATGTCCAATATGCTTACGACCCGAACTCGATGGATTATCGGGTAATTGAGGTAAATGCCCGCCTTAGCCGCAGTTCCGCCTTGGCCTCAAAAGCAACTGGCTATCCGTTGGCTTTTGTCGCTGCAAAGTTGGGATTGGGCTATGGCTTGTTTGACTTGAAAAATACTGTCACCAAGGTTACCTCTGCATTCTTTGAACCGGCATTGGACTATGTGGTTTGTAAGATTCCACGTTGGGATTTGGGCAAATTCCATGGCGTGAAGAAAGAAATCGGATCGTCGATGAAATCGGTCGGTGAGGTTATGGCAATTGGCCGTACGTTCGAAGAAGCCATTCAGAAAGGCTTGAGAATGATAGGTCAAGGAATGCACGGATTTATCGAGAATAAAGCAATTCAAGTCAATGACATTGACAGTGCGCTCAAAGAGCCTACCGACAAGCGTATCTTCGTAATTGAATCGGCATTTAGAAAAGGGTATACTGTAGATCAGGTGCATAACTTGACTAAGATAGACAAATGGTTCCTCTGCAAGTTGAAGAATTTGCTGGAAACAGCCGTGGAATTGGAAACCTATTCCGATATAGAAAAACTCCCGAAAGAACTGGTGCGTCAGGCAAAAGAACAGGGATTCTCCGATTTCCAGATCGCAAGGGCTGTCCTGAAGGGGGAGATGACCGAAACCGAGAAATCGAATCGACAGGTTCGCCAATTGAGAAAACGGTATGGCATCCTTCCAGTAGTAAAACAAATCGATACATTAGGTGCTGAATATCCAGCCAAAACCAATTATCTGTATCTTACTTACAACGGAACACAACATGATATTGACTACGAAAACGACGGCAAGTCTGTCGTAGTTCTTGGCAGTGGCGCTTATCGCATCGGCAGTTCTGTGGAATTTGACTGGTGTAGTGTAAATGCCCTGATGACAGTCGCAAAAGAAGGTTGGCGCTCGGTTATGATAAACTATAACCCAGAGACGGTTTCCACTGACTATGATATGTGTGACCGACTTTACTTTGACGAGTTGACTTACGAGCGCGTTATGGATATCATTGATTTGGAAACTCCTCACGGAGTAATCTTGTCGACCGGTGGACAAATCCCGAACAACCTCGCTACGCGTCTGGATGAGGATGGAGTCAATATTTTGGGTACTTCGGCAAAAAGCATTGACAATGCAGAAGACCGTCATAAGTTCTCGCAAATGCTTGACGAGTTGCACATTGACCAACCTCGCTGGAGGGAATTGACATCAATGGGCGACATCCATGAATTTGTGGAAGAGGTCGGTTACCCTGTTCTTGTCCGTCCGTCATACGTGTTGTCGGGTGCTGCTATGAATGTTTGCTCAAATGACGAAGAATTGGAACGCTTCCTTAAACTGGCAGCCAATGTGTCGAAACAACATCCGGTTGTGGTAACTGAGTTTATCGAGCATGCAAAGGAAATAGAAATGGATGCAGTGGCTCAGAATGGAGAAATCAAAGTTTATGCAATCTCTGAGCATATCGAATTTGCCGGTGTCCACTCTGGTGATGCAACAATCCAGTTTCCACCGCAAAAATTGTATGTTGAGACAGTACGCCGGATTAAGAAAATTTCAAGCCAGATTGCAAAAGCGTTGAACATCTCCGGTCCCTTCAACATCCAATATCTTGCGAAAAACAATGATATCAAGGTTATTGAATGTAACCTTCGTGCATCGCGCAGTTTCCCGTTTGTATCGAAAGTGCTCAAACTCAACTTCATTGATTTAGCGACAAAGGTGATGCTGGGAATCCCGGTTGAGAAACCGAACAAGAATGCATTCGACTTGGACTATGTCGGCATTAAGGCTTCTCAATTCTCCTTCTCTCGCTTGCAAGGCGCAGACCCTGTTTTGGGGGTAGATATGTCATCGACAGGCGAGGTTGGATGTCTTGGAGACGATACGTCGGAAGCAATCTTGAAGTCAATGCTCTCGGTAGGGTATAAGTTCCCGAAAAAGTCAGTACTTCTTAGTACTGGTTCTGCAAAGCAGAAAGCAGATATGCTAGATGCTGCAACAATCCTCTATGAAAAAGGTTATAAGTTGTATGCAACAGGTGGAACATACAAATACCTGGTAGATAACAAAATTCCAGCAATCCACGTGTATTGGCCAAGTGAGGAAGAGCAACAGCCCCAAGCACTTGAAATGCTGCACAATAAAGAATTTGATTTGGTTGTCAACATACCAAAGGATTTGACAAGCAAAGAATTAAGTAACGGTTATAAAATACGTCGTGCTGCGATAGACCTGAATATCCCATTGTTGACAAATGCCCGTTTGGCGTCAGCCTTTGTAGAGGCCATCGGCAAATATTCAATGGATGATATTGAAATCAAATCGTGGGATGAATATTAATAAAGAATATGAATAAATCATCAAAATTGGCGCTTTTGGCAGCACTGATGTCTGCCTCAATTGTCTCGGCGCAGGAAAATACAGATACGACTTTCGTTTTCAAAGATGTGAAAGTCAATGCAACAACACCAGTCAAAAGTCAATACAAGACAGGAACATGTTGGAGTTTCTCTGGCGTGTCATTCTTGGAAAATGAACTGTTGAAGAATGGCAAGGGAGAATACGACCTGTCGGAAATGTTTGTTGTCCGTCAGTGTTATATAGACAAAGCCATCCGTTTTGTGCGCTACTATGGCCAGACTAATTATGGTCAGGGTGGCGGTTTGGCGGATGTGCCGTATGTTTACGGGAACTATGGTATTGTCCCGGAAGAAGTTTATACTGGCCTCAATTATGGCGAAAAGAAACATATGCATGCCGAAATGGCAGCTTTGTTGGAAGCCTATCTTAGAGAACTCGTAAAGAATCCGAACAAGCGATTGTCTGAGGCTTGGCTTAATGGATATATTGGGATTCTTGATGCATATTTGGGTAAAGTGCCGGAAAAGTTCACCTACAAAGGGAAAGAATATACGCCTAAGACTTTTGCGGCAATGCTTGGTCTGAATATGGACGACTATGTGGCAATCACATCATTCACCCACCATCCATATTACAAGCCGTTTGTATTGGAAGTGCCAGATAACTGGTTGAATAGTCAATGTTACAACATTAAACTTTACGAAATGAAGGCTGTTGTGGATAATGCAATTGACAATGGTTACACTGTGCTTTGGGCTGCAGACGTAAGCGAAAAAGGTTTCAAACGGTATGACGGCGTTGCGTTGATGCCTAAAGTTGACGAATCCAAGGATCGTTCTGGTACTGATTTCGCAAGATGGGCAAAATTGAACTCTTCGGAAAAGGAGAATGAATTATATGATTTCCACGGTCCGGTTGAAGAGATTGAGGTGACTCAAGAATCTCGTCAGAAAGGTTTTGACAATTATGAAACAACTGATGATCATGGTATGGTAATCGTAGGAAAGGCAGTTGACCAAAAAGGCAATAAGTACTACAAGATTAAGAACTCTTGGGATTCAGATCTTATATATGGCGGATTCTATTATGTGTCAGAGCCTTATTTCTTGGCCAAAACGATAAGTTTGATGGTTAACAAAAAGGCTATACCATCCGACATTACTAAGAAGTTGGGACTATAATCCTGCATTTTTATAATTCATAATGATTTCAATACAAAATGTAGGCGTTGAATTCAACACAGTCGCGTTGTTCAAGGATGCAAATTTCGTAATTAATAAACGCGATAAGATAGCACTCGTTGGTAAAAACGGGGCTGGCAAGTCGACTTTACTGAAGATTATTGCCGGTCTGCAGCACCCAACGAGTGGTGTTGTTGCTATTCAGAAGGATATTTCGGTAGGCTATCTGCCGCAGCAGATGATTTTGACAGACAATCGCACTGTGATTGATGAAGTGCGGACTGTGTTCGGTCATTTGGATGAAATGAAAGCCTCTTTGGACAGATTGAATAATGAACTTTCAGAAAGGACTGATTATGAATCCGATTCTTATCAGGACTTGATAGACCATATGACAAGTCTGAGTGACTTGATTCAAATGGAAGAGAGCGAAAACTGTGAGGCGGAAATTGAGAAGACATTGATGGGCTTGGGCTTTGTTCGTACTGATTTTGACCGGAATACGTCGGAATTCAGCGGCGGATGGCGTATGCGCATCGAATTGGCAAAATTGTTGTTGCAACGGCCGGATGTGTTGCTGCTTGATGAGCCGACCAACCATTTGGATATAGAGTCCATTCAATGGTTGGAAGGATTCCTGAAGCAAAAAGCGAATGTTGTGGTGCTCGTCTCTCACGACAAGGCATTTATCGACAATGTGACAAATCGGACAATAGAGATTTCCTGCGGAAAGATTTACGACTACCAAGTAAACTATTCCAAATATTTGGCTCTTCACCAAGAGCGCATCGAACAACAGATGCGTGCTTTTGAGAACCAGCAGAAACAGATTCAACAAACAGAAAAGTTCATTGAACGGTTTCGGTACAAAGCCACTAAATCGGTGCAGGTGCAGAGTCGCATCAAGCAACTTGAAAAGATTGAAACAATTGAAGTCGACGAGGTCGACAATTCGCGTCTGAATCTTAAGTTCCCTCCGGCACCACGATCGGGCGACTATCCTGTAATCTGCGAGAATGTAGGAAAAACTTACGGTACACATACCGTATTTTCCGGTATAGACCTTACGATAAAGCGAGGCGAGAAAGTAGCCTTTGTCGGCAAGAACGGTGAAGGAAAATCGACATTGGTCAAGTGTATAATGGGCGAGATTCCGTTTGATGGAAATCTCAAAATCGGGCACAACGTAAAGATTGGCTATTTTGCACAAAACCAAGCCTCCCTTTTGTATGGCGACATTACAGTTTTCGATACAATCGACCTGGTTGCAGTAGGTGATATCAGGACAAAGATACGGGATATCCTTGGCGCATTTATGTTCGGAGGAGAGGCTTCTGACAAAAAGGTGAAAGTACTGTCAGGTGGCGAAAAGACTCGATTGGCTATGATTCGGCTATTGCTTGAACCTGTCAATCTGCTGATACTGGATGAGCCAACCAATCACTTGGATATCAAAACTAAATATGTTTTGAAACAAGCGATAAAAGACTTTGACGGTACGGTGATTGTCGTTTCCCACGATCGCGATTTCCTTGATGGATTGGTGTCGAAAGTGTATGAGTTTGGAAGCGGCAAGGTGAAAGAGCATCTTGGCGGCATCTATGATTTCTTGCAGGCGAAGCAGATAGAGTCGTTCCGCGAGTTGGAAGCGACTGCAGCCCAGCCTGAAGAAAGAAATGCAGCCGTGGCGACTCCATCGGCAGGGAAACTGTCCTATGAAGAAAAGAAGGAGCAGGAAAAGCGTATCCGAAAAGCGGAAAGGGCAGTAAAAGAGGCTGAGGAAAAAATATCCCAATTAGAAAGCAAGATTAAAGAAATTGAAGATAAAATAGCATCGGGCATTGTAGACAACGACTTGTTTGATGAGCATGCCAAGACACAACAACTGATAACAGATGCTATGGAAAATTGGGAATCAGCAACATTGGAATTGGAAGAATTGAAAAATATTAATAGTTAACTATGAATTTGAAGTACAGTATTTTATTAATGGCCATAGCGGGGGCTATGACTGTTAATGCGAGTACGCCTAAGACTGGCGTGTCTCGCGAGAACTTGGACGAGTCAGTCTCTCCAAGAGTGGATTTCTACAACTATGCCTGTGGCGGTTGGCAGAAATTGAATCCATTGAAGCCTGAATATTCTCGCTATGGTTCATTCGATATGTTGGGCGAGAATAACAAGAAGCAATTGCAGAGCCTTGTAGAAGACCTTGGTACTAGCAAATTTGCAAACGGTTCAGTAGAACAAAAGATTGCAGACCTCTATTCATTGGGTATGGACAGTGTCCGATTGAATAAAGAGGGTGCAAAAGGCATTAAGGCAGACCTCAAAAGAATCGAAAAGGCAAAGAAGACCAACCTCACAGATATTATCGGTTGGATGCACAGTTTCTCTTCTCCATTCTTCGGAGTAGGAGTTATGGGTGATATGAAGAACTCCGACATCAATATTCTCTATTGGGGTCAGGGTGGTCTCGGTCTCGGCGACCGTGACTACTATATGAACAATGACGAGCAGACCGTCAAGATTCGTGAGGCATACAAGCAATTTATCGTGAAATTGCTCGTGCTTGCAGGCTACAAGCAGGCTGACGCAGAAAGAATGCGCGACAATGTGATGGATATCGAGATGGAACTTGCGAAGGTAGCAATGACCCGCACTGAGCAGCGTGACATCGCTGCTCAATACAATATCCGCTCGTTGGCGGATGTTAAGGCTGCATGCCCAAGCATTGACTGGAACGTTTACCTCAAGGCTCAATATCTGCCAATCGTTGACAATATGTGCGTGATGCAGTTGAAGTCACTGGATAAGGTAAATGACTTGTTGGCCAACAAGAGCCTCCGTGAGATCAAGGACTATTTGATTTTCCATTATGTCAATTCTGCGTCTGATTATCTGAGCGACGATTTCCGCAAAGTCAATTTCGAGATGAGCAGTGTTATTTCCGGTGCAGAACAAGACCGTCCTCGCTGGAAGCGCACATTGTCGGAAATTGACGGAACTCTTGGTGAGGGTCTTGGCCAAATCTATGTAAAGAAATATTTCCCTGAGGAATCAAAACGCCGCATGCTCGAATTGGTAGGCAACCTTAAGACTTCTCTTGGCGAGCATATCCAAAACCTCACATGGATGAGCGATGCAACTAAGGCAAAGGCTATTGAGAAATTGTCGGCATTTACAGTAAAAATCGGCTATCCTGACAAATGGAAAGACTACACCTCATTTTCAGTTAACCCTAAAAATTCATATTGGGAAAACGTAAAAGCGGCTGCTGTTTTCCACACGAAAGACAGCAATGAAAAGTGTGGTAAAGAAGTAGACAAAGCGGAATGGGGGATGACTCCTCAAACAGTCAATGCGTACTACAATCCGTCAACCAATGAAATCTGTTTCCCTGCCGGAATTCTTCAAGCACCGTTCTTCTCTCCTGATGCTTTGGACTGCGACAACTATGGCGCAATCGGTGTGGTTATCGGCCACGAAATGACTCACGGATTTGACGACAATGGTCGCCAATTCGACAAAGATGGCAATATGGAAGACTGGTGGACAGAGGACGACTCCAAGATGTTTGACAAACTCGCCAACAAATTGGCAAGCCAGTTTGACAAAATTGTAGTTATCGACACAATCCACGCAAACGGCAAATTGACACTTGGTGAGAATATCGCAGACCAAGGCGGCTTGCGAATCGCTTATTCTGCTTATTTGAAAACGAAGGAGGCTAAAGAGAACAAGACTGTTGAAGGCTTCACTCCGGCACAGCGTTTCTTCCTGTCGTATGCCAACGTTTGGGCAGACAATATTCGTCCTGCCGAAATTCGCCGTCGCACAACTACCGACGAACACTCGCTCGGCCGTTGGCGCGTCAACGCAACATTGAAGAATATCGACACCTTCTATGAGGCATTCGGCATCAAAGAAGGAGACCCGATGTATATTGCTCCGGCAGACCGTGTGGTGATTTGGTAAAATCTCCATAATATAACTTTTCAGCGCTGCAGTCATTGTGATTGCAGCGCTTTTTGTATCTTTACAATATGGTTGACAATATATTCGAATTCAAGCAATTTTCAATACGGCAGTCCTCTAGTGAGATGAAAGTCGGTACAGACAGTGTACTTTTAGGTGCATGGGCAGACCTGGGGGATGCGTGTTGCATTCTCGATGTCGGTGCAGGGACAGGCATATTGTCACTGATGGCTGCACAACGCAATCCTTCGGCTGTTATTGATGCCATCGAACTCGATGAGGCGGCAGCAGAAGAGGCGGAAATCAATTTCTCCAATTCGTCATGGAAAGACAGGCTGTCGGAAAGGAACTGCGATTTCCTCGAATTCGATACCACGGAACGATATGATTACATCTTATCAAATCCTCCTTATTTCGATGGTGGAATAAAAGCCCCAAATACCCGTCGGGCGATGGCTCGCCATAATGATTCGTTGCCTTTTGGAAAGTTCTTTGAGAAAGCGACGTCACTGCTTGCCGACAAGGGCGTAATAGGACTCATCGCACCGATAGAAGTCAAAGAAATCATAGAATTTCAAGCTGGTGAAAATAATCTTTGGATCAAAAAAAGAGTAGGGGTCAGGACGACCGAAGGCAAGCCCATTAAAAGGTTTTTGTGGGAATTTGCCAACTATCCAGCCGAGGTAGAGGAGGGGGTGATAACCTTGCAGGACTCTGGGAGAAGAAGCCCTGAATTTGTCAGACTAACAAAAGATTTCTACATCCGATAAGGCTGTTTTGTACTTACTATGTTCCGATTGGTTAACAGAAATCTTATCAACTGGTAAAAAAAGACAATTTAATTTAACAATCTGTGGCTGCGTTAAACTTATTCTGCTTATATTTGTCATATAAATAAAACGAAAAACTATGAAACGAAGTAGTCTTTTTATTATAGCAGCAACCTTTTCTGCCCAATTTGTAATGGGACAGGGGTTTTATGACGATGATATATACTATAATCCGTCGAAGGTTAAAAACACGACCGTTGTGACGACTCAAAAAACGGCATCGACGTATACAGACTTTGAAGCTCCTGAGTATCAAGTCTATTCAACTTCGCCACGGGATGTGGATGAATACAATCGTCGAGGCGTATATGCGCAAAGAGATAGCGTGTCGACCGACTCGTTGAAGGCTGACTCCGATGTTTTTCAATATACTGAGCGTATGGAGCGTTTTGACAATCCGACAATTGTAATATCGTCAGGTGACAGCAGATTGAAAGAATTGTATTATGCCGACAATGTAAACATTTACGTCGGAACTCCGTCTACATATTTCTCTTTTGGCACATATTCTCCATGGTGGTCAACTTATTCATACTACAATGATTTTTGGTATGGATATAACTACTGGAACTGGGGATGGGGCTGGCATTCATATCGTCCTTATTGGAGTTGGGGATGGTGTGACCCGTTTTGGGGTCCGTCATACCACTATGGATGGGGCGGATATGATTGGGGTTACCCACATCACCATCACGGTGGAGGTTGGCATCCAAACTATACTGACGGCGGACGTCGTCCCATTAGTGGACAAATGAATAACGGCGGACGTCGTCCGGCTCTTGCAAGTGAGGCTGGAGGTTTCAGAGGTGGCGACTCTTATAGAACCACAGGTCGCAGACCGTCGTCATCTTCTTATACACCGATTAACAGTCAGCCAAGTCGGATAAACAACAATCGTCCGACAACCACATACAATGGCTATCGAGGCGGCAGTTCTTCGTCCTACCAGTCGTCGCAAAGCAGCGGTCGTAGACCGTCTACAAGTATCGACAGGTCGCCATCATATACAAATCCTAACAGGCCGACTAACAGTACACCAACATACCGCCAATCAACCAACAATAGCGGAAGCTCATCATTTGGCGGCTATCGTGGCGGTTCTTCGAGCGGAGGCAGTCATGGTTCATTTGGCGGTGGAAGCCGTGGTGGTAGACGATAATCCTTTTATTAAAAAGTATCTAGGTAATGAATAATCTAAAAAAAATACTCCCGGCAGTTTGTATGCTGGCAGCATCTTCAGCAATGGCTCAGGGTGCATTCGATTTATATGCAATTTCTCAGACCGATTTGAGAGGAACGTCTCGATTTATGTCGATGGGTGGGGCATTCGGTGCTCTCGGTGGCGACTTGTCAGTCCTCAATCAAAACCCCGGCGGAATCGGAGTCTATCGTAGCTCTGAAATAGGATTGACTATGGGCGGAGCAGTAAACGATGTAGCCGTAAGCGGTTACAATACGCGTAATTCCAAATTCAATTTCAATAATATCGCCTATGTGGGAACGTTTAGAACTGGTAAGGAAAGTACTCCAACGTTCTCATGGGGCGTTTCGTACACAAAAGCCCTCGATTTCAGAAGACGGTATTCTGGGTCATTGAATAATTTGTCGACATCTATGACCAACTATATTGCCGACCGTTCTGCCGGATGGACAACGGGTGAATTGGCGGCGGTAAAAGGCGGATATGACCCGTATTATCAATCAAATGCTCCGTGGATAAGCATATTGATGTACAATTCATATCTGATTAATCCACAGACTGCAAGCAACGACAAATATGACGGTCTCGGTGGATACGGCTCTGGAGAAATGGAGGTTGAAGAATCAGGACAGGTAAATGAGTACAGCTTGAGTTTTGGCGGTAATGTTAAAGATATGGTCTATTGGGGTGCTACCGTTGGCATCACTGATTTGGATTACAGCCTGTATTCCTACTATGGAGAATCTCTTCAAGGTGCGACCGTCCCTTATGCTTACGGTGACAACGTGTATATGGGGACAGGAGAAGCGGCATGGGGTATGCAGAACTACCTGCGTATGACTGGTACTGGCGTGAATTTCAAAATGGGTGTAATCGTAAAGCCTGTTAATGAACTGCGCATTGGTTTCGCATTTCATACACCTACGTTCTATAATATCCGTTCAAACTACTATGCCAACACATCGTATGCTTTCAAGGCGGCGAACATTCCGACTACTGCAACCAACATAAAAGGCACTGCCGAGACAAACGGCTCTTATGAGGGAGAATCGGAATTTGATGCACGCACACCTTGGCACTTTATGGGCAGCGTCGCTGGTGTTATTGGCGGACGAGGCATTATCAGTTTGGATTATGAGCGAGTGATGTATAATGGTATGCGTACGCTTTACAATGGCCGTGAAGATACGGAAGTCGCAAACAATGTAAGAACGACATTCAAGGCAAGCAACATTGTCCGCGTGGGTGGCGAGTTTAAGGTTACACCACAGTTCAGCATTCGTGCTGGATATTCCTATCAGACATCTCCAATGAGCAACGACAAAGATGCCGATGACGCAACTGCTGGAACCGTGATGTCCTATACCATTGACAATAAGATTCAGCACTACACAGCTGGCATAGGGTATCGCTATAAAGCATTCTATGCAGACCTTGCTTACGTGCGTACAAATCGCCAAAGTGAATATCACGGATTCTTCGGTTCTGACGCACCAAATGCGACGGTAAACGATAAGAATAATGACATCTCTGTTTCTGTAGGATTCAAGTTCTGACGGAATAAGAACGACATAAAAATCGGCGCATATCCAAGCATTTGGCTTGATATGCGCCGATTAATTTATGTCCTTGTAGAGGGCTGTTGCTATTGCAATTTTTTGATAATTTCATCTACTGAGAGTTCTTCCTGTTCGCCGACCGACATATTACGGAGAGTTATAGTTCCGTTTGCTAGTTCCGTCTCTCCGACGATGGCTACGTAAGGAGTGCTGTTGTCGTTGGCATAGCCCATCTGTTTCTTCATCTTTGTGGATTCAGGATAGAGTTCACATGAGATTCCAGCTGCGCGCAATACTTTGATGTGCCTGAGGGAAGCGAGTGCTTCTGCTTCACCGAAGTTGACAAACAACAAAGTAGTGCCTGTTTGTGTATCGGCTGGGTATAAATCCAATTGGTTGAGCACGTCATAGATGCGGTCTGCACCGAAAGAGATGCCGACACCCGACACGCCTTGCAGCCCGAATACACCTGTAAGGTTGTCGTAGCGACCACCTCCTGTGATACTTCCGATTTGCACATCGTTGGCCTTGACTTCAATGATTGTACCTGTGTAATAATTTAATCCGCGAGCGAGCGATACATCCAAATCAAGAGTTGCGTGGATGCCTATTTCGTTGGTCTTTGCAATCACAAACTTCAATTCATCAATACCCTTTTTGCCTATTTCTGAATTAGCCAATAATGATTCAAGACTGTTGAGTTTATCTTCGTTTGTGCCTGCCAAGGTCAACAACGGCTGCAATTGGTCGATAGCTGATTGGGAAAGACCTTTCTCCAATAGTTCGGCATTTACATTTTCAATGCCGATTTTGTCGATTTTGTCGATAGCGACAGTAATGTCTACAATCTTCTCTGGTGCACCTATAACCTCTGCTATGCCTGAAAGCACCTTGCGGTTGTTGAGTTTAATGGTGATATTGATACCAAAGCGTTTAAAAACGTCATCGATTATCTGTAGCAAATCTATTTCGTTTAACAATGAGTCCGTTCCTACAATGTCGGCATCACACTGGTAAAATTCACGATAGCGGCCTTTTTGAGGTCTGTCGGCTCTCCACACTGGCTGTATCTGGAAACGCTTAAACGGAAATTGCAGTTCGGCTCTGTGTTGCACGACAAAGCGAGCGAAAGGGACTGTCAAATCGTAACGCAGTCCTTTTTCGCAGAGTGCATTGGTCAAGCGAGGACAGTTACGCTCTAGTAGTTGCTCGTCGGAAGCATTCTTTAAAAAGTCGCCAGAGTTGAGAATCTTGAAGAGCAATTTGTCGCCTTCGTCACCATATTTTCCCATAAGTGTAGACAGATTCTCCATTGCTGGAGTCTCGATTTGGCGGAAACCATGCAAGGCAAATACTTCTTTTATGGTGTTAAATATGTAATTACGCTTCGACATCTCGGCAGGGGAGAAATCACGCGTACCTTTTGGAATAGACGGTTTTTGTGCCATTTGATTTACTTTTAGAATTTGCATACAAAATTAGTGAAATAATTTGTAATAGCCATTGTTTGTATGGCAAGGTTGGATAATGGAGGCAAATAACAAGGTTTGACCAGCAACATATCTCGGTCTCATCGTTGGTATATTGGGGCTTATCTCCCAATTGATCCTCTTTGCCGTAATTTGTTTAATTCTGTCCGTAATACATCTACAAAAAACTTGATGCAATGGCCGTAATTTTGCATCATAAGTAAATGTATAACAAACTATGGAAGAAATCAGAATAGACGTAACGAAACAGAGTAAAGAGGAACTGGAACTTGCCTCCCGTCAGGCTCAACTTGTCCATCAGTTCAACCACGCCTTGCCGTTCTCCGAAGAATGGTGGAGTTCGCAGAAGGAAATCTTCAAGGGAAAGTTAGGAGAGGGGTCGATAGTAGTGCCGCCGTTGACGGCAGTGCGCCCTCATATGGTTAGCATCGGACGGAACGTCACGGTGATGAACGGTTGCTTGATAATGTCGGCTGGAGGTATCACCATCGAGGACGATGTTCAGATAGCCGCCAACGTGCAACTCATCAGCAACAACCACGACCTCTACGAACGCAATGTCATCACTTGTCGTCCCGTACGCATCTGTAAGGGCGCATGGATAGGTGCGGGAAGCACCATCCTCCCCGGAGTAACGGTGGGCAAGCACGCTATTGTAGGAGCGGCTTCGGTAGTAACGAAGTCAGTACCCGATTATGCTGTTGTCGTGGGGAATCCCGCCAAGGTTATCAAGTATCTCGACAAGGAGAGATTTGAAGACAAGTAAAGGAATAAGGAACAACCAAAATACAGGAATATAATGAATATAACAGTAATCACGGGCAGTGCCCACCGCAAAGGAACGTCGGCTTTGCTTGCCGACAAGTTTATAGAGGGCGCAAGGGAGGCTGGACACGAGGTGTTTCGTTTCGACGCTGCGTTCAGGAATATCCATGGTTGCATTGGTTGCGACTCTTGCAATAAGAAGGCTGACGGATGTGTGTTCAAGGATGATATGGAGGAACTCAATCCCCATTTGCTCGAAGCAGATGTCGTTGTCTTTGTATCACCCATCTACTACTTCAACATCAATGCTCAGTTGAAGAGTGTCATTGACCGCTTCTACGCCAACAACTCTGCCTTGCAGGGCAAAAAGAAGACTGCCCTTCTGCTCTCCATGGCCGATGTGTCCACAGCGTCTGCCGAAGGGGCGGAGCATTTCTTTAAGCATTTTGCCAACTATATGGGCTGGGA
>CAVCEE010000023.1:0-34633 GCA_963601185.1 bacterium
CTTGCCCCAGGCTGAAGCCTGGGGTTATCGACACTGCAGCCCCTCCGGGGCGCACCCCCACGCTGACTGCCAGCACGCTGACTCAGCCGACACCGTGGTGCACACCCACGCTGGCACACTGACTCTGGCGCCGACTCAGCCGACACCGGGGCGCACCTCCACGCTGGCACACTGACGCTGGCGGAGACTCTGCCGACACCGTGGCGCACCCCCACGCTGGCTCGCCGATTCTGCCGTGGAGGGGAGAGGTGAGAGGTGAGAGGGACGATGGACGGAGAGGAGAGAAGATGAATCCGGCGAGGGGAGAGCGCGCCGTAGGTGCGTCGTGTTGCTAACCCCGGGCTTCAGCCCGGGGACAGGGATATGGAAGATTGCGCCCCGTAGTGGGCACCGCCAACACTGACTCAGCCGCCATCGGCGAGGAGCGCGCGCCACCGACGGTTGGACGTAGAGATTGATAGACAAACTAATAGATTGACACTATGGACATTTTTGAAGTGATGGTAATTCTGCTGATTGTTGTGATAGTGGGTTACGCAGCCCGGAAGTTGGGCTATATGGACGATGATTTTGACAAGAAACTTTCCTGCATAGTGATAGACATTACGATGCCGTTGCTGGTGCTGTCGTCGGCGATGTGCCACGATGTGCCCGACAGCCACCTCATCCTGCCGCTGATTGGCGTGGGTGTGCTCACCTACATCATCCTGCTGTCGTTCGGCTTCCTCGTGCCGCGGCTCATCACGAAGAACCCAGACGAGCGAGGTATGATAGGCTTCGTCAACATGTTTGCCAACGTAAGTTTTATCGGCTACTACATCGTTGACGCGATGTTTGGCACAAAAGGCATCTTCTATGCCGCATTGCTCAACGTGCCGTACTTCTTCTTTATCTTCACCGTGGGCATTATGCTCATTCGGGGCAAGGTCAGTCTGCGCCAGTTTGACTATAAGGTGCTCATCAGCCCCGTGCTCATAGCAGCCTACATTGCCGCCATCCTCGTAGCCCTCGACGTGGAGACCCCCGAACTTGTCGCCCGTCCGGTGAAACTGGTTGGCGACATCACCATCCCTGCCGCACTGCTGCTCATCGGCTCCAGCATGGCAAAGATTCCGCTCAAGTCCGCCTTTAGCAACAAGAAAGTGTATCTGGTTTCCGCCGTCCGCCTGATTGTAGTGCCGGCGTGCCTCTATCTCATCTTTATGTTGCTCAATGTGCATCCGCTTATCAACCAGATCAACACCGTGGTGATAGCCATGCCGGCGGCGAGCCTCGGCACAATCTTCTGCCTCAAGTATGATCGCGACCCAACGCTCGTCACCTCAATCACCTTCGTCACCATCCTCGGCTGCATCATCACTATGCCGCTCATAGCGATGATTCTCGGCATAGAGATGTAAAGGAGCCGCACGATTTGCCAAACCGTTTCCTCCTTACGGAAATTTGGCTTATATTTGCAATTATGGAAAACGAATTCTCATCAACGCTGCTCGAAAACGCAGTGTCGGAGATGTCGAAACTGCCGGGCATAGGGCGGAAAACCGCCCTGCGCCTGGTGCTTTATCTGCTGCGTCAGGACAAGGACGTAGCGTTGGCTCTGGGCGACTCTCTGATAAAACTCCGCGAAGGCATACGCTACTGTACGGTGTGCCACAACATCTCCGAGTCGGAAATCTGTCCGATATGCGCCGATGCGCACCGCGACGCCTCAACGGTGTGCGTGGTGGAAAGCGTGAAGGACGTGATGGCGGTGGAAAATACCCACCAGTTTCACGGACTCTATCACGTGCTCGGCGGACTGATTTCGCCGATGGACGGCATCACGCCGCAGGAACTGGAGATGCAGAGCCTCGTGGACCGCGTGGCTACAGGGCATGTGAGGGAAGTGATTCTCGCCCTTAGTCCGACGATGGAGGGCGAAACGACCAACTTCTACATCTTCCGCCGGCTGTCGGAATATCCAGTGATAGTGTCGATGATTGCTCGCGGTGTGGCGGTGGGCAACGAACTCGAATACACCGACGAGGTGACCCTCGGCAGGTCGATACAGAACCGCACACTCTTTTCTTCCACAATCAACAACCAGTAAGACAGATGGACAGCAAGGACAACGGCATAGACATCTCGGTAGTGATAGTGAACTATCGTGTGAAATATTTTCTCGAGCAGACAGTGCGCTCGGCAAAAGAAGCACTGGAAGGATTCCGCGGTGAGATAATCGTGATTGACAACAACTCCGGCGACGACTCCATCAGCCACCTCCGTGAGTGCTTTCCCGATGTAATCGTAATCCAGAACAGCGACAACCCCGGGTTCGGGCGCGCCAACAACCAAGGCTTCGACATTGCGCGCGGACGCTTCACCCTGATACTCAACCCCGACACCGTGATTGGCAGCCACACCCTCCGCGACTGCGTGGACTTCTACGAGGCTCACAAAGATGATTGCGGCGGCATCGGCGTGCAGATGCACGATGGCAACGGACGGTTTCTGCCAGAGTCGAAGCGGTCGTTTCCCACACCGTGGGTGTCGTTCTGCAAGATTTTCGGACTGTCGAAACTTTTCCCCCGGTCGCCACTTTTCGCCAAATATCATCTGCGCTACCTCTCCGCCGACGAGGCTCACTGCGTCGACATCCTCAGCGGCGCGTTTATCTTCGTGCCTACCGACCTGCTGCGCCGGATTGGAGGCTTTGATGAAGACTTCTTTATGTACGGCGAGGACATCGACCTGTCGTACCGCTTGGTGAAGGAAGGTCGCCGCAACTACTATATACCGTCGCCCATCATCCACTACAAGGGCGAAAGTACGCAGAAGGACACCTACCGCTATGTGCGCATCTTCTACGAGGCAATGCAGATATTTTTCCGCAAGCACTATCCCAACTATAGCCGCATCTACGGCGCGACGGTGAATTTCGCCATCGCCCTGCGCACATGGATGTCGCTGGCAAAGCGTTTCTTCCGCCGCATGGTGCCACAGCGGCAGCCGGCGGTTGAGCCTTACCGTGCGGTAGTGCTGGTGTCGACTCACCCCGAGGAACTGGCGGCGAAGATTGATGCGCCCCACGGCGAAGTGGTAGCGTTTGCCTCGGTGGACGATGTGGTGTGGCCGCAGGGGTTGACGCTCACCGTGTTCGACAACCGCGACTGCACATATTCCGAGATTATCCGCACCATCTGCTGCAAAGCAGGCGACGAGCGCGATTTCGCCACCTACCTTTCGCAGTCGGGCGTGGTAATGACCCCTAAAATGGCTTGACGGGTATGGCAGAACTGATGAAAGACGGACTCGTGTCGCTCCGCGCCCTTGAGACGGAGGACCTCGACATAATCTACGAGTGGGAGAACGATGCCGACCTGTGGAAGCACGGCACAACGACTGCGCCTTTCTCGCGGCGGCTGATACTCGAATATCTGAGAAATTATTCCGCCGACATCTATGCGCAGCGGCAACTGCGGCTGATGGTGTGCCTCGAGGCGGACGGCACACGGGTAGGTATGGTTGACCTGTTTGACTTCGACCCCACTCACCGACGGGCGTCGGTGGGGCTGATGGTGGACCGCCGCTACCAGAACCGCGGCATCGGCGCAAGGGCTTTGGCGTTGATGGCTGATTATGCCCGGACAGTGCTCCAGATGCACCAGTTGTCGGCGCAGGTGGCTGTGGACAACGGAAAAAGCATCCGTCTGTTCCGCCGGTCGGGATATGAGGACTGCGGAACGCTGAAGGACTGGCTCTGCACCCCCGACGGCTACGTTGACGTAGCCCAACTGCAACTGATTTTCTGACAGCCGCCGGCTATTCCTTTTCCGACAGTTCGAGCCAGCGCATCTCCTTCTCGTCGAGCAGGTTGATGATTTCCTGTATGCGCTGCGATTTGGCGGTAATCTCGTCCATCGAGACCGTGCCGCCGCTGAGGTCCGACTCAATCTGCTTCTTCTCCTCTTCAAGCGAGGCAATTTCCGCCGACAGGGCTTCAAACTCCTTCTTCTCCTTGAACGACATCTTGTTGGCGTTCGAGCGAGGCGTGCGCACAGCCTTTTGCTCCTCTTTGCGCTTCGGCTTCTCCTCCTCTTTCTTCTGTTGAATCCGCCAGTCGCGGTAGTCGGAGTAGTTGCCCGGGAAATCCTTGACAACGCCGTCGCCCTCAAACACAAACAGATGGTCGACGGTGCGGTCGAGGAAGAAACGGTCGTGGCTCACTATGATTACGCAGCCCTTAAACTTGCAGATGTATTCCTCGAGGATGCCGAGAGTTGTGATGTCGAGGTCGTTGGTAGGCTCGTCGAGGATGAGGAAATTGGGCGTGCGCATAAGCACCGTAGCGAGGTAGAGCCGCCGCTTCTCGCCGCCGCTCAACTTGTAGATGTAGTTCTGCTGCGTCTCGGGGCTGAACAGAAACAGTTGCAGGAACTGCGATGCCGTGTAGCGCGTCTTTGCGTCGAGCACCACCACCTCGGCAATCTTGCGCACTGCATCGATTACCTTGTCTTGCTCGTTGAATTTTATGCCGTCCTGGCTATAGTAGCCGAACTTCACAGTCTCGCCGATGTCGAAATGCCCCGAATCGGGCTTCTCCAATCCGAGCAGCAACTTGATGAACGTGGACTTGCCCACGCCGTTGTTGCCCACGATGCCCACCTTCTCGTAGCGCGCAAAGGTGTATTCAAAACCGTTGAGGATGGTCTTGTCGCCGTAGGACTTCGACACGTCGACGGCATCGAAAATCTTCGACCCTATGTAAGTGGACTTCACATTCAACTGCACCTCGGAGTCGTCGCGCCTCACCTTGGAGCGGCGGCTCAGTTCGTGGAAAGCGTCGATGCGGTACTTAGCCTTCGAGCCGCGCGCCTGCGGCTGGCGGCGCATCCAGTCGAGTTCGGTGCGGAGCAGGTTTTTCACCTTTGCCAACTCGGCACTCTGCGCCGAAAGGCGTTCTTCGCGCTTCTCCAGATAGTAGTCGTAGTTGCCGCTGTAGGAAAACACTTCGCGGCTGTCGATTTCCACAATCTTAGAGCAAATCTTGTCGAGGAAATAGCGGTCGTGGGTGACCATCAGGATTGCCATGCGGCTGCGTTGCAGATAATTCTCCAACCACTCGATCATATCGATGTCGAGGTGGTTGGTAGGCTCGTCGAGAATCAGCAGTTCGGGTTCGTTGATAATCACCTTTGCCAATGCGACGCGCTTGATTTGTCCGCCCGAAAGTTGCCCTACGGGCTGGTTCATGTCGGTAATCTTCAGTTGCGTGAGAATCTGGCGGATGCGGTCCTCATAGTCCCATGCGCTTGAGGCATCCATCAACTGCATAGCCTTTGCCAGCGCGTCGGCATCGCCGCTCGCCACCGCCTGCTCGTAGGCGCGGATTGCCACCGTGGCATCGTCGTCGACCGTGAGACAGGCATCGATGACCGACAGGTTGGCATCCAACTCGGGCAACTGCTTGAGATAGCCGACCCTCAAGTCGTTGCGAAAAACAAGGTCGCCGGAATCGTAGGGCTCTTCTCCGGCAATGATGCGGAGCAGGGTGGTTTTGCCCGACCCGTTTTTCGCGATGAGTCCGATTTTGTCACCCTCGTAGACACCGAAAGTGACGCCGGAAAACAACACTCTGTCGCCGAACGATTTCGTTAAATTCTCTATCTGCAGAAATGATTTCATACCTCTGTTTATGTCGTTTTTACGTAATAATATGCAAAGGTACAAAATTATTCCCGCCCGCATTTTTCTAACTCGTTGAGATGGCGGGTTTTTTAAGGCTGAATATGCGTTATTTGGACAGGAAGTTTTCCAAAATAAATTTTATATGGCTAATTATCAATGGTTTGAAATTTGACAAATAGGTAAAAGTTTTCCAAAAAGAAAATTTTATTTGGACGTTAGAAAAACAATACATACCTTTGAAACCACAAAAGGAACACTAAAAAATCCCTCAAAAATATATAATGATACAGACAGTAATTAAGCGCGACGGCAGAGTCGTCGGCTACAACGAAGAAAAGATTAAAGCCGCCATCCGCAAGGCGATGATCCAGACCGAAAAAGGTGAGGACGAATCGCTCATACAGAAAATCACCGACCGCATCGGCATGAACGGAAAAGAGCAGATGACGGTGGAGGAAATCCAAGACAACGTAGAACTTGAATTGATGAAGAGTTCGCGCAAGGAAGTGGCTAAACGCTACATTGCCTACCGCGACCAGCGCAGCATTGCGCGCCGTGCAAAGACACGCGACATTTTCCTTGAGATTATCGAGGCAAAATCGAACGACATCACTCGCGAGAACGCCAATATGAACGCCGACTCGCCAGCCGGCATGATGATGAAGTTTGCCAGCGAAACGACAAAACCGTTTGTCGACGACTACCTGTTGTCGCAGGAGACGGCAGATGCCGTGAAGGGCAACTATCTCCACATCCACGACAAGGACTATTACCCTACGAAGAGTCTCACTTGCGTGCAGCATCCGCTCGACCGCGTGCTCAAATACGGCTTCACCGCCGGCCACGGCGAGTCGCGCCCTGCAAAGCGCATCGAAACGGCAAGCATCATCGGCTGTATCTCGCTTGAGACGGCGCAAAACGAGATGCACGGTGGTCAGGCCATCCCGGCTTTCGACTTCTATCTCGCGCCTTACGTCCGCTCGTCGTTCAAGGAGGAGGTGAAAAACACCGAAGCACTCTTCGGACAGGATTTCAGTGATCTCTACGATGTGGAACTCGATGATTTCATCAAGAAGCCGCTCGACGGACTTGAAGGCAAGGAGCGCGCTCTCCAGCACGCCATCAACAAGACTGTAAACCGCGTGCACCAGGCTATGGAGGCGTTTATCCACAATATGAACACCATCCACTCTCGCGGTGGCAACCAAGTGGTGTTTAGTTCGGTGAACTATGGTACCGACACCAGCGCCGAGGGTCGCTGCATCATCCGCGAGATCCTCAACTCTACATACGAAGGCGTGGGCAACGGCGCTACAGCCATCTTCCCGATACAGATTTGGAAGAAGAAACGCGGCGTGAACTACCTGCCGGAGGACCGCAACTACGACCTCTACAAGTTGGCATGCAAGGTCACTGCACGTCGGTTCTTCCCTAACTTCCTCAACCTTGACGCAACATTCAACTATCACGAGAAATGGCGCGCCGACGATCCCGAACGCTACAACTATGAGGTGGCTACAATGGGATGCCGCACGCGTGTGTTTGAAAACCGCTTCGGCGACAAGACCTCAATCGGTCGCGGCAACCTGTCGTTCTCCACGATTAATATCGTAAAACTCGCCATCGAGTGTATGAGTGTGCAGGACGAGAAGGAACGCATCGAAATGTTCTTCAAGAAACTCGACAATATGCTTGAGGTCACTGCCACCCAACTGTGCGAACGCTACGATTTCCAGAAAACAGCCCTCGCAAAGCAGTTCCCTCTGCTGATGTCGAAACTATGGAACGGCGGCGACCAACTGAAGCCCGACCAGACCGTGGAGAGCGTAATCAACCAAGGCACACTCGGCATCGGCTTCATCGGACTTGCTGAATGCTTGGTTGCCCTCACCGGCAAGCACCACGGCGAGTCGAAGGAGAGCCAGGAACTCGGTTTGCGTATCGTGGGCTATATGCGAAGCAAGGCAAACGAGTTTTCGGAACGCTATAACCACAACTTTAGCGTGTTGGCAACGCCGGCTGAAGGATTGTCGGGACGCTTCACGAAGAAGGACCGCAAGACATTTGGCGTGATTAAGGGCGTGACCGACAGAGAGTACTACACCAACTCCAACCATGTGCCGGTATGGTACAAGTGCAGCCCGCGCCACAAGGCGGAGGTTGAAGCACCTTACCACGAACTCACGCGCGGCGGACATATCTTCTACGTGGAAATCGACGGCGACGCAACCCACAACCCGGAAGCCATTTCCGACATCGTGGATCTTATCGACAAATATAACATCGGTTACGGATCGGTTAACCACAACAGAAACCGCTGCATGGACTGCGGATATGAGGACGCTGCCGACGACCTTCAGGTGTGCCCTAAGTGCGGAAGTCCGCGCATCGACAAGTTGCAGCGCATCACAGGCTACCTTGTGGGCACGACCGACCGCTGGAACAGTGCCAAGTTGGCTGAACTCCGCGACCGTGTGGTTCACAAATAGGCTGCCGCGATGAAAATCAGAATACTCGACATCGTTGAGGGAACGAGTGTCGACGGACCTGGACTGCGCACCTCCATCTACCTTGCCGGATGCAACCACAAATGCCCCGGATGCCACAATCCGGAGTCGTGGGCGATGGACGGCGGACGGGAGGCTACCGTAGAGGAGTTGCTCAAGGTGATTGAGTTCAACGACTTCAACGTAACGCTGTCGGGCGGCGATCCGCTCTACCATCCGAAGGAGGTGGCTGAACTGTGTCGCGCCGTCAAGGAAAGGCTCGGCAAGACAGTGTGGTGCTTCACCGGCTTCCTTTGGGAGGAGATTATGGCGGACAAGTCATTGCAGTTGCCGCTGCCGTGGATTGACGTTGTGGTGGAAGGGCGGTTTGTGGAAGCCCTACGCGACACTCAACTCCGCTTCCGCGGAAGTCCGAACCAGCGCATTATCGACGTAAAGGCATCAATGGAAAGCCCGGTTCCCGTGGAACTGACAGAATATTATTGACAAACAAGGCTGTGCCATCCAGCGCAGCCTTGTTTGCGTTTCTGCCCATTCTTTGCTGTTAGAGTTATTTTTTTGTTGATAGAGTTATTTTAGGGAATGGTGGCTTGCACTATCTTTGCAAAAATTTTTGATTATGATAGAAGACGGTATATTTAAACGGACGGAATTGCTTGTTGGCGATGGGGTGATGGACAGAATCGCTTCTGCGCGTGTCATTGTCTTTGGTGTTGGCGGCGTGGGAAGTTGGTGCGTTGAGAGTTTGGTGCGCTCGGGCATCAGAAACATCACAATTGTGGATTCCGACTGTGTGTGCATAACCAATATCAACCGGCAGTTGATGGCCACAACCAAAACTGTGGGACAGCCGAAGGTTGAGGTGCTCAAACAGCGTCTTCTCGAAATTAATCCGCGCGCCAACATCGACGCGCGCCGGGAAATCTATTCGGAGGCAACCGCCGCTTCGTTCCGTCTGGAGACCTTCGACTATGTGATTGATGCCATCGACAGCCTCGAGAACAAGGCTTCGCTTATACGTCAGGCTTGCCGTAGCGGTGCGCGGCTGTTCTCTTCGATGGGGGCTGCCTTGAAGATGGACCCTACGAAAATTGCGGTCGCTGAGTTCTGGAACGTCAGGGGATGCCCTCTGGCGGCGGCATTGAGGAAAAAGTTCAAGAAGTCGAAACTCTTTCCGTCAAAGAAATTCAAGTGTGTCTACAGCGAAGAATTGCTGCAAAACCAAGGTTCGTGCGGCACTTGCGGCACGGAGGAGTGCTTCTGTCGGAAGACAGAGAATGCCATCGACGAGAACGACTGGCATGCTGCCAAGATTCACACCAACGGCACGATGGCACACATCACCGCCATCTTCGGATTTACCCTCGCCGGACTCGTTATGGACGACATCTATCGCAAGTCGGTAACCTTGTAGGGGTCTGCAACGGCGGCGTGGGCGGCTTTCTGTGCGATGGCGCGTTGCTCTTCGGTAACGCCGGCGGGCATATAGGTGTTGCCGATGACAGGTTTGCCGAAGATTGCCTCAAACCAAGTGCAGGCAGCCGTGTAGCGGCCGTAGGTTAGATTCAGATGGTAGCCGTCGCGGTTGAGCACGTCGCCCATTGCAGTGCGTGCGTTCTGGATAGCAGTGCCTGCCGGGACGAGTAGGTCGAAATTGTAGGAAGCCATTACATCCTCCGCAGTTTGGATGATGTCGTTGTACATCGTTTCCTGCGATCCGCCGTAGTTGGCAAATTCGGAATGCGTCGAGTTGTTGGCGTACGCCCAAGTGCTGTGGAAAATAAATTTGGTCTTTGCTTTAGTCTTGGTCCTCACATATTTCATCAGTTCGTCGAGAAACGGAGCATAGGTGAGCGGCATTCCCGACAGATTGCTCGCCTGTTGGAACGAAACGTAGTCCCAGTCTTCGTCGGCAAGTGCCGTTGGCAGATTGTATTTCGGCGTGTTGGTCTTCACGCCATCGACCACCTTGCGGTATTCGTATTTGCTGAGGCTGTCGGTGAGGAATTGCCAATGTTGCTCAAGCGAGCATCCGCCGTAGTAGAGGTTGCCTATCACCACGTTTATGCTATCGGCGTGCGCCAGTTCCCACAGGTTCTGCTCGATGGCATCCTGCGAGAAACTGTTGCCTATGGCGAGAATCTTGACCGTGGGTTTCTGCGCGTTGCGTTTGCGCGCGAATGCCTCGTTTGGGGCGATAATGATTGCCAGCAGCGAAACGATGGCAACTATGCGGATTGCGAAGTTTCTGATATTCATCTTTGTGAGTTTTTTGCGTTTTGCACTTTAGACTATTGTTTTGTTGAAAGGTTTGCTTAATTTTGTCAAACGTGTGATATTTCACGAATGTAAAGGTATAAAAACAATCCGTATATGAAAAATAAAATACTGTTGCTGATGGCTTGCTTTCTGTGCGTCTCTTCCGTTTGCCTTGAGGCTGCTTTGAAGGTTGACGATTTGGCTGTGCGAGTCGACGGTCAGCGCGAATTTTCGTTCAGCGACAAGCGTGCCGGCTTCTTCTACGGCATGACGGGCGTGAACAACTGGAACGATGGCAATGCCGGGTGGAACATCGAAGCGCGTAGGGTGTTTGCCGACTACTCGCTTTTTGTCGACGGAAAGGAACTCGACCGTACTGTGACAACAACGGTCGTTTATCCCGACCGACTGGAGCGCAGTTACTCAAACGCAACGGAAACGTTCAGTTTGGCGGACAACAAAAAGGTGATTTTGCTTGCGGTAGATGCCCCGGCGGCGAAGACTGTCAGCGTGCAACTCAACGGTGACTGGTTGCCGGCTCTTCAGACTGTAGGCGGCAAGGCAGTGGCGGCACTCACGTCGCACCAAGGGAAATACCTTTGCGTGGTGGGTTTGGACGGCTCGCCGGTTACTGCTGACAATCATAAAGTCACGGCAAACGCTTCGGCAGGCGGATTTGTTATAGCCTTTGGCACGGCTGCCGATGTGGAGGCTTTGGCTGCCGATGCCGTGGCAAACCACGCATCGTGGTCGGCTCAGCGCAAGGCACGCATTCAGGCGATGCTCGACAAGACTCCGCTGGCAACTGACGATGCTCGCCTCGACAAGGCGTTGGCATGGCTTACCCTTACTGCCGACGAACTCGTGACGTGGCAGCACGGAGGGTGGGGCATCTATGCTGGCTTTCCGTGGTTCACCGACTTCTGGGGGCGCGATATGTTTATCGCAATGCCGGGCACTGTGCTGTGCAGCGGTAATTTCGACGTGGCAAAAAATATCCTTCTTTCGTTTGCAAAATATCAGGACACCGACAAGCAGTCGGAAACCTATGGTCGTGTGCCAAACCGTCTGAATCTTGACGGCATTCTTTACAACACCACCGACGGCACTCCTCGGTTTGTGATGCAGGTGCTCGACTATCTGAACTATACCAGTGACAAGTCGTTCATCAAGCAGATATACAAAAATGTGAAGATTGCCACCGATGCATCAATCGACCTATATACTGACGGCAACGGCTATCTTACGCACGCTGATGCCGACACGTGGATGGATGCCAAGCGGCAGAGCAAGTATCCGTGTTCGCCGCGCGGCAACAGGGCAGTCGATATCCAGGCGTTGTGGTATGAGCAACTTGTGGCATCAGTGAAACTGGCGGAAGCCACGGGCCACAAGAGCGATGCCAAGCGTTGGCAGGAGATTGCCGACAAGTTGAAAGCCAATTTCAACCGTGATTTCGTGGTTGACGGACGGCTGGTGGATCATCTCAACGAGGACGGCACTGCTGACAGCCAGTTGCGCCCGAACACGATGTTTGCCTACGGACTTTTGTCTGACGGCCTTCTGAAACGCTCCGACATCAAGACGATATGGAGCAGACTGACATATCCGTGGGGTGTGTCGTCGCTCGACCAGATGGACGACCAGTTCCACCCTTACAACGAGCAGTGGTACCGCTACCACAAGGACGATGCGTACCACAACGGAACAGTATGGTTGTGGCTTAACGGTATGGCGATGCAGCGTATGATTGAGTTCAACCAGGAGGGAACTGCGTTCCGCCTGTTTGAGAATATGAACCGTCAGGCTCTCGACGAGGGTGCGGTGGGCAGCCTATCTGAGTGTGCCGATGCGTGGTGTCGTCCGGGGCAGACGTGGGCGCGCCGCTCGGGCACATTCCTTCAGTCGTGGAGCAATTCAGAGCAGTTGCGCGTGTGGAGTCAGTATTTCCTCGGTGTCCGCCCGAATTTGCTCGACGGAAAGATTGTTGTTGCGCCACGGTTGCCGCAGTCGTTGGCGAAAGTTGCTACAGAGGTGAACCTCGGCGACGGCAAGTTGCACTACGACTATAGTCGTGCCGGCAATGCACAGTCGCTGATTCTGATGTGGACTGGCAAAAACGGCGTTGCTTTGGATTTTGATATTGAGGGCTATGCCGACTGCTTGCAGCAGATAAAGGCAGGTCAGCAGGTGACTGTGAAGTGGGATGCCAAGGCAATGACTGTCGCAGTTGGCGGCAAGCAGGTGCTTTCCGTTGCCCCTGATGCGGCAAAGAAGCAGGGGCAGACCGACAACGATGCTTTCTTCCGTGGCGTTGACTTTGCGCAGCCGTGCTACCGTGAGGACTTGAAATCAATGTCGCGCTACTTCAATCCGCCGTTGGACTATTTCAGTGTGGAGTAGTGGAATAGAGTAACTAAAGAATGAAATTATACTAAAAAGGGAAAATATGAAGAATAAGTTTTCTGTAGTGTTCGATTTGTTGCTGTTGGCCGTAGGCGTACTTTTCGTGGTGCTGTGGTCAAACGGTATGGGTGTGTTTGATCTCGTGTCGATCGTTGTCGGCATCGTCATCATAGTGTTCAGCAGTTGGCTGTCGGTGGCATTGATTGCCAAGTTCAAGGATGGATTGATTCAGCGCGGAGGACTCATCGGTGCGGGCATTCCGCTGGCGTGTAGCCTTGCACTGGGCATCGCTATGGTTGCGGCAAGCCACGTGTTTGTCAACATTTTCTCCTATCTCTCTGCCACGCTGCTGATTGTCGGCGCGGTGTACAAGTTCTGGGAGATTCTTTCGGTGCGGAAGTCGGTTGTGCTACCTTTCTGGGTGTTTATCATGCCGGCAATAGTGATGGTCTGCGGCATAGTCCTGTTTGCCGTTGGCATACAAATCGTGCAGCAGTGGCTTGCACTCATCGTCGGTGTGGCGTTTATAATATATGCGTTGCACTCGATTGTGGAATTAGTGCTCTACAAGCGACTGAAATCCCAAGACACCAAGCGCAACGCCACTGATGTGAAGTTTGAAGAGATTCCCGACAAGGAGTAAGCGTTCAGCCTACTGGCGCAGACGGGTCTCTACATACGAGATAATTTGGTTGAGCACCTCCTCCTCCGGCAAGCGCGACGAGTCGATGCAAAGGTCGTAGGAGGAAGAGTGTCCCCACTCTTTGTCGGTGTAGAAATTGTAGTATTCCGCTCTCAACTTGTTGTTTTTCTTTGCCAGAGCCTTGGCGTCGTCGAGAGTCAGTCCCTCGATGCGGTTTGCGATACGCTCGGCACAGGCATCCTGCGATGCGCTGATGAAGATGTTGATGCAGTAGGGGTTATTGCGGAGCAGAAAGTCGGCGCAACGTCCCATAATCACACACGATTCGCGCTCGGCGATTGTGCGGATGGTGTCGCAGATGGTTTTCTGCACGTTGTCGTAGTACGATGACACTGGGCTGGCAGTGAACGGCTGGATGTAGAAGCCGAGGTTCATCGATAGGTTATTGATATAGAACGACGGGAGTTTCTCGTCGTTTTTTTTGAACAACTCGGGATTTGCTCCGATTTCCTTGGCTGCCTCGAAGAGGAGTTCCTTGTCGTAGAACTTGATGCCGAGCCGCTCGGCCAACTTCTTTCCGATGACGTGGCCACCGCTGCCGAACTGGCGTCCCACGCTGATTACGTATTTCTTGCTTTCCATATTGTCCGTAATTTTGATATCACAAAATTACATTTATTTTTTGTGTAAAAAAATAAGAGGAAACTCATTTCTGAATTTCCTCTGTCTTGGTGGCGGGAGCAGGATTCGAACCTACGACCTTTGGGTTATGAGCCCAACGAGCTACCTCTGCTCCATCCCGCGATGTTTCGTTTACGGGTGCAAAGGTAGTGACTTTTGGCTGCGATTCCAAATTTTTTGGCAACTTTTTTGCTATGAAAAGTGACGCTTGTGTGTAATTAGTTGTTTGATAGGATGTTTTTGATTGAGAAAATTTTGGCGGTTTGCGCGCACAGACCGCCAACAGTGGGATATATTGCCGGATGTGTTGCAATTTCGACCGCTATTTTTTGCCGTAATAAAATAATATGCTTAATTTCGCACATAAAATCGGTATTTGTGCAACCACAAGACAGTCAAGTTATATGGGTAATACAAGAGATAAGTTAATAGATATCGCAAGGCAGTTATTTGCCCATAAGGGTATTGAGAATACCACAATGAACGATATCGCCGTAGCGGCCGAAAAGGGTCGTCGCACAATCTACACTTATTTCAAAAACAAGCGCGACATCTACAACGCTGTGGTTGAGACTGAAAGCGATATCGTTATCGAAAAACTTGGCGAGATTGTCAACCTCCAGATTCCGCCGGACGAGAAACTGATGGAATTCATATTCCAGCGTTTCGACGCAATGAAGGACCTTGTGCACCGCAACGGTTCTCTGCGTGCCGGATTTTTCCGCGACGTGAGAAAGGTGGAGAGGGCGAGAAAGTCGACAAGTCCGAAGGAGGTGCATATATTGGAGTCAATCCTACAAGAAGGAGTAGACAAGGGAATGTTCAAGATTAAGCACGTCGACAAGACCGCAATGGTGATGCTCCTGTGTCTTCAGGGACTTGACGTGCCGTATATCCGCGACAATTTCAAGGATCTTGACATTGAGAAAGACAAACTCCGTGACTATCTCAGCGATTTTATATTCTCTGGCATAAAACAACAACAAATAAAAATCTAATCTATGTTTATCAACGCAACCGGATTCTATATTCCCTCAACAAGAGTACCCAACAGCCATTTTCTGGAACTCAACGGCTTGACCGACGAGTGGATTCGTCAGCGCACCGGCATCGAGACCCGCTCCAAGGCAGGGGAGGGCGAGAACCAGAACACAATGGGTATCAATGCCATCGACAATGCCATCGAGAAACTGCCTTACGACGTGAAGGAGGTTGACTTGATTGTCTCGGCTGCCTATGCGCCCTACGACACTGTAGGCACTACCGCCCATATTGCGCAGCGGCACTACGGTATGGAGGACGCGCGCGCAGTCGCTGTCACTGCGGCTTGCTCGTCGTTTGTCAACGGACTGGAGATTATTGAGGGCTATTTTGCAATGAGCAAGGCTTCGAAGGCTTTGATTGTATGCTCGGAGCACAACACTTACTACGCCAACGAGTGCGACAAGACATGCGGACACCTTTGGGGCGATGCTGCGGTGGCGTATTTCGTGTCGAAGGACAAGGTTGCGGAGACGGATATGGAGATAAAGACAATCTACACCCACGGACTTGGACACTTGGGACAGGGACCGGAGGGAGTGCGTCTGCGTCCGCACGAGGACGGCATCGCTATGCCTCACGGCAGGGATGTGTTCGTTCACGGCTGCAAGTATCTGGTGAAGGGGCTCAACATGGTTTCGAAAGCCAACGGCATCAAGGCCGTAGATCTTGACTATATAATATGCCATCAGGGAAACAAGCGCATTGTGGCAAACATTGCCCACTATCTGAAATTGGAAAGTTCGCGCTTCCTCAACAACATTGAGGAGTTGGGCAACACCGGTTCGGCAAGTTGCGCACTGGTTTTTGCACAAAACAGAGACAAGTTCAAGAAAGGTCAGCGGATAGGTCTTGCCGTGTTTGGCGGCGGCTATTCGTGTGGAGCATTTTTGGTTGAAATTTAAGAATTACTTTTTTTAATTATATAAATATGAAATTATTGGAAGGAAAAGTCGCACTCATCACTGGTGCGGCAAGAGGTATCGGTAAGGCAATCGCCTTGAAGTTTGCTTCGGAAGGTTGCAACATTGCTTTCACCGACTTGGTAATCGACGAAAACGGAAAGAAGACAGAGGAAGAAATAGCAGCCCTTGGCGTTAAGGCAAAAGGATATGCTTCAAACGCCGCTGATTTTGAGGCTTGCCACAAGGTGGTGGAAGAAGTCGTTGCTGACTTTGGCCGCATTGACGTGCTTGTAAACAACGCAGGTATCACAAAGGACGGCTTGATGATGCGTATGTCGGAGGCTCAGTGGGACGCTGTTATCGGCGTTAACTTGAAGTCTGCGTTCAACTTCGTTCACGCTGTAACTCCGGTTATGATGCGTCAGCGCACAGGCTCAATCATCAATATGGCATCTGTTGTCGGCGTACACGGCAACGCCGGTCAGGCAAACTACTCTGCTTCGAAGGCAGGTATGATTGGCTTGGCTAAGTCTGTTGCTCAGGAACTCGGTTCACGCGGCATCCGTGCCAACGCAATCGCTCCGGGCTTCATCATCACCGATATGACAGCAAAACTGTCGGACGAAATCAAGGAAGAATGGTGCAAGAAAATTCCGTTGCGTCGTGGCGGTACACCGGAAGATGTTGCTAACATTGCAACATTCCTTGCTTCTGACATGTCGTCGTACGTATCAGGACAGGTTATCCAAGTTGACGGCGGTATGAATATGTAGTCGACGGTAACAGGAAAATAAAAAGCGGGACTTGAAACCATCGGTTTCAGGTCCCGCTTTTCTATGCTTTGCGGATTGTGTCAGAACATTGCCGGACGGTTTGTTTGTGGTGATTTATAGGGATTAACGTACCGCTACTTTGGCGGTGGCGGTTGTTGTGGCGGTTTGGATGCGGAGGATGTAGACTCCGGCGTGGCCACTGATGGCGGCAGTTGTGGCAGATGTCAGGTTGACCGCAGTTTGCCGTCCGGTGAGATCGTATGCCGATACGGCAACGACTGGTTCGGAGAATGTCAACAATCCGTCAGCACCTGCGTTGACCGAAACCTCGGTTGATACATCTGTTGCAGAGATGCTGGCGCCGCCCCATTGGTTCACGAGCCATTCCACTTTGGCGTGGAGCATATTGAGGAACGAGTTTTTCTTGTCGTTCATATTCTCGTTGCCGTAGTTAGGCCAACGGTTGTAGTCGGCTTTCGCTGCCGATGAAATCTGCGATGCAAAGTCGCTGGCAAACTGGTCGAGCGATGAGTAGTCGTAGGTGATAAACTTCTTCCACACTTCTTTCACCTTGCTCTGGAAGCGAGGGAATTTGGCGATTTCTCCAATCCAGGTCTGGCCGAATGGTGGGTCTTGGTGTATGAAATGGTCAGTGCCACGGTGGAAAGAGTTGCCGAAGTCCCACACCGGACCGAAGATGATTTTCGTGTCAGCGCCGCGATCCTTGTGGAAATAGCAACTGCCGTGGAACGACTCTGCGTTGTCCATCACCTCCTGCACAACATAGAAAGCGGCGATGGAGTCAAGGTCGATGTAGTTTTCCCACTCTGTCGACGATTTGTCGTTGGCGTAGATGGCCTTGTCGACGGCGGTGGCGAGGTTTACGAGATAGTCAGACTGCGCCGACGACAGAGCCTCCGGCGATTTGTAGGTCAGACGAATCTTTTCGCCGTTGCCTTCGGTGATTGAAACCTGCTCGGCTTCGTCGTAGTTGTCGATTTCCACGAGCCAGCCGCCGGTGATGTAGTCCGAGGCGGTTTCGTTGTCGGCCTGTTCGGTGATTTTCACGCGGTCGGAGTCCACGCGGATTGTTTCCGTGAGGAAATAGAGACCGATGTAGTCGCCGTTGAGCACCACCTCCACAGGGCGTTGTTCGGGAGTGAAGTCGAGTCCCATACGGCGACTCAACTCAAAGCCCATGGTGTTACGCAGAAAGCCGAGGTCGTCGTCGGCATGGGCGAGCAGCGCAAAGTGCTTGCTTTTCTTCATACCGAGCAACGCCGCCTTTGCGTCGAGTTTCAGACGGTAAGGCTTTTTGTCAAAACCGAAAAAGGTATAGTTTCCGCGCCCCTTGATTTTCAAGGCAAGCGGCTCGCTTGCACTGCCTACCGACTGATAGCCGTCGAGTCCGAGATTGTCGACGTAGTAAGTAGCGTTAAGATAATAGTCTTTCGATGTGATTGGCGTAGAATTTTCCGTGTTGATATACATCACGGGCAGCGAACCGCTGTAGGTTGCAGCAAAGGCATTCGCCGCGCATACAAGCAGTGCGGCGAGTACAAGTTGTATTTTTTTCATAATATATAATGGTTGTGCTATCTTTGCGCAAAGAGGTCAGTCGTGTAGCCGACCATATCGCGGTATGCCATTACGCCGTTGTCAGAAACCTCCACGATTGTGGTAGAGCCGTCGCGTGTAGGCAACTTGACGTGGGTGTCGTCGACGAAAGTGAGGAACGTGATGTCGCCGTCCTTTGAGGCAAGCGACCACGAGTTGGTGTCGGCATCAAAGTTGAAGCGCGTCACTTCGCCGGTCGTCTCGTTGGTAATCTTGTAGCCTGTGTTGTCCCAGGCAATGAGGAAACGGCCGTTCTCGTCGGTGACGGTCTTTGTTCCGGCCTGTATAGGGTTTGTGCCCGACCAGAATTCCACGCTGTTGATCACGAGGATATCTGCTATTGCCGAAATCTCATAAACCGGGAGAATCCAAAGTCCGAAGAACACGAGTTCGTTGACAAATTTGTTGCCTATCTGGTGATTCCACGCCAATACCTTATTGGTCAGTTTGAAACTGCCGATACACGAAGTGAACAGCATCGAAGAAGCCAAAACGATGGCGCATACAGGAAGAAATAGTTTTCTCATAGTGTAGTCGTTGTGATTATAGATGCAAATCTACAAAATTAATGCAGATTTGTTGATGCGATTTTGTCGAAAAATATGGTTTATAGGTCATTTTTAAGCCCCGATTGTTGTACCTTTGCAATGCTTTTGGGGGCTTGTCGCCGCCAACGTTAACGAAACAGATTATGATGAAACAAATAAAAGACTTCATTGTCCGTCAGAACGTGCATCTGTCGGAGGCTTATAGTTTGCTGAAACTGAAGCCTGCCGATGCCGCACCTCTCACTGGCGTTAAGCCCGGACAGTTTGTGGAGGTTGAAGTGCCCGACTCCAAGACCACCTTCCTGCGCCGCCCTATCTCGGTCAACTTTGTAGACACCGAGGCCAACGAACTGTGGCTGCTGGTGCGTGTGGCAGGTGAGGGTACGCGCCATCTTACGCAACTGGCTGAAGGTCGCACGCTGAACATTGTTCTGCCTCTCGGCAACGGATTTTCTGTCCCGGAGGATGCCTCGACCAAGGTGTTGCTTGCCGGCGGCGGTGTCGGCGTTGCGCCGATGCTCTACTTGGGCGCAGAGTTGAAACGTCAGGGATTTGATGTGGCATTTTTGCTTGCAGCCCGCAGTGCCGGCGACCTGCTCGAACTCGAAGAGTTTGAAAAGTATGGCAAGGTCTACACGTCGACCGACGACGGCTCTCACGGCGAGCGCGGACTGATCACCCAGAACTCTGCCTTGCAGAAGTCTTGGCAGATGATCTACTGTTGCGGTCCGATGCCGATGATGAAAGCGATGGCATCCTACGCTATGCGCAACAACATCGAGTGCGAGGTGTCGCTCGAAAACCGTATGGCTTGCGGCGTAGGTGCATGCCTCTGCTGCGTGGAGGACACCGACAAGGGCAACGTGTGTGTCTGCAAGGACGGACCTGTGTTTAACATAAAACGATTGAAATGGACGATTTAAGAGTAAACATTAAAGGATTGTCGCTCAAAAACCCGGTGCTCACGGCTTCCGGCACTTTTGGCTATGGTGAAGAATTTGCCGATTTTGTCGATTTGAATCGTTTGGGTGGCTTCATTGTCAAGGGCACAACCATCAACCACCGCGAGGGCAACCCCTATCCGCGTATGGTAGAGACGCCTTCCGGCATGCTCAATGCCGTAGGCTTGCAGAATCACGGCGTAAACTATTTCATCAACAATATCTATCCGCGCATCAAGGACCTCGACACGGAAATCATTGTCAACGTGTCGGGCGCAACGGTCGACGACTATGTGGCAGTGTGCGAGCGGTTGATGCCGCTCGACAAGATTCATGCGATAGAACTGAACATTTCCTGCCCTAACGTAAAGCAAGGTGGTATGGCATTCGGCACATCGTGCGCAGGTGCGTCGCAGGTGGTGCGTGCCGCCAGGGAGGCTTACGGCAAGACGCTGATTGTGAAACTGTCGCCAAACGTGACCGACATTGCCGACATTGCTCGCGCTGTGGAGGCTGAAGGCGCAGACGCGGTATCGCTGGTCAACACGTTTCTCGGTATGTCGATTGACGTGGAGAAGCGCACGCCGTATCTGTCTACAATCACAGGCGGTCTGTCGGGACCGTGCATCCGTCCGATTGCCGTGCGTATGGTTTGGCAGGTGGCGCGTGCCGTCAAGATTCCAGTGATAGGTCTCGGTGGCATTATGAACGGTCGCGACGCGCTGGAATTTATCTTGGCTGGTGCTACGGCAGTTGAGGTAGGCACTGCCAACTTCGTAGACCCGTCGGTGACAATGAAAATCATTGACTACATAAAGGACTATTGCGACCGCCATCACGTGTCGTCGATGCGTGAACTCATCGGCGGAATGATGGCATAGACGGCAAATTCCCAAAAGAACTAACAGTCAGCGGGGCGGATTCCTCATTGGAGTCCGTCCCGCTGCGTTTTTCCGGATATGTTGAAACAATGGCGGCGTTCATTGAAAATTGTTGCAGATGAGGCTTCCGTGGTTGTATGTTTGCAGTATCTATTAGACTTATAACACTATTATTTTTTATCATCAATCAAAAAAACAACAGCGTATGAAAGAGATGTCAAACAAGAAGGCGGTCCTTCAGGCAGCATTATTCTCGGCTGTGGCGGTAGCGGTTACAGCGTGCTCATCGGATATTGATGAAGACATTAACGGAGGCAACAACAGTGGCAACAGTTCCGGCTCAGAGGTGACTTATGCCAGTTCGATTACCGACATCACGTCGTTCGACATTGCACTCGATGCCACGGCACTCGACGAGAACGAAACGGTACCCGACGATGATGAAGACTACATTGAAAACAACACCTTTTCAAATGAGATTGCGATAACCTTCGACGGCTCTTCGGCATCGGTGTCGGGCGCGGTCGAAGGTGTTTCGGTTGATGTGACCGGCGCAGATGTGGTGGTAACTTCTTCCGCAAAGAAAGTGTGTTACACCGTCAGCGGCACTACGACCGATGGATTTCTCAAAATCTACAGCGACAACAAGTATGAACTGAAACTCAACGGCGTGAACATCACAAACCCTGATGGCGCACCTATCAATCTGCAAAGCAAGAAACGTGGCTACATTGTCCTTGCCGACGGCACGGAAAACACGATCACCGACGGCACAACATATACCGATGCAACCGACGACGAGGACATGAAAGCCGCTTTCTTCAGCGAGGGCAAGATGCTCTTCTCGGGTTCGGGTAAACTTAATGTCTACGGCAACTGCAAGGCTGGCATACGCAGCGACGACTACATCCTTTTCCGTCCGGGCAACAATGTCTATGTAAAGGCAATGGCTGGCAACGGCATCAAGGGCGATGACATCTATATCCGGGGCGGAGTGCTCAATGTGGAAACGTCTGCTACGGCAGCCAAGGCTATCAGCAGCGACGGACTTGTGACAATCGACGGCGGCCGCACCACGCTGCTCACTACTGGCGGCGGAGAACTTGACGACGACGGGGCGGACGTGAGTGCCTCGGCTTGCGTGAAGGCTGACGGCGTGTTTGAGATGAACGGCGGCTCGTTGCTCTGCAAGAGCACTGGTGCTGGTGGCAAAGGTATCAGCACCGACCAGACGCTCACCATCAACGACGGTATGGTGCGTGTGATTACCACCGGACAGCAATACGTCTACGGCTCGCTCGATACATCGCCAAAGGGCATAAAGAGCGACGAGGCAATGTATATCAACGGCGGTGACATTATGGTGCGCTGCACTGGCGGCGAAGGTTCGGAGGGCATCGAGAGCAAGAGCACGATGGACATCACCGGCGGTACAATCCGTGCCTACTGCTACGACGATGCGATAAACTCGACATCGGCAATGACAATCAGTGGCGGCTCGGTATTTGCTATGGGCACGAACAACGACGGCATCGACTCCAACGCCACGCTCACCATCAGCGGAGGACTCGTGATTGCCTGCGGCACAACTGTCCCAGAGGCTGGCTTCGATTGCGACGAGAGCACGTTCACTATAACCGGCGGCACTCTCATCGGCATCGGTGGCACCACCTCCACACCTACCGAAAGCGTAACCACACAACCGGTGGCAATAATCGGTGGCAGCAGCATCTCAAACGGCTCATTTATCACCGTGGCTTCGTCCGACGGTACAAACATTTTGGCATTCAAAGCACCGCGCGACTATACGCAACAGGGCTACACTCTGCTCATTTCTTCGCCAAGTATGGTGAAGGGCAACACCTATACCGTTACCACCGGTGCATCGGTGAGCGGCGACTCCGAATTTTGCGGATATGTGCCGGATGCCACAGTGAGCGGCGGCACATCGCTGGCAAGTATCACGCTCTCGTCGATGATCACCACCTACAACTATAGTGGCGGTCAAGGCGGTGGAGGCAACCAACCGGGCGGCGGAGGCAATCAGCCTGGCGGCAACCAAGGCGGTGGGCCTGGCGGCTGGTAGGCATTGGAATTTGACTTATGGAAATGCAATAACAAAGACGTGTCAAACGTTATGATTAAGATGGGAACTTTAAAAAAGAGGCAATGAAGCACGGACAAAAACGTTCGGAACTGATTCTTTATCTGGTGCTGTGGGCAATCCTGTATGCAGCACCAGTTTTCTCGTTGTACATAAACAAACTCAGTTCCCACACCACACATTTCGACTGGACAGGATTGCTGAGTGCGTGGGAACTGCTCACTATGTTTTTCGGGGCATTCTGTATCCACAATTTTATTGTCGCTCCACTGCTCGTCTACCGCAAGCGCAGTTGGTTGTACGGCTGTGCAACGGTTCTGTTGATTGCTTGTTTTATGGCATCACAGTCATTCAGCCGTCCGCACCGTGTCGGCGACAAGCCGCCGGAAGTGCCGTCAGAACTGATGGAAAAGCGCATCGGGCATCGTCCAGGCAATCCACCCGACGGAATCAAGCCGATGCCGCCGGAACACGACAAAATGAAGGAAGCCGACCCTCCGCACGCTTTTGGCGGACAGGATTCGGTGGCGTTGATAATAGTGTGCCTATTGTTGGGTCTCAATGTGGGAGCGAAATACTACTTCAAGTCGGTGTCGGAGCGCAAGCGTTTTGAAGCCATTGAGCGCAACAGCCTTAATGCGCAACTGGCATACCTGAAGTATCAGATAAATCCGCATTTCTTTATGAACACGCTCAACAATATTCACGCGTTGGTGCTTATCGACCCCGAAAAGGCCAACCGGATGATTGAGACGTTGTCAAAACTGATGCGCTATGTGCTCTACGACGGCAACCGTTCGCTTGCTCCGTTGCAGAAGGAACTGGCGTTTGTTGAGCATTATGTGGAACTGATGCGTGTGCGCTTCACCGAAAATGTGCGCATTGATATGGAGTTCCCGACCACGGTGCCCGATGTGAGTGTGCCGTCGCTGCTTTTCGGCACATTTATCGAGAATGCCTTCAAGCACGGCGTGAGTTACGAGAACGATTCGTTTATCGAGATCCGTTTTGAGGCGGATGCCGACGGCGTGCAGTTCACCTGCCGCAACAGTCGCTTGACGGAAAAGTCGGATTCGCACGGCGGAGTGGGGCTTGATAATGCCAGAAAGCGACTGCAACTGATTTACGGCAATGACTATTCGCTCGACATCAAACCTACGGAGAAGGAATACAGTGTGACGTTGAGATTGCCGGCAAAAAAGATGAATGAAAAAATGTAGACGGTTATGATAAAGTGTGTTGCAATCGACGATGAGCCTCTTGCTCTGAAGCAGTTGGCATATTACCTTGAGAAAGTGCCGTATTTTGAACTCGTGGCTTGCTGCCAGAGTGCCATGGACGCTATGCGGAAGTTGGAGGAGGTGGAAGCCGACGTGCTGTTTGTCGACATAAATATGCCCGACCTCAACGGCCTCGACTTTGTGCGCTCGCTTGCCAATCCACCTATGATAGTGTTCACCACAGCCTATCAGGAACACGCTCTTGAGGGGTACAGCGTAAACGCCATTGACTATCTGCTCAAGCCTTTCGGTATGAGCGACATCCTGCGTGCTGCGGAGAAGGTGAAGAGGGAATACGACCTTGTCCACGCTGCAAGTCTTTCACTCATAGATGAGTACGATGCAATGTTTATCCGTGCGGACTACAAGGTGATGCGCATTCTGGTCAAGAATATCGTGTATGTGGAGGGATATGGCGAATATCTGCGCATATATCTCGACAGCCAGACAAAGCCGCTGGTGGCGTATCTGAGAATGAAAGAGATGGAAGACCGTCTTGCCGGCAAGAACTTTATGCGCATACACAAATCATACATTGTCAATTTGCATCATCTTGCTGAAATCAACAAAAAGCACATAGCCCTCGATACCGGTGCAGAACTACCCATTGGCGAGAGTTATCAGGAAAAACTGCGGCTGTATGTGGCGCAGAAATTCTTAGGGAAATAGCCGTTATCCGCGCTACTCCAGGTCGTCGGACTCTTCCTCGCAGTCTTCGTCGAAGTACTCCGAGAGTTCGCCGGTGTTCTGGTTGTAGTCGTAGTCCACCATCATATCGTGGTCATGGTCACCGTTATAGTCTGAATAATCGTCGTCGTAGTAACTCATTGTAGTTCTATTCTTTGTTAGTCGAGCAACGGGATGATTTCCGCCGGCTTGTTGACTATGTGGTTGGCATAGTTGGCGCGCAACTCTTCAACAGAGCGGAATCCCCAACTTACACCTACTGAATCGACACAGGCACGCCGCGCCGTCTCCATGTCAACGCCCGAGTCGCCAACGTAGAGCACATCTTGCTTCTTTGTCTGCGTAGCGCCCAAAATCTCGAACACAATCGAAGGGTCCGGCTTCACCGGCACGCCCTCTTTCTGTCCTTCAATGGCAGCGAACTTGATTGAGGGGAACAGGGCGGCCACGATAGCCTTTACTGCTGCATCGTATTTGTTGGAAGCCACAGCGATGGCTATGCCCTTGTCTTGCAAGTGTTGCAGCAGTTCGAGAATGCCGTCGTAGGGGCGCGTGTAGTCGATGTTGTGGTTGTCGTAATATTCGGTGAAGTCGGCGCGCAGTTTCTTCACCATTGCCTCGTTGCGCTGGTTCTCGGGGAGGGCGCGCTCAATCAGTTTGTTCACGCCGTTGCCCACATACATCGGGTATGCTTCCAGCGGATGTGTCGGAAAACCATTCTTTTCCAGAGCAACATTGGTGGCGGCACCAAGGTCCTTGATGGAGTTGATGAGTGTGCCGTCGAGGTCGAAGATTACTAACTGTTTCATTGCTATATATGTTTTTATTTTGTCAGAATGGATAGCCCACCGAGAAGTGGAGAGCGTAGTCGCGCTTGAAATTGGGATGAATCAGCGGCAGCCGTTCCTGGTCGATTGCAGGGTTGTAGGCTTTCATACCAAGGTCGAGGCGCAGCAGGAAGTAGTTGAAGTTCAGACGAAGACCTATGCCGTAGGCGGCGGCGATTTCGCGGTAGAACGAGTTGAACTTGAACACACCGTCGGTTTGGTCGTCGTAGTCGCGGATGGTCCAGATGTTGCCGGCATCGATGAATGCCGCCATCTCAAACACCCAGAACAGTTTTGCTCGGTACTCAACGTTGAGGTCAAGACGGATGTCGCCGCACTGCTCCATAAACGACAGTACGGAGTTGTTGCTGTTGAACCGTCCCGGACCGAGCGAGCGCACCGACCATCCTCTCACGCTGTTTGCGCCGCCGCTGTAGAAACGCTTCTCGAACGGCAGAATGGAGGAGTTGCCGTAAGGCACTGCCACGCCTGTGCCGATGTGGAACACGAGCGAGTTGCGGCGGTCGAAAGAGTGGTTGTAGGTGTAGTCGAGATTGGCTTTGATGTACTGCGAATACTGTATGCCAAACACGCTGTAACCCTGTGAGTTCTCTGCGTCGCGCTGCTGCTTGAATATCTTGCTGCCGGCATAGAGCAGGTTGCCAGCCGTTTCCACGCCGAGGCGCAGTGTGTAGATGTCGGGCTGATAGACAAACTTGCCTATCGGCGATGCTTGGTTCTTCTTGTTGGTGTAGTAGAACGTGTAGCCCATCTTCATAATAAAGTGATCCTCGTAGGAGTAGCGCAACAATGGGTTGTTTGGCGCAAGTTCCGCTATGAATTCCGGACTGATTTTCGGGAGGTAGACATAGTTTATGTCCAGCAGGTCGAACGTGTGGTTGATGAGGCTTCCGCGCTCGGTCCATTTGTATTTCCATCCGCCGCCGGCAATCACGCGCGTGTATTCTGGACGTTCCTGGTAGGTGAACGAGGTGGAAAACTCCGTGTTGGCCCTAATTTTCTGGCGGAAACTCTTCTTGAGGAACGGGAATATGAATTTCGGGAACGTGATGCCGATTTCTCCGTTGTATTCGGCGTAACGCTTGTTGATGAGTCCCTGCACGTTGCCGGAGATGCTTTCGTAGTTCACGCCGGCTTTCACTGATAGTGCTTCCGACCCGCGGGCGAGGTTACGGTGCTGGTAGGTGGCTGCCACGCCGAAGCCGAGGTCGCCCTCCGAATTTGTGCCTTCGAGCGATACGCTCACGCTCTGCGACTTGCCTTCGGTGAGAAGAATGTAGGAGTCTACCCAGAGGTTGCCGTCGATTTCACCGACCGACTCGAAGTTGATGTTGATGAACTTCAGTATGCCGAGGCGACCGAATGCCTGGTAGGTCTTGTCTACGTCGGTTGAATTATAGCGTTTGCCTGCCGTGATGTAGCAGTTCTCGTCGATGATTTTTGGGCGCAGGTAGCGGTTGTCGCCGTAGAGGATGCGCAGACCCTTGTAGTCCACTACATTGTCGGCATCGTAGTTGGTGAGGTCATAGCGTCGCTCGGGATTGTAGTCAGTCACCACATAGACGTTGCGCACATAGAACGGCCGGTGTCGGTCGTACTGCTTGATGCGGTTAGGGTAGGGTGGCATCACGTTGAGTGTGAGGTCAACGGCGCGGCTGCCGGCGGTGGTGTCGGCAGTAAAGGTGATATACTCTTTGTTGAATCCGAAATATCCTTGTTCGCGCAGACGGTCGGTGATGTTCTGCCGTGCTTGGTCGAGGGCGTTGCGGTCGAAATTGTCGTTGATGTGGAGTATGAATTTCGACGAGTCGGCAAGAATCAGTGGACGCAGCGTGTCGTCGGGGATGTTGAAGTCGATGCTGGCAAGATAGTGCGGCTGGTTGGTGTAGATGCGGTAGGTGAGGTCGATTTTGCGCGACTTATCATTCTTCACGGAGTCGATGGTGACCTCCGGGGTCATATAGCCGCGGTTGGACAGGGCCAACGAGAGTTGGCTTGCCGACATCTCAGCAAGTTGTGGGTCGTAGATTACCGGTGCCTGACCTATCTTGCGCACCCATTTGTTGTACCATTTTGTGCTGTCGCGTCCCGACCAGTTGTACACGTTGAGTTGCATCTTCCATCCGCCGAGAATTTCGTGGTTCTGCACCTGCCGCAGGTAGTTGCGCATCTCTTTTTTGCTGATGTCGGAGTTGTCTCTGATGTCGATGTGTACATCGTTGAGAAGGTATTTGCCTTCGGGTACGAACTTTGTGGTGTGGCACGATGTGAGTACGGCAAGGACAATCGCGAAGATTGCTCCGAGACTGCGCTGCATTGCTTTACTGTTGATTCCTGATGCCATACTTTTTCGACAGACCACAAAATTAAGTAAAAATCCACGATAGTAACGTCAGTTTCGGTAACTATTTCTTTCCGTAGATTTCCGGTGGAGGCGAAAAAAGCGAGACCGCCCGGTTGGGCAGCCTCGCTTGTGAAATTTTCAAACCGTGGTCGGTGGTTATACGTTCTCCGGACGGAGTTTGCGTACAACTTCACCTGTGCGCCACATTTCGCTGTCGTGCAACTCCTTGAGTTCTTTCTCCAAGCCTTCGCGGTAGCCTGGTTTGCTGTTGGAGTCGATTGAGCGTTGTGCCTCGTTGCCTGTTGCAACCTCGTTGTAGAGGTCTTCAAACACTGGGCGCGAAGCGTCGCGGAATTTCTTCCACCAGTCGAGTGCGCCGCGCTGTGCTGTAGTAGAGCAGTTTGCATACATCCAGTCCATACCGTTTTCGGCGATAAGCGGCATCAACGATTGTGTCAACTCTTCGATTGACTCGTTGAATGCTTCCGATGGAGTGTGGTCGTGTGCGCGGAGAGTGTCGTACTGTGCGGCAAAGATACCTTGGATTGCACCCATCAATGTGCCGCGCTCGCCTGTAAGGTCGCTGTAAACCTCACGCTTGAAGTCTGTCTCAAACATGTAGCCTGAACCTACGCCGATACCCAATGCGAGGCAACGCTCTTTTGCACGGCCTGTTGCATCCTGGAACACTGCGAAACTTGAGTTGATGCCGCGTCCCTGTACAAACAGACGGCGCAACGATGTGCCTGAACCCTTAGGCGCAACCATAATAACGTCTACGTCGGCAGGAGGCACGATGCCTGTACGCTCCTTGTATGTGATTGCAAAACCATGAGAGAAATAGAGTGCCTTGCCGGCAGTAAGGTGCTTCTTCAAGCGTGGCCATACTTCGATCTGGGCAGCGTCCGACAAGAGGTATTCGATGATTGTAGCACGCTCGGCAGCCTCTTCGATGTCGAAAAGGGTTTCGCCCGGAATCCAGCCGTCAGCAACTGCCTTGTCCCAAGTCTTAGACTCTTTGCGCTGGCCTACGATTACGTTGAAGCCGTTGTCGCGCAAGTTGAGACCTTGACCAGGTCCTTGGATACCATAGCCGATAACGGCGATAGTCTCGTTCTTCAATACTTCTTTTGCTTTCTCCAATGGAAATTCTTCGCGGGTTACTACGTTTTCTTCAACTCCGCCGAAATTAATCTTTGCCATAATTCTGATATTTTGGGTTAAATATTTTGTTGATTTCTTTGTCTGTACACTATTCGCGAGCGGCATAGACAAGTGCCGTCGTTTACTATTTCAAGTTTGCAGTCATTGCTGCTGTCGTCGATGCCTATCTCAACCGTCTGCCCGTCGTGGCCTTCCTTGATGTAGGAAATCTCAAACCGCGCAATTTCGTTGCTGTTGTGGAAGTCGGCTGTCCACTGGTCAAGCAGCAGGCGGATGTAGCGCAGGCTGTTGACGTGCTGGTTGAAGTCGATGTCGGAGTAGCGGAAGGTGTAATTGCCTGTGCGTGTGCGCTCGACTGTCTTTATGCGGCTTTGCTTCTCCATCGGGCATTCCTTGTCGCTTACATAGTCGCGGATGTAGCCGAACGACGAGATGTCGCAACTCTGGCGCGTCGCCAAGTCGATTACCACCCAAATGGTCCGCGCATAACCTATAACGTTGCCGTCGGCATCAGTTATCTCCACGTTGCGCTCCGAGAAATGTCGGTTGAAATCCTCCACCCAAGTGGTGAGCGTATAGGTCTCGTTGACCTTCGGCCAGCGTTTCATCTCGATGGCTACTCTCGACAGCACCCACGCCTGATTGTCGATAATGAGTCTTGCGTAGCCCACTTCCCACGAGTTGGCATGCTCTGTAGCCACGTCGATTATGCGTTCGGTGAGCAACCACACTGGTAACTCCTTTTCGCAGTTGCACTCGCCCGGCGTGAGCAGCCACGACTTTGAATATGTCTTACTGCCTGTTGCCATCTTCCATCTGCTTGCGCTGCTCTTCTCGCTCGGCGAGATAGAGCGACAGCAATTCTTCGTTGTATTTTGTCACTGCCACGCGGCCGCTTCTCACAAACTGAAGGATGCCGTATTTCTTGAGTTCATAGAAAAGCCCTTTGGTCTCTTCTGAGTGCCCGGTCTTTTCGATTACTGTGAAATCCTTGTCAATGTCGAGGATTATCGCGTTGTAGTTGCGGATAATCTGTTCGAGGTCTTTCTCTTCGATGAGTTTGTTGGTCGGCACTTTGTAGAGAGCAACCTCTTGGTAGATCAACTCGTCATCGGTGTAGTAGAATGCCTTTATCACATCGATGCGCTTCTCCACTTGCTTCACTATCTTCTCTGCCATATCGGCATCGCAGTTGGCGGTGATGATAGACTTGTGGACGCCGGGTATCGACGATGGCGATACCGACAGACTCTCGATGTTCACGCTTCTCCGCGTGAAGATGATTGAAATCTGGTTCAGCAGACCTACGCGGTTTTCGGTGAATATTGTAAAAGTATATAATTGTTCCATAAACGAATTTCGTTAAATGTAATGTTCGGTGGCGTTGAGCATAATGTTGTCCACGTTGCTTCCTGCCGGGGTCATCGGGAAGACCATGTTGCAGGGCTTGATGCACACGTTGAGCAGGTAGGCTTCGTCGGAGTCGAGCATCCTTTTTATGGCTGCGTCGAGGTCTCCGCGCTCCACCACGTCCTCGGCCTTGATGCCGTATGCCTTGCACAGGGTCACATAGTCGGGGTTGATCATCGGCGTTTGGCTGTAGTGCTTCTCGAAGAACAGTTCCTGCCACTGGCGTACCATGCCGAGGAAGTTGTTGTTGAGAAGGATTATTTTTACGGGAACTTTATACTCAAGGATGGTGCCGAGTTCCTGGATTGTCATCTGCAAGCCTCCGTCGCCCACAAACAGGCATACCTGACGGTCGGGACGGCCTATCTTTGCGCCGATGGCTGCCGGCAGTCCGAAGCCCATAGTGCCGAGTCCGCCTGAAGTGACGATGCTGTCGGGACGCTTGAACTTGAAATAGCGTGCGGAAAGCATCTGGTTCTGACCCACGTCGGTGACGAGTACGGCATCGTTGTCTGCGGCTTCCGACACGCGGCTTGCCACCTCGCCCATATTCATCATTCCCTCTTCGGGTGCGATTTCCGGCTTGATTACTTTCTCAAATTCCACTGCCTCCGGTCGCTTGAAGGTGTCGAGCCATTCTGCGTGGTTGGCTTTATTGATAAGTGGTTCCAGTTTTGCAAGTGTGGCTTTTGCATCGCCGAGCACCGAAACTGTCGACTTGATGTTTTTGTCAAATTCCGACGGGTCGATGTCGAAATGCACAATCTTTGCCTGTGGGGCATATTTCGTGGTGTCACCGGTTACGCGGTCGTCGAAGCGCATACCAACGGCGATGAGCACATCGCACTGGTTGGTGTTGACGTTAGGGCCGACGTTGCCGTGCATTCCCACCATACCCTTGTAGAGAGGATGGTCGGACGGTACGGCTGACAGTCCGAGCAGTGTGCTGACCACAGGAATGTTTGCCTTTTCGGCAACTGCCAGGAGTTCTTTCTCCGCACCTGAAATCATCACGCCGTGACCAGCAATGAGGAGCGGTCGCTTGGCATTGTTGATGAGTTCGGCGGCTGCCGCAACTGACTCGTCGTCAACATCCGGGTATGGGATGTAACTGCGGATGAAGTTGCATTTGCGGTAACTCCAGTCGAGCATCTGTGTTTGTGCATCCTTGGTGATGTCGAGTACTACAGGACCGGGGCGACCAGTCGATGCGATGTGGAAGGCGCGGGCTATTGCCTCCGGCACGTCCTCGGCACGGCGCACCTGACAACTCCATTTGGTCACCGGTTGCGTGATGCCGATAACGTCGGTTTCCTGAAAGGCGTCTGTGCCCAGGCCCTTGTTGCCCACCTGTCCGGCAATTACCACCAGCGGTGTGCTGTCCATCATGGCATCGGTGATGCCGGTGATGATGTTGGTTGCGCCTGGACCGGAAGTTACCATAGCCACACCGGTTTTGCCCGTTACGCGTGCATATCCTTGTGCTGCATGGATTGCTGCCTGTTCGTGGCGTACAAGGATGTGGTGGAGTTCTTCCTGATACCGGTAAAGCACATCATAAACCGGGATGATAGCCCCTCCGGGATAACCGAACACCGTGTCGATTCCTTCGCTGAGGAATGATTTGATGATGGCTTCTGCTCCTGTTATTTTGTTACCGCTCATATTCGAGATATCTATATATGTTTCAGATTGTTTAGTCAATTATTCTTACACCGCCCTTGTCGGCTGAAGAAACCATCGCTGCATAGGCTCGCAGGGCTTTCGATACTTGTCGGTCGCGTGTGGTTGGCGTGAATGCCTCCTTGCCTCTTTCTTCCTCCTCTTTGCGACGTGCCGCGAGTTGGTCATCGGTGAGTGCCACATTGATGGTGCGGTTCGGGATGTCGATTTCGATGGTGTCGCCGTCACGCACAAGTCCGATATTGCCTCCTGCTGCCGCTTCCGGCGAGATGTGGCCAATGGAGAGTCCTGATGTGCCGCCTGAGAAGCGTCCGTCGGTAATCAGTGCACACTCCTTGCCGAGGTGTCGCGACTTGATGTAGGAGGTAGGGTAGAGCATCTCCTGCATGCCAGGACCGCCTTTTGGACCCTCGTAGGTGATTACCACCACGTCGCCGGCAACAACCTTGCCTCCGAGGATGCCGTCAACGGCTTCTTCCTGCGACTGGAATACCTTCGCCTTGCCTGTGAAGTGGAAGATGCTTTCGTCCACGCCGGCAGTCTTCACCACGCAGCCATCCTGCGCGATGTTGCCTGTCAGCACAGCCAAGCCGCCGTCCTTGACGTAGGCGTGCTCGAAATCGTGGATGCAGCCTTGTGCACGGTCGGCATCGAGTGCCTGATAGGTTGACTCCTGACTGCCGAGTTTGAGGTTGCGCTTGCCGCACGGCGCGCTCTTCCACAATGCTTCGGCTTCAGCGCCGAATGCGCTGCCCTCAAGGGCATATTTTTCTATTTCTTCGCCGAGGGTCATACCGTCAACTCGCTTGCACGATGTGTCGACAAGTCCTTGCTTGGCGAGGATATTCATAATTGAAGGGATGCCGCCTGCGCGGTTCACGTCCTCGATGTGGTATTTTGAGTTTGGTGCAACCTTGCAGAGCACCGGGGTCTTCCGTGAAAGCATATCGATGTCCTTCATCGTGAAGTCAGCCTCAGCCTCGTGTGCTATGGCGAGCAGGTGGAGCACGGTGTTGGTGCTGCCTCCCATTGCAATGTCGAGCGCCATAGCGTTGAGCATAGCCTGGCGTGTAGCGATTGAACGTGGGAGTACCGACTCGTCGTCATCGTTGTAGTATGCGTAGCAGTTCTTCACGATTTGTGCGGCTGCCTTGCGAAACAGTTCCTTGCGGTTGGCGTGGGTGGCAAGAATGGTGCCGTTGCCAGGAAGCGCAAGTCCGATGGCCTCGTTGAGGCAGTTCATCGAGTTGGCTGTAAACATACCTGAGCAAGAGCCGCAGGTAGGGCAACCGAGTTGCTCGAGATTGGTTACGGTCTCGTCGTCGACGGTAGTGTCGGCAGAGTCAATCATCACGTCGATGAGGTCGAGAGGACGATTGCCGAGATGTCCGGCTTCCATCGGTCCGCCGCTCACGAATATTGTAGGGATGTTGAGGCGCATCGATGCCATCAGCATTCCCGGAGTAATCTTGTCGCAGTTGCTGATGCAAACCATTGCGTCTGCCTTGTGAGCGTTGACCATATATTCAACGCTGTCGGCGATGAGGTCGCGCGATGGAAGCGAGTAGAGCATGCCGTCGTGGCCCATAGCGATGCCGTCGTCGATGGCTATGGTGTTGAATTCGGCAGCGAAGCAGCCGAGTTTCTCTATTTCCTGTTTTACAAATTGACCTATTTCGTGCAAATGTGTGTGACCCGGCACAAACTGAGTGAACGAGTTGACAATGGCGATGACCGGCTTGCCGATTTGCTCATCTTTCATACCGTTGGCTCTCCAAAGGGCTCTCGCTCCTGCCATACGGCGTCCTACTGTGCACTGTGCACTTCTTAATGGTTTGCTCATAATCGTAACATAAATAAAAAACCTTTCTTCATTTTATGAGGAAAGGCCGCTGTTCTGTTTCTTATTGATTTGACGTTGATAACAATGCGTTGGCTACCGATCCTCATTTGCTTGGCAAATAATGACGACTGAAGATAGTTCCACTAGTCCCACGACTGAAATGTTATTCTTGTAAATCATTCTTTTTCGTTTTACGCTTGCAAATTTATGGCAAATAAATCAAACTGACAAATATTTTTCACGAAAATGCGCCTTTTTGTGATATTTTGACGCGTAACAACACTCTTTGCTTTGAAATCTACACACATCGGCATTCGGTGTGCATAAATGGAGAGCGTGCAGATAGAATTTCCGCTCTATAACCTTAAGACAAAATCAACGTCCAGCACTAATCTCAATCT
>CAVCEE010000024.1:0-30132 GCA_963601185.1 bacterium
GTGTTTCTCCATCGGCGACATACTCGATGGTGTCGCCGTTCTGGTCAACGACAAATCCTCATAACTTTTTCTACTGAGCCCAAAAAGAACCTCGCCTTCGGTCAAGTCCTTTCCATAAACGAACTGCACTCCAAAAGTTTTTTGTCTAACTTTTGGAGTGCAGTTCAAACAGACGCTGTTTTTTATTATCCGTTTATTCTGGCTTCGCATTGTCTATTTCATCGCAAACCAGCTTCTATATTTTTGGAAATAGTGCCGTGGCAACTCTGCGATGTTGATTCGTTCGTTCAGTTCAAAAAAGCCGTCCTTAGTCGGTTGATTTTCCTTATTTTCGATTACGACAGAGCGACTACCTCGGCAGAACTTTGATTGTGAGTGCATTGTAGGCTCGGTCGGTCTTTTTGATGGCTTCCTCTACGGTGTCAGCTGTTGCGAGGATTACTGCCATTCGGCGGTGACCTACTACCTCCGGCTTTCCAAAGATACGAATCTGCACGCCCGGCTCGACAAGCGCTTTGTCAATGTTTTCAAACACCACCTTGTCCGTATCGCCCTCCACGACCACGGCGCGCGAAGCCGACGGCCCATAGAATTTGATTTCGGGCACAGGCAAACCAAGCAATGCACGCACATGAAGCGCAAATTCGCTCTGGTCCTGGGAAATCATTGTCACCATACCGGTGTCGTGCGGACGCGGAGATACTTCTGAGAAGATAACATCGTCGCCTTTCACAAACATCTCCACACCGAAGATGCCGTAGCCGCCCAACGCATCGGTAACGCTCTTGGCTATCTCCTGTGCCTTGGCAATCGCAGTCGGCGCCATTGCCTGCGGCTGCCACGAGTAGCGGTAGTCACCATTTTCCTGAATGTGGCCGATTGGCTGACAGAACGCTGTGCCGTGACAACTGCGCACAGTGAGCAGGGTTATCTCGTAGTCGAAATCGACAAAGCCTTCAACAATGACGCGTCCTGCTCCAGCCCGACCGCCTTCCTGCGCTTCAGTCCAGGCCGCCTCCACCTGCTCGGGCTTCTTCACGGTGCTTTGACCGTGCCCCGAAGAACTCATCACTGGCTTCACCACGCAAGGAATGCCAACAACCTCAACAGCCTTGAGAAATTCCTCCTTGGTAGAGGCAAACTGATATGGAGATGTTTTTATGCCAAGTTCTTCAGCAGCCAAGCGACGAATGCCTTCGCGATTCATCGTCAGCCACGCCGCACGGGCAGTCGGAGTGACATTGAAGCCCTCCTCAGTGAGAGCAAGAAGAGTGGGTGTTGCAATGGCTTCTATTTCCGGGATGATATGGTCAGGGCGCTCTTCTCTGATAACCGCTTCCAAGACCTTGGCATCGAGCATACTGAACACATGCGAGCGGTGCGCCACCTGCATTGCCGGGGCGTTGGCATATTTGTCGCAGGCAACAACCTCAACGCCATAACGTTGCAGTTCGATTGCCACTTCTTTACCGAGTTCTCCACTGCCCAGCAAAAGAGCCTTTTTGCCGACAGACGTCATTACTGATCCTATTTTTGTCATTTGATTCTAATGTGAGGTTTGCACAAAGTTACTACGTTTTGCTGAACAAAACAAAAGGAAGGAAACCGACATAGCGGACTCCTTCCCTTATCTATGATTCTGAATAATCAGACTTAACCGAGAATTTACTTGTTGAGAGCAAGGACAATTTCGCCTTCTACTTCAGCAACGTTCAATTTTCCTTCGCGACCAAGCCAACCAATGGCTGCATACAATTCCTTTTCTTTAAGTTTTGTCGCTTTCTTCACTTGCTTTAGGTTCAAGGATTCAACTTCATTTAGGGCATTCCACACTAAACCTGCCCATGAACCGATCATTTCAATGTTCATAATAAAAATATTAATATGTTTTCGATGCAAAGATAATAATAAAAATTAAAAATTGTAATTTTTATGTCGCAAAAATATGTTTTACAGCAAAATTTCACTCGTTTTTTGTCCAATTTCACAAAATTTCCGCTATTTTATAGCGAGAAGAAAGGTCTATCCACATTGATTATATCGAATATCTAAACGACAAAGCCAACGACAACAACAAGATGGAAAATCTATAGCCATTGACTTGGCTAACGGCAGGATTTGGGAACGGCAAAGTATTGATTCGAGGGGAAAATATTTTGCCGTTTTTATTTGTTTATCAAAAAAGGATGGTTTACCTTTGCCATAGTTAAAAACATAATAGTTGACTGTAGAGGGGTCTCGATCATTCGCTGGTAGAGATTCTCTTTTTATTTTACTAATTTTAAAAACAATTTTCGATATGGCAATTACCTACATGACCAAGGATGGTTACGACAAAAAAATGAAGGAAATCGCTTACCTTGAGAGCGTTGAGCGTCCTCGCATTTCTGCCGCCATCGCTGAGGCTCGCGATAAAGGCGACCTTTCGGAGAATTCCGAATACGATGCCGCGAAGGAAGCGCAAGGTATGCTCGAAATGAAAATTTCCCAACTCAAGGACATGCTCGCAAGCGCCCGCATCATCGACGAGGCGAAACTCAACACCGAAGAGGTGCAGATTATGAACACCGTAACCATTAAAAACACCAAGAACGGAGCAACAATGGCCTACACTATTGTTGCCGACTCGGAGGCAAACCTCAAAGAGAAAAAAATCGCATCAAGCACGCCTATTGCCAAGGGATTGCTCGGCAAGAGAGTCGGCAACGTGGTTGAAATCAAGGTACCTCAGGGTGTTATGACTTTTGAAATCGTAAAAATCGAGATATTATAATGGCTACTATTTTCAGTAAAATCATCGCTGGAGAAATCCCGTGCTACAAGGTGGCTGAGGACGAGAAAAACTTCGCTTTTCTCGACATCAATCCAGTGAACAAGGGACACGTACTGTGTGTGCCTAAAACGGAGAACGACTACATCTTCAACCTCTCGGATGAAGACTACCAATCGTTGACAATGTTTGCACGTAAAGTGGCTAAGGCCATCGACAAGGCATTGCCGTGCAAGCGTGTAGGTGTGGCGGTAATCGGACTCGAAGTGCCTCACGCACACATCCATCTCATCCCTATTGTGGAAGAGAAGGATATGTACTTCGACAAGGGCAAGCTCACCTTACCTGACGAAGAAATGAAGTCTATTGCAGAAGCCATTGCAAAAGAATTTTAAGACGTAGCGACACACATTTACGGCGGACCTGATTCACAATCAGTCCGCCGTATTTCTTGCAGCAACAAAAGAAGTCGCCATACTCTATCATTATTGCAAATACAATAACGCTTTCATATTTTCCCAATGACCGGCGCCATTAGTATCAGGTTAAACATATATCCCAGAAGTTGGGAATCTATACATATATATTTATCGTCGGATTCTGCGTATTACCTTATCCTTTGATACGCCAGCCGTTCATCTCCCCTTTCCGTAAAGATGATACCACAATACACAAAGCCGTGCTTTTCCAGGATGTGTTGCATGATGTGGTTGTCACGATGCGTGTCAATGCGGATGTTGCTTGTAAAGATCGAGCAATAACGCATAATTTCGTCAAAGATTCCATGGACGTTTGGGAGACTTGCTATTCGGTGAATAACCGAATAAGTACACATTCCAAATTCATCAGTACCACTATCGAGCCATTGACCATCCTTTATCATTTTATAAGTAGGATCGAAATCCCTTATAAAAGCATAATAAGCCACGACATTGTCGTTCTCATCAACAATCACAAGTCCATTCTCTTCTGCTATATCTTTCTTGATTGCCTCCGCGTCGGGATAGCCGTCAGCCCACTGATGCGCATTGCCGTCAAGTCGCATTATAGTGCGTGCCGCATCTATAATGTTCATAATATCATCAAGATGTTTTAGCCTTGCTCTTTTGGTTTGAAGCATAGTATTGATTTCACTTACGGCAAACCCAGATGTCTGGATATTTGTCGGACAGATGTTTTTCGCGAATCAAGTTGTTCATTTCATCTCTTGTGTTTCCGGATGCCAACGCAACTTTATAGATTGATGAGCCGCGCGATGCATTGACAATAAACAACCCGTCTTCTTTTGACTCTTCTATGTATTTCTCGGCTTGAGCACGCGAGGTGAGCGACGCTATGACCACACAATAACGGCCAACTTGCTCGGATGGAGTCTCGCTCTGTTTAGTAGTTTTATCGGCAACCGGCTTTTGAACGTTGCTTGCATCCGCCTTTTGAGATACCGACTTCACCTTAGCAGTTGAAACCGACGAAACTGCAGCCTTATCGACTATCGAATCCATCGACATTGGCGTGGTCAACGTAATTGCCACCACAATTATAACAGCAATTGAAGCCGCTCTGTGCATAAACTGCTTTACGACGCCCAAAATTCTGCTCTGATTAACCTCATTATCGGCATCTGTTTCGCCCAGCAACTGGATATTAACAGGCAACAAACCGAAATTGGCAAAATTTGCCACATCCGAATGCTCTTTAGGCTCAAAAACGAGGCATCCCGATTCGGAATAACACAAATCGCCTATCTCTCCTATCGACACTCGACCTTGTTCCATCAACGTTTCTTTCAAATCACAGACAAAAGCATTTACCGCCTCCGTCGCTGCAGCATAGGAGCATCCTTCTGCTCTCATAATTGAATTGCAAAGCAACCCGTCGTTATGCGTTATCGCCCCATTGAAACTCAATGTACGCTTTGGAGGACAACACGTATTTTGGGATACTTCGGCTTGAGTCTCGTGACAGATAAATGCACCAAGACCGACAACGACAACGCAATCGTTGTGTTGCAACAGATATTCAATATGTCGGATTATGTTCATTGCAAATGCAAATTTAACCATTCCGCCACTTTTGGGCAACAATTCACCTATCTTTTTTAACGGCATATTGTGATGCCAATTTCTCATCGCAGCCCAATTGGACCGCCTGCTGAGCATATTTATAGGCATCATCGTAGCGGAACTGCTGCTGCGCAAGTTTCGCTTTCAGCAGATACAAATCAGGGGACTGAGGGTCGAGTTTTTGCGCCTCCGACAAATCTGCTTGCGCCTTTACAAAGTCGGAAACAGCCAAATAGCATTCCGCCCTACTCAAATAGTTTGACGCCCTGTTTTCCTTTTTAATTATCGCATCGTATTCCGCAATTGCTTCATTATACCTTTCGTCCAGGCGCAGCATCAACGCCAATCCTCGCTTGGCATCAATATTATTGGCATCAAGTTGCAACACATTGTCAAAACTTTGCTTTGCCAAATCCATATCGCCAAAGCTCAACGCAATCATTCCTATATAGTTTTGCGCCACAAGGTCTTTAGGGTTTTGCTCAAGCAATTGCTTATAGTCGACAAACGCCAACCGCGTGCTGTCCATCTCCATCAGAAGTGACGCACGATTATGCAATATAGTGGTTGACTTCGGCGCAATCGACAAAGCCAAGTTATAGTTTTCCAAGGCCTCGGCGTTATTTCCAAGAGACCGGTTTACCGTACCAAGATTTGAAAGCAGCAAATAATTGTTTGGATTAGCCGGTTCCAGTTCAAGTGCCGACTTAATCAACTTTCGGGACGTTTCCCAGTCATTGCTTTTAAATGAAACGTCTATTTTGTCAAGCAATTGTATATAAGTATCCGCTGCGGTAGCAACATTGCCGCACAATGCCGAGGCCACAACCAGAATCGCCAAAATCATATTTTTCATATCCAAATATTCGTCATTTATCACGACAAAGATATTACCTTATGCCTTAACAGCATCAAAATATAAAGATTTTTCGTAATTTTGTAATAAAAATAACACTTTATGAACCTACTGACTTTAATTTCCGCTACAATATCAGCAGCCGAAACCGCAACTGCAAACACCGGAGATAGCAAAATTTCAGACGCATTGAGCAAACTTCCGATAGACCAAGTGCTTGAAAAACTTGTCTCTGGCGCAGTTGACCTTGCGTCCCGGCTGTTCATTGCAATTGTCGTGTTCTACCTCGGCAAGATGGCAATCAATAGAATCTATAAGAGCGTTGACAAGATACTCCTCCGCCGGCAAGTAGACCGTTCGCTGGCAACCTTCGTGAGAAGTCTTATCAAAATCGTGCTTTTGTTTATTCTCTCAATCATCGCAATTTCAATACTCGGCATCGAGACAAGTTCGTTCATTGCCCTCTTCGCTTCTGCCGGCTTGGCAGTCAGTATGGCACTGAGTGGCACTTTGCAGAATTTTGCCGGCGGAGTATTAATCTTGCTCCTCAAGCCATATAAAGTCGGTGATTTCATCGAATTTCAAGGCTTCACAGGCAAGGTGAAAGAAATCCAGATATTCAACACCATTCTTTCCACCGTCGACAACAAATGGATTTCGATACCTAATGGAGGACTTTCCACAGGAAGCATCAACAACTATAGTAAGGAAGACTACCGACGAATCGACTGGACCATCAGCATTGCATACGGCGATGATTATGAGTTGGCGAAAAAGGAAATTCTCCGGATAATCAGCGAAGACGACCGCATCGTAAAGAAATACATCGAAGATGACCGCTGCGAACGTTTCAAAGACACAGACGAAAGTTCCGCACGTCCGTCATTCCTCCCCAAGATTGAGTTCGAGAAACGGCGCTCAAGACTATGGCGAATGTTCCACCGCAACAAACCGACAGACGACAACAACCAACAGACAAACGAGACTGCAATACAAATTGCGAAGACAGACGGCTCGCCATTCGTGGCATTAGGCTCTCTGGCGGCAAGCAGTGTCGATGTCATTGTCCGAGTATGGGCGCCGACAGGTTTGTATTGGAATGTATATTACGACATGAATGCCAAGTTCTACACAGAACTACCGAAGGCTGGTATAAATTTCCCGTTCCCTCAGATGGATGTTCATATGAATTAAACGCAAGTGCGACTGTTAAATTTTCAGTCGCACTTTTTGTTTTTATTTTGAAAAAATCACGCAGCCATCTGCGGATTTAATCAAAAACAATAAGTATATTTGCGTTAATATTGGAGTGGTTTGCGCTGTCGCGAAAATCTCATTGTTCCGACAGCATTGAGCAATGACAATACGCCATCTTGGGACGATTTTCAACGAATTGTCCAGCAAGCCTATAGAGGCTTCCCTAAAAGAAAAATAAAAAACAATATAAATGATAAGTAAATGGAATTACTTACCCCTTACATCAGAAGAACAAGAATTAGAGATCGAGTTGGCGAAAAAATACGCCGGCAGCCCTGCGATAGCTGAGCTGCTCGTTCAGCGTGGCATTACATCGGTTGCCGAGGCTGAACATTTTTTCTCCCCTTCTCTGTCTGATTTGCATGATCCATTCCTTATGAAGGATATGGACAAGGCCGTCAATAGGCTTAATATGGCAATGGGGGCAAAAGAGAAGATATTGGTATATGGAGACTACGACGTAGACGGAACTACGGCCGTGTCTCTTGTATACAAATATCTGAGGAATTATTATTCCCACATTGAATATTACATTCCGACACGTGATGAAGAAGGGTACGGCATATCTATCAAAAGCATAGACTATGCCGCATCTGTTGGTGTAAAACTTATCATCGTCCTTGACTGTGGCATCAAAGCCATTGACGAAATCCGCTATGCCAAAGAAAAAGGCATCGATTTCATCATTTGCGACCACCACGTGCCGGACGATGTGTTGCCGGATGCTTGTGCTATCCTGAACCCTAAGTTGCCCGACAACACTTACCCTTATCCACATCTGTGCGGTTGTGGTGTCGGTTTCAAGTTTATGCAGGCATTTGCCTTGAGCAACGGATTGTCCAATCAAGCAGAACTCTACAATCTGTTGGACTTGGTTGCCGTCAGCATTGCTGCCGATATAGTTCCGATGACCGGTGAGAACCGAGTGATGACCTACTACGGTCTCAAACGGCTGAACTCAAATCCCAACCTTGGGCTCAAAAGCATCATCAAGATTTGCAATCTTTCAAACCGAGAGATTACAATCAGCGACGTAATCTTCAAAATAGGTCCGCGCATCAATGCCTCCGGGCGTATGCAGTCGGGCATGGAAGCTGTAGATTTGCTGACCACCAAGGACATCAACGAAGCGTATGCAAAAGGTAAAAGCATCGACCAGTACAACAAAGACCGCAAAGAACTGGACAAACGGATTACCGAAGAGGCCAATGCGATTTTGGAGGAACGCGGTGAAATCGAGTCCGACAAAAAGGCGATAGTAATCTACAACAAGAGTTGGCACAAGGGCATCATTGGCATTGTCGCATCCCGACTTACAGAACTGTACTACAAGCCTGCAGTTGTGCTTACGCTCTCAAACGGCGTTGCCACAGGGTCATCACGCTCCGTACAAGGGTATGACATATATTCAGCCATCGATGCGTCACGCGACCTGCTTGAGAACTTCGGCGGACACACCTATGCCGTCGGGCTGTCGCTTAAGGAAGAGAACATTCCTGAATTTTCCAAACGTTTTGAAGAATATGTGGCAAAGACTATCAAGCCATACCAAATGACGCCTCAGATTGACATTGACACATATCTGAAATTTGCGGAAATTACGCCGGAGTTTCTTGCGCTTCTCGGAAAATTCAATCCGTTTGGACCAGGCAACCAGAAGCCGATGTTCTGCACGAAAAACGTCCTCGACTATGGAACAAGCAAACTGGTCGGAAAGAACCTCGAGCACATCAAACTTGAACTTGTCGACAACAGTTCAGGCAAGGTTCTGAATGGCATAGCATTCAATATGTCGCAATATTTTGACCATATCAAGTCGGGCAAGCCATTCGACATTTGCTACACCATAGAAGAGAACCGGCATCCGAACAATGTTGTCAGATACCAACTTTTTGTAAAAGAAATACGCATAAACTAACGTTCCAGATGGACAGCAGTTCTATCTATGACGTGCTTAAACGCCATTGGGGCTATGACTCTTTCCGGGCAAAACAGGAAGACATTATCAATTCCGTGTTGTCCGGGAAGGATACCCTTGGGCTGTTGCCTACTGGTGGTGGAAAATCCATCACATTTCAAATTCCGGGGATTATATTTGACGGCTTGACAATCGTTGTCACGCCCCTTATTTCCCTGATGAAGGACCAGGTAGACAACCTCAAGTCACGCCACATCAAGGCTGCTTTCATCCATTCCGGATTGCGTCCAAGTGAAATCAGTAATGTCATAGACCGATGCAACTATGGCAAATGCCGATTTCTCTACGTCTCCCCTGAGAGATTGTCCTCTGCATCGTTCCTCGACTCGCTAAGGTCAATGCCTATCAAGTTGATTGTCGTTGACGAGGCGCACTGCATCTCCCAATGGGGCTACGATTTCCGACCGTCATACCTGAACATAGCCCGCATCCGGCAATTTTTCCCCGATGCACCGGTGCTTGCCCTCACTGCGTCTGCCACCCCAGAGGTTGTTGACGACATTATGGATCAGTTACTGTTCAAGGAAAGGAACGTTATACGTAAAAGTTTTCGCCGCGACAATCTTTCGTATATCGTGAGATTTCAGGAGAACAAACTCGACAAGTTGTTCTCGTCCATTTCCAACATCTACGGCAGTGGAATCATCTATGTAAGAAGTCGGGCAAAGACAAAAAATATAGCCGAACAACTCCAAGCCAAGGGCTTCTCTGCCGATTTTTTCCATGCTGGGTTACCGCCAGAAGAAAAACGAGACAAACAAGACCGATGGAAATCGGGAGAGATTCGCATCATTGTGGCGACAAACGCCTTTGGTATGGGCATCGACAAGCCCGATGTCAGGTTTGTCATACACCTTGACGTGCCCAACTCCCTCGAGGAATACTATCAAGAAGCCGGACGAGCAGGCCGCGACGGAAGGCGGTCATTCGTTATGCTACTGATTTCATCTAAAGACAAAGGGACTCTCAAACGACGGATTGCAGAAGCCTTTCCGCCGAAAGATTTCATTAAAGACGTTTATGTCCATATGTGCGATTTTCTGCAATTGGGCATCGGCGGAGGCTACGACAAACTGTTTGATTTCAATTTCCCGTTGTTTTGCACCACATTCCAGTTGCCGGAACGGCAAACATACAGTGCACTCAAAATCTTGTCGTCGTGCCACTATATCGATTATATCGATGAAATCGACACACTATCAAGAATTATGATTCTTGTAGACAAACGAGAGTTATACGACATCGATGGTATGACGCCGGAAATGGACGACATTCTTGAATTTATTCTGAGAAATTATTCCGGAATCTTTTCCGACTATATATTTATCGACGAAAACACGATTGCGTACAAGCACCACATTTCGCCGCAAAAAATTTACGAGACGTTGCTTTTCTTAAGCAGGAAACACATCATCCATTATATCCCGAGGAAGAGGACTGCCTATATCTACTTCCCGTATTCAAGAACAGAGCCACACCATCTGGAGATAACCAAGGATGTTTATGAAACCGGGAAACAAAGATTGGAGAAGCGCATCAATTCGATGATAGACTATGCCTACAACACCACAGAGTGCCGTGAAAGGAAAATCATAAATTATTTTGGCGAAGAATCCACTGCTGATTGCAGCCACTGCGATGTCTGCATTGAAAAGAAGAAGGCAAGTCCTTCAGATAAAGAACTTGCCGACTCCATTTTCTATATGCTGTCACTCAAAGACCGCACTCTCAAAGATTTCATCGAAACCCTATCTTTTGCGCCTAAAGACGTGTCCGACATGGTGCGGTTTCTCTTAGACGAAGGGAAAATCAAAGTTTCAGACGGATTGTTTTCACTGAAGTGACACATACTTCGACAACTCGATATACTTTTCAGCCAAATCCGCTTTCATATCGTCTAACTTCTGTTGTGCATTAAGAACATATTGATGCTCTGTCAAATACTCGACAATCGTTATTGACTTTTCCGCCAATGCTTTGTCGAGATATGCCACAACCTCGTCGCAGTTAAGCCTGTTTGTATAATCCGTTATTGCCATTTGTGTCTTTACTACAGCCTGATAGCATTTCCGCACATCAGCCGCCCCTTTCCTGCCGGCAAAGTCTTTTGAAAACTCGTTGGCCTCATTAACCGACTGCGCAGCCTTGACCTTTCCCCTATTGGAGAATATCGGAATTGATATACCCACAACTGCACCATGGGCATTTATGCCAGCCTCCCTGTTGAATTTATAGCCGAACTTGAGATTTGGCCACCAAGACATTTTATTTGCCTTTACGTCATATTCCGCTGACTGAATTGACGACAGCAGAGCCTTGTATTCGGGGCTGTCGTAATATGTCGAGATGTAATAGTCTTCAGACTTCAATGAAATCGAATAATCGCAACATTCCAAATCCACCTCATCAAGATGCTTGCCACCATTCAACTGAATCAGGTCGGCAATCAAAATTTGTTTTTGAATCTCCATCGATGAGATGTCGGACGCAATATCGAAAGACTCTATTTTCAGTTTAGAAATATCCAACACCGAGAAATTGGTTTTCAAATCGCTTCTTGTAACTTTCGCCAAGATGGAATCTATTGCCGCCTGGAGTTGCTTGCTCCTTGAAATCTTTGCATTGACTTTTATCAACTCCGCATACACCAGACGCGCCTCTTTGGCAACCTCCAGACATTGCGAAGCATACAGATACTGAGAAGCATCGATACGATGTTTTCTGGAATTTCTGCGCATAGCATATACTCCAGGCCATTCGATTGTTTCAGAGACTGTCAACTCCAATGAGTTAATCGGATTTGCCAAAATCTCTAGTTCTGCCTCCGGATCTGGGATATTTCCCTCCGTCTTCAACTGTAAAACATCACTATTCAGTTTCAGTTTCGCTTCTTTGACGCGCTCGTTATTCTCAATTACTTGAGTTACAAGCGAACTGTCATTGACACCAAATGCCGACAATGGCAAAACCAGCCACAACGATAATGCAATTAATATTTTATTCATGACTTATGTTTCTTGTTGTTCATATAATATATGATTGGCACTACAAAAATGTTTAATAGCGTAGAACTCAAAAGTCCGCCGAGGATAACCAATGCCATAGGACTTTGTATCTCGTTACCCGGTTCAGTGCCACGTGCCACAATCGGTATCAAAGCCAACGCCGACGACAATGCCGTCATAACAATCGGCAAAAGCCTGTCCATCGATCCTTTCAGCACTAATTCATTCAACGGCAACCCCTCCTTCTCCAACTGACGATAATGGGAAATCAGCAGCATACCATTACGAGTAGCAATACCGAGAAGTGAAATGAAGCCTATAATAGCCGGGATATTCACATCTCTTCCGTTTATCCAAAGTATCAACACACCGCCAATCATTGCCAAAGGGATGTTTACAAGGATTATCAAGGCATCTGAAATCCTGTGGAATTCCTGATATAACAGGAACAGAATTACCAACAAGGCAAGAACCGTTGTTATCGCCAACGTTCTGGAAGCCGACTGTTCGCTCTCAAACTGACCTCCATAGTTTATGTAATATTCCTCCGGAAGTTTCACCGATGATGCTATCTTAGCCTTTATAGCCTCAACCGCACCGACCAAATCTCGATTTTCCACATTTGCCGAAACGACTATTCTCCGCCGCGCGTTCTCTCTGTTTATCGAGTTGACCGTAGACGAAGACCGCACCTCAGCAATTGCCGACAATGGCACTTTCCCCTTTGGAGTATCTATCATCAAATCCTCGATTTCCGACATTTTACTATGCTTGTCATCGGCAACCTTTAACCGTAAATCATACGGCACTCCGTCTTCATAGACATTTGACACCACTACGCCCGATGTACAAACATCCACAAACTCCTTGAATTCAGGCATAGTTATGCCATACTCAGCCATCAATATGCGATTGGGGATAATCAGCACCTCAGGCCGTTGGATTTGCTGTTCAACATTAATATCAACTATGCCGTCAACCTCTCCTATCTCAGCCTTGATTTTTGACGCAAGATTGTGCAACGTGGATAAATCATCGCCAAAAATCTTAATGGCTATTTGTGCTTCAGTTCCCGACAACATTGCATCAATACGGTGTGATATCGGTTGCCCGATTTCGATATTGACTCCGGGAATATCCGACAACCGTTTCCTTATATCGGCAGCGAGTTCCGCCCTTGACCGATTTTTAAGTTCATACGGTGCTTCAATCTCTGAAGCATTGCTTCCCCGTGAATGCTCATCAAGTTCGGCGCGGCCGGTTTTCCGTGCAATGGTTTTGATTTCAGGAACAGACAACAGGATTTTATCCACTTCTTCACCTATCTTGTTCGATTCCGCCAACGAGATACCGGGCAATGCCGTTACATTGATTGTAAACGATCCCTCATTGAAAGGAGGAAGGAAGCCTCGCCCCAATGTAAAGAACAAGCCCAACGCAACAATAAACGCCGCAGTTATCACTGCAAGGATTGATTTCTGATGACTGAAACTACCACGTAGTGAGCGTTGATACAAAGTCTTTAATTCCCTCGACACAAACGACTCCTTTTCGGCTTTCAGAAGATGTTTGTCTTTCGACAGCAATAAACTGCACATCACCGGCGTCAGTGTCAAGGCAACGATTGTAGATGCAGCCAGCGACACGATGAATGCAATGCCAAGAGGAATCAATAAACGACCCTCCATCCCAGTCAAGAAGAACAGAGGCAAGAAACTTGCCACGATTATCAATGTAGAATTAAGAATCGGCATTCTCACTTCCGAAGACGCATTAAAAATGATGTCCTTGGTTTTAAGCCGCTCCTCCTTCGGTTTTTTGCCGTTCTCACGGAGTTTGCGATAAACATTTTCCACATCGACTATCGCATCATCGACCAAAGAACCTATCGCAATAGCGATACCACCCAACGACATCGTGTTGATTGACAAATTCAGCAGATGTAATATTATCAATGTAATTATCACAGATATCGGCAGCGCAATCACGGAAATTACAGTTGCCCGATAATCCATCAAGAACAAGAACAGAATCACGACCACAAACAATGCGCCCTCTGCCAATGCACCCTTGATGTTGTCTATTGCATTATCAATGAAATCGCTTTGCCGGAAGATGTCTGTCGAGACGACAACATCATCGGGGAGGTTTTTCTTCATATTGTCCAACGACTCCTCTATATCTGCAATCAGAGATGTTGTATTTACATCATTTTGCTTTGACACAGTTATCAAAACCGCTGGAGCGCCTTTTTCTGTCGCCAATCCCAATTTGGGATAAACGCTGCCTATTTTCACCTCGGCGATATCCGACAAACGCACAAAATTGCCATTTTCCGAACGGACCGCAACCATTTCAAGTTGTTCGGCATCCGATGTGTTTATCAATCCCTTGACGAGATATTCGTTTCCATACTCGTGCAGGATGCTGCCGTTTGTGTTGTCGTTAAACTGATTGGTTGACTCTAGCACATCGCTCATCGTAACAGAAAGTGCCCGCATCCGTTCTGGATTAAGCAACACCTGATACTCTTTCACATCGCCGCCCATCACTGTAATTTGGGCGACACCTGGCAACGACAGAAGTTGAGGACGAATAGACCGGTCTGCCAAGGTTCGCAATTCCATCGAAGATGTTTCCTTCGCCGTCAATCCAACAATCAGGACCTCTCCCATTATAGATGTTTGCGGTGCCATCACCGGGCTATTGACATTTGGAGGCAATGATTCCGCAACTGTCGACAGTTTCTCAGAGACTATTTGCCGGTCAAGATATATATCAGTTCCCCAATCAAATTCGATATTTACGACCGACAAACCAGTGTCGGAAGTCGAGCGTACACGGCGCACACCTGTTGCTCCATTGACGGCAGTCTCTATAGGATAAGACACTAATTTTTCGACCTCCTCAGGTGCCAGCCCAGGGGCTTCGGTCATAACTGTCACTGTCGGTGCATTCAAATCGGGGAATACGTCCACTGTTGTATGCGCCACGACAAACAAGCCACAAAGCGTGATTATTGCGAAAAGGCATACAATCAGATAGCGGTTATTCAAAGAAAACCGAATAATTCTATTCAACATAACCGTAGATTTTAATGATGATGATGCCCTTCTGGTACAACTCCGCTGTTGGCAGCCAATTTCACATAGACTGTTCCGCCGGTAACGACCTCTTCACCTGATGAAATCCCCGACTTAATCTCAATCCGTTTGCCATCCGTACGACCAATGACCACCGGTCGTTTCTCGAAATGCTCTTTTGACTCACGCACAAATGCAAAGTATTTTCCTTGTTCCTCAATTATCGCTTCCGTCGGCACGGCAAGCACTTCAGTCGTTTTTGCACCCAACAAGTATACTTCAGCAGCGCATCTCGCAAGGATAGTGCCGTCATTGTAAAAACTAAAGTCAATTGGAATATAACCATTTGATGCATTTGACATTGACTGGGCAGTGAGACGACGACCATGCATTGCACTCAATTCAAAGGTCTTGTTTATATCCGGGAGTCTAAAGTTTGCTGATTCTACCAATGCCATGTCTTGGCAATACCTTTGAGGAATATATGCCCTCAGTGTCAATTTTGTAGAGGAACTTACCACTGCTATCGGATCGCCCATATTGACAAACGTTCCCGAATTTACCAGTAATTGCGTTACTACGCCTGAAATCGAACAAGTAGCCACACTGCTTTTGGCATTACCAGTCACTGAATTACTTGCTATCTCAACTGCCAGTTTTGCCTCTTGCAGTTCCTTTTCCGTCGCAAGATTGGATTTGTACAGTTTATAGACTCTATCGTACTCTTGTTTTGCTGCCGCCAATCGCACATTTGCTTCAGAACGAGGATCGCCTCCACTTAGGCCATCCGAAGAAATCGCCCCAATTGTTTCACCTCTTCCGACTTGGACTCCCAAACTAATTTTCGGCGACAGTTGCACAATGCCGCTTGACTTTGCAGCAACAACCACCTGAGAACCTACCGAAGGGAGTATTTCACCTCCGCATTTTATAACTTCCTGAAATTCACTTGGAGCAACAGTTTCCGACTTTATCCCCAATTTTGATATTTGTTCGGCTTTCAAAACGATTTCATCTCCATGCTCTTCGCCTTTATGCTCTTCCTTGTGGGAATCGCTCGTTTTAGAGCATCCAGCCATTGCTATGACGGTAAATGCCGCCACAAACGGATATAATATTCTGATATTCATTTTCTACACAATTAGAATTAATAATTTGATTGGATATTGTAAAAAATGAATATTCAGGAGGTCCCCTCTTTGACCGTTGCTGCAAATCAGTTCCCGGTAATAACGGGACAAGTTCACAGACATTCTCCGTATCTGGGCAAGGTTCTGCCGAAACACAAACGGAATACGCTGCCACGCCGGCCATTTGTGACAAGACACTCTTGTCTATATTGGTTTTAAGCAGTTTTACAGCAGAAGGTTGATAGTCGCATTTCGTAGCATGCGAATGACCGTCGCCATGCGCACAGCAATCATTATGCGATGAGTCGCCATCGTCGCCACTGCAAGCCAGGAGTTCGACAACGATAGGCACTGCCTTTTCGTGATGATGATGGTGAATACCAATAACATTGAATGCCATCAAGGCAACCAATGCTACAATCGGCAACAACTTCATTTCTATTTTTTTCATCATCACAATGCAAAGATAGGGCTTTTAGGATGGAACTAAGTTGCAAATCGGAAATAAAAAAGAGAATTGAGCAATTGTCAATCCTCTTCAAAGAAATCTTCATCAAAATCGAAGTCGGTGTCGCTGTACGAATAAATATCGTCCGTAAACCGCGACAATTCCCGACTGTCCTTTTTTGTCGGTCGTCCCAAGCCCTTCTGCCGGTCGATAAATCCGCTAATCTTAACCATCTCCAGCAGTTCGTATTGGCTAGGTGCTGTAACATTTTCAAGGTACTGAGACACCAATTTTGCTCCCATCCTGTTTTCTGCCACATCCTTTACCCTAAAGGAATACGTTACTGGCGGCTTTTTCACGTCTATAACCTCGCCTATCTTTACCGGTCGGGACGGTTTCACATTAACGCCAGAGACCGACACACGCCCTTTTTTGCATGCTTCAGTCGCTATCGTACGGGTTTTAAACACTCTTGTCGCCCAAAGCCATTTATCGATTCTAACCTCTTTCATTTATTGTTGAAATTATTCATCGTAAAATTCAAGCCAGACAAACAAAAGGATTTCATTGCCTCTATGGCAATCTCCAGCCTTGGCGCCAACAATTCCAAATCGCTCGTAGAAAAATGGCCGAGCACGAAATCTATCTGCATACCCTTCGGAAAATCATTTCCGATGCCAAACCGCAGACGTGCGTAATTTTGAGTACCGAGCATTGACGCAATGTTCTTCAAACCGTTGTGTCCGGCATCGCTACCCTTCCCTTTGATGCGAATCGTGCCCAATGGCAACGCCAAGTCATCGACGAGAATCAATACGTTCTCCAAAGGTATACGCTCTTTGTCCATCCAATATTTCACGGCGTTTCCGCTAAGGTTCATATATGTGGACGGCTTCAACAACAGCAGTTGCTGATTTTTCACACGAGTTTCCGCAACGTCTCCATAACGCTTGGTCTCAAAAGTAATATTGGATGCTTTGGCAAAAGCATCCAATATCATAAATCCTATGTTGTGGCGGGTTTCTTGATACTCAGCACCAATATTTCCCAATCCAACAATCAGATATTTCATTCTGTTGTGCTATGATTATTTTGCAGCTTGAGCGGCACCACGAGCGGCACGAGTCAATTGCACTGCACAAACGACAGCGTTCTTTGCATTTGTCAATTCAAGACCTTCGAAGTGGAGGTCACCAACCTGCATTGTCTTGCCCAAGCCCAAGTTGTCTACGTTTACAACCAAACGCTCTGGAATGTTAGTGTAAACCGCCTTTACTTTGAGTTTCTTCATAGACAAACTCAATTTACCACCGGCTTTAACACCTTCTGCGTGACCTTCCAACTTAACTGGAACTTCAATTACAACAGGCTTTGTCTCGTTAACCTCAAGAAGGTCGATATAGAGAACTTCATCCTTTACCGGGTGGAATTGGATTTCTTTAAGAATAGCTGTTTTCTTTACGCCATTGACATCCAAATCAATTGCAAAGATTTCAGGAGTGTAAATCAACTTGCGCACATCCTCAGCCTTTACTGCCAAGCTTGTAACGATAATACCTTTACCATTGCCAAAGTCTACAACGTTCTCACCCTCTTTCAATGCACCTGAATAAGGGAGGTCTACGCGCTCACCACCAATCAAGCCGACTGGGATAAGACCTGCATTACGTAAAGTTTTAGATGCTTTCTTGCCAATTTCTGTTCTTGGCTGCGCTGTCAAACTGTAAGATTTCATTGTTTTTTAAATTAGTGTTACTCAAAATTAAGTTTTTGCCCCTTAACTTCCCATCACACATGGAATTTTTAAAAAGCGATGCAAAGGTACTGTTATTTCACCAATTATGCAAAAAATTCCGACTAATCTTCATTCGGATTGCAAATTTTCTTAAATTGACAATATTCACATTTCTTACGATTTTTTGCTTGCGTAAATTTCTTGTCTGCATCAAAAATCTCACCAACCACAACTTTCATCTTTTCAAGAAATGAAGAATTGTCAATATCATTACGATAATCATACAAAATCCGAAACTTGGAATCCGTACCCAACTTCACAACAAACTCTGTCTTTGAAAATTTACTTATCTCCCTAAGTTGATAAACCACAGGCTGTATCTCGGAATCATATTTTTCGTGAATTGCATAAGCGTTGCAATAAAGCAACAGTTGCAGTATTGCCTTTTCCCTTTCCTCCTTTTTAGCATCAAACAATTCACTTATATTATCATCTTTGTCTGAAATTTTCACTCCATCACTACCGGTTTTGTAGTCCACAATGCGAAGCCGACCATCCACCTTGTCAATTCTGTCGATGAAGCATTTGAAATTCATACCGATACCATCCCCGAAATCCCAATAAAATGCCAGTTTCTTTTCGCTTGCTTCATACTGGAATTCCCCCATACGTCTGTCGTGAATAAGTGTATTCTTGACATAGTACATCACAATCTTCCCTATCAGCATTGAATCTCCGTCAAGTTTGTTGAGGCACTTTTCCTCCGGGTTGTGCTTGTAGTCCTTGTTGACCGCATAGGTCACGACCTTTTCCAATTCAATTGTCGGATCATCTCCACGCAAATATTTATCAAAAAAAGCCTTATCTATATATTTTTGTTGGTCGTATGCTTTTTCAAGTGCCCTATGCACTACGGTTCCGAAAGTCGGGCTGTCTATAAAGTCCGAAATCTCGTCTTCCTCATTCTGCCCTTCAACTTTCTGCAAATAGAACTTAAACGGACAGTCAATATAAGTGTTCAGACTACTTGCCGACAAATATCGTTTCTCATCACCTTCCGACCTAAATTTTTCCAATATTTTCATTATGCGAGGAGTCTTAGTCACCTCGATAACCGTCGACGTCGGGGCAAGGATATCGTACACATAGTGGATTTCACGATTCTTGTCTCTATTGTAAATCTGCTTAATCTGCTTGATGTAGCGCGACTCCTCTCCGCTTGAAAGGCTTTGCGTGCGAGAGTCATAGACGAGGAACACATTCTCGGCACGGCTTATCATACGGAAGAAATAGTAAGCATACATCGAGTCCTGATACTTAAATGTAGACAAACCGAAAGCCGACCTGATACCATTCGGGATGAACGACTTGGTATAGTGCTTGGTCGGAAACACCTTTTCATTCATCGACAATACGATAATATTCTTGAAATCAAGCAATCTCGTTTCCAGCACACCCATAATCTGCAATCCACGCAAAGGCTTTCCCTCAAATGGCACGATTGCGCCAGCCATCGACCGTGACAAGATATAAAACAACGACCTCTTTTCGATTTCAATATTGAATGATTCAAGAGTCGTATCAATTTGGTTTAAGGCTTGGATGTATTGACTTACAAAGAAACGCTCAATCACATTTGCGTCCGTCTCTTCAAGACGCGTGTAAATCATGCCTAACAAGTTCTTCAAGTAGCGCATCGGATCATCTCCATATCCGAACAAGACAGACAAACAATCTGAACATGATTCAATCATTGACAGAGGAACAAAAAACGCATTTTTCTGACGGATGATTTCCACTAATTTTGAAATTTCATCGCCACAAACAAGCATTGAATACGGATGAGATGCTATCATTTCTATATCCTCATAGAAATAGTTAACCTCATCTTTAAGTATTTGCTGTTTCTTTTCCAAATCTGCCAAGTTGGCAAGAAATGAGGCTATCGGACTTTGTCTCACCGACATACCCATTGTAATATTAATCTTGTCAAATTCTTCCGGCACCGAACTGAGTACGGAGTTTACATATTTCTCTTCTGGCAAAACGACGGCAGTGTCTACGGCATTTCCGGCATTGATTACACCCTTTTTCACCAACTGACTCAGAATCGAGCCAACCACTTGACCTTGACCAGACCCCGACGGGACAGAAAGTATATTGATGTGGGGGATGTGAACCTCCTCATCGGAGATGTCATACTTCGACGGATATTCCTTGATATACTTGTTCAAGAAATAAGAGCCTTTGTTTTCCTCATCAAGAAACGGAGACTCAAAATCCCAATAGAAGTCCGCAATTCCAGCATTACGAAGATACTTGAATATCTTCTCCTCTGCTGACGACAATGTGCTAAATCCCACCATCACCAAGCGGTCGAACCCGAAAGAAGCGAAATCGGCATCGGCTATTGCTTCCGCCACCTTTCTGTAACTCATTCCGCTGTACGCAAGATGCTGTTCCTTCAACGCTTCGTTGAAATTCTCATAAAGTTCATACAACTTGTTCCACATATTGAAATATGAGGATTGCACAAACAACGAATCCTTGCCCGAAGGCGTTTTATCAACGCCCCAATATTCCTTTATCACAGAGCGTTGTTCGTCTGTCAAATAATCCGTTTGTATGTCGTTCAGATTTCTAACATTATTGTAAACCTCCCGAGCATCCACCAGATAACGGTCTATGTCGTTGAAATCACTAAGCAAAGTGTCTCCCAAATAGAGAAATTGGTCGAATGGAGCATAGTCAGCCTTGTACTGCTCCGCCAGTTGACGGTATGTCTGGTAAAGCAGCAACAGGAGTTCCACCCGTCCAGCCTCTACTAGTTTCGACTGACGTTCAATAAAATCCGTAATCGATATAATTTCCGGCGAAATGCCGTTTGTTTTATCCAGTGCCTTTGACAAGTATGACTCAAAGAACGTGCAACTGCGCCGGTTAGGCAGCACAAAGCAATATCGGCTTAAGTCGCTCGACTCATTGACGGCATAAGCCTCCGCAACTTTTTGAAGGAAAGGTTTTGTCATAATATAAGGATGCTACATTCTCAAGGCTACAACCATCTTGATTGCATAGTCAAACATCACAATCTTTGCATTGGCATTTCTTGCAATATCAGATGCAGCCCTGTCAGTCTCGTTTTGTATACCTGCCACGTTCCGCTCATTGATAAACGGACAAAATTTTGCGCTAAAGGAGTCTTCTTGAGGCGTCAGATAGTTCAATGACTTGTTCCCGATGTTGTATATGTAGTTTTCTCTAAACATCCGGCTTAGATAGGACAAAAACAACACGTTCTTTTCCCTCTTCAAGTCAGCCACCGTCTCCGACCAAAGTTTCAGTCCTCTCACGTCTCGAAGATATGCCATACGTGTCAGTTGTTTAAACAAGTCAAGAAACATTGCAGAGTCGTCGGCTGAATCCAACAGACTGATTGCTTTTGTCATACTACCCTCTGCCAATGACGCCATCGCTACTGACATCTGACCGTCAACAGCCATCGTTCGCTCCAACGTGTCTGTCACTATAGAGTCAGGCAACCGCTTCATTTGCAGCCGCTGGATTCTCGAATAGATAGTAGGCAGAATCTCCTCAGGGTGATTGCTCACAAACAGCAGCAACGTGTTGCTGTAAGGCTCTTCAATCATTTTGAGCAGACGATTGGCACATTCCGTCTTCATCTTCTCGGGAAGCCACATAATCATAATCTTATATTTCGAGGAATACGATTTCACACTCACTTTGTGAATAATCGAGTTTCCTTCCGAATTATAGATTACAGGTTGCTTTGTACCCGGATTCAAGAATTTCAGCCAATCTTCAAATGAATGAAATTTGCTATGATCCAAAAATTCGTTCCACTCTGTTATATATTCATCGCTATATACACTTTCGCTCGACTTCTTAAATACCGGAAACGAGTAGAACAAGTCTGGATGATTGTTAGTCTGATGCTGCAGACACGACGGACATACCCCACACGGCTCTCCATTCTGACGGTTCTGGCAATGCACATACTGCGCAAAAACCCTTGCCATCGACAATTTGCCTATGCCCTCCAAGCCTTCAAGGAGAATTGCATGAGGTATCTTGTCGGAGTCTGCCATTGCTTGCAGCCGACGCTTCACATCCTCATGCCCCGGTATGTCACTAAATTTCATATCTACTAATAAACTTCCTGCGCTATTTTCCGAACACTGTCGGTCGCATTGTGTGAATAAAAATGAATACTTGGGACACCATGTGCCATCAAATCCTTAGCCTGCATCGTTGCCCACTCTATTCCGACTTGCTTTGCCTCGACATTGTCCTTGCATTTGAACAGTTCGTTGGTCAGTTCCATTGGCAAATCCACATGAAACACCTTGGGCAACACCGTCAACTGCGTTGTAGACACAATCGGTTTCAATCCTGGAACAATCGGCACATTTATTCCGATTTCACGGCAACGTTCCACAAAATCGAAATATTTTTGATTGTCGAAAAACATTTGTGTCACAATATACTTGGCGCCCTTGTCAACCTTGTTTTTCAAGAACATCAAGTCTATATCCATATTCGGGGCTTCATCATGCTTCTCTGGATAGCCAGCCACTCCATAAGAAAATCTTGAATCGGTCATAATGTCCATTTTCGACCCGTCTACAAAATATCCATCGTTGAAGGCATTAACCTGGTCTTGCAGTTCCGAAGCATGCGCATGTCCGTTTTCATTCGGGACAAAACGGTTCTCGTGCTTTGCCTTATCACCTCTAAGAAGGAGCAAATTATCAATTCCCAAGAAGTTAAGGTCAATCAAAGCATACTCTGTTTCGGTTTTCGAAAATCCGCTGCAAATAATGTGCGGAACAGCAGGAATGTTGTATTTCTGCTGTATGGCAGCCGCCACAGCGACAGTTCCCGGGCGCGACCGCTCCGAAACTCGCTGATAAGTTGCGTCATCATTGCTCTTAAATACAAACTCACTTCTGTGAGTTGTTATGTTTATGTAAAGTGGATCAAACTCGCGCAACTTGTCTATTGCATTGTATATTTGAGAGATGCCTCTACCCTTCAATGGCGGAAGCACTTCAAACGAAAATCCACATTTTCCATTATCTTTTATCAAATCGACTATATCCATACCTTATATTTCTTTATGCAAACTTAATAAACAAAACGCAATAATCAAGAGCACTTCAATTCTTTCTTCAAAAATTTACCTGTTATTGAATCTTGCGCCTTACTGATTTCTTCGGGTGTACCTACGGCGATTACCCTTCCTCCGTTCTTACCGCCTTCCGGGCCCATATCAATTACATGGTCTGCGCATTTCACAACATCAAGATTGTGCTCAATGACCAGTACCGTATTCCCACGGTCAACGAGTTTGTTGAGCACACCCATCAACACTCGGATGTCTTCAAAATGCAAACCAGTTGTCGGCTCGTCAAGGATAAACAAGGTTTTTCCCGTATCCTTTTTCGACAGTTCCGTGGCCAATTTCACACGCTGACTCTCGCCTCCAGACAATGTGCTTGACGGCTGTCCAAGTTTAATGTAGCCCAAGCCTACATCCTGCAGCACCTTTATCTTTGACAAAATCGCCGGCATATTCTCAAAAAATTCGACCGCCTGATTTATTGTCATATCAAGGACATCCGCTATTGACTTCCCTTTAAACCTGACTTCAAGTGTTTCGCGATTGTACCGCTGCCCATGACACACCTCGCACGGCACCAATACATTCGGGAGGAAATTCATTTCAATCGAGCGATAGCCGTTGCCCTTACATGCATCACAGCGGCCGCCAGACATATTGAAGGAAAATCTACCTGGTTTATAACCTCTAATTTTGGCTTCTGGCAATTCAACGAACAAATTGCGGATATTGGTAAACACGTTCGTGTATGTCGCCGGATTTGAGCGCGGCGACTTGCCTATCGGCGACTGGTCGACAGTTACCACCTTGTCTATATTTTCCATTCCCTCAATCGACTTGTAAGGCAACGGCGCTTTGAGAGAACGGAAAAAGGCTTGACTCAAAATTGGTTGAAGCGTTTCATTTACCACCGTCGATTTGCCGCTACCCGACACGCCTGTGACACAAATCAACTCGCCAAGAGGCAGCGTCACACTCACATTCTTCAAGTTGTTGCCCGTGCAACCATTCAATTTCAGAAATTTACCATTTCCCTTACGACGCACCTTCGGTATCTCGATTTCCAACTTGCCGTTCAGATAGTTTGACGTAAGAGTATCACTTTCCAGCAATGCCTTTGGAGTACCAGCAAACACTACGTTGCCACCTTTTCTTCCCGCCTTTGGACCAATATCTATAACATAGTCCGATTCAAGCATCATATCCTTGTCGTGTTCAACGACAATAACGGTATTGCCCAAATCCCTCAACTCTTTAAGCGAACGAATCAGCCGATCGTTGTCTCGCTGATGCAGACCGATGCTCGGCTCGTCAAGGATATAGAGTACGTTGACCAACTGTGAGCCGATTTGCGTGGCCAGTCTGATTCGCTGACTTTCGCCACCTGATAGCGACACAGAACTTCTCGACAGACTCAGATAGTCCAAGCCTACGTCATTCAGGAAATGCAGCCTTGAACGAATTTCCTTCAATATCTCTTTTGCTACCACCTGTTGCTGTTCTGACAGATTTGGCTCAATGCCATCGACCCAATTCTTCAAATCTGACAGTTCCATTTTTGAAAGGTCGTCGATATTTTTGCCGTCGATGAAATAATGAAGAGCCTCTTTGTTCAATCTCGCGCCCTTGCACTCTGGGCAGACAGTTTGAGTGTAGAATTGCCCAGCCCATTTCTGCGCCTTTGCCGACTCATCATCAGCCTGTTGCATCTCAATATATTTCACGATGCCTTCGTATGCCATCTGATAGCCTCGGCCTATTCCGGCTAGGTTGAGCACATCATCCGTCCCATTGAGTATGTCGTCAAGAGTTTTTGCCGACAAATCTTTAATCGGCGTTTTCAATGTACCGCCATCGCGTTCACATATCGCAGCAATCTGATTGAAGATGATATTATTGGAGTAACTGCCTAATGGAAGTATACCTCCCGAATAAATCGACTTGGAGTCATTCGGTATAATTTTTTCCATATCAATCAGGTTCACCGTGCCAAGACCCTTACATTTGGGGCACGCACCCTGCATTGAGTTGAACGAGAAATTATGTGGAGCCGGCTCCCGATACGACAGTCCTGTGATTGGGTCCATAAGCGATTTGCTGTAGTAGAATCCTTCATCGCTGTCGACATCATACACTTGAATAACGCCATCTCCCTGTTTCATCGCCACCGCAACCGTTTTTTGCAACCGCTGACGGTCTTTGTCTGAGATTTTTAATTTGTCGACGACAAGTTCAATGCTGTGATTCTTATACCTGTCAAGTCGCATACCAACGGTTATCTCCTGCATTTCTCCATCTACACGCACATTCAGATACCCTTTGCGGCGCAACTGCTCAAACAGTTCTTTGTAATGACCTTTTCGGTTATTTACAAGTGGCGACAGTATCAGTACTTTCTTACCTGCAAATTTCTCCAGAATCAGATCTATAATACGCTCTTCCGTATACTTGATCATCGGCTGACCGCTTTTGTAGGACACGGCTGTACCTATCCTTGCATACAGAAGTCGCAAGAAATCGTAAATCTCGGTTATTGTACCTATAGTGCTTCGCGGATTCTTGTTTACAGTCTTCTGCTCAATGGAAATAACAGGGCACAAGCCTGTGATTTTGTCAACATCCGGACGTTCCAATACGCCAAGCATATTGCGTGCATACGAGGAAAATGTTTCAATATACCGTCGCTGACCTTCTGCATAGATTGTGTCAAATGCCAACGACGATTTGCCGCTACCGCTCAAACCAGTAATCACCGTGAGCCGGTCGTGGGGAATGAAGGCATCAATATTCTTGAGATTGTGCACCCTTGCGCCATACACTGCAACGCAATCCGATGCTTCTTCTATGTCCTTTTTATCGTCCAACTCTATCAGTTTGCTTTTGTAGATTGTTTTGTTCTGTACAGGTTTGACTCTTTAGGGATCTTGACCACATACGTTTTCTTGCTTGCATTCGGCAATGACGTAGCCTTTATCCAAGGGTTATATTCACGCAGCAGTGAATACGTAATGTTATGGTTTTTCGACCATGCCACCCAATCGTCTACCGCATCTGTCACTTCTATCAAGTCGTACTCCAGTGGCTTGTATAACTGTTCTGACTTAACCGAGAAGCCATAGCGTGACGGATGCTCAAGAATCAGTTTCATAGCCAATAGCCTAAATATGTATCGCGAAGTTTCCTTGTTGAGATACAAGTCGAACGCATGATCCACATCCTGCGAGTCAAGCGACTTTGAGATGCGCCCCATACCGGCATTGTAGGCGGCAGCAACGGTTATCCAGCATTTATATTTTGAATATGCCCTTTTGAAATATTTACATGCTGCGGCTGTCGATTTCTCATAGTCCAACCGCTCGTCAACATAGTCGTTCACCTCAAGTCCATACTCCTTGGCAGTAGACGGCATAAACTGCCACATTCCGGCAGCCTTGGCACTTGAAACCGCGGTATTGTCGTAATGACTTTCAATGGCAGCCAAATACACCAAATCCTCCGGCACACCATTCGCCTTTAAAATCTTGGCAATCTCCTGTTTATAGCGATTGGCTCTCTTTATTGTCAGCAGTATATTGGTCTGACCGTACGTGAACGAAATCAATTCCCGGTCCATTCGCTCATACATATCAATGCGGTTCAAATCAATGTTCTGGTCGGCAAACTGAACCGATAGCGGCACCGTTGGTGCTACTGTCAGCACCTTCTCCTGCGCAAATGCAGTGCAGACAGCAGCCAGAGAAAGCGCCATCACTGCCAGCCATTTATTCCGTGGTTTCATTCTTGTCTGTCCGAGTACTCTTTATAATGTTAATATCCCCTTTTTTCTTGTATTTCTTGCCGTCTGCACCCTTTGCCTCTATTACATAATAGTAGACACCGGCTTTGACAAACTTTCCTTTGTATTTGCCATCCCATCCTTGGGAAGGGTCAGTAAATTCGGTCATCAGATTTCCGTATCGGTCAAATATCCAACAATGGAAATCAATAATCGACTTGTATGTCACCTTCCATTCATCGTTATACCCCGTGCTGGCATTCGGTGAAAAGGCATTCGGGCAATCCAGCAACGACTCGCCAATGGAGATGGTGTACACCTCACTTTCCTCAGTGCATGACGCATCGGAATTGCTACCCACGAATTTTGCATAATATGTGCCTTGTTCGGTAAACGTATGGGTAATTGACTCCTCATTAAATCGGTAGTCAATCGACGAAAAATCTGAAGTTCTGGAGATGTCCCATTCTTTATGGGTTACGGCATCGGTGCAATAAGCGGTAAACTGCACCTCGGCAGGAGCAGAGCCTCCCAACTCGCCATCCGTCACACCTTGTTCGTTTTCATTGCTGCGGCTTTCCTGCATTGCCGTTGTCTGTATTTCTATCGAAGCCGTACGGAACACATCCGTTGAATAATTTTGCCCAACGCCCCATTGCTTGAGAAACTGGTCGCCTTTAATGACAAATTGAGTGTCGCACAACGGTGCTGTCAGCACCTGTCGCTCTCCAAGATTATCCAAAGTAGTCACCGTCTCTACGCTATCGTAGGTTTTGTTTTCTTCATTCCAATCCAATGTGTTGTACGTCACCGTTATCTGCCTGTCAAGTACTTTAGGCACGCCAGTAATCGATGAATATGATATCGAAGGACAATGGGCATTGAAGAAGAGTGTCACTGTTCCACAATCCTGCTCACTTGGGAAACTCACGTCGGAAATCGAAAATTCCGAGCCGACGTAGTCAACCAACCAGAAATAATGGCGTTTTGCTCCGTCAATTATAATATAGCCGCAGTTTACCTCCGGATTCACAATCCTTGTGGTCACGCCATCGCGCACCACACCCGAAACAGTTTCAGCATATCCACCGCCCCGCTCGTCAAAAGATTGCCATTCGACAGCAGTTGAACCTGTTTCCGACGTATAAGTCAACGTGGTGTTTGCTCCGCCATACACCACATAGACTGCCTCCAACCCCGTATTCGCAGGAGGTGTTACAATCAATGCCTGACGGGCAGTGCAATCTACCACCAAATTTGCCCAAGATGCGACCGACATCGACATCATTGCGCACAAGCAAACATATCTAAACTTCATAACTGCAAATTTACAACGGTTTCGTAAAAAAACAAAAAAGAGACTTTGTCTCAAAGTCTCTCCTTTATAGGTTTCCAATAGGTATAATTTTTTAAGGTAAAAAAGATTGTTTTAGGTTTGTGATGCAAATATCACCCTTTATTCAGGGCGATACAAACATTTCTACATGTTCTTAAACATACTTGTTTTGCATTATTTTTGATTAGCAGACCTTAATCCGCTGTCATTTTGACTTTTACAACAATAGTTGCGAAATATATACAAATGTTAAATTTTATAAACACGTTAAACCATCGCCGATTTTATAGGCATTTCGAACGTTTTCAACTGCATTTCCTGCCCGTCAAACACCGCATAGGAACAGAAATGCAACCAGTCGCCAAGCATTATCAGATGACTGTTGTCGCCGATTTCTTTCGACAACATAATATGCCGGTGTCCAAAAACGAAATAATCTATTTTATGCGTTTGGGAATATTCTTTTGCAAATTCTTCAAGATACTCATTGCCCTCACCCATGTAATGGGGAAACGAATCGTTGGCACGGCTACCATACGACCACCCCAAAGCGAACGGAATTGTCCAGCGAGGATGAATTGCAGCATAGAGTTTCTGACACACTTTGCTGCGGAAAATCGAGCGAAGAATACGGAACGACAGTTTCCGCTTCCCAACACCATCGCCATGGTCGAGGAAAAACTGCTTACCGTCAATGGTGCAAACCATCGGGCCGTCAACAACGTCCACCCCCAACTCCGTAGGCAAATAGTCAAATATCCAAATGTCGTGATTCCCGAGAAACCAATGCACCTTGACCCCCATATCCGTCAGTTCCGCTATTTTCCCGAAAAAACGTGTAAATCCGCGAGGCACGACATATCGGTACTCATACCAATAATCCAGTATGTCGCCAAGCAAAAATATTTCCTTGGCATCGTTCTTTATCGAATCGAGGAATGCCACAACCCTCCGCTCGTAGACAAGCGGATTGTCGAAATACCGTGCTCCAAGATGAAAATCGGAAAGGAAATATGTGAGTTTGCGGGATGCCATCAGAGAAATCCGAGTTCAAGTTTAGCCTCTTCCGACATCATATCCTGATTCCATTCCGGCTCAAACACCAAATTGACATCTACCGATTTCAGACCCTCTATACTTTCCAACTTTATACGGATATCTTCAAGGATAAAATCGGCGGCAGGGCAGTTTGGTGCTGTCAATGTCATATCCAGTTTCAGATTGGCATCGTCATCAATGTCAATTTTGTATATAAGTCCCAAGTCGTAAACATTAACTGGGATTTCCGGGTCGAAAACCGTGCGAAGCATCTTCACGATTTTTTCTTCCAAAGCGAGTCGTTCTGTTGATTCCATATTTTTATGATTTGTGCAAGCCTAAACTGATAAAATGGGTTGATAAACTCGATTATTTCTGATTACGGCGAACATTCTCGCCACGAGCTTGGCTCGCACTGCGTTTAATACAGTCATTTTGTTTTTTCCTTCGGCGACTTTTCTTTCAAAATATGTTTTCAGATCGCCTGTCTTCTTATGGGCAATCGCCACAGCAGC
>CAVCEE010000025.1:0-29181 GCA_963601185.1 bacterium
GATAGTCCATGGCGAACACCGCCACCTCATGCCCATGCGCCTTGAGCAGCTGCTCAAGGTTGAGCATATATATACAGTCACCGCCACGGCGGTAATAGAATTTGTTTGCTAATAAGAATTTCATTTCGTTTTTATACAAAGATTTGCATTACCATCAACATAATAAAGTTCTATCTTACCTTCATCCTTCAACTTTTGCATTACTTTTTTGGATGTATGAAAGTCAAAGTGCTTACGTCTTAAAATTTGATAGATTAGCCAATAAACAGTTACGAACCCCTGTCCATTATCCTTAGCCCAAGATTCCATAATTGAAAGTTCAGACATAAATCTATCTTCATCTTCATTAATATCTCTCAAATAAGGTAGTTAAGGCTCTTCTTTTGAACCTTAATGTTGATTGTCTTTCAAATCTTCCTCTGTTTCTATTTTTGTGATGTCTACGGATGTGATTTGCTTTGCTGACAATTCTTCGTCAATACCAATGCAACCTTCTTCGTCATCCTGCTCACTATTGCCAATTACAGGTATAAACGTTAAAGGAATAAATTTCTCGGCATTGAAGATATACATCATCTTATGTGTATTTCGATAGACATCAACGATGTAATGATTGAAAGGAGATCCATCTGTCTTTATCCAATAGGATTTGGCGATATCTCTTGTCAAGAATATGACATCTTTATTTTCTCTACTCATATAAGTCAACAGTTCATGGTAAATGATAAAATCTCCAGTTGGATCAAAACCATCGTTTATCTTTCCACGATCTCCACATCCAGGAAAACAATAAGGAAGTTTTTTGTTTTCTCCCTCAATTTTATGTTTGTTAAAATCTTCAAGCAATTGATTATACTTATCCTTTAAAAAGATTAACTCCTCATCACTTAAAGACTTTAATATATGTGTTTTACATAAAGATTGGAGTACAGGATCTTTTGATTCGGAAATACTTAAGGGTAAGAGCTTGTCAACATTGTCATTCAAGGCTTTTGAAACAGGTTCAACCAATTCGTCTAACTTATTTTTAAATTCATCTGACGAATCATTCTCATCAATGTATTTTTTCAGTACATCAATTAAAGGAATGACATCTGTCATATCATTCTTAATCAGACTATTTTGAGACAACTGTTTGAGTTGCGAAGCAGCAGTCTTATTAGCTTTTTTCAAGCTTGTCACAAATTGCTTGGCTTGGTCTTTTAGGTTCTTCAATTGTATTTGAAAAGCTTCTATCTTTTCCAACCGATGTCTCATAAATTCAATCTCCACTTGAGACGGAATGATAATCCGATGAGCATTATTGTCCATGAATTTCAAAAATTCATTCCGCTCTGTATTTGACATTTTATACAAATCTAAAAGAAGATTAGTATCAAATGCCAATATGACATCAGAAGAAATAACATCTTTCAATTCTGTTAGGTGCTCTCTATAATAGTCGTAAGCACTTTGGGTAAGTTTAATATCGCTACACAATGTATGAAAGCAGAATTGTTCACAAACCTTTTGCTGAACAGAAAGGTCTATTGATTTTTTTGAAATTTCCTTATTCATGTAGCAATCCCTTTATATCATCACTATCCGACATAACTTTTCTCTATGCAGCTGGAGATTCTACACTTATAATAAAAATAGAATCCACATCATAAGGAGAATTTTTGATGGAATCACGTACATATACAACATCTTGCTCTGTGGCAAGTAAGAAAGAATGTTCTGTAAGTTGCTCTGTATGTCCCATAGAACACAATAAGTCGTAGATTTTTTCATCCACCTCAACAAGTTCGTCATACTCTATGCCTACTATATATTTATTCATATTTTTCAAAAACTACCATTAAGTAATTAGGATACAATAAGATTGCCACCTACGACCTTAAAGCCTCTCTCAGATACTCCCACATTCTCTTTCGATATTTAAGTGTTCTCTCAACAACCCCGTTCCAATCAATCTTTTCATTCATGATAATCTCTAAATCAGACTCAGCAGTAACCCTTCGACTATTCAATCCAAGATTACCACAAACGGTATCAATTCGAGAGTGCTTGGAAGCACCAGAATTAGCGGTATACCTGTTGAATATAACAAACTGCTTTTCCATAAGGATGCTAAAAGCACAACCATGGAAAGAGTCTGTAAATACATACTCTGCACCACGAAGAATATTCAAGAATTTATTGGGGTCAACATCAAATGGAGTAATGTCACCAAAATGCTCATCATACTCCACATATTGATCCAAGAACTTTAAGAATACAACTTTCAAGCCCTTCTTCTCAGCAAACTTCTTCACCGCCTCACGGTATACCACATTAGAGCCTAAGAAAAAACAGAAAATATACGGTTCTTCATCTGCCTTTTCCTCTGGAATCAACTTTCCCCATTGCTCCTTATCCAAAGCGAACACGGGATCCATCAATACAGGTACATCTCTTCCTGTCAATTCCTTCACGATCTCAGCACCTCTGTTTTTACGACAACTTACATAATCTATTCTCATTATATAAACAGGTGTATTATAATAAACTAATAATCAATGATTTATAATTACTTGAAATTTATTGCTGAAAATTTGCTATTAGACTTCCTCGTATAATTCGCTTTCGCGTCTCTCTATTTCGCTATCCAAAAACTCTAACCAATCTTTCTTTGTCTTTAGTTCTTTGTCCGTATTAGCGTCAAAGCCTTTAGGTATGAATTTAACACCGAAGTTAGATAATAACCATTTCACAAATCGCACTACCTCAAACTCCGTTTCGTCTGCATCACTATCTATTACTTTGACTTTGCCGTATAGTGGCGTATTGTCACCAGCTTTTATAAAACCTATGCAGGGTAAAAAGTCCTTATCCGACCATTTGCGAAAACTTTTTTGTTCGTCTTTTTGTATGTACCCTATAAGTTTTTTGTCATTGCGGTAAACGGCGATGGCGTTTTTGTAGTACTGGTTTGTTGGTTCAGGGCAAACGTAGCCTAAGAAACCGCCTATATCCTGCGTGCTGTTATGATGCTGCACATCTGCTATCGCGCAAAAGTAATCCGGATTGCCCGACACTTTTACCGTAATAGGGATGGACGGCTGATTGTTCGTTTTATCTTTGCTTAACCATTTCTTAATTGTAACTACTATCTTATAAAAGGCATAAACAATTAATCCGAGTAGCGACAAACAACCTAACCATTCAGTATTGGTGTAAAGTGATACAATTAATAGTATAATCAATAAAATTGCTATCATTTTCCCAATAGTGTTAATAGGGTTTGTATCTGCTTGTCTTTTTCAGCCAGCATATCACGCACGAAATTTTCAGATAGTACGGCGGTTTGCTGACCTATAACAGTAGCGTTCTTTCCGGTAACGCTATGCGCACCAGTTATGCTTGAAGCCTTACACATTTCACCGGTGCCACGCAAAAGCCAATCCGTGGACACATCCGGACAGGCGGCAAGCACGCGTAAAATACTATCCAGTGAGATAGCCGCACCGTGGCTAAGTTGGCTGTTTAGTCGTTTTTGTGCCGGAGCGTCACCAGCCGCTACCGCATTTTGGGTAATTCCTTTTTCTTTCAGCAGCAGGTTTATGCGGTTGCGTACTTCCGCCGCATCGTTTTCGTAGTTGTTCATAACTTTCTAAAGTCAATTGCACACCTGATTAGACGCTATTTTCTAATAAAATACCGCTAAACGGGTAAATCTTCTCCAAATTCTTTTGGAAGTACCCGAAAACATTCATCTTTGCACCAACAAACGAATGAATGAACGAACGGCACACAAGAAAGACTGCCGACCTAACAGACCGATTCCACATAACTACCATTGGCAAAGGTAGGCAGTTTTTCCGAATGTGCCAACAAACGAACGAAGTATTTACCGAAAAATGGAAAGTATAATGCAGAATGTTACTGAAAAAATTACCCGTGAACGTCTGCGGACAATGCGGAACGGGGAAAGCGTTACGGTGCAGTGTGCGGACGGCTACGACTTGGACAGCCAGAAAAACACCGCCTACGCGATGCAGAAAATGGAAAACTGCCGCTTTGCTTGCAAGACTGAGGGGCTGACGCTAACCGTTACAAAGTATGGTATCAGTTAAACCGGTGTGCGACCCCGATAGACGCTACAGCCAAAAGGAGGCGGCAAAGATACTGGGCGTGGAACGCCACACTATCAGACGCTGGGAGACAGAGGGCTGCATACGCTTTGAGGTTCGCAAAGCCGGGCGGACCAAGTTCACGACAGGCCGCCAAATTATCAAGTGTTGGGAAACGACCTATATGTAAAATATCAACTATCAGAATTATGAGTTTACAAATGCCATTAAAGAAAACACCGCAGGGGTACATCCCTAACTGCGAGACGCTACGATGAGGTGGGCAACGTAATGCGCCAATCTTTCAAGGGTGGGCGCGTCCGCTTCAACTACTACAAAAGCACCGGACTTGCCGAGGCTTTGGTGGATAATAGAACGGTGGGCAACTGGTATGATGTCACTGTGGGTATGTGGGGCGACATACTCTATACTCTGGAAACCGAATTTAAGGACAAAATAACAGTATAAGCTATGAAAAGAACTAACGGATTCATTTTTCTTTACAAACAAAGAGTTTCCATTCCTTGTCGGGGTGGAAACTCTTTTGTGTAGGTGTCCGATTGCCGGTTATTTTGTTGCCAGTGGAGGATTGATGAGGTAGATGTGGTCGGTGGCGCGGGTGAACGAGGTGTAGAGCCAGCGGTAGAAATCCACGTTGGTGAATGCCTCTTCGGGCAGATAGCCCATGTCGACAAACACGTTGCGCCACTGTCCGCCCTGCGCCTTGTGGCACGTCACGGAGTAGGCGAACTTCACTTGCAGGGCGTTGAAAAATGGGTCTTGCTTCAGCCGCTTGTATTTCTCGCTCTTGCGCGGAATGTCGGCATACTCAGCCATCACGTTGTAGTAGAGAGCCTCGTTCTGCTGGCGTGTGAGCGACGGCGCTTCGGCATAGAGTGCATCGAGGATGATTTTGGTGTCAATCTCCGTGTGGTTGTAGTCAGGAAATTCAAGTGTGGCATCAGCAAAGCGGAAACCGTAGAGGTTGGTCACCTCCGATATGCGCTTCACAACGGCAACGTCGCCGTTGGCGATGAAATCGATGCCGTCGTAGTCGGCAGCCCAGAAATAGTTGTTTTTCGCCACGAGAAGCATATCGCCGGTGGTTATCTCCGCATCCATGTAGAGCACCCTTGCGCGTATGCCCTGGTTGAACATCACCGCACGCTTGTTGCTCCGGGTAATGATGATGGTGTTTTCGCGGCCGTCCTCGCCGGCATAGCAGTCCTCCACCTTTTCCGACAGGTATTCGCCGCTCACCACCTCCACGTCGGGAAACTGCGTCACCTCCAGCGTAGGGGCAGACAACTTGCCCGACGCTATGATTTGGCGTATCATCGTGGCATTGTGCAAGATGCCCGATTCAAGTCGCTGGCGAGCCACCTGCGTAAGAGCGAAGTTGTAGACCGTGAGTCCGTAGCCTTGCAGCGTGGCGGCAGACAGGGCTGGGCTGTCGGTGTAGCCCACCGGCGGTAGTTGCGCTACGTCGCCAAGTAGAATCAATCGGCAGTTGTCGCCGCTGTAGACGTAGGTTATCAGGTCGTCGAGCAAGCATCCAGTGCCAAACATCGCCCCTTCGGAGGCGTTGTTGGCAATCATCGAAGCCTCGTCGACGATGAAGAACGTATGCTTGTGGTTGTTGCGTGCGAGGCTGAACTTCGCGTCCTCGGGGTTGTAACGCTGGCTCTGGTAGATTTTGCGGTGGATGGTGAACGCACTGTGGTCTGAATAGCCCGAAAACACCTTTGCCGCACGTCCGGTGGGCGCAAGTAGCACCGCCCTCATACGGAGGCTCGGCAACGCATTGACCAGCGCGCCGGCGAGCGATGTCTTGCCGGTGCCGGCATAGCCGTTGAGCAGAAACACGCTACGGTCGTCGCCGTCGGCAACAAACTTGCTCAACGCTGCGATGATTTCCATCTGCTGGCCGTTGGGCTCGTAGGGCAGACGGCGAATTATCTCCGTGCCTATGACCTGTTCTGTCTTGTTCATCTCTACAAAACTATTGAAAACCGCGAAACTACGCAACAAATTTTGACGTTAACTCGGAAAATGCCTATCTTTGTAAACTGCATTAATATGTGATAAACAGAACAAAACGAAAAAACAAGATAAATGTCGATTGATGGTATTATTTCTGCGGCTACAGCCGAGGCGCTGAAGTCGCTCTATGGTATTGACGTTGAGGCAAAGACAATCGTGCCTCAAACCACGAAAAAGGAATTTGAAGGCAATCTCACCATAGTGGTGTTCCCTTATCTCAAGGCTTCGCACAAGGCTCCCGACGCTACGGCGCAGGAGATTGGCGACTATCTGGTGGAGCACTGCGAGGCTGTGCAGAAGTTCAACGTAATCAAGGGCTTCCTTAACATCACCGTAGAGCCGAAATTTTGGCTCGGTGTGCTCGACCACATCCGCAGCACTGAGGACTACGGCTTCAAGGCTGAGACTCCCGACAGTGAATTGGTGATGATTGAATACTCGTCGCCAAACACCAATAAACCTCTTCACCTTGGTCACGTGCGCAACAACCTGCTGGGTTTTAGCCTGTCGCGCATTATGAAAGCGAACGGCTACAAGGTGGTGAAAACCAATATCGTAAACGACCGTGGCATCCACATCTGCAAGTCGATGCTCGCTTGGCAGAAATGGGGCGATGGCGCTACTCCTGAATCGACCGGCAAGAAGGGCGACCATCTGATTGGTGACTTCTATGTGGCTTTCGACAAGCACTACAAGGCCGAGGTCAAGGAACTTGAAGAAAAAGGCATGAGCAAGGAGGACGCAGAGGCTGCATCACCGTTGATGCAGGAGGCTCGCGAGATGCTCCGCCGCTGGGAAGCCGGCGACGAGGAGGTGCGTTCGCTGTGGCGCACGATGAACTCTTGGGTGTATGCCGGTTTCGACGAGACCTACAAGCGTCTGGGTGTGGATTTCGATAAGATTTACTACGAAAGCCAAACTTACCTCGAGGGCAAGGAAAAGGTGCTCGAAGGATTGGAAAAGGGCATTATGTACCGCAAGGAGGACAACTCTGTATGGGCTGACCTCACCGCCGACGGACTTGACCACAAGTTGCTGCTCCGTAGCGACGGCACATCGGTCTATATGACCCAGGACATTGGTACTGCGAAACTCCGCTATCAAGACTATCCTATCGATAAGATGATATATGTTGTGGGCAACGAGCAGAACTACCACTTCCAGGTGCTTTCGCTCTTGCTTGACAAACTCGGATTCAAGTGGGGCAAGGACCTTGTGCACTTCTCCTACGGTATGGTGGAGTTGCCTGAAGGCAAGATGAAGTCGCGCGAGGGTACGGTAGTCGATGCCGATGACCTTATGGACGATATGGTTAAGAACGCTAAGGATATGTCGGCTGAGATGGGTAAACTCAAAGACCTTTCGCAAGAGGAGGCCGACAAGATTTCCACAATCATCGGTCTCGGCGCATTGAAATACTTCATCCTCAAGGTTGACCCGCGCAAGAACATGACGTTCAACCCGAAGGAGTCGATTGACTTCAACGGCAACACCGGACCGTTTGTGCAGTACACCTACGCTCGCATCCAGTCGGTTCTCCGCAAGGCTGCCGACAAGCAGATTGCTGAAACATTCGACGCTTCAGCCGTTACGCCAAACGACAAGGAAATCGCCCTCATCCAGCGACTCGTCGACTTCCCTGCCATCGTGGCAGAGGCTGGCAAGAACTATAGCCCGGCGTTGGTGGCAAACTACGTCTACGAACTCGTTAAAGAGTACAACCAGTTCTACCACGACTATCAGATTCTTGGCGAGGCCGATGCCAACGTGCGCGGTTTCCGTCTCTCGTTGTCGCGCACCGTGGGCAACATTATCCGTCAGGGCTTCTGGATGCTCGGCATCGACGTGCCCGACCGTATGTAATGGGGCCTGAATGTCGCTGAAACTGGACAGTTAGCAATAATTAACTTCGATTGTGAACAACGCATTGAAAATTAGCGTTATCTTCACAATCGAATAAATTAAAAAACGAAAGAAAATGGAAAATTACAACGGACAATATGGCTACGGCCAGACTGCAATCCTTACACACGATGTGTCGAAGGTGATGCGCGGTGTGTTTGCACGGATGTTCTTCGGCCTCATCGTTACGGCTATTGCCGCTTTCTATGTGGCTTCGCAACCGTCAATTATGATGGCAATCTTCTCAAGCAGACTGACCTTCTTCGGATTGATTGGCGCTGAGTTGCTTTGCGTGATTGTCATCTCTGCGGCAATCAATAAGTTGAGCGCGTTGACGGCATCGTTGCTGTTCTACGTCTATGCGATAATCAACGGTGTGGTGCTATCGTCGATTTTTTGGGTTTATGAACTTAGTTCAATCGGCTACACGTTCCTCATCACGGCAGGCGTGTTTGGCGCAATGGCAGCCTACGGCTTCCTCACCAAGAACGACCTTACGAAGTTTGGCTCGTTCCTGTTTATGGCGCTTATCGGCTTGATTCTTACCTCGATTGTCAACATCTTCGTGGCAAGTAGCGCACTCGATTGGATTATCTCGTTTGTTGGTGTGGCTCTCTTTATTGGTCTCACGGCATGGGACACCCAGAAAATCAAACAGATGGTGGAATATGGCGACTCTTCGATGATGGGCAAGGTTGCAACTCTCGGTGCATTGACCCTCTATCTGGATTTCGTCAACATGTTCCTCTACCTGCTCCGCTTCTTCGGCAACAGCCGCAACTAAGAGCCGGGCATAACGGATAAAAAACGCCCTCCGCAGCATCAGTTCCTGCGGAGGGCGTTTTGCGTATCTGCATTCTGCCATTTTCGGCACAAATCATTGTGGCGATTTACTGTGAAACCACGCGGAAAATGGCGCAAATGCCGCCGGATTATTTAAAAAATTGCGCCATTGCCGACAAATTGTTATATTTGAGGGCAATTAGAAGCATAACATGTTACGGATATGAACAAGATAATAGAAAAGATTCATTTCTCAGCAAATGTAGTCAAACTCGTTGTTGAGGCGCCCCTCATAGCCAAGGCGCGCCGCGCCGGACATTTCGTGATTGTCCGCGCCGACGAACATGGCGAACGCATTCCCCTTACCATTGCCGACAGTGACACCAAGGCTGGCACAATCACTCTTGTGGTGCAGGCTGTTGGCCGCTCCACATGCAAGATTTGTGCCAAGGAGGTCGGTGACACGCTGCACGACGTTGTTGGTCCGCTTGGCCAGGCCACAAGGATTGAGAAGTTCGGCACTGTCGTGTGCTGTGGCGGCGGTGTCGGAGTCGCTCCGCTATTGCCTATCATCAAGGCGATGAAGGAGGCTGGCAACAGGGTGGTGAGCGTGCTTGCCGGCCGCACCAAGGATTTGATTATCCTTGAGGACGAGGTGCGCAAGTGGAGCGACGAGGTGGTCATTATGACCGACGACGGCTCGTATGGCACAAAAGGTCTCGTTACCGACGGTGTTGAGAGCGTGATTAAGCGCGAGAAGGTAGACCAGGTTGTGACGATCGGTCCTGCCGTGATGATGAAGTTTGTGGCACTGCTCACGAAGAAGTACGACATCCCTACGGTCTGCTCGCTCAACACCATTATGGTCGACGGCACAGGTATGTGCGGTGCTTGCCGAGTCACCGTTGGCGGTAAGACTCGCTTTGTGTGCATCGACGGACCGGAATTTGACGCGCATCAGGTGGATTTCGACCAGATGATGATGCGCCTTCACGCTTACGACAATGACAATAAAAACTGACGACATGGAAATCAACGACGAAAAACAAGATACTCGCGCCTTGCCTTGGCGCGAAGCGCTCCGCAAGTCGAAAACTGCCAAAGAGCGCACATCCACACCACGCGCGAAGATGCCGGAACTGGCACCTGACTACCGCGTGACCTGCAACGAGGAGGTGAACCAGGGACTCACCGAGGAGATGGCTCTTGTGGAGGCCACACGTTGCCTCGACTGCCCCGACCCTCAGTGCGTGACTGGTTGCCCTGTGGGCATTGACATTCCCGGGTTTATCAAGAACGTAGAGCGTGGCGAGTTTGCCGAGGCTGCTGCCACAATCAAGAAGACGAGTGCGCTACCGGCAGTGTGCGGCCGTGTGTGTCCGCAGGAGAAGCAGTGCGAGAGCCAGTGCATCTACCACCGCAAACTGAAGAAAGATGCCGTGGCAATCGGCTATCTCGAACGCTTTGTTGCCGACTACGCACGCGAGCACGGCGGCGGTGCGGCTACCGAGCCAGTGCCAAGCAACGGCATCAAAGTTGCCGTCGTGGGTAGTGGGCCGTCGGGACTCGCCTTTGCTGGCGACATGGCGAAGCGCGGCTATGAGGTCACGGTGTTTGAGGCGCTACACGAAATTGGCGGCGTACTGAAATATGGCATCCCAGAATTCCGTCTGCCTAACAAGATTGTAGATGTTGAAATCGACGGTCTCCGCAACCTTGGAGTGAAGTTTGAAGCCAACTGCATCGTGGGCAAAACCCTGTCGTACGACGATTTGCACGATATGGGCTTCAAAGGCATCTTCGTGGCATCGGGTGCCGGACTGCCGCGGTTTATGAACATCCCCGGCGAGAACCTCAACGGAGTGATGTCGAGCAATGAATTCCTTACGCGCGTCAACCTGATGGGTGCTACGCGCGATGACGAGGACACCCCTGTGCTTCACGGTCACAATGTGGCTGTGATTGGCGGAGGTAACACCGCTATGGACTCTGTACGCACGGCACGGCGTATGGGTGCGGAAAACGTGATGCTCGTCTACCGCCGGTCGGAGGAGGAGATGCCGGCACGCCGCGAAGAGATAAAGCACGCCAAAGAGGAAGGAGTGCGTTTCCTTACGCTTCACAATCCGCTCGAATATCTCGGCGACGACAAGGGGCATGTGTGCACTATGCGTCTGCAGGAGATGGAACTCGGCGAGCCTGACGCTTCGGGCCGCCGCAGCCCTGTGCCGATTGAGGGCGCTGTCGACAACGTGCCGGTTGACTTGGTAATTGTTAGCGTGGGCGTGTCGCCAAATCCGCTTATCCCCAACGCCATCCCTCAACTTGAGGTGAGCCGGCGCGGCACTATCGTGGTCGACGAAACTACGATGCGCTCCTCGTTGCCCGACATCTATGCAGGCGGCGACATCGTGCGAGGCGGAGCAACCGTGATTCTCGCCATGGGCGACGGTCGCAGAGCCGCTGCGCAGATGGCTGCTGAACTGGAAAAACAAAATTAACAAATACAGAAGAAATACTTATGGAGAACTTCAAGATTACGGCAATAGGACTGATGTCGGGCACATCGCTCGACGGCCTTGACGCCTGTTGCGCTACATTTACAAAGACAGGCGGTCGCTGGAACTTTTCAATCGACGCAGCGCGCGGCTACGACTACACCGACAAGATGAAGCGACTGCTTGGCTCGGAGGTGCAACGTATGTCGGCATACGACTTTGTGGCATTCCACAGCGAATACGGCAAGTTTCTTGGCGAACGCGTGGCGGACTTCATCAAAGAGTTTGGCGTGAAGCCTGATATTATCGCCTCGCACGGCCACACGGTGTTTCATGAGCCGCAGAAACGCATTATGTGCCAGATTGGCGACGGCGCAGCCATTGCGGCGGCAGCGCGTGTGCCGGTGGTGAGCGATTTCCGCCGCCTTGACATTATGCTTGGCGGACAGGGTGCGCCATTGGTGCCGATAGGCGACCGGCTGCTGTTTGCCGACTACGACTATTGTCTCAATATTGGAGGTTTTTCCAACATTTCGTTTGAGTGTGGAGGAGAGCGGCTGGCGTTCGATATCAGTCCGGCAAACTATGTGCTCAATTACTATTGCCGCCAGCACGGACTGGAGTTTGACCGCGACGGACTGATTGCTCGCAGCGGCAAGATTGACGCGCAGTTGTTGTCACAACTCGACAGTCTGCCGTTTTATGCGCAGACCGGTGCAAAATCACTGGGACGGGAGTGGGTAGAAAAGGAAATCTATCCGCTAATCGATGCCACCGGACTGGAATTTGCCGACATCCTTGCCACGTTTACCGAGCATGCAGCACGCCAGATTGCCAATGTCGTGGCGCGCTACCCGAAGGACAATGCCAGTCTGCTTATCACGGGCGGCGGCGCGCTCAACGTCTATATGGTGGAGCGCATCAGCGAACTCTCGAAATGCCGTGTCGAGATTCCGTCGCGGCAGATCATAGAGTTTAAGGAAGCCTTGATTTTCGCACTTCTCGGTGCACTCTATATGGCTGACGAGGCAAGTTGTCTGTCGTCGGTCACTGGTGCCGCTTGCGACAACATCGGCGGTATGCTTTTCAAAATTTAGCATAGCATCGGCAAGAAAATAACAGAGCCGCACCCATCAGGATGCGGCTCTGTTATTATTCAGTAGCCTATTGCTTATTTGCCAGTATTGGCAGCAGGGGCTGGAGTAGCGGCTGCTGGAGTAGCGGCAGGTGTTGCCTGTTTCTTTGCGCTCGGAGTGTTGAAGTTGCCCGGAGCGGTAGTTGCTTGGGCAGGAGCGTCCTGTGTGCGTGATTTCAGTTCTGTGCTGTTGCCGCCGATGAAGAAGGCAGAAGCGATGCTGAGCACGCAGATTACGATGGCGAGAGTCCAAGTGGCTTTCTCAACGAAACTGTTGGTTTTGCGCACACCCATAATCTGGTTTGAACTTGCAAAGTTGGAAGCCAAACCGCCACCTTTGGATTTCTGGATCAAAACGATGCCAATCATCAAGATTGAGGCAATCACTATGAAAATTACTAATGCTTTGAACATTTCTGTTATTGTTTATTTTGTTTATATTTCTCGTTTTCAATAAGTTTCCTAAGGAAACGCATTTGGTCTGCAAAGTAAATACTTTTTTCCGAATAATTCAAACTTAATGATTGAATTATTTCCAGAGCCTTCTCGAATTTGTGTTGGCGTATGTAGATCTTTGCCAGACTTTCGCTAAGCGACGACGGATCGGACTCGCTTACAGTCGTGGTTTTCTGTGCTTTAGGTGCGGACGGCTTCTCGTCTTTCTGCTCAGCCGTAGACGTTTGCTCCGGCGTGTCGGTAGGGGTGAAGCGGCTTCCCGGCTGCTGGCTTTCGGAGATGAACTTGTCAATCAACTTGTCCTGCTCGCTTTGCTCGCCTTCGGGTGCAGGAGTGCCGCTTTTCTCTTCCTCTTGCGCAAGCAGTTGGGAATAGTCGGGCGTGGGGTTGAAGATGCGTTGCTCCAGTGCCCGCAACTCGTTGGCGTCGTTGTTGCCGAAAGTGTCGAGAAAATGCGTAATGGTGTCCATCGTCGATTTCGTCTTGGGAGTGGTCGTTTTGTTGAATTTCCGCAGTTCGTTGCCTCCTTTGCCCACAAGGTAGTAGAGGTCGGCGCGGTTGCATATTGTGGTGGCTGCCGAGGCGCGCAACTTGTCGCGTTGGTCGGCGGTCAGCGTGTCGTCCTGCATGCGGAGAATCGTTGCCGGCAAGAAATAAGGATAGTCGGCCATCAGCGAGTAGTAGAGGTCGCTGCTGATGGCTGCCCCTGCGGAAAGGGCGTTGTCGAAATTCCTTGCTCTGTCGGTCTTCTCCATTGTCAGAAAGTTTTTTACCAGTTGCCGGCAGTGGCATTGAAGATGAGCAGCACCAGTTCGTCGCAGATTTCTTCACACAACTGGTCCTGGACGCTGGTGAGCATCTCCGAGGAGTCGAAGTCGCGGAAGGCTGAGAATGTCTGGTCCACAGAGTTGTTCGGCTGCTTGTGGTCGGTGTATTTCACGCGCACCGTGATGGTGAGTCTCGTTTTTGAGGCGTAGGCGTTCTCGGTCACAGCCTGTGGAGTGAGCGCATAGCCTGTGATTTCGCCCTCCACCGACAGGTCTGTGTTGGAACTGTCCACGATGTGCAGACGCGTCTGCTTGGTGTAGGTGTCGACGAGTTTGTTTTCAAACAGCGGTTGCAGCGGAGCGTAGACCATCGCCGCACGGATAGGAAACTGTCCGATGTTGATAGTCTTGTAGATTGTGTAGTCGATGGCTGCACCATTGAGTTTGTAACTGATGGTACATGCGCCCAGTGCGACAACCATTATGGCCGCAACCCATATATATTTCAGTCTGTTCATTCCAGTCCGTATTCCTTGATTTTTCTGTAAAGCGTGCGCTCCGATATTTTCAGTTCTTCGGCAGTCTTCTTGCGCTTACCGTCGTTGCGTTCCAGCGAGCGGCGGATGGTTTCGCGCTCGGTGTCCTCGAGGGTCATTGCCGTGTCGTCGGTGATTTCCTCGCCGACGAACTCCTCCGCATGGCTTTGCGCCACGGGCAGTGGGTGGGCAGGCAGCACCGGCTGCGGAATGTAGTTCTTCTGCAAGTTCTTGATGGTGGTGTTGTGCGGCATCGAGCCGTTGCCCATATCCTCAATCTCCTTGCGCAGGTTGTCGATTTCCTTGCGCATCTCGAAAATCATCTTGAAGAGCATCTCGCGCTCAGTCTCGTAGGAGTGGTGCACCTCTCCGGCAGCAATGGCAGGAGTGAAATCGCCGCCGGCGTAGGGTAGATATTTGCCCACGTCCTCGGCAGAGATGCGCCGCCCGGCGTCAAAGAGCGAAATCTGCTCAATGAGGTTCTTGAGTTGGCGCACGTTACCCGGCCAGCGGTAGGAGAGCAATGCGTTTTTGGCACTGTCGTCGAGTTCGATTGCCGGCATTCGGTATTTGTCGGCAAAGTCGCGGCTGAACTTGCGCGACAGCAGGATGATGTCGTCGCCGCGGTCGCGCAGAGGCGGCACGGCGATGAATATCGTTGACAGACGGTAGAAGAGGTCCTCGCGGAAGCGTCCCTCGGCAACCGCCTTCTGCATATTCACATTGGTGGCAGCCACCACGCGGATGTTGGTTTTCTGCACCTCCGACGAGCCGACCTTGATAAACTCGCCCGACTCCAGCACGCGCAGCAGTCGCGCCTGAGTGGTGAGCGGCAGTTCCGCCACCTCGTCGAGAAAGATTGTGCCGCCGTTGGCTTCCTCAAAGTAGCCTTTGCGTGAAGAGATTGCCCCGGTGAACGCACCTTTCTCGTGGCCGAAAAGTTCGGAGTCGATAGTGCCTTCCGGGATTGCGCCGCAGTTCACGGCGATGTATTTGCTGTGCTTACGCGAACTGAATGCATGGATTATCTGCGGAAAGAATTCCTTTCCGGCGCCGCTTTCGCCATTGATCAGCACCGACAAGTCGATAGGCGCAACCTGCAGCGCACGGCTCACAGCGGCCATCAGCGCCGGCGAGTTGCCGATTATCCCAAAGCGTTGTTTCGCCTCTCTTATTTCAGGGGTTATATCTACTGCCATAAACTGTTCTCCATACGTTAAGCCTACAAAGATAATATAATTTGGGGGCACTTTGGCAAGATTGGACGCAATATAACACATTTTTAGGCTTGAATAGTCGCGGATAATACATAACTTTGCCGTATGGACGAAACAATCAAAATTGCTGTAGTGCAGCACGATATTGTGCCGGGGGTGGTAGATGAAACCTTGCAGAGAGTGGAAAAACTCGCCGAAAGGTGTTGCGATGCTGATGTGGTGGTGCTTCCCGAGATGTTTGCCACCGGCTTTGATGTGGCAGACGCTTCGGTGGCGGAACAGCCCGAAGGACGGGTGTTTCAATGGATGGCGGCGATGGCACGCCGATGGCAAGTAGCAGTGGCGGGCAGCGTGGCAGTGGCAGATGGCGACGGATGCCGCAACCGTCTCTATTTCGTGCAGCCCGATGGCTCATACCAATACTATGACAAGCGTCATCTCTTCACCTTCGGCGGCGAGGACCGCCTTTACCGTCCGGGCGACCGCCGCGTGGTGGTAGAGTACAAAGGTGCGCGCATCCTGTTGCAGACGTGCTACGATCTGCGTTTCCCGGTGTTTTCGCGCAACCGTGGCGACTACGATGTGGCGGTGTATGTGGCAAGTTGGCCGTCGTCGCGCATCGCGGCGTGGGACGCACTGCTGCCGGCGCGCGCCATAGAGAACGTGTGCTGCGTCGTCGCTGCCAACCGTATCGGCTCGGTCGGTCGTCTTGCCTACAACGGACACAGCCGCATCATCGACCATCTTGGGCGAGATATGGCAACGCTTCCATCCGGTGAGGAAGGCATCCTTGCGGCAGAAATCCCACTGACTGCACTGCGCGCCTTCCGCGATAAGTTCCCTGTGCTCTCCGATGCCGACGACTTCACAATCTTGAAATCGTAGGTGGAGTTTGGTAGAAACATATCGTGCATTGTATGATTTATGTTATGGCTGCCTTTGTTTTTTTTGTTTGTCATCTTTCTTTTTTGGGGTTGGTTCCCTTATAATAAAGTGAAAATGATTTTCTATCAGCAATGCAATATTTATGACCATGATAATTGTAAGTGCTAATGCAAGCGTTGGTTTGGGGCTGGCCACAAGGTTTGCTAATGTCCCAATAACTGCGAAAGCAATTGAATAGATCCACAATAAGCAAGTCATTATTTTGTTTATTGTTTTATTCTTTATCATAAAAAAAACAGATGTTGGTAATATAATACAGCCCAAGACCAACATCTCATAGAACTTGAACCCCGTCTGATAGTATAAATAGATGGGCCAACAGAACGGAAACAAGGCTTGAAGAGCGAACCAGGAAGATGTGATCAGTTTTAAAAATTTATTTTTCATCTTTTTCGTATGTATATTCCGTTTGGATTATTATCTATAATAGCTCTGAATGTGCTGGTCGGCATATATGGAGTTGTTTCTGTAGGAGTGTAATCATCAAAATACAAAAAATCCAAAGTTGTTGTTTTAATACCTCCAGCATTTAGGGCTTTTTGAACAACTTGCGCACATTGTCTATTCACTAAATTATATGATTGATGAGTTTCATTCAAGAATTTCTCTCTAATCTTTTTATCTTGCTTTTGTGTTGTGGGAATCACAAATGCTTCATCATAACCATAATTATTGACTTTGTCATCTTGTATGTCACGTTTATTTTTACCTTCTTGATTGTAGGAACTATTCAAGAACGCCATAGGGCTGTCAAATATATGTACGCCAATATCATGATATGGTTTTCCTCCTTTTTTTCCATTAGAACTTGTGTATTTATTATTCCCATTCATGGAATAATAAGCCCATTTCCCATTATCGTTTTGGATTAGTAAAGCTAAATGCCCAACAATCCCGGGGAGATATAGCACAGCAATGCTGTCGCCCTTTTCATCAATGAATCTAATAGGATTTCCTGCACACCAGAGGTATGGACTGACACCGCTGTATTTTTCCGCAAGAGGGTCTTGGGTTGGTGTCCGGCCGATCATAGAGTCGTAGAAGCGGGCTTTGCTGTCATACCAATCGAGGACGTTTTCGCAGTCGAGCTCCTTTGCACCATATTTGAGTGGCTGCACTCCGGCATTGGCCGCCCCCATCAGTCCTCCGTAAGGATAATAGTTGTTTACCTCCTCCAATGTGCCGTTTTTTTCTGGAGGGCTGTTTAAAATGCCTTGAGAATTAACTATCATAAATTTTGCCTATTGATTTTAAACCATTAAACTGATGGCAAGTATTATCATGGATAAAATTAAAAGTGTTGTCATTTGTATCGAAAAGTAATGACATAATGTTAGGACCAAATTAGTAATGATTATAATTAATATAGTCCAAGCAGCCCAAATTTTTGGGCTGGCAACCGCAATCAACAACATCCCGAGAATGGCAACAAAAATAGAGTAGGTTAAGAGCAACGCTAATGATATTTTTTTGATTATTGGTGCTCTGATGTTGTATGAAATGGTGACTACTAATAAGATACACCCAATTACGAGCGCTTCAATATACGGCTCGTTTATATAGAAATGTGAATACAAGGACCAGAATATCAACAATGCTCCTTGAAGAGTAAACCAAAATGAAGTAATAAGTTTTAAAAATGTATGTTTCATTTTTTTTGCATATATATTCCATTTGGATAATTATATCGAATTGCTCTAAATGTGCTTGACGGCATATATGGGACAGTTTCTGTAGGGGTAGAATCATCAAAATACAAATATTCCAAAATTGTTGTTTTAATACCTCCTGCATTTAGAGCTTTTTGAACAACCTGCGCACATTGCCTGTTTACTAAATTATATGATTGATGAGTTTCATTCAAGAATTTCTCTCTAATCTTTTTATCTTGCTTTTGTGTTGTGGAAATCACAAATGCTTCCTCATAGCCATAATTATTGACTTTGTCATCCTGTATGTCACGTTTATTTTTGCCTTCTTGATTGTAGGAGCTATTCAAGAAAGCCATAGGGCTGTCAAATGTTTTTGTTCCTAAATCATGATAATTTTTTCCCCCAAGACCACCACTTGTCTTTTTATAAACCTTGGTTCCATTCATGGAATAATAAGCCCATTTCCCATTATCGTTTTGGATTAGCAAAGCCAAGTGCCCTACAATTCCAGGGAGATATAGCACAGCAATGCTGTCGCCCTTTTCATCAATGAATCTAATAGGATTTCCTGCACACCAGAGGTATGGACTGACACCGCTGTATTTTTCCGCAAGAGGGTCTTGGGTTGGTGTCCGGCCGATCATAGAGTCGTAGAAGCGGGCTTTGCTGTCATACCAATCGAGGACGTTTTCGCAGTCGAGCTCCTTTGCACCATATTTGAGTGGCTGCACTCCGGCATTGGCCGCCCCCATCAGTCCTCCGTAAGGATAATAGTTGTTTACCTCCTCCAATGTGCCGTCCTCCGCAATCACTGCACGGATATTACCCTGATAGTCCAAGATGTTGTAGTGAAAGGAGCTGTCTGCCCAATAGCCGAAACTGTTGTTTACACGCTCGAGTGTTCCATTGCGGTAGACATGGCCGGCACTGTATTGCAGGGTCATTTGCGTGACAGGTTTCAGGATGATTTCTGAGCCTGGTGGGATGGCAATATCACCGATGCTGATTCCTTTGCGCTCCACTACATTTAAAACATCGGGGAACTTTATTCCTGTAAGTTTTGTAGAAAAGTTGTCACTCTCGTAAATAGTCGCATCTCTGGAGCCATAGTTCTCGTCCATTCCGGCATAATATGAGAACACGTATGACAGGGAAGGCGTGTATGTGACATTGTGATCTGACTTGTCCAGTCCACCATTGTCAGATATATGGCTATAAATGAACTCCATTGCCCTTCCGTTAGGAGCTGTGATTTTTTGCAGATTCCATTGCCTTATACGCCTTTCAAGTGGAGCACCCACTGCTTCGCTATAGGTGCTCTTTGTGTATTCTCCTATGATAAAAGAATATTTGTATCCGAGTCCATCTATAATGACAATATTGTCGCTCATAAGGCTCTCTATTTTCAATGATTTGGATTTTGATGGACAGTCAAAGAACAGGAAAGACTTTCCATCGGAAGAAGGCAAACGCCTAAAAGAGCCGCTATACCCGCAAAAGTTGAATCTATAAATATCCGGCTGGGCATCATAGCAAGTATTGTTAGCATCAGACATAGCCATATAGGCTTCATTCCCAGCATAGTGAACAAGTATACAGCTGTTCAAACGGCCTATCGGAGTTCTGTCGTAGCCATACAGTTGGCAACCATTTCCTCCCTTTGCTATGATGGTCTTCGCATCATCATCGGCCAAACCTCTGATTTCTCTTGTGATCATCCCAGGAGAGTTTAAAGACCATCCATGCCCGAGAAATCCACTTTTGTGGTTGACCCTAAATCCGTTGGTTGCATAATCAATGCTTATTCCATAGCTGAAATCCTCGTCCTCATATTTATATATCGGAATGGAATAATTAATAGTGCCAGTATATAACGAGGCCCCTACATTGCCATACTTCATAAACTCATAAGTGTCCCAGGAGGGAATATATGGCTTGTATTTCGTGCCAGTGTTTTCAAGTGATGCGAGTTGTGCAAACGCCACACTATAATGAATGCCAAAAACTATAATAAACAATAAATAAGCTCTCATGACACGCGCTATTGAATAACCAGTTTTTTAGAAAGGCTGACTTCCCCTACCGACAGGTATAGGACATAATTGCCTTGCGGCAGTTCGGACGGACGTATTGGCATTTGCCACTCGCCGTCAGCAAAATCAATCTTTGAAAAAGTTTTCCAGACTCTACCCAATTGGTCGCATAATACACCGGAAGCATTTTCAATTTTGCTATTTTTATAGTCGATGACCTTTACAAAAATGACACCATCCTTAAAAATAACAGACACGGCATTGTTTAAATTATCGATCCGTACATCACTGTCGTTATCGTTGTGTTTATCTTTTTTTGATGTATGGGACTTCTTTATTGAGCGACTTGGGATATAATCTATGTTTAAACAGTATTCCTGCTCCTCTGGAGGACACATAAAGGTGGCATATGCTTCTCTGACGATTTCGTTGTTGAAGTAATAAAGGTCTGATAAATTTTCTACCAATTCATACTTAAATGATGGCGAATACCATTTGTCAATTACAACCACATGGGTATGACCATTGTCCATGTCATCACTATCGCTCTTTAAGTCAGGTTGTTTCCTGTCTGACACAAGCATAACACCATCTAATTTTTGTGTTATTCTTACAACATCTTCAATAGTATCGTTTGGCAAAATAAGTATTCCTTCCTCGCTCGTGTCTGTATAGAGAACGCCCTTGTAGGAAACGTAATTATTGCCGCAATATGCTCCATGAAATGAAAACGGCACGGAGGTACATTGTTTTACTCCACGTTTTATATTCAATAAAAGAGGAATGGAATCATTCAATTCAAGCAAAGGGTTCTCATAAGATTTCAATATAATTTCATTATTAGCAACATTGTAGGTGAGTTGTGTGCCCATCTCTTTCTTCACCAAAATTGAATCACCTACATTAATCCATTGCATTGAATGTGACTCGCCTGTTTCAATTGCCTTGCTGAAGTCCCAAATAGATAAAGTGTCGTTAACAAGACCTATATATTCATAGTGTTTTTTTGAAACTTTGTCCCCATCCGATGGCCAATGAATAGATTTGGTGAAATCATTTTCACCAGCCCACAAATTGCTAATAAAAAAGGATAAAAAGGCAAATAAACAAAATTTGAATGTTGTTTTTGTCTTCATAAAACGCAATTATTATTTCCGTTGTAAAGTTAAACTATATTTTGAATATATGATGGCTATTAAAATATGTTAGACAACACAGTTGGCTATTTTTGTAAAAAAATAATTGCGACTTTTTGAAAATTAATATTATAGAACCCCGGAAATATTTATAGTAAGAGTGTCTCTAAATGGGAACTTTTCGCAGCCGATGTAGAGGGTATCGAAAGCGTCGGTGCCGTCGGTTCGGTGCTGGAGCAGGTCTTCCTCGGATTCAGCGAGTTTCTCTCCGCCCTTGTCCTTGCGGAACCCATTGCGACTGCGGCTTACACCGGCCGCCTGAATGGCGAGGATTAGGTCTTCGTTGTTCTGGCGGTTGAAGAACGGCATCAGTCGTTGCTTGCCGGCAAATCCCTGGTTGATGAGCAGATACTTCTCGTCATGGCGCATAGGGTTGCCGATATACACCGACTCCACCTGCCAACTATGATGCTCAAACTCGTGAATCACCACCCAACGAAAATCTTGCTCATTGACGGCATAGTTCGAGCCAAGCGCGGTGGCATCGTAGTAAAAGACCACCGTCTTACAGCGATGCTCCGCATAGTAGGAACAGAAGTCATCAACGAGTGCCGGTATCTTGCGCTCAAACTTCACATAGAACGACTTGATGATGTTCAGCCGTCTGCCATCTGGCTGACCGGCTACAATCCAATTGATGTTAGCATTGTAGTCCATACCAATGCAGATGGGAGCGTCTGGGTTCACGTCCTTGTCGGCACGAGAATTAAGCGTTGAAAAATCGTATTCATAACCGAGTGTGTCGAGATATTGGTTGTCGTTGGCGTCATACTTGTGTCCCTCACGCATCGATGAATAGAAGCCGTCTTTGGCAATGCCAATACGTTGACAAAGAATAGAGGTTTGGAACGTCAATGGTGTTAGGTCACGCTTCATCTGCTTGATGTAGTTCTCGCCAAGCAGTTGCAGGTTCTCAATGCTGCTGTATTCTCTGTAATAGACGGCTACCGACCGCATCTGATTTAAGTTGCGGTCAAGACGGCGCAAATAGTTCTTTAGATATGGCGGAACAGCCTCGCCTTTGGCGGAAAGCGAGCGGATACGTTTTTTGATGCTCCAGATCTCATAGACCGTCCCCTCGATGGTGCGGATAAGGTCAGAGTCCATCTTGTCGCGGTAGTGCAGGAGCCACGCCCCTTTCTGTGTCTGCGGCATATCCGAAAGCACCATCATCGAGTGGTTGAACGAGTGCTTGCCGAAATGGCTCTTGATTCCTCCGTTAGCCGGCAGTGTCTCGTCTTTAAGTTTCTGATAGTCGATGAATTTCGCTTCGTCAACGAGCAGCCACGAGAGCGTAAGCGAGTTTGACGACCCGGGCGGTCTTGCGAGATGATGACTGCGCATGAGCCGTTGTAAAACGATATGATGTGTTCATCGTTATTCGGCTCGATAATCGGGTGTTTGAATGATTTGGGCGGACGGCGACCGACTACATAGTGCAGTCCGTTAAGAAATCCCCAACGTTTCCACGCAGCAAGCAGACCAGGAATCGTGTTTGTCAATCCGTGCTTGAAGGTAGGCACAACGATGTCACCGGTAGAGCCAGGCATTCTCTGCATATTGCGCAAGGCAAACGGAGCTGCTATGCTGTCCGTCTTGCCGGTGCGTCGTCCTGCGACAATGACCGTTGTGTTAGCCCCAATCAACTGCGTAAGTCTTTGCGGATTATTGAAGTAAATTTTATTTCCCATAATAATCAGAAGCATATAGCGTTAAAAGGATATGAGACTATTCATTATATCGGGTGTGGTAACGTTATTGGCTTTCATCTTCACATATCGTAGAATGGAGACTTGTTGCCTGGCATTTCGTATTGTCGGGCAAAACACGTAACTTTGCAGCCGATTGTAAAAACAAACTCAAAACATTGAATATTATGTCAACTTACACAGAAGACAAACGGAAAGTAACAACACGCAGACTGCTCGAAATGAAGCAGCGCGGCGAAAAGATATCAATGCTCACCGCATACGACTACTCGATGGCAAAACTCATCGACGAGGCTGGAATGGACGTAATCCTTGTTGGCGACTCTGCCTCCAACGTGATGGCCGGCAATGTGACAACACTGCCTATGACCCTCGACCAGATGATTTACCACGGCAAGTCGGTGATGCGTGCCGTTACGCGCGCCCTCGTGGTTGTGGATATGCCTTTCGGCTCTTATCAGGGCAACTCCAAGGAGGCTCTCTCGTCGGCAATACGCATTATGAAGGAAACCCACGCCGATTGTGTGAAACTCGAAGGCGGTGCTGAGGTGCGTGAGTCGATTGAACGCATCCTCTGCGCGGGTATTCCGGTGATGGGTCACCTCGGACTCACTCCGCAGTCAATCAATAAGTTCGGTTCTTACACCGTGCGCGCTCGCGAAGAGGCAGAAGCCAACAAACTCGTGGCAGACGCCAAGTTGCTCGAGGAGATTGGCTGTTTTGCCATCGTGCTTGAGAAAATCCCGGCAGCACTTGCCGAAAAGGTAGCAAAAGAACTCACCATTCCTATCATCGGCATCGGCGCCGGTGGCGGTGTCGACGGTCAGGTGCTCGTGATGCACGATATGCTCGGCATCAACAAGGGCTTCTCGCCACGCTTCCTCCGTCGTTATGCCGATGTCGGCACAATCATTACCGATGCAGTGGCAAAATACATTGAGGACGTAAAGACCTCCGACTTCCCCAACGAGAAAGAGCAATACTAATTTGCCCACCATAAAGCAGCAGCGGCTCGCCGAACCATCGGCGGGCCGTTGCTGCATTTGTATGTGTTGTGCTAAATCTTCAGAGTCAGCCCCTCTTGGGCGAGGATGGTGTCGGGGAAAATTTGTCGTGCCTCCTCAAGCAGTGTCGTCTCGTTGAGGTAGCGCGAAGAGTAGTGCCCAATCACGAGCCGCTTTACTTTTGCATCGGCGGCGATGCGTGCGGCATCGGCAGCCACGGTGTGGCACGTTTGCTTGGCACGTTTGCGCAAGTCGGACAGAAATGTGGCTTCGTGGTAGAGCAGGTCGGCATCTCGCGCCGCTTCGGCAACGGTCTTCAGCGGCAGGGTGTCGGAGATGTAGGCGTAGGTGCGAGAGGGGTCGGCATTGGTGGTGAGTTCGGCATTCGGCACGACAATGCCCTCCGGCGTCACATAGTCGTCGCCGGCCTTGATGTTGTTGCGGCGGCATTCAGGCACTTGCCATCGCTGGATTGCCGCAGGATCGAGGTGTCGCGCCTTGGGCTTCTCGCGGAAGATGAAGCCGACACACGGCAGACGGTGAACGAGAGGAACGGTCGATACGGTGAGCGAACGGTCTTCGTAGATTACGTTGCGACCGTGGGCATACGGCTCGAAGCGCACTTTGAGCCCGTGCGCCGAATAGTCGAGCAGCGGCTTGAACAGGCCTACGCCCTCCTCTGGCAGATGGATCACCGTTTCGCCGTCGAGTCCGGCAAGTCCCATAGTTGAGAGTAGTCCGGGCAAGCCGTAGCAGTGGTCGCCGTGGAGGTGGGAGATGAAGATGTGGCGCAGGTGATTGAACTTGCATCGGGCGCGCATCAGTTGCGTTTGCGTTCCCTCTCCGCAATCAATGAGAAACGACTTGTTGCCCACGCACACCAACTGTGCGCTGGGGTTATGGCGAGGGGTGGGTTTCGCCGATCCGCATCCGAGTATCGTTACCATGAATTGTTCCATATCAAAATCTTGTTTCGTCAAGTCAATCCGCAGGTGCAAATTTACGGAAATTTATGTTGGAAACGGCATCACAAATGTTCGATTTTGCCACTCTGAAAGTTTGAAAGTTCCATAATAACGATTAATTTTGTTGGCAAAACGATAACACTAAATAATTCAGATTATGAAAACCTTGCACGATCTAAAGCGCGGAAGTGCGGTAGGTTTAGTATGCCTCGGACTTCTTCTTGTGACATCTTCTTGTGACAAAGATTTTGATTTGTCGGACATCAGCAAAGATATGACGCTCGGTGGTAGTATGTCTGTCCCCATCGGAGTTACCGACACTCTTCACCTTTCGCGAGTAATCGAAACGACATCCAACCTGAAGATTGACGACAATGGTGTCTACGCCCTTACGTTCGACGGAACGACGGTGCTTGACATCAACCCCATCGAGGACGTGACAATCAAGGGAATGAGCACCGAACCGGTGACTCACGACATCAGCGTGCCTACGTTCTCTGGCGTAATCCCGTCGCTCCCCATCTCTGCCGACATCAATGCCACGTTGAGCATCGACGCTACGCAGGATTTGCCGGAAGAGGTTGAACAACTCTACACTGTGGGGTTCTACACGATGAACACTACTATGCATCTGCGCCTGTTGTCGTCGGCAATCAATAAAATAAGCAATGCCCACGCCAAGAATTTCAAGATGAAATTCCCTGATTTAATCAATTTTGAGGAAGGCATCAGCGGTATGGACTATGCGACCAACACCTTGACCATAAACAAGGCGTTCTCTTCCGACGGCACGTTGTCAATCGACCTGCCAATCAGCGGTTACCAGAACCTCCCGTCGATAAGCAACCACAAGATGCACATAGCGAAAAGCATTGTTTGCTCCGGCACGTTTGAAGGCACGGCAACCAATGTAACCAGTGCCGATCTTCAGGATTTGTCAATGTCGCTCACTTTCGATGTGCCTGATGTGGAAATCGACAATGTGACCGGTATCTTCAATCCGAATATCGAAATCCAACCTGATATTATTTCGCTCGGCAAAATTCCCGATATGCTCAGCGACGAGTCGACGGAGATAAATCTCAGAAACATCTGCCTGAAGTTTGACATCGCCAATTTCGTCGGTGTCCCTTTCAATGCCGACCTCACTCTCCGCGGTATCGACAAGAATGAAAACTATATGGACGGCAAATCTGACGCGACTGTCCACATCAACGAGGCTACAAAGGGCAATATCTACACCCACCTGTTGCTCACCAACTCCGATACCTATTCGGAAGAGGGCTACACCAAGGTGCTTGTGCCGAGTCTGGCAAACGTGGTAAAGAAGGTGCCGGCAAAAGTCGAATTGTCGTCAGTCGTTGCGGTCGACAAGTCGAAGACCCACAGTTTAAACTTGGGTAGGGCTTACTCCACAACAATCGGCTACAACGCATACTTGCCGTTTGACTTCGGCGAAAACTCCCACTTTGTCTACCGCGACTCAATCACGGGCGTAGGGAAGGACTGGAAGAACATCTCCAAGTCGCTGAAGGACATAAAAATTGGAGTCAGCGCCAGTCTGCACTCAACTCTTCCGTTCGACATCACTGTCTCGATAGTTCCGCGCGACGATGAGGGCAACACGATGGAAAATTTCCTCGACTACACCGAAAAGGTTCATTTCAATGCAAGTACCGACGGATCGACTCCACAGTACTGCGAATTCTCATTTGCCGAGAAGACCGAGGGCGCACTCGGGTGGCTCGACAAAATCGACTTCGTAGTGGAGGGCGACACCAATGACGCTTCTGCAATACTCAAGCCTACGCAATATGTTCTGATAGAACTCAAAGCGATGCTGCCTAACGGAATAACCATTAAACAGTAAATTGAAAAACGGTCTTATGAAAGCAAAATATATAGCAGGACTCGTGGCAATAGCCATCAGTTCTACGGCAATGGCGCAAACATCGCGCAATAGTTACTTTTCCGACAACATCCCTACGCGCAACGAACTCAACCCTGCCTTTGCGCCGGAGTTTGACTATGTGACCGTGCCTGGTCTCGGCGGCATCACTACGGGGCTTAACAGCAATGTGGGTTTGGGCAATTTCGTGTTCAAGCGTGGCTTTGAAACGGTTACCGGCCTCAATGAAATGGTAAGTGCCGACGAGTTTCTCGGCGGACTGAAAAGCAGCAACTACATGGAGGTGAATGCCGGGATAAACATATTGTCGGTGGGATTCAAGGCTCTCGGCGGTTTCAACACTATCAGCATCAACGCAAAGTCGCACACATCGGTAAGCCTCCCTTACGATTTGTTTAAGTTTGCCAAGGTGGGACAGGACAACGGTCAGGCCACGACCTACGACATCAACAACACCCGCGTGCGCACCACCGAGTATGCCGAATTGGCTCTCGGACACTCACGCCAACTCAGCGAGAAAGTGCGTATCGGTGCGAAAATCAAATATCTTGCCGGCATAGGTTATGCCGATGCCAAAATCAATAACATCCACGTTGCGATGAGCGAGGATAGTTGGACGGTCTACGAAACTGGAGAACTATTTACTACTCCTCTCGTCAACTTCAACTACAAGGAGAACGGTGAAATCGACAACATCAAGTTTGGCGAAAAAGTTGGAGTGGCTGGCAACGGCTTTGCTGCTGACCTTGGCGTGACCTACAACCCGATGAAGGAACTCACCTTGTCGGCATCGCTCACCGACATCGGCTTCATCCACTGGAAGGGCGAGAAGAACAACGTAGACCCTGTACCGTTTTATTTCGACGGCTTCCACCACCTCATTTCGGATGATGACGAGGACGGCGGGGTGTCGGAAATCAGCGACGAGGTGGATCAACTGGAGGAAGACCTGAAAGCACTCCTGCACTTTCAGGGCGAAAGCAGCGCAAAGCGCACGCAGATGCTCCGAACTACGCTTAACCTCGCTGGCGAATATAGCATCCTTAACGACAAAATCGGCTTCGGACTCCTGTCGTCCACTTGCTTCAGCACGCCGAAGATATGGACAGAACTTATGGCATCGGCGAATTTCCGCCCTACGCAGTGGTTTAATGCCACGGTCAACTTCTCGACGTCGAACCTCGGACATTCGCTCGGAGCATTGATCAACTTCTGCCCGAAAGGCTTCAACTTCTACATCGGCTCGGACTACATCCCATTCAAGTACGCCAAGCAAGGAGTGCCGATCTCAACGGCAAAAGTCAACATCTTCCTCGGTATGGCGATAACCTTCAACCACTCGAAATAATCAACCAAAGAATATATTCATTATGACTGTAAAACCTACATTGGATTTTGGTGATGCCATAAAGTTGGCCTGCAATCGGATTGTGGAGACCAAGGGGCGGTCGCGCCGGTCGGAATTTTGGTGGGCTGCGTTGGTAGCCTACATTGTTTCTCTATTAGTGCCAGTCGTCCAGTTGGCGATGATTCCAATCACTATCCGCCGGTTGCACGACACTGGACGTAGTGGCTGGTGGTTGCTTTTCAAGATTATCGCTTCAGTGTTTATCACGGTGATGATGATTGTCGACTACTGTGCTGGCGCAGTGATGGTGGCGGATGCTTGTATGAATGATGAGGAAATGGTGAAATCCCTTTTTACGTCAGGTGTAATGATTGGACTTTTGGTGAAATGGATGTTTATCGTGGTCGCCGCATTGATTTACGATTTGGTGATGTTGGTGTTCCTGTGTCAGGACAGCGAGCCGTTTGAAAACAAGTATGGTCCGTCGCCAAAACACATGGAAATGCCGCCAGTTCCACCAGTTCCTCCCTTCACCCCAGGACTGTAAGTCCGGCAAAGGTATGAATGAGATTGTGCATAAGGTAACCTCGCAAGGGGGAGTTGTAACCACCGCAGAGTTCTCGAAGCAATCCGATTATCAGAAAAGTGTGAGAGCCAAGGAACGTGGCGAACTGATAAGGGTTCGTCATGGGGTCTATGCCGTACCTGATGCCCTTTTCAATATACGGTTGTTCCACCTTGCTTTTGTGTCGCCATAGAAGCCAAACGAAAGGTGGTTATACCATCGTCGTTGCCTATAGATCTGTATTATTGGAAAAAGGAGAACTTGGAGTTTGGCGTTATGGATGTGGAAATGTCGGGCTATAGCATTCGTATGACAGACATGGAACGAAGTGTGTGTGATGCTGTCAAAGAGTTTATTCATCTTGTCACACATATCATTGTTTGGTGATATGATGTCAAGAAAATACTTGATGATGCACATATCA
>CAVCEE010000026.1:0-23087 GCA_963601185.1 bacterium
GATGGGCTTGAACCAACGACCCCCTGATTAACAGTCAGGTGCTCTAACCAACTGAGCTACTGAAGCAGGTTGTTTTCTTGTTTTGCGATGCAAAAGTAGTGCGAAGTTTCTAATTGTGCAACATTTCGCGTGAAAAAAATCAATATTTTTTTGAGCCGTGGATAAATTTGGCATCTTTCTATGACGGAATTGTGTAAAAAGCAGTAATTTAGCGGTCAAATTTCGAAAAAGGAAAATTATGAAACTGAAATCAGGATATTTCGTTGCGGCGGCTCTTCTGGCTCTGGTTGTGCCTTCGCTGATTGCTGCGACCGCCAAAAACGACAAGGCTGCCATTGCGCGCAACATTACTGTGATGAACTCCCTCTTCAAGGAACTCAACACTCGCTACGTTGACTCGGTTGATGCCGACAAGGCTATGACCACTGCCATCAGTGCGATGCTCGAGGAACTTGACCCCTATACAGAATATATAACAGCGAGCGAGGCGGATGAGTTTATGGCAATGTCGACCACGGGCGAATACGGCGGTATCGGCTCTGTGATTATGCAGAGCAAGACCGGCGGCGTACTCGTGAGCGAGCCCTACGAAGGTAGCCCTGCCGCCGAGGTTGGACTGTTGCCGGGCGACAAGATTGTGCGCATCGACACGTTCAATGCCACAGGATGGGACACCAAGAAGGTGAGCGAACACCTGAAGGGGCAGGCAAACACGCCAGTGCGTGTGGTGGTGGAGCGTCCGTATGTCGAGGACAGTGTGAAATCGTTCGACATTGTGCGCCGCAAAATCCAGATGCCTTCCGTGCCTTACTACACGGCGCTGAAGGGCGGCATCGGATATATTCAACTTACCAAGTTTACCGAAACCTCGCCCGACGAGGTGCACGATGCACTGATTGCGCTGAAGCGCGACAAGGGCATCACCTCCTTAATCCTCGACCTGCGCGGTAACGGCGGCGGTTTGGTGGAGAGTGCCATCAAGATTGCTAACTTCTTCGTGGACAAGAACACGGAGATTATCCGCACAAAGGGTCGCACGAAGGCGGACGAGAAGATTTATAAGACCACGGCAAAGCCGGTGGACACGCAGATTCCGCTGTGCATCCTCGTGGATGGCGGCTCGGCTTCGGCATCGGAAATCGTGACGGGTGCGATGCAGGACCTCGACCGCGCTGTGGTGGTTGGCAGTCGCTCCTTTGGCAAGGGTTTGGTGCAGAGCACTGTGCCGCTGGCGTTTGACAATATGCTTAAGGTGACCACCGCAAAATACTACATCCCCAGCGGCCGACTGATCCAGGCCATCGACTATTCACACCGCGATGCCGAGGGCAATGTGCTGCGCACGCCCGACAGCCTTACCAACGTGTTTCACACGCTCCACGGTCGTGAGGTGCGCGACGGTGGTGGCATTACGCCCGACGTGACAGTGGAATGGGACAAGATGAGCCGGCTCACCTACAATATCTATGTGGACAACTGGGCGTTCAATTTCGCGACCAAATACCGCGCAGAGCATCCTACAATCTGCCCGGCGGAGGATTTTGTGCTGACCGACAGCATTTTCAGCGACTTCAAGCGGTTTATCGATCCTAAGAAGTTCAACTACGACAAGGTGTGCGAAACCGGACTTGCGTCGCTGCGCGATGCTGCGAAGGTGGAGGGCTACATGAACGACTCCACGAAGAAGGCGTTCGACGTGCTCGAAGGTCTGCTGAAGCACAACCTCTCGCAGGACCTCGACAACAACCGCAAGGCTATTGAGGATATCCTCGCCATTGAGATTGTGGGCCGCTACTACTATCAGCGCGGCAAGGTGATTGAGTCGCTGAAAAACGACAAGGGTCTCGATGCTGCCGTAAAGGTGCTTGGCGATATATCCGAGTACCACCGACTCCTTTCTCCGGCAAAGAAATCCAAGAAAAAGAAATAGCGACCGACTACGGTCAGTGTCGGCGGCGGAAGACTATCCAGAGAATGAGTCCGCGGACGGAGAGAAACAGTGAGTAGGCGAGCCACAGAGTGTCGTTGTGGTCGGGTAGGAGAGCGGTGTTGAGAGCAAAGGCGAAAAACACTGCCGAACCGCCGACGAGCGACAGAAGCATGTGGCGCGTGGCTGTGAGTCCGATAAACACGCCGTCCCAAAGAAATGCGCCGACACCGGCTACCGGCACCACGCATAGCCACAGACTGTAGCGCGAGGCGTTGGCAATGACTGCGGCATCATCTGAAGACATCCGCATCACTGGCTCGTTGAGACCGCCGTAGCAGAGCGCGAACACGGCGGCGATAACCCATCCCCAGCGGAACAATGCGCGTGTGCATCGGCGCATCGACTGGTTGTCGGCAGCGCCGCAGAATTTCCCCACAAGTGCCTCGGCGGCGTAGGCAAAACCGTCCATAAAGTTGGCGTAAAGCATATAGAGTTGCATGAACAGAGCGTTGACCGCCAGAGTCATGTTGCCCTCGCGTGCGCCCACTGATGTGAACCACAACATTACCGCCATCATGCAGAGGCTGCGCAGAAAGATGTCGGAATTGATGCGGAAAAACCTCCCGATTCCGTCGGTCAGTTGCTTGAAATCCACGGAAATGCGAATGCCGCTCTTCCGAGCGAGCCGCAGGGCACAGACGGCAGACAGGGCGAAGCCGCACCATTGCGCAATGAGTGTACCCAAGGGGATGCCGATGAAGCCCATATCGGCGGCAAACACCAGCGACAGACTCGCGCCGATGTTGATTACGTTGACCGCCATCGCCACGGCAAACGGGATGCGAGTGTTCTGCATGCCCACAAACCAGCCGGTCAGCCCCATTGTGGCAAGCATTGCCGGCGCGCCCCAGATGATGGTGTGGAAATACTGTGCCGCCATTGCTTCCACCTCCCGGCTCGGGGCGATGACGTAGAGAAACAGACGGCAGAGAGGCGTCTGAAAGGCGATGAGCACGATGCCGAGCATCAAGGCAAGTACCGCGGCGCGACAGAGCGTAGTGGCAATCACCGCCTTGTTGCGCGCGCCGAAAGCCTGAGCCGTGATGCCGCTTGTACCCATACGGAGAAACCCGAAATTCCAGTAGGTGAGACTGAACATAGTCGCGCCCACCGACACTGCGCCGATAAATGCCGCCGAGCCGATGTGGCCCGCTATCGACAGGTCAATCAGTCCGAGCAGCGGCACGATGATGTTCGACAGAATCGATGGGACGGCAAGCCGGAGAATTTCTTTGTTCATAACGCAAAGGTACAACAAAATAGGGTTTGTCGACAATGGGCGGCTTTTTGTGGCGGAGGAATGGTTAAATTTTAGTGGAATGTTGTTTGTTTGGAAAATAAGGAATACATTTGTAAACTAATAACAATACTTTAGAATCTAACCTATATTCTTATGAGAAAAATTTTTACAAAAATTCTGCTTCCTGTAGTGGCGTTGTTGCTTTGTGCCCCACAGACGAAGGCGGAAGGCGAATACGCTTGGCCGGCAAACTACGGCGGCGTTATGCTCCAGGGCTTTTACTGGGACTCGTTTAAGGAATCGAAATGGTCAGTGCTCCAGTCGCAGGCTGCTGAACTGTCGTCTTATTTCGATTTGATTTGGGTGCCGAATGCCGGCAAGTCGGCTTCAAGTCCGTCAATGGGCTACGACCCTGTGTATTGGTTTAGCAACTACAACTCTTCGTTCGGTAACCTCACCGAACTGAAATCAATGGTACAGACCTTCAAGTCGCTCGGCACAGGAATTATTGCCGACGTGGTAATCAACCACCGCAGCGGTGCTACCAACTGGTATGACTTCCCTACGGAGACATATAAGGGCGTTACCTATAAACTTGGCCTCGATGCAATCTGCTGCAACGACGAGATGGCAAGTGCTGCAGGTCAACCAAAACCGACAGGTGCCTACGACACCGGCGATAACTTCGACGGTAGCCGTGACCTCGACCACACCAACCCAGATGTGCAAAATGCAGTAAAGGCATACCTCGACTTCCTCAAAAACGAAATCGGTTTTGCAGGTTGGCGCTACGATATGGTGAAAGGCTATAGCGGCGAATACACCAAGATGTACAACCAGTCGGCTCAGATGCCTTACTCCGTGGGCGAATACTGGGACAACTACGACAACACGACAGCGTGGATTGAGAAGACTGGTCGCAACTCGGCAGCCTTCGACTTCGAGTTCAAGTGGGTGCTCAATGCAGCGTTCCCAAGTTATGATTTCTCAAAACTCGTGTGGAAGCGCAACGGCTCACTCAACCAGCCGGCAGGACTTATCCACATGGACACTTACCAACGCTATGCCGTTACATTCGTCGACAACCACGACACATATAAGGAAAGCGACAAGATTTTTACCGGCGACGTTGAGGCTGCAAATGCCTTTATGCTTTGCTCTCCGGGTACACCTTGCGTGTTCTTCAAGCACTGGATTGACAAGAAGGATGCCATCAAGAAACTCATCGCCATCCGCAAGTCGGTGGGCTTGACCAACCAGAGCGCAGTGACGGTGCTCGAGACATCGACCAACCGCTATGTGGCTAAGGTTACAGGTACAAACGGCGAACTCGTAATCAAGGTTGGCCGTGGCTCTTACACCCCGACAGGCTACAGCGATGCCGACAAGGTGGCAAGCAACACCCTCTACGCCATCTGGACAAAGGTTGCCATTAAGGACCTTGAAGACGATGTGGCAAAATTGTCGTTCTCGCCCGACGGCGGCACATACACCGGCGGCGTGAACGTGACAATGACCATCGACAATGCGTCGAACTTCAACAACCCTGAGATTGCCTACACCACCGACGGCTCTACGCCATCGCTCACCAACGGTACTCGCGTGGCTTCAGGCACAACGCTCAGCATCACGAAGAACACTAAACTCAAGGCAGTGGTAGTGGTTGACGGCAAGATTGTTTCGGCAATCAAGGAAGCATCCTACATCACAGCCATCGAGCCGATTGAAGTATATGTAGAAAAACCAGACAGTTGGTCGAAGTTCAACATCTACGCTTGGACAAGTTCGGCAACAGTTTCCGGCGCATGGCCAGGCGATGCCCTCACAGAGACTGCAACTGTCGACGGCAAGACAATGTACTATCGCAACTTTGGCACAAGCAATGCTGAAATCAACATCATCTTCAACAATGCAACCGACCAGACTGTCGACATCGAAGGTCTGGGCTACGGCAAGCACTACTATCGCCTGAACGAGACTTCGGGCAAGAGCATCACAGTGACCGAGTTCACTCCAGCCGACGGCGTTGAAAGCGTAAGCGCCAACCAAGTGGTTATCTATCCTAACCCGGCAACCGACGTGCTCAACGTGAAAGCCGACAAGGCAGTAGCCAACGTGGCAGTCTACTCTGTAGGCGGTGCAAAGGTGGCAGAAGCCAACGGTGCATCGGTAGAGGTGGCAGACCTCCAGAACGGTCTCTACATCTACAGCGTAGCCTTTGCCGACGGCTCAGTAGCCCGCGGCAAGTTCGTGAAGAAATAACATCGCAAACGCAATCCTTCTATATGGCCTGCGGCACTCCAATGCCGCAGGTTTTTTTTTGTATTGTATAGTTTCAAACAAAATACAATATAAGCGATGATTTCTATTAAGGTAAAATTCCGTAAGGCGGATGCCAACGGCAAGAAAGGGAATGTTTATTATCAGATTACTCACGAACGCAAGGTGTGCCGGCTGGCTACCGCCTATAAGGTCTTTCCCTCGGAGTGGGACGGACAGTGCAATGCTTTGAAATGCGTGGGCGACGACTGCCGCCGATGTGAGTTGCAGCGCATCAGCGAGTGGATACATGCCGACGTGAGGCGGCTGCACAGGATTGCGCAGTCGCTGCTCGGTAGGTGGATAGACTTCACGGTGAGCGATGTTGTCAGTGAGTTTAAGAGATGCGTCAACGACTATTCGCTCACAAACTATATGAACGCCATAATTGCCAGACTGCGCTGCCGTGGGCAGATACGCACGGCAGAAACCTACGGGTCGGCGTTGGCGAGTTTCAGTGCCTACCTCGACGGCGGCGACATAGTGATGGATGCCATAACCGCCGATGTGGTCGAAGGCTACGAGGCGTTTCTCAAGAGCCGTGGCAACACTCCCAACACCACGTCCTACTATATGCGCATCCTCCGCGCCGTCTACAACCGTGCGGTGGGTGACGGTGCGGTGGACGACCTGCGGCCGTTTGCCCACGTCTATACAGGTGTGGCGAAGACCCGGAAGCGCGCGTTGCCGCTTGCCGACATACGGAAGATATGCAGCGTAGAACTGAAGCCTCAGTCGTCGTCGGCGTGGGCGCGCGACATGTTTCTGCTGAGTTTCTACCTGCGCGGCATGAGTTTCATCGATATGGCATTTCTTAGGAAATCAGACCTTTGCAACGGACAGGTGACTTATAGCCGCCGCAAGACTGGCCGACAACTCACTATCGGTTGGACAAAGGAGATGCAGTCGATAGTGGACCGATACCCAGAGAACCCCACCGGCTATCTACTGCCGATCATCACCCGACAGGAAAGCGACGAGCGGACGCTGTACCAAGCCAGATGCCGTATGGCCAACCGCGAACTGAAGCGGGTGTCGGCAAAGGCTGGCGTGGACATACCGCTGTCGATGTACTGCGCACGGCATAGTTGGGCGTCGATAGCCAAGGCAAAAGGCATTCCGCTGAGCATCATCAGCGAAGGTATGGGGCACGACTCGGAATCGACCACGCAAATCTATCTCGCAAGTATTGAAACTTCACGGATTGACAAGGCTAATAAATTGATAATAAATTTATTGGGGGGGGTAAGTAAAACTTTCTCTATTTTTGCATCCCGTAGTGTGTGCCGCCCACACAAGCCGATGCTCTGATGGTGTTGGCGGCGCCGCTTTTTGGGCGACATTGGGTTTTCAGATGGAAATCGGGCTCTCCGGTGGCGTTTTGGGGGCAAAATGGTTGAAAATGCGGTGAGTTTCAAAGAAAAAATGTAACTTTGGAACAGAAAAACAAACAGTAATGAGAAAACTACTTTATATATTCGCAATGTTTGTCGCTCTGCTCTATGCGTGCGGCAACAAGAACAGTTTTGAGATCAAGGGTACAATCGACGGCGCAGGCAAAGGCAAGATGGTGGTGCAGCGCACCGATAACGGCGTGTGGGTGAACCTCGACTCCGTGGAAATCAACGAGAACGGCGAGTTTGAATACGAAGGTGCGGCTCCGGCATTCCCGGAGGTCTACCGCCTGGAGTACAACGGTCGTTATGCCTATGTGCCTATCGACAGTCTTGACCATATCGTGCTGAAAGCAGATACAGCCAACTTCGACACCAAGTACACCCTTTCGGGAAGCGCGAACGCAGAGTGGCTCACCGAGGTGAACGCAACGGTGCAGAGTATCTCCGGCAAGTCGGTCAGCGACCCTGCCTACGTCAAGGCAAAGCGCACGCTCACGGAGCGTCTGCTCAAAGACCCGTCGAGCATTGTGGCTTACTACACCGTGGAGAAGGTTGTTGACGGACACCGACTGTTTGACCCGTCGAACGCCGCCGATCTCAAGGTTATCGGCGCAGTGGCAACAGGCTACGGCACATTCCGCAGCGGCAACCCGTTGGCGAAATATATGGAGGCAGAATATATGGCTGGCGCACGGATGCAGCCACGCAACGTCGCTCCGGGCGACACTCTCCGCGCCCAGCAGATTGGATTTCTCGACATTGAACTCAAGGACGAGAACGGAGCGGTGCGCAAATTGAGCGACCTGGCAAAGGGTGGCAAGGTGGTGATGCTCAACTTCACTACCTACGCTGCTGAAGAGTCGCCGGAATTCAACCGCATCCTTGCAGCCGTCTACAAGAAATATGCCGACCGTGGTTTGGCAATCTATCAGGTGGGCTACGACGACTCTGAGTTTACATGGAAAGACGCAGCCAAGAACCTTCCGTGGACAACGGTGTTTGACGCTGCCGGCGGCACATCGCAAAATCTCGTGAACTACAATATCGGCTCGCTCCCGGCAATCTTCATCATCGACCGCGAAGGCACAATCGCTGAGCGCGTCACCGACATCAAGAAACTCGACTCATCTGTAGCGAAATACCTGTAAAAAAGAGTACGGCGATGGCAGAAGAACTTGACTTTGAACAGAAAAACACCGCTGCTGAATATACAAGCGACGACATCAAGACGCTCGACTGGAAGGAACACATCCGCAAGCGTCCGGGTATGTATATCGGCAAACTTGGCGACGGAACGCACTCCGACGACGGTATCTATGTGATCCTCAAGGAGGTGATTGATAACTCCATCGACGAGTTCGCTATGGGCCACGGCAAGCAGATTATCGTAAACATAAGCGACGAGGGAACGGTTGAGGTGCGCGACTTCGGACGCGGCATCCCGTTGGAGTCGGTGGTCGACGTTTCGTCGAAGATGAACACTGGTGCAAAGTACGACTCTGACGCTTTCAAGAAATCCGTCGGACTGAACGGCGTGGGTATGAAAGCCACAAACGCCTTGTCTACCTATTTTGAAATATCGTCGTGCCGCAATGGCGAGAAAAAGACCGTGCGCTACAGCCGCGGCGAAATCACCGAAAACTGCGACGTCTGCGCCACCGACGAAGAGAACGGCACATACGTCAAGTTTGTGCCCGACAAGGATATCTTCGTCAACTACCGCTACAACGGAGAGTTTGTGGAAACGATGCTGAAAAACTACTCGTTTCTCAACACCGGTCTGGCAATCATCTACAACGGCGCGCGCATCTACTCGCGCAACGGTTTGGAAGACCTCTTGAAGGAAAACATGACCAACGAGCCGCTCTATCCGATAATGCACTTCACGGGCAACGACATCGAGGTGGTGATAACCCACGCCAACCAGTACGGCGAAGAGTACTACTCCTTTGTCAATGGTCAGCACACCACCCAAGGCGGCACCCACCTCACGGCGTTCCGCGAGGCAGTGTCGCGCACCATCAAGGAATTTTACGGAAAAAACTTTGAATACTCCGACATACGCAACGGTATGGTGGCCGCCATCAGCATCAAGGTGCAGGAACCGGTGTTTGAGTCGCAGACCAAGACCAAACTCGGCTCGCGCGATATGAGTCCAGAAGGCACGCTCACCGTGGCTAAATTCATAGGTGACTTCATCAAGCGCGAACTCGATAACTATCTGCACATCAACTCGCTCACTGCCGACATTATGCTCCACAAGATTCTGGAGTCGGAGAAAGAGCGCAAGGCTATAGCCGGAGTGACGAAGCAGACACGCGAGCGCGCTAAGAAAGCCAGTCTCAACAACAAGAAATTGCGCGACTGCCACGTGCACTACTGTGACTCCAAGGGCGACCTCCGCGACGACACAGCCCTCTTCATCACCGAGGGTCTCTCTGCAACGGGTACAATTACCAAGGTGCGCAATGTGGAGACACAGGCGGTGTTCTCACTGCGAGGCAAGCCGCTCAACACCTTCGGCAAGTCGCAGAAGGACATTAAAGCCAATGAGGAGTTCTATTTGCTCGACTCCGCCCTCGACATAGCCGACGGCATTGAAAACCTGCGCTACAACAAGGTGATCATAGCCACCGATGCCGATGTCGACGGCATGCACATCCGTCTGCTGATGATAACCTATTTCCTCCAGTTCTATCCCGACCTGGTGAAGAAAGGCCACGTCTATATCCTCCAGACGCCGCTCTTCCGTGTGCGCAACAAAAACGTGTCGCGCGGCAAGAAAAAGTCTGCCAAGGACGAAACCTACTACTGCTACAGCGACGACGAGCGCGAGAACGCCATCAAAAAACTCGGCAAGAGTGCGGAAATCACCCGATTCAAAGGTCTCGGCGAGATTTCGGCAGAGGAGTTCAAGGACTTCATCGGCCCTGATATGCGCCTCGATCAAGTGAAACTCCGCAAGGAAGACTCCGTGAAAGAGATGCTCGAATTCTATATGGGCAAAAATACTATGGAGCGCCAACTCTTCATCGTGGACAATCTCGTGGTGGAGGATAACGACAACCTCGACATAACCCATTAGTATAGACGATATACAATCCAAAACGCAAACAGACATGAACCAACGCATAGCCATCTTTCCGGGCTCGTTCGACCCGTTTACCATCGGACATCATTCAATAGTGGAGCGCGCATTGCCTCTCTTCGACAAGATTGTGGTTGCTGTGGGCATGAACAGCGGCAAGCATTCACTGCTGTCCGACATCGAACGGCTGGAAGCCATCCGTAGGCTCTATGCCAGCGAGCCGCGCGTGGAGGTGATCACCTACAGCGGACTTACCGTGGAGGCAGCCGAGCAGTGCGGCGCGCATTTCATCCTGCGCGGCGTGCGCACGGTCAAGGATTTCGAGTATGAGAAAACCCTCGCCGACGTGAACCGCCGCATCACCGGGCTGGAAACGGTGCTGCTCTACACCCTGCCGGAATACGGCAGCATCAGTTCGTCGATAGTGCGCGAACTCATCAGTTTCGGCCGCGACGTTTCCGACCTGTTGCCCAAAGGCTATACATTCGACATTTAGAACAGATACAAGAAAAACACTGCTGTCTACTGAAAAATGGGTGGGCTGAAATTAAACATTAAATAAATTCACAAAATTTGTGAATCCTGGATTTATGCTTTACCTTTGCAATCATAGAGAGGAAGGGTTATGAAAGTGAAATTTAACGAGGATTATCTGCAAGACCTTTACTGTTGCGGAAAATCTGACAAGAAACATCGTTTTCAGCCGCAAATAGTCAGAAAGTATATTCGCATCATTGATCTTATGATATCTGAAGATAATGTGCAAGGGCTATGGAAGTATAATTCCTTGAATTATGAACGTTTGGAAGGAGTAAAGGCAGGATTGTCCTCTGTGAGGGTAAATGATCAATATCGGATAGAATTTGAGGAAGAGACAGAAAATGGTCAAGCCATCGCAACGATATGTAACATTACAGAATTGTCAAATCATTATAAATAATTATAGTATGGACAAGAGTATAAATGCAAACAATATGACTCCTGCTTTCCCCACACATCCTGGGGAAATCTTGAAAGATGAAATAGAGTATAGGGGGATTTCTCAGCGTAAGTTGGCTGAAGAGATGGGAATCGCTTATTCCGCATTAAACGAGATTTTGAATGCACGACGTCCTATCACAGAGAAAACAGCACTTCTGTTTGAGGCTGCTTTAGGTGTCAACGCAGAACCTTTGCTGAAGATGCAAATGCGCTACAACATTCAATCGACTAAGCAGGATGTTTCGTTTATGAAACGTTTGGCGCAAGTAAGGAAAGTCGCTGCTGCTCTTTGATGAAACACGACTTTTTAATAGATACAAATAATAGAAAAGATGAAAAAAGCGAAATACTTGTTGGCGGCAGCCTTTGTGGTCGCCACGTTTGTCATATCGGCGCAGCGTTCTGCGTCGGAACAGTTGCAGAAACTGATGATGGTGGAAAACGTCATCAACAGCCTCTATGTCGATGAGGTTGACGAGTCGCAGGTGGTGGAGAGCGCAGTGAAGAAGATGCTCGAGGACCTCGACCCGCATTCCTCCTACAGTTCAAAGGAAGAAACCACCTCGACACAGGAAACGATGCAAGGCAGTTTCAGCGGCATCGGCATCCAGTTCAACATGCAGAAAGACACCCTCTATGTGGTGCAGACCATAGCCGGCGGCCCGTCGGAAAAAGTGGGCATTATGCCCGGCGACCGGTTCATCTACGTTAACGACTCGCTGATAGCCGGACAGAAGATGAAAAACACTGACATTATGAAGCGTCTGCGCGGTCCTAAAGGCACGAAGGTTAACATCAAGGTGAAGCGCGGAGACCGTCAGGAACTGATGGATTTCCGCATCACGCGCGACAACATTCCGCTCAATAGCATCGATGCCGTGTATATGGCAGACAGCAAGACCGGCTACATCCGCCTCTCTCGCTTTGCAGCCACCTCTTATAAGGAGTTCAAGGAAGCAATCAACACCCTCAAAGGTCAGGGCATGGAGCAACTCATCCTCGACCTCACAGACAATGGGGGAGGGTATATGCAAATTGCGGCGCAGATAGCCAACGAGATGCTCACCAAGGGTGACCTTATCGTCTATACCCAAGGACGCAAGAGTCCGCGGCAGAACCTCAATGCCGACGGCAGCGGCACATTTAAGAAGCAGAAAGTGGTGGTAATGATCAACCAGTTCTCCGCCTCGGCAAGCGAAATCCTCTCCGGAGCCATTCAGGACTGGGACCGCGGCGTGGTCGTAGGCCGCCGCTCGTTCGGCAAGGGCCTTGTGCAGCGTGAGTTTATGCTCCCCGACTCCTCGTCGTTCCGCCTCACCATTGCGCGCTACTACACCCCGTCGGGACGCAACATCCAGAAACCCTACACCAAGGGCGACCGTGAGGACTACGATAAAGACATCATCGACCGCTACAACCGCGGCGAGTTGCAGAGTGCCGACAGCATCCATTTTGCCGATTCTCTGAAATACACCACACTGCGTTTGCGCCGCACCGTCTATGGCGGCGGTGGCATTATGCCCGACGTGTTTGTGCCGCTCGACACCACGCAGTACACCGACTATCACCGCGCGCTGGTGGCAAAAGGCATTATTCCGCAGTTCGCCCTACGCTATGTGGACAAGAACCGTGCGGACTTGAAGGCGAAATATGCCGACGCGCAGGACTTTATCAAGAAGTTTGACGTGACCGACGCAATGCTCTCCGATATGGTAGAAGCCGGCAAGGCGGAAAAGGTGGAACTCAACGAAGAACAGTATGCCAAGTCGAAGGAACTGCTCCGCACCTTCCTGAAGGCTGCCATAGCCAACGACCTTTACAATACGAGCGCATATTTCCAAGTCGTGAACACCAAAAACGACATCTTCCGGGAGGCGCTTGACATCATCAACGACAATGCGCGCTACAACAAACTCCTGAGTCCGCAGCCAACCTACACCAGCAAGGTGAAAACGAAGAAATAGCGGCGCACACAGCCTCCACAGCCCTCACAGGGGCGAATGACTGACAGATGTTCCACAGATTATAACTTGTTAAGAACTTGTTACATAATCCGTGGAACATCTGAGTTATTAACAAAACAGGCGAGTTACTAACAATTAGAGCGGTTTTTGCCGAATACATTTTGCAGTTGGTGTGAAATGTAATTCCTTTGCAGTCGTAAAACTGACTTAATATGGGCAAAATTATCGCAATCGCCAACCAGAAAGGTGGCGTCGGAAAAACAACCACATCCATCAACCTCGCAGCCTCGCTTGCCACCATCGGCAAGAGTGTGCTCATTGTCGATGCTGACCCTCAGGCCAACGCCACGTCGGGTCTCGGCGTTGACCCTAGGGAGATGTCCTCGTCGATCTACGAGTGTCTTGTCGACGGCTACCCATTGCGCGGCGCTGAGTGCAAAACCTGTGTCGACAAACTCGAACTCGTCGGCTCGCGCATCGACCTTGTGGGTGCCGAACTCGAACTTATCGGCAAACCCAACCGCGAGCGCGTGCTCAAGAACCTGCTTGAGGAGGTGCGCGGCAACTATGATTTTGTAATCATCGACTGCTCTCCGTCGCTCGGCCTGATCACCGTCAATGCCCTTACGGCAGCCGACTCGGTAATCATCCCAGTACAGGCGGAATACTTTGCCCTCGAAGGCATCAGCAAGTTGCTCAACACCATCCGCATCATCAAGTCGAAACTCAATCCGGAACTGGAGATTGAAGGCTTCCTGCTTACGATGTATGATGCCCGCCTCCGTCTCGCCAACCAGATTTACGACGAGTTGAAGGGACATTTCGGCGATATGGTGTTCGACACAGTGATACCGCGCAACACTCGCTTGTCGGAAGCGCCGTCCCACGGTCTTCCAGCCATCCTCTACGATGCATCAAGCCGCGGCGCGACAAGCCACATGCAACTTGCCAAGGAACTACTTAAACGCAACAAATAATCCACCTCAATATGTCACAAAAAAGAAGCGCATTGGGACGCGGCATCGACGCCCTGCTCTCAATGGACAACATCCAGACCAGCGGCTCGTCGGCAATCAACGAAATCGAACTGTCGCAAATCTCGCCAAACCCTGAGCAGCCGCGCGCATTTTTTGACGAGGAGTCGCTCGACGAGTTGGCATCGTCGATACGCGAACTCGGCATCATTCAGCCTCTTACGCTCCGTAAGGTCGGTGCCGACCAGTATCAGATTATCTCGGGCGAGCGTCGCTACCGTGCCGCCAAAACAGCCGGCCTCACCACCGTGCCAGCCTATATCCGCACAGCCAACGATAGCGAACTCACGGAGATGGCTCTCATCGAGAACATCCAGCGTGAGGACCTCAATGCCATCGAGGTGGCTCTCACGTTCAAGAAACTCATCGACCAGTACCACCTCACGCAGGAGCAACTCTCCACACGCATAGGCAAGAAACGTGCCACCATAGCCAACTTCCTCCGTCTGCTCAAACTGCCGGCAGAGGTGCAACTTGGCTTGCGCGACCGCCGCGTTGATATGGGTCATGCGCGCGCACTCCTCGCTGTGGAGAATCCGAAACTCCAGTTGCGGCTCTACAACGAAATCCTGAAAAAGGGACTTTCCGTGCGTCAGGTTGAGGAACTTGCAAAGACCTACAACGACGAGGCTGAACAGACATCGCCGAAGACTGCAACAAAAAGCATATCAAAGGAATACGAGATACTGAAAAAGCATCTCTCGGCAGCCTTTCAGACCAAGGTGCAGTTCTCCTGCGACAAGCAAGGCAAAGGAAAAATTGCATTTCCATTCAAAAATGAGGAAGAACTTGAGAGATTAATTACTATCTTTGACCGCGTAAAAGGCAATTTGGAATAAAAACAGCGGACCGGACGGCTCGCAGTAAAGAAAATTTATTAACTAAATTGAAATTTTTGTCAAAAGCCACGTCTGCAGGCAACGAAATATTAAAAAAAGGTATAGCCATTACGCTATGCTTGATATTGTCATTTCAATTTTCTATTTTTGCTGATGAAAATCAGCAGGATAGTCCTGTCGTGCTGCCCGTCGGGAAGACCGGCGCACAGGAAATGGTGGAGGTGTCCGACTCGCTGTCGATAGCCGAACCCCTGTCCAAGACTGATTTGGCTGCTGACTCCACCCTCGTGGTAGCCACCGACACCTTGCCAGCCCCCGTGCTGAGCACAAAGAAGTTGTTTAATCCCGACCCCAACCGCGCGCTGTGGCTTTCCGCCCTCTGCCCGGGATTGGGACAAATCTACAACCGACGGTTTTGGAAAGTGCCGATTGTTGTCGGCGGATATGTCGGTCTGGCTTACGCCACATCATGGAACAACAGGATGCTCTCTGACTACACGAAAGCCTACAGAGACATCATGGACAGCGATCCAAACACCAAGAGTTACATGGATTTCTATCCGTCCACCACAAAAGAGGAAGACCTCGACAAGACATGGCTCACCAAGGCTCTGAAATCGAAAAAGGATTTCTACCGCCGCAACCGCGATCTCTGCATCATCGGTATGGTAGGGCTCTATCTGGTGTGTATGGTCGATGCCTATGTCGATGCGTCGTTGTCGCATTTCGACATTTCGCCCGACTTGTCGATGAGCGTCTATCCGTCGTTTGAAACGACCGATTCGAAACCTTCCTTCGGAGTGGGCTGCGCTTTCACTTTTTAAAAACGTAAAAAAGGAAAGGAATTAGATGAGAAAACAGATATTGGCATTGTGCCTGTTAGCCGGGGCGGCGCTCACGTCGTTTGCCCGGCCTTCGGTGCTTTCCCTCAAGGAGAACATTCAGGACAGCACAATTGTCTATCCCCAGAGTTTTGAGACCAACACTCAGGAACTGATGAAAAACTGGTATTTGAAGAACTATGCCGTGGTCGACCGCTCGGGCGCAAACCTCAGCGACGTGCCTACGCAGGACCAGGATTTCATCAAGCGACTCAAGTCGATGCCTACGGTCATCGAGATGCCCTACAATGGTGTGGTGCGCAGTTACATCAATATGTACACTCAGCGCCGCCGCCAACTGGTGGAAGAGATGCTCGGACTGAGCCTCTACTATATGCCGTTTTTCGAGCAGGCTCTTGAGAAAGAGGGTGTGCCGTTGGAACTGAAATACCTGCCGGTGATTGAGTCGGCTCTCAACCCCGATGCAGTGTCGCGCGTGGGTGCAACCGGCTTGTGGCAGTTTATGCTGTCAACGGCAAAGGGGCTCGGCTTGGAGGTTAACTCCATCATCGACGAGCGCCGCGACCCTATCCGCTCGTCGGAAATGGCTGCCAAATATCTCAAGCAACTCTACAACATCTACGGCGACTGGTCGCTCGCCATCGCGTCCTACAACTGCGGTCCGGGCAACGTCAATAAGGCTCTCCGCCGCGCCGGCAATGCTACCGACAAGAAGAAGGATTTCTGGGACATTTATTTCTACCTGCCGCAGGAAACGCGCGGATATGTGCCGGCGTTCATTGCCGCTAACTATGTGATGACCTACTACAAGGACCACAATCTCGGCAAGTCGCTCGCCAAGCGTCCGATACTCACCGACACCATCCACGTGAACAAGCGCATCCATTTTGAGCAGATTTCATCGGTGCTCAACATCCCGATGGAGGAACTCCGGGTGCTCAATCCTCAATACCGCAAGGACGTTATCCCCGGCGACATCCACCCCTACACGCTGACCCTGCCGTCGCAGCAGATTTACAGTTACATCGTGAGCGAGGACAGCATCGTGGCGCACAATGCGGCACTCTATGCACGCCGCGACGTGGTTGAGCCTACGAGTCTGTCGGCAAGCAGCGACGATGGCGGCACGATGACGACTAAACTCGTCACTAAATACCACAAGGTGGGACGCAACGAAACCATCTCGGCGGTGGCGCGCAAATACGGCGTGTCGGTGTCGTCAATCAAGAAGTGGAACGGTCTGCGCAGCAACAAACTGAAGCGCGGACAAACGTTGAAAATCAACACCTACAAGAAGGTGCGTGTGGAAACTCCTGACAAGGACGAGGAGAACGTTGAGACAGAAGAGCCGATGATGGCGGAAAACACTGCTCCAGCACAGGAAAGCAAGGCTAAAGAGCCGATTTCCGCTTCGCAGAGCAAGCCAGCCAAGACGGAAAAGGCAGAGAAGAAGGAAGTGCGCAATCCTGAATACCACAAGGTGCAGCGCGGCGAAACGCTGTCGTCGATTGCATCGCAGTATGGTGTAACGGTTGCCGACCTTCAGGACTGGAACAATATGACGAACGGCAATGTGATGGCAGGTCAGACTCTCGTGGTCGATGCCAAGAAAGCCGTGAAGAAAAAAGATACGCAGACTGCACCTGCAACCCACACTGTCAAGTCGGGCGAAAACCTTACCGCCATTGCCGAAAAGTACGGAGTGTCGGTTGCCGACCTCCGCGAGTGGAACGACCTCTCGAACGACAATATCCGCGTGGGCGACAAACTGAAACTCAAGTCTGACGGCAAGTCGCAGAAACAGGCTGACAAGCGCAGCGGCAAGAGCGAGCAGGCTGAGCAGACCCACAAGGTGAAGAAGGGCGAAACGCTCGGAAAGATTGCCGAGAAATACGGCGTGTCGGTCGACGACCTCCGCAAGTGGAACAAGATCAACGGCAACAACATCGCCGCTGGTCAGGACCTGGTGGTCTACAGCAACAAGAAGGTGAGCGAGAAAAGCACCTCGAAGTCGGACAAGAGCGACAAAAAGCAGTCGACGAGCAAGAAAACCCACAAGGTGAAGAAGGGCGAAACGCTCGGAGAGATTGCCGAAAAATACGGCGTAGGACTTTCGAAATTGAAGAAAGCCAACGGCATCAGCGGCAACAATATCCAAGTGGGACAAACGCTCAAAATCCCGAAATAGGGGAGAGGAGCAAAGCACTACACAAGACGGCGGCCGGGCATCGGCAGCCGTCTTGTTGTTTTGATGGACTGAAAGCAATTTGCCGGACGGAAGAATAATTAGTAACTTTACAAACAAAATCAAACGACGCAAATGTACGACAGCAGCAAACACATAATCTCCCAGGACGCCACGCTCATCGAGGCGCTGGAGATGCTCAACGGATTGTCGGGACAAACGATGGTGCTCTTTGCCGTGGACGGTAGCCAGCGCATGGCGGGTACTCTCACCGACGGCGACATTCGCCGCTATCTCATAGCCAACCGCCGCCTTGACGTGACGGTGAAGAAAATTATGCACCGCAATTTCCGCCGCTTTGAGAAGGGCAACATCAGTGTGCAGCAGGTGCGCGACATCCGCCGGCAGAACATCTCGCTGGTGCCGTGCATCGACGCCGACGGCCGCATAGCCGAGGTCTACGATTTCTCGTCGTGCCATTCCATCCTGCCTCTCGATGCCATCCTTATGGCCGGCGGACGCGGAGAGCGATTGCGACCCATGACGCTGACCACTCCGAAGCCGCTGCTCAAGATTGGCGACAAATGCATAATCGACTACAACATTGAGGAACTCGCCAACAACGGAGTGGACAACATTGCCGTGACCACCAACTATCTTGCCGAGCAACTCGACGAGCATTTCTCGCAGCCGGTGGGAGGGGTGAAGGTGAGGTGCGTGCGCGAGCCTCGGAAACTTGGCACTATCGGCGCTGCCAAACTCGTCGGTGGACTTACGCACGACAATGTGCTGATTATGAATTCCGACTTGTTCACCACAATCAGTTACGAGGATATGTACCTGCAGCACATTGAGGACGAGGCTGACATGACCATTGCTGCCGTGCCCTATATGGTGTCAGTGCCTTTTGCCATCTTCCGCAACGACGGCAACCGCATCCTCGGACTGGAGGAGAAGCCCACCTACAACTACTACGCCAATGCCGGTATCTACATTGTGCGCCGTGAGATGCTCGACCGCATCCCAGCCGACACGGTGTTTGACGCCACCGACCTCATCGAGATGCTCGTAGCAGACGGCCGCAAGGTGGTCTACCATTCAATCAACGGCACTTGGCTCGACGTGGGTTCGCCCGACGATTTCCGCCATGCGCAGGAGATTGTGAAAAACGGCAGTTTCAAACATTAAAATTCAGACTATTATGGCATTAATACTCATATCAAACGACGACGGTATAACGATGGAGGGCATCCACCGCCTCGTCGACGCTGTTGCCCATCTCGGTAAAGTGATTGTCGTTGCGCCCGACGGCCCTCGCTCTGGCGGCTCGTCGGCTATTACCTGCGGTGCAATCCTCCGCCCGAAGCGATTGGAAGACTACAACGGCGCGGAGATGTGGTCGCTCAACGGCACTCCTGCCGACTGCGTGAAACTGGCTCTCAACGACCTTGTGCCCCGACAGCCCGACCTCGTGCTTGCTGGCATCAACCACGGCTCAAATATGGGTAACTCGGTGGTGTATTCGGGCACGATGGGCGCAACGCTCGAAGGGTGTATGCAGTACATCCCGAGCATCGGCTTTTCGTTGTGCTCCCACAACCCTTCGGCTGCCGACTTTGATGCGTGTATGCCTTTCGTGTCGGAAATCACGGAGAAGGTGCTCGACCGCAGTCTGCCCGACGGCGTTTGCCTGAACGTGAACTTCCCCAAGGGGGGAGTGGTGAAGGGCTACAAGCGTTGCCGTGCATGCCGTGGACAGTGGACAGAGGAGTTTGCTCGCTACACCGACCCCGACGGCAAGCCGTTCTATCTGCTCACAGGCAACTATCTCAACCTTGAGCCGGAGGCTACCGACACCGACCTCTATGCCATTGCGCAGGGCTATGCTTCGGTTGTGCCTACCGTGCCTTATAACGATTTCTCGTCGCCTCTCGCATTTTTCGACTAATCTGACTGATAATGACCCGGAAAAAGAAAAATGATACGCAAAAACATATAGTCATCGCCTTGGCGGTTGCCGTGGCGATGGTCATTGCCTGGTGGGCTGCGGCTACAATCAAGAATCCTGCCGGCGTGGAAAAGTCCCGAAAGGCAGCCAGCCCGGCACAGATGGTGGCGGAGACGGAGCAACTGATGGCGGTTGTCGCGCCCGATGCGCTCTGCCAGGAGTTGGTGGAATACACTGGTTTCAACGTTTCGTTCAACGCCGATTTGCATATCCCAAACTATGTGGCTTACGAACTCACGCGGAGTGAGGTACAGGGCGAAGAGCCCCGGTCGGACAAGTTCCTGTGTGACGAGACGGTGAAGGGATGCCCCACAACGACCGACTACACCGGCTCCGGCTACGACCGCGGACACATGGCGCCTGCTGCCGATATGAAGTGGAGCAAGCAGGCAATGAAAGAGTCGTTCTACCTCACCAACATTTGTCCGCAGAACCATTCGCTCAATAGTGGCGGCTGGAAACGGCTGGAGGAGAAAGTGCGTGCGTGGGCTGACCGCGACAGTGCGATTATCGTGATTAGTGGACCGCTCTTGGACGGCCCTGTGAGCCGTCTTACAAGTGGAGTGGCGGTGCCTACGGGATTTTTCAAAGTGGTGCTTGCGCCGTTTGCCAGCCCGATGCGTGCCATTGCCTTTGTCTACAAGAACGAGGGCGGACAGAAGAAGGTGGAACAGCAGGTAGTGAGTGTCGACGAGGTGGAGCGACTCACGGGATTTGACTTTTTTTCGTCGCTTCCCGACGACATAGAAACGGAAATAGAAAAAAGCAGCAACTATAACGAATGGAACAATTAGCATCGACACAACATAACGAAGACACAATCTGTGCCGTCTCTACGCCGGCTGGCAAGGGTGGCATCGCCGTGGTGCGCGTGAGCGGCCACGACGCAATCGGGGTTGTGATGAAATCATGGCACGGGGCTGACCTCGGCAGCGTGCCTACCCATACTCTTCACCTCGGACGCATCACCGATGCCTCGGGAGAGACGCTCGACGAGGTGGTGGCTGCCGTGTTCCGCGGACCGCGCTCGTTTACGGGCGAGGATGTGGTGGAGTTGTCGTGCCACGGCTCGATGTGGGTGCAGCGCCAACTGGTGGCTCTGCTCATTGCCAACGGCTGCCGTGCTGCCGAGGGAGGAGAGTTTACGCGCCGTGCGTTTATGAACGGCCGTCTGGACCTGTCGCAGGCTGAGGCGGTGGCTGATGTCATTGCCAGCGAGTCGCGCGCTGCCCACCGCATCGCTGTGAGCCAGATGCGCGGCGGTTTCAGCCGTATGCTCTCTGGACTTCGCGAAAAATTGCTGGAATTTGTGTCGCTGCTCGAACTCGAACTCGATTTCAGCGAAGAGGATGTGGAGTTTGCCGACCGCACGCGACTCATCTCCCTCGCCGAGGAGATTAATACCGCCGTGACGCGTCTTGCCGACTCGTTTGCCGTAGGCAATGCCATAAAGAACGGCTTCCCGGTGGCTATCGTGGGCGAGCCCAACGCTGGAAAGTCGACGCTGCTCAACCGTCTGCTCCACGACGACAAGGCTCTGGTGAGCGATATCCGCGGCACTACGCGCGACGTGATTGAGGACACCATAGTGCTCGGCGGACTGACGTTCCGTTTCATCGACACGGCAGGCATCCGTCAAACCACCGACACCATCGAAACGATGGGCATTGAGCGCACGTTCAAGAAACTCGACGAAGCGTCGATAATCCTTTGGATGATCGACGGCACGCAGCCGGATGAAAACATTGCCGCGGTGGCCGCCGACATCCTTCCGCATATAGAAGGCAAGCACCTCATTGCCGTAATCAACAAGATTGACCAACTCGACACAGCGGCGATCGACAGTCTGCGCCAGTGCGTGGCGAGTGCAATGCCGCAAGCCGCCGTAGCAACCATCTCCGCCAAGGCCGACATAGCAGTGGGTGCCCTCGAACAAAGCCTCATCGATGCCGCCGGCACGTCCGACACCGACCCCAACGCCGTCATCGTGACCAATGCGCGCCACTACGACGCACTCGTCCACGCCGGCGAAGCAATCCGCCGCGCCCTCGATGGCCTACGCCAGGGACTCTCGGGCGACTTCGTGGCCCAGGACATCCGCGAATGTATGCACTACCTCGGCGAAATCACCGGCGAAATCACCACCCACGAAATCCTCGGCTCAATCTTCTCCCGCTTCTGCATCGGCAAGTAAGGGTGGAGTACACACGTTGTAATAGCAACCGTGAGGCTTAATAAGGTCGAAATGGAATTGAATAAATGTTCCTTCCGATGTTTCTAAATTTTAGTTCTTGTTTTTCTTGATGAAATTCTGATACTCGTCACCAGTGGATGCCTTGCTTTTGATAATGTCGACAACAACTTTGTCGGGAAAATCAATTTGAAGATTGACTGTTTCAGGATATTTGGCATTGGAACTCCAAAAGGTGAAACTGAATTTCTCTCCTGGGTAGAGTTATATTCATGAATTCAAGGAAAAGACTGTCATAATCAAGCAGTGTATGCCTTTTGGCCGCGCCTTTCTTTGTCGTAGAGTGCCCCTATCCGTAAATGTGATGGCTGACTCTGACGAGTCAAAGCTTTATGGGTATCCTGAAGTGGAATTTGCCGAGCGTCCATTGCTTCTGCTGTCTGAAATATCCGTACTGCTCAAAGAAAATGTCGCTGAGTAACTTGCTGTCACGGCGCTCATTCTGATAGGTCACGGTTGATTTGTACGGAACACGACTTATGCCGAGGTGGTTCAGATTCTCATTAGCCGAGTTTAGTCCATTAGAGATGTCGCGGACTGAATCGCAGCCAGAAAATTGGCAGAACGCCATACTTGCAAATAGACGCCAAGTGTTGTAACCCCTGCAATGGTTGTCTGTATTTGCCTCGCGGATAATTTTGCGGATGTTTTCTTTCGGAAACTTGCCGAATGTTTGAGCGAGAAGGTTTATATTTGCCACAGAACGTAAAAGGAGTTAGCCCTATTCGCTAAAGTTGGAATTTCGGCCTTAGCTTTACTTCCTTTTTTTAGTTTTTCAGGGATTCGTTTAATACAACATTGATTGAGAAATTGTTTTTGGATTTCAAAGGGATAATAAATAATTTGTAACTGCAAGCAATAATGGCTCAATATAAGACATCAGATATAACGAACATCTTTTGGGCAATGAACGATGGATTCAAGGCCGGACGTGACCCAATGGGAATTC
>CAVCEE010000027.1:0-21860 GCA_963601185.1 bacterium
ACTGCAAATTTATCATTCCTATTTCAGTTTCGGTTTGCCGCTGCAAATCTAAGGTATTCCAAAGTTAATAATTCGTTTGTTATTGTCAAAAAAATAAGGGCGCGAAACTTAGTGCCGCGCCCGTTATCGTTGATAGTTGTGTCTTTTAGTCGGAGTAGGTAAACGTGTAGCGCTTTTGAATCACCGGCGACATACTGTCGTAGCGATGATAGAGGTCGACCGACAACACCGTTTTCGACGAGTCTAACTGCGGACTGAAGTTGTAGGTCTCGCGGCCTGTAACCGACTTGTAAAGTATCGATGGCATTTGCGAGCCGAAATTGCCGGCCTCCATCAGAAGGGCGTATTTCAGCAGTCCGCGCTCAAGCATTGTCATCTTGACCAACCGGTTCACGTCGATGTTGCAATCCTGGCGGATGGCTGTTTCTGGGTTATACTGGAACGTAGTTTTGCTGGTGCCGGTTATGGTAATGATGCTCGACTTGGTGTCGGTGCTGTAGCCCCATGTCTGGTCGCCTTGCGCCACGCGTGACACATAGCCGTTGTCGGCATACGCCACCGTGTAGTCGTTCACGGCAGTGATGCGTCCGGCTGCGTCAACGGCTGCGATGACTGTCTCGTCGGGCATACCGCTTTGCTTGAGAGTGAGCGTGCGTTTGCCTACTTCTGAGCGGTTGATAGCAATGTTAATGTCGGCTTCCGTCAACTCAATCTTGTCGAAACTGTGGTAGGTGGCACCGGTTATGGTGTTGCCGTTATAGGTAAACGAAATTGATTCTTCATACACTTGGTTCATCGACGTGTCGTAACTTGTCATCACAATCTTCGACATCTTGGCTGATGCCGATGGGGTAGGCACGTTGCCGCCCGAACGTCCAGACTGGCTGAACTGGTATTTACGAGTATCGCCGTGGCAGTTGATGGTCACTGTTGCCGAACGGTAGTTGTTGGTGGTGTTGGCAGAGATGAAGGCGATCAACTTATAGGTACCGGCTGAGCCTTCTTCTGTGTCGAGCGTCAGCCAACCGGTGTCCGATGTGCCGTAGCCAATGGTGGCATACCAACTGTCGAGAGCCTTGAATTCAGGCAACTCCTGATTGTGGATGTTGCTGTTGATTGAATACTCTTTCCTGTTTTCGCCCTGTAGCCACGAGTCTGTATCGTTGTTGCTACAGGCCGTGGTAAGAATGGCAATGAGCGCAATTAAAAGTATGGACTTTATTTTCATTGTTGTGTATAATGATTGTCGATTTCCTATTGCTCTTTGTCTTCTTCGGGGACAGGTGGCGGAGTCACGCTGTCGGCATCATTGTCAGTGCTGGCATCGGTGTTGTCCGTTGCTTCAGCCGCATTGTCGCTATCTGCGGCATTGAGGCTGCGCTGACGCTCCTTCTCTTCGTTGGCCTTGATTATCTCGTCGGCTCTCGAAGCCCATTTGCGCTTGCCGAAGATGTGTTCCACATCCTCCGACAGGATTACCTCGCGGGTGAGCAGCAGGTCGCGCAACTGGTGGTGTCCGTCTTCATATTCCTTGAGCAGTTGTTTAGCCCGCTCATACTGCTCGGCGAGGATGCGTGCCACTTCGCTGTCGATGAGGCGTGCGCGGTCTTCGCTGTATGGCTTGCCGAACATATAGTCCTGACCTGTCGAGTCGTAGTAACTTACGTTGGGCAGCGACTTGCTCATACCGTAGTATGCCACAATGGCATAGGCTTGCTTGGATGCTCTCTCAAGGTCGTTGAGCGCACCTGTCGACACGCAGCCGAGGAAGAGTTCCTCTGCGGCGCGGCCGCCAAGCAATGAGCAGATTTCGTCGAGCATTGCCTGTTCTGGCACAATCTGTCGCTCTTCCGGCAGATACCACGCTGCTCCGAGTGCTTTGCCGCGCGGCACGATGGTTACCTTAATGAGCGGATTGGCGTATTTCAAGTGCCAACTGATTGTGGCGTGACCAGCCTCGTGGGTTGCTATCGATTCACGCTCTTCCTCGGTAGTGATTTTCGAGCGTTTTTCCAAACCGCCTACAATTCTGTCTACAGCGTTCATAAAGTCCTGCTTTTCCACCGACTCCTTGTTGTGGCGTGCCGCAATCAAGGCTGCTTCGTTGCAGACGTTGGCAATGTCTGCGCCCGAGAAGCCCGGGGTCTGGCGTGAAAGGAGGTCAACATCCACGTCTTTTGCGATTTTCACGTTGCGCAGATGCACCATAAATATTTCCTTGCGGTCGTTGAGGTCGGGGAGGTCAACGTAGATTTGTCGGTCGAAACGTCCGGCGCGGAGCAATGCCTTGTCGAGAATGTCCACGCGGTTGGTTGCGGCAAGCACAATGATGCCGCTGTTGGTGCCGAAGCCGTCCATCTCGGTGAGCAACTGGTTGAGGGTGTTCTCGCGCTCGTCGTTTGAGCCCATATTCGGATTCTTGCCGCGGGCGCGTCCCACGGCGTCAATCTCGTCGATGAAGATAATGCAAGGTGCTTTGTCCTTGGCTTTCTTGAACAGGTCGCGCACGCGTGACGCACCTACGCCGACAAACATCTCTACAAAGTCGGAGCCCGACAGCGAGAAGAACGGCACGTTGGCTTCGCCGGCTACGGCTTTTGCCAACAGGGTCTTGCCTGTTCCCGGAGGGCCTACGAGCAATGCTCCCTTGGGGATTTTGCCGCCGAGGTTGGTGAATTTCTTCGGATTCTTGAGAAATTCCACGATTTCCTCCACTTCAGTCTTTGCTTCCTGGAGTCCGGCTACGTCCTTGAATGTTACGTTAGTGCCTTTCTCCTTGTCAAACAGTTGGGCTTTGGTCTTGCCGATGCTGAACACGCCGCCGCTGCCATCGCCGCCGCCTCTCGACATACGGCGCATAAGGATGAACCAGAACACAATCAGGAGGATTACTGGGCCAAATGACCACAGGAAGCCTGAAATGCTGCTGCTGGTGTTGTATTCAAGAGCGCCGGCATAGTCGGTTGTCTTGATGTATTCCTCAAACACTGCGTGAGGCACTTGCACCGTGATGCGCGCCTTCTTGAGTTCTGTCTGCGACAGTCTCAGCTCGCGGAACGCCTGCTTCGCACAGTCGGGCGTCAGTTCTGCCTGAATCTCGTTGTCACCGGCATAGACCCAGATATGCTTCACCTTGCCTTTGACCAGATATTCTTTGAAATCTGGCTGCCAGTTGACGGGCTTCTCCACTGAGTTCTTGCTCATGTAGAAGATGCCGACAAGGACGATGCCCACGATGGCATACATCCAGAAGATGTTGAATCGCGGGAAGCCTCCTATTTTCTTGTTGTTATTGCTCATTTTTAATTCTTGATGTCAGTCGTTAGTCCACATTCGGAATTTCCTTGATTTCGGCGTCGTTCCAGAGTTGCTCAAGGTTGTAGTATTCCCGGTATTCGGGCAGGAATACGTGTACGTAGATCGAACCGTAGTCAATCACAATCCATTGCGAGTTGCGGTAGCCGTCGTAGTTAAACGGCTTCACCCCAGAGTTGTCCTGCACGTATTCGCGCACGGAGTCGGCAATGGCAGACACCTGCATCGTCGAACTTCCCTCACATATCAGAAAATGTTCGGTGGAGACGTCTTCCAACCCCGACAAATCAACGTGGGTTATGTTTTTACCTTTCCGGTCCTGAATACCTTCAATAATCAGTTTAATTAATTCTTCGTTTGTCATTCTTTATTATTATTCTATCTTATGCAAAGATAGCGCAAATCGAGGGCAGAAAGACAAGTTATACTTGGTCGTTATGCCGAGATGCAGCCTATCTTATGCAAAGATAGCGCAAATCGAGGGCAGAAAGACAAGTTATACTTGGTCGTTATGCCGAGATGCAGCCTATCTTATGCAAAGATAGCGCAAATCGAGGGCAGAAAGACAAGTTATACTTGGTCGTTATGCCGAGATGCAGCCTATCTTATGCAAAGATAGCGCAAATCGAGGGCAGAAAGACAAGTTATACTTGGTCGTTATGCCGAGATGTAGCCTATCTTATGCAAAGATAGCGCAATTTGGCGAAAAACACTATCTTAAATAATGTTAGAGCAAATAAAGTGCCAAACTTAAAGTGCTGTAGACCAGTATGCCTCTTGCACACTGTGTACTGGCATTCACATTAAATAACGCAATGCTGCCGGAAATACTGCATCAGCCGTCCTGAAAAACGCAAAACGGACAGCCGTCTGTGTGCGGCTGTCCGTTTGTTCTGTTGGGTTGGTCTGTGCGACTAACCGTATTGGATTGTACCGTCTGCGTTGCGGTACTGGTCAAAGCCTTTTTCGTATTGGTCCATAGCGCGGAGGCTCATACCCATGCTTGAGAAACCGCCGTCATGGTAGAGGTTCTGCATGGTAACCTTGCGTGTAAGGTCGCTGAACATCACTACGCAGTAGTTTGCGCACTCATCGGCTGTAGCGTTGCCGAGTGGCGACATACGGTTGGCAAAGTCCATCAGCGACTCCATACCCTTCACGCCGCTTCCTGCGGTAGTCTGTGTTGGCGACTGTGAGATGGTGTTGATTCTCACGTGGTGCTCACGGCCGTAGATGTAGCCGAAACTGCGAGCAATCGACTCAAGGAGAGCCTTGGCGTCTGCCATGTCGTTGTAGCCGAACATAGTGCGCTGTGCTGCCATATAGGTGAGGGCTACGATTGAGCCGTAGTCGTTGATTGCGTTAAGTTTTTTTGCTGTCTGGATCATCTTGTGGAACGAGATGGCAGATATGTCGAGCGTCTTGTCGAGCATATCGTAGTCAAGGTCGTCGTAAAGGCGTTTCTTGCGCACGTTCGGCGACATGCCGATAGAGTGGAGCACAAAGTCAATCTTTCCGCCGAGCACTTCCATTGATCTCTCGAACACGGTTTTCAAATCATCGCAATTTGTTGCATCGGCAGGAATGATTTCGGCGTTAAGTTTTTCGCCCAATTCCGAAACTTCGCCCATGCGCACTGCCACTGGAGTGTTGGACAGCGTTATCACAGCGCCTTCTTCAACAACTCGCTCTGCAGTCTTCCAAGCGATACTTTGGGAATTCAATGCACCGAACACGATGCCTCGTTTTCCTTTAAGTAGATTAAAACTCATTCGTTTCTAATTTTTTAAATTCTGTTATTTTAAAAATCACGTAAATCGGGTGCAAAGGTAAAAAAAGATTTGCACACATCCAAAAAATCTGTGCACCAACATGATAAATCAAAAAGGCGACGCCCTTTTGGAGCGCCGCCTTTTTAGTTGGTATGTGAATGCTCCTAAACGGTTTCGTTCAGGATTTCAAGCATCTTGATGGCAGAGTAAGGGATGCGTGTGCCAGGTCCGAAGATTGCGGCTACACCTGCCTTGTAGAGGAAGTCGTAGTCCTGCGCCGGAATCACACCGCCGGCAATCACGATGATGTCCTCGCGACCGAGTTTCTTCAACTCTTCGATTACCTGAGGCACCAATGTCTTGTGACCTGCTGCGAGCGACGACACTCCGAGGATGTGCACGTCGTTCTCCACTGCCTGACGGGCTGCTTCCGCCGGAGTCTGGAACAACGGTCCCATATCGACGTCAAATCCACAGTCGGCATAGCCGGTTGCCACTACTTTCGCTCCACGGTCGTGTCCGTCCTGACCCATCTTGGCAATCATAATACGTGGCTGACGACCTTCTCTCTTGGCGAACTCCTCGCACATTTGCTGCGCTTTCTGGAAGTCCGGATCGTTTTTGGTTTCTGATGAATACACGCCTGAAATTGTTCTGATTACTGCTTTATAACGGCCTACTACTTCTTCGCAGGCATCTGAAATCTCGCCGAGCGATGCTCTCACGTGGGCTGCCTTCACTGCAAGGTCGAGGAGGTTGCCTTCCTTGGTGCGCACACATTCTGTGATTGCTGCCAGGGCTTTCTTTACCTCTGCCTCGTCGCGGTGAGCGCGGAGGTCGTTGAGTCGCTCAATCTGCTCTTTGCGCACCTCGGTGTTGTCGATTTCGAGGATGTCGATAGGCGCTTCTTTCTCCAAACGGTACTTGTTCACGCCTACGATGGTCTGCTTGCCTGAGTCGATGCGTGCCTGTGTGCGCGCTGCGGCTTCCTCGATACGGCATTTCGGTGTGCCTGTCTCGATGGCCTTTGCCATACCGCCGAGGCGTTCAATCTCTTGGATGTGTTCCCAAGCCTTGTGTGCCAACTCGTTGGTCAAAGCCTCTACGTAGTAAGAACCTGCCCACGGGTCGATTTCCTTGGTGATGTAGGTCTCTTCCTGAATGTAGATTTGGGTGTTGCGGGCGATACGTGCAGAAAAGTCGGTTGGCAATGCGATGGCCTCGTCAAGGGCGTTGGTGTGGAGCGACTGGGTGTGTCCCAATGCTGCGCCCATAGCCTCGATACAGGTACGACCCACGTTGTTGAACGGGTCTTGCTCGGTGAGCGACCATCCTGATGTCTGCGAGTGGGTACGCAATGCCAATGATTTCGGGTTCTTCGGGTTGAACTGCTTTACAATCTTCGCCCAGAGCATACGTGCCGCACGCATCTTTGCAACCTCCATAAAGAAATTCATGCCAATTGCCCAGAAGAACGACAAGCGAGGAGCGAATGCGTCGATATCCATACCGGCGTTCACACCTGCGCGGAGGTATTCGAGACCGTCGGCGAGGGTGTAGGCTAACTCAATGTCGGCTGTTGCACCTGCTTCTTGCATATGGTAGCCTGAAATTGAGATTGAGTTGAACTTAGGCATGTTCTGCGAAGTGTATTCAAAGATGTCGGCGATAATGCGCATCGAGAATTCCGGCGGATAGATGTATGTGTTACGCACCATAAACTCCTTGAGAATGTCGTTCTGGATTGTACCTGCCATCTCGTCGAGTTTCGCGCCCTGCTCAAGGCCGGCGTTGATATAGAATGCCAAAACTGGAAGCACTGCGCCGTTCATAGTCATTGACACTGACATCTTGTTCAAAGGAATGCCGTCAAACAGCACCTTCATATCCTCGATGGAGCAGATTGACACACCTGCCTTGCCGACGTCGCCCACTACGCGTGGATGGTCGGCGTCGTAGCCGCGGTGGGTTGCCAAGTCGAATGCCACCGACAAACCTTTCTGACCTGATGCCAGGTTGCGGCGGTAGAATGCGTTCGATTCTGCTGCCGTGGAGAATCCGGCATACTGGCGGATGGTCCATGGGCGGATGGCATACATACCGCTGTACGGACCGCGGAGGAACGGTGGAATACCGGCTACATAATTGAGGTGTTCCAAGCCTTCGAGGTCGGCCTTTGTGTAGATTGGCTTAACCGGTATCAACTCCGGCGTGATCCATTTCTCACCTTCTGCAATCGGTGCGTGCTCAACGTTGAACGCATCCGATTTGATATCTATATTTTTGAAATTTGGTCTCATTTCTGTCCTTCTTCTATTTTAATAATTTAGCGTTGAATTCCTGCAGTGTCTCGAGGACGTTGCTGCGGACATGAACAAAATATTTGATGCCTTGTGCCTTCAAATCCTCTGTGCATGCAGGATTACCTGCTACAACAAATTCGGCACGGCCGTCGAGGAGTTTGAATGCTTCGGGTGCGTATTCTGCATATTCGTCGTCGCTTGAGCAGAGCACCACGATGTCGGCACCTTTTTCCATTGCGGCGTTTACGCCTTCTTCAACGGTCTTGAAGCCGAGGTTGTCGATGATTTGGTAGCCGGCGCATGCGAAGAAGTTGGACGAGAACTGTGCGCGTGCAAGGCGCATTGCCAGGTTGCCGATGGTGAGCATAAACACTTTCGGACGCACTGACGAATGCTCGGTGGCAAGGCGGAGTGCCTCAAAGTCGCTCGCTGCGCGTGCGGTAGGAATCTTGGCTACTGCGCCTTCTTCCTCTGCATGGTTGCCGCAGCAGCATCCGCAGTTGGTCTTCTCAATCTTGTTGCCTGCAACTTCGGTGAAGTTTGGGAACTGGTTGGTGCCGAGCAACGACTCTTTGCGGCGTGCTACGTCTTGGTGGCGTTTCTTTGATGTTTCCTGCAACTCTTCTTGGATTTTGCCTTCCTTGAGGGCAGCGTAGAAGCCGCCGTTGTCTTCGATGGCGAGGAAGTTCTTCCATGCCACGTCGGCGATTGATGCAGTCAGGGTCTCAACATAGTAAGAACCGCCGGCAGGGTCGGTAATCTTGTCGAGGTGACTTTCTTCCTTGAGCAGGAGTTGCTGGTTGCGTGCAATGCGCTCCGAGAATTCGTCCGGAGTCTTGTATTGCGCATCGAACGGAGTGACGGTGATTGAGTTCACGCCGGCAAGCGCAGCCGACATAGTCTCAGTCTGAGTGCGGAGCAGGTTAACGTGTGCGTCAAACACTGTCTGGTTGAACTTCGTGGTTGTTGCGTGTACGTTCATCTTGCATGCGCAGTCGCATTCAGGAGCATATTGCTTCACAATCTGCGCCCACAGCATACGCGCTGCACGGAATTTTGCCAATTCCATAAAGTAGTTGGACGTGATGCCCATATTGAATTTGATGCGCTTTGCGGCTTCGTCTACCGAAAGACCTGCATCAGTGAGTTGTGCCATCCACTCGTTACCCCAGGCGAGGGCATATCCGAGTTCTTGGGTGATGTATGCGCCGGCGTCGCTGAGCAATTGGGTATCGGCGGTGAAGACGCGGAGGTTCTTGACTGGTGCCACGATTGCTGCCAGTTCTTTTGCCATTGCTTTGATGTCGCCGCCGAAGTCAACACCGTGCTTGAGCAGACGGACGAACGGGTCGAATTTGACTGAGCCGTTGAATGTCTCGGCTTTGCCGTTGGCAACAACATAGTCTACAAGTGATTTCGCTGTTTCAGTGGCGCATTTCGGGCAAGACTCGATGTTGATTTCCAACTTGTCGAGGTCGAGACCGTTGAGCAATGTTGCCATTTCGTTTGCTGCAAGTGCCGATGAGATGTGGAAGCCGAATGCTGTTGCGCCCTTTGTAGCGAGCACCTTTGCCTTTGCGTTGGCTTCAGCAACGTCTTCTACGGTGATTTCCTGACGGATGTGCCATTCGTTGTCGGTACGTGTGCCGCGGATAAAAGGATATTCACCCGGAAGTGAGTCGGTTGTCTTGAGATTTTCAATGTCTTCTGCACGGTACATCGGCTGCACATTGAATCCTTCATTTGTCCGCCACACCAACTTCTTGTCGAAGTCAGCGCCTTTGAGGTCGGCGATGACCTTGGCTTTCCATGTCTCAGTGGAAACAGGTTGGAACTGGTCGAACAATTTTTCTCTGTTTTCTGCCATAGTTTTATTTATGAGTTTAGAGTTTAGATAGTGTCTTTACTATTCTATATTGATTTATGTTATCTAATCAACAAAGATAATAAGAAATTGGGATAAAAGGATTTTAATCAAAAAAAATGTTCAATATTTAAAGAATATTACATTTCTGCCGTTGCGCAGAGTCTAAGCCTTGCAGCAGTTGTGCAATAAAGTGGGTTGCCAATGCGTGGATTTTGAGAAAAAAACAGTAATTTTGCACCTCGAAAAATAATATGTACAGATGGATTGGATAGTATCGTTATTTACGGAAACCTCGGTTGCCCACGATGTGCTTGTCTATTCGCTTGTCATAGCGTTGGGCGTGCTTCTGGGCAAGATTAAGTTCTTCGGGATTTCCTTGGGTGTCACATTCGTACTGTTTGTGGGCATCGTGGCGGCGCATTTCGGCTTCTCCATAGCCAATGCGTCATTGCTGAATTTCATTCGTGATTTCGGCTTGATTTTATTCGTGTTTTCAATCGGTATGCAGGTAGGTCCTGGCTTCTTCTCTTCGTTTAAGAAGGGCGGTATGCAGATGAACTTGCTTGCTTTTATCGTGGTGATGCTCAACGTGGCGGTCGCTATGGCGATCTACTACACCTGCGATGTGAAGATTGCGCAGATTGTGGGTATCCTTTCGGGTGCCGTTACCAACACCCCTGGTCTTGGTGCTGCACAGCAGGCTCTTGAAACGCTCGACCCTGCAACAGCCGGCACTGCCGAGGATCTCTCGATGGGTTATGCTGCTGCATATCCTCTCGGTGTCGTTGGTATCATCCTCTCGATGATTTTGCTGAAGGTTATCTTCCGCGTGAAGATTGAAAACGAACAGAAAGAGATTGAAACGGAAAATGAGGACAGTACTCTCAAGCCGTTTGTCGTTACTTTCAGGGTTGAAAATGCCTTGATTTACGGCAAGACTATCGGAGAGATGCATACGATTATCGACCACAATTTTGTGGTGTCGCGCCTCAAGGTCAACGAAACGGGCGAAGTTATCGTCCCTACGTCGAAGACAGTAATCAATAAGGACGACTTACTCCTTACCGTATGCTCCGCACAGGACGAAACGGCATTCCAGTCGTTTATCGGTCACGAAGTGGAAACTGAGTGGGAAGAGGAGAAGCAGTCGAATGTGGTTTCACGACGCATCCTCGTGACAAAGAGTCACTACAATGGCCGTACACTCGGTTCGCTCCGTCTGCACAACGGCTACAACCTTAACCCTACACGCGTCAATCGTGCCGGTCTCGACCTTTTGGCAAGTCCAAACCTTGCTTTGCAGGTGGGTGACCGCATTACGGTGGTCGGCGACCCTGCCCACATCGAGCGTCTGGCAACACGCCTTGGTAACTCGATGAAGCGTCTCCACGAGCCGAACATGATTACGATGTTTATCGGCATCTTCCTCGGCATCATCGTGGGTTCTCTTCCTATCGCCATCCCGGGAATGTCGGCATCGATGAAACTCGGTCTTGCCGGCGGTCCGCTTGTCGTGGCAATCCTCTTGAGCCGCTTCGGCTACAAGTTTAAACTCACCACCTACACCTCCACAAGTGCCAGCCTGATGCTCCGCGAGGTGGGCATCTGCCTGTTCCTTGCTTCGGTCGGCCTCGGTGCCGGCGAGAAGTTCGCCGAAACGGTGTTCAACAGCCAGGGTCTTATGTGGGTGCTCTGGGGCTTCATCATCACCTTCATTCCGTTGATGATTATGAGTGTCATTGCTCGCGCCAAGTTCAAGTTCAACTACCTTTCGATTATTGGTATTATGGCAGGTAGTTATACTGACCCCCCTGCATTGGCTTACTCCAACAAGGTGGCAAACAACGATGCTCCTGCGGTAGCCTATTCAACGGTCTATCCGTTGTCGATGTTCCTGCGAGTCATCACCGCGCAACTTGTAGTGCTGATATTCGGTTAGCCGTTCAGCAACACGCCATAAAAGAAGCGGAAGCATCCCAATCGGGTGCTTCCGCTTTCTTTTTGTCGTTAGGTGATTGTTATTCTGCCTTTTCGCGTTTTACTTTGCCTGTCGAGGTCTCGGTGAAATGCGCTTGGAAGATGATGTCTTTCGGGCGTTGGTAGGGTGGCAGCAATGCGCTTATCTGTGCGGCGAGTGCTTCCTGTTCGTTGGATGCCATAGGCTCGCCTTCGATTTTTAATACCAGTTCTTGCCCCCATTTGTCTGACGGGCGGGAGGTGACGTAGAACCGACGGCTGATGCACGGCGCAATGATGCGCTCTATCTCTTCGGGAAACACCTTTATGCCGCCAGTGTTGACCACATTGTCGTAGCGGCCGCACCAGTAGAACGAGGTGGGGGAGAGTAAGCGCACAATGTCGTTGGTGGTGAGTCTGCGGAAACTGAACTGCGGCGCATCAATCACTAGGCATCCACGCTCATCGGTGGCAAAGGTGACCGGTGACAGGGCGTTGAACGGCTCCTGCTCTTCGCTGATGCGTGATAGGGCGACGTGAGAGCAGGTCTCAGTCATGCCGTAGGTGGCATAGGCGTTGACCTCAAGTGCCGCCAGTCGTTTGCGCAGTGCCGGCGGTATCTCTCCGCCGCCCACAATCATATTCCTTACACCCTTGAGGCGTTCGGGGTGGTCGGCGAGCCACAGCGCCTGCGACGGCACAACGGCGAGCAGGTCGATGGGCGAACCGTCGTGGTGCTCCAGCGGACGGTTGCTCGGCTTTTCCTGTAACAGCGTAGCGCAGGCTTCCTCGGCTCTTACAATCATCATCTTCCCTGCAATGTAGTCGGGCGACAGGCACAGCATCAGGCGGCTGTTCTTGCCGATGCCGAAGAAATTGTTGGTAAGTGCCGCCGATGCCTTCATATCGGCTTTCAGCAGGTGAATTTCCTTGGGCTTGCCGGTCGAGCCGGAGGTGTGTCCCACCACATAGTCAGCATCGGAATGCCATTCGTTGAGAAAGTCCTCTACGGTCATCATTTCCAGTCAAATTCCGGCAGTTGCCACTGTCGTTGAGGGTTGAACCGCAGCACGTCGGCTATTTGCTCCAGCGGACTGTCAATATTGTTAGTGAACAGTTGTCCTGTACCCAAGCCTTGTGGCAGTTTTGCGCCCATCATCGCTGTCCACTGCGCAATGGCGTTCAGTCCCACGTTCGACTCTAGTGCCGAGGTAATCCATCCGCCAATGTCGCGTATCGCAGCCTGGCGCATCCATTCCTGAGAGCCTGAAAATCCGCCCACAAGCGACGGTTTCAGAATGATGTAGCGCGGCTTTATGGCATCGAGCATTTCGCCCATAGCCTCGGGTGTGTTGATGCCGATGAGTTCCTCGTCGAGGGCGATGTCAATCGGTGACTCTTTGCAAATTTTGCTCATCGCTTCCCATTGCTTCTGCTTGATAGGCTGCTCGATGGAGTGGATGCCGTAGCGTGCAAATTCGGAAAGTTTTTGTAACGCATTGTCGGGCGAGAATCCGCCGTTGGCATCAAGACGTATGGTCAGCACTTCGGGCGGAAACACCTTGCGGATGTGGCGCACGAGTTCCAACTCGCTTTCGGTGTCGATAGCACCGATTTTCAGTTTTATTGTAGTGAAGCCGGCTTTGATTTTGTTGTCGATGCGGCGGAGCATCTCGTCCTTCGTTCCCATCCACACAAGTCCGTTGATGGGGATGGCGGTGCGGCCCTCCGTAAATTCGGAAGGGAATGGTGTGCGGCGGCATCCGTTGGAAAAGTCGTAGATTGCCGTTTCGAGTCCGAAACGCAGCGACGGAAATTCCGACAGGTCGGTGTCGCGGTCGGCGGAGATGTTGGCGCAGAGTTCCTTGAGTTTGTCCTCATAGCCTGGCACATCGTCGGCAGATAACCCACGGAACACTGCACACTCGCCCAAACCGAACACGCCTGGCGTATCCTCGTCCTCGAGTTTCAGAAAGTATGTCTCCTTGTCGAGTAGCACACCCCTCGACGTGCCTGCTGGCTGCTTGAAGTGCAGAACATATTTTGCGTAACTTGCTTTCATTCCTATCCCGGGAATTTAGGGAACTGCTCAAAGTCGGGGTCGCGCTTCTCGAGGAATGCGTTCTTTCCCTCCTGAGCCTCGTCCATAAGGTAGTACATAAGTGTTGCGTCGCCAGCCAACTCCATCAGGCCACGCTGACCGTCAAGTTCGGCATTGAGGCAGCGTTTCACCATACGAATTGCAAACGGACTGCGTTTCATCATCGTTTCACACCATTCCACGGTTTCATCTTCGAGTCGGTCGAACGGCACAACCTTGTTGATCATACCCATCTCTTCAGCCTCTTTGGCGGTGTACTGACGGCAGAGATACCAGATTTCGCGTGTCTTTTTCTGTCCCACGCAGCGAGCGAGGTACGACGAGCCGAAGCCGCCGTCGAAACTGCCTACCTTCGGGCCGGTCTGCCCGAACCGTGCGTTCTCCGAGGCGATTGACAGGTCGCAGACCACGTTGAGCACATTGCCTCCACCGATGGCATAGCCGTTGACCATAGCCACTACAGGCTTTGGGATGGAACGGATCATCTTGTGCAGGTCGAGCACGTTGAGGCGTGGAGTGCCGTCGGCGTCGCGGTAGCCGCCTTGGGTCTTGTAGTTCTGGTCGCCGCCCGAGCAGAATGCCTTGTCGCCTGCGCCGGTGAGGATGATCACGCGAATATCGTCGCGACCGCGGCAGATTTCAAACGCATCGAGCATCTCGTGGTTGGTTTGCGGACGGAATGCGTTGTAGACCTCCGGACGGTTGATGGTTATCTTTGCTATACCTTTATATTGCTCAAACAATATGTCGGTGTACTCCTTTATCGGAGTCCAAGTTCGTTTAGTCATATTCTTATTTTTTTGTGTTTCTGAAATATTGCTTTAATGTGTTGGCACTCACTTGCTTGTCGGTGGCAATGGCGAGTATTGCCGGCTCGCGGTCTTCCGCGAAAAAACGTGGGAGAGAGTCCCACAATTGAGCCTCGTCGGTGGCTTCGAAATATTTGAATCCGAATGCCGCAGCATAGCGGTCAACCGGGATGTCGCGGCTCACTTCGAGGTAGCGTTCCATTTCCGGCAGGGAAGAGGTGCTTTTGATGAAGCGGAATATGCCTCCGCCGCCGTTCTTCATAACGATGATTTTCAGCCGTGGCGAGTTGTATTGGCTTGCCAGGCCGGAAAGGTCGTAGGAGAAACTCATGTCGCCGGTTATCAGTAGGGTAGGGCTGCTGGGATGGGCGAGCGATGCACCTACGGCTGTTGAGGTCGATCCGTCAATGCCCGACACGCCACGGTTGCAGTTGTTCTGCATTGTCAGTTGTTCGCCGAAGAGTTGCGCATAGCGTATCGTCGTGCCGTTGGACAACTGCACGTTGAAGTTCTTGGGTATTGCCGGCAGAACGATGGAAAACGCCTTCATGTCGCTCCAGCCGATGTTGCCTATATATTCCGAGTGCCGTTGCTCGCCTTTTCGTGCAAGTGATTGCCATAGAGAGCCGTAGTTGTTGCTGTCGTGGCGCAGTTGCGCTCCGATTTGGCTGAAGAATGTTTCCGGGTCGGCGAGTATTCTCTTGGTCAGCGACTGCATGCAGTCAACCGTGGTATCGGTCACGCCCACGTGCCAGTGTTCGGTAGGTCTGTTCTTGCGCAGGATGGTTTTCACTATACGCGACACCAAGGCTCCGCCGGTGGTTATCAGCAGGTCGGGCACATAGTCGGCTACTTTGTCGCAGTCCATAGCGAGCAAAGTGCGGTCGATGGCTGGGATAGTGTTGCTTCCTGGCAGGTTGGCTATGGTCTCAGTCAGTACGGCTATGTTGGGATAGCCGGCAAGGGTGTCGAGGGTCTTGGCAAGACGCAGGTTGCGGTTGCCGAAGCCAGCGATGATGAGTATCTTCTTGCCTTTGGCTTCTTCTGCAAGACTTCTGACGGCTTCCTCCGGCAACTCCGACGATGGCTCGACGGCGACAATCTGTCGCTGTTCTGGATAGCCGTCAACCATAGTGTTCAGCGGTTCGTCAATCTGTACATTGATGTGTACCGGCGCGCGCTGTCCCCTGGTGGCCTCGATGACGGCATCGTTGACGATGCGGTTGGCGTACCATCGGGCAGTGTCGTCGCTGCAACGTGCAGGAAGGTCGTAACTCTTCTTCACAAACTGCGCCAGCGCCTCGTATTGGCGTATGGTCTGGCTATCGTCCTGGTCAATCCACTCTTTCTGGCGGTCGGCGGAAATTACAATCAGTGGCAACTTCTGGTAGTAGGCTTCGGCAACGGCTGGCGCATAGTTGAGCAACGCCGTGCCGGAGGTGCACACAATGCCCACTGGCTCGCCTGTCTGTTGGGCGAGTCCGAGAGCCACGAACGCCGCGCTACGTTCGTCCACCACCACATATTTCTCGATGTTCTGTAGGCGTGCAATCGCCACAATCATCGGCGCATTGCGCGACCCCGGTGACAGGACGAATCGTTTCACGCCGTGGGCTGCAAGCACCGCAGCCACAATGTTGCACTGTTCTTTGGCTGTTGTTTCCATTAGCATTGTTTCTTTGCCATCCATTTGCGTTTCCAGCGGCGTAGCCACGACGGAATCACGCAGATGCCTATGATGAGGTAAATATAGTAACTGACGATGCGCCAGCAGAGTGCCAGCAGGAGTGCCAACGCTCCCGACGCAATCATATCGCCGTAGTAGTTCTTGAATATCCATTCGCTCACACCGCTGCCTCCGGGGGTAGGGCAGATGGTGAGCACCACCCATATCACCAATTGGCGAGCAAGCACCATCACTTGGTCGGCGTCGATGGCAAACGCCAGCAGCAGTGCGTTGACTACCATATAGCGCGAAATCCACGACAGCGATGTGCCGAAGAAGGCGCGCAGCCACCACCAGAATTTTTTCTGCCGCAGTTCCTTTGACGTGGCAACGATGGCATCGCCCATCTCGGCTGCGTCTTTCTGCCAGCGGCGTAGCAGCGGCAGTCGGCAGATGCCTGTGAGCAGCGCGCGGATGGCTGTAGGCTTGACAAAGATGCCAAGACCGAGAATTAATGCCCAGAGTGACAGTCCACCGTACACTATCCAGAACGTGATTCTTATGCTTGCCGAAATCTGTTGGTTGGCTATGTCGAAGAGCCCACTGAAACCAATCAGCGCGAGGGCTACGGGACACGCCACCACATAGAAGAGTTCGTCGAGAAACAGGGTGGTTATCATAATCGCCGTTGAGCGCCCGAGGTTAAGCCCCTCGCCGGTGAGGTAAATCATACCGAAACTGCTGCCGCCGACGGTCGATGGGGTCACGGCGGAGGTGAACTCACAGAGCATATTCACTCGCAGAGCCTGCCCCCATGTGATGTCGTGGTCGGTGAGGGTGCGGAAACGCCATGTGAGGCCGAAATCGCGCCCTGCCATAAACAGCACGGCAAGCAGAAAGTAGGCTATCGATTTGGTGGAGATGTTTATCAGACTGAAGTCAAACTGTTCAGAGTCGCGCCAAAACATTGTGCCGACGGCAATTAAGCCGATGGCGATGGGCACAGCCACATATTTCGGCCGCAGCAAGTCGCGCGTCTTTTTGAGGTCGCTGTCTTTCGTCTTGTTCATAGTGCGAAGTTACTGCAAATCGGTGGGATTGCAAAATTATGCTAGCATTGCTTCTCGATTTGTTTGCCTTTCAGTTACTTGCAAAAAAATCGTGAAAAAAGTTGCCGAAAAATTTGCTGGAATCGAAAAGTAGTCGTACTTTTGCACTCGCAAACGGCGGGATAGCTCAGTTGGTTAGAGCGTCGGATTCATAACCCGGAGGTCTCGAGTTCAATTCTCGATCCCGCTACAAAGGAAGTCCAGTTTTTTGGCTTCCTTTTTTGTGTTCAGCCAGAGATGATTAATATAGTTTCATAAAAGAATCATCGTTGTTAATTTTGTGCCATATCCCTATTTTGCGCTTTCTCTTTTTGTTTTTCTGTAGGCTATATGCCATTGAATAAGGAAATTGTTGTAATTTTGCGCCAATTAAGGTTTAATCTCAATACAGTAGGTTTTAATGAAAAAGGGAATTGCGTTATTTTTAGGTTCATTGTTGCCAATGATTGTCTTTGCGAGTGCCAAGACCGTCCCCTATTCATCGGCTTTGTATGACGACAAGGAATGGATCGTTGTCGACAATAACAATGACGGTGTCACTTGGGAGGATTTGTACAACAATAAAACTTATTGGGCATCGGAAACCGTTGATGCCGACGACTGGCTGATTTCGCCGTCAATTCACCTGGAAACAGGCAAGAAGTATGAACTGACGTTCCGCTACTACACAGGCCCTTCGGACAGCAAGGAGCGGTTCAAGGTGCTGCTCGGCAAGGGAACAACCGTGTCGGCACTTAGCACCGGACGGCAACTGTACGACACCGGCAGCGACGGCGTGCAGTCGTCGGATGGCTACACAACCATAACCGAGTATCTCACTGTCGATGCCGATGGCGACTACAACGTGGGCATCTGTTGCTACTCGGAGGTCGGTCAGTATGTGCTGCAACTCGACAACTTCAAATTGGCGTATTTCGATGAGGACAACATCCCTGCGCAGACACTGCCTTGGTCGTCCGACTTCTCAACCAAAGAGAAGTTCGATTTCCTTTGGCTCTCCGACCACGGCCTCGGCAGCGATTACGACGGCACATCGTGGGAGTGGACGCAGGATGATACCAACGGAAACCATCCGCATTTCGTCGGCAGCACCGAGAAAGATATGCAGAATGAGTATCTGATGAGTCCTGAACTCAATTTCGACAAGCCGGGCATCTATAAACTCACGGTCAAGTCAAGCCAAGCCTACATGGCATACTACATTGGTCAGGGCACTTCTTTTAAGGACTTTGTCAACGTTATCTACCACAAGCGGTATGCTGACTATACGACCGGAGGAGAATACACCTTTGCCGTGAGAAAGGCTGGCAAATACCGCATTGCGGCAAACAACTGGACGTTTGGCACTCCGTATGGACCATTTGAACATAGCATTTATTCGATGAGCGTAGAATACGTTTCCGAACTCACTGCCAAGACACCGCCTTATTCCACAGAATTGTATGCCGACTCAAACTGGGCTGTTGTCGACGGCAACTATGACGGTGTGACATGGAAACCTTATTTTCCGCCGAATGACTATGATCACATAAAGTCGATGACATGGAACCCGCGTCCGGACTATGCATGGGCGCAAAGTGCCGATGACTGGCTCATTTCGCCGGCAATCCATCTGGAGGCAGGCAAAACGTACTCGATGGCGTTCGACATCATCTTAATGACCTGGTACAAGAATGCCTTCAAGGCCATGATGGCAAAATCCGATGACGTTACCGACCTTAAGGACGGCACGGTTCTTTTCGATACGGGAATTATTACGAACATAGACGACTACTCCTATGGTTCTTGGACGACAAACAAATTCATCATCAGTCCGACGGAAGACGGCGATTATTACTTCGGCTTATATGCCTACAGCCAAAATCAGGATTCGGGTGCACGCGCCAGAAATTTCAGCATCGAAGAGTATGTCGAAGTACCGAATCCGCCTACAGAACTTACGGGAACTGTGAATTTTGAGCGAAACGTGGTTCTGGGCTGGACATTGCCTACAACCAATACTTTCGGGACTAAACTGTATTCCAAACTGACGGGAATCGAGGTCTACCGCGACGATGTGCTTGTGGCAACGCTTGACGGCACGGCTGAAAAGTGGGTCGACAGTCCGTCGACTGGACTTGTCGCAGATGCCGACCATGTCTACAAACTGAAAGCGGTTATGGCTTCGGGAACGAGCGATTTCTCGGACGAGGTTATGGTGGAGGTCAGCGAAGCCTTGTTGGCGTTGCCTTACGCCTCCGACTTCTCGACTAAGGAAAAATTCGACAAACAATGGGTGGCAAAATGCTACGAAAGCACTGAGGAATGCACCACAGGCTGGCACTACGATGCCAACGAGCAGTGCGTTAAACTCGATGTCCGTGCCAACGCAAAAGCCGGTGAGGCATTGCGGCTCGACGAAGTGAGATTTCCGTCAGAGGGCAAGTACCGTATGAAAGTGGTAATCAAAAATAACAACGGCAACTATGGGTCGATGAAATTCGCACTCTATGGTGTGCGCGACTATCGCGAATCAGCCGAGACTCAAGCCTATTTTACAGAATCGAATATCACGTCGGAAAAGGCTGAATATGTCTATGATTTCGATGTCGAGCCGGGCAACTATTATGTGTATCTGATTTACGATGAAGACAATACCAGTTCAGACAAGACTGATACGTTCAGTCTCTACTCGATGACCCTTAGCGATGTTCCGGCAGCACCGGCAACTGGGTTGGCGGCAACTGTGACCGGCCCTCAGGTCAATCTGTCGTGGACTAATCCGTCGAAGGATGTGCTCGGCAACGACTTGACCGACTTGTCGGCGGTTGAGGTCTACCGTGATGGCGTGCTTTTGGCTAACATTACCAACCCTATCCCCGGCGACGCCGTTACTTGGGCTGACGAAATGCCTAACAAGGGAGAGAACACCTACTGGGTGGTGCCTTACAATCTGTACGGCGCAGCCAACGATGACAACCCGACTAAGGTGATTGTCAAATTCGACAACGTAAAGACAGTGCCTTACACTGCCGATTTCACCAACTGGATGAACACCGCCGACGGTGACATTCAGTGGACGGTCTATTCAGAAGGCGAAAATGAGGGCTACGGAGTGACATGCACCACCGCTACTACGGCTGGTGCCGACGCAACGGTCAAGAGCGAACGGATACTGTTTGAGCCTAAGCATGTCTATGACATCGCTTTCGACGCAGAAGTGACGGATGCCTATTTCAGTTACTATCTTGATATTACCGCCGGCCCGAAAGCGTCTTCGCAGGAGAGCCTTCAGCAGGTCAAGGTGGTAAGCAACGACGGCGTGCACCATTATCAGTTCACTGCACGCGCCGTGGAGGACAAGGGTGACGATGCCGACGGCTACGACACTACGATAGAGTACGGCCTGCAGGTGATTACCCTGAAGGCAAGTTACCAAGGCAAGATTTCCATCTCAAACTTCACCATTGTTGAGGATGAAACCTCGTCGGTCGACAGTCTTGACAAGCAGGTCCGTTACAGCATCAAGGACGACAAGTTGACGTTCAGCGCCGTGGCTTCGCACATCGCGATAGTCGATCTCAGCGGCAAGACGGTTGCTTCGGCAAGCAATGCCAACAGTATCGGTCTCGGAGCGTTGAGCAGCGGTGTCTACATCTTCAACGCTACTGTCGACGGCCAGCGGATTGTCGGCAAGTTCGTGAAATAAAATCTCGAAAGGATTATTGATGATAATCGTGTGTGAATAGAAGTGCGTTGTAAAGTGCATAAATACAATGTTGTACGCAATCACATAGTTTGTATTAGTGCATATTATTGCGTAAACTTGCACAAATTTTGTGCAAGTTTTGTGCGAGTTTACTACCTTTGCACAAACACATATTTCTATGGCAACGATAAAGGCATTCATAAGGACACAAAAGGATAGCGAAACCAAAATCCGCTTCCGTCTCAGTGATGGCAGCCGCCGTCAATATTTCTTCACAAGTCACCTGATGGTGCTGCCGTCATTGTGGGATGCTCGGCACGAGTGCATCAAGAAGCGGTCGTATTGCCCCATCGGAACAAGAGAGCGGATTGACGAGGGGGTGGCAGAGTTGAAAAACATTATTATGCGTACCTACGAATCCAACTACTTAGTGATTAACAGTAGTGCGATGTTACAACGTTGGGTAGAGGATGCTATATATGGGCATGAAAACGAAATGTGCAAAATCCTGTTGTACCTGAAAACGATGAAATGCCTATATATTAGGGAGTTACGTGTGGTTTGAGGGTGAACCGTGGAGAAAACGAAATGTGCAAAAGGTTGAAGTTGGTTGAATTATAGAGCTGGCGAGGGTGGCTGTGGGGGCTGCTCTCGCCTTTTTTTGTGTCTGGGCGTGGCGGTGGCAGGTGGGGGCTGCGGTGGGGGCGGTGCTTGATTTTGTGGCTGTGAGGGCGTGAGGGTGGCGCAGTGGGCAGTTGGAGGGGTGGACGAAAGAAAGGGCGCGAGAGGGGCGGAAAATGGGCAAATGTGAGGTGAGAGGTGGGAGAATGAGGGTGTAGAGAGGGTCGGGAGGGTGGTTTTAGGGGTGTTTTGTGGCGTTTTTCGGGGTGTCTCGCCGCTTATGGGGCGCATGGTGAGGGTGGCGAGAGGGTGCAGCTGCATGGCGGGCGTGTGGCGGCTCTCGGTGGGTGGCTGCATGGTGTTTAATGAGCGGCTGAATGGTGTTTAATCGGTGTTTGAACGGCAGCAGAAGGGCGGTGTTTTGGTGCAGGGTGGCGGTAGCTTGACCCTGCACTTTTCGTTTGTTTTTCACGTTTGGGGTTATTATTGGGGTTACAGTTGGGGTTACTTCCAACTTGCGAATAATACCCCTAACTATCCTTTTAAGGCTTCAAAAAGCGGCTTTTTCGTGAGAAAACACCCCTTTAATTACCATTTAACGCAGAGGGCGGAAAATGGCGCAAAGCCTTTATTTATCGGGGTTTGTGAGCGTT
>CAVCEE010000028.1:0-18300 GCA_963601185.1 bacterium
CTATGGCATTATTACAAAAGGAAAGAGCGAGCCTTGAACAAGGACAATAAAAAAATGAACAACGCCAAGCTGAGCCGTCGTGCGATGCTTGGCTCGGCGGTAGTTATACAGGCTCGGCTGGGAAACTTAAAAAAGGAAGTGGCCGCTGAAAAGAAAAAGGTTGCCTGTCAAGCATTATGCCTGCAAGCAACCTTTTCTTCTCAATCGTGTGTCTTAGTCATAGATAAGCACATCGTCACGGTTCTCCACTATCTCCTTGCCCAAGGCGGCCGACACGACTATGATTATGTGACGGACTATCTTTATGTCCTGCTCCCTCATTTGTTCCCGGCAGAAAGCGATGCAGCAGCCATTATATGTACTAAGACCGATACTAAGACCTCAGATTCCATCTTGTATAGCATCAGCGGACAAAAAATAGGGAAAACTCGCATGGACAATCTTCCCAAGGGTGTGTACGTGGCTAAAGGCAAAAAATATGTGGTAAGGTAGATCTATAGAGATTGAAAGATGAAACAAACCGACAAATGCGATACGGAAACATAAAATGGGTAGAAGTCAAAGCGAGGACTTCTACCCATTTTATGTTATTTGACAAGACTTTAGATTCGTCCCGTACGTTCCACTTTGTCTCTAATGTTTTTGTTCAAAACAGACTCTTTCAGCAATTGCTCCATTGTAAGGTGCATTCTATATCTCCAATAGTGCTTGGAAATTGCAGGCACATTAATCTGCTCTTCCTGTGGATTTTCTCTACGCAAATGTCCGTCAATCGACATCCAGTCTTGCCACGGCAAGATTGTAAGCATCGAAGGAGATTCAAGATGCTGACTCACTATAATGTCACAAATCCAAGGCTCTGCAAAATACGGTGCTTCACCCTCCTGCCCTAACATATTATTGAAGAAATGTTGCGTTTTTGTGCGATCTTCTTCCCACCACTGGCGAATACCGCCCATATCGTGAGTCGAGGTTGTGCATACCGAGAGATACGGATAAATATATGGATTGCCAAATTCCACTTTCGGGTCTTTAGGCATACGCTGAATTTCAAGCGACAGAATTTGCAATTCTCTCATCACGGCAGGCACACAATCTGGAATCATACCAAGGTCCTCTCCACAGACAAGCATATCTGTCGAGTTTACCAGTGCTGGCAATTTCTGCATAGCTGTGCCATACCAGAAATCGTTGTGACGATGATAATAGAAATCATTGTACAGACGATTGAAGCACCAACGCTCATAATCGTTCAACGAACGGTACACATAGGTAAACTGAGCCGAGATGCGCGGATGATACTTCCCCTTTTGCGATGCATCTTCAATAAACAGCACTTCATCGAGCAAACCACAAAGCGCATTTTCAATCTTCTTGTTCTTGTCGTTCTGCTCCTTTGCTACAAACAAATCGGCGATCTTCTGCTGAGTGTTGACCTCTTCCTTCATCTTATATCTACCATAGCCTATAGACTCCAGATATTGCTCTTTCACCTCATCAGTATATTCACCGAAGAAATCGCCAAGGAAATAGTCCATTATGTATGGATTGCATTGCAAATCGGTGTTTATCCAGAAATCGTAGTTGTTGCGCATTTCGTCAGGAGTCATTGGCATTGCCGGATTGAACACGCCCAACAATCCATGGACTGCCGACAAAGGAATTTGCCAAATCCTGAAAAATCCCAATATGTGGTCAATGCGATACAAGTCAAAATACTCAGACATCTTGACCATACGGTTTTTCCACCATTGGAATCCGTCTTCCGCCATCTTTTGCCAATTGTAAGTCGGGAATCCCCAGTTCTGACCCAATACCGAGAAATCATCTGGTGGAGCACCCGCCTGACAATCCATATTAAACAAATCTGGGTCCACCCATGCATCGGCACTTGTACGGCTGATTCCAATTGGGATGTCACCCTTCAGAACTACGCCATGTTCGTGAGCATACTTGCAAGCATCTTTCAATTGTTTGTCCAGATTGAACTGCACGAACTTTATGAAATTAATACCGTCTTCATTCTCTTTGCAGAACTTTGCCACCTGTTTCTCGTCAAACTTCGCGAATGCGCTCCATTGTGTGAAATCAGGAGTGTTGAACTTGTCACGCAACAAGCAGAATGCAGCATAATTGTCCAGCCAAAGTTTGTTGTGTTCAACGAAGTCAGTATATGCTTTTGACTCTAACGTTTTTGCTCCAGTTTCTGCAAAAATGGCTTTAGCATATTCAATCTTGCCTGCATTTACCCGCTCATAGTCAATTTGCGACAACGCATTCAGTTCTTGGGCAAGTTTTTCAAACTGCTCACGTTTATCCTTGTCTTTCAATTTGCCCAATGCCTGCAAGTTCAAATACATCGGATGAAGTGCATAAGTTGAATTTGCCTTGTATGGATAAGAGTCAACCCAAGTGTTGGTCATAGTAGTATCGTTAATCGGCAATATCTGCAATACGCATTGTCCAGTTGCCGACAACCAATCGACCATCTTCTTGATGCCGACAAAGTCACCCACACCAAAATCGTCCTCAGTGCGGATTGAGAACACCGGAATAGCAGTACCAGCACCTTTCCACGGAGTTGCCGCGTCACAGAATCTCAGACCCGAAAGCACCACGACAGAATTTGCTTTGGGTGTTGCTACGTCAAGGACTCGATTGTTGCAGTATTCCCATATCTCTGCACCTGTGTCTCTATTGCGCTTAAAGAACTTAAATTCAAGCGTCTCATCTGCCTCCTGTGGAAATGGCACATTTACTGACCATACAGGATACTCGCTGTCCGACAAGATCAATGCTTTCTTCGAGTCCCAATTGCCAAGGACATCCCAATTTCCGGAAACGAACAAATCCTCATAAGGTCGTACTGACGGTGCGAAAATTTTTATCGTCAAACTTCCAGACTTTTGCTCGCTTGCCTTTCCAACTTTATTTCTGTGAAAAATAGAATTCACAAACATTGATGAATAGAACGACTTGTCTACAGGTATTTCCTGCCAATGATCGAGCAAATCGTATGCTGCTATGCCTTTGGCACATTTGAATGTGTGAGGCTTGCCCCATTCCTCCTTTACTGCTCCATTATCAGACATTACAAAATAAGCATATTCAAAGTCTTTTGAGCCTTTAACTTCTGCCAAGACGGACCATTCACCGCCATTATATTCCATTTTAATGGCTTTCGTTTTATCCCAACAACCCAGCTCTTTCACACTGCCATAAAGGTAGAGATTCTCTCCCCAAGCAGTATTATAGCCTACTTTAAATGATAATTTCATTAGGTTAATTATTTATATGTGAATCAATATTGTTTATTCAATTTTATCCGCACCGTGAAGCTCCACAAGAAGTGCAAATCAAGCATCCTTCTTGATAAATCAATGTTTCCTGTCCGCAGTTCGGACATTTCTGACCTTTCGCCTTCGAACCATCCGGCAGATATTTTTTCAAAGCACGCTCAACACCCATTTTCCAAGTGTTGATGGACTCATTGTTCAGTTCAAGGCCACCTACTAGTTTCAGCACTTGATCTATCGGCATTCCATATCGGAGTACACCGGATATCAATTTCGCATAATTCCAATATTCCGGATTGAACTTATCAGAGAGTCCTTCTATTGTCGTCTTATAGCCTCGCTTGTTTATAAACTGGAAATCATATCGTTTGTTACCATTATCGTCGATAGCCTTGATGATTTTTCCTTTGCTGACCGACTTAGGGCAGAATATGCCGTCTTCATCATCAGCCAGACCTGTAAAAATCTCATACGGTCGACCGTTCATCAAGCCAACAAAGGCAATCCATTTTTCCTTATTGTTCTGGAATCTTACGACATCAGCCTCAAGTTCTATAGGACGCTTCAGCACGTGCTTTTCCTCAAATCCAGCTGGATGCACTGGTTGTGTTACCTTTTTCTCCTTCTGCGTCGAAACCAACACGCCCGACCGAGATCCGTCGCGATAGACAGTGCAACCCTTGCAGCCAGCTTTCCAGGCTTCCATATACAGACTGTCAATCAAGTCTTCCGACACATCCGACGGCAAGTTGATGGTAACACTAATCGAATGGTCTACCCATTTCTGTATAGCACCTTGCATATTCACTTTTTCAAGCCAATCGATGTCGTTTGCCGTAGCCTTGTAATACGGAGACTTTTCCACCAACGCATCCAATTCCTCTTGGCTATAATCGGTGCGAACTTCTATGCCATTTATTTTCATCCATTCAACAAATTTATGATGATAAACGACATATTCTTCAAAGGCGTCACCCGACTCATCTACAAAATCGACCTTTACGGTCGGATCGTTGGGGTTAACCTTGCGACGACGCTTGTAGACAGGCATAAACACAGGTTCGATACCCGATGTTGTCTGCGTCATCAGACTTGTTGTTCCTGTTGGTGCTATTGTCAAGCAGGCAATGTTTCGCCGCCCAAATTTCTGCATATCCTCATATAATTTGGAATCTACATCTTTGAGTCTGTTTATAAACGGATTGTTTTGCTCTCTCTCCGTTTCGTATATTGAGAACGCACCACGTTCTTTAGCCATATCCACTGATGAACGATATGCCGACAATGCCAATATTTTATGCACATCGGCAGAGAATACCGTTGCGCCTTTTGTGCCATATCTCAAGTCTAAGGCAGCCAACATATCGCCTTCTGCCGTAGTGCCAAGACCCGTTCTGCGGCCAGCCAATGTCTTTGCCTTGATTTTCTGCCACAAGTTCAGTTCCGTTGCTTTGGTCTCCTCCGATTCCGGATCAGATTCAATCTTTGCCAAGATTTTATCAATCTTCTCCATCTCCAAATCAATGAGGTCGTCCAACAAACGCTGGGCATACCCGATGTGTTTTCTGAACAAGTCATAATCGAATTCAGCCTCGGCTGTGAACGGATTTTTCACATAGGAGAACAAGTTTACCGCAATCAGTCGGCAACTGTCATACGGGCACAACGGTATTTCGCCACACGGATTGGTCGATATTGTACGAAATCCCTTGTCTGCATAACAATCCGGAATGGACTCTCTTGTTATAGTATCCCAGAACAAAACTCCAGGCTCTGCACTTTTCCAGGCATTGTGAACAATCTTTCGCCACAATTCACGTGCACGGATTTTCTTGGATATATATGGATGTTCTATTTGAACAGGGAATTTCTGCTCGTATTCAGCATCTTGTTCCACTGCACGCATAAATTCATCGTCTATTCTTACCGACACATTTGCCCCCGTGACTTTCGTGCCATCCATCTTTGCATCAATAAACGACTCGCTGTCCGGATGTTTTATTGACACGGTCAACATCAAAGCGCCACGTCTGCCCTCTTGTGCAACCTCTCTGGTTGAGTTTGAATATCGCTCCATAAATGGCACTATTCCAGTAGAGGTCAATGCCGAATTTTTAACTGGGGTTCCCTTGGGTCTGATGTGCGACAAGTCGTGCCCGACACCTCCGCGCCTCTTCATCAACTGGATTTGCTCTTCGTCAATCTTGAGCACTCCACCATAGGAATCAGGAGTTCCGTCAAGACCGATCACGAAACAGTTTGACAATGAGCCAATCTGATAGTCATTGCCGATTCCTGCCATCGGGCTTCCCTGAGGGATGATATATTTAAAGTCCTTCAGTAAACCATAAATGTCGGCTTCAGAAAGTGGATTCGGATATTTTTTCTCTATTCGGGCAAATTCTTTAGCCAACCGATGATGCATATCATCTGGCGTTTGCTCATAGAGATTGCCATACGAGTCCTTAAGAGCATACTTGTTGACCCACACTCGCGCGGCCAATTCATCGCCTTTAAAATATTCACAAGACGCTTTATGTGCCTCATCAAAAGTATATATTTCTGTAGCCATTGATTTTTTATTTACTATTGCAAAGATTGTAAAAAATCCGAAATTCACAAAATATCAAGGGCCATTTGTGATTGAGTTTTTGCAGTAAAATTATTTGCCTATATTTGCAATATAAATCAATTACGAAAATGAATTTGGATTTTTTCTATAATCGGCGCACAATACGCAAATATGCCGACACTGTTATTGACATGGACAAGATAAACGAAATGCTCGAGGCAGCGGCAAATGCACCTACCACAGGCGGAATGCAACTGTACAGTGCTATCGTTACGACCGACCGCCAGACCAAAAGCGACCTTGCCGAATGCCACTTCAATCAGCCGGCAGCAACAAATGCACCGGCAATAATCACTTTTTGTGCTGACTTTAACAGATTTGTGAAATGGTGTAATTTGGGGAACGCCAAGCCTGGGTTTGACAATTTTCAGTCTTTCGTAGCGGCAATGCTCGACACGACAATCTTTGCGCAACAATTCTGCACTATCGCCGAATCTGAGGGCTATGGTTGCTGCTATCTCGGTACAACGACCTACAATGCGCCACAAATAGCAAAAATCCTGAATCTGCCGACATTCGTTGTTCCGATTGCAGCATTGTCGATTGGCATCCCTAACGATGAAACGCCAAAATGCGAACGGCTGCCATTGAAAGCAATTGTGCATTCCGAGAAATACCACGACTATTCAGATTCCGACATTGCAGAAATCTACAAGGACAAAGAAAATTTACCTACCAATAAGAAATTTGTCGAAGACAACGGCAAATCCCATCTTTCGCAGGTCTTTACAGATGTGCGTTATCCAAAAGATTCAAACGAGACCTTCTCTAAAATCTTTCTCGATTTTATAGAGAGCCAAGGTTTTAATTTGTAATAATCAGCAGCGATATGTCCATCCGAAATATAATCTCGATATGTCTCATTTCTTTTGCCAGTGGACTCGCTGTGGCACAAGAATTTTACGATGATTATATCAACGGATTCAACGTCAGCATTGATGCCGATTGCAATCGCCGCAATGAATTATTCTTCAACAACACTGATTCACAGGCTCCAGCAATCAAGGCCTTTCAATTCTCGAATCCTCTATGCGAAGAATATTGCTATAAGGTAAGATTCCGCGACGGAGAAGACCCGACCCGCAGACAACGGTTTCTTTCACAGAAATTGCCGACAAATGAGTTCGGTATAGTGTGGAACTACAAAGATGATAACAATTACGTTGCTGCCATCTTCAACAGAGTTGCCGAGAACAAATACGACGAGGTCTGCCGCAATGACTATTTCCGTTGCAAAGTTGTCTCAGTAAACGACGGCGAGATTTCGGTTCTCAATGAGTCGAAATTGTCCAAATCCATATCCACTAAACCTGAAGAATACAAGACTCTCGGCATAGCCGTCAACGGAGGGAAACTGCAGATCATCGCAGGTCACTCTTCAATGGACTCTGTTTGTTCCTTTAAATGTGACTCGATTTCAGCATCGGACAGTGTTGGAATCTACATTGGCGCAGGATGCCAACTTGCTGTGAAACGCATCGAGACGAGTTTTACAAAAGACCTAAGCAAGCATAATCAGACAACCTTCGACAAACCTACAATCGACAAACTGATTAGCCAAAATCAATCAGACCCCATTGTCGGATATTGGCAATATGCCGACCGATCTACCGATGACAAACTATTTGTGCTTGGAGGCAAATACCAAATCGCCGTCGTTCCCAGCGGAAAGGGGAAATACGACATTCTGTATATCTCTGGCGCAAACAAATACCCTGAATATTGGCATCCATATATGAAAAAAGGAGAACTAAAAAGCACTCCTTTTTTCAATCATTATGATTTAGGTTGGTATAGTTCCCTCAAACAATTGTTTGACGATGAATCCTCCGCCTCAATCTCTGAAGGATTCTTAACCTTGCATTTTCCCATTCAAAAATCCACTGTCCGATTCTACCGTGCATTTACTGAGCCAACAGGTAATCCTTAAATGCCTCAAACGATTTCGACATTGGCACAGACTGCTTCGTCCCCTTCATGAAGGCTTGCAAACGAGTTGGGATTTCGACATCGTCATTGGTTAAACCGTCAACCGTCTCCTTAAATTTGGCAGGGTGAGCAGTCTCAAGACTTATTCCAATTTCGTTTTCCTGAAGTTCTTCTTGCAATGCTCTATACCCCACAGCACCGTGTGGGTCTAGCAAATAACCATCCTTTCTAAATACAGAGGTTAAGGTCTCCCCTATTTCTTCATCCGTATAGGTAACGCCAGAAATGTCAGCCTTTATTGCTTCCCAGGAATTACCGTAAAGGTCTAGTATTCTTGCGAAATTGCTTGGCTCGCCAACGTCCATTGCATTGGCGATAGTGGCGACTGATGGCCGTGGATTATATTTACCTGTCTGAAGATATTCATAAACCACATTATTTCTGTTGTTTGCGGCAATAAATCTCTTAATTGGCAATCCCATACGTTTCGCTATCAAACCGGCTGTAAGGTTTCCGAAGTTTCCGCTCGGCACGGACACCACGACTTGCGACAAATCAACATCACCCTTTGCTGCCAATTGTGCATACGCATAGAAATAATAGAACATTTGAGGCATAAACCGGGCTATGTTGATTGAGTTTGCGCTCGTCAACTTCATATGGTCATTCAACTGCTCATTCATAAATGCATTCTTTACCAATGCCTGACAATCGTCAAACGTCCCATCAACCTCAATTGCGGTTATGTTCTGACCAAGTGTCGTGAATTGCGACTCTTGAATGTGGCTTACCTTCCCTTTTGGATATAGCACATAAACATGCACACCTTCAACGCCTAAAAAGCCATTGGCAACTGCGCTACCGGTATCACCAGATGTGGCGACCAGCACATTAACCGAGCGTTTATCTTCATCGGTAGCATTAAAATGGCCCAATAATCTTGCCATAAACCGTGCGCCAACATCCTTAAACGCCAATGTCGGTCCGTGGTACAATTCCAGACAATACTTATTGCCATTTACTTGCTTGAGTGGAATGTCGAAACTCAAAGTGTCATAAACTATCTTTTTCAATTTTTCGGAATCGATATCCTCGCCAAGGATGGCATTCGCTGCAACAAACGCCATCTCCTGCAACGACATTTCTCCGATTCCATCAAAAAATTCTTTTGGCAAAGTAGGAATATGTTCAGGCATATACAAGCCCTTGTCTGGAGCAAGTCCTTTTATAACCGCCTCTTTTAGCGTAGCCTTCGGGGCATTGCCATTAGTACTGTAATATTTCATTTCTATTTCAATAACTCTTTAATAAAACCGTCTGTTTCAAGGATTCCGTATGACCCATTTTTAGCAGACTCTTCATTGTATTCACTTATTCCGTCAGCATCAGCAAAAGGATAAATCATAAACGGCACGGGATTGGATGTGTGCGTTTTCAACCGGCACGGAGTCGGATGGTCTGGGAGGACAGCAATTCTCACCTCCTCATCCATCCTTTGGGCGGCTTCCAATATCGGTTTACAAATTCTACTGTCAAGAAATTCTATTGTTTTTGTCTTCAACTCAACATCACCTTCATGACCGGCCTCATCGCTGGCCTCCACATGAACAAACACGAAATCATTATCTTTAAGCGCATCTATTGCAGCCTGTGCCTTTCCTTCGTAGTTGGTATTCCAAAGGCCTGTCACACCATCCACAATAATTGGCTTAAGTCCTGCATAAACGCCGATTCCTCTAATCAAGTCAACGGCGGAGATAACGACTCCGCTCTTTATTCCGAATCGCTCAGCCATTGTCGGCATCGACGGTCTGTATCCGGGCGACCAGGGCCAGATGCTGTTTGCCGGATCCTTTCCTTCTGCTTGTCGTTTCAGATTGACTGGATGATTTTTCAGCAGGTCTTGCGACTTCATGATCAAATCATTAAGCAATTTTGCTGTCGGCTCTGCTTCTGGCACGGAAGCCTTGATAAGTACGTCTTTGAAAGGCGTGCCCGGCACATCATGCGGCGGCGTACATTCCAAGCGCTTATCAGCATCTTTTACCTTCAACAAATGGCGATAAGAGATGCCCGGATAAAAATGGATTTTGTCTGTATCAAGGTTCTCCGACAAGAAGTCTATAAGTTCTTTAGCCTCTTCATCCGTAATGTGTCCGGCTGAGTGATTCTTGATTTTGCCATCTTCAATGCAAATGAGATTGCAGCGCATCGCCATTTCACCGTCCTCAATTGCAACCCCCATACTCGCCGCTTCGAGCGAGCCTCTGCCCTCAAATGTGGTTGGCAAATCATAACCCAATACCGACATATTTGCCACCTCGCTTCCTGGATGGAATCCTACTGGAACGGTTTTAAGCAGCCCCATCTTGGAGTGAGGTGCCATATAATCGAATGTGGGCGTTTTTGCGGCTTGCAGAGGAGTGCGATTTTTCAATGAGGCTATCGGCTCATCAGCCATACCATCACCCAATATTATTACATATTTCATTTTATCTGATATTTGCGATACTTATAATGTCCGAGAACACGCCGGCAGCCGTAACTTCTGCTCCTGCACCATAACCTTTGATTTCCATCGGATATTCTTTGTAGCGTTCTGTGGTTATCAATATCACATTATTGCTGCTTTCCAATGAATAGAACGGACTCGTTTGCTCAACTGCCTCCAGTCCTACCATTGCCGTGCCATCTTCAAAACGAGCAACAAACCGCAGACATTTGTGCTCCTTGGCAACTACGGCACGTTTCTTCTCGAAATCGGCATCTATCGACTTCACATCGGCCAAGAAATCTTCTATCGTACCCGTAAACAATGATTCGGGGATAAACAGGTTCTTGACGACATCATCTGTATCAATTTTGTAGCCAGCCTCTCTCGTCAGGATTACAAGTTTGCGGATTACATCCTTTCCGCTTAGGTCTTCTCTCGGGTCTGGTTCACTATAGCCGGCTTCTTTTGCCATTGCAATTGCACGGCTAATCGGGATTTTCTCACTTATGATGTTGAAGATATAATTCAGCGTTCCTGACAGCACTGCCTCTATCTTCAATATTCTGTCGCCGGAGTTTATAAGGCTGTTGATTGTATTGATAATTGGCAGACCAGCACCGACATTCGTTTCAAACAAGAACTTAACATCACGCTTCCTTGCAATCTGCTTAAGGTTCGCATAGTTCTCATATTTTGAAGATGCCGCCAGTTTATTGGCTGCAACGACGTTGACGTTGTGCGACAACAATGTGCTGTATAATTGTGCAATCCGTGGATTTGCTGTACAGTCGACAAACACAGGATTGAAAATATTCATCTTTATGACTTCCTCGCAGATTGTTTCAGGCGTAGCCACAAGTTCTGATTTGTCAAGGAGTTCCGAATAGTGCTCCATATCAATGCCTTCCCTACTGAAAATGCAATGACGGGAGTTGGCTACACCGACCACATTCAACTCAAGAGCCTTGTTTTCCTTCAAGTTCTGTTTCTGCTGGCGTATTTGTTCAATCAGTCGTCTACCGACATGACCGACACCAACAATAAACACATTAAGCACTTGATATTCTGACAAGAAGAAGGAGTCGTGGATTACATTAAGGGTCTTCCTCAAATTACTCTTTTTCACGACAAATGAGATGTTTGTCTCAGATGCACCTTGAGCACAGGCAATAACACTGATGCCGCTACGTCCCAACGAATTGAAGAGTTTTCCTGCAATACCCGGTGTATGCTTCATATTCTCGCCGACAACAGCGACCGTTGCCAGTTCTTTCTCTGCCGTTATGCTCGTAATCTCTCCTATCTCGATCTCCTTGGCAAATTCTTCATTAAGGACAGTCACTGCTAAATCCGCATCATCCGTCTTCATTGCAAACGTCGTGTTATGCTCTGACGATGCCTGCGAAACCAAGAACACGCTTATGCCATTTTGCGCCAGACATTGGAATATTCTTGAATTGATGCCAATCACGCCGACCATACCCAAGCCCGACACTGTAACCAACGAAGTGTCATTGATTGACGATATACCTTTTATAGCCTTTGCGTCTTCTTTCGGCTGCTCGTTTGTAATCCATGTACCAGGGGCTGACGAGTTGAACGTATTCTTTATAAGAATTGGAATGTCTTTATGGAACACCGGATAAATCGTAGGTGGATATACCACCTTTGCACCGAAGTTACACAACTCCATCGCTTCCACAAACGACAAGTGGTCAATCACGTATGCCTTGCTGATTACACGTGGATCAGCCGTCATAAAGCCGTCCACATCTGTCCAGATTTCCAACACTCGGGCTCCCAACGTTGCCGCCACAATAGATGCAGTGTAGTCGCTTCCGCCTCGTCCCAAGTTTGTCACCTCTCCGGTAACTTTATCGGAAGAGATAAATCCAGGAATAACGGCAACCTTTCCTGAAAAATCACCAAAATTCTCATTTATCAATTTTTCTGTAACCGAAAAATCAACTATATGTTTACCAAACTGTTTTTCTGTCTTTATGAAATTGCGCGAATCAAAGAATTGCGCTCCGTCAATAATCCGGCTGATTATCGCTGACGACAACCGCTCGCCATAACTTACAACGATGTCCAATGTTCGTGGCGAAAGGTCTTTTATCAATGCAATACCCCTATAGATGTTTCCGAGTTCATCAAGCAATGGGTCAACCATTGAATGCACGTCAAGCATTTTGCTTTTGGGCACCATCCCATTGATAACATCATTATGACGTTCTATGATTTTTGCATAATTTTGAAGATACCCGACATCGGCTTTCGATGCCATCTTTGCAGTTGAAATCAGCATATCTGTTATGCCGCCCAATGCTGAAACAACCACAATCACTGGTTCTTCTTCACTCTCGACAATTCTCTTGACATGCGTCAGGCTCTCAACTGTACCGACTGAGGTCCCTCCAAATTTAAGTACTTTCATATTATTTGCTTTGTAGATTTATTAATCAGGGCATAAAGGTAAGCATTCCGTTTGATTTCATCAATAAAAATAGGCATATTGTTATCGTTTTGTTGATTTTTGCGGCATTTTACTTTCACTTACCGATTATTGCGCCGTTCGCGCCGTATATTTATACACGATCTTTACGATAATTTCGACGCAATATGACGACGATAGACACTGAGATGCGACTTGTTGACTACATCATTAATATGTTCAAGACGCTGCCCTTGCGATTTAAAGTCAACTTCTTCATTGTCCTCATGTATTTGAATGCATCCTTCACCTGTAACAGGTAAATACTCGTCCCAATAGACCGGCACGTCGTGCATCCTGCCGTCACCGCCCCATTTTGCAATCAATGTCAGCCTCCGCTCAGACCGGTAGCCATAGGCATAGACCTTGATTGTCGCATCGTTTCCGTCGTCACTTCCCATGCGGTTCTCTTCGGTCTTGAGGATACAGTTCGTCACGCAATCCGGATGTTGGAAATACTGTTCACCCCAGAAATTCGCCAATGCCTCGTGCTCCCAAAATGAACTGTGCTTTTTCATATCACGTCCATAAATGTCTTCATACGGACGTATCTGCTGATACAGCGGCACACACAGCAACGGTGCCAATGTGAAATATATAGATCTGAAATAATTGGCATTGATTTCATAAAATTCTTCTTTCGCCTTGTCGAAATCAAAATTTTTATACACTGCCGGATCCATCCCTAGGTCGAGATTTTGAATATGCCCGGCCTCTATGGTGTTTATCATTTTCTCCTTAAAGAAATCGAAATCATCGCCATACCCCACTTGATCGTCCTGCAAAAGTTTGAGCATACTTTCCTGAGCAAGCGGAGTAAACAGTAAGGCATACTGCTGATTGTTGTTGCGGTTGCTCGTGTCAAATGCCACTTCAAATTCCTCATTGGTCATCATCGCGAAGTCTCCTCCGCTCAAATTCCTAGACTTGCTGTGCAGTCTATGTTTCTTCCATTTGAATTTGAGAGAGTTTTCCCTCGTTGCCAATCCGCTTTGCGTCCGATAGAAAATCAAGTCGGGCGCAGCAGTATTGCCATAAATCAAGCGTGTCTTTTCATAATATTCAGGATACGGTGCTGTTACAGATGCCGTTAATGTTTCGGAATGATGCACCGTATGGTACTTGCCGTCGGAGTCTCGCTCTTGCGTTGTCCAATGGATTGTTTTGGATCCATAATATGTTTTGCTTCCCATCTCCATTTTTCGGGTACGCACAATCACAAACGGATTGCCGTTTATTAGTCCCGAATGCGAATACAGCACAGAGCGTTCTGCACTGAACGAGTCATCCCAACCGTATGTATGCCTTAAATCAGCCAAACGTTGGGTCGTGAAATACCTGTCAAACTCCAAACGCGGAACGGTTTTCGTCATCATCCGCGTGAGCACGTCCCAATCATACAGTCTATTGAGTGGCGCCATCTGTTTCCAGGCTTCAGCGTGGAGATTTTCTATGCATTCATTCAGATAATCACGATCTCCTTTCAGTCCGTTGAGGCGAGGATGCACCTTACTGAACAGATAAATCAATGCAGCAACCGTATATACGCCCATCACTGCAAACATCCACGACTCCAAATACATATAGACAAAGATTGCGGCTGCGACGCATCCGCCGACACCCACCCACAACAAGACGCAGAGAATCGTCCATTTGGTGATAGCCGATTTCACCGACATCAAGTCGCTCTCTTTGGCATAAATCTCCGCACAAGTTTGCCGATTGCCATCTACATCAATATTCGCCTCTGCCGCCAAATCGGAGAAAGTCGATTCGACAACATCCTTGAAGCGGTCATGGAATACATTGACATACTCGGTAAGCGGATCATATACATCCTTCAGCATACTTCACCTGTTTAGAAGAATTTGCTGCGTGCCATTTCTTTTGTTTCTGCCGATGCTGTAAACGGAATGCGTGTGGTATAGCCTTGGCGTGCTGCCACAATCATCTTTGTAGGCCAAGCAAATATGTCGGTATTCCATTGCGTAACCCGGCTATTGTACACTGTGCGTGCCGCTGTAATCTCCTTTTGCAAATAACTGTTTTGCTGCATAGCATCAGCGATGGCGTTGTGCGCTTTAAGTTCGGGATAAGCCTCTACCTGTGGGAACAAGCGACCAAATGCGGTATTCACTTGAGAATTGACTGCACTTCTGTTTTCGTCAGTCACCGTTCCACTTCTCAATGCTGCGACTGATTTCATAACGTCCTTGTCAAGTTCTATAGCTCGTTCCACAATACCAACCACATTTTGCAGTATCTGCACTCGCTGTTCGAGGAAATTGTCGATATTCGAAGCCTCTGCCTGAATGCGTTGTTCCAATTGTTGGAAATAGTTGCGCGCAGAAATTTTCATAAAGATAAATATCACGCCAGGCAAAATGCCCACGATGCTCCCTACGACTGCAACCAGCAAAGGATTTTCCAAGGTAGACCCCATAAGTAGGACCCCGATAATCACCAGAATCGGGATTACGACCCATAGTGCAATTTCAAACAATGTTGAGCCAAATCCAACCTGGACAGGTAATTGACGGTCAATCACGTGAATGTCTCGTCCTTCATAATTGACAGTCCCAGTAACTTCATCCAATAAATTTGCCATAGTGTTATGATTTATTTGTTTTATTATCCTTTTTATAAATGCCCCATTCTACATTTATTTTGACAATCACAAATATACATTTATTCTTTGCCCCAACAAAATATTATTGCATTTTTCCGTCAAACTTAAATTTTCACACTATCTTTACGGAAACCAAGTTTTTATGGCAGAGCACAACATATTTGGCAAAAAAGGAGAAAAGGCGGCCTACGAGGCCCTATTGGCCAAGGGTTACCTCATCCGCGACCGCAACTGGCGCTGTGGGAGAAACGAAGTCGACATCATCGCCGAAAAGGACAACCGCATAATTATTGTCGAGGTCAAGACACGGTCGTATCCCATCGACGACATATCTCAAGTCATAACACGCGACAAAATCCGGCATCTTATTGCAGCCGGTAACGCCTATATCAAGATGTTCAGCCTACCACACGAGCTGCAATTCGATGTAATTCTCATCACTGGGTCAGACACCGACAATTTCACGATTGAACACATCCCCGACGCCTTTATGGCACCATTGCGCACATACTAAATAATTGCTGTCATTTACGCAACGTCAAGCATTCCTCAATTTCGACTTTTACGCACTTAAACGGAGTGTAACTTTGTTGTACCACTGGGTCATATCCATCTCACGGGCTTTCTTGAACGCTTTCATCGTTATTGCGCCGTCGGCATCGAGTTGCCCCTGCGTCTCTACACCCTGGGCATTGACTTTGCTTTCCTTGATGCGGCAGAGCGCGTCGAGATAGTTCTCGGCGTTGCGCAGTTGGTTGTCAATCATAATGTCCATTACCTTCTGCACGCTTGCATCGATTTCGTTCTTGCCGACGCTGCCTTTCGCAATCGAGAGCAGTCGTTTCACCTCCTGTGCCGACAGACCGCTGAGGTGTCCGCTGCCGATGAGGATTTGAGCAAGGTCGGTGACTCGCTTCACCGTGGACTGGTCAAACTTGCGCTGCGCTGCCATCGCCTTGCGTAGGCTGGCAAGGTTGCCGCCGATGGCTTTCGCTGCATCGTTGCGGATGGTCTTGTCGTCTTGGTGCTTCGCCGCCAACTTCGCCATTGCCGCCGTGATGCGCTCTTGCAGCGTGAGGTTGCTGTCGTCCCATATTTCCTTCGTCTCATTGGGTTCTCGCTTGGCATAGTCTTTCTGCCGCTCGGCTACACGGTCGGCGTAGTCGAAGATGCTCTCACCCTCCCTGCGCTGAAGAGGTTCTGCAAAGAATTTCTCGTCGCTATAGGATTTGTCTACGCCTTTTAGTAAATTTGCCGCAGTAATAGAGTTGTTTGTATTGGGGTCATCATCTTCGGGTTTGGCCAATGTTCCTGCAAGCAACTCTATTTTTGTTGCTTCGTAACTATAGGCTTTCTTCGCAAGTTTCTCATTTTGAGTATCCTCTTTCAGTGTCACCTTAACTCTATAGGTCTCACCATCCAAGTTTACCGCACCATATAATCTGTGTATTGTTACGTTCGGATTCACGCCGTTCACAACCGACCGTATGCCATTTTCACCTTTCTTGTAGTCTTCATGCTGTTCCGCATCCACACTCTCTCGTATGACATTTGGGAGTATGCGTAACACAGCCAAATGTACGTCTTTACTATCGCTCTTGTCAACTGCACTTTGTGATAGGAACTTATCTATCGCACGATTACTGATACGGATATTGCCCTTACCACCTGTTTCTTCGTCACTGTAAGTCCGAACAATGTTCTTCCTTGCCCACGACTTTGCTTCTGCATAATTGCGGAATCCATGGTCGGCTTCTGCCTTGACTATGGTTATAGGCGTGTCAGCATCAATCTCCCTTCTCGAGAAGTCAACGCCGTTGGCCTTGTTGATGCGTGCTGCATCTTCATCGGTGAATTCCTTGCCGCCTTCACGGTCATAGTCGTAAAGCACATTGTCACCGTGTCCGGCATTCCAGTCGTCAATAACCTTGCGTGCCTGCGCATCGCTGATTATCTGATTTGGTTTGAATGCACCTGCCACATACCACCCTACCTTGTCGGCTTGGCTTGCCGCCTTGTTGGCATTGGTTGCCTTGAGGTAGAAGCCGTCTTTTGGTATGCGGTCTGGGATATCCTTGTCGGGATTGCGTTGTGCCTCTTCGTTGTAGTCGATGTCGGCAGAAACCTCGCCCTTCACCCAAACGAACTTGTCGTCACGCAAGTCCTTGTTTGTGCCTTTGCCTATCTGTCGCATCGTAGGCAGTGAGCCGGCATGCCACCCTGGGCGCATCGAAAATTTGTACGGCACACCCGAGCCATTGATTCCGATGTTCCAATACTTGCGATTTTCGCCGCCGAATCGTTTCTGCCCTCTTGCGGTATCCTCGATGTGCATCCATCGCAGACCGTGTTCTGTGGCATAATTAATGGCATCGTTGGCTGGGTAGACATATCCTTCCACCTTTCTTGTTTTCGCCAAGTCGGGATGCTCGGCACGGAATTCAGTCAAAGTCTGCACCGCTTCATTCGTTTTGGTATCAACAAGGTATACTCCGCTCTTCAACGACTTAAGCGCACTGAGGTCAGGTGAGTCGGCATCATACCATATTCCCAACTCTACAGGGCTTGCACTATCGATAAACAATGGATACAACTTGCCGTCTTCTTCAAGGCGCATAAGTTTGTAAACCTCTAAGGTTTTCTCCGGTGCAGGCTCTTCTCTGCGTGAATAGTCAATATGTGAGTCGGTATCCTCATTCTGCATCGGCTCTGCAAATTTTCCGTCTGCTCTGTCGGCAGTTTCTGCACCGCGCTCGCCTACGAACTGGTAGCGGATGTCGTCGTTGCCGGAATCAAACGTGCCGATGTTGTCCGTCGCACTCTTGA
>CAVCEE010000029.1:0-17558 GCA_963601185.1 bacterium
ACTGCAAATTTATCATTCCTATTTCAGTTTCGGTTTGCCGCTGCAAATCTAAGGTAAATACAAAGATAATACGTTTGCAGCCAATTTCAAAAACAGAATGCCAAATATCGCTAAATGGCGTTGGCGACAGACTCTCCGTATCACCTCAAAATGATTCTAATCCGACAATCTTCTGCTTTTTTGTTGTGTTTTTTTGGCGGTACTTAAATTTTAAACTAAATTTGGGGAAAATATGAATAAACCTGCGCCTTGGTGTGGGGTAACTTAAATCAATCTTTATGGAATCGTGTGAAAAATCTCTTTGTGAAGAGCAAAACAATAAAGAGATAACCTTGGAGTCGGCAGCCTCTGCTGAGAATTTGAATGAAGTTGGACAACAGACAACGTCAGAAGATAAAAATGTACCCAAAACGAAAGAAGAACTTGTGGCTACATTGGCTGCGTTGCTGGAACGACCACAAGACGATATTCGGGATGAGGTGGCAAGCATCAAACATGCTTTCTATGCAATTCGCAAAGTTGAACTTAGTGAGGAGAAAACCGCTTTCTTGGAAAAAGGCAACGAAGAGGCGGCTTTTGCTCCAATGCCAAATGCCGAGGAAGAAGAATTTAAGGTTTTGCTTGCAAAATACAAAGAACTTAGAGCCGCACAGCAAGCCGCTTTTGAAGCTGAGCTCCAGAGTAATTTAGAAAGGAAACAATCCATAATTGCCGAGTTGAAAGCAATTGCTGACGACCCAGACAACATAAACAAGCAATATCAGCATTTCCAACAATTGCAGCAAGATTTCAAGGCTGTCGGTGCTGTGCCTCCGACAGAAGACCGTGGAATTTGGAAAGAATACCAGACCGTGGCTGAGAATTTCTACGATTTGTGGAAGATAAACAAAGAATTGCGTGACTATGACTTTAAGAAAAATCTTGAGGCGAAGCAAGCCCTTTGTGAAGAGGCGGAGAACTTGTCGTCGGAGAAAGATGTTATTGCCGCATTCACCAAATTGCAGACGCTCCACAACAAGTGGCGTGAGATTGGTCCAGTTGTGAAGGAACTGCGTGAGGAATTGTGGAATCGGTTTAAAGAAGCGTCAACTGCTGTAAACAAACGGCATCAGGCATTCTTTGAGGACAGAAAAGAGAAAGAAAAGGAAAACGAAGTAGCAAAGACGGGTATATGCGAAGAGGCAGAAGCCATTGATTTGCAGGCGTTGAATACTTATCAGAAATGGGATGATGCGACAAAGACAATCATCGCATTGCAGGATAAGTGGAAGACTTTGGGCTATGCCTCAAAGAAAGTAAACAACGAATTGTTTGCACGTTTCCGCCGTGCGTGTGATGAGTTTTTTGCCAGGAAAGCCGAGTTCTTCAAAACGATGAAAGAAACGTTGTCAGAGAACCTTGCGAAGAAACAAGAATTGTGTGAACAGGCAGAGAAGTTGAAAGACAGCACTGACTGGAAAAAGACAACAGACCTTTTGGTTGAGTTGCAGAAGAAATGGAAGGCTGTTGGTCCAGTGCCAAAGAAAGCCGGTGATGCAATATGGAAAAAGTTCATCGCCGCTTGCGACACTTTCTTTGAGAATAAGAGCAAATCGACAAGCAGCCAGAAGAAAGAAGAGCATACAAACCTAGAAAGCAAAAAGACAGTTGTCGAAAAACTGAAATCAATTGACGAATCATTGTCGAAAGACGATGTGCGCAAACTTCTGAAAGACCTCTCGGCGGAATTTCAGGCAATCGGACATGTGCCTTATAAGGAAAAAGACAAACTCTACGAAGAGTATAAGTCTGCACTGAATGCCGCATATGAAAAATTTGACTTGAATGGCAGAAAAGCCAGAATGAACAGTTTTGTGTCGAACGTATCGGAAATGTCGAATGACAAAAACAAACTGTTTAAAGAGCGTGAACGGCTGTTGCGGCAATATGAGCAGAAAAAGAATGAGGTCAAGACTTATGAAAACAACCTCGGATTCTTCAATGTTACATCGAAGGCTGGCGGCAATGTCCTGAAAGAGATGGAGAAGCGTATTGCCAAATCTAAGGAGGAACTTGATAGCCTTGCCGAGAAGATTGAACTCATTGACAGTAAATTATAATTTGACAGTGAATTGGTCTATACTAATGAGTGTTGGCATAGACCTTTAATTGACTATTTATGTTGAAAATAGGCACAAAGGGCAGATATGGATTTCTTGTAAGTGTGCTTACCACAATGTTCGACTTTATTCTGTTGAGCATCGCCTATTTGTTTGTCTTGTACAATTCTGAAAACGTGGAGCAATTTGGCGAAAAGGTGGTTTGGGTCTTCGCAAACATATCTTATGCGCCGGCAATTTTGCTCTTTTCTGACATTCACAACAAGCGAGTCTTGTATGCCGATAGGGTGATGATAATCTTGTTTCAGGTGTTCATTATCCATTTCTTGTCATTTATGGCATTGGTTACAATTTCGGGCTACGACGGAATTGCAGTAAGCGTATATGCAAAATTCTTCATCTTGTTTTATGCACTTTTGGCAATTTGGTGGATAGTATCCAGGAAAATTGTAAAATTTTTCAGAAGGAGAGGCCTGAATTACCGTCAAATTATTATTGTGGGATGGAATGGCACGTCAAAGCGCTTGTATGAGGAAATCCAGTCAGATTTAGGATATGGATATCGGGTGGTCGGCATTTTTGACAATGGCTCTCATCCAGATATCAAAATTACAGGTCGGTTAGCTGATATTCCACAATTTATGCAGCGACAGGAGATTGATGAAATGTACTGCGCGTTGCCCTCAGAAGAAGCGGAAGTGGGAGCACTTATCAAATTGGCAGACAATTCGGATGTGGAATTTTTCTATGTGCCGATGATTAGCGGTTTTATGACCACATCGTTTGGTCTTACCTCGTTCGGCAATATCCCACTTTTGAATTACCGCGTAAATCCTTTGCAACATTTGCACAACAGATGCATAAAGCGATTGTTTGATATAGTTGTGTCCCTAATCGCAATAATTCTGGTTTCGGCTACAATTCTGATTCCGATAATCATCGCCATTAAGGTGTCGTCCAAAGGGCCGATACTTTTTAAACAGAAAAGGACTGGGTATAGGGGACGTGAATTTGTCTGTCTGAAATTCCGCACGATGAAAGTCAATAGTGATGCCGATACAAAACAAGCGACGAAAGATGATCCACGCAAGACAAAAGTGGGCGATTTCTTGAGAAAGACGAGTCTTGATGAATTACCACAATTTCTGAATGTGTTGTATGGAAATATGTCGGTTGTCGGTCCAAGACCTCACATGATCAAGCAGACGGAAGAATACCGTAAACTCATAAACCGTTATATGGTCAGGCACTTGATAAAACCGGGTATTACTGGTTTGGCGCAAGTGAGTGGCTATCGAGGGCAGACAGAGGAACTTTGGCAAATGGAGAAACGTGTGGAGTACGATATGATGTATATTGAAAACTGGACATTCTGGTTGGATATCAAGATTATGATTCGCACAATACTCAATGCAATAGAAGGAGAAAAGAATGCATTCTAACTCTGATGTCCGCCTTTCGGCGTTGGCTCTATTGAAACGGTTCTATGGATATGACAGTTTCCGGCCGATGCAGTATGAGATAATTGAGCATACGATGCAGGGGCAAGACAGTCTTGTGCTTATGCCGACAGGAGGGGGAAAATCCATTTGTTTCCAAATTCCGGCATTGTTGTCGGACGGCTGTGCCATAGTCATTTCGCCGTTGTTGGCACTGATGAAAGATCAGGTAGACGTGTTGCGGTCGAATGGAATTCCAGCAGCGGCAGTCAATAGTATGCAGACGGACTCGACCAACAGAGATGTCTTGGAAAAGGTTTTTGCCAAAAAGATAAAGTTGCTGTATATTTCGCCGGAGCGGTTGCTGTCGGAAGTGGACAAATGGTCAACAAGTTTGAAAATAAGTCTTATTGCAGTCGACGAGGCTCATTGCATTTCTCAATGGGGACATGATTTCCGTCCGGAATACACGAAATTGTTGTCGTTGAAAGCGAAATTCCCGGGAGTGCCCATTATGGCACTGACCGCGACGGCAGATAAATTGACTCGGGAAGACATCGTAAAACAGTTGGGCATCGGCAATTCAAGGATGTTTTTGTCGTCATTTGACAGACCGAACTTGTCATTGTCGGTGGTCGCAAATGCAACACGAGCCCAAAAGGAAGATGCGATATTCGATTTTCTCGACGAGCATCAGCATCAGAGCGGAATCATTTATTGCTTAAGTCGGGCAACAACCGAATCTGTTACTGCATTGTTGCAGAAGGAAGGTTATAAAGCTGAATGTTACCATGCCGGACTCCGGACCGATGTGCGGCAGGCAGTGCAGCAACGCTTCTTGAATGATGAAACTCAAATCATCTGTGCAACCATCGCTTTCGGTATGGGGATTGACAAAAGCAATATCCGTTGGGTGATTCACTACAATATGCCCAAGAATCTTGAATGCTACTATCAGGAGATTGGACGTGCAGGGCGCGATGGGATGCAGTCGGATACGCTGATGTTCTATTCATACGGTGATGTCGCAACGTTGTCTCATTTTGTGGAAGAGTCAGGCTTGGTCGACATCAATCGGGAGAAACTTCAGAGAATGCAGGAATACGCCGAGGCAAATGTTTGCAGACGCAGAATACTTTTGAGTTATTTCAACGAGAGGGTTGACCATAACTGCAATAATTGCGATGTGTGTCGAAACCCTCGCGAGATGATTGACGGAACAACACTGGTGCAGATGGCTTTGAGCGCGATAGCACGAATGAAGGAATCCGAGCCACAGTCCATCGTAATAGATGTACTGAGGGGTGTGTCTCGCCCCAACATTGTAGCCAACGACTACCATAAGTTGAAAACGTTTGGTGTAGGGGCGCAATTATCCTATCGCCTATGGTCTGGCTATATGCTTCAGATGCATCAACTGGGTTTGGTTGAGATTGACTACTCGCATGATAATAATCTGAAGATTACGCAATATGGATGGGATGTGCTTAAGGGAAAATGCAGTGTGCAACTGGCGAAAGTTTCAGCAGAATACAGGCAAAAGAAATTGACAGGGACAAGGCGCGTTGTTAAAAACGCATTCGTACCAAGAACCACAGAAGAGAAAATCTCGGAGGAACTGAAGAAGTTCAGATTTGCTGAATCCCAGAAGATAAATATTGCAAATCACATTATATTGTCAGATAAAACGATTTCGGAGATAGCTTTGGCAAAACCGATGTCGTTTGATGAACTGTCTCAAATATCGGGATTGAGTGATGTGAAATTGGTGAATTATGGACGGCAGATTATCGGTACGGTTCGTCGAGCAAACGGCTTGACTGCAACGGTTGCAGGACTGTCGGACGATTTGACCTATTTTCTTGTAGGCAAGGATTATGATATTGAATCTATTGCCAAAATAAAGAAGTGCAAGCCAACAACGATAGCCGGCCAAATAGCGAAAGGCATTCAACTGAGAAAGATTCCGTCGGAAAGATATTGTGATTTCATCAGTCGTTCAGATTACGAACGGATTGTTAGACGATATTTGAATGGCGAATTTAAAGGAGTCTCCGATTCGATGGAAGACCCAATCTCAGTTGTGATTGCATTGGCGATTTACAGAAAGAATAAATCCTAACATAAAAATCAAATAAAATGAAAAATCGATTGCTCAAAATTGCATTGATAGCGATTGCTGCTCTACAGCCGTTTTGCATTAGTGCAGAAGAAAAGGAAAAAGCACCATTGAAATATGTGGATGCCTTGAATTTTAGAATGATAAATAAGGGATTCGATGATACGGAAACGCCATATACCCGTTTGCCGGCGTATCTGAAAGACAGCGTGCGCCCTGATTTGTGGAATAGGCAGCAATGTAGCAGCGGATTGGGCATTCGCTTCGCTACAAATTCGACAAGGGTTGGTGTGCGCTACACAATGTTGTGGAATACACACATGTTCCACATGGCAGATACTGGTCTGAAAGGAACGGATTTGTATATTCTGACACCGGAAGGCCGCTGGGAATATGTCAACACCAACCGCCCGATTGCAAAAGACGACAAAAAAGAGTGCGAAAAAATCTTTGTGGAGAATCTCGATGGCAAGACCCATGAATATCTGTTATATCTTCCATTGTACGATGGCGTCACAAAAATGGACATTGCGGTTGACAGCGTAGCAAAGATTGGCAAACCGAAAGTCGATAGTCCGAGAAAGTCAAAAAAGATTGTGATGTATGGTACAAGCATACTGCAGGGCGGATGCTCGACAAGAACCGGAATGGTGGCAACCAATATGATTCAACGAGATTTGAATTGTGAGGTGGTTAATCTTGGCTTCAGCGGAGAAGGAAAGATGGACCAGTGTATGGCTCGGGCAATGGCAAAAATAAAGGATGCCGACATCTATGTGCTTGATCCGGTGCCTAACTGTACGGAGATGATGTGCGACACACTTACATACGATTTTGTCCGCACATTACGTGTGCTTAGACCAAAAGTCCCGATTGTTATGGTTGAAGGACCGATGTATTCGTATGCAAAATATGACAAGTTCTTCAAAGAATATTTGCCTAAGAAGAATGCCAAGTTCAAGAAGAATTACGACAAACTTGTCGCTGACGGATATAGGGACATCTATTATGTAACCTGTGATGGCTTGGCTGGTTATGACAATGAAGGGACGGTCGATGGTATACATTTCACTGATATAGGCTTTCGCCGTTATGCCGACAAACTCATACCGATATTAAAGCCATTGCTTGACAAGTAAGGAATATTCGCTGAAAATGATGTAACTTTGCAGGAAGCAAAAGGTATTACATCGATGAAATTAGCGGGTTTTATTAAGAATTGGATATTGCCACTCTCGATGCTCGTGGGAGTGGCAATGTATTTTATTGCTGCAAATGTGCCGATATTGTCTCAACATAGATTGGGATTGCTGAAGGTGGTTAGTATGGTGCAGCCTGTGTTGATATTTGCTATGTTGTTTCTGTCATTTTGCAAGGTGAAGATAACGGATATGCGACCTCGGAAATGGCACGCTTGGCTTTTGTTGATTCAAGTGGCACTCTTTTCAGGTCTGGCAGGAATTGCAATGTTGATACCCTCCGATGCCTATGCTCGGGTGCTGATAGAATCTGCTATGATTTGTCTGATTTGTCCAACTGCTACAGCATCTGCCGTAATCGTGAAAAAACTTGGGGGCAGTGCCACGGATGTGACCACATATATCATTTTGATTAATATATTTACGGCTATTATAGTGCCGATATTCGTTCCAATGGTGCACCCAAGTGCAGATCAGTCGTTTTTAGTGTCATCGTCACTGATTGTCAGCAAAGTGTTTCCGCTCTTGTTGATGCCATTGGTGTGTGCGGTGCTGGTGAGAAGATTGCTGCCAAAACTTCATCAGCGGTTACTGAGCTGCTTTAATTTGTCATTCTATATTTGGACAGTGGCATTGGCGTTGGCTATCGCTGTGACAACGAGAACGATTGTGCACACTCATCTTCCGGTTTTGTATCAATGTGCCATTGCAATTGTGTCGTTGGTTTGCTGCGGTTTGCAATTTTATGTAGGCAAGCGCATAGGTGCTCATTATGGAGACAGTATCACGGCAGGACAGGCCTTGGGACAGAAAAATACAGTTTTTGCCATTTGGATGGGATTTACATTCTTTACACCTATCACATCTATAGCGGGCGGTTTCTATAGTGTTTGGCATAATATCGTAAATTCGTATCAACTTTACTTAAGCAGAAAAGCAAATGATGGAAATTAAAAATTTCAAGGCAATCCACGACAAGGAGTACATATTGGAATTAATAGAGCAGGGGGAGCATGAAAATCAGGATTTCAAGTTCTCCATTTCGGATTCTCGTAAAATAGCGAGAAGTATATCCGCATTTGCAAACAATTCGGGCGGCAGACTGTTGGTCGGGGTTAAAGACAATGGCAAAATTGCCGGCATAAGGAATGAAGAGGAATTCTATATGATTGAGCAAGCCGCCGATATGTATTGCAAGCCAGCATACAAAGTAGAACAAACGTTGTATTGTGTTGACGGAAAGTATGTGCTGCTTGTCGATGTGCCTGCGGCAGACAAGCGACCTGTTTTGGCTCAGGACGACAATCGTCAATGGCGGACATACTATAGAGTTGATGACGAAAACATAGTAGCACCCCCTCTGCTTGTAAAGATTTGGTCATCCAAAAAGACAAAGGGGGTGTTGTTTGAATATTCTCAGAAAGAGGCTGCCGTACTGCAAGTAATCTCGCAAAAAGGTATGGCAACACTGCAAGAAATTGAAGTATCCTGCCATTTGTCGAATGCTTCTGCGACGGATATTGCCGTATTCCTTTGCTCGATGGATGTAATAGAATGCAAATACATCAACGGAAAATGGCAATTCGTTGTGCCAACGACAGATTTACAGGGGTAAAGGTCAGAACCTATTATTCAGGATAATTCAGATTATCGCTGGTTGCGACATATAAGACCTCATCCAGATACTTCTTTGCTTCCCATTTCGCCATAGGAAGATTGTTAAGTAGGTAGTTGCCGCAATCACGCGGTGTTGCCCCCGGAATTTCTCCTTCGAAATCACGGATGAATTCAAATGTTTCGATTAGCAAGGGAAGAATGTTAGATGATGTCAAATCGCCCTTGACAATCAAATAGTTTCCGGTACAACAACCCATTGGCCCCCAATAGACGATATTGTCTTTCCACGTCTTGTGGTTGCGCAAGTATGTGGCGGCCAAATGCTCGATGGTATGCAATGCAGATTGGCTTACTGCTGGCTCGTTGTTGGGCTCTTTCATTCGCACGTCGAACGTCGTCAGCACGTCTCCGTGAGAAGTCGTGTCTTTTCGTGAAACATAGATTCCGCGTTTGAGCAGCAGGTGGTTGATTGTAAAACTTGGTATCTTTTCCATAATGGTGTGTTATATAAGTTCAAGAATGTCGGACAATACTTTGAATGTGTGTTCAGGAGCAGTTTCCCAGAAATTGTCATATTGCTTGGCGTTGTTGCTATCTTGTCCTGGAGTGTCGCTGATAACTCGAAATACAAAGATTGGCACGTTCTTGAGATGGCACACTTGTGCGATTGAGGCTGACTCCATATCAACGGCAATTGCCTCAGGGAAATTGCTCTTGATGGTCTCGATTTCTTCGACTTTAGAGATGAATTTGTCTCCCGAACAGATAAGCCCGTATCGCAAGTTCTCGCCAATTTTAGATTGGCGAACTTGTTCTATGATACTTGCCTCTGACTGGAAATACAACGGACATCCGGCCGCTTCTCCGTAGACAGTGCCTGGACCACACCAAATGTCGTGGTGGGCGATGCATTCGCAAACGACAATATCCATCTGCGACACCGATTTGTCGGCACCGCCGGCAACACCCGTATTGATAACAAGGTCTGGACTGAAAGAATTAATCAGGGCATACGTGCCAACAGCGGCATTTACCTTGCCTATGCCGCACTGCATCGCAAACACTTCGTGCTTGCCGATGTTGCCAGAATAGATTGTGTAATTATCAATAGTCTTTTCTGATTTATTCTCAATAAGATGGAGAAGAAGATTGAGTTCTTTCCCCATAGCAACGATGATTCCTATTTTCATTTTATTTAATCTTGATTGTAGTTCAATGCACGGCATCTATAAACTGCCGAAACACATTATGCAAAATTACGAACTAATTGGTGATTAGGAAATAGAATATTATTAATTTTGTTGGGATGAAATTCTCTGATATGAGAGTCGATTAAATATTTTACTGATGAAAATTATAATTGAAGATAAAATAAGGGAGGTCTGCCCAACAGTAAGAATTGCAATGGTTAGAGCCTGCGTGGTGAATTCTGAAACGAGTGAGCAACTTTGGCAAGAAATTGAACAGATGGAAACAAAAACCCGTGAGAGTTATGAACTCTCATGGATAAGCAAGCGCCCGGCTATTGCTGCCACTCGCAACTTATATAAACATTGCGGCAAAGATCCTAACCGTTATCGTGTGTCTAGCGAGGCTCTGTGCCGTCGAGTGGTGCGAGGATTGGGAGTGTATCGGATAAATACATTGGTAGACTTGGTAAATCTGGTATCGATGGGCAGCGGATATTCAATCGGTGGCTTTGATGCAGACAAAATTGTCGGAGATGCTGTTATCCTTGGTGTCGGCAGAGCCGATGAGCATTTTGAAGGCATCGGACGTGGCGTGTTGAATGTTGAAGGGCTGCCGTTGTATCGAGATGCAGAGGGAGGCATAGGCTCTCCGACAAGTGACGAAGAACGAACAAAATTGACTCTGGACACTAAACGCATTCAAGTGCAAATAAATGCCTTTGCAGAAGAGATGCCGTTGGAAGCGACTGTGGAGTGGACTGTGGCGTTGCTTGAAAAATATGCTTCTGGACAAGATTTTGAAATCAGTTATTTCTAAAATTAAATACGATGAAAATCTGTAAAATCTATGGCGATAATATTGATGAGAGGTCGCTTATGGAGGTCGCAAAGGTGTTGAAGTCAGGAGGAATAATAATCTACCCGACAGACACTCTGTATGCGTTTGGCTGCGATGCATTGAATAACAATGCAATCTCGAAGATATGTAAACTCAAAGGCATTAATCCCGACAAGCAGTTCTTGTCTATTGTGTGCGAGAATATCTCGATGGCGGCGGAGTATGCCAGATTCGGGAACAATGAGTTCCGTGTACTGAAAGATAATGCGCCAGGACCGTTTACATTCATATTCCAATCCTCATCGTCGTTGCCCAAGGTTTTCAAGGGGCGCAAAACTGTAGGCATAAGAATACCTGATAACAAAATTGCCACAACGTTGGCTAAAATGCTGGGCAATCCAATTATGTCGACGACAATAAAATCAGAAGATGAAGACTACGCCACTAATCCTGATTTGATGGCTGAAACCTATGCCGATTCAGTCGACTATATCATAGATAATGGAATCGGCGACCTGATACCGTCAACAATCGTGGACTGCACGACATCTGAATATCAAATCGTGCGAGAAGGCAAGGGAGAACTTCAATAAATGCTATTGGCGAGCAATTGAAATTTTGACTTTCTGATTCTTGATTTTCTCCGGCGAAATCTTTTTGACTGTTTCTTTTGCCTTTGCGGCAGGTACAGCCACAAGTGCATAGTGGTCGAATATGTCGATTTGTCCGATTTCGGAGGAAGAGAGACCGCCTTTTGCAATTAGGAAGCCGACTACATCGCCTTTCGAAATCTTCTCTTTCTTTCCAGCGGAAAAGAAGATGGTTTCAAATTGCTTCAGGGGGATTGGTTCTACATCTGGAGAAATCGTAAGCGTTTCGTTGAATTTCATATAGTCAGGGACTTTCTCGCTCGGGCCTAAGATGACGAACACATTGCCAGTCGCATCAATACGGGCAGTGCGGCCATTGCGGTGGGTATAAACCTCGCTTGTGACAGGCAGATGGTAGTGGATGACGTTCTCAATGGAGTCAATGTCAAGTCCTCTGGCCCCTAAGTCGGTAGTCACCATAATCTGGAATGTGCCGTTGTTGAGCATTGCAACCGCTTTCTCGCGGTCAATTTGCTCCAATCCGCCGTGGTACAACCCGACAGGATAACTCAGCCTATGGAGATGCTCATAAACACGGTCGACTGATTCGCGGTAATTCACGAAAACGATTGTCTTTCCGGAGCAGTGATTTCGCAATGTGTAATCAAGTGTGTCCAACTTGTCTTTAGCCGGAGATTTCACGGCGAAGACGTTTATGCGGTCGGGGAGAGTGGTCTCTCCGAGAAAATCAAGAGTGTTAAGACCTTCGGCTTTGATGAAGTCTGGCAGGCTGGTCATCTTGGTGGCTGATGTGAAAATGCGCTTCGACACATTCGGCATTTTCTTCACTAGGCGTTCCATCTCATCTTGGAATCCAAGTTCGAGAGACTTGTCAAATTCGTCGATAACAAGGATGCGCACGTTATATACGTCGATGTTTTTGCGTTTGATGTGGTCGAGAAGTCGTCCTGGGGTAGATACTATGATGTCTGGCACAACCGACAGCGACTTTTTTTCGTCGTCAAAATTGTGGCCGCCATAACAACACGTCACCTTGTAGCCGGTAGCAATGTCCTTGAATATGCGAGATGTCTGGATGGCTAATTCTCTCGAAGGAGATATGGCAACTGCCTGAATCTTGCCATTCGGTTGTCTGAGATTTTTCAGGACTGGGATAATGAATGCTATAGTTTTTCCCGATCCGGTTGGCGACAACAGCATCAGATTGTTTGAATTGTAGTTCTGCGACATTGCAATCTGAATTTGATTCAGAGTCGCAATATTTAGCCGTTTCGATATATTTTCTAAAATTAAATTCTCTTTCATCTCTAAATTTTATCACAAAAATACGCAGAATAAAATTATGAGTGATTATTTTTGTGAAAATTTAGAATGAAGTAGGACGAATTGTTATGGGAATAGATGCACTAAATGTGAACATTGTAAATATTGTAATTTGTACGCTAACAAGTGCCATTTTTACCTTTTGGTTTATACCACGCATCATAGTAGTCTCTTTTAAAAAGAAGTTGTTGGACTATTCAGATGACCGTAAAATCCACACAGGAGTAGTGTCGCGGTTGGGAGGAGTCGCTTTTGTTCCGTCTATTTTGATTGCGATAAGTTTTGCAGTCGGTTTGACTTCACTGGTTATGCCGATCCATCCAATTTCGTTGCATGCCCAAACGTCGCAACTGGCTTTCGGTTTATGCTCCTTGACTGCATTGTATTTTGGCGGAATAATGGACGACCTTGTCAGATTAGGATATCGTGTAAAGTTCTTGATTCAGATAATTTGTGCATTGTTGCTTGTATCTTCCGGTATTTGGATTAATGATTTCCACGGATTGTTGTTTGTCAACACTGTCCCGGCGTGGTTTGGCGAGCCATTCTCCGTGTCGCTTATTATCCTTATAATTAATGCTATAAACTTTATTGACGGAATTGAAGGCTTGGCTTCTGGGTTGGGCATTATCGCTGCATTTTTCTTTGGCATATTGTATTGTTACGAAGGTAATTGGGATATTGCCTTGCTTTCATTTGCTGTGCTGGGCACGCTGATTCCGTTCTTCTATTATAACGTTTTTGGAGGGATTAAAGGACGCAGAAAGATTTTTATGGGCGATGCCGGTTCGCAATGTATCGGTTTGGTGCTGGCAGCACTCGCAATTAGGCTGTCGATGGTTGTGCCTGACGAACAATGTCAGATTGACGGTATTATCATTATTTCGTTTTCGATGATGATTGTGCCGATATTCGATGTTTTTCGTGTGATGTTGCATCGTCTGAAACACAATAGGAATATATTTCTTCCTGACAACTGTCATATCCACCACAAACTGCTTATGCTCGGTATGACACACAAGATGGCAATGGCGACGATCCTGTTTGTGGCGATGCTTTTCGTTATGCTGAATCTAATGTTGCTGAATAGGATAAACATCAACTTGATTTTGCTGTTGGATATTGTCGTTTGGGTGATATTCAATGTCGTATTGACAAAAATGATAAATAAGGGTAGGCTGGCAAGCAATAAATTCTGAAAAACTCGGTTGCTTGATTGCTGAGACAGATTTCCTGATTGCATTTGCCAGTGTACGCTACGCATCTAATTGCAACATAAATTGTGAATTATTTATTTTGTGGTGAAGAGATTATTGTGTAATTTCGCATCGTGGAAAGCAGAGGGCAGATGCTCTCTGCTAGAGATTGTTTTAAGATTTTAGGTCTTAGCATTTTAACTGATAGAGTATTATTATCAATTAACTGATTAACAAATATGAGTAAAGAAAAGAAATTCTTGACCTGTGATGGTAATCAGGCTGCCGCGCATATTAGTTATATGTTCTCCGAGGTTGCTGCGATTTACCCAATCACCCCGTCGTCGACTATGGCTGAATATGTTGATGAATGGGCAGCTGCTGGTCGTAAAAACATTTTTGGAGAAACCGTTTTGGTTGAAGAAATGCAATCAGAAGGTGGCGCAGCAGGCGCAGTCCATGGTTCCTTACAAGCCGGCGCTTTGACCACAACCTACACAGCATCACAGGGCTTGCTCCTTATGATACCGAACATGTATAAAATCGCAGGTGAAAATCTTCCTTGCGTTTTCCATGTTTCTGCCCGTACATTGGCTTCGCACGCATTGTGTATCTTTGGCGACCATCAGGACGTAATGTCAACTCGCCAAACTGGTTTTGCAATGCTTTGTGAAGGTTCTGTTCAAGAGGTTATGGATTTGGCTGGCGTTGCACACTTGTCTGCCTTGAGCGCACGCGTGCCGTTCGTGAACTTCTTCGATGGTTTCCGTACATCTCACGAAATCCAGAAAATCGAGATGCTTGAGGACAAAGACCTTGAGCCGTTGATTGACCGCGAGGCATTGGCTGAGTTCCGTGCTCGTGCATTGAACCCGGAGAAGCCAGTCGCTCGCGGTATGGCTGAAAATCCAGACCACTTCTTCCAGCACAGAGAGGCTTCCAACAGTTACTACAATGCAGTTCCTGCCATTGTGGAGAACTATATGGAAAAGATTTCTGAAATCACTGGTCGTAAATATGGCTTGTTCAATTACTATGGCGCAGAGGATGCAGAGCGCGTAATCATCGCAATGGGTTCTGTGACTCAAGCAGCACAAGAGGCTATCGACTACTTGCTCGCCAAGGGTGAAAAGGTCGGCTTGGTAGCAGTCCACTTGTACCGTCCGTTCTCTGCAAAGCATTTCTTGGCTGCAGTGCCTAAGACGGCAAAACGCATTGCGGTTCTCGACAGGACAAAAGAACCAGGAGCAAACGGCGAACCATTGTATTTGGATGTAAAGGATTGCTTCTACGGCAAAGAGAATGCTCCGTTGATCGTAGGCGGTCGTTATGGCTTGGGCTCAAAGGACACTACTCCAGCCCAGATCCTTTCTGTATACGAAAACTTGGCATTGCCAGAGCCTAAGAATCAGTTTACTGTAGGTATTGTTGACGACGTTACATTTACCTCTCTTCCTCCGAAAGAAGAGTTGGCATTGGGTGGTGAAGGCGTGTTTGAGGCTAAGTTCTATGGTCTTGGCGCTGACGGTACTGTCGGAGCAAACAAGAACTCCGTAAAAATCATCGGTGACAACACAAACAAATATTGTCAGGCATATTTCTCTTACGACTCTAAGAAGTCGGGTGGTTTCACTTGCTCGCACTTGCGTTTTGGTGATGCTCCAATCCGTTCAACATATTTGGTAAATACTCCGAATTTCGTTGCTTGCCACGTACAGGCATATCTCCACATGTATGATGTAACAAGAGGTTTGCGTCCTAACGGCACATTCTTGTTGAATACTGTATGGAGTGGCGAGGAGTTGGCAAAGAACTTGCCAAACAAGGTGAAACGCTATTTCGCTAAGAATAACATCACAGTTTACTATATCAATGCAACTCAAATTGCACAAGAGATTGGTTTGGGCAACAGAACCAATACAATCCTCCAATCTGCATTCTTCCGCATCACGGAAGTTATCCCTGTTGACCTCGCTGTTGAGCAGATGAAGAAATTCATCGTCAAGTCTTACGGCAAGAAGGGTGAGGATGTCGTAAACAAAAACTACGCTGCTGTTGACCGTGGCGGTGAGTACCAGAAACTTGACATTGATGCTTCTTGGGCAAATCTTCCAGACGATGCTGTAGCAGCGAATGAAGACCCTGAATTTATCAACAAGATTGTCCGTCCAATCAACGCACAAGACGGTGACCTGCTCCCAGTTTCAACATTTAAGGACAATGCAGACGGAACTTGGCAACAAGGCACTGCAAGTTACGAGAAGCGTGGCGTAGCGGCATTCGTGCCAGAATGGATTGCAGAGAACTGTATTCAATGTAACAAATGTGCATACGTTTGTCCTCACGCTGCTATCCGTCCGTTCTTGTTGACTGCTGATGAAATGGCAGCATCTTCATTTAATGAAGCAAAGACTCTGCCGGCTATCGGCAAAGCGTTCACTGGAATGCGTTTCGTCCAGCAAGTAGACGTTATGGACTGTCTCGGTTGCGGTAACTGTGTTGATGTATGTCCAGGCAAGAAGGGTGTCAAGGCTCTCGAAATGAAGCATCTTGAAACTCAACTCGACGAAGACAAGAACTGGGAATACTGCGTTAAGAATGTAACATCTAAGCAGGATTTGGTTGACATCAAGTCAAATGTGAAGAATTCACAATTTGCAACTCCATTATTTGAGTTCTCGGGCGCTTGCTCTGGTTGCGGTGAGACTCCGTATGTAAAACTTATCAGCCAGTTGTTTGGTGACAGAGAAATGGTTGCCAATGCTACAGGTTGTAGTTCTATCTATTCTGGTTCTGTTCCATCAACTCCTTATACGACAAATGCAAAGGGTCATGGTCCAGCTTGGGCAAACTCTTTGTTTGAAGACTTCTGCGAGTTCGGTCTTGGTATGACATTGGCTCACGAGAAGATGATTGCACGTTTGGACGATGTTATGGCAGAAGTGGCTGCATCTGATTCTCCAGCAGAGTTCAAAGAGGCTTGTGCTGAATGGGAAGCAGGCAAGAATGATCCTGAAGCAAGCCGTGCCGCTGCCGACAAACTTATCCCGATGATTGAAGCAAACAAAGACAAATGCCAGTTCTGCGCTCGTCTTGACAGCTTGAAGAATCACCTCGTTAAACGTTCACAATGGATTATCGGTGGAGACGGTGCTTCTTACGACATCGGTTTTGGTGGTCTCGACCATGTTATCGCTTCCGGCAAGAATGTAAATATCCTTGTCCTCGATACAGAGGTTTATTCAAACACTGGAGGTCAGGCATCTAAGGCTACTCCAATCGGCGCAATTGCCAAATTCGCCGCTGCTGGTAAGCGCGTAAGAAAGAAAGACCTCGGTTTGATTGCGTCGACTTATGGCTATGTATATGTAGCACAGGTTGCAATGGGCGCAGATCAAGCACAAACCCTCAAGGCAATTCGTGAGGCAGAGGCTTACGATGGACCATCTGTAATCATCGCATATGCACCATGTATCAACCATGGCTTGAAGAAGGGTATGGGCAAGTCGCAGGCTGAAGAGGCTGCTGCTGTAGAGTGCGGTTATTGGCACTTGTGGCGCTACAACCCAGAGCTCGAGAAGGAAGGCAAGAATCCATTCACACTCGACAGTAAAGCTCCGAACTGGGACAACTTCGAGAACTTCCTCAAGGGCGAGGTTCGCTATGCGTCTGTGATGAAAGCGTATCCGAACGAGGCAGAACAATTGTTTGCTGCCGCTAAGGAAAATGCACAATGGCGTTACAACAACTACCGCCGTTTAGCACTCCAGCAATGGGGACAAAACCCGGATGAGTTGAACAAGTAATCTTGTACAAAATAAGATTGGAGAGGGTGAGCAAAAACTGCTTGCCCTCTCTTTTTTGCTATTTTGAAATATTGCTGTCCGGTAAAACTTTTTGAACCCGTAAAAGAAAGGGCTGGATTCC
>CAVCEE010000030.1:0-16004 GCA_963601185.1 bacterium
TCTTTGCCCCAGACTGAAGTCTGGGGTTATCAATACTGCAGCCCCTCCGGGGCGCTCACCCACGCAGCTGGCTTTGACTCACGCTCATCAGTGAGGGCTGAACGCTCCGTCGGGCACACATCTGCGCTGCCAACTATGATACGCTCTTATCAGTGAGGGAGTGCGCTATCGGGGCGAACATCTGTGCTGCACACGCTCATCGGTGAGTGGCTGCGACTCTCGGGGGCACTCTGACGCACTGCGGCGTGGTGATGTGGCGGAATGAGTGGTGAGCGCGCGCCGTAGGTGCGCCGTGTTGCTAACCACGGGCTTCAGCCCGTGGCAGGGGCGTCACTGAAGAATGCGCCCTGTAAGCGGCGCTGCCCACATTGTCGATGCCTCGGCTGATGCTGGCGGCACCCACTACGGGGTGCGATCCTTCTCTTTCCCTTTGCCCCAGACTGAAGTCTGGGGTTATCGATGCTGCAGCCCCTCCGGGGCGCTCACCCACGCTGCTGGCTTTGGCGCACGCTCTTCGGCGAGCAGAACGCTCTTCTGGGGCGCTCACCCACGCAGCCAACGCCCGTGCCGCATCGGACAGACCCCCACTGTCAGGCATTGGCTGGTGTCGTCGCTGGCTGCGGATGGTGATTTTTATTAATCGTACTTAATAAAATTACAATTTTAGGTTAGTTTGTTTGGTATGATTAACAAAAGTGGTATTTTTGCGGAGAGTTTTAGTTATAATTAATAGAATCGAGATGATACAACTTGTTAACCGACCAAACTACACCGAGCGCATCGCTCCGTTTGTGAACAAAAACATTATTAAGGTGCTTACCGGTCAACGCCGGGTGGGCAAAAGTTGTATTCTCCGTCAGATTCAGGAGCATATAGAGCAGATGCGTCCAGGGTGCAACACCATTTGCATCAACAAAGAACTTGAGGAGTTCCTCTTCATCCGCACACACAAGGATTTGTCGGAATATGTGTCGAAGCACCTGAAGAGCGGCACTGACAACTATCTGTTTATAGATGAAGTGCAGGACATACAGGGATTTGAAACCACACTGCGTAGCCTACAGGCACAGGACGCCTGTGATATCTTCATCACGGGAAGCAACGCCACGATGCTTTCCAGTGAATTGTCGACCTATCTTTCAGGCAGATATGTGGAGTTTCATATCCACAGTTTGTCCTATGAGGAATTTCTGAAGTTCCACCATACGGATGCGTCTTCGCAGTCTCTGCGCAGTTATCTCACTTTGGGAGGATTGCCGTATTTGGGCAATTTGCCGTTGGAACGGGAAGTGGTGTTTGAATATCTCCGCAATGTCTATTCCACCATCATTCTCAAGGATGTGGTAAAGCGTGAAGGCATCAGAAACGTTGATTTTCTGGAGTCTTTGGCACTCTATACAGCCGACAATGTGGGCAACCTTTTTTCAGCCAACAACATCAGCCGCTATCTCAAGTCGCAGCGCGTAAACATCTCGACGCTACAGGTAATCAACTATCTGAAGGCGTTGCAAAATGCTTATCTTGTTAATAAGGTGCGTCGCATTGACGTAAACGGACTCCACACCTTTGAAATCGGTGACAAATATTATTTTGAGGATTTGGGGCTACGCAACTGTCACCACGGATTTTCTATGCAGAATGACATCCACAAGTTGATGGAGAATGCCATATTCCTTCATCTTGTCCAATCCGGGTATGAGGTTTTCACAGGTCAACAGACCGACGGTAAGGAGGTTGACTTTGTGGGGCGAAAAGGCGAGAAGGTCGTATATGTCCAATCAGCCTATCTTCTTGCCGATGAGAGGACGAAAGAGAGGGAATTCGGCAATCTTCAGGCAATTCGCAACAACTATCCAAAGTATGTGGTAAGTCTGGATGAATGGACCAGTGGCAGCAACGTGAACGGCATCGGGCATGTGCATCTTGGGGAGTTCCTGAGGATGGAGGTGTAAGCGGTTAACATATTTTATAGTTTTACGGGGGGGGGATGGCGGCGAATGTTATACCTTTGTTGTTGCAATGGCAGAAGAACGAGTGAATGTGAATAGGAATGCCATTGTCCTCTAATGTAAACCTGTGGTTATGAAAAGATTAAAACTAAAAGTTGTGCTTGCGGCCTTCCTCGCGTTTTGCAGTCTGGGGGCAGCGGCAGCCACGCCTGGTGTTATGTTCTTGTTTAAGGACGGCACAAAGGCAAGTTTTGCATTCTCATCCAAACCGAAGATTGTGTTGTCGGCGGAAGGGCTGACCCTTTCGGCTACGGACAAGGCGGATGCCAGTTATCAATTTTCCGACGTGCAGCGTTACTATTATTTGGACGACATTGACAACGATGCCGTCAGTACGATAGTGGCAGACTGCCGCCGTCCGGTGTTTAGTTGCGCCAATGGATTGCTTACGGTGCGCAATATGCTTCCAGGCGAGCGCATCCGTGTGGTTTCAATCAGCGGCGCTGTGGTTAAGGCTTCGGCAGCCGACACCGACGGAATGGTGCAGATCGACCTGTCGTCGATGGCTTCGGGCGTGTATATCGTCGCTACGGAGAGCGGTGTGAATTTCAAGATAGTCAACAGGTAAAACCTTCAATCAGAAACGACAGATATGAAAAAAATATTTACCCTTTTGTGCGGTTTGGCTCTATTTGGTGGCTGCGTGACGGCATCTGCCCAGCAGGCCGTCTTTGAGTGGAAAAACGGACACGTCGTTATGCGCAGCACCGAAGATGTGGACTCCGTGACATTCGTTGCGCCGGGACTTTTCAACTTGACTTGCTCTGAAGCATCAGATGTAACAAACTCGTCGTTCAGCGGAACGGCTTCGGTGGCGTTGGGCGACGGTGTGACCACTGTGATAGGAAGTTGGCCGACAATCGGCATCTGCTATTCCATAGAGAATACGCAGCCTACACCCGACGACTTCACCTTGTGGCTCGGCGATGAATATATGTCGTACGACTTTACCCTGGACAATCTCGTGCAAGGATCTAAGTATTATTACCGCACATATATAAAGTATTGCGGCGACGTGTATTACAGCGACACACAAACTATGACAACGAGCGGTGAAAAGGCCGCCGACAAGTCGCGCTACATCAACGGCCACTGGTTTGTGGACTTTGGTCTGCCGAGTGGCTTACTTTGGGCTGACTCTAACATAGGCGCAGCAACCGCTGCCGACTCAGGCAACGCTTACGCCTGGGGTGAGACGACTACAAAGGAAGAGTATAGTTGGGCGAATTACAAGTTTGGCGAGTTGGAAGAGATTACAAAATACAACGAAACGGACAAACTGACCCAACTCGAAGCGTCGGATGATGTGGCAACTGTAAGTTGGGGCGATCCGTGCCGTATGCCGACCAGAGAAGAGTTCAATGAACTGTTTGCAAACAGCGTTTCAAAGTGGACTGCCAGGACGAAAGCAGACGGAACAGAAGAGAACGGTCTCTTGGTTACCAGTAAGTTAAACGGCAAGTCGATATTCTTTCCGGCAGGATGCTTCTATTGGACAAGTACATCGTCAAGCGACTATATAGGCTACGCCTACTACGTCTATTTCTTAAGCAAAACTTACAGCAGAGGTGATATTGACCGCAACATCGGACTTGCCATTCGTCCGGTTGCAGCACAATAGTTAAACAGACAAACAAGCAGATATGAAAAAGTTATTTATCCTTTTGTCCGGTATGATGCTCTTGGGTCTTAGTTCCAAGGCATACGCCGAAAACATCTTTGAGTGGAAGGACGGAACGGTCAGCGTGCGCAACATAGAAGCCGTTGACTCCATTACGTTTTATGGCGATGGACTCTACAATATAACCTGCTCCGAGGCGACAGGCGTGACCAAGACCTCGTTCAGCGGAACAGCAACAGTGACACTTGCCAGCGGTGTCAAAAGCGTAGTCGGGGTTAACCCGTCCAGAACAGTAGGACTTTGCTATTCCTTCAAAAACGAAGAGCCAACGATGAACGACGAAACACGCTATCTGGGCAGCGAGGTGAAGTCGTACGACTTCACTTTGGAAGGTCTCGTGACAGGAAAAACATATTACTATCGTGCGTATATGATACTGTTCGGCAACGTTTACTACGGGGAAGTATCGTCGGTGAAACTGAATGAAGAGGTGATTGTCGACAATTCGTGCTACATCAACGGTCACTGGTTTGTGGACCTTGAACTCCCGAGCGGCATGCTTTGGGCTGACACCAATATCGGCGCTGCGACTGCTGCCGACTATGGTGACTATTTTGCCTGGGGCGAAACGGCGACCAAGGACGTCTATTCGTGGGACAACTACAAGTACGGCACTTCGATGGAAACCTTGACGAAGTACAACTACACTGACGGCCTGACTGAACTCGAGGCTTCAGATGATGCCGCAGTGGCGGCTTGGGGCGATCAGTGCCGTATGCCGACCAGTGCCGAGTATAAGGAACTGTTGAACAGTGACTACTGCTCTTGGTCGTGGGTCACAATGAAGGACAGCAACGGCGCTGACATCACAGGATATAAGGTGACCAGCAAGAAGAACGGTAATTCGATATTCTTCCCAACCTCTGGCGGTCACCTGGATGACGCTCTGATACTAGACGGTCAGAACGGCTTCTTCTGGGCGGCATCTGTAAGTACGATAGAAGATGGGCTCTACGCCTATGCTCTCAATTTCGGGGAAGGTGGTTACCACTTCTTTAGTAGTTACGACCGCTATCACGGATTCCCTGTCCGCCCTGTAGCGTCACAGCAATAGGTCGGAAAGACAATACAGTCAGCCGCCACTCTCGCGCCAGCGAGAGTGGCGGCTGACGTTTTTTTGTAGTCTTTGTGGACTGCGGATTTGGTGGAATGGAGTATCTTTGTGTAGAATCAAAACAAGGCTGAGATATGAAAGAACTTATTTGTCCGAACTGCCACAAGGCGTTTGCCGTCGATGAGGCAGACTATGCGTCGATTGTCAATCAGGTGAAGAATGCGGAGTTTGACGCCGAACTGGAGCGCCGCATTGCCGAACTCCACAACCGCCACAAGGTGGAAGAGCAACTTGCCACGGCAAAGGCGGAAAAGCAGTTTCAGAGCGAGTTGACGAAGAAGGACAATGCCCTCACGGAGAAGGAGTCGCTCATAGCGCAGTTGCGCGGCGAACTCAGTGCAGCAGAGGAGAAAAAGTCGCTCGAACTCAGCGTAGCGCTTGCCGGCAAGGACAAGGAGATCTCTGCCTTGCGGTCGTCGCTCGGCGAAAGCGAGGGCAAGTTGAAGATTGCAGTGCTGGAGGAGCAGCGCAAGGCACAGACCGACATCCAGCACAAGGATGCCGAGATTGCTGCGCTGAAGGCCAAGGCGGAACTCGACAAGCAGTCGGCTGCACTCAACGAGAAAACCATCAAGGAGCGATATGAGTCGCAGTTGCAGGTAGCCAAGGATCAGGTGGACTACTACAAGGATATGAAGATACGGTTGTCGACCAAGATGATTGGCGAAACTCTTGAGGAGCACTGCGCCACGCAGTACAACCAGACGCTGCGTATGATGATGCCTCGGGCGTATTTCGAGAAGGACAACGATGCCTCCGGCGGCTCGAAGGGCGACTTCATCTTCCGCGACTTTGCAGAGGACGGCACCGAATACGTGTCGATTATGTTTGAGATGAAGAACGAGGCCGATGAGACTGCCACGAAGCACAAGAACGAGGATTTTTTCCGCAAACTGGATGCCGACCGAAGGGCGAAGAAGTGCGAGTTTGCTGTGCTGGTGTCGCTGCTTGAGCCCGACAGCGAGTTGTATAACGGTGGCATCGTCGACGTGTCGCACCGCTACGACAAAATGTATGTGATCCGTCCGCAACTTTTTCTGCCAATCATTTCGTTGCTCGTGCAGATGGCGAAGAAGAGTTTGGAGTACAAGCGCCAACTTGCAGTGGCGCAGAGCCAGTCGATTGACGTGACCAACTTTGAGAACCAGTTGCTCGACTTTCAGGAGAAGTTCGGCAAGAACTACCGCCTTGCCAGCGAGAAGTTCAAGACCGCAATCGACGAAATAGACAAGTCAATCCAGCACCTGCAGAAGATAAAGGACGCACTCATCGGCAGCGAGAACAACCTGCGCCTCGCCAACGACAAGGCGGAAGCCCTCACCATCAAGAAACTCACGCGCAACAACCCGACAATGAAGGCAAAGTTTGCCGAGGCGCGGGAAAAGAAGCAACTGGAATAGTTTCGGCAGGTGTTGGCGGCCCCTCCGGGGCGCACACCTGCGCTACCGGCTTTGGTATGCCCTCATCTGCGAAGGGAGAACGCACCATCGGGGTGCACACCTGCGCTGATAGGTTTTACATTAACCGAATTTAACCTTTTGTTACTGATTTTTTATTCCGCAGAATGTTGGGCATTGATTTAAATGCGTAAATTTGGGAGTCAGTAAAGACTAACATATAACCCATATATTATGAAAAAACAGTTACTTCTTTCCAGTGCGTTGCTACTTGGCGCAGCCCTGTCGGCAACGGCGGCACAGCGCGGCGGCAACAGTGTTACGCTCAGCGGCGTCGAGTTCTCTGTCGACACCCTGTTTCACGCAAAGGTAGGTCCAGGCACTACCCAAACTTCGCTCCACCTCATCAACAAGACCAACACGTCGCAGCAACTGCGTGTGTTCTACCTCACAACCGACCTTGCCGAGCCCAACACCTCGATTGAGGCAATCGTGGCGCAGGACAAGGTGGCAGGAGGCGCAACGGTGAGCAATATGGCGAAGAGCCATAAGACCGACGCAAAGAAGTATTTCTGCGGCGTTAACACCGACTTCTTCCTCACCTCCGGCACGGCAAGCAATGGCAAGAGTGTGGTTGGCGCACCAGTGCGTGCCTCTATTGCCGGCGGCGAAATCTACCGCACCGGTGATGCCGACACGACGTGGCCTAACGTGTATATCGACAGCAACGGCAAGCCGCAGATAGATGCGGTGTCGTTCCGCTCCGGCACGGTGACCGTGGGCGGTGCGACGGCAGAACTCACAGCCATCAACAACGATGCCTATGACAATGGCATAGCCATCTACACCCCTAAATACTACGGCACACCAAGTCAGCCGGGACTCAACGGCTCGTGCGTTACCATCCCCGTAAAGATTGCCGATGGCGACTACCTCAGAGCAGGACGCACGGTGAAGTTTACTGTCAGCGGTGAGGCAAGTACAGCCGGCGACCGCGAGATGAGCGGCGACGAATACTTGCTTCTCTCGCGCGGCACTGCCAACAGTATGCTCAACGGTCTGAAAGTGGGCGATGAAGTGTCCGTCTATGTGAAAGCCACAGTCGACGGCACGGAAGTGTTCCCGCGCGAGTTGGCATGCGCCAATCCACGCATCCTCCGCGACGGCGTGACCCTCGACTCTGAGGACGAGCGCGGCGACGCAAGTGCGCGCCACCCACGCACTGGCATCGGCTTCAACCACGACAAGACCATGATGGTGATGATGGTGATTGACGGCCGCAGTGCAATCTCCGCCGGCGTCCACACCAAGGAACTTGCCGATATGCTCTACTATGCAGGTGCAGATGATGCAGCCAACGTTGACGGCGGCGGCTCGTCGACGCTCTACACTCAGGCTCTCGGCGTGCGCAACAAGACGAGCGACGGCAACGAGCGCGCCGTGGCGAGCGGCATGTTTGTTGTAGCGAATGTGCCCGACGACGATGCGATTGCCGAACTCCGCTTTGTGGAATGGTCGATGAAATGCCCTAAATACGGCATCTATACCCCTAAATTCTTCGGCTACAACAAATATGGCGTGCTTGTCGACAACGAAGTGCAGGGCGTAACTCTCAGTTGCGACAGCAACATCGGCGAAATCGTCAACGACGGCGTCACATTCTACGCCACAGGCTCTGGCATTGGCGCACTCAAGGCTACCTACAACGGCATTGAGGCATCGATTCCGGTTGTTGTTGCTGAAAGCGACGACGTGGCTATCCGCCTAGACAAAATCCTCATCGACAACAAGCGCGAATACCCTATCGAGGTGCAGGCAGTGGTGAATGAAAGCAATATGCCCATCAACCCGAAAGCACTGTCGTGGACATCGGCTGACGAGAGCGTCGCAACGGTGGGAGAGAGCGACGGAGTGCTCCGCGGCGTTGCCGACGGACAGGCTGTGATAACAGGCACTGTAGGGTCGTTTATCGGCACAACGCTCGTGACGGTCGAAATCCCTACTGGCGAGGTGATGCCTGTCGATGCAGACCCTAATATGGACGAATGGACCACTAAGATGGTCGGCGGCACAGACTTGACTATGACTGCCTTTGAAAACGGTATGAAGTTCAACTACACTGGCAACGGCACATCGCGCGGCGCATATCTCCAGGCAGAGAAATCGTGCAAAGTGTGGAGTCTTCCCGAGAAACTCCGCGTGAGAATCAACCCGGGCGACGTGACGGTGAAGAAAGTGTCGTCGACGGTCAGCGATGCCTATGGCAATGTGTATACATCGTGGGCTTACACCACCACCGAACTCCCCAAAAACACCCTCTCGACTTTCGACATTGACCTCTCTGAGAATATCGACCTCACCGACATTGGCGTATACCCGATAACGGTCAACACCCTTCGCCTCGACCTCGGTGCTTCGGCAAAAAACACCGCTTTCGAGATTCAGGTGCCCGGTTTTGAAGCCGTCTACAGCAATGGCGACGGCAGTGTTTCATCGGTCACTCTCGATGGCGTAAATGTTTATCCTAACCCAGTCAAGGCTGGCGAGGCGTTCACCGTAGCCGCCACAGGCAAAGCGGTTGTCAGTGTCTATAGTCTCAGCGGAGCCCTTGTGAAGCAGGTGGTGGCTGATGGCGCAACGGCGATTGCCACCGATGGTATGCAAGCCGGTATGTATCTCGTACGCATAGCCACCGACGGCGGCATACACGCAGCCAAACTGATAGTGAAATAGAAGTTGTCACACATAAATCACGAATCCGTACCGTCGCTATGTCGGTGCGGATTTTTTTTATCCAAAATCGGTCATTAGAGATTTTCTCATGCAAAATGGTGGCGAATAAAGTCTTGCTACTATAGTTTTCAGCACTGATGCGCGAACACAATTTGCCATTTGGAACTTATTACAAAGCAAAAGGAAAGCAAGATTTTCTAATGGTCGATTTGGGTTTATTGGCTCAAGTCTATGGTGTATTGGTTGACGAGAGCGCGCCGTAGGTGCGCCGTATCGATAACCCCAGGCTTCGGCCTGGGGCAGGCTGGCAACCAGCAACTTGCACCCCGTAGTAGGTGCCGCCAGTATCAGCCGATGTTAAGACGGTGTAGGCAGTTTATACGGCATTCTTTGTCCAATCTCAATTTAACGGATGCTCCGATATTATGACTTGAGCCGATTTTATTTATTGCTTATGCAACAAGGTGTTAATGTACACTTTTGAGAATTTTGTAGGGGATAATTGAGAATTTTGTATAACTTTACCGCGAATTGCATAACCAACAAATGCGAGTCCAGGATAAGCCCCCTCCCACCATAGAAAATAATCGGCAACTTGAAAAGTTGCTTGGCGAGTGGTAGTAGTCTGGCACTATTTCACTAGTGTTGCAAGTCAATGTTTTATGATTAATATATGACCGAATGAAAGAAATGTTAAGTAGGTTAAATAAACGTCGTCGAAAGTTGTTATGGAATGCAGTTAAGCGTACACGTCTTAATGCAGATTTGTTGAAGTATACACTCAATAGGTGTTCTATTTTGAGACAAGACAAGATGAAATCGACAAAAGTGTTTCATCCTACTAACGCGTTGATAGAATTGGGCAATGTTTGCAATCTTCATTGCGTTATGTGTCCACGTGAATATCAATATGGAAAGGATATGGACAAGGGTTTTATGTCGGTTGATAAAGCCAAGGGCATAATAGACGAATTAATTCCGTATTTGGATTCTATAGGCTTGACTGGTCTTGGCGAAACCCTTCTTTATCCTGATTTGTTGGAAGTAGTGAGATATATCAAACATCGTAAGCCAAGCGTAGTAATAACAATCTCTACGAATGCCAATTTCAAAGGATACTGGGACAAGATGAAGCCACTGTTGCCGTATCTTGATAATGTGCAATTTTCTGTAGATGGGATAGGGCAAGTTTATGAACAAATAAGACCTAACACTCATTTCTCGGAAATAAGTGCAAATATAGAGAAGACAATCAGTAACACCCCCCCCCATATTCAGTACATGTTGAACTTTGTAACATCAAAACTCAACTATACAGATATGCCTAATATATTGTCATACGCTCATAAAAAAGGGATTCACTATGTAAACTTTAATTGTATGAGCATTTCTTCTATGCCTAACAGAAATAGAGACTATTATAACTTTTTCGTTTCGGATGAGTACAAAGATGTCTGCGACAAAGTACGTAAAATGGGGAAAGAATATATGGATATGGAAGTGACGGGAATGGAATATCCGCAGAACGGTGAGTTTAGAGACTGCAATTACCCTTGGGAATATCCATACATCACATGGGATGGATATTATGTGCCTTGCTGCGGCAAGCCGTTCCCCAAATTATTGAACTTTGGCAATGTCTTTACGGATGGTGGCGTGATGAAGGTTTTGAACAGCGAGAAGGCTCAATCTTTCAGAAAAATGTGGCAAGCCAATAAGGCTCCGCGGTTTTGCCATAATTGCATGCTCGTGAAATTTTAATCCTTAGCCACCTGATAAAGAGAGCATAGGACGGTGCGTTTGAGGTTACACACGAAGGATATCCTTTACAGAATAAATCTTGCTAAGGGCTTCAAATGAAAAATACTGGTCATCCATAATCATATAGTCCTCACGCTGCGACTTGCTTAGTCGTTTTATGTCAGGAAACATGGATATCGGTACAATGACCTCGCGACCATCGGTCAAGAAAACGGCCATAGACCCACGCTTGACATTAAAGTCAAGTTTTTTAATCCCTAAATTAGTATCTTTATATTTACACATAATATGTATATGTTTAAAATTTAAGTATTCTTACTTTCTTGCCAGCAAAGACAGCATCAATATGGCTATTGAGTTTGTCCCAATGCTTATCAATAGCTTTCAATATGATATCTTCTTCTGTCGCGGATAATTCAGACTATGCAATCTCAATGCATTTTTGACCGCCTTTCTCTATCCATATTTTGGCAACAGTCTGTCCCCGATGGGATTTCTTAGATCCTCTCTTGACGATGTGGATATGCCGTCTGTTTTCATTGGCATCAGCAGGGAACACTGATAGAATGAAACTTAGAAGGAGTGCAAGTTTTCCCAGATGACGATTGAATTACTTTTGTTGCAAAAGTACGATTGAAATTTGTAAGAGCCAAAGTTTTACGAGTTTTTCATATTCGGGACATCTCTTCTTTGGCTATAGAAACAAGATTTTCTAGAGTATTCGCTAGCGAATGGCGGTGAGGGGTGAAAATTTGGGCGGAGGCGTTGGGGAAAAGTGAAAAACTGAGTAATTTTGCAACCTGTTTTAAGGTTTGTAGTAATGGCAAGATACAACGAAATGACCAGCGGTGCGACGATGCCGCTGATTTTCAAATTCACGATGCCGCTGCTGCTCGGCAATGTGCTCCAGCAAACGTATTCGCTCATCGATGCAGCCATTGTGGGCAAGTTCTTGGGCATCGGTCCGCTGGCGGCAGTTGGCGCAAGCAGTTCGGTGATTTTCCTTATCCTCGGTTTCTGCAACGGCTGTTGCTGCGGTTTCGGCATTCCCGTGGCGCAGAAATTCGGCGCGCGCGACTACAGTACGATGCGCCGCTATGTGTACAGCGGACTGAAACTCACGGCGTGGCTCTCCGTTGCCATCGCCGTAGTGACGTGTCTGATGTGCGGTGCCATACTGCGCTGGATGAGCACTCCCGATGGCATCTTCGACGATGCCTACTGGTATCTGCTCATCACGTTTATCGGCGTGCCAGCCACATTCTACTACAACCTCCTTTCGAGCATCATCCGCGCCCTCGGCGACAGCAAGACGCCGTTCTGGTTTCTGCTCTTCTCTACGGTGCTCAATGTCGCGCTCGACCTTTTCTGCATCGTCACCCTCGGCTGGGGCGTTGCCGGTGCAGCCATCGCCACCGTGTTCTCTCAGGCACTGTCGGCAGTGTTGTGTTATGTGTACATGATGCGGAAGTTTGACATCCTTATGGGCAACGCCGACGAGCGCAGCCTCTCGCGCAAGCATTCCATTACGCTGCTGAAGATAGGTGTGCCGATGGGCTTGCAGTTCTCCATCACCGCCATCGGCAGCATTATGCTCCAGAGCGCGAACAACGCCCTCGGTACCGATTGCGTGGCAGCGTTTACGGCAGCTATGCGCATCAAGATGTTTGTGATTTGTCCGTGTGAGAGTCTAGGCATCGCTATGGCAACGTTCACGGGGCAGAACTATGGCGCAGGATTACCAAAGCGAGTGTGGCAAGGCGTCAAGTCGAGTATGGCAATGGTGATGGTCTATGTGGTAGTGGTCAGCACCGTGCTGCTCTTGTGGTCAGAAGAACTGTCATTGCTGTTTGTCTCGGAGAGTGACACCGCCATTATCCGCAATTCCGCGCTGTTTCTCCATGTGGCGGCGTGCTTCTTCCCACTGTTGGCAATGCTGTGCGTGCTCCGCTACACCATCCAGGGCGCAGGGTTTACCAACTTTGCAATGTTGTCGGGCGTGATGGAGATGATTGCGCGCACCGTGGTGAGCGTGTGGTTTGTGCCGAAATTTGGCTATATCGCCGTGTGTCTCGGCGACTCGGCCGCATGGTTTGCCGCCGACCTCTTTCTCGTGCCGGCATTTATCTACGTCTACAAGCGCATACGCCAGATGGCAGTAGCCGCCGCCGGCGTTACTCAATGACAAAGATGGAGAAATTCACACTTCCGTAGACGCGGTGCTCCTGGAAATGGGGCATCGCCGAGAAGTCGTAGTCGCGCGAGTGCTCGATCACAAACACCGTGCCCGGCTTCAGCATCTTCGATCCCAGCACCAGTCCAGGAATTTCGCCGAAGCGAGGCAAGTCGTAGGGAGGGTCGGCGAAAATGAAGTCGAACTCTTGACTCGCCGCAGCGACAAACTTGAACACGTCGCCTTTGATAAGATTCAGGTTCTCCTCGCCGAGTTCCTTCGCCACCTTGCGGATAAAGTTATACTGGATGCTACTCTTCTCCACCGCCGTGACCGACTGGCAGCCGCGCGACAGCAACTCGATGCTGATGGCACCGGTGCCGGCAAACAGGTCGAGAGCGCGTAGGCCCTCGAAGTCGAGCATATTTTCAAGCACGTTGAAGATGTTTTCACGGGCAAAATCGGTCGTAGGCCGAGCCGTGATGTTCTTTGGCACGTCGAATCTGCGGCGGCCGTATTTACCTCTGATTATTCGCATAGCGGAAGAATTGTTAAGTCGAACGGCGCTTGCATCACGTCCTCGCCAAGGCGGAGCAACTCCGACGGATAAGCCACTGGCGAGATGCTCGCCGCAATCTTGTGTAGCCGCGGAATGAGAGACTCCTTGATCTCGCCTGTGCCGGCGGTGAGCAGCGCGTCGTCGGTCTGGCTGAGATTGCAGTGCTGCCAGGCGTTGACGATGTAGTAGTAGGCATTGTCCGCACTGTCGGCAGGGAAGATGTTGGCAAAAGCCATGCGGCCGCTTTTCAGCACCACTATCGACATCTTTGCGCCGCAAAACGCCACATACATACGGTTGCGCCCAACAGAAGCGTCGGTGCGCTTGAACCAGGTGATGAGCGGCGACAGGCAGTGTTGCACCGGAGGACTGAAGAATGTGCGTTGCACAAACGATTCCACGTTGCGCTCAAGGCTGAACGCCACCGACAGACCAGCCTCCTTTATCGGGTTAACAATAACATTGCGCCCGTCGTGGTAGATGCTGTCGTAGTAGCGTTGGCACTCCTCTTCGCTGCCGAGAGTCATCTCGTCGGGAAGAAGCAGGAAGCGGTCGCTCTGCGCCACAATGGTGGTTGTGCCAAACTGCTGAAGAAGGAAAGGATTGTCGTAGACGGCTGCCTCCAGACGCTTCGCATAGCCGTCGCCGTCACCGAGCGCAATGGTGTCGGCCATCAGCGACCCTTCGCCGTTGAGCATCGTGAAGGAAATGCTGTCGTCGCCAAGACGCAAAGCAAGCGACCACATCTCGGGATGCGGCACGTTGTAGCGCGTGTTGTCGTTGCTTTCGGTCATTGCGGATTCAGCGTTTTGTTACCGCAAAATTAGCGAAAAATTCTTTAGTGCCAAAGAGCCGCCCGGTGCTACATCAGTTTCTCGAGTCGTCGTGACAGCAGTGCGAGGACGATGGCTGCGGCAAAACTCATAAACACAAAGAACATAAAGAAATCGCTCAAACCCTCAATCTGGTAGCCGAGAAACGAAGTGACTTTGCCGTCCTCGGGATAGAGTCCACTGAGCACACCGGCAAGTTTGTTGGCAGCGGCACTGCTCAGACACCACACGCCCATCAGCAGCGATGAGAAGCGCGCCGGCGACAGCCGGTTGACGATTGACAATCCGATAGGCTCAAGACAGAGTTCGCCGAGCGTCTGCATGAAGTAGAGCCCGGTGAGCCACATGATGCTCACCTTTGTTGCCGGGTCGATGTTGTCGACACCAAACGAGATGACGAGGTAGCCCACGCCGAGTAGAGCCAAGCCGATGGCTTGCTTCATTGTGGCTGCCGGCTCTTTGCCGTGGCGGCGAAGGAAGTCCCACAGCATATTGAACACTGGCACGAGGACGACGATGAATATCGGATTGAACGACTGGAAATAGGATGCCGGCATCTCCCAGCCGAGCACGTTGCGGTCGGTCTGTTCGTCGGCAAAGAATGTGAGTGAGGCGCCCGACTGTTCGTAGGCTGCCCAGAAGAAAATCACGAAGAAGGTGATGGCGTAAATCACGCCGATGCGCTTGCGCTCAATCACCGTGAGCGATCCGTCGGTGATAATCATCACCGGTATGGTTATCGACACCGAATAGATGGCAGCACCTATGATGTCGCTGCCGCCGAGATAGAATGCTGCAAACAGTGCTGCGCAGAGCACAGCCATCACAGCGTTGAACCACGCTGGGCGCTTAGCCTTTTCCGTATTTACAACCTTGGGTTTTGGCGCAGGTTTCACGCCGAGTGCACGTCCGTCGGGCGAATGGAGATAGCGGTCCTTGAAAAAGTGGAAAATCAGTCCGCCGATGAGCATACCCACTGCTGCCGAGAGGAAACTCCACTTGAAGCCTTCCGGACTCTCGTTGTTGCTCACAAATCCGCACCACAGCGGTGCAATCATTGCGCCTACGTTCACGCCCATATAGAAAATCGTGTAGGCGGAGTCGCGACGGCTATCCGACTTCTCGTAGAGATCGCCCACCATAGTCGAGATGTTAGGCTTGAAGAAACCGTTGCCAAGGATGAGCAGTCCGAGACCCGTAAACATTATCCAATGGGCTGTCGCCGAGGTGTAGACACAAGCGCTGGCAAACATCAAGAACTGTCCGAGAGCCATTATCAGAGAACCGAGGAGAATGGACCGGCGGTTGCCCCAATAGCGGTCGGCGATATATCCGCCGAGCAGCGGCGTGAGGTAGACAAGTCCGGTGTAGTTGCCGTAGATTTGGGAGGCGTCCTCCTTGTCCATCATAAGGCATTTCACCATATAGAGCACAAACATTGCTCTCATTCCGTAGTAACTGAAACGTTCCCACATCTCAGTCATAAAGAGTACATACAGACCCTTCGGGTGTCCTGATTTCGCTTTTTTCATAATGCTATTGCAGTCATTTTGACTTGCCACGCGGCAAATCGGTTGCAAATTTACGAAAAATTATCCGATTTACTTGCTCTTTGCCACCGAAACTGCTCCGCTCCTCTCACTGGCGAAGTGGATGCGCTGTGGATTTTGCAAAGCGAATGTTTTTGCGTATATTTGTGATAGTATGATGTACTTTATTTGACTATCAACGAATTATATTCAAC
>CAVCEE010000031.1:0-14085 GCA_963601185.1 bacterium
ACTGCAAATTTATCATTCCTATTTCAGTTTCGGTTTGCCGCTGCAAATCTAAGGTGTATGCAAAGATATTAATATTTATCAAATAAAAAACTAACGCGTTGCGCTAAACGTCATTCGCTTCATAGCCAGCATCGGCAGCATCTGCCCCACGACCATCACGAAAACCACAAACACGGTGGTGAGTCCGTTGAACTCAAGCAGGTAGCCGTAGTGGGTAAACACCTCTTCGTCGGAGGTGGTCATGCACATGAACATTGCCTGAAATGTGCGGTAGGCATACATTCCCGGAATCATCGGCAGAAGCGACGGAAAGGAGAACGTTTCAGGCGGACATTTGGCGTACTGAGAGAAAATTACGGCAAGCACGCCGATAAACAGTGCCGCTACAAGGCTCGACGGCACGATGTGGAGTCCGGCGAGGTTCATCAGACAGAACCGAGTGGCATGGCCGATGGCGGCAATCAGTGCGCAGTATTTGAACGCCGCGCGCGGCGGATTGCTGATGCTTGCAAAACCGATGGCTGCCACGGCAGCGAAAAATGCATCTTGAAGGATAGCGAAAATAGTGTCCATTGGGATAGTGGGATGCGGATAAGTGTCTAAAACATACGAATTTTCATAATAAGGAATCCACCAGTGAGTCCGATGGCGATGCACACGGTGAGCATCACGGCATTCATAAACCGAGAGAAAGCGCACAAGTGGTGGTTGTCAATCATGTCGCTCACCGAGTTGATGTAGGGGATACCGGGGATCAGGTAGAGCACACTGGCACCGAGAGCCAACTCTGGTGTTTCGCCGACGTTGAACACATAGCCTGCCGTGCCAATTACTGCTGAGATAAACGAGCAGCACATAAACACAATGCGTGTGTCGTAGTGCGACTCCAGCATAATGATTTTCAGATAGTAGCCCACAAGCGTTGCCAAAGCCACGATGCCCATCGAGATGAAGTCGCCGCCGAAGAGCCGGCAGAACGATGCGTTGGCAAACATCACGAGTATCAACACAATCCACTTGTTGACCGGCTTTGTCGTCGCTACGATTTTTTCAAACGCCTCACGCGCTTCTTCAAACGAGCCTATGCGGTCTTCCACCACACGCCAACTGAGGTTGCTCAGTTTGGTGTTGATGTCGAAACTGATGGGCTTCGCTGGGATTTTCACCGTCTGCTTGTAGGAGTGGCTGCGGTTGGCATCCCAGATGCACATATCCACGGTGTTGGGAAGGATGGTGATGTTGGCTGTCACTTCCCACTTGCCAGCCATGCGGGCTACGTTGCGTTGTGTGCGCATACTTGTGGCGCCGCATGCCAACAGATGGGCGGCGTAGTCGGCAAGGAAAAGACAAACGCTTTTCAAATGCTCGTGAAGAGCGTCTTCCTTAGTCTTCGTCATCTTCTACGTCGTTGTCGCGGAAATAAATTTCGTTGTGGTCCATTCCAAACATTTTGTCGTTGCCAACGGAACGGTTGAACTTGCTGATGGCGTGGAACACGAATGCCAGAACCATTACGCCGACGATGGCGACCCAGATAAGAGCAGTAGTGAGATGCATAGTTGTTATATTTGTTGTTGTTGTTGTTTTAAATTTTCGATTGCAAAAGTACTCTCTTGTCAAACCCTCGGAAAGCCGTGGTTGAGGAAATATTCGATAATGGATATAGTAGTTATCTATAATACAAAAGCGACGGCTATCGCTGATTTCGATAGCCACCGCCCGATTTCTGTCTGTATGGGTGCGCTACACGGCAACGATGTCGCCAGCCGTGACGTACCATATATAGCCTGATATGCAGTCTTTTTCTTTGCCTAAAGCCGTGCTTAGAGCGTTGATGTAGCCCGATACCTGTCGGCGATAGGCGTTATCGTTGTCATCGTTACGCTCGCCAAACTTATAATCAATCACGGTAATGTCACCGTTCGGTTTTATCACTACCCGGTCGGGTCGCTTTATGCCTTTCCCGCCTGTCATAATCTCGCGTTCGAGGAGCAACCGGTTGCCGGAAGCAAACCATTCGGCAACGCGCGGGTCGGCAAGCCGCTCGCTGAGCAGGCTGAAATATTCCTCGCGCTCGGGGCGTGTAATCATTCCTCGTGCCTGGATGCGCCGCAGCGTCACGTCGAGGTCGTCGGGTGTGCGCACCTTCTCCATCACTTTGTGGAGCAACTGTCCGCGGTAGCGTTCCGTCTCGCGCTCCTCGAGGATGATGTCGGGTGAGGTGAGTTCCCAGCGGTCGAAACTCGACACCAACTTGTAGTCGGGCATCTTCCACTCTTCGCTAACCGTGCTGCCAGGCTCTTTCTTTGATGCGACAACAATTTCGTCGCGGCAGGTAGGTTGTCCGAGTTCGTAGATGAGGTCGCCAATGCGGTGGTTGCCCTCCGCCAATGCCGTCTCGATTTCTTCCTCAGTGAGTTCGTTGGCAACGATGTCAGGATTCTTGACCGTGAATGAACTCAGGTATAGGCTTGATTCTTTGTAGCATTTTTTGACTGTATCAGCCACTATATATATAAGAAGTTCGTATTGCGCGCGCGTGCATGCAACGTATGTCTTGTTAAGAGTGTCCATAACATTGTCGTGGCGGATTTTCTCAAACTGCTTCTTGAAAATCAGTCGCCTTTCGGGTTTATTGGATCGTCTGACAGCCAATATCGGAGGAATTGTCACGCCCTGCGGAAATTTGTCCTTGACGCTTTTCGTCTCGACCCATTCTACGCCCTCATTGTCGAAATTCCAGTTGGCCATAGGCAGGATTACGCACGGAAACTGCAAGCCCTTTGACTTGTGGATGGTCATTACCCTCACTGCGTCGATGTTGTCGGGCGAAGAAATCGACACTTTTTCGCCCACTTTGTTCCACCATTTCAGGAAGTGGTGGATGTTTGACCCGTAGCGGCTCATAAAGTCGGTCACGTTGTCGATGAATGCCTGAATGTAGGGTGCATTGTCGCGCGCCATATCTTCCGATAGTTGCGTGCGGATGATGTGTTCCACCACGCCGTCGAGGCATGCCGACCGCGATTTCTGGAAAAGAGTCTCGGTCTCTTCGTCGAGCCACGAATCCTTGTTGGCAAAGGCATCTTCAAACGCCTCCGATGGGGAGATGCCCTTGTTGCGGTTCATCTCGTAGCGGCGCATCACTATCGGCAGGTCGTTGCCGTTGTTTCTGCCGCGCTCCTTGACATCCTCGCAGCGGTCGAGCACTCCAAGAATGCTCACCACAATTCTCACCGCCGGCGACTTCATTACCTTCAGCGACTCTTCCGACACCACTTTGATAGGTCGGTCGTCGGGATGCGCCACGTTCCACTCCAGGATGCCGTCGATTATGGCTTGTCCCTCATTATTGGTGTTAACGAGTATGGCTATGTCTTTCTGGCGGTAGCCACGGTCGAGCAACGAAAGAATGTCGTCGATGGTGCGGGCAGTTGCCCATTTCGTGAAGGCTTCTATCTCAGCGATTTCTTCACTGTCGGGCTCTTGCTTGGCACTTTCTTCTGGCACTTGGTATTGCGCAATGGCTACGTGACCGAGTATTTCTTGATTTTTCGGACTCACTTTCTGCTCCACATCGGCGTAGAAATCGGTCATTTCGAGCACAGTTGACAAGTATTTGAAAAACTCGTTATTCCACGACACAATGTAGTATGCGCTGCGCCAGTTAGTGCTGCGCTCTCCAAAGTTGTCCTGCAACTCGCTTTTAGGGAAATCCAAGCCCAACTGCGAATGGAGCAACTGGGGGTCGGAGTTACGGAAGCGGTAGATGCTTTGCTTCACATCGCCGATGATGAGGCTGTCGTGACCGTTCGCCAGACTGTCGCGCACCAGCGGCAACAGGTTTTCCCACTGCATGCGCGAGGTGTCCTGAAACTCGTCGATGAGGTAGTGGTGGATGTACATACCGATGCGTTCGTAGATAAACGGCATCTCGCATCCGTCGATAATGCGGCGCACAATGTCGTTGGTGCCCGACAGCAGGATAGTGTTGTTGTCGGTGGTGAATTCGTGCACTCCGGCATTGATATCGCCGAGCAGCCCCAATTGGTAGGTGTACTTCAAGATGTCGCGGTACGACTCAAGCACGCATATCATTTCGCGCAACTCAGCAAGCAAGGAGAAGAACAGCGTATCGTCGATGGGTGCGCTGCCCTTGTTTAGAAATTTGCGCTCGTCGCGGAAACTGCATTCGGGTTCTTTGAATGTTTCGAACGGAATCTCTGCATCGATGAGTTTTTGGAAACCTTTGAGCGTCGTTAAGTTTGGGACTACGCCCGGTTTTGTCAATATATCCACCAGTTTCTTGGCGATTTCTTGGATTTTCTCAGACTGGGTTACAATTCCGTTGCGCAGAGCCTTGTTGAAGTTGGTGATGTTGTCGGGGTTTTTCAGAAACTTGAACAACTTGTCGCTGTTGGTCTTTATTACCTCCTTCGACAGAGCCCTTGCAAACGAATAGAGCGATGAGTCTTTGCTATTCCATTTCGTGGTAGAGAACACGTTCCACGATTTTCCGTCTTTGATGTTGTCCTCAATGTATTGCCACAGCCATTCGCGCAGTCGCCTGGTGCTGGTATCGTCCTTCTGGCGTATCGCGGTTTTCAGACTGTTCACGCCGAGCGACACCACATAGTCGTCGTTGAGTTCCACGCCGTAGTTGCCGGCAAGGTTGACCTCGAAGGCGAAGGTGCGCAGTATCTTCTGGAAGAACGTGTCGATGGTGCACACGTTGAAATTGGTGTAGTCTTCAAGCAACTGCCGTTCTGCCTTGCCTGCGCTCAGCGAAATTTTCTCTTTCGTGGAGTGGAGCATTTCGGTCAGGTCCTTGATGTACGGACTCTTGTCGGGCGTCTGCGCCAACTCGTCGAGCGTGTCAACGATGCGCTGCTTCATCTCGTCGGTGGCCTTGTTGGTAAAGGTGATGGCGAGAATGAATCGGTGGTTGTCGTTGGGATGCTCGTCGAGGGCATAACTGCCGTCGGCATTCTTCTTGCCGAGCAGCATTATGAGGTATTCTTTCACAAGGGTGTAGGTCTTTCCCGACCCCGCCGATGCGCGGTTCACGATAATCATGTCTGCCTGTCTTGAAAGGGTTAGATTACGCGGGCGTTGTAGCCCTCAGCCGTGAGCAGTTCCTTCACCCTCTGGCGGAAGTCGCCCTGTATCAGTATCTCGCCGCCGCGCGCCGATCCGCCCACGCCGCACTTGGTCTTGAGCATGCGCGCAAGGTCCTTGAGATCATCGTCAGAGCCCACAAAGTCGGTCACCAGTGTCACTTCCTTGCCCTTGCGGTTGCGCTTGTCGAGCATGATGCGCAGGCGTTGCTTTGATGGGGGAAGGGTTTCCTGCTCTTCCTCCTCGTCGGTGTCATACTTCATATCCGGGTTGGTGGAGTAGACTATGTTGAGGCGTTGTTTCCAGTCGTTGTCTTTCATAATCGTTATAGTTCAATGAGTCCAAAATTAGCGATTTTTCCTTGCCTCTGCAATAACATCGGCGATTTTGCGTTTATAAGTCATAATGAAACTGCTCAAACCGCTCATATTGCTCGTTGCATTGCTCGCCGCCGCGCCGGCAGTGCATTCGCAGGACAACGACAAGATTCTCAACCGCCCGTATGCCGACATGAAGCGTCTGCACTACGGTTTCTCCGTGGGTTTCTACAATCAGAGTCTCGGGTTTTCGCGCAATGGCTATGTAACCGAGAGCGGCGAGGCGTGGTTCCCAGAGATTGCCGAACTGGCACCGGGATTCTGCGTCAACATCCTCGGCGACTTGCGCTTGGCGGAGCATTTCAACCTGCGCCTCACGCCGGGTATGTATTTCGGTAGCAAGACCGTGACTTTCCGCGAGGCTACTACCGGCGAACTTGAGAAGCAGAGCATAAAGAACAGCAGCGTGGTGATTCCGCTCGACGTGAAGATGTCGGCGACGCGCTACCACAACCTGCGCCCGTATGTCACCGCCGGCGCTATGGCGGCTTTCGATGTGTCGAAGCGCAAGGACGGCGAACTGCTGCAACTCAACAATACCAACCTCTATCTGACGCTTGGCTTCGGCCTCGACATCTATGTACCGTTCTTCAAGTTTGTGCCGGAAGTGAAGTTCTGCTTCGGACTGGGCAACTTGTTGAAGAAGGACCGCCCGGATCTTGTCGACGACGTGGAAAAGCAGAAATTCACGCAGTCAATCGACCGGGCTACGTCAAATATGGTGGTGTTTACGTTCTATTTTGAATAACTGAGGACTTGAACAGACTGAAATTCACATATCGCTTGATTTTGCTGTTGGCGGCAATGCTGCTGACGGCAGTCACTGCGTCGGCGCAGTTCGACACGCAGTTGTCGCAGTATTGGGCGATGCCGGCCTACTACAACCCGGCTGCAACCGGCACCACCGACTATCTCCACATTGGTGGCGGCACGCGCTTGCAATGGATTGGCATCCCGAAAGCGCCCAAGGCGTTTCTCGCAGGGGCTGATATGCCGGTGAAACTTATGGGCAAGCGCATCGGCGTGGGCGTGATGGTGCAGCAGGAGAGTCTCGGACTTTTCAGCAACCTCAATGCCGGCGCGCAGGTGAGTTACAAACTCAAACTCTTCAAGGGCACGCTGAGCATAGGCTTGCAGGTGGGTTTGTTCGACCAGGGTTTCAAGGGCTCTGATGTCTATATCCCGGAGGGTGACGACTATCACGATAAGAACGATGACGCCATCCCTACCAACGACCTCCACGGCACGGCATTCGACCTCAATGCCGGTGTGTGGTGGAGCAACAAAAATCTGTGGATGGGCATCTCCGGCACTCACCTCACTCAGCCTACAGTAAAACTGAACACCGAGCAGGGCAGCGACGATTCTGGCTACGAAACACAGGCGGGCAGAATGGTTTATTTTATGGCTGGTGGCAATATTCCGATAAAAAATACGTTATTTGAAATACAGCCATCAATGTTGCTGCGTTCCGACATTAGCAAAATGATACAGGCGGAAGTTACGGCGCGCGTGCGCTTCAACAAGTTCCTCTCTGGGGGCGTGGCGTATCGTTGGAAAGATGCCGTTTCGGTGCAACTGGGGGCTGAATTTAAGAATTTCTTCCTCGGCTATTGCTACGACTATCCGCTTTCGGCAATATCGAAGGCAAGTAGCGGAAGCCACGAAGTGCTTGTGGGCTACAACCTTAAGTTGAACCTTGCAGGCAAAAACAAAAATAAACACAAGAGTATTCGCATAATGTAAGAATATGAAGAAAACAGTTAGTTATATCGCATTGGCAGCACTGGCTACATCGTGCGCTTTTTCGCCAAAATCATCCGTCGGCGGCGACGGCGGCGAGGTGACTGGTATCAGAGGCACTGCCCTCGGCGAGCCTACGCCCTACGGCATGGTGCTCGTCGACCGTGGCTCGATGCTTTTGGGTGCCAATGCCGACGACACTACATGGAACATCAAGGCGCAGCCTAAGGGTGCTTCCGTGGAGTCGTTCTGGATGGACGAAACAGAAGTGTCGAATGCAAAATACCGTCAGTTTGTCTACTGGGTGCGCGACTCTATCATCCGCGAACGCCTTGCCGACCCTTCGTACGGCGGCGATGAGTCGTTCAAGATTGAGGAGGACAAGGAGGGCAACCCGGTGAAGCCTTATCTCAACTGGAAGAAGGCTATTCCTTGGAAGAACCCTACCGAGGACGAGCAGCGTGCCATCTCAAGCGTGTACAAGTACAACCCGATCACAGGCGTGACCGAGTTGGACGCTTCGCAGATGAACTACCGCTATGAGACCTACAACCTCACGGAGGCTGCTAAGCGCAAAAACCGACTCGACCCGAAGCGCCGCGTCTATAACACCGACGTGCCTACGCCTACGGAGCAGCCGTTCATCTCCAAGGACACTGCCTATGTCAACGACAACGGAGAAATCGTGCGCGAAACCATCACCCGACGCCTGTCGAGCGACTATGATTTCCTGAACACTTATATCGTTAATATCTACCCCGATACCACGGTGTGGATCAACGATTTCGAGAATGCCTACAACGAGCCTTACACGCGGCTCTATTTCTCTCATCCGGGCTACAGCGACTACCCTGTCGTGGGTGTGTCGTGGGAGCAGGCCAACGCTTTTGCCAACTGGCGCACCGACTATCTGCGCCGTTCGCTAGGCAAGCAAGGTGTCTACATCGAGCCTTACCGTCTGCCTACCGAGGCTGAGTGGGAATATGCGGCGCGTGCTGGCGTCAACGAAAACAAGTATCCGTGGGCTGGCGATATGCCTATGACCGACGATGGTTGCTTCTATGCCAACCTCAAGCCGGGCGAGGGCAACTATGTGCGCGACGGCAATCTCATCACTTCCAAATGCGGCACCTACGAGCCTAACGATTTCGGTCTCTACGATATGGCTGGCAACGTGAGTGAGTGGACGTCGACGGCTTTCACCGAGAGCCTTGACAAACTCAAGAGCGACATCAACCCTGAATACCGCTACAACGCTGCCGGTGAAGATCCTTACCGTATGAAGCGCAAGGTGATACGCGGTGGCTCGTGGAAGGACATCGCCCACAATGTGCGTGCCGACCTCCGTGCCTTTGAGTATCAGAACGAACAGCACTCTTACCTCGGTTTCCGCTGCGTACGCACTCAAATCGGCTTCACAAAGGGTAAAGTGAAAGTGAAAAAATAATCCAACGAATCTATAAACATTGCTGCATCATGGGCAAGATCAAAAGATATAAAAATGGCGTTGAGGCTTTTCTCTCTGGTGAGAAGGGCCAACGCTTCTTCAACTGTGCTTACAGTCTCGGCGCTGCCGTTGTAATTTGGGGCGCGCTTTTCAAAATCCTTCACCTTCCCGGTGGCAGCACGCTGCTGTCAATCGGTATGGGTACGGAGGTGCTTATGTTCGTCTTGACGGCGTTCGACCGTCCTCCGCGCGAATACCATTGGGAAGAGGTTTTTGAGGTGTTCAACTCCAAGAACCCTGAGGACCGTCCTGACTTCAAGGGCGGCAACGGCATCAACGGTTCGGTGGTGATTGGCGGCGGTCAGGCTGCGTCTGCCGAAGGTGCTGCCGAGGGTGTACAGGCTGCCGGCGGTGCAGCGGTTGTCGGCGGACAGGGCTTTGCCGGCACTGTGGTTGTCGGTGGCGAGGCTCCCGATTTGCAGGGTGTCACTTCCGTGACTCAGCAGTATGCCGACCAGATGGCTTCAATCACAGCACAGATGGATCAGTTGCGCCAAACCACGGAGGCTCTCAACAACGTGTCTAACGTGCTTCTGGAGAGTTACCGTGCAATCACCGAAAATTCGGAAAACATTTCTGGCAGTTCGACTGGCTACGTTGAGCAGATGACGAGCCTTAACCGTAACATTGCCGGACTCAACACTATCTACGAAATTCAGTTGAAGAGCATTTCTTCGCAACTCGACAATATCGACCGTGTGAACCGCGGCCTCAAGGAAATCAGCAATATGTACGACCGTGCGGCGGCGCAGAGCGACCGCTATTGCGAGGAAACGCAGAAGATGGCTCACTATATGCAGCAACTCAACTCTGTGTATGAGAAGATGATCACGGCGATGACCATCAATATGTACCGTCCTATGGGCGGTGCAATGCCTGCAGAGGAAGCACCTAAGGCCGCTCCGGCGGAGGAAAAACCTGCCGGCACTCAAACTGAAGAACAAATCTAAAGAAGAAGGGAACAGACCAATATGGGAGCAAACGGAAATGTGGCAAGAATGTCCCCACGTCAGCGCATGATCAACCTTATGTACATCGTGCTGACGGCGATGCTCGCGCTCAACGTGTCGAGCGACGTGCTCAACGGGTTCACGCTTGTCGAAGACGGTCTGAAACGCACCAATAGCAACGTCAGCGACCGTAATGCCGCCCTCTTTATGCAACTGGAGGAATTCACGCGCCAAAACCCTCAGAAGGGTAAGGCGTGGCTCGACAAGGCCGGCGACGTGCGTCGCCAGACTCTGTCGCTCTACAAATATATCGACACTCTCAAACTCGCCATCGTGCGCGATGCCGACGGTCCTGAGGGTCGTGTCGACAACATTCAGAACCAGGACAACCTGGAGGCGTCGTCGAAGGTGATGGTAACCTACGGCAACGGCGCGAAACTGCAACAACGTCTGGCTGTCTACAAGAAGTTTATCACGGCGTATGTGCCTGATGCCTCGAAGCAGCAGATGATTATGAAGGCGCTTGCCACCGACCCTGTGCAGCAGCCGGGTTCGATGATCAAGGTGCCTTGGGTGTCGGGAATGTTTGAGAATATGCCTGTCGTTGCGTCGGTGACGCTCTTGTCGAAGTTGCAGAACGACTTGCTCTTTGCCGAGGGCGAGGCTTTGCAGGCTTTGGTGGCAAGTGTCGACGCTGGCGATGTGCGTGTCAACCAGATGGACGCTTTCGTGATTCCGAACTCCAAACTGGTGATTCGTGGCGGCAAGTACAGTGCCGACATCGTCCTTGCGGCGGTCGACACCACCCAGCGACCCACAATCTTCATCAACGGCCGCCAGTTGCCTGCCAATACGCATACCTATGAGTTTATGACCGGGCAGACGGGTACGTTTACCTACAGCGGCTACCTCGATGTGGCTCGCGGCGACGGCACAACCTCGCGCTATCCGTTCCAGTCGGACTACACTGTCATCGAGCCGGCGGCTACGGTCTCTGCCACGATGATGAATGTGCTCTATGCCGGCATCAACAACCCTATAAGTATCTCTGTGCCGGGTGTGGCGCAGAATGCGGTTTCTGCCACTATGACCAACGGCTCGCTCACTCGCAGCGGCGACCATTGGAATGCGCATCCGTCGAAGGTGGGCGCAGAGTGTGTAATCACGGTCACTGCCACGATGGAGGGCCGTGCGCAGAAGGTGGGCTCTACTACGTTCCGTGTGCGCAAGTTGCCTGACCCTACGGCGTTTATCGCCTACAAGGATGCCAAGGGCAACGAAAACCACTATAAGGGTTCGAAACCGTTCTCCAAGGCTCTGCTGCTCGCGGCAAAGGGCTTGGATGCGGCTATCGACGACGATTTGCTCAACGTGAACTACACGGTGGTCGATTTCGAGACCGTGGTGTTCGACTCTATGGGCAATGCAATGCCTGAAAAGTCAAACGGATCAAACTTCTCGGAGCGGCAGGTCACAAGTTTCCGCCGACTCTCGCGTGGCAAGCGTTTCTACATCACGCGTATCCGCGCCAAAGGTCCTGACGGCATCGTGCGCGACATCTCGCCGATGGAGGTAATCGTCAACTAACCACTAAACAACGAAAAAGATAAAGTAAGCTGATATATGAAAAAGCTAACATGCATATTTGCGGCAGCCTTGCTCGCCGGAGTCTCGCTCCAGACGAGCGCGCAAGTGTCACGCAAAACCGACATTAAGCAGAAAAACGAAACGGCGGCGGGTGTGACCCAGCGTATGCGCGACTTCTACGCGAAGCCGGAGGTGAGCGATGCCAGCAAGATGTGGGAACGCATCATCTACCGCCAGATCGACCTTACGAAGAGCGAAAACCTTGCGCTCTACTATCCCGACGAGCCGGTCGACGGCCAGGAGAGCCTGTTCCGCATCATCCTTCGCGTGGTGTGCAACGGTCAGGTGCCTGCCTATGAGTATCTCGACGGCCGTGAGGTGTTCACTGACCAGTACAAAATTAAGGTGGGAGAGATGCTCGACCGCTTCCACATTATGTACACCACCGGTCGTGGCAGCACGGAGAAGAACCCCAAATATGTGATTGACGAGAGCGACGTGCCTTCAAATGAGGTGCTGAGTTACTACGCCATCGAGCAATATGAGTTCAACAGCCTCGAAAACCGAGTGAACAAGCAGATTCAGGCCATCTGCCCTGTGCTCCACCGCATCGACGACTACGGAGGCGAGCCTATCAAATACCCGATGTTCTGGGTAAAACTCGACCAGTTGCGCCCATATTTGGCACAGCAGAGCATCTTTGTTGACGATGACAACAACCTCGCAAAATACAACTACGACGACTATTTCCAGTTGGGTATGTACAAGGGCGACATCTACAAGACGCGCAACCTGCGCAACCAGTCGCTTATGCAGATGTATCCCGACCCCGACGACCTGAAGCACGCGCAGGACAGCATCGAGAACCGTCTGCGTGCCTTCGACCGCAACCTCTGGGTGCCTACGCGTGAGGAACTCGCCGAGCGTCAGGAAGCAGAAGAGGCTGCACGCCTAAAGGCTGAGGGCAAGTCGGACGATGTTGTGGTTGCCGACCGCGAGGGCGGAAGCGACGAGGTAGAGGCTGAAGCCGAGGAAAAGGCTACGGTCAAGTCGTCGAAGAACAAGCGCTCGGTGCGTCAGACCAAATCGTCGTCGAAGACAACGAAGAAGACCACTTCGAAGACCGACGAAAAGAAGAAATCCACCAAGAAGAAAAAGCCGGCATCATCCAAGTCGAGCGGCTCAAGCGGTGCAGTCCGCTCCGTCCGCCGCACAAAATAGCGATGCTCATAGCATCGAAGAAGCAGACCGCCTTTCGGGGAACGAAAGGCGGTCTGCTTGTCGAATCGGCATAGTAAATCCCCGCCAGCGTTTTGGCTTGAGTCGCATTAGTCCCGTTTTCTTTCTTTGGTTTGATAGAATAATTAGTATCTTTGTGGTACTAAAAATGCTATAATTAGCAAATAATGTACCCTAACTATGTTTTTCGAACGAAAGAAATACCTCAATGAACTTATCGCAGGGCGTGGAAACGGACTTGTGAAGATTGTCACCGGCGTGAGGCGATGTGGAAAATCGTTTCTCTTATTCAACCTCTGGCACAACTGGCTCGTGGAGCAAGGTGTGGACAATAGTCACATCATAGAAGTTCAGTTGGACAATTTCCGTAACCGCAAGTTGAGAAATCCGGATATGCTACTTGACTATATAGATTCCCTTATAAAAGAAGATGGGAATATGTACTACGTCATTCTTGATGAGGTACAGTTAGTGGACGAATTTGTTGAAGTCATCCTTAGTCTGACTCATATGCGGAATGTGGATGTTTATGTTTCCGGCTCCAACTCCCGTTTCCTTTCGAGCGACGTGGTGACAGAGTTCAGAGGTCGAGGCGATGAAATAAGGGTATGGCCTCTCACTTTCGATGAATATTTCAACGGTATGGGCGGTGACATCCGAAAAGTATGGCTCGACTATTACACCTATGGCGGATTACCGCAAGTAGCACTGCTTGAAACGGAAGTAAAAAAGAGAGAATATCTTCGGGGAATGTACGAAACGACCTATTTGCGTGACGTGATTGAGCGTAACCACCTTCGCAATCCGGAAGGCATGACCGAACTTGTTCGCGTGCTTGCATCGGGCATCGGTTCTTCTACCAACCCAACACGAATAGCCAACACTTTCCAGTCGGCGCAAGGCGTTACCATCAAGCGGACCACTATCAAGCAATATATCGACTACCTCAGAGACTCGTTTCTGATAGAAGAGGCATTGCGCTATGACGTGAAGGGGCGGAAATACATTGGAACTGAAACCAAATACTATTTTGTAGATATGGGCATTCGCGCTGCTATTCTCAACTACCGCCAACAGGAGGAAACACACATTTATGAGAACATCATCTACAACGAGCTTCGTAGCCGTGGCTATAATGTCGATGTGGGATTGGTAGAAATAGACGGTATCAACGAGAAGGGCAAGTATACGAGAAAACATTTGGAAGTGGACTTTGTCGTCAATCGTCCACCTTACAGAATTTACATCCAATCAGCCTTCCACATGCCAAGCCCAGAGAAAGAGGCGCAAGAGCGTCGACCTCTTCTATCCATCAACGACCATTTCCGCAAGATTATCGTAGTTGGTGATGACATCCACCGCAAGGAGGACGAGTTTGGAGTATTTACCGTCAGTATTTGGGAATTCCTAACCGACAAATCACTTTTGGAAAACGGATAATCCACAATCAGCGTTTTCATCAATTAGAGGATAACGCATAGAGGGGATTGCACCCCGTCGGGGGCCGCACTCACCATCAGGGCGGCACTATTAGAATTCGGCGTTGGAGATGTCGAAGTATTTG
>CAVCEE010000032.1:0-13935 GCA_963601185.1 bacterium
AATATGCCGAGCAAATCAAGGCCAGCAAAGCCGAAGAAGAAGAGTTGCGCAAGGAGATGAAACAGTCAAGGGAAGATGCTACTGAGGAAGAGCGTGCAACAGATGCTTACAGGCAGTATGTGGAAATCTTGAAGGAGAACATTAGACAAAACAAGATTGAAAGAGTGCAAGCCTACAACGACCTTGCCGCCCGTTTGACGGATGGACTGAGAGCAAGTATGGCCAACGCTTCGGCATTCAAGGACGCGCAGAAGGAGCGCATCCGCGAAATCCAACACAACGCCAATTCGGATATGGAGGGCAGACCTTGCAACGAACACTATCAGCCTAAATTTATGGACAAAGTGGTAAACAGCTCTCCTTTGCAATTTCTATTCTCTCCACTTGTCACATTTGAACAGATGCTGAGACTGTTTGGACGCAAGAGTGTTGGCGGTGACGGATATCTCTATAACAGATTTATGCGAGGCTGGGTTGATGCACGTCAGAAAGAACTCCGGGAAATCCGTAGCAAGAAGGCGATCCTCGATGAGAAGGTGAATGATATGTCCAGCGGCAAGATAAAGTCGTGGGGTGGGCTTATCCGCTACGCAAGCAAATTGCCGACGATTGCGGTTTCGTTCAAGAACGGGCAAGAAATGCGGTCGTTCCAACTCAATCAGGGGAATGCGTTGTATGTCTATATGGTAGACAAAATGGACGACGGCAAGATGAAACTCCGAAAAATGGGCATATCCGAGGATGATGTCAAGGCAATTACGGATGCGCTCGACCCACTACTGAAAGAGATTGCCGATTGGGTTCAAAGTGAATTTCTTGTGGATGCGCGTAACGAGTATAACCAGACCCATAAACGGATGTTCGGGACATCAATGGCTGCCATTGAAAACTACTTCCCATTGAAAGTTCTCAAGAATGCCCTTACGGACAAAGCCGAGAATTTGGACAATGACGGAGATGCAACAAACATAAGCACGGCTACCGGCAGTCTCATAAAGCGCAGACGGAATGCTCTCGCCCTTGACATATTGAACGCTGATGCCTTGTTAGTGGTTCTCAACCACATACAAGAAATGGAGCATTGGAACGCATTCGCTGAATACAAGAGAGACCTTCTTACTCTGCTTACATACAAGAAATTCCGCAACCGCGTACAGAATATGACATCTATATACGGTAGCGGAAGGCTCTTGTGGAACAAATTTAAAACTGTAAGCAAGATGACATTGGGCGAATACAATCCACCGAAAGCGGCTTTTGATGCAGCGGCGGTCAACTTCGCCAAGGGTGTCACGGCGGCAAAGGTTTCATTCCGTCTATTCACTGCTCTCAAGCAGTTCCTGTCGATGCCGGCATATTTGCCGGAAGTCACTACAAAGGATTTGGCAGTGTCTCTCCTGAAACCTAAAGAGGCATGGGACTGGGCAATGACGAATCTACCAGTCTTTGAGGAACGGTGGAAAGGGCGTATGGCCGGCGACCCTCGGTTGATGGCGACAAATAAGGACTGGAAGATGTGGCGAAACAATGTTGTGCAATTGTGTAGCAAGTACGGTATGTCTCCGAATGCGTTTGTCGATGCGTTGACCGTTTCCATCGGCGCTTATGCAATGTACAAGACGAAATACGAGCAATACCTCAAGGACGGTTACGATGATGCAACCGCCGACCACAGGGCGAATCAGGATGCAGAAATTCTCTACAACCTGACACAACAATCGAGCGAAGGTTCGATGATGTCCCCTATGCAGGTTGACCGTTCGTGGCTGTCGGTGTTGTTCTCTGTCTTCCGCAACTCGTCGATGGCTTATGGGCGACAGTTGCACGATGCTGTCCGCAATCTCAAGAATGTACTGCTTACACCCAATTACAGGGCAAATAGCATCTCCTTTATGGCGAAACAATATGAAAGAGACGGAATCGCGGATGCAGAGACAAGAGCAGCTCGCAAATACGACAGACAAATCCGCAAAGACTTGCTCCGTGTTGCCACGTTCGGTTTCATTTTGCAGTTCTGTTGGCAACTGGGTGCTCGGCTTCCGTACCTTATCTTTGGCGACGACGATGACGAGAAAGAAAAGATTATGGATGAAACGCTTGCCGGCAGCGCATCCGGTTGGGCAGAGGGTTACACTGGCGGTGATGTAATCAGTTCCGGTGTGGCTATGCTTATAACAAAAGAGATTAATCCTTCTTATTTAGAGAAAGACATGCCGCTGATGAGCGACATATCAAGCATCTTGCTCAAGTTCGGCTACGGCAAGAACGACGATGCCATTTCGGATGTCATCAATCTTGTTGTCCAGTCAGGTATCGGAGTGAATCCACAAAGCATCACCGATGCAGTGCTTGCCGTCTACGATGCGTGCGGCGGCGACCCGGCACTTGCCCACGAGGCAGCAATCTGCATCTCTCGCATACTGCAAGTGCCGCAGAGCCAAATCAACAAGATGTATTTTGATGAGGTAAATTTGAGAGGCGATGAAATCAGCAAGTACACGCCTGCACAACTCGCTGAACGTTATGCCCGGTATCGGGTGAAGCGCGGTGCCTTGTATGCTCCGTGGATATGGAACGAAGAAGACAGGCTCGACAAACAAAAAGACCAAGCGATCACTATCGTTAAGGAACGTCTGGACAACCTCAGCGACAAAAAGGTAAACGAGGATTACCAGAAATACGAAGAAGCGCACAAGGCCGTCCGTGAGCAAATGGGTGAAGCAAAGGTCTTGGCGAAATTCGGTGACGAGAAAGGTGTTGAACAGAAACTCACAGCGATAGGAGAGAAGAATCTCGCTATGTACACATTGTTCGGCAAGGCTGATATGGCATTCGACAAACTTGTCAATGCCTATCTTGAAGCCGACACGCCAGAATTTGCCGACCATTGCAAGGATGTTATCGTGGAATACAAGAAAGCGATGGTGGATGCTTTGTCTGCTATGGGGACGGACAAACAGGAGCAGAAACTGCAACAATTGAGTGACATCCTCGATGGCTTTGCTGAGTATTATGACAACCACAACCAACAGCAACCGGTTAATAAAAAATGACGAGTAAGCAATTGTGATTAATATCTTTGGTGTTATGATAAAGGATAACAAACGAAAACTCATACCGCTGTCCCAGCTCACCTCTCAGGAGAGAGCCGAGATGGACACGGTGAAGTATGACCGCAAGTTCGATGATGATCGCAAGGCCACCGACCTGTTGTACCTCGCCAAAAACTATTGGGACGGATTGCGCAAGTTCCGCAACGAACGCCGCCGCAACAAAAATTTCAACTACGGGAAGCAGTGGGGAGACCTTGTGACCGTTGACGGAAAGACGATGACCGAAGAGGACTACATCGTCCAGCAGGGCGGCACGCCACTGAAGTCCAACCTTATTCGCCGACTTGTGCGCAATGTGCTGGGTGTGTACCGCTCGCAGACCAAAGAGCCGACTTGTGTTGCCCGTGACCGTGACGAGCAGATACTTGGCGAAACAATGTCGACCATTCTGCAATACAACTGGCAACTGAATGATATGGGCGAGGTCAACGCACGTTCCTACGAGGATTTTCTCATCGGTGGTCTTGTGGTACACAAGAAGACATTTGGGTGGCGCAACGGTAAGTGCGACTGTTGGACGGACTATGTCAACCCCGACAATTTCTTCCTTGACAGCCGTATCACCGACTTCCGCAGTTGGGACGTGCAGATGCTTGGCGAAATTCACGACTACTCCTTTGAGGACGTGTGTCGTGAGTTTGCCCAGTCGCCGGGCGACTATATCAAATTGCGCAATATCTATGGTCAGGCTCGCAACGCCAAGTATTATGGCGTTGATACGTCAAACACCTTTCAGGAAAAACGTGAAAGCGACCTCGATTTCTTCATCCCCAAAGACCACAATCTCTGTCGTGTAATAGAGATATGGAACAAGGAAATGAAGCCCCGATATCGCTGCCACGACTACCTTACCGGTGAATACTACAAGGTAGATACAGAAGATTATCCCGGCATCGTAGCAGAGAATGAGAGTCGCATCGAGCAGGGGCTGGCAAACGGCATGGCAGAGGACGACATTCCTCAGATTGTCACGGAGTGGTTTATGGACGACTACTGGTATTACCGTTTCCTTACACCTCTCGGTCACATCTTGCAGGAGGGAGAGACACCATACAGACACGGCTCTCATCCGTATGTCTACAAGGCATACCCACTGATTGACGGCGAGATTCATTCCTTCGTGGGCGATGTTATCGACCAGCAGAAGTATGTAAACCGGCTCATCACACTCAACGACCAGATTATCCGCAGCAGTGCTAAGGGTGTCGTCCTCTTCCCGGAGGAGGCGAAGCCGGATGGTGTAACTTGGCAGCAGTTACAGGAAACGTGGGCAAGGGCAGACGGGTTCATCGTCTACAATGGTCGCAGTGGCGGTGCTCCTTCGCAGTTGAGTTCCAATAGTACCAACGTAGGCATACAGGAACTGCTCTCGCTCCAGTTGAAGTTCTTCGAGGACATCAGCGGTGTCAATGGGGCATTGCAGGGCAAGCCGGGCTACAGCGGAATGTCAGGCACGCTTTATGCCCAGCAAACGCAGAACGCCACCACGTCACTTGTCGATTTGCTTGAGACATTCTCGTCGTTCGTGGTGCAATGCGCATACAAGGACGTAAAGAATATGCAGCAATTCTACGACACCAAACGAGTTGTCAACATCGCCGGGCGCAGCGGCGGTGCTGTCACCTATGACCCGGAGAAGATAAACAATATCGAGTTTGATCTTTCAATTGTCGAAAGCGCACAGACACCAGTCGTAAGGCAGATGGCCAACGACTTCCTTATGCAGATATGGCAGACTGGACAAATCTCGCTCGAGCAGATGCTTGAGGCAGGCAACTTCCCGTTTGCAGACAATCTGCTGCAACAGATAAAGGCTCAGGGACAGGCGATGGCACAAGGTCAACAGCCGCAACAACTCACACCGGAGTTGCAGCAGCAATTGGCGCAGGCGCAACAGCAGGTCAATCCTGCTGCCGTACAACAAATGCAAGCCGCTATGCAAGGCGCTTAGCGACCTCGGTTTACCCAGTCCATATAGGCAGCCTTTTTCAAGACTCTTACTTCATCGGGCATCTCGCCCGACCCATTGCGATAAGGAGTGCAGTAGAAGCACTCCTTTTGCATTATGCCTATATTGGCATTCTGATTGATGTAGTGCTTGCGCTTGAGCAGCCGGAAATTCCTGCGGTCTACCACAACAAGTTTGCCGTCCGTCGACGGCATCACATAGTATCGTTCTCCTGTTCCCTCGTGTGCATCATTTGCTTTTTGCACTGCAAGGCTATAGACCAACTTGGCCTTAATCATTTTGAAAATGTTCATATTATAAAGTCGCTAAAGATTTTGGTTTTTGCTTGTATAAATTAGTCACATTGTCGGTCGCTTCCCTCATCACAGGTCTATCCATCTCGAAGAAGCAGATATGCAGACCGATGGCACGGGTCATCAACAGGTCGTCGTGCTTGCCCTGTTCTGCACCGAAAGAGCCATTCTGTTTCCGCTCATAGCAGAGATATTCATCGAGGCACCGTTCATCCCTCTCGATATAGAGAGCCTCACGCACAACTTTGACGAGGGTGGATATAATCATTGGCTTGGTCTGCACGTTGGTATGGAAGCCGTACTTGGTCTCCCTCCCTTCTCTTATGTCAATCTCGCTCGGCTTGCGAGCATAAAGGTTGCGGTAAACGTTCTTTATCTGGTTGAGTATAAACACCGACTGGTCTCCGTCGACCACACGGTCGCGGTCTTTGGTTTCGAGGGTGTTCGACTCAATCACCAGCAGACTGTCGTTGTAGAACTTGGCTATCTGCGCCGCTTTCCACGCAAGCAGGTCGTGGTCGATGTGTCCGTACCACTGCGCCACTACACACGGCTTGCCGTCGGTCTCCATCATCCAGTAGCGGTCAAACACCACAATCACCGAATAGTCGGCTTTCGACGAGCGACCGCCCACATCGACAACCGTAAGGTAACGGTGCGATACCACCTTGTCGGGAAACGTTTCGGGCTTATCCCAGATGCAGAACTTTCCTTGCGAGTCCTCCGAAAACCTGACATTGGTCATTGCAGCCACTCCCTCATCACCATCGCCGTAGACATCACCGACATATTGTGGCGGTCGGCAGGATGGCTTCAGTAGTTCCACCTTGTATTTGTCAAATACAGAGCATCCCGAATGCTGGAATGCCTCCACGTCATCCGAAGGGTATTCAGCAGCCATGTCTCCGTGCTCGTCATATTCAGCGCGCTTCAACACATACCATTGTATACCTTCCAAAGTCGCACCTTGTTTCCACAGCCACCAAAGGTAACGTCCGTTGTCGTGTCGACGGTCGGCGATGAACTCGTTGTTGCGGTTCTTGTACAGTTCCTTGGCAAATGCTTCCTTGTCGGCAATAGGTATGGTATATCGCTCAATATTGAACCAAGCAACAAAGATTGACTTGAACGTACTCTTGTGCTCCTTTGCCGCGCGGTATTCCGTCTCGAAGAAGTTGCCTGTTCCATTGGCGGTCGACTCATACACAATCATTGTCAGCGGCATCAGTCCGGCACCCGAACAAGCGGTACGCACAATCTCCTGTGGTGTCTTGCCCTCGGTCTTTTTCCAGAACGCCACCTCGGTACAATGTACCAGGGCGGAGTCACCGCCACGGGCAGAGTTCGGCTCAACTGCTGTACCAATCTTCACCTTGCAGTTGCGTTGCGGTATCTTGAAGATGTTGCCGGATGCCGCCTCTGCTTGAAATTTAGGCTCATTGTCCTTGTACGGCTCGCCCATCTCGTGCAGCATCGGAGTAGGGTAGGCTTGTATGAGTTTGTCAAACATTCCCTTGACCTCCACCGATGAGTCCTTGGTGTGTCCTACGATAAGGCTGTTCCATCCTTTCTTATGCACCAACTGTATCCACGACATATAGATTTGCGTAACTGTACTGCCTCCCCATTGGCGGGCTTTAAGCACAATGGTACGGATTGGTTCTCCTTTGATACGCATCGACTCAAACAGTTCCACGAGCATCCGCTGCGGCAGATTGAGCCGGAAAGGGATGTCATCACCTCCCTCCTTGTTTTTGATGCGTGCAAACATATACGCCCAAAAGCAGAAGTCATACTTGCAACGGATGCGCACAAGCATCTCCGACAGTACCTCGCTGTTGACGCTACCGTTCTTCGCCTGTGCCTCGAACGCTTTCAGCGAGCCGAGTTTGATTAATGCTTTAATAAACGGCTCATCCACCATTGCGACAGGTACATACTGCACAGGAATGCTGAAATCCGGCACTTCCAGCCTTGTGCGCTCAAGAAACGCACCTTCCCCTGTGAGAGGGTTGAATGGCGCATAAAGCACCTTATTGCGCCTTTCGTTTTCTGTCAATATGCTTTCTATCGCTTCTTCTGCCATTTGATAGGGTGAATAAGTAAGCCATAAAGTATGCCTGCAACATAGCAGTAGAGGTGTATAAAGCCATTAACATTGGGCATCACCAGTCCGGCAATGATAAACAGTGCCATAAAGTAATGGTAGTGCATCTTTCTTCTTACGAGAAATGAGCAGCGACCGAGCAGGGTAAAGCACACGCCCGACAGACCTATTGTGGGCGTTGTCCATATCACTGGTACAAACGACGCGATGATATATGCCACCGCAAGGTCGCTCAAAGCAAGGTCGAAGGCAAACACTACCGATACCAGGCACCATGCGTTGGTCAGATAATGGATGGCTGATGCGTGAAAGAAGTGATACAGGAATCGGTTTGCGAAAGGCTCTCCCTTACAAATGGGATGCGCTTCCGCAAACAGCAACACTGCCATCACTGCCGACAATGCCAGCGTTATTGTTTTTGCCTTTGCATTCTCCATCGCTTCCTTATATTGTGTATTATTGTCTTTGCGCTCTTGGGCGTGAGGTAGAATTTCGGTGCGCCGCCCTCCACAACCGTTATCACTGCCAACTCCAAATCAAGATTTGGATCATCGTTCATAAGGGCATCAACTCGGCGTGCAATCTCCCTATACATCTCCAGTCTCAGCGGCATCATTACCTTAATATCCTGCCCCCGGCGTATCTGCATCACCACAGCCATTGCCCGTTCTATAGTAGTCCAGAACCGTGCTGACGGAGAGTCGACGGTGGCACGCAGCACATCGGGTAGCGAAATCCTGCCCTTTTGTAATGACAGTTGCTCCCTGTATGCCCTCATCAAGTCTCTGTCTCTATCTTGTTGGAATGTCGAAGTGCTGCCCTTTAGTCTCATCTGTTCAAATTTACCCCTTAGTCGGTTAATAAAAAAGACTGACAATGAGCTACATAGACCTAAATTTGTTTTACTGAAACGAAATAAAATGTCAGTATATATGGAAAAACCTAAAAATGAACAAGTTAAGAGCAGACGCGATGCCTTCTTGGAGCGGCTCAAGGGGAAATACCCCGACCGTGAGTTCGCCGACGATGAAGAAATCTACGGTGCGATTAACGACGATTACGACAATTACGACAAGGAACTTGACCGTCTGCACACCGACGAACGGAAGATTGCGGATATGTTCAATGCCGATGAACGTTCGGCTGCGTTGTTCCAGACTCTTGCCAGTGGCGGTGACGTAATCACCAAGTTCGTCAGCCTGTTTGGTCCCGAAATCGCCGATGCCTACGACGACCCGAAGAAAATGGAAGAATTGGCAAAGGCCGGCAAGGAGTATCTTGAAAGGGTGGCAGAGAGCAAGAACCTTGAGAAGCAGTACAACGAGAACATCCAGAAGTCTGTAGAGCAGATTGAGCGACTGAAGGAAGAGAAAGGCTACACCGATGAACAGGTGGACGAGGGTATGAAGAAAATCTGCCAAATCGCCTACGATGCCATTGTGGGCAAGTTCTCACCCGAGGCTTTGGAGTTTGCTTTCGCAGGACTCTCGCACGATGTCGATGTGAAGAATGCAGCCCACGAGGGCGAGGTGCGTGGGCGAAATGCCAACATCGAGGAGAAGTTGAAAAAACGCAGCAAAGGTGACGGTATTCCTGTCGCTCCTGGTGGACGCGCCGGAGCAAACCAGTCTGCACCAAGACCCGACCTCGGTGCGCTCGATAGAGCAAGTGAGGCTTCGTCCATTTGGGAACGAGGAGGATATAAGAAAACTAAAATGAATCAATAACAAAACCCTATTTTATTATGAAGAAAGAAACTAAAAAGAATGTGTGGCGAGCAGTGTTGGGTCTTTTGGCTCTCGTGCTCGGTGCTGGCTCATCGGTAGTAATGGCTGCGGCCTCTGCCCTTCCTGATGCCGGTGTGTCAAACAGTGGTAATCCTGACGGTAACGATGGTATCGCAACTGAATCGCAAGGACGTGCGGACGGCGATCCGGAGATGTATACCAAGGACATTGACTCCAGAATTACCAAAATCAGACCGATGGCTACGCCTATCGACCAAATCAGTCGCTATGGCAAGTTTCTCAAGTCTGACTCTATGATTGTGAAGTATTATTCGGTTGGTACTCGCGCTATCAGTACGACCCTCAACACTGCGGTCACTGCTGGCACAAAAGGCACGTCTTCGGTCGTGCTCGACGTGGAAGACCCCAATATGTTCACTCTCGACGACACGATCCGCGTGGTCGGTGTTAAAGCGGTTACTCGCTCTGACGGTTATGTGTATGACGACTCCAAGGACACTGACAAAGGCGACGGCACTCGCCCCGACTTGGTACTCTGTGTCTGCGGTCGTGACAACACATCCAACAAGCCGGTTGTCTATGCGGTAAACGGTGCTATCGACGAGGCTACCAACACACCAATCCTGTTGCCTGCAATCCCTTCTGGCACGACGCTCATCCGTATGGGTAAGGCTTGCGGTGAGTTGGACGTACAGACTGGTCGCTTCAACAATCTTCCGACAAGCGAGGAGCAGTATTGCCAGAACTTTATGATTCAGGTAGAGCAGTCCACTTTCGACAAAATCGCATCCAAGGAGGTTGACTGGAACTTCTCCGACATTGAGGAAGATGGTATCTACGATATGCGTCTTGCTCAGGAAAACACGTTCCTCTTTGGCGCAAAGGCTCGTATCAAGCACGTCTCCAAGGACAACATCGACACTTGGTTCACCGGCGGTATTTGGTATCAGGCTGGCAAGGATGTCTACATTGGCACTACCGACGACAGCGGCAACGTGACTATCTCCGACGACGACCTCGTGGAATGCTCTAAGGACTTATTCGTTGGCACTGGCATCGGCAACAAGCAGAAAGTGTTGCTTGTCGGCAGCGATATGCTTGAGGCATTCTCAAAAATCAAGTCCGAGAAATTCCGTCTCAAGGAGAGCGTGGAATCGTGGAATCTCAAGTTCAAATCGTGGTCTACCGACTTCGGCGACCTGCTCGTTATCCATCACGAGTTGTTCGACCTCAATGGGATGTCGGATAAAGGTTTTGCCCTCGACCCGGAATACTTGACCAAGAAAACCCACATCTCATGGCAACGCAACGTGCTTGACCTCAAATCGGCTGGTGTGCGCAACACTGATGCGGTGGTTATCCAAGAGGTTGCATGTCTCTATCTGCGTTACGCCAAGGCACACGCTCGTCTGCACCTCGGAACGAAAGCGTAAACTTATTCATTAACCCAAAGGGGTATCTTTCACGATGCCCCTTTTTTACTACTTATTATGGCTAAGACAATAAAAATATATAAGTCGAAAGACTTCCTCAGTTTCTCCCTTGTTACGGGGGTGGAGTCTTATCAAGACCCGTTCAACGGTGGTGTCTACAAGCGCAACACCCACACACGCATCGTTTTTAAACCGGGAACACTCGGCGAAGCCTCGTTCGTCACCGACAATGCCGATTTACAGGCGAAACTCGAAGCCTGTCCGTTGTTCGGCAAACGTTTCTTCCTCGCCAAGACGGTAACGGAAGAGGAGGTAAAGGCGGCAGAGCAGAAGGAGGCAAAGACCGCTGAAACAAAAGTTGAACCTACAAAGGTCGAAGTCAGCGATGCTTCGGAGGCGAAACAATACCTCGTCGACAAGTTTGAAATCAGTCGCACACAAATCCGTACATTGTCCGACATCAAGAAATTTGCGGAGCGAAACAACATCGAATTTGTAGGCATATAGGCGTATGGAATACACGGCAGAGCAGATATGCACCGACGTGCGCCGGGTGATGGATAGAAACGAGACCAGCGCACAGGAAACATTGTTGACCGAGGACAGCAACACTCTCACTCTCGACGACCTTATCACGGATTGCGTGCTGAGGGCGGCACGGCTAACCTTGCTCAATGCCCCCCTGAAACTTGTAGGCGAAGGCAAGAGTCTTGACACTGACATTCAGTGGGAGTCGCAGCCGGGATTCGGCATGGGGTTCACGATGCTCCCCGATGACTTTCTGCGGCTCGTTACATTCCAAATGACCGACTGGGAACGGCCTGTGGTGAACACCATCACGGCGGAAGACTCTCTCTACTCACAGCAACGGAGCAGATACCCTGGTATGCGCGGTTGCCCTCAACGACCCGTTGTGGCGGTGGTGTCCTATCCCGCAGGGCTGGCGCTGGAATTCTTCTCCTGCCGTGGAGGTGAAAAGGTTGCGGTAAGGAGAGCGCAATACCTTTCCGAACCAGCATTTAATAAGAACAATAAAATTGATTTACCCACTAAATGCTACGACGGCATTGTGTATCTTACTGCATCGTTGGTCTGCGGTGTGCTGAAGGACAATGACCTCTCCTTGGCATTGGGCAACACAGCAAAAGAATTACTGCAATGACAACAACGACAACAGACGTACACAACCTTGGTCGTTTCAACGCTCTCAAGGAAGTGTGGGACAAATATCCCGAAGGAGGCGGCACGGGTGACTATGTGTTCATCGACGGCGTGCGCTACAACTGGGACAAGTATGAGAAGCAATGGCTCACCCCGGTATCAACCCTCGACAAGAATATCGAGGTGTTCGACATCTCTACTTTTGATTTTGACGGCAATGACTGGCGCAAGGACTTGCCCAACGGCACCTATACCGTGGTCTGCAACAATGAGAGCATCGGCTCTCTAATCAAGCACGACGGCAAGTTCCATATCTTCGGTCTTGTCCTTATCAAGGAGGGTGCTACCAAGGATTCCGCAACGGTGGTCGACAACGAGTCGACACTGGGTGCTTACTCCATCGTAATCTACAACGGACAGTATCTACGCTACACCTACGACGGCGGAGTCTACTTCGTTAACTCCGACAACACGCAGATACAGATTGACAACCAAGGCAAGCAGATTATCGCCCTACAGAACAAGGACACCGAACTCAATTCCCGAATCCTCAACAACGCCACCTCCATTGCTAACAACATGACAGCCATCAGTGGCTTGAAGAACTGGAAAGGCAAGGTCGCTCCGCTGACTGTTATCGGCAACGGAAACATCACAGTCGAACGTTACGACACCGAGAACGAAATCCACGCACCTTTGCATTCGCTCGACGATGGCACGGAGACAGGGGAGAGCATCTTCTCACTCACTGCAGCCACTAAGGAGGTTGCCGGATTGATGTCCGCTACCGACAAGACTAAACTCGACAAACTCGACCCCGACCGCATCGACGAACTGCAAACCGACCTCACGCAGCATAGCGGACGCATACAGACTGCCGAGGAGGCAATTGAGAAGCACGACGACCGGATTGCTGCCTTGCAGGACAAGGACTCGGCGCTCGACTCTCGGCTCACGGCAGCGGAAAAGACCGTTGCACAACACACCACCGACCTCACCGATGTAGCAAAGGAGGTGGACGACCAAGGCGCTGCCATCAAGCAACTCGTCACGCAGGTAGGTGAGGACGAGACGAAGATCTCCGACAATGCTTCCGCCATCGCCGCCAATGCTTCGGCGATTGAGAAGCACACCAAGCAGATTAACACCCTCTCCGAGGAAGCCACCGCACAAGGCAACCAGATTGCTGCCAACACCGATAAGATTGCCTCACACGTCGAGGCTATCAGCACCCTCAATGAGGCGGTTGACGGGGCGAACTATAAGATTGTCGATGCTCGGCTGCGTTTGGGTGCAACGTGGGACGACTTCCAGTTCCGCATCCACGGTACAGGTATCAAGACTACTGATGAGGTGCGGTTGTACCGAAATGTGTCGGGAAGGTCCAGATACAATGTTGCTACTGGTGGTGATGGCCGAGGCACGCTTCCCAAAAAAGTCAAAGGCTGGCACGAACTGAAATTTGTCAGCAACAGGGCTAGTAAGATGGTCCAGGTGTCTCCGTATCTTGTCGCAGCCACCGACATTAGCGGCGATAACAACCCACGAAAGGATGAGGTGGAAGTCAAGGTTGCAGTGCCGTTCATTCCGACGTGGATTAACGCGGAAGCACAGAAAACGTATATCGATAGGTACGACGACCACATCAACCGCTTCTTTGCCGATTTCTTCTTGGAGGTAAATCCTGGCAATAGTTGGTTACACATCCGTCACGGGAAGAATGGCAAGCAAATAGATGTCACCAGCGATGACGAGTATGCAAATACCGCCCGTTCTGTGGAATGGGCGATAAGGATATTCCGTGACGGCAAGCCTATCACCGATTTTCTGCCGTGGAAATGGCTCGTGGAAACCACCAACGACATATCCGCTCCGATGAATATCCGTGAGAGCCTTGATAACCTTGATTTAAAACTGTCAACCGTCTCCGCCAGTCACACAGCAGGGACGAAGCAGTCAGTAACGCCCACCCCAACCCCATCGACAGACTTACCAGACATAAACGTTGTGACGAGCGGAATAGATGAATTCCGTTACTCCAGTTATACGCAGATAAAATTTCCGCTCTATAACCTTAAGACAAAATCAACGTCCAGCACTAATCTCAATCT
>CAVCEE010000033.1:0-12650 GCA_963601185.1 bacterium
TGCTGCCGTCATTGTGGGATGCTCGGCACGAGTGCATCAAGAAGCGGTCGTATTGTCCCATCGGAACAAGAGAACGGATTGACGAGGGGGTGGCAGAGTTGAAAAACATTATTATGCGTACCTACGAGTCCAACTATTCGGTAATCAACAGTAGTGTGATGTTGCAACGTTTGGTAGAGGATGCTATATGCCCTCAGGAAGATATTGCCGCCACGCTCGAAGAAGAGATTGCCGATTTGACTCTGCACAAGGATATATCCCAGGCAACGGCAAAGGGATATGTTACGCTGGAACACCAACTTAAACGTTATGAGGAATACAGAAGAAGGCACGAACCTAAATTCTCGCTTATGTTAAGGACTATCGACGAACAGACAATTCGCGGATTCCTTACATTCATTAGGTATGAAGACACGGTAAAGAGGGGTGATAACTATATTTGTTGTGTTTTCCGAAGGTTGAAATCCTTGCTCAACGAGATGGTGTCGCTCGGTCTAATCGCACAGTCGCCAGCGAAGAATATTGCGATAAAGGCGGAGAAATATGGCACACCCTATTATATAACACTGGATGAACGCAACGCGATTGCCGAAACCGACTTGTCGTTTGACAAGTCGTTGGAGACCCAAAGGGATATATTTATATTCCAGTGTTGCCTCGGTTGTCGTGTGTCCGACTTGACGAGCCTGACTGCGCACAATATTGTCAACGGAGCAATAGAGTATATACCGAAAAAGACCAAGGGGGAACGGATGGATGTAGTGAGAGTGCCGCTAAACGACAGGGCATTGTCACTCATAGAGAAATACAAAGGGGTCGATAAGAAAGGCCGATTGTTTCCTTTCGTTTCAGTCATAAAATACAACATTGCGATTAAGAAGATATTCACCATCTGTGGCATAACACGCACTGTCCTTGTCTACGATTCTTACTTGGGAAGAGAAGAGCGTAGACCAATAAACGAGATAGCAAGTTCTCATCTTGCACGCCGCACATTCATAGGGAACTTATACAAGAAAGTCAAAGACCCAAATCTTGTTGGCTCAATGTCGGGACACAAGGATGGCAGTCAAGCCTTTGCCCGATACCGCAACATAGATGACGACATCAAGAAAGAACTTGTCGACTTGCTTGAATAGCCTCTTTGCCGAGGTTGAAGCAGCGGATAAACGACTCGATATCCCGTCTTATTTTCCGCACTTCGGACACACGACTTTCGGGATGCTTTTGTAAACCACCTTCTTTGGCGGAACGTACTTTACATTGTTTGCCATAATTTGTCATAGTATTTGTGTATTATACCCAATAATATTTCGAACCAAAGAGAAATGTATGAGCATAGCAATGCCGCTACGATGCTGTCTGCCACTCCCCAATGCAGAGCAAGGATGGAGTAGGGCAGACTACACCAGAAACTAAGACACTTGGAGCAAGTGACCGGAAGCAATCTTCGCTTTCCAGTCAGCCTTTTTACGACCGCTTCTGCGAGTCCCAAGTGATTTAGTAGCACGCACGCGATCACAATCTTCAGTAGAGACAACATCGCTAACTGGGAAAGATTGCGGTTATGGTCACATCAGTAACGATGGAGTAGGCAAACACATTGCCGTTGCATTTCACATTTGTCGGTGCTTCATCGCTTGAACCTTGAGTAACCGCAATAGTCGGTGTCCCCGTTCCTTTGAAAATTATGTCAAAGGTTTCGGTAAACATCTTTACCTGTGGGCGGCAGCACTTGCCATTCTTGGGTTGGTAGGTGATTGACCCGACCGCTTGCATTGTTACGAATGTAGTTCCACTGACGGTCTTTTGTGACGCAACACTATAGGCAACCGATGCCTGCGGCTGAACACTCTGTGAGAGACAATACGCTTGACACAGGTTCTCGACAACTGAACAGGCATATTCCTGCGCTGTTGCCGTAATTGAGATAGGAGTAACGCTAATCATATCCAATCAAATTTATTGTTACCAGAAATCATTCAATCGTTTCCCCTTCATCTGGCGCGTCGGAGAACGATATGTTATCGGCGGTCATCTCGCCATATATCTGCTCCAAGTACTTATTGTTGGCAGATACCGTTTCATAGTTTTTCTTTAAAAGGTCGTAGATGGCCTTTAGTGCTTGTATCATATTCATTGTTTGTAATGTTTGGTTATCGCATTTCTTACTATGACATTCTTATCCCACATACGCAATGCCTCAGCGGTTTTTGTTGCTGACGCAACGCACCCGTGACTCCGCAAACCATTGGCGAAATCCACCCACGCTTGTCGCATTACTGTGGCTTCTTCTTCACTTTCCCCGTATACAGGAATGGTCACATTTAACACTCTCATTTCAATGTCGGCAATTCATTGACCATCTCAGCGGCTACCTCGACTGCGTTCCCTTTGCGGAAATTTCTGACCAAATCGTAGATACCTGCAATATCATCTTTATTCTCCTTCACCCATCCGAATACATTGCTTGCCATCGTTTTTACTTGTTGCATTGTCGTAGGTGGTGGCATAGTGATATCGGGAATATCCAAGCCATCAGCCACAAAGTCATACAATTTCATCGCCTCGTCAACGTTTCCGTTGGCAATGGCAAGACACTGCATCTTCAAATCAAATTTGCTCGTCGGAGTCATCGCTGATAGTTTGTCAATGTTGATTTTCTTCTTGAACATAATTCTCGGAATTGGCAGACGACAACGGATACTCCGTCACCGTCCGCCAGTTTCTTAACCGTTGCACCCACTGCAACAAGGTTGAGGCTGTGAGTAAGGGATAGTTCTCACAAAGGAGAAATTCTCAACGGCAGGGTTCGACAGATAGCCATTAGAGGCAATGGCAGCGGCAGCCTGTGCATCGGAGGCAGAGTTGCTTCCGCTATAAGCACCAGCGCCAGCGGCAAGGTCGATGTAACTTTGCACAGTAGGATTGCTCTGCACTCTTTCGCTGTGTTCGATTTGGATCGCGCGTTCTCTGTTTTGCGACTCCATTTGCAGTCCGGCAGCCACTGTGCGCACAAGATTGTTTGTTTCGCCAATCATCTGTGAGTTTCCGTTAGCCATCGCTTCCGCCTTCGACGCAAATGCCTTGGCGGCAACGAGAGCCAAAGGAATACCCAGCACCGCAAGACCTACACCGACAGCACCAAGAGCGATACCTGTTGCACGCTGTCCGCTATGTCCCCTTTTCCCACAATGGTAAGGATAATTATCCTCACTCCACGCATTCCGAGCAACGCCACGCATTGCCAACATTTCTTCAGCAGTCATAATTATAAGGATTATATCCCGGTCAATATTAACCGTGCACCAAATATAGACTACACAAATTCTGCGGCAAAGAAGTTGCTTTCAATGTATTTTCTTGTTTTGGCTGTGTTTCTTGCAAGTTGTTTACTCATCGCCTTACGGTCGGCAAATTGTGTCAATATGCGCCTAACATTGGCGGATGTCATTCCTGTAAATGCGGCTATCTGTTTAGGGTAGTACCCAATGAAGTGTAATGCACGTACCACGATGGCACGGGCATCAACAATGTCAACACTCCGATTCCTCGACAGAATCTCTTCTACACTTATTCCCGTTATCTCGGAAACGATGCAAAGTACCTTGGTAAAGATTTTTAGATTTTCCATACGTTATCTCAAATATTTCCTTTAACTTTGCCTCAGCCACAGACGAACAGCAAGTATGCGAGCAAAGGCTTAATCCCCTAACTGCGCATACTTGCTTTGCGTTTTAAAATGTTTGTGGCAGAATATTTTGGTTAGGGGATTTTCCCCTTTCTCCGTCTAATAAGGATATGGTTTTATACGGCCAATCTTGGCGACGCTGTCGATACTCTTGCGGATGCCGTCACGGGCTACAATCATCTTCTCAGTAAACGACTCCCCCAGTTGCGGCATAATAAGTGCCAGCCATTCGGCGACGATAGCATACACGATATAGTCGTGTGCATAGTCTTTCAACGTGTTGGTCTGATGCTTTGCCCAATCGTCGGCAACGGTCATATACAGGGTATAGGACTCCGGCGCTCCGCTAGTATTGTCGATAGTCGACTCGTCCGCCACCGGCACGCTGATGAGCGACGACACACAGGTGCATACATCTTGGTATGCCCTGTTGCAGTATCGCCAAGTGCGCCTCTCGTTCTCTCCTTGACACACGTCTTGCAGTTGGTGCTTGACGTGGTGAGGTGTATCTCCCGGTAATGAGTCGGCAAGCAGGCTCATAATGCTTTGCACATCGTATTCGATTTCGTCACGCCAAAAAGTTATATCTATTGTCTTGCTCATAATTTGCTCCTTTCCGCCACAACCTCGGCATATTTAGGTCTTTTCCTTTCGCTCAACTCGTTGATGATAGACTCGATGAGAGCCTTGCCTTGCTCCATATATGTTTGGCAGTCCTCTACGCCGATGCGCAGCAGATAGTCAGCCAATACGGAAGTGACTACATAATTATGCACGTCCGACGGCAACGAGGACAATGTGATCTCGCTCACGTTATCCGGCAACGTAAGGGTTATCTCATAGTCGCTTTGCTTGCTCGGATTTGGTGAGAGCGGCGTGGCGGCGCTGACATATTCGGTGAGAGCCAGACCCAAGGCACTGCACGCATCTCGGTACATTTTGTCAAGGTAAATCTTGTCGTCGTCGGTGATAAACACCTTGTCAATATTACTTCCGTCAGTCTGTACTGAGCGGCCACCAATGTAGACCGATTCCTGCGCCACATCGCTGTAGACCTTCTCTCGATCTATGATTATTGTTATATCCATTGTAGTTGTATTATTGGGTTATCTGTATTGACAAACTGTTGATGAGAGCGGTCACGCCGCCGGCTACAGCATTGCCACCATTCTGTTGTATAGGTAGAGCCAACTGCAATAGTTTTATGTAGCAGTTGCAGTAGTCTCTCGGTTCAAGAAGTTGCATATTCTCAAGGAACGTTTTTTCACCCTGCACAAGCACACTTGACAAAAGCATTTCGGCGCGTTTGCCAATTCTCACGGTTTTGTGTGTCTGCTCCATCGGCATCACTCCCGGTGCTACCACATCGGTCATCTTCTTTTTTGCCATTGTCAGTTAATATTAATCTGCTTTCTGCAAATGTAACTCCCTAATTTTGAGCATTGACGATAAAAATTAACTATATGATAGGTTCGATTATCAGCGGAGCGATGAAACTTGGCGGTGCAGTCGTCGGTGGCATCCTTTCCGCCAAGGAAAGTAGAAAACAGCAGAAACTGCTCAATGAGCAGAAGACTGCTAACGAAGCGTGGTACAACCGCAGATACAACGAGGACGGCACTCAACGTGCCGATGCACAGCGGCTGTTGACTAATACTCAGGAACAGTTACGCAAACAGACACAGGCAGCACAGGGCGCAAGTGCAGTAACCGGAGCAAGCACGGAGTCGGTAGCGGCACAGAAGGCTGCGAACCTTAATGCTTTGGCTAATGCCACGAGCACCATTGCGGCGGCTTCCGACGCGCGCAAGGACAATATTGAGCAACAGTACCAGCAGAATGCCAACGCCAACGTCGCCGCGCAGATTCAAGCGAGTCAAAACAAGCAACAGCAAATTCAGGCGGCAACAAGTCAGGCCGGTAGTTCGGCTGACTCTCTGTCGGGAATCTTAGGTAAAAAGTAGAGACTATGGCGAAGAAAAAAATAATCTGGAACACTGATGAATCCGACACGTCGCAGGTCAACCAGTCCGTTGCCGATGCCAACTATACGGAAGCAAAGGTTGAAACGCCTACAACTATCGTAAACAGAAACGATACCGAGGCTCCAGCGACAATTGCTGCTCCACAAGCCGGCGCATTGTACACATCAAATGCAGGCTCAAGTGACGATACTAAGCCGGGACAGACACCGCAACAGCCTCAACAGTCTGCTCCAAAGATTGGCGGCGTAACCCAGCCGGGTAGTGCAATCAATCCCTTTATGCGTGCGGCTGTCAATGGCAGTCAGTCACTGGTGGTCAAAGACGCAAATTCGGAAGCAGACCCCAACCACACTGCATCACAGTCAAACAAGGTCGATAAAGACGGCAATCCTGTCACAGCCGAGGATGTGACGGCAAAGGCTGCGACTCCTACTGATATTGTGGGTGAGAATGAATCCAATGCGCCGGAAACTGTCGACTCGGCTAATAGCGGCGCAGTAGGACATACCAGTACGGATGAGAAAAACGATACAGGCAGTTTGGTTGCCACAAAGACTCCGATAGGCTACAAGTATAGATATATCGACCCAGCAACAGGCAAGGAAAAAATCTTCGACTCAAAGGTGGATTACTTGGCGTACATCCAAAAGCCACCCACGTCAGATGAAGACAAGAAGAAGGAAGAGAAACGGGAGAGGCGCAGAAGCATAATCGCTGCCATCGGCGACGGTCTTTCTTCGTTGGCTAATCTCTATTTCACCGGCAAGGGTGCATTGAGTGCCGACTTCAAGCCGGGAATGACCGAGGCGGCGAAGAAACGTGCCGAGGCTATGCGTGCTCGTTGGCAGGCGGAGAAAGACGAGTATGATGCCATAATGCTCAAAGGCAATGAAGCCGACAGTGAGGCTTACTACAAAGCCCTTGCCGCAGCAATAGCCAAAGCCAAGGCGGACAGAGGAGCAGCGGATTGGGAAGCCGACCAGCCTGTTAAAGCTGCCGAAAGAGGCTCTAAGTTGCACAAGTATGCGCGAGAGAAAGAACTCCGTCCAAAACAGGACGAAATTGACAACCTGAAACTCGACAACGACTACGCCGATGAGGAAAATCGTCAGAAGACTGGCGTTGACCGTGCAACCCAATATAAACAAGACCAGCAAAACAAACGACAGAAGTATAGCGTAGACCATCGTAGGAGTGGCGGCAGTTCAGACGGCTCTTCAAAAAAGAAGAACGAAATAAAGACCCCTAACGGGAGGATATACCCTGACAACGCAAGTGTGCGGCAAGCATATAGCAGACTGGCTGAGGCTGGTTTGGTCAGCGGCACGGCAAACTCCATAGAAGGGATGATTACTGCAATTCAAGACTACTATGATGGCGGCGGTCGGAATTACACGGAAACGAATGGCTTCCTTGGGAAGAAGAGAACTAAAGTCGGCAAAGGTCGCGGCAGCGATTCAGAAGTAGATGCCGATATAGACGATTATTTAGGTGTAGGCAAAAAAAATAGCGGTAAAAAGAAAATCAGTTACTAATGGGCAAACGTATAAAAAATCTATATAACCAACTGAGCCAAGACCTTGACCTTGGCTCTTACGATGACTTCGAAAAAGGCATACAAGATCCTGTGCGCCGCAACAAGTTATACAATGCAGTAACCAAAGAAGGTTATGACATAGGTTCGCTCGACGACCTCTCAAAAGTTGTTGAGTCGGAGTACGGCAAGATCGGTCAGCAAACACAGTCAGCACCGGCGCAGTCTCAACCAAGAGTACAGACTCAACCGAATACCCCAACGCAGTCGGCACAACCACAGCCGGTGCAAGCGCAGATGCAGGGCAAGAAAGGATTCACACCCTCCCTACAGCAGAGGATGGCGATGCAGAACCAGTTTACCCAAACCAATATCAGTTTAAACAATGCAGCCAATACTGTCAAAAAGAATGTCAAAGACTATGGCAACAACAGTCGCAAAGGTGTTAAGGGAACATCGTCATTCGAACTACGTCTTCCCGGTACAGACCGACCGGCATACGACACGGCTGGTAGGGAGTTTGACAGTGACTTCTCAAGGCGGATGACAGAACTGAAAGAGCGTGATGAGTGGGAGGCTTCTACGGAAGAAGGCAAGAGGCATCGTGAGGCACGCATCCAAAACGGTCTCATCGACAAGATGGAGCAGACTATGACCAATAACGACCCCGATAACGTGGCTTGGCAAGTATGGCAGGAAGCGGACGAGGCATCTCGAAAAGATTTCTTACACAAATCCAAGGATAGCAACCAACTGACATTTCGTAACTTCTTGGAAGGGCTGAAAGCGGACAAATCAGGTTTCGACAAGGCTAATGACGCAATGGTGTCTCACTTGAAATACCACGACCTGCAGCAGTTGGCAGACAAGGCGTGGAACAGGTTGGGAACTCAGAAACAACAGTCCATTATCAATGATATGTATGATGTAGTCAAGTACCAACATCCGCAGGCAAGTGAGGCTGAATTGAGGAAGGAAGCAAGAGCCCTGGCTCGCCAGCAAAGCGACAAACGGGTATTTGACATTGCCGTCAACCAAAACGTGCCGAAATCGACTGTTGAATACTTTCTAATGAACGCTATGCGCAACACGTCCATAGGGAAAATGGCTGAGGGTGTTGCCCGGCTACAAGCAGGTACGACCGGTGACTGGGAAGCAAGGGATGTGGCTGAACAGAACTTTGCACAAAACCACGGCGTGGCACAAACGTTGTCTACAGTCGTAAGTTTCGGTCTCGACCCGTTGACGTATGCGAGCGGCGGCTTTGGCAATCTCGTCACAAGAGGCGCAGTCAGCCTTGGTGGGCGGTTATTAGGTAACGCATTCACGAGATACGCAACAAGCACACTGCTCGGCAGGGGAGTCCAAGGCGTGATTGGCGGAGCAGCCAACCTCGGTTTCTTTGAAGGTGCGTCCAATGCGGTAGACCAATTCAAGTGGGGCGGTGATAGGAAGATTGACCCGACTACAGGTCGATACACGGTTGGTGACTATTCGGTTGCGTCTGTCTTTAACAATGCCCGTCACGGAGCAACGATGGGCGCAGTCACTGGCGTATTCTCTCCAATGATAGGAAATGTGGCTGACAAACTTGTCCGTGCAACAGGTAGTACTGTTGGCAAGATGGCTGTCCGTAGCGGAGAAACGGCGGTAAGTACATTGGCTGAAGGTACAATATTCTCAGTCCCTGATTTGTATGATACATATAAGGAATACGATAAACAAATAGAGTCCTTGTCAGACAAGAATAGCGACAACTACATCGCTGATAAGAAGCAGCGAGAAGCAAAGGCTGACGAACTCCGTGCCGAACGCAATGAGGAAATGACCGACGCATGGAAAGAGAGTGTCGAGATGATGGCTGGCTTCAAGGTGTCGCACGCAGTCAAGTCCGCACCTCGAGTCTTGTCGCAATTAGCAAAGTCACCGGGAACGACAAAGGCGGGCTTCGAGACCCGTATGCGCAATCTGCTTGATGGCAACCCGAGTCTTGCGCTCACTAAGGATGAGAAAGAGGAACTGCGCCGAGGAGGGTACTCCGACTTGTCGAAACTCGCGGAACATTATCAACGCCTGGACAAAGAAGAAGTAAAACGGACAGGCAACACTGTCCCCGACAACTATGTGCCGAAACTTGGTGGTGCGCCTGCCGACGGCAATATGGCTACGGTAACCGAAAGTTTGCCAATCAACCGGTTCACGGAATTAATGAATGACACCAGCATCAGTGAGGCGGCAAGAGCCAAGATGTATTATTATGTCACAGGCCGCACGCTTCCGATGTCAACTGTTATGGCTGGTGATATAGCCGAGCGGAAAGATGCCGACGGCAAGGTTACCGGCTACACGGTTAATTCTTATGGGGCAAACGGAGTAATAACAAGTCGTACATTCAACACGAGGAGCAGAGCAGAAACGGAGTTGAACAACATCAGCCGGCAGATTGAGTTGAACGGCATTGATGTAGGCGAAAAGTTCGTTGATAACGCAGCGGCCAATGACAGAATAAATGAGGCTTGTTCTCGAGTCGCCACTAAGTATCATACAACAAAAGAAGCAATATCAGGACTGTTCGCCAAAGACCCCAAGGACTTGTCTGAGGGTGAGGCCCGCATCCAGAATGAAGTAAAGGAGGAGTATGATGCGCTTGATACCAAGTATGACTCCGGCGAAATCCGCGCTGAGGTAGGTGAGAAATACGGTGTCGACGTAGACAAGTCTATCAGAAAAGAGCCGAACAGACGCAACGAAGCCGAGCAGAATGCGGTAGAAGAGTATGCCAAACGGTTGTTTGGCAAAGCGAAAGAAAGCGACAGAGAGAATAACTCCACTGAACCAACGGACAAACCCGTCACTCCTCGCGACCGTGGCTACAACGCCAATGAGCAAGAGCGTAGGGATATTGCTTTGGAATATAAGCAGCAGGGCAGCCGTGAAGCGGAAGAGGCGTATGACGGCGCAGTGGTGCGCATCAAGGAAGAGTCAGAGAGTTTTGCCAATGACAGGCGTGAGCAATATAGCAAGATGCAACACAAGGTTTCAGGTGCAGTATGCCCCGTTGTGCTTGGCGTTGATGGTGATGGCTATCCGATAAACGGATATATCGTTGATGGCTATTTTGAGTCACATTCCGATGGTCGGCTCAATAGGGCAAACAGCGATGAACGGTTGATTGTCTACAACCCTACCACTGGAGAGACGAAGATGGTAGCGGCATCGGAGGTTACCTCTGTGGGGGAAGTAACGACTGCCGAAGAGATAGAAGAGGCTGTTCGTAATGAGGCTAACCGCTATCAAGACGAGCAGATAAAACAGATGCTCAATATTGTCCAGCCGGTATTGGGCGGACAAGTCGAGGCAGTGCCAGGTGAGATGGCGAATGTTGTGGCAGTAAACGGTGACCAGGTAACCGTGGAAAAGGCTGATGGCACGACGGTCAACACGACCATTCAGGAATTGCAGAAAGTCGCTGACGAAAGATTGATGAACGACTACCTCCAGCGGCACGGAGGCAACACCACCGAAGCGGTGGATGAAAACCATCCTGCACCTGTAAAGACTGGTGATGAGTTGGTAGTGCGCAACGCTGATGGCACAGAGAGTCCGGCAGTCGTCTCTGCTCGGGGACGTGTCGAGGACGGTGAGTTTGTCGTTGACCAGAACGGCGACACCATCGAGTATGTCGCCGATGGAGAAACACGCTACGACAAGGAAGACGACTTGCGCAACATCGCCGCTGTCGTTGCCGAAGAAGAAGCACCCGAAGCCAAGACCGAGGAAAATACCGAAACTCCAACCGAGCAACCGACTGAGCAAGTAGCGCAGTCTGAACAAGTCGAGAAGCCTACCGAAGCATCGGTAGTGGAGACGCAGCAGCCGACCGCATTGGACAGAGTGCCGAAAGACGAGAAAGGCGAACCTGTCTATGAGCAGACGGATGCCGACACCGCTTGGGATGCCATCGTGGAGCAGACCGGCGGCGATGAGCAGATTGCAAAGACCGTTGCCGACTCAATGGTCGCCGACAAGGAAGCAGCAGTAAAGAAAGCGGAAAAGGCAAAGCCCAAGCAGGGCGGCTCTGTCCGTGAAAAGATTGAGGCGGAGAAGCAACGCCAGCAAGCCATCGACAATGCCAAAGCAGAACTGGAGCACTGGCAGAACATCGCAGCGACGCAGCAGCGCAGAGCGCAAGCCGAGGAGATGGCTCGTGCCGAGCAAGACACCAAAGTCGGGAATGCCGAAAATGTTGGAAACGAACAACAAGATAGTTCGGACAAAGCCAATCCAGACAAAATAGCACCTATTGGGGAGAGTGATTTCGGTTTTGTGTATGACCAGTTCAAAGGTAATGCGCAAGGTGCTATCCAACATTTAATGAAAATGCAAGATGGTGAGGCTCTTGGCGCACTCCATCATAAAGAAATAGGAGACATTGATTTGGTCTGGGGCAAAGCCGGCACAAGAAAAAGTGATGGCTATGGCCTTGCCAAACTTGTAAAATTTCATCCCGAAGTACTTGGCAATTTGCAAGGTATAGTAGAAGGAATGCATATTACTAAGCGTTCAGAAAATCGGGTGCAGTTGGAGAATGACGATTACCAAGCGGCGGTGCGCCTCACTTGGAATGGTAATGAGAAACTTTGGTTGCTGACAGCATTTAAGAAAAAAGAAACGTCTGAACCAACTAACAGTAGAACAGACGTTGATAGTAACCTTGATGGCAAGTCGGACGACACGGCTACCCGACAAAATTCGGACGTTTCTGTTGACAAAGTTAAGGAAAAACAATCGACTTTTCAAGAGGAAGACGGGAAATCTTCTGAGGACAAGGCAGTAACGCCAATTTCGGAACAGATAGCAACAGCCTCAGCAGAGGTGAACACCGAACCGACAGAGGCACAGAGAAAGGCTGGAAATTACAAGAAAGGTCATGTGCAAATAGGTGCGTTCGACATCTCCATCGAGCAGCCGCAGGGAAGCGTGCGTAGAGGAATAGATGCCAACGGCAAGGCTTGGGAGAGTAAGATGCACAATACCTACGGCTACTTCCGCGGCACGGAGGGCGTGGACGGAGACCACATAGATGTGTTCCTCTCCAATGATATTGACGGTTGGAACGGACGCAAGGTGTATGTGGTAGACCAATACAACCCCGACGGCACGTTTGACGAGCACAAGGTGATGCTCGGCTTTAACGATATGGGCGAGGCGAAGAGCGACTATCTTGCCAACTATGGAAAAGGTTGGGAAGACGGGCGCAGGATTGTCGTATCTGCTACGAACCTAGAAGATTTCGAAAAATGGATAGATAGCAGCCATCGCAAAACCAAGCCGTTTGCAGAGTATGTTGGGGTGAAGAAAGAGACGGTAGCCAATTCTGTCGGGAAAGATAGCAAGACTTCCTCAAAACAGCAAACCGCCCCCGAAAGTATCTTCGAGA
>CAVCEE010000034.1:0-11406 GCA_963601185.1 bacterium
TACTAACTGTGCAAGGAGTTTTACCTATCTCACCAGCAAGCCATTTTCCCGTTTTCCCTTTTTCAACAAGGACTATCTTTATCCTATTTAAATTTGCCATAGCACTATAATTGATTGTGGTTTTATGCAAAGGTATGGAAATTCTATGGCAAATACGAAATCCTTCCTTTTTTCTTTTTTTAGAGGCGCCGCCTATCTTTGCAAAAGATAGTGCAAGCCGAGCGAAGATCGGTGCAAGGAGAGTGGTGCTCGGGTGCTGCATATAATATAGGTCTGTCTGAGAGAGAAAGCGAGTCTGTTTTTTATGTTTTGAATTGCATTAGCAATTATTAACTAAAAACGTATTGGGCATATTGTGTAAAACCAGTACTTTTGACCGCAAATTGAAGTAAACAACATATCGTGACACTTAGTAAAGGAAATTTGAACACTTTCCGTAAAAAATTCTATCGGCAGTTTGGATTAATGACGGAAGCACTCCCTTCAAAAGAAGGGGGCGTGGTTTCTTTTGCTTTGTCATTTTGTAAAGTTCTTAGATTTTCGATTAAAAAGTGTGTGAAAAATTTGGCAATATGGAATAAATTCGTAACACACACACACACACACACACACACATCACCTCTATTTACTTAATGCCCGCATATCTGCGCGCATAAAAACAATCCCTTATACAAAAACTAATAAAGGTGGAAAGATTTGTCTTTTCGCTAAATCACCTGCTGTACTTACAACAACTTTTATAATAAATTTATCATTGGTCGCAAAGTCCTTCCTTGCAACATTGCGAGGTAGGACTTTTGTCCAATGTCCGACATTGTCGGGGATGCAATCCGCATTCTCGATGATGCCTGTGTGCAATTATGTAAATGTAAAAAATATGAACCTATAATAAAGTAGAAGTATGAAGTTAAGGTGTATAAGAGCATTTTGCTTTCTTCTGATGGCACTTCTGTGGCAAGAAGCGAAGACACAAGAAGTGGCGGTTAAGACCAACTTGGTCTACTGGGCTACCACTACTCCCAATTTGGGAGTGGAAATAGCATTGGCTCCCAAGTGGACTGTCGATGTGGCAGGAGGATATAATCCTTGGACTTTTTCCAACAACAGGAAATGGAAGCATTGGATTGTTCAACCAGAGTTGCGCTATTGGTTTTGTGAGAAAATGGGTGGCCATTTTATTGGACTCCATTTGAATGGCGGTCAGTATAACATTGGCAACATTAACGCTGACTTTAAGATGCTGGGTACAGATTTCTCCGTACTGAAAGACTCTCGGTATGAGGGCTGGTTTGCAGGTGCCGGCATCAGTTATGGCTATACCTGGATGCTCAGCCGGCATATTAATCTGGAGGCAGAAGTGGGCGTGGGCTACAACTATTCTCGCTATGACAGTTATGAGTGTGCAACTTGCGGAAGTCAAGTGTCGAAAGGCAAAAGCCACAACTATTTTGGCCCTACGAAAGCTGCAATCAATTTAGTTTATGTATTTTAATCCGTGCCATATATGAAAACTGTATTCAATTATGTAGCAGCATTAGCATTTGTTTGCGTAGCACAATCGTCAAATGCTCGGGAGATTTTGAATGGAAAAGCATCTATAGAGCATGTGAAGATAGAAAAGGAGAGCGACTCGATGTTGGTGTCGATGGATATCGTGCCAAACCAACAATGGGATGTGAAGTCAAACCGCGCTATCGTTCTGACTCCTGTGCTGGAGAATGAGGGAAGCAAAGCCGAACTCCCGGCGGTACAGATTTTGGGCAGAAGCCGCTACTTGCACTATTTGCGCAACGCTTCAAAAGATACGGATAAGTCACAAACATACAAGGCTTCTGACACTCAGACTGTACATTATGAAGCGTCGATACCTTATCAGAAATGGATGGATCAGTCTACATTGACGCTCAGCGAAGACCTTTGCGGATGCTGCCAAACTGTGTTGGCGTCCGACAAGAGTGAACTTGGCAAGCACGAAGAGCCGAAGCCGTTTAGCCCGGTTTTGGCATACATCGTGCCTAAGGCTGAGATGACAAAAGCCCGCAGCGAATCAGGTCAGGCTTACGTCACTTTCCCGGTGTCAAAGAGTGTAATTAATGAATCGTATCTCAACAACAAGGCCGAGTTGCAGAAAATCCTGAACACATTGGCATTGGTGCGTAACGACCATGATGTTACGATTACGGGAATGCGCCTCAAGGGATATGCTTCGCCGGAAGGCAGTTATCGCGACAACGAGCGTTTGGCGAAATCCAGAACGGAGGCAGTGGCGGAATTCGTTAAGATATTGATGGGAACATCGGAGTATCCTATAACCACTTCGTATGAGCCAGAGAACTGGGCTGGATTGGAAGACTTTGTACGCCAAAGCAATCTGCCTGAGAAAGACCAGTTGCTTGCCATTATCAATGCACCGGAGTTTGACGGCAATCCTGACGGGCGAGAGTGGAAAATCAAGTCCACATATCCCGAAGCCTACCGCCGGTTGCTTGCAGAATGCTATCCATCATTGCGAAGAACCGACTATTGGGTGGAGTTTAACGTGCGTCCATTTAATCTTGAAGAGGCAAAGAAGTTGATCGCCACTCAGCCGCAGAAACTCAGTTTGCAGGAAATGTATAATGTAGCGCAGACCTATGAGCCAGGCAGCGAAGCCTATAATGAGGTTTTCGCCACGGCGGTCCGGATGTTCCCTCAAGATACTGTTGCCAACCTGAATGCTGCCAACTCAGCGTTGCAGCGCGGCGATGTGGTTACGGCTGAGAAATATTTGCAGAAGGCCGGTGACAGTGGCGAAAGTGTTTTGGCAAGGGGTGTCTTGGCTATGTTGAAAGGAGACTCAACTAAAGCCGTTGACTTGCTCCGTCAGGCACAGAGCATGGGTATAGATGCTGCTTCTGCCAATTTGGAGCAGATTCTGAAAAATTAAGAAATAGGAAGAAACGTTTTAATATTTTCAATTTAATTCTTACAAAAACTTATGAATTTTAGAAGTTTATTTTTGGGAGTAGTGGGCATGACCGCACTTTCCCTGACATTCACATCATGTAATAGTGATGATGTCGTTAACATCAACAAAGATGACAAAGTAGGGATGTATATGACATTGCAGTTGGTTGGCCCGGAAGGTGCTAACGGTACAAGAACCGTAGCTGGACAAGACAGCAAGGAGAAAGGTACAGAAGTGCAAAACAAGATTTCCAAACTGATGGTTTTGTTGTGCGACAAGAGCACTCACCAAGTGAAGGAGTCTCATCTGCTTTCTTCAGATGACTTGATTGCTACAACTGATGGTGTAAGCACCAAAGTGGTTCTCACCCAAGTAGGTAGTTTTGAAGTTTTTGCCATTGCCAATCCACCAATGGATATGGAGTATGCATTGGGAACAGTGTTGACAGACCAGACAATCGAGAATGTGAGCGAGGCTTTGATGAAATCAGATTATGCTGCGGACAACAAGTTTATCATGTTCAATGAAAGCAACGGCACAGATGATATAAATGGCGCAGACATCACCATTACGGAAGAAAATACTTATGACAACCCTGCTCATTGCGATGTAATCGCTTTGGACCGATTGGCTGCACAGATTAGAAGCAATGCAAGCACGGTTACTACTGGGGAAATTACGGATGACAATGCATTCCTGACAGGAGCAACCTTGCAGGGCTTCAAGTTGCTGAACGGTGCCACTAAGGTAAACTTGCAGCAGAAATGGAGCAATACACTGGCTGATATGGGAACTACTTATCCTTGGTTTAACTTGCTTCAGACTCCAGTTATGAGTGAAGGAACAAATGCTGGTGGAGATGCCGATTATTACAACCACTTGACTGACTTCCGCACAGTTAGCAAGACAGGTGCAGCCTACACTGTAGTAAAAGACCTTTATGCAAATGTTGCTCCTTATGAGAGCACTTCAACGGGTAGCATCTTCTGTATGGAAAATCATCAGACAGAAGCGTTGCTTGGCAATACCACAGGTTTGGTATATCAGTTTAAAGCCAATATAACCGGTAGCGACAATTATGCTGGTGAAGGATGCTTCTATGGCTACAATGACAAGTATTTTGCTACATTGGCAGCTTTGCAGGCAGCTTATCCACATGCATTTGACAAGGCAGACGGAACTGCAGCCACTGAAAAGTTGGCTAATGCAGGTGCGGAACTCTCTGCGGCTTATTCAGCAACCGACAAGCAAACTGCAATTTCCAATTTCCGCGTGAAGTATGACGTGAAGGTCTATACAGACGGTATCATGTATTACACATACTTCATTAAAGACAAGAACTATAAGGACGCTGTAGACGGCAAGAACTATTACTCAGTGATTCGTAACACTATCTACGACCTTACAGTTACAGAATTGCTCCGCATCGGTACAGATATTCCTGGTGGATGGGATCCTGACAGAGACGAACCAACAGATCCAGTAGATCCAACCAATGTATATATGGTGGTAGAAGTTACTGTAAACAACTGGGTTTTGAGTAAGGAAGATAACATTCAGCTCCAATAAAAGAGGCTTGATAAACCAGATGATTTTCGGTGCGGGGCACCTTGCCCCGTACCGTTATTAAAACAACAAAGCAAGCCAACAGGCATTCTAAATCTGATTGGTGCTATATATTCACATATAGAATCATCGAAAAATATTATATAATGAGAACATCAAAACAGATCATAGGCATTCTTTTATTTTTTATGGCCGTCATGAGCTCGTGTGTCTATGACGATCAGTCGGACTGTACATTAGACTTGAAGTTTAGGTATGTGTATAATATGCAGAATGCAGACGGCTTTACGCATGAGGCCGACGAGGTAGAAGTGTACGTGTTCGACTCCAATAAGCATTTTGTGGGCAAATACTCTACCCCTGTGGGAGATGGAGAAACGTGCACTATGCAGTTGCCACTTCTGAAATCAGGTAAATACACATTTGTGGCATGGGCTTACAGCAAGAAAGAGCAAGACGACCTGGCAAATTTTAAAATACAGGAACAAGAAAACATAACTTCGATGGAAGCACTGTCGGCACGCCTTCAGCGTGTTGGCGATAAGGCAGACCATCGTTTGAACAGCTGGCTAAACGGTACACTCGAAGCGGAGGTGTCGGGCTCAAACCGTCATCTTACCATCGACATGATGAAATGTACCAATGCCATTAGAGTGATATTAATGCCCGCAATTGCAGGCAAGACTCTTGACAGTAACGATTACGATATACATATAGACGGAAGGAATGGATGGCTCGCTTATGATGCTTCTCCATATCAATCCGACCCTTTGACATATTATCCGTATTATCAGAATCTGGAAAAAAGCAACAACCAGAATAATGCGGCTGAAATAGACAATGCCGTGGTGGCAGACTTGAACACCTCGCGCATAATGTATGGCAGCAATCCAAGACTTGTGGTTCGCAACAGCAAGATGGACAAGGAATTGCTAAACATCGACTTGGCGTGGTTCTTGTCTTTGCAAGCCATTGGCGAACATAAAAGCGAATGGAGCAATCAGGAATATTTGGATCGTCAGGATGAATATGCCATGACATTTTTCATTGACAACGAAGTGTGGTTGCGGACACGTATCATCGTCAATGGCTGGGCTCTCTCGTTGGAGGAGACTAAATTGCAATGATTGATTTATAAAAAGGTCTATATATAGAAATATTTATGAAGAAACTATTTGGATTTACATTATTGGCTATAGCGGTCAGCATGTCCTTCCAATCTTGCAGAGACGACAATCTGGTTAACGGTGGAGGTTCTTCCCGTTTGGATGACGGAAAATGCTATATGTCGCTCCGGTTTGACGTCAAGCAATCGCATGACTCAGATCCGTCTACACGCACGTTTCAGCCAACTGAACCCGATGAGGAGTTTGAGCGTACAGTTGCTGATTTCCGCATATTTCTCGTCAAGAAAGATGACCCTACGGCTGCGGTTGTAGAACTGAAAGACATCCCTATGCGAGATGCTGTCACAACTCAGCCTTTCGAAATAAACAAGGCATACACGCATGGTTACCTGCTGTATGTAGTGGCAAATGCAGCCGGCAACGTAAATCTTGATTTGAGTTCAGGCGAGGCATTCCGTGGAACATATAAGCCGGGCACAAAAGAAACTTGCGAGAATATCTGGCGCCCTGGTCATTTCCTTATGGTTAATGTCAATAATGAGGCTTCTGACTTTGCCGACTACAAGCATGTAAATAGTAATGGAGGCGAAGATTTCGATTTTGAGTATACCGATTCTACTCCTAATGGAGGAGTGCCGGTGGAAATAGATGACAATACTGAATACACCTATGACAATCCTTATATAGTGAAGGTGAATCTGGAGCGTCTGGCTGCGAAGATTGTCGTGGACTGTAGTGGTGAAAACTTCGATTTCAGTAGCACAACATACAGTCATAAGTTCTCTGACGTGCATGTGGAAAGCGTGGCATTGATTAATGGGGCTAACTGTTACAACCTGGTACAGCAATGGCAGATAGCATGCTATCAAGGTAAATATTACTTTGCTGATCACTGGAATAGAAAATACTATAGCCCAAATATACTGCCGGATGGAGCTCCGTTTGGATATCCGTATCTATGGGCGGTAACTCCAGGCGGAGACATTGCCTCAGTGCCTTCGCAGATATACTACAATCAAGTGGCTAATTTCACCGATTTCGAGAACAGAAAGTTGCAGGATGGTGCAGAGCAACTTTTTATGAGCCTTGATGCGAATAAGAAGGCCACTATGTACTGCTTGGAGAATGCTTCTCCTTTGTATTTGGACTTTATTGGAAGTTTTACAAAAGGAGTGAATGCAGTGGAGAACTCTAGCTTATGGATGCGTGCCCTGCAGACAGGAATGAGAAATCGGGCTACCGGTGTGCTTTTCCGTGTACGCGCAAAGGTAAAAGGTGACAGTCACAACACTGATGGCTTAACGCCTGATCCTGATACAGGGAAATGGGATACGCGTGCTGCAGCAGATGACGATTATCCTACATTCTATTGCTATCAAAATACCGTATCGGCATATTTGCAAGAATTATTGAACCTGTATCCAACCTTGGCTACTAAGGGTATTACTACCGCTTCTTCAGCGCAAGAGTTGCGTGCTGCCGGAGTGAGGGTGTATGAAGATGGATATATGTATTATATGCACTGGATAACTGATAAAAATTACCAGTATTTTTGGAACTTTGCCAGTCCTTCTCAATTTGATGAGGCTTGGCCTTTCCATTATTTGGCAGTGTTGCGCAACACTCGATATGAGGTAAATGTCACAGGTGTAAGTGAGTTGGGTATGGATTTGCCTGGCCGAGAATCCCAATATAGCCGCAACTCTGGCACAAAAGTCGTAGAAGGAACGAACTATATGTTGTATCCTGTCTATCTCGAAGATGATAGTATGTATGGGTATATGAATGACGATGTTTTAAACGGACTTAAAAATAAGGCAATATGAAAAAAACAAAATATGACCTGGCTGGATGTGCATTTGCTGCGGTCTTGGCTGTGACGGCGGTGGGCTGTAACGACAATATGGTGGATCCCGGCAACGATACCCCCGATGATCCATCGACAGTTGAGCATGAATTCAATGCCTATATTGACTATGGCGCAAGCACTCGTACCTCTATGGGCGAATTGGAGGATAGTAAGTATCCTGTAGTATGGTCAGAAGGCGATAAGGTATACATGGCGTATAATAAGGATAAATTTAACGCAACCCTATTGTCTGGAAGTGGTACCCAGAAAGCCGTGTTCAAAGGCGGAAATTGGAAATCTACTTATCAGCATATTACATCTGTATATCCATTTGAGGGGGCAGGTTTTACCCAAGTACCTAAAAGCTCAGGTAAGCTTAATGGTAACTCGTACTGGGTGCGAGAGATTACCGTGACAGCCAATCTGCCCCAGACACAAACCTACCAAGAAGGAACTTTTGCCAATAATGTTTTCCCTATGGTTGGACTAAGCACCAACCAACTGGATTTTTATTATGAGAATATGGCTGGCGTGTTGCAGTTGCCCGTAAAGGGAAACGGCACCATATCAAAGATTATCCTTACTGGTAATGACGGCGAAACGTTTGCCGGTGAGTTTAATGTGAAGTATAATTACACATATTGGACCAAAGATGCAAACGGTAATGAAAATGTCGTGACTGTTGACAATCTCGAAGACCAAATAACCGACGACAACAAGGAAGCGGCATGCGGGCGACTGATAACTCCCGTAAGCGGCAAAAGCACCGGTATCATCACCATCGACTGTGGTGAGGACGGACTGAAACTCGACCCTACGACCCCAACGATGATCAATATCGTCATGTTGCCCACCACGTTCAAGAAGGGATTCAGCGTGCAGTTTATGGACAAAGATAACGGCGGCTCGTTCGAGAAGCGAACATCGCAGGCAATCACCGTAAAACGCTCGTATGTAAAGACAATGGAGCCATTCGACTACACGCAGCCCGAACCGCTGGAGCCGGCCAACTGCTATGTGATAAGCAAGGCAGGCTACGCCATGATTCCGGCATTCTGTATGGGTAACCGTCCTGTGAGTGCCCGCCTTGATGTAGACGAGAACGGAACATACAATGTAACAGGCAATAAGGTGGCTGCCGACTATCTCTGGACAGATGTGCCCGGCGCGTTGTCGCAAATAGAATATATACCAGGTAAGGATGGCTACATATCGTTTAAGGTAAATGCTGATGCGGAGGGTAATGCGCCACGAGGCAATACAGTTGTGGCTCTCTATGATTCTGAAACCAAAGAGATACTATGGAGCTGGCATATATGGATGTCTGACTACAATGAGGTGGCCACTAACGGTGAGTGTGCCAAGGGCGCAAACACGGCCGATGGTTTTACATCCGACAAAGCTGATGGCCATCTCATCATCATGGACCGTAACCTCGGTGCCGTTTCTGCCGACAAGAACGATGGTTGGAAAACCTATGGCCTGTATTATCAGATGGGACGAAAGGATCCATTTGTGGGAGCAAATACTGCTGGAGGTGACAGTGAGTCGTTAGGTACCTATTACGATGAGAATCACGCGGATGAAAAGATTAAGGAATATGACCAGTTTGAGACTACGCCGTTTGGTGATAAAACCAATCATACAGAGTGGAATACCAATCTTACAACTGGATGGACTTATAAAGAAGATTTCATTACTGCCATATATGGTTATCAGTACCCTATGGACTTTGCTTCGTCTCACGCTAAGGACAAAGACACTCGGTGGACTACTAAGGATTTGAATAAAACAGAACCATTTGTCAGCAATGGTAATCATGAGGACTTCTGGAATCGTAGCAAGACCATCAAAGATCCTTGCCCTGCTGGTTGGACGGTGCTTGGAGAAAATGGTGACTTATTTGGTAAGCCTTCCACCGAAACCTACTATACGTCAGATGGAGTCTATGGTATCGAGGCTACATATAGCGATAAGAAGGGTACCTGGTCTTCTACAGTTTGGTGGCCCGCTTCTGGCTTCCGTAGTGTGGATGGCACGCTTGGCAATATAGGTATTGGTGGCTATTATTGGCATTTTGATCATATAGATGCTACTCATGGAGGTCATGGTCAGTGGTTCACAAAAAATAGTAAAAAGAATACGTATGAAGTAGATGGCGTAAGTGCTATGACCAATCATGCCTGTGTTGTGAGGTGTGTAAAGGCAAAACAACAATGATGCGAAAAATTTCGTTGGTATCGCTTGTCATATTATGCACAGCGACATTATATGGAAGTCCCGAGAGTGGGGAAAACACCAGAGAGTTTTCTCCACCGCATCCTCCGGTAGAACTGACTGGCAGGGACGAGCGGTTGGCGTATATGGCAGAACATTATTGGTCGGGCTTGGACTACGCTAATGAAACCTGGCTTACTGATACTGCTGCTTTGGAGCAGGTGTTTGTGGACTGGTTCCCTCTGTTGAGGCAATTGTCTCCAAAGAACCGCCAAACGGCAGCAGCGACTGTAATTGCTTATGGAAATGAAAATCCGGCTATGCAAAAAAGGTTAGGCGAATTGGCAGAACTTTATTTTTCTGACCCTAATTCACCTTATCGCAATGAGGAATTGTATATTCCCATACTGGAAGCACTCATAGAAGCACCAAAGTTGGAGGATATAGAAAAGGACCGCTATCGTTATCAACTGCAGAAAGCCCTGTTGAACCGACCTGGCTCAATGGCTTCCGACATCGCACTCATCACGAAGGAGCATCAGACTATCCGTTTGTCTGATATAGACAGTGACTATGTGTTACTCTACTTTTTCAATCCTGATTGTAGTGCCTGTCAGACCATTTCTGCCTATATCACCAACTCCTACATATTTAAGAATCTGTATGAAAGTGGCAAAATGAAGATTGTGGCGATTTATCCCGATGAAGACCTGTCCGTATGGGAAAAGCATATCTCCGATTTGCCCGAACGGTGGTTGGTGACGCGCTATACAGATTCAACGGACAGAGAAGCGTATGATTTGCCTGCAATCCCCAATTTATATCTTTTGGACAAGGATAAAAAAGTGATATTGAAGGATGCGACAGCAGAGCAAGTAGAAGAATGGCTATATAAGTGTGTTTAAATGACCGATATAAGTTAATTTCCCAAACACTTTCTCCTCTTTGCAAGAGCGTTGCAGTAACATTGCTGACAACGCATTGGAAAACATTTGGATTGATTAAAAAGTGAGTGACTCGTGAGAGCCACTCTCTTTGTTTTTGTACTGTGAATAAAAAATTTACAATAAAATCGCTCGAAAATATGCAGAATTAGATAAAAGTGCGTAAACTTGCAGCAACAGATTCCGCCACGCTTCCCATTAGAACAGCGATTCAGGGCGGAACTTCGTTTTTATAGGCACTATGGATTATGTCAAGCAGCCGCTCGATTACGAGCAGATTATACAACAACTCAAGAGCCGTGGACTTTTGTTCCATGACATTGCTGCTGCCGAAAAAGAACTGAAAATTGTCAGCTATTTCCGTATTGCCAATTACTTACGTTCTTTTGAAGTCCAAGGTCAACCCCATATTTTTCTTCCCAACAGCTATTTCGAGGATGCGCTGAAGATATACTATTTCGACAAGCAGTTGCGAACTTTAATCTTCACGGCCATTCAGAGATCGAGATAGCATTGCGCTCAAAGATTATTCATTATGTAGGTCTGAATCATGGTGCTTTCTGGTTTACCGACTGCCGCCCGTTTGGAAAACATTGGAAGTTACATCATTTGGCATATTGTCGAAATTGCTCTACAACCTCAATGATGTTAAGGTGAAGAAACAGATAGCCCGCGAATTTAATCTTCCTCAGCATCTGTGCCTTGAAAGTTGGATACGCAGTATTGTGGTGCTCCGCAACTGTCTTGCTCACCATG
>CAVCEE010000035.1:0-11357 GCA_963601185.1 bacterium
GCTGCTGTGGCGATTGCCCATAAGAAGACAGGCGATCTGAAAACATATTTTGAAAGAAAAGTCGCCGAAGGAAAAAACAAAATGACTGTATTAAACGCAGTGCGAGCCAAGCTCGTGGCGAGAATGTTCGCCGTAATCAGAAATAATCGAGTTTATCAACCCATTTTATCAGTTTAGGCTTGCACAAATCATAAAAATATGAGTGATTTTTTCAAGACAATCAAAGCCCCGTCGGAAGGTCTCTATAAAGAGAAGATGAGCAAATTTCTATCATTTGCCCATCCCGTAAACACTGCCGAAGAGGCGAAAGATGTAGTAAAGGTTTACCAGAAGAAGTTTTTCGACGCACGTCACGTTTGCTGGGCGTATATGATCGGTGCGGACAGAACGGATTTTCTGTCGAACGATAACGGAGAGCCGTCGGGCACTGCCGGAAAGCCCATATTGGGGCAGATAAACTCTTTTGAGTTGACCAACGTCGTGATTATCGTGGTACGCTATTTTGGAGGGATCAAATTGGGCACATCAGGACTGATTGTCGCCTACCGGGAGGCTGCCGCCGAAGCAATTCGGAACGGAGAAATCATTGAATGCCACGAGCAGACTGCCGTAGAATTTTCATTCCCCTACCTGTCGATGAATGACGTGATGAAAATCGTCAAGAGCGACGAACTGCAGATTTTGGGACAGATATTCGACAACTGCTGCAACATGACAGTTGCCATCAGGTCGGACGAAGCGGCATCACTGCAAAAGCGGCTGACCGACATCGACGGGGTTTGCATCCTGTCTGCTAAAAAAATGGAATAATGTCCACCAATGCAGTTACCGTCAAGTCTGCTCTATTATCTTCTATCTGTTCTCCCCTCTTGTTGAAGAATACAGTGCGCCATCCGGCATTGATTGCGCCAAGAATGTCAGCATCGTAATTGTCGCCAATCATCACAGTAGTTTCCGCATCGCCACCAACTCGCTGGAGAGCATAGTCAAACAACCTTTTGTCTGGCTTCGTCACGTTTATATCATCCGAAAGCACCAGTTCCGAGATGTATTTATCCAGTCCGCCAGACTGCAATTTCCGGTGTTGAAGATTTGAGAATCCGTTGCTAAGCACATGCACCGGTCCTCTTTTTATCAAAGATTCCAGCAATTCAGGCGCGCCAGCCACAACCTGTTTCAAGGTGACAATCGTTTCCAGATAGTCATAATCAAAACGCCCCGGATTGCTGCAAACAATACCACACTGCTCAAACGAACGGCGAAACCGCTCCTCTTTAAGGTACTCCTTAGTTATCTTTCCGTGATGATATAGCGTCCACAACTCCGTGTTTATGGGGAAATAAGTCCTTTCAAACACCTCATACGGGCATTGTTCTTGCAAGCCGTAGCGCTCATAAACCATTTTCATCGCCACCTTTGAGTTGGCGGTAAAGTCCCAAATTGTATCGTCAAGGTCAATGAAAACTGTCTTTATACCTTTAAAAATATTCTTATCCATATTGTAGCCGTCTTCGTATCTTCTGCAAAGATAGTACAAATCGAGGGCAGAGCGGCAAGTCCATTTGCCTGTTCCGCCGAGATGCAGCCTATCTTCTGCAAAGATAAGCCACAGATTTTGTAGATATGTCGGGATTCATTATTTTTGTAGTAAATTTTTTACAATATGAGACAACGGATTTTGGTTACCGGCGGAACAGGCTATATAGGCTCACATACTGTGGTTGAACTGCAAAACGCCGGATATGAAGTGGTAATTATCGACAACCTTTCTAATAGCAATCGGGACGTGCTTAACGGCATCAAGGCAGTCACTGGCACAATGCCAATTTTTGTGGAAGGAGATTGCTCCGACATCGAACAGTTGCGCAAACTTTTTGTTGACTATCTCGGCATCTGCGGCATAATCAACTTTGCGGCAAGCAAGGCTGTGGGTGAGTCAATCCACAAGCCCCTCCTTTACTACCGCAACAATCTCAACACCCTCATCAATCTACTTGAATTGATGCCAGAGTTTGGGGTGAAAGGCATTGTGTTCTCATCGTCGTGCACCGTTTACGGCGAGCCTGACACCAACCCGGTTGACGAGTCTGCCCCAATCAAAAAAGCGACATCGCCTTATGGCAACACCAAGCAAATCAGCGAGGAAATCATCAACGATGCCATCAATTCGGGTGTCAACTACAAGAGCATTATCCTCCGCTATTTCAACCCAGTTGGAGCACATCCGAGTGCCGAGATTGGAGAACTGCCAAACGGTGTGCCGCAAAATTTAATTCCGTACCTCACCCAAACAGCAATCGGCGTGCGCAAGGAATTGAGTGTGTTTGGCGACGACTACGACACCCCCGACGGATCGTGCATCCGCGATTTTATTAATGTTGTTGACCTCGCAAAAGCGCACGTCATCGCCATCAAACGCATGCTCGACAACCCCGATACCGACCCTGTCGAGATATTCAACCTCGGCACAGGCAAAGGCGTGTCGGTACTGGAGTTGATTCACACCTTCGAGAAAGCCACAGGTGTTGCTGTACCACACAAGATAGTCGGCCGTAGAGAGGGCGACATTGTAAAAGTTTGGGCAGAGCCACACAAAGCCAACACCATACTTGGATGGAAGGCAGAAGCCACACTTGAGGACACAATGGCATCCGCATGGAAATGGCAACTCAAGTTGCGCGAACGCGGAATAATGTAACGGCATATCCACAATCCATTACCCGATGATAGAGAAAGAGACAGTTGAAAAGATCCTTGACGCAGCCGACATTGTCGATGTCGTTTCAGACTTTGTGCATCTGCGTCGGCGGGGAGCGAACTATGTGGGGCTTTGCCCTTTCCATAGCGAGAAAACCCCATCGTTCAGCGTGTCTCGCTCAAAAGGCATCTGCAAATGCTTCAGTTGCGGCAAGGGCGGCAGTCCTGTCAACTTCATTATGGAGCACGAGCAGATGTCGTACTATGAGGCGCTGAAATATCTTGCTCACAAATACAACATCGAGGTAAAGGAACGTGAACTAACCGACGAGGAACGACAATCGCAGTCTGACCGCGAGAACATGCTTCTCGTCAACGACTTTGCGCTCAAGCATTTTGAGCACAACCTGTTTGAAACGGAGGAAGGCAGAAGCATCGGTCTCTCCTACTTCTACGAGCGAGAATTTACCGATGCCACAATCAAGAAGTTCCATTTGGGATATTCGATGGAAAACCGAAATGACCTGTGCAACGCTATCAAGAATAGCGGTCACACCGTGCAGTTTGCCATAGACAACGGATTGTGCATCAAAGGAGACCACGGCACCTACGACCGATTTAAGGGTCGAGTAATGTTTCCGGTACTCAACATTGCTGGCAAGGTGATTGCTTTCGGCGGAAGAACGCTCAAGAAAGACCTTGCCAAATATGTAAACTCGCCTGAGTCGATTATCTACAAGAAAAAGAATGAACTTTATGGCCTATACCAGGCGAAGAAAGCGATTGTAGACAACGACAAGTGCTTCCTCGTAGAGGGCTACACCGATGTTCTGTCGATGCACCAAGCCGGCATCGAGAATGTGGTGGCATCGTCAGGCACATCTCTAACCGAAGGCCAAATCCGCAAGATTCACCGCTTCACCGACAACATCACAGTGCTCTACGACGGTGATTCTGCTGGCATCAAGGCTTCCTTGCGAGGCATAGATCTGCTGTTGGCTGAGGGTATGAACATCAAGGTACTCCTACTGCCTGACGGTGACGACCCCGACAGTTTTGCGAAGAAGCACAATGCCACGGAATTTCAGGACTTTATCAAGTCGCACGAAACGGATTTTATAAAGTTCAAGATTTCTATTCTCCTCAACGGCATCGAGGATGATCCGATAAAGAAATCGGAAGCAATCCAGGACATTGTAAAGTCCATTTCGGTAATCCCTCAGGAGATAACCCGTACTATCTATATAAAAGAATGTAGCACGCGCTTTGGCATCGACGAGAAGATTCTGTTGTCGGAAGTGAAGAAAGCGATGCTGAAAGAGCAGTCAAAAGAGCGGTTTGCGAAGAAGGACACAGACGAACCACCACAAGTCCTTACTGACCAACCACAGCAAGTCGCCATCCAGCAGAAAGAACAGGATTCGAGTCAGCGTCTGTATGAAACAGACTTGATTCATTACATTGCCAAGTATGGTATGTGCACAAAAATATTCACTGCCGTGGATGCCGACAATCAAGTGAAGGAAATCACGCTGTTGGAGGCTGTAAGTCTGGCATTGTCAGCCGAGTCCATTTCATTTACCGTGCCATCGTATCAGAAGATTTACGAGCGGGCGTTGTCATATCTGGATGACTTCTACAACGATTTGCCAAAAGAAATAGCAACACTGGGCCAACAGTTGAACGACAATATCCAAAATATCGGCATCGGTGCTGACAAGCCGTTGAGCAACAACGAAAGAAAGATGCTGATTGAGCAATACAACAGCGACTATCAGCAACTGATAATCTCATTTGAGCAGAACTATCTTGAGCGTAGGCTTTGCTCCGACCCAGACAACGACATCCGTAACAGCGCCATTGACTTGGTCACAGAGAAAGAGCCATTGAGCAAGGTTCACACCAAATTTGCCAAGGTCGAAACTGAATACGACAGGCTGAAGGATTTGGTATTGTTGGCACTGAACGTCTGGAAGGATGCAATCCTTTCTGTCCGAATCAACGAGATTGAATCCTGCATAAACAAATTGTACAAAGAATCTGACGACATCAATCAAATATCCGCATTGATGCAAGAATTGACCACTCTGCGGTCGATAAGGATGCAACTGGTGAATAACAGGGTGATTATCCCGTCCTGATATAAAGAATTCTCGTCTGTTTACGAATTTGAAGAAAGCCATATTTATGAAATCAATACTAAAATTTGTCACGGCAGTAGGTATTTCCATAGCACCGGCATTTGCTATGGCTCAACTGCAACTGCCCACACGCAATATCGGCGGCACACAGTACTACTACCGTTCAGTCGCGAAGAAAGAGACCATTTATGGCATCTCCAAAGAACTGGGAATCTCAAAAGAGAACATAATAAAGTACAACCCATCAGTAGCCAACGGCCTGCAAGCCGGGCAAACGCTCTATTTCCCGGTGGCAGATTTCGGCGGCAACGCCAAAGCCATTGCACGACCGTCCACGCATAAGCATCTTGTGAAAAGCGGAGAGACCATCTACGGAATCGCGAAAATGTACGGTCTCTCTGTTTCCGAGCTTCTCGATGCCAACCCCAATGCCCGCAATGGACTGAAAGCCGACACTGAACTAACCATACCCATTGATGCAAGCGGCGAAGCGACTCCTTATGTGGTAAAGGCTGGCGACACGCTCTATCGCCTTTCCGTCAATTTTAACGTCAGCCTTACTGATATTCTTGAAATCAACCCAGGCGTTTCGCCCGACAATTTCAAGGCTGGCATGACAATACTTATTCCTGTGTCTACTGGCAACAACCAGACAACGGCTGAACCAAGCACCGTGTTTGTACACGACAAAGTGGAAAAAGGCGAATCGTTTGAGTCTATTTCTGAAGAATACGGCGTTCCTGTAGAGCGTGTAAAGGAGGCGAACCCAAATGTTGAGAAACTTAAGAAAGGCTCAATGGTCACCGTGCCGATAACGAATTCCACTGTGGCAGAAAATGTAGTCACCGCACCGGTTGAGGTCCCGAAAATAGATTGTGTTAACATAGCCATCCTGCTTCCATTTGAATCGCGACTCTCATCGAAGAGCAATCAGGCTATTTTCTATCAGGAGTTTTACAGGGGAGCATTGCTGGCCATCTACGACAACAAAAGTCGAAAGGTCAACTTGTCGGTCTACGACATCAATACCTCCAACCTTTCCGATGTTTTGAGCAAGGCAGACGTAAAGAAATCCCAAATCATCTTTGCTCCGTCAGAAGAGGAATTGCTCAAGCCAATCATCAAGTTTGGCGAGGCAAACAAAATCAACGTGGTCAATGCGTTTTCACTAAACGATGATTCGTTCTACGAAAACAGCCAGTTCCTTCTGATGAACACGCCATCTCCTTATATGTATTCCGCCGTGCGCAAATACATTGAGGGCAAGTTTGCCGATTACGACATCGTTTTTCTTACTGACGATTCCTCGGAAGAGAAACCTCTCATCCAGCAGTTAAAGCAATGCAGTTTGCCGCAATTCAACATAAATGTAGACAACGCCGATTTCGTTTGCTCGCAAAAGACTCTGTTTGTGCCAACGTCGAGCAGCCGTACCTCAATGAAAAAGGTGAAGGCATTTGTCGATGCCGTCAATGCCGAGCCTAAAAACGACGGCCAGTTTGCCGTGTTCGGATATCCAGAATGGTCGCTCTACAACGAATATGAGAATTTTCTCAAGTCAAACAACGTCTACATCTTCTCACGCTATCGCTTGGAAAAGGACAAGTCATTGGCTTCGAGATATGCTTATTGGTACAACGAGCAACCGGCGAACACCGTTCCTCGGATGTATGAAATCGGATATGATGTAACCAACTACTTTATTGATGCCATCTACAAGACCAACAATGATTTCACTAAGGCGTTGCCGCAGTCAGAAGGTCACGAAATAGGCATCAGTCTGATGAGAGCAAGCAACTGGTGTGGATTTGTCAACACGTCAACTTTTATTTACCAGTACACGTCGGCTGGTCTAAAAACTGAAATTGTAAAATGAAAAGATACAGTCTATCAATTATCTTAGCCTTTCTTTCCGTACAAATGCTGTTTGCCCAGAATTTCTTCACCGGCAATCTTAGCGTTGGCGCAAAAGGCGGCTATATTATGTCGCAAACAATGTTTTCACCAAGCGTAAAGCAGAAATTTCACATGGGGCCGACGTTTGGCGTAATGGTTCGCTACATCGAGGAAAAGCATTTCGGTCTCATCGGTGAAATAAACTACGAGATGCGTGGCTGGACGGAGAATTTCGAGGGTACGAGTTACACTTATTCCCGCGACTTGTCCTACATCCAGATTCCGCTCCTCGCCCATATCTATTTCGGGTCGGAGAAGGCTCGGTTTTTCTTCAACGCCGGTCCGGAAATTGGGTTTATGATTTCCGAAAAAATCAACTCCAACTTCGACTATACGAATATTGAAGCGATATCCGATTTCCCATCAACCAACCGCAATACGGAGCAGTTGGCAATGTCGATAAAAAACAAGATTGACTATGGCATCTCTGCCGGCATCGGTGCTGAAATGTCGCTGAACAAGAAGAACGCCATTAATGTGGAAGGCCGTTTCTACTATGGGCTCAACAATATCTTCAGCGCAAACAAGAAGGACACGTTTGCCGCATCCAATAGCATTGCTATAATGGTTTCGCTGGGCTATTACTTCAGAATCAAATAATAGCAACTATTAAGTATTGACACATCTAAATTTTAACAATATCTTTGCATCAAAAAAAACAAGAATATGAATAATTTTCACAAGTATAAACCCACCGACAAGATGAGCAATGTAATCAGCGAAAATTATTCTCTGATTTCCGTAATGAGCCGTTTCGGTCTGCCGTTGGGCTTCGGCGAAAAGACTGTCGCGGAAATTTGCAAAGAACAAGGTGTAGATTGCCCTACGTTCCTCACCGTCGTGAATTTTGTAAACGAGGACTCCTACGGTGGCGAATTTGTGTTTGACTACGATGCAGTTTCTCTGCCGGCGTTAGTGGAATACCTCAAGCAGGCCCACTCCTATTTTCTGGATTTCAGTCTTCCTACGATACGCACCAAACTGTGCACTGCATTGGAACTTGAGCCTGAGAAAAACGACATTATGAAGACGGTGCTTATGTTCTACGACAAATATGTAAACGAGGTGAAACGCCATATGGAATATGAAAATGACTACATATTCCAATATGCCGACAACCTGATTAATCATCAGGGCGCAGGCAACTACTCAATCATCCAATTTGCAGAACGTCACAGCCACATCGACCAGAAGTTGAAGGAACTGAAGAACATCATCATCAAATACTATCCGCAGACCAAATGCAACAACCTCTTGAACGACACGCTTTTCGACATCTTTAACTGCGAGTCGGACTTGCGGACGCACTGCCGTTTGGAGGACAATGTATTTACACCTATCGTTTTACGACTGGAAGAGAAATTATCGAATGAAGAGTAAAGAAGATATCAAGGTTGCAATAGCCGACAGTTCCGTTATTATCCGTAGCGGACTTTCGTCTGTGCTCAAGCGCTTTCCCGACTACAATTTCCGCATCAACGAGATTGTGACGCAGGAGGCTCTTGCCTTATTTTTGCGGTTGCACACACCCGACTTACTGATAATCAACCCGATGTTCACGTTGGGACAAAGCGTGGCGAACGTAAGGAAACTTTATCCGTCGTTGAAAATTGCAGCACTTGTATCTTCCTACATCGACAACCAGTTGCTCTCCGACTATGACCTTGTGATATCCCTTTATGACGATGTTGACGCCATTTGCGACAAAATCCGCGAAACCGTCAATGACTCTGACGGCGACTCTGCAGAGCAGGAGTCTTTAAGTTCTCGCGAAAAGGAAATTATCGGGTGCGTGGTGAAAGGGCTTACCAATAAAGCCATTGCCGACAGTTTGTCTATTTCCATCTATACCGTAATCACCCACCGCCGCAACATCGCGCGAAAGTTGCAAATCCACTCTCCGGCGGGTCTTGCCATCTATGCAATCGCCAACAAGTTGGTCAACATCGAAGACATCAAGGACGACATTAGTTAGCGAAGAAAATTGGGTGCGCTCTTTCCTTTGCTATCGATTTGCGCTATCTTTGTACCAGTAAATCACTAGTCAGAAATGAGCAATATTATATTAGGAATTGAATCGTCGTGCGACGATACTTCTGCTGCCGTTATCAAGGACGGCATACTGATGTCAAATGTCATAGCAAGCCAAAGTGTTCATGAAGCATTTGGCGGCGTGGTGCCGGAGTTGGCATCGCGCGCACATCAACAAAACATCGTTCCTGTTGTTTCGGAGGCTATCAAGCGTGCCGGTATCGACAAAAAGGATTTGAATGCCATAGCGTTTACTGCTGGTCCCGGACTCATCGGGTCGCTACTCGTCGGCACATCATTTGCCAAAGGTCTTGCAACGGCACTCAATATTCCGATGGTTCAGGTAAACCACCTGCACGGTCACGTATTGTCGCATTTCATCAAGGAAGACGAATCGACCGAAGTTCCTGAATTTCCATATATGTGTCTGCTGATTTCTGGCGGAAATTCTCAGATAATCATCGTGGAGGGCTACAACAAGATGCGCATTCTCGGTCAGACCATCGATGATGCGGCTGGTGAGGCTTTCGACAAGTGTGCGAAAGTGATGGGGCTCCCCTATCCGGGCGGACCATATATCGACCGGTTGGCGGCTGAGGGCAATGCCGAACGCTTCAAATTCAGCAAACCACACATCCCCGGTCTCGACTACAGTTTTAGCGGATTGAAGACGTCTTTCCTATACACCTTGCGCGATGAGGTGAAAAAAGACCCTGATTTCATTGAGACGAACAAGGCTGACTTGGCAGCATCTTTGCAAAAGACTATCATCGACATACTTACCGACAAGTTGACGAAAGCCGTGAAAGAGCATCCGGAGATCAAGCAGATAGCAATAGGCGGCGGAGTGTCGGCAAACTCTGGCGTGCGCAACGCAATCACTGAATTCTGCCAACGCCGCAATCTGAAGGCATTCATTCCCAAGCGTGCATTCACAACCGACAATGCCGCTATGGTGGCTATCGCCGGCTATTTCAAATATCTCGACAAAGAATACTGCAGCCTCGACATCGCGCCATTTGCGCGTGTTGGCGTGTAGATCAAAATATAGGAGTTTCTCATAATGCAAGTTTCAATTATTGCTATCGGCGACGAGTTGCTGATAGGACAAGTCATTGACACTAATTCGGGCATGCTGGCCAAGATAATGAATCCCGACGGATGGTCGGTACGCAGCGTCCGTGTGGTTGCCGACAATGCCAACGAAATAAAGCGAGCTATCACTGCTGCCTTTCAGGAAACTGACGTGATACTCACAACCGGCGGCTTGGGTCCAACTAAAGACGACATCACAAAGCCTACTCTTTGCGAACTCTTCGGCGGCGAGTTAATATATGACAAAGCCGTTGAGGCAAACGTGCTTGAAGTGGTGCGCAAACGCGGACTTAAAATCAATCCTCTGACGGCAGCACAAGCCAATGTGCCATCATCGTGCACCGTAATACAAAACCTCGTTGGCACAGCGCCGTTGATGTGGTTTGAGACAGACGGAAAAGTGTTGGTATCAATGCCGGGCGTTCCTTTCGAAACTCAAGAAATGTTTACAACGGAGGTGTTCCCTCGCCTAAAGAACCGCTTTCCTCGCAAAGACTCGTTGCAGCACCGCACATTCATCGTAATCGGTTATTCGGAATCTGTACTTGCCGGAATTCTTGATGAATTTGAACGACAGTTGCCGACAAACTTACATCTTGCCTATCTGCCAAAGCCGGGAATCATCCGTCTTCGCCTCACTGGCACAGGCAACGATGCCGACCAACTTACAGCAGCGATGCAGGAGCAAAGCGACAAACTCTCGGAAATCCTCGGTAATGCACTTATCTGCAAAGAGGACAAGACCATAGCACAAATACTCGGCGATATGCTTCGCGAACGCTCTATGACACTGGCAACCGCCGAAAGTTGCACAGGTGGCAACATCGCCCACGAAATCACGCAAGTGGCAGGCAGTTCTGATTACTACAAAGGTTCTGTAGTAAGTTATGCAAACGAAGCAAAACAGAATCTTCTCGGCGTGGATGCCAACATATTAACCACAGAAGGCGCAGTCAGCGAACCCGTGGTACGTATGATGGCAGAAGGTGCTGCAAAGGCTTTGCGCACAAATTGCGCCATCTCCACATCGGGCATCGCCGGCCCTGGAGGAGGCTCTGACGAGAAGCCTGTCGGCACAGTATGGATGGCAGCAACAGTCAACGGGCACACCGAAACCCAATGCAAACACTTTGCCGGCAACCGAGATCGCGTAATCAACCACGCCACCACAACGGCGCAGATTATGCTCATCAAGATGCTCATCGACAGCAAATTCTGACAGAATTTACCACTTTGCGAAAAAGCAATCAAAAAATAAGATGTAAACAGTTGCGCAATTCAACAAATTGCCGTATCTTTGCATCACTTTTTGAGAAGGATGGTTCGGTAGCTCAACTGGATAGAGCATCAGCCTTCTAAGCTGAGGGTTCTGGGTTCGAGTCCCAGCCGAATCACTTAAGATTCCAAGCGGATCACAGAGATTCCTGCGGAATCACA
>CAVCEE010000036.1:0-9661 GCA_963601185.1 bacterium
CCTTGGGATAACTGTAAAGCACTATCTTACGACCACGGTAGTCGCTTGCCTTAATCTCATGTCCGTCCTGGTCTATGCCAAGAACCTCTGGTATTCTGTCTCCTATATTCATAAATGTAAAGAGGAATAGCATTTATGCTTTCCCAAAAGCCAAAGTTACAACATTATCGCTTTTTCGGCAAGGCTTTGTTTATGCCATAATAAAGCAAGAACCCAGTTGCATTAAATATGCTACCGAGTTCCTGTTTCTTTGATATTGCAATGATTGAGTTAAATCAATAATTACAAGTAAGATTTTAAAAGTCTGCTTTTTTGACCTTTTAATTTACGAATTGCTTTTTCTTTAATCTGGCGGACACGTTCCCTTGTCAAATCAAATTTGTCGCCAATTTCCTCCAGCGTCATTTCCTGACATCCGATGCCGAAAAACATTTTCAATATCTCGCGTTCGCGATCTTGGAGTTGGTTGAGTGCTCGGTCAACCTCTTTAGAAAGAGATTCTTGGTTGAGTGAAGAGTCTGCCATTGGCGAGTCATCGTTTGTCAACACGTCAAGAAGACTGTTGTCTTCACCTTCGACAAACGGAGCATCAACGGAAATTTGGCGTCCAGAAACGCTCATTGTGCCAGATATTTTTTCTACCGGTACGTCAAGTTGCTTTGCTAATTCTTCTGCGGAAGGGCGTCGCTGGTTCTCTTGTTCAAATTTGGAGAGAGCCTTGCTGATTTTGTTGAGCGAGCCTACTTGATTTAACGGTAAACGGACAATTCTTGATTGCTCAGCCAATGCTTGAAGAATAGACTGGCGAATCCACCACACTGCGTAGGAAATAAACTTGAAACCTCTTGTCTCATCGAACTTCTGAGCGGCTTTAATCAAGCCCAAATTGCCTTCGTTAATCAAGTCAGGGAGACTTAATCCTTGATTTTGGTACTGTTTTGCTACAGAAACGACGAAGCGAAGATTTGCTCGAGTCAATTTGTCCAATGCTTTTTCATCACCGTTTCGGATGCGTTGCGCTAATTCAACTTCTTCCTCTACGGAGATAAGATCTTCGCGACCGATTTCTTGAAGATACTTATCCAATGATGCACTTTCGCGGTTGGTGATTGATTTTGAAATCTTTAATTGCCTCATTAATAAAAAATATTTAGAACACGTTTGAACTGCAAAGATAATACAATTTTATTGCATTATGAATATCCCTTTATTGCAAAATCCAATAATAAAACAACAATTTAACAAAAAATAGGTGGCTAATGTTTAGCCACCTACCTAATTTCTTCAGAAGAAAAAACTATTTGCTATTCTTCGTCAAACAATGGTACTGCCAAATAGGTCCTTTTGCCTGTTGCGGTAAGGCCCTTAATGTACATCACCTTGTCGGCACTGGCATCTTTCATAATGCTGTTATAGATGGTCTCAACATCGCTTTGGGAATTAACTTTCTGCTCGTTGATTTCTTGGATTATAAAGCCGTTTGAAATGCCTGCGTCTTTGAATTTGCCCTTGGTGACACCACCGACAACTACGCCATTGCTGATATGGAGAGCATCCATCGTCTTTTGAGGAACTTTCGTAAACGTGCAGCCAAGTGCAGTAAAGTCGTCTTTTGTGATTTTTGTGCCGCCTTGTGAGTTGCGGAACGTTACGGTAGTGGTTTTAGCCTTGCCGTCGCGGTAGTATTTTATTATGGCTTTGTCACCAGGGGAGTATTGACTTATGGCCTCCTGAAGTTCAGCCGTGCTTTTCACTTGTGTGCCTCCGATTTCAGTGATGATGTCATCTTTCTGCAATCCGGCTTCTTTTGCTGCACTCTGGTCTTGAACCTCGTTGACATAGATACCTTCTGTCAATTTGATGTTTTTCTCCTTACACAAATCCGGGGTCAACTGAGTGAATGTGATGCCAAGCATAGCACGTTGCACAGAGCCGTATTGCTTGAGGTCGGAGATGACTTTCTTTACGATAGACGACGGAATGGCAAAGGCATATCCGCTATAATCACCAGTGCGTGAATAAATCAGAGTGTTAATGCCCATCAATTCGCCCTTGGTGTTGACAAGTGCGCCGCCGCTGTTGCCTTGGTTGACTACGGCATCTGTCTGGATAAACGATTCGATTCCGAACTGTTGACTGTGGGTCACAGATGAGATGTTGCGCGCCTTTGCGCTCACGATTCCGGCAGTGACAGTCGACGTGAATCCGAATGGGTTACCTACAGCCAATACCCATTCACCAACCTTGAGTTTGTCAGAGTCTCCAAAAGTAATGAAGTTCAAATTAGATGCGTCAATTTTCAACAAGGCAAGGTCTGTGTTGCTGTCTGTTCCGATGACAGTGGCATCGTATGTCTTGTTGTCGTTGAGTGTAACCTCTAATTTCTCGGCGCTTTCAACAACGTGGTTGTTCGTAACGATATATCCGTCGGCGCTTATGATTACGCCAGAACCTAAGCCCAATGGCTGAGGGTCAGATTTCTGCTTTTGCTGTTGTTGACGCTGGCTGTTGCCAAAATTAGGACCGAAGAAGAATTCGAAGAACGGGTCATCAAACCCCTGCATACGGCTCTGTTTTGGCGTGGCAAAACTTTTGATGCTGACAACTCTATTTATTGTAGCTTCTGCAGCTTTTGTGAAATCGATAGGAGCGGATGCCGCAACTGATGAGCGTGTGGCACTGTTTGTCGACGCTTGCTCGGATGCAAACGCTGGTGACGTTGCTAAAATCAATGACGACAGTAAAACTATCGCCGGGTTTGCTTTATTCATTTTCATAACGATAATGTTAAATAATTTGTTCGTTAATAAATATAATCGTTAATTTTAACTTTTGACGTGGCTAATTTACATCGAATATTTGAATAAGGATTATCGTAGGGGCATTATTTAAGTTTAATTAATCAAAGGATATAGCATTATCGTATGAAGTGTAAAGTATGTATAATATATATGTCTGAATATTTACAATTCAGCTATTCTTCATCAATAATTTCCGTTTTCAATCTCATTTCGTTGTATTCGTTCCATTCATCGTCTTTTTCGGCGTAAAATTCCAATGGTAGAAGTTCAAAACTGGATAGGGCAGAGTTGATAAGAAATTGGAACTTGTTCAGGTTCTTCACATAGAAAATCCAGTTGCGCTCACCGTCGCCAGTGTATATGCCTGTGAGAATTGCCGCTTGGTCTTTGTTGAAAGCATTGGCAAGCGCATCGGAAACCAACTCCATAAGCGTTGATGTCTCATAGTCGGGCATACCATCCTTTTCAGACTCATATCGCCAGGTTATTTCAACTCGATCATTGAATTTGCCAGAATTCATTACTGGCTCAACGTTTCTTCTGCCGGTAACAATAATCCGATTGCCGTTGTCTGCTGAGGTTGGGGTAGTCCACCACTCATCCCCGATTTTGAATTTTGTCATATCTTTAATAAATTTGTCACTAAGATAGTAAAATCTTTCCATAAAAATTAGATTTGTCACTAACGCATAAAATAACATAGCGATGGAATTTGCATTGGCGATTGCCGTAATAGTTTGTATAATATTAGGTTGGATGCTTTTGTCGAAGAACAAGACAATAAAGGCCCAACAGTCACAAACGGAGACACTCAAAATTGAAAATGCACGGCTGAATGAGAAAATCGTCAATGCCGAGCAATTTAACAGGGCATTGCGAGAAGAGGCTAAAAACCAGTTTAAGGCTGTTGCCAGTGATATTTTTTCTGCACATTCGGAAAAATTGAAGGCTTCCAACAGTGCGCAAATGTCAGAAATCCTGAATCCATTGAAAGAGGAAATCAAAGATTTCAAGAAGAAAGTTGACGACACGTTTCTCAATTCTTCAAAGGAACGTTCTGTGCTTGGTGAGCAGATGCGTCAACTTATGGATTTAAACAAGACAATAGGCAAAGAAGCCCGGGAATTGACGGAGGCATTGTCTGGGAACACGAAGATTCAAGGTGACTGGGGTGAGTTGATTCTCCAAACGATTCTTGACAAGTCCGGACTGGTTGAAGGAGAGAATTATTTCGTACAGTTGACAAAGAACGAAGACGGTGAGCAGATAAAAAACGAGCGGAACGAACGGCTTCGCCCCGATGTAGTGGTATCGTTACCAGACAAAAAAAGTATTGTTATAGATTCCAAAGTTTCCCTTACGGCGTATTTGAATTATGTGAATGCAGACAATGAGGCTGATAGAACAAAATATGGTAAGGCCCACGTGCTGTCGGTGAGAAGTCACTTGAAGGAGCTTGATTCAAAAAATTATCAGGACTATGTTGGGATAGACAAGGACGGGCGGATTGACTATGTGTTGATGTTCATCCCCAATGAGCATGCTTATATGGCAGCGATGTCGCTCGACCCGAATTTGTGGATGGAGGCGTATGAAAAGCGTGTAGTCATAATCAGTCCAGCACACGTCATCTCCACATTACGACTGATTGCCCAACTGTGGACACGCGACAAACAGACTAAAAACGCATTGCTGATTGCAGAAGAGGGAGGAAAATTGTATGATAAGTTTGTGGGATTTATTGATGATATGCAATCAATAGGGGATAGCCTTAACAAGGCAAGTGAAGCACACCAAAATGCCTTAAACAAGTTGAAGGATGGTCGGGGCAATATTATGACAAAAGTACAGAAACTGCAAGAACTTGGAGCGAAAGCATCCAAGTCCTTGCCTAAAAATCTTATTTCAGATTAGCGTTTTGCTAATCAAAAGTCACATCTGTCAAATCGAATCCACGGAGAAAGTCTGCTGCTCCCATCCTCTTTTTTCCTGACAGTTGGAGCGATTCGATTTTGAGCCGTCCGTCTTTGCAGTCAACGAGAATCTCATTTTTGTTGACTGTTACTTTTCCAGGTGTAGTCTCTGATGATGCGCTGGGTAAACTTGTCGTGAATATCTTTAGGGAATATTCCTTGCCGTCTTTGTTGAAACTTGTCCAGGCTGCCGGATATGGAGATAGACCACGAATCTTGTTGTAGACAGACAGAGCCTCGGCGTTCCAGTCAATTTTGCAGGTGTCTTTGAAAATCTTTGGAGCAGGAGTAGGCTCTTGTTCGCCGTTGATTAAACTATCTTGCGGAATACGTTTTACATCGCCCAGCAGAATGTCGTTTACAGTCTCCAGAACCATATCTGCGCCGATATTCATCAACTTGTCGTGAACGATGCCTACATTGTCAGCTATGGCTATGTCCGTCTTCCGTTGCTGGATAATGTCTCCAGTGTCAATCTCGTGTTTTAGGAAAAAGGTGGTTACGCCAGTCTCTTTTTCTCCGTTGATTACAGCCCAGTTTATAGGCGCAGCACCCCGATATTTGGGCAACAAAGACGCATGCAGGTTGAATGTGCCAAGTCGAGGCATATTCCAAACCACTTCGGGGAGCATCCGGAATGCGATTACGATAAACAAGTCGGCATTGAGGGAACGCAGTCGTTCTACAAATTCGGAATCTTTGAGTTTCTCTGGCTGAAGAACAGGTAAATTGTGCTCTGTTGCATACACCTTGACATCTGACTGAATCATATGGTGACCTCTGCCGGCTTGCTTGTCAGGCATTGTTACAACCGATACAATATTATATCCGTTTTTTACCAAGTTGTCCAAACTTGCCACTGCAAATTCGGGCGTGCCGAAAAATACTATCTTTAAATCTTCTTTTTTCATGCAGAAAGTTTTTTAATCGTCTGAAAAATGTCGCAGTACGCGGCGGTACGAATTGAAAATCTTTGACTTGGAGACGAACCCGATGTACTTGCCTTTCTCAACAACTGGCAAATTCCAGGCGTTTGTCCTGTCAAATGTTTTCATCACGTTCTCCATATTGTCGCCAACTTCAATTTTTGCAGGAGGCATACACATAAATTTCCGCACATACATTCTGTCGTACAGTTCCGGACGGAACATAATGTTGCGTATGTCGTTCAATAAAACAATACCCAAGAGAGTCCCCTCGCTGTCGGTTACCGGGAAAAGATTTCGGTCGGATTGTGAAATCTTATGTACCATTTCACGGAGTGACATTTCAGGATGAACCTCAATGAAGTCTTTCTCTATGACACTGTTCATTTTCAGGAGGGTAAGTACAGCCTTGTCCTTGTGGTGGGTGAGCAGTTCTCCGCGCTTTGCCAAACGCATAGTGTAGATACTATATTTAAGGAATATCCTGATTGTGCAGTAGGAGATGGTAGACACCATCAGAAGTGGCAAGAACAGTTGGTAGCCGCCAGTCATCTCTGCCGTCAAGAATATGCCCATCAGTGGGGCATGCATAACGCCAGCCATAACGCCAGCCATACCCATCAGCGCAAAATTCTTACACGACAATTCCATCCCAGGGAACAGCCCGAGCGTATTTGTGAGATAGGCAAAAAAGAAGCCAGTCATACAACCGACATACAAGGACGGCGCAAATGTACCACCTACACCGCCGCCTCCGTTGGTCGCGCTCGTGGCAAATACTTTAGTCAGAATAATCATAAATAAGAAGAGCAACACGAACCACACATTGTCACGAAGGCTGTAGAACACACTGCCGTCGAGGAGTGTGGTCGGGTCGCCTTTTAAAAGTTCCGTAATCGCGCCATAACCTTCACCATAGAGCGGAGGGAAGCAGAAAATTAAGCCACTCAGGATGATTGATCCAATAATAAATTTGCTCCAAGGTCCTTTCATCTTGGAAAACATACTCTCCACGAAGCCGATAACCTTGGTAAAGTATAGGGATGTAAAACCGCAGACAACACCCAACAGGATTACATAGGGAATATTGTTGGTTAAGAATGCCTCACTTTGGTCAAAGCTGAATTCCGGACTATAGCCTGTGAAGATGTAGGAAACAGTGGCGGCTGTGACAGATGACAGCAATAGTGGCATAACGGAAACTGTGGTCAAATCAAGCATCAACACTTCTACGGCAAACAACATTCCGGCAATTGGGGCTTTGAATATGCCCGCAACTCCTGCTGCAGCACCGCTACCCACAAGCATCATAAGAATTTGTGGCGACAGTCGGAAAAGGCTACCCAAATTGGATCCGATTGCAGCACCTGTGTTGACAATTGGACCTTCCGCTCCGACGGATCCGCCAAATCCGATGGTGATGGAACTGGCAACGACAGAGGTGTATGTGTTGTGTAGTTTCAGTCGACTTTTGTTTTGTGAAATAGCATACAACACACGCGTTACACCGTGCGAAATGTTGTCCTTAACAATATATTTTACATAAAGACTAACTATCAATATGCCTAATGCTGGGTAGAGGAGGTATAGGTAGTTCGCTCCCGAAACTGAGAAATGGGTGGTGAGCATTGTGGAAATTGTCGCGATTAAAAATTTCAGCAACAATGCTGCAAAGCCGGATAGAATGCCAATGATAAAGGCTAAAATCAACAGAAATGTTTTCTCCTTTATATGGTCTTCCCTCCATTGTAGAACTCGCATCAGGAACGAATTGGCGTGCTCTTTAATTGATATGCTGTGATTCAACAAAATCATATTCCTTTCCCGGTAGCAACCGTCTTTATCGTGTACATAATTATTTTCAAGTCAACAAGGAGCGACATGTTCTCCAAATAAATCAAGTCGTATTTGGAACGGGTTATCATCTCATCGACATTTTGGGCGTATCCATATTTTACGACGCCCCAGGATGTAAGCCCCGGCCTAATCTGATACACAAGTGTGTAGTAAGGGGCTCTTGCTATAATCTGTTCGGCGAAGTATTCTCTCTCCGGACGTGGACCGACGAGCGACATGTCGCCTTTCAGGACATTCCAGAATTGAGGGGTCTCGTCCAACCTGTATTTGCGCAATACTCTGCCAATATCAGTTACTCTCAAGTCGGTCTCATTTGACAACTGCGGAACGCCATTGCTTTCTGCATTGGCAACCATTGTGCGGAATTTGTAAATATTGAAAGGCTTTCCGTTTCTCCCAATGCGTTCTTGCGTGTAGAACACATTGCCGGAGGAACTCCGTTTCACCAATATCGAAATAACAGCAAAGACAGGCAGCAGTATGATTAGAGCAATGGCGGAACAGATGATGTCAGTTGCCCTTTTTACGCTTTTCTGCCATTCCGGCATATTGCTTTGCGCGATATTTACAAATGGGATGCCTTTTATGTTGGCGTGCCGAATGTTGGATGTGATGATATCGTATGTCTCCGGCGCAATTTTAATTTGGATGCCCAAATGAAATAGGTGACTTATCAGATGCAGGGTCTGGGCATTCGACATATCCCCAGGGACAATGACGATTGTGCTTACTCCCTTTTCTATGGCGATATTGCAAATGGTATTGGCATCGGTGTCGATTGGGCAAATGCTGACAATGTGATACCCGGAAGATTTCTCGGAGTCGTTTATCGCTTTGACGACACTTGCCGATTCTGTCTCGTTGCCAATGACTAGGGTGTTGAATCGGATTTGTCCAACTCTGATTTCTTCTGAGATTACCTTGGCAACGATGCTGCGAGGCAGATACAACAACCCGAACAAAATGCCGCATAGAGAGCCTAATAACTCATAGTTGATGCTCCTGATGGGTAGGTTGTCGTTAATCAGGATTATAAAATAAATGGTCAATGTCGATAAAATCGCAGTAACCAACGTGGTTAGGAAAATATGTGAGTTTTGCTTTTCGAGAGGCTTGTTGTAAAAGCCGGAAAGATAGCAGAGCCCGACAATCAGAAATGGGAATATAAATTGCCCCAAACGGACATTTGAATACCGTAGGTAGATGGTGAACGATTCAACGTTTCGCAAATCGCCATAGTCTTTTGTGATGTAGAAGCGGACTATTGAGAATAATAGTAATGCGATAACCGCTGCGAAAAAATCACAAAGAATAAACGCTAACCTGAATTTCTGTTCACTCTTCACGGTCTGATTATTTTTATTACATTGTCTTGCGACAATTGCACAATGCTTGATGCGGTGTGTGGCGTTTTATCGTCTTGCCGATATTTCACAATGTAGTCTACTGCGGATTTGATGTCATCGGTAATTTCGTCAAAATAGGCAGGAGACGGATTGCCCGCAACGTTGGCAGATGTAGACACAACCGGATGCTTCAGTAAAGAACACAATTTCTGCGAAAATGGGTCGCGCGATACACGAATGCCTACGCTATCGTTGTCGCCAAGTAGTTCGTTTGCCAATCGGATTGCGCCATCGTAGATGATGGTTATCGGCTTTTCGCTTAACTCGTTAAGTTGGTAAGCCATTTCGGGAACGTTGTCGACATACTTCTCCACATCGTCCATACTGGATACCAATACCAGCATGGCCTTGTTGTTCGCCCGTTTCTTTATTTCGTATATGCGCTTGACGGCTTTGGAATTGGTGGCATCGCACCCGATGCCCCAAATCGTATCGGTGGGGTATAGTATCACTCCGCCTTTACGCATCGTTTCTACCGCAACTTTTAAATCTTCTTCCATATTTTTATGATTTGTGCAAGCCTAAACTGATAAAATGGGTTGATAAACTCGATTATTTCTGATTACGGCGAACATTCTCGCCACGAGCTTGGCTCGCACTGCGTTTAATACAGTCATTTTGTTTTTTCCTTCGGCGACTTTTCTTTCAAAATATGTTTTCAGATCGCCTGTCTTCTTATGGGCAATCGCCACAGCAGC
>CAVCEE010000037.1:0-9289 GCA_963601185.1 bacterium
GCTGCTGTGGCGATTGCCCATAAGAAGACAGGCGATCTGAAAACATATTTTGAAAGAAAAGTCGCCGAAGGAAAAAACAAAATGACTGTATTAAACGCAGTGCGAGCCAAGCTCGTGGCGAGAATGTTCGCCGTAATCAGAAATAATCGAGTTTATCAACCCATTTTATCAGTTTAGGCTTGCACAAATCATAAAAATATGAAAATATCAAGACTTATGGCAATTGCAGTTGCATTGATTATGCACATTGCCGCTTACGCAGAAAATGATATGAACCAGAATCTCTCCGCAAAACAGAAAAGCCTTGCAGTGATTGCCGCATGCGAGGCGAAAGGCGACTTGAGCCGCCTGAACGAAGCTCTCAACACGGCTTTCGACAACAAGGCATTGACAGTGGAAGAAGCCAAAGAGGCTTTGTCGCAACTTTATGCCTATACAGGTTTTCCACGTAGTCTCAACGCCCTTGGCATTTTGCAGCAAGTAGTCGCTCAGCGCGAAAGCGATGGCAAGCCTACCGACAAGGGGCGTGAGTCCTCCCCTCTCCCTTCCGACTACGATGCAGTGAAGCAAGGCACGGAAGTGCAGACGTGCGTTTCCGGCAAGCCATTCAACTACACCTTTGCGCCGGCTACCGACTACTATCTAAAGGCGCACCTGTTTGGTGACATCTTCGCCCGCGACGTACTTGCGGCCAATGAGCGTGAAATTGTCACCCTGTCGGCTCTTTCCGCCATCGAGGGTGTCGAGCCGCAACTGAAATCGCACGTATCAGGCGCACGCAATATGGGTGTAACCGACGCTCAGTTGCACGAAATACCAACCATCCTGACTGAGAATGTAGGCGACATCGAGTCGTACCGAGCATCGAAAGCGATAGCAGAAGTCTATGGTGAACCGTTCAGCGCAGGCAAGCCAATCGAAAACATGGTGTTCCCGAAAGGCGAGCTGAATGAGGCTTATGCAAAATATTTCATCGGCAACAGTTATCTGGCACCACTCCTCAACGAGGGTCTGCCAATGTCGAATGTAACCTTTGAGCCGCGCTGCCGGAACAACTGGCACATCCATCACGTTTCAGGCCAGATACTCATCTGTGTGGGAGGCGAAGGCTGGTATCAGGAATGGGGCAAACCGGCACAACGGCTTCATCCAGGCGATGTGGTCAACATCCCTGCCGAGGTGAAGCACTGGCACGGTGCGACAGCCGACTCGTGGTTTCAGCACATTGCCATCCACGCTCCGGCTGAAGGCGCAAGCAACGAATGGCTTGAACCTGTAACCGACGAAGAGTACGACAAGTTGAAATAAGTAGTTATTGTGTATGTTAAGCAGATTTCAAATTTCTGCATTATCAGAATTTAAGTTTTAGGTTAGTAAACGTTAGTGTTTGCATCGAGGTTGTCGGGAGACAACCGTCAGTCCCTTTTTGTAAATAGTTTGTGATTGGGGATGCCGCGTGTATTTCGGCATCCTCTTTTGCTTTTTTTTGGTATTTCGAAATAAAAATGCCAATTTTGCAGAAGCAAAGATACTTTATTGTACTGGTTTATATAATTGTAACATTTATTTAAGGAAATAAGGATTAATAATGAAACCAACACTTTTTGTTCTAGCAGCAGGTATGGGTAGCCGTTACGGTGGGTTGAAGCAACTTGACGGGCTCGGTCCTCACGGAGAAACAATTATGGACTATTCGATCTACGACGCTATCCGCAGCGGTTTCGGCAAGGTCGTATTTGTTATCCGCAAAGATTTTGAAAACGATTTTAGAGAAAAAGTATTGTCGAAATATGAAGGCCACATCCCTGTTGATGTTGTTTTTCAGGCTATAGACTCCCTCCCCGAAGGGTTCAAATGCCCGGAAGACAGAGTGAAGCCATGGGGCACCAACCACGCCGTGTTGATGGGCAAAAATGCCATCAAAGAGCCGTTTGCAGTAATCAACGCCGATGATTTCTATGGCCGCAACACCTTCGAGGTGATGGCACAAGAGTTGTTGCGTCCACGCAGCCGCAAGGGCGACTACTGCATGGTGGCTTTCCGCGTAGGCAACACAATGTCGGAGAGCGGCACCGTTTCGCGTGGCGTATGCCATCTGAAGGACGGATACCTCGACACCGTGGTTGAGCGCACCGACATCGGCTACACTGCCGACCACACGATCGAGTTTACCGACGAGAACGGAGAGAAGCAGCAACTCGACCCTCACACCCCTGTTTCAATGAATATGTGGGGCTTCACGCCCGACTATTTCGATTTCAGTGAGGATATTTTCGTGGCGTTCCTCAAAGAGAACCTTGAGAAGCCAAAGACAGAATACTACATCCCGATGGCGGTGAACACACTCATCACAAGTGGCAAAGCCACGGTGCGTGTGCTCGACACCACTTCTAAATGGTTTGGCGTGACCTATTCGGAGGACCGTCCTGTCGTGATTGAGAAATTCGCGGAACTTCACGCCACCGGCGAATACCCTGACAACATGTTCAAATAATAATTGTAGATTTAAGCCAACCCAAAGCGGCTGCCCCGTAATTTTCAATTACGATGCAGCCGCTTATTATTTTTTGGAGGTTCAAAGAAATCACCGACATCGTCTCATAAAAATGGCTCAGTAGAAAAGCCCCCGAATTATGGCTCATATCTTTGTTTTTTTGACAGAGGACAAAGATAGTCATTCACCGGTGGAAGAGAGAGGATTTTCCTTTCTTTTCCGTTTTCTGTTTTTTATCCGTTCGTTTCTCGCTAAAAGTTGCATTTCTTATTTGAACATACGGCAACGCTTATGACAATGCAGATGGGCAAAACTGCACGTTGGGGTTTCTTTCGCTTCCGCTTCTTTCCCTGCACCCCCTATGTCATAAGCAAGTGGCAGTGCAAACGTTCCAAAAGAATGTCACCCCAGGTTTTTCAAGTAGAAGAACGGCCATGTTCATCAAAGAAGCGCAACTGCACAAAATTGATAATTGAACAATTCCAATTAAATACATAAAAAATGGAGGAAGCCGATAAGCCTCCTCCATTGTAGTAGGTTGCCTATTTAGTGCAATTGACTAAAGTGTCGTGGTAAGGTTAATAGCGATGCCGAGTGCTGACGCGATGCGCAAAAAAGACGAAAGTTGCATATCCGTTTCGCCTTTTTCAATACGGTTGATGTATGACCTCTCTCGCCCAATGGCTTCTGCAAGTTCCTTTTGTGTCATTCCTAGGGCTTTTCTGCGGTCTCGGAGGATTTCTCCATAGTACCACGCCTTTGCCTTATTCTCAAACTCAATACGAGAGGAAGAACCGGGTTCTCCGTATTTCTCGCTCAGTTCACTCTCGGCTGATGTCAGTCCTGATACAGTTGTAAAATCTGTATCACGGAGCTTTGCTAACTGCTCTTTCGTGAGCCGTGGATAGTTTGTACTCATATCAAAGTCATTAAAATGTCATACGCCTTTTTAATTTGCTTATCGTAGTCTTTGTTGCTTTTCTTTACAAAGCCATTTAACACCAGTATTTTTGTGGCAAGACTGATGTTGGCATTGTCTGCCGAAAACAATATTACCCTTATTTCATTATCAACGGATACCCTCAGTTCGTAAAAGTCTGAACTGATAACCTTCTTGACAAATTTCTGAGATAATGGCATTTCATACTGAAGAATGGAAACGCAATAGTCCAACTTGTTAATAGCTCGTTGGCTTAATGTTTCACGAAACTGAATGAAATCTTCGGAGTATCGTATGTCTCTATTCAATGTATTGGTGTTATTTGACAACAAAGGTAACTAATTAGTTTCTTTTTACCAAATAGCAACGCACCATAATTGCTATCTTATAGGCTGACCTTTAAGTAACTGGTTATCCTTTTGGACAGGAAATCGCATCAACTTATTTGTTAATAATCACTTAGGACAAAAAAATGAAGATTTAGTTGAATTGATTATAATAACAAGGCAGCGAAAAAGAAAATTTGTGCCAAAATTAGGTATATTTGCGAGAGATATTGCAACTTTAACAAATAAGCCTTCTTGTGAGAGAAGAGGGCTTGTTTAAAAATATATAATATGACATCCAACATTAGTCTAAAAGAGTTTTCTGAAAAATTAAAGTCCGGGGAAATATCCCAAGAACGGGCTGTCGAATTGGTTAATCAGCGGAGCGGGCAGCAATTTAAAGAGCCGTTCAATATCAGAGAATTGGAGCGCGGTGATTTACTTGATGTGCTGAATTGTACATACATATCCAATCGCTTTTTCGGAAAGTCGCTTTCCTGGTTCTCCCAAAAGTTGAACAACAACATCAAAAATGGGAAGCCGGCGGAGTTTACAGAGGAAGAACGTGGCATCCTCAAACGTGCATTGTTAACCATATCCATTGAACTTGAAGATTTGGCAGACGAGATATAAACGCTTCCCCTTTGACTTTGGGAATCGAACTGTGTCGCAAATAGTCATAAGCGTTGCTTCAATATTCAGCACTTTCTTCATTGTAATTCGTTTTTAATTAATTACTTTTGTGGTTTAATTGTGTGTTAGCATTGCGGTTGCCTTGCGAACACATTGCAAATGTAGTATGATATTATCTAATATGCAATACCATATTGCGATATAAGGCAATAATTAACACTTTTTAATTATATGGAATTAAAGGACAGATTTTCAGCATTTGTCGAATACACGGAGTTATCTATTCCCAAGTTGGCTATGTCACTAGGATTTAAGACTCCACAAACTATACGCGAAATAATAAAGGGGAATACGCGTACGATTTCTGACGCAGTCCGACATAAGATAATATCACATTATCCTAATATTAATATTGACTGGCTTATTACAGGCAATGGTGAGATGTTGCAGACCGCAGCAGCCACGGCAACAGAGCCGGCAATGATACCTACCGACGACGACAGCGGCATCCCTCTCATCACTGCCGAGGCTATGGCTGGCACGCTCGTCGGCGAAACGTTTGTGTACCCTCACGAGTGTCCCAGGTTTGTCGTGCCGTCTTTCGACAAGCCGAGTTTCCTCATCCCCGTCTGTGGCGACTCCATGGAGCCGATGTTCCACACTGGTGACCTCGTGGCGTGCCGAATCGTACCGTTGTCGAGCATATTCTTCCAGTGGGGCAAGCCTTATGTCATCAATACCCAGCAAGGCGCACTCATCAAGAGAGTGCAGCCGGGCGACACCGACGACACCATCACTCTCGTTTCCGACAATGAGCGTTACTTGCCGTTCTCCATCCCCAAGAGCGAGATATATCAGATTGCCATTGTCGTAGGATTGATACGCCCTCTGTAGTCGGCAAAAAAACAACGGAGACCCTATGGACGATTGCCACAGAGTCTCCGTTATCTGTCAGTGTTGCTTGCCCCCATTGTGGTAAGCCCATCAATGTAGAACTTACCACAGGCGGCGATGATTAAATTCAGAACCTTTTATGCTCGGGCAGTGGCAAGATGATCGTGATCGTCCTACAACGGCACTTCCTCCTCGCCACGCGGACGGAGGATGATGTCACAGTCATAGGCTTCCGCTAAGCGGATGATGCAGTCGAGCGTGACACCACGCCCTAACTCTGCCCTGCTTATCTGCGTAGGCTGCAATCCCGTGATTTCCTGCACCTCGTGCAAGTACAGTCTTCTGCGCCGCCTGAGTCCTCTCAGTTGTCGACCAACTTGTTTGTGTAGTTTGATGTTTCCTTTCATATTGCACAAATATAGATATTTTGTGCAAATTTAGATTAATACTTGCACACTTTCATCTCAAGTGTGCAAAATATCTTATACTTAACTCCGTGAGAATTGCATATATAATTGGCTTGTAGAGAATTGTCGGAAAAACCAACTGAGATGATAACAACATAGGCTGACCGAGGATGTAGCCAAGCCTGATGTGTCATTGTCGGCGTTTGTTATCCCCTCTTGCGGCGGATGAGGAGGAAGAGGGCGAGGATGATGAGGGCTGCTGCCGCGCCGATGGCGATGCCGCCGATGTCCTGCTTGCATCTCTGCCACTTGGTCAACTGTGCCTCGACCTTGCAGGGGACTGACACGGAGTCTACCCTGCTGCGGTAGAGGGTGTCGATGCGGAGGGTGTAACGCTCGCGCCAGTGCCAGCGGTCGGTGTACACGGTGTCGCCCTTGCGGTCTACCACAATGGAGTCGCGGATGAGGACGGAGTCGGTGCGCAGTCGGTTGACGTAGCAGGTGTCGGTGCGGACGGTCTCCATCGGGACGTACTGCACCGTCCTGCACCCGATGCACATTGCGGCGAGGGCGAGGATGAGCGTGATGCCGATGATGCAGCACACATAGCGGTAACGGTCTTGTTCGTTCATTGTCTTGTCGGTGTTATGACAAGAAGAGCGGCGGCTTCTCTCCTGAAACCACCGCTCCGATTGTTTTTAAGCACATCTCCTGAATGGAGTGTTTCGTTTTACTCGTCAAGAGCCAACGGCATACGACCTTCGAGTTTCTTGAATTTGTGGTCGGCATTGCTCTCGTTGAGTGTGCGCAACTGCTCCTTTGCAGCCTTGTGCAAGATGCGTTTCCGCTCGTCTATGCCGAGACCGTCACGGATGAGTTGTGCATTGTAGGACTCTATGTTGGCAAACACTACAAGTTGGTTGATTGTTGCGGTGTCTCTAATGTTGAGATTTTTTGCCGCCAACTTCGGATTTGCGTCCCTCCACATTTTTGCAGTATAGCCGAACACTACCAGATTGAGTGCGTCCGCCTCGCTGGCATAAATCCACGACTGCTTCAGGTTCTTGAAATTGGTCTTGGGTATGATGAAATTCTTGATGGCGTCAGTATGCAACACATAGTTCACCTTTGTAAGGACTCTTCTCACATCCCACTCTACAAGCATCGGATTATGTTCTTTGTCCTGTTGTATCTGGTAGTCCTTGATGAGATACAGTTTGAACACAGGACTTATCCACGAGCAGAACTCAAAGGCAATGTCCTTGTGGGCGTATGTGCCGCCGTACCGTCCTGCCTTTGCCGCTATGCCGATGGCGTTAGTTCTTTGCGCCCATTGCTTCGCCGAGATTACAAAGCGGTTTAAACCTGCATCGCTTTGTATCCGTTCATACTCTTCCAGATTGAACGACGGGTTGTTGAGCATCTCCCACACTCCGAGAAACTCAAGGGTGTTCTTGTTGCGCAGCCATTTCTCTATCAGCGATTGACCTCCTTCGATATTCTTTACCATATCGGTAAGGCAGAAATAGTCTTTGTCGTTGATTTTGGAGATGTTGATTTTGCTACCGTCAACTTCTAAAAAATGCCGTACCATAAGAATTTGGATGATTGATTGGTTTAGGTTTCTATTTTTAATATCGCAAATATACGAAATAGGCTTATTCCACCAAACATTCTGCCAATTATCTTCACCTGCTTTTGAACTGTTTTATCGGGCAACTGAGAACAATGGCTTCAGTATCTTTGTCGGTGCTTTGTCTTGGAAGATTGACCGTAGGACATCCACGGGCAATGCCAGTGCCTTTGCCTGTTCGGTGTAGTCGACATTCAACTCGTCCTGCATCATTTGTTCTGCGTCCTTTAAGTAGGTCGGCTGGTCAATCTCCACCGTTATAGGCTCGTTGAGCCTCCACCCTTTGCGGCTTAGTTCGGTCATCAGCATTCGATACCGGTTGGCATCAATCTTGCCAAGTGTCTTTGCACGCACCACGATTGAGGACATCGAGGTGAGCCACACTTGTTTCAACCTTGGCAATGCCGATGGCTTCAAGCCTACGAGTGCGCTACCTATCTCCCTTTCCGGCATCAGTAACTCTGCGGCAAATCGGCTGGCTTCATCCTCCTTGTCACGAAGTTCGAGCACCACAAACATTGCGTTGTGCATAACGAGGTGTCCGAGTTCATGGGCGAGTGAGAAGCGGATGCGGTCGCTTGGCATATTCCTGTTTACAATGACTATGTGATTGCCTCGGTCGGATACAAGCGACACGCCGTCAAAGTCGGAATATGGGCAGTCCCAGAGGTAGACAAACACTCCGTTGCGTTCCAGCAAATTGTTTATGGCGGAGATTGAGCCTCCTCCGATGCGGCACACTCTCCTCACTTGTCTTGCCGCCTCTTCGGGTGTTATCCCATCCTCTACGTTGAGATAGGGAAATCCGAATGGAGGTGTGTCGAATTCTTCAAGCAGATTGTCGAACACATAGGTTGCCACGGCAATAAACCGGTCTATCCGGCTTCTATCCTTTGTGCCGAGCCGGCTTTTCCTGCGATAGTGCTTGCTTTCTGGATTGTTGCTGATTTTCTTGTCGAGAAAGTCAAACGGAAAATCAAGTGCTTTCATAATGTTGCGCAATGCGGTTTCCGACAACAATCCGGCACACCGCTCAAACTTTGAGAGGTTGGATTGCGACAGCCCTTCTACCCGGTTTGCGAGGTCGGTCTGTGTGAGTCCTCTATACTCCCTTGCCAATGTCAGTTGACTATTTCTCATAACTATATGCTTTACTATAAAGAAAAACGGCACACCAGCGGTTTTCTATTCTGCTTTGCGTTCTCTCTGTTTCTTTTTGAGCCGCACCTCTATGCGTTCAACATTGTCGGTGAACGGCAACGTTACGGCAAAGTCTGACGGCACAATTTCCCAAATCGGCTCTTCGTCAAAATAGACTATGCGTGGATTAACGAGGTTGCCGAGGCGGTCTTTGGTGTAACCGAATGTCAGCAACGGCTCTCGCCTTGCGTTCTCGTCACCATCAAACAGTTCTGCTTGTCCCTGCGTGAGTATGGTGTTACTCAACTTGGTGCTTATATATGACGGACGGCTTGTGCTACTGAGTTTCTTTATTATCAGTTGACAACGTTCATAGCGAAACAATACACGACCATATTTGCCAAACGTTACATTGTCGGGAAACATATCTGCAAAACTCTCAACCATTTTTGCGTTGAGCAATGCCGATGACAGGCGTGTGCGTGCTATTGGGTTGGTCTGCCGAATTTCGACATTGTACTTGTCCAACGCCGAGTCGTATGCGCTGAATATCAGTTCAGCATACTGCCTGAGCAGTTCAACGGCTTCTTCTTTTGTGATTGCTTGCCGTTTCGATGAAATTTCTATATCTTTCATAAAATAATTTTTTATTTGGCTGGTGTGCCGAATATTTAAAAACCTCATATTGTGCGATATGGGGTTTTTCTCTGTGCAAAGATATATAATTTCACCGAAATATTGTATATAATTTCAACGAAATTTTGTACTTTTTGCGGTGGTTTCAAGATGTCAATGAGCGTCGCTCCCTTGTCGGGTTAATAG
>CAVCEE010000038.1:0-9241 GCA_963601185.1 bacterium
AACCCGCGACCCCGACCTTGGCAAGGTCGTGCTCTACCAACTGAGCTATTTTCGCGTTGCTTGTTGTTTCGCTTTTGCGAGTGCAAAGATATGGCAGATATTTTATTCTCGCAAATTTTTCAGCAAAAAAAATCAAACTTTTTTTTCACGACTTCCGCCTATTGATGCGGTTTTCACGACATAAAAAGCGGAGGAACAAACGATTAAGCATTCATTCCTCCGCATCAATTTTTTTCAGTCAATTAGTAGTTTCTTGCAAAAACCACACGGCGTGCCGACGGTTTGCCGGTGAAGATACAAGTGCCCGGAGTCGGGTCGCCATCCAAAGGAATGCAGCGGATGGTTGCTTTTGTCTCCTCCTTCACGCGTTCTTCGGTCTCTGTAGTGCCGTCCCAGTGTGCCATCACGAAGCCACCTTTCTCGATGAGTTCTTTAAACTCTTCATAGGAATTTGCCTCATAGATGTGGGAATCGCGGAAATTGCGAGCCTTGGTGTAGATATTGTTCTGGATGTCGTCGAGAAGACCTGCCACATAGTCCACGATGCCTTCCATCGGCACTGTCGACTTTTCGAGCGTGTCACGGCGCATAACCTCAACTGTGCCCTCTTCCATATCCTTCGGACCTACAACCAAGCGGACAGGCACGCCCTTGAGTTCGTAGTCGGAGAATTTGAAGCCCGGACGTTTGTTGTCGGCATCGTCATACTTGACACTGATGCCTTTTGCCTTCAAGCCGTCAACGATGCCAGCAACCTTTTCCGACACGGCTGCGAGTTGGTCAGCCTTGCGGTAGATAGGAATAATCACAACTTGGATAGGAGCCAAGCGCGGTGGCAGCACAAGACCGTTGTCGTCGGAGTGGGTCATAATCAGCGCACCCATCAAGCGAGTGGAAACGCCCCACGACGTAGCCCATACGTATTCGAGTTTGTTTTCCTTGTTGATAAACTTCACGTCGAATGCCTTTGCGAAGTTCTGTCCGAGGAAGTGGGATGTGCCCGATTGCAGAGCCTTGCCGTCCTGCATCATCGCCTCGATAGTGAATGTGTCCAATGCACCGGCAAAACGCTCGTTTGCCGATTTCACGCCCTTAATTACCGGCACAGCCATATACTGCTCTGCGAAGTCGGCATAGACGTTGAGCATCTTCTTAGCCTCTTCCAGTGCCTCTTCCTTGGTTGCGTGGGCTGTGTGACCCTCCTGCCAAAGGAACTCTGCTGTGCGGAGGAACATGCGCGTGCGCATCTCCCAGCGGAACACGTTCGCCCATTGGTTACAAAGGATTGGGAGGTCACGGTAAGAGTGAATCCAGTTTTTGTATGTATTCCAGATGATTGTTTCCGACGTAGGACGAATAATCAGTTCTTCCTCAAGTTTCGCTGCCGGATCGACAACCACACCGCTGCCGTCCTCGGCGTTTTTCAGACGGTAGTGGGTCACCACTGCGCATTCCTTAGCAAAGCCTTCCACGTGCTCTGCTTCGCGGCTTAGGAATGATTTTGGGATAAGAAGGGGGAAATAGGCATTGACGTGACCTGTCTGCTTAAACATGTCGTCCAATTGTCTCTGCATCTTTTCCCATATAGCGTAACCATAAGGTTTGATGACCATACATCCTCTCACTGCAGACTGCTCTGCGAGGTCTGCCTTTACGACCAAGTCGTTATACCACTGAGAATAGTTCTCACTGCGTTTAGTCAGTTCTTTTAGCTCTATTGCCATTTTTTCAAAAATTTTGTCGCAAAGTTACTTTATTTGCGTCAAAATAGCAATAGAGCGTAGCCTGATATTCGCTATCGCTACAGATAGTTACAATTCTCCGCGTGAGGCTTTTTTGATCATTGCCTTACCTGGGACAAGATAAATCTCCAGACGGCGGTTTTTCTCCCGATTTTCAACGGAATTATTAGGGGTGTCGGGCAACGGGTCGGACGCGCCCATCGCATAAGGGATGATGTAGTCGTCGTTCTTCACTTTGCCTTTCATCCATTTCAGCACGGCGAGCACACGCTGGCTGGTGAGGTTATCGGTGTACTGCTCTGAACCGGTGTTGTCGCTGTGCATCACGAGCAGCACGCGGTAGAAATCGAGTTCGTCAAGATAACCTACGAACGGTTGCAGATACTTCGCCGCAGTGGCTTTCAACTGCGTTTCGTTGGGCATAAAGAGGTCGTTGGCAGGAACGGTCACTATCACCACCTCGCCGTTGCGTGTGGTTTCCACATTCTTGCCCGACGCTTTGAGTTGCTTGGCGATCTTCTGCTGATATTTTCGAACAGTTTCTTTCTGTCCGCCGAGTTTCGGGGTGCGGATATTGTCGTCCAGCGGACTGTCGTAGATTTCCTCCAGAGTCTTGGGATCGTCTTTCTTCTGCGATGTCTTTTCCTTTACTGGTTGTTCGGATGGAGTTTCTTCCGCTTTAGTCTCCGCTTCGGTTTCTTTCTCCTCGTCCGACTTCTTGTCGCCGTTGAAAAATTCCTTTATCGCATTGCCGCTCCGCTTGAATATGTTTTTCTTGGCGTTCACCGGCACAATCGCCATCGACACAGCCACGAGTCCCGCCAACAATATTATTTTAGTCTTGCCAAATTGCATAAATCAAAAATCGTTTAGCGAATCTTCGTATTCGTCCTCTGCCTTCAGCACTTCAAGCACGTCGGCTTTGGCAATCCCGGCATCGGTGTTGGCCGCTACATATTCCGCCAGTTCATCGGCATCAACCTCTGAATCGAAATCGGAAAAATCAAGAAATCCTTCCTTGTCGTAGAAGTCGTAGGAAGCATCGACGATATCGAGAATATCGTCGTCGGTGAGCGCAGCAGACAAGGCCGAATTGATTTTCTGCCTTATGTATTTTACTGCGTCTTTTTCTGAAAATTCCCGAAAATTATTGTCGTCAGCCATCGAAGATTCTTTAAATTGGGTAATAATTGATGCTAAATTAAAGAATCTCCGCCTTTTATCAAAGTGATAAAACAGTATATTGTAATTATTAGCAAAATTTAGGACGGTCTGCGGCAACAAAGTCTACAAGTCAAGCAAGCCTTCCGGCAGTTCCATCTCGATGGTCTTTCCCTCCTCGTCAATGTCAACAATAAAATCTTCCGAGATGGGCACATAGAGTGTTTTTTCCTGTGCCTCAACCACAAATAGAGCGTTCTCCGTTGAGTCGTCGACATCGGCGATGCGACCTATCTTCTTGCCGTCTGCCACAATCGTGAAGCCGATAAAATAGTCGCAGTACACCTCGTCCTGCTCCGGCATCTCCTCCGTGAGCGCATAGATTTTGGCGTTGACCAACTTCTTTGCCTGCTCTTCGCTCGAAATGCCGTCGATGGTGAGCAACAGGGTGTCGCCGCTCTTGGTGCGCAGGTTTTCCACGAAAAACGGCACGAAGATGCCGTCCATCGGAGAAATCAGGGTGGACAGTTCGCCAACGAGCAGCGCATCGCAGTCAAACGTTGCCGAGATTTCGCCGTTCACGCCGTGCGTCTTGTTGTAGCGGCCTATTTCCGTGAGTTCCTCTGCCGTAATCATCGCTGCAACCTACTTGCGTTTTTTGGATTTTTTGCCTGTCTGGGCTGGCTTGTCGGCGATAATGTCCTTGAAATCGCCCAATTTATATTCTTCTGCCGACAGCACGATTCTGCCGTGGGAATACATAGCCAAGTCCTTGAAAATCTTCTCATCATCAACGCCGTCGAGGTTCGACTGCAACATCAGTTTCTTCATCTGCTTGGCAATGAGCAGCGACAGTTGCAGGCGTTCGTCGCCTTCCGGCATACCGGCTGCAATCTCCACAAGGTTTTCAATCACCTTGCCGTAGTGGCGGAAACGGATGGGAGTGAGTTTGTAAGGCACTTTCTCAGGCTTTGAGTGGAGGTTTTCGGGCTTGATTACCTCGCACGGATAGTCAATGTCCAACTTAAAGTCCGACATAATGGCCAACTGATTCCAAAGCATCTTGTTGAAATCATCGACATCGGCCTGACTGGAGAACAAGTTACTCATTATGGAGACAATGGCTGTGGCACAGCGGTTGCGTTCCTCGCGGTCGGCAATCGTCATGCAGTAGTCTACCATCTGCTGCACATTGCGTCCATATTCAGGCAATACCAATTTTTCTTTTTTCGTATTATATTCCAACATATTGGTCTTTCTTATTGATGATTTCAGCCAAGAATGTTCTTCTTTGGCGTTGTTGTATGAAATTTCTTGATGTAGTTAGGCGTAGAATAAGCAAGGTCGAGGAAATCTTTCTCCCGGAAGGCTTTTTCCGACAAGGCTATCATGTCGGCCGCGTTGGGGCGCACGCCGAGCGCAAACTCAGCATTGTCGCTCTTTATCACCTCCGACGCCTTGTCTGCGCCGTTGCCCATAAAGTGCAGTTTGTGCGACGCCAACTGCTCCTTGAATGAGTCTTCGTCGAGAATCATAGCCTGGTTTGGCAGCACCTCATTGAGGGCGAGGTCGTAGACGGCTGTAAACACTTCCATCCTTCGGGCATCAATCATCGGCACGAAATAGTCGTCCGGACCGATGTTTTTTGAGAACATCACTGATACGCTGAGCAGTTTCAGCGTGTTTACGCCAATCAACGGCACATCAAGGCCGAAGCACAGCCCCTTTGCCTCCGAAAGTCCGATGCGAAGCCCCGTGTACGACCCTGGCCCGATGCTCACCGCCACGGCGTCAAGCGTCATTTCACACTGTGCTGCATAGTCGAGTGCGTTCTTGACAAATCCGCCAAGCACGGAGGCGTGGTTGCGACCTTTGTAGTCGGCGTCGTGAAACTTCATCTCGCCGTCCTGGGAGAGGCACACCGAGCAAACATCGGTGGATGTTTCTATATTTAATATTGTAGCCATTTGATTTCTTTTTCTGCTTTACGCTATGCAAAGTTACGTCTTTTCACTGAAAATGAATAATTTTTCTCCACATTCCAGGAGTTTAGTTCCCATATGTTGTCTAATTTCATTAATTTTGCACACGAATTAAACCAATTCCCTATTCAAAAAATATGATTAGTTTCTTCAAAAATGTGTCGGGCTCGATAATCGCCGTCGAAACCGACCACAAGTTAGAAAACAGCGAGATTGAGAAATTCAGATGGCTATTCAACGACGCAGCATTGCTCGATGCCTCTACCGTTGAAGGCAAATTTGTGGGTCCTCGCCGGGAGATGATCACGCCTTGGAGCACCAATGCAGTGGAAATCACCCAAAATATGGGTCTGAAAGGCGTGGCTCGCATCGAAGAGTTTTTCCCTACCAAAGCAAAAAATCCGACATTCGACAAGATGCTCCAGCGCCTCTACACCAACCTCGGTGCTGACATTTTCGAAATCATAAAACAGCCAGACCCGATTGTCTACATTTCCGACATCGAGGCTTACAACGAGCAGGAAGGTCTGGCGCTGAGCCCTGAAGAGGTCGACTATCTGAAGTCGCTCAGCACAAAACTCAACCGTCCGCTCACCGACAGCGAGGTATTCGGTTTCTCACAGGTCAATTCTGAACACTGCCGCCACAAAATCTTCAACGGTGTGTTTATCATCGATGGCCAAGAGAAACCGTCTTCTCTTTTTAAACTAATCAAAAAGACGTCGCAGGAAAACCCGAACAAACTGGTTTCGGCATACAAGGACAACGTTGCGTTTGTCGAAGGCCCTGTAATCCAGCAGTTCGCGCCGAAAAATCCGCAAGGTCCTGACTTCTTCCAAATCAAGGACATCGAAACGGTGATTTCGCTCAAGGCGGAAACCCACAACTTCCCTACCACTGTCGAGCCGTTCAACGGCGCTGCGACAGGTACGGGCGGCGAAATCCGCGACCGTCTCGGCGGCGGCAAGGCAAGTTTGCCTATCGCTGGAACTGCTGTCTATATGACTTCCTACCCTCGCACGCAAGAGGGTCGCAAATGGGAAACTTCGGCTATGGCGCCGCGCAAATGGCTCTACCAGACTCCGGAGGAAATCCTCATCAAGGCTTCCAACGGTGCTTCCGATTTCGGCAATAAGTTCGGCCAGCCTCTTATCTGCGGTTCGGTACTCACTTTCGAGCACAATGAGAACGGTGAGGAGTTTGCCTACGACAAGGTGATTATGCTTGCCGGCGGCGTGGGATTTGCGGCAAAACGCGACGCCATCAAGGGTGAGCCTGAGCCTCACGAGAGTGTGGTGCTGATGGGCGGCGACAACTACCGCATCGGTATGGGCGGCGGCGCTGTGTCGTCGGTCAACACTGGACAATACGACAATTCCATCGAACTCAACGCAGTGCAGCGTGCCAACCCGGAGATGCAGAAGCGTGTTTCCAACGTGATCCGTGCTTTGGCGGAGGCTGACACCAACCCTATCATCTCTATCCACGACCATGGTGCAGGCGGTCACCTGAACGCTCTGTCGGAACTCGTGGAGGCTACTGGCGGACACATCGACATCGATGCTCTTCCTGTGGGCGACCCAACATTGTCGTCGAAGGAAATTATCGGCAACGAGTCGCAGGAGCGTATGGGTATGGTAGTGGAGAAGAAGGACATCGAATGGATTCGCACCATCGCTGAGCGCGAGCGTGCGCCGTTCTACGTTGTCGGCGAAACCACCGGAGACCACCGCTTTGTGTTTGAGCAGAAGGACGGGGTCTGCCCTATCGACCTCGCTATGGACGATATGTTCGGCAGTTCTCCGAAGACATATATGACCGACTCTACCGTTGAACGCAGCCTCAAGCCGGCAAGTTACAAGGCTGCCGACGTGGCTTCCTATGTGGAGACCGTGCTTCAACTCGAGGCTGTGGCTTGTAAGGACTGGCTCACCAACAAGGTTGACCGTTCGGTGACTGGTAAGGTTGCCCGTCAGCAATGCCAGGGCGAAGTGCAGTTGCCTTTGAGCGACTGCGGTGTCGTGGCTCTCGACTACACTGGTACAAAGGGTATCGCCACTTCTATCGGTCACGCGCCTCAAATCGCGCTTGCCGACTCTGCTCAGGGTTCGGTGGCTTCAATCGCCGAAGCCTTGACCAACATTGTGGGCGCGCCTTTGACAGATGGTCTGAAAGGGGTTTCGCTCAGTGCCAACTGGATGTGGCCTTGCCGCAACGCCGGCGAGGATGCAGCCCTCTACAAGGCTGTTGAAGCCTGCAGCGACTTTGCCTGCAAACTCGGCATCAATATCCCAACCGGTAAGGACAGCCTTTCGATGACCCAGAAATACGGCAAGAAAAAGGTTATGGCACCTGGCACAGTAATCATATCTGCTGCCGGCGAGGTTTCAGACGTGAAGAAGGTTGTTTCGCCTGTGGTGCAAAACAAGAAATCAACTCTCATCTATATCGATTTCAGCAACTCGCCTCTCGCTCTTGGCGGATCGGCTTTGGCTCAGAGTCTCAACCGCATTGGCGACGACGTGCCGCGCATTGCTTCGCCCGACTATTTCGCAAAGGCGTTCAATGCCGTGCAAAGCATTGTCAACTCAGGCAACGCCATCGCTATGCACGACGTTTCTGCCGGCGGTCTGATCACGACCTTGCTTGAGATGACTTTCGCCAACACAAAGGGAGGCTTGAAAATCGACCTCGATGGTTTCAACGAGAAGGACATTGTGAAGGTGCTCTTCGCTGAAAACAACGCAGTGGTAATCCAAGTGGAAAACCGCAAACTCAAGGCTGTGGAGGCTGCGCTTGAGGGCGTAAACCACATCGCTCTCGGCAGCGTGTGCGACGAGCGTTTCGTCTACGTCAGCAACGACGGCAAGGACTATCTCTTTGCCATCGACTATCTCCGCGACCTCTGGTTCAAGTCGTCGTGGTTGCTCGACCAAAAGCAGAGCGGCAAGCCTTGCGCACTCAAACGATACAAGAACTACTCGAAGCAGCCTATCCGCTACAAGTTGCCTAAGGACTTCAAGGGTACGCTCGAATCCTACGGACTTAGCGGTAACCGCCGCACTCCGTCGGGCATTAAGGCTGCCATCATCCGCGAGAAAGGCGTGAACGGCGACCGCGAAATGGCATACTCGCTCTATCTTGCAGGCTTCGACGTGAAGGACGTGCACATGACCGACCTTATGTCGGGACGCGAAACTCTGGAGGACGTTAATATGATTGTGTTCTGCGGCGGATTCTCCAACTCCGACGTTCTCGGCTCTGCCAAAGGCTGGGCTGGGGGTTTCGTCTGGAACGAGAAGGCAAAAACTGCGCTGCAACGTTTCTATGCCCGTCAGGACACTCTCAGCCTCGGCATCTGCAACGGTTGCCAGTTGATGATCGAACTCAACCTCATCAACCCTGAATTCAAGCAGAAAGCCACGATGGAGCACAACATCTCGCACAAATTTGAGTCGCAGTTCCTCGGTGTCAAGATTCCGGAAAACAACTCAGTGATGTTCGGTTCGCTCTCCGGCTCTAAACTCGGCATCTGGGTGGCTCACGGCGAAGGCAAGTTCAATCTGCCGGAAGGCGTGGAGAACTACAACGTAGTTGCGCAGTACGCCTACAACGCTTACCCTGCCAACCCTAACGGCTCACCGAAAGCCGTGGCAGGTATCGCCTCAGCCGACGGCCGTCACCTCGCAATGATGCCTCACTTGGAGCGCGCCATCTTCCCTTGGCAATGTGGATTCTACCCCGAAAGCCGCAAACTCAAGGACGAGGTAACCCCTTGGATTGAAGCATTCGTAAACGCCCGCAAATGGATTGAAAACAAAAAGTAAATCCCAACCATAAAAGAAAAACTGCACCGTAATGTCGCAATTACGGTGCAGTTTTTTGTTCCATCCACATATAGAGCAACCAAGTGCATTAAGCAGTGGCGAGTGTGCGCTGTAAAGGCGCGCTCCCCTCACTGATGAGAGCGTGTCAAAGCCAGCTACGCTGATGTGCGCCCCGATAGCGCACTCCCTCACTGATGAGAGTGTGTCATAGTCAGCAGCGCAGATGTACGCCCGACGGTGCGTTCAGCCCTCTCCGAGGATGGCGTGTCAAAGCCGGCAGTGTGGGTGAGCGCCCCGAAGGGGCTGCTGTATCGATAACCCCAGACTTCAGTCTGGGGCAAAGAAGATAAGAAAGATAGCACCCCGTAGTGGGTGCCGCCAGCATCAGCCAAAGCACCGACCGTGTTGGCGTGCGCCCGACAGAGCGTTCTGTCCTCTCCGATGAGCGTGGGGCAAAGCCAGCTGCGTGGGTGTGCGCCCCGGAGGGGCTGCAGTATTGATAACCCCAGACTTCAGTCTGGGGCAAAGA
>CAVCEE010000039.1:0-8869 GCA_963601185.1 bacterium
ACTGCAAATTTATCATTCCTATTTCAGTTTCGGTTTGCCGCTGCAAATCTAAGGTAATCCGCAAAGTTATTGTGCGCATTTATTGTTGTTGCAACCAAAATCACGGATAGAGTAACACATTTTGCGGAAAAGAACAAAACAAACTTGAAAGTATTCCGTTATACTGATACAATCAACAATACAACACTATGAAAATTGCTATATTAGACGGATATTCACTCAACCATAACGACCTCGACTGGACGCCGATAAAGGCTCTCGGCGATGTCGAGATTTACGACCGCACTGAGGAAAGCCAAATCGAGGAGCGCGCTGCCGATGCAGAGGTAGTGCTCACCAACAAAGTGCCGTTCTCGGCTCAGACTCTTGCCAAACTCCCGAAACTCAAGTTTATCTGCGTACTTGCCACTGGCTACAACATAGTTGACACAAAGGCTGCTGCGCAGCAGGGGGTCATCGTGGCAAACATTCCTGCCTACAGCACGATGTCGGTGGCGCAGATGGTATTTGCCCACATCCTTAACGTTACGCAATCTGTGGCTACCTATGCCAAGGAGATTGCCGACGGCAAATGGTCACAATGTCAGGACTTCTGTTACTGGAACACTCCGACAACCGAACTTGCCGGGAAAACCCTTGGCGTGATTGGGCTCGGCAACATCGGCATGGCCACGGCACGCATTGCGTTGGCGTTTGGTATGAAGGTGGTGGCGTTCACATCCAAGAGTCAGGAATCTCTTCCCGACGGCATTTGCCGGGGCAGTCTCGACGATGTGTTTGATGCCTCCGATGTTATCACGCTGCATTGTCCGCTGACCGACTCAACCAAAAAGCTTGTCAATGCCGCCGCCATCTCAAAGATGAAACGAACAGCAATTGTGGTAAACACCGGAAGAGGTCCGTTGATTAACGAGCAGGATATGGCAGAAGCATTGAAAGCCGGTCGCATTGCCGCCTTCTGTGCAGACGTGCTTACCGCAGAACCGCCGGCTGCCGACAATCCTCTCTTATCCGCTCCGAATTGCTATCTTACGCCACACATTGCTTGGGCGACCTTCGAGGCTCGCAACAGACTGATGGCCATTGCTACAGAAAATGTGCGCCAGTTTGTGGAAGGCGAAGAGGTGAAAAATCGGGTAAACTGACAGATATAATGAAACAGGACAAATCAAATGGGGGCTTGCTGCCGCTCATAGGACTCACGCTTTCTGCATTTGTGTTCAACACCTCGGAGTTTGTGCCGATAGGCTTGCTTACCGACATCGCCAAGGATTTCAGAATTACCGAAGCCGACGCAGGAATGCTTATCTCCGTCTATGCGTGGATGGTGATGCTGCTGTCGTTGCCGCTGATGGTGGTAACCTCGCGGATGAACCTCCGCAAACTTATGCTGTGGGTGGTCGGATTGTTTTCGGTGTTTCAGGCAATGTCGTTTATGTCGGCAAGTTACGGGATGCTGATGGCATCGCGTATTGGAGTGGCTTGCTCACACTCCATTTTCTGGTCAATCGTGTCGCCCATCGCTGTCAGGATTGTGCCAGAACACCGCCGTCAGATGGCGCTGAGTATGATTGTTACAGGCACATCGGTCGCAATGATTTTTGGTTTGCCGTTGGGGCGCATCATCGGTCTGCATGTGGGCTGGCGAATGACATTTCTCAGCATTGGCATCGTCTCGTTCATCACGCTGATTTATCTTGCGCTGACATTGCCCAAGGTGCAGAGTGAGGGCGGATTTTCGTTTGGAGAACTTCCGTCGCTATTGCGTAACCGCTGCCTTACCGGCATCTTTATCCTTTCGCTTGCTTTTGCTACGGCTTACTACACTGGCTACAGTTACATCGAACCGTTCTTGAAGCAGATTGCACTGATGCCCGACGGCTTGGTCACTACGGCTCTTATGATTTTCGGCGGTGCCGGCATTGTCGGGAGTCTGCTGTTTTCAAAATACTACATTGGCAAATGGCGCTATCCGTTCCTAACCATCACTCTGACCATTGTTACCCTCAGCCTTGCCCTCCTGTGGCCGGCATCGTGCAGCGTGGCAATGGTTGTCGCTACGCTGGTGCTGTGGGGTGCGGCGGTCACGGCGTTCAATGTGGCTATGCAGTCGGAAATAATCAACATTGCACCTCCGGCAGCAACGTCGGTGGCAATGTCGATTTTCTCGGGAATCTTCAATTTGGGTATCGGTAGCGGCGCACTCATCGGCGGACTCGTGTGTACCCACATCTCCATTGCTGGTATCGGTCTTGCCGGTGCTATCATTGCGGTTATTGCATTGGCGTTTTGGCAAATGAACCTGCGCATTCATTTTAAAAAGTTTCAGAAATAATCCCGTGATTTACAGAATGCTGTAATTCTTACGCGAAAAATTTCGGATTGCGTGTCACCTTTTGAGAGTCTGTTGCGTCTAACAGTTGAGAATTCTCAAAAGAACGAACAAAATTCAGTAACTTTGTAAAAAGAAAAAATTATGGAAATGTTTTTTGATGGATTAATTCCAATCGGCATTTGTGTGGTACTCCCTATCTGGATTGTCAGTATCATATTCCGAACGGCGAAAAACAAAGACGACAAGCAAGCCGAGATAATCCTCAAGGCTATTGAGAACAACCCAAGTTTCAATGTGGATGAATTTGTAGGGGTATTCAGTAAGCAAAGAAATTCGCCACAACAGGTGCTTCAGTCACGGCTTCTTCGCGGATGTATTTTTACATTTCTTGGCATTGCCGCTGTGATTGTGGCTGTGGTGTTGCGCATCCCGGCAGTTGCACAGATATTGAACCCCGACGATATTTCCATTTCCGGACTGCTTGTGTGCTTGCTGATTTTCGGGTGCGGCTTCTTGGCTATAGGTCTGGCATATCTTGTTGTGTACTATCTCAGCCGCAAGTCGGAGAACGGCAACGATTAATCCGACCGAATGGACCGGCAACAATTCATCAAGTATGTTGAGGACAATCAGAGGGCAGTGCGTCGCTTTCTGACTGCCCTCTGTTGCGGTGACAGTGCGTTGGCCGACGACATTGCCCAGGAAACATTCATCAAAGTCTATCTGTCGTGCGACGGATTTCGCGAAGACAGCAAGTTTTCCACTTGGATTTACCGCATTGCCTACAATGCTTTCCTCAGCGACCGCCGAAGCCAGCGGCAGTCGGATGCTCTGACAGAGGCCGTCCTGATGCCAGGCACCGACAATGCCGACTCGGCGTTCCGCTATCAGCACCTATATCTTGCTCTCGACCGGTTGACCGTAAAGGAGCGCACTGCAATCTTGTTGCATTATATGCAAGGTTACGCAATAAATGAGATTGCCGAAATCACCGACTCCTCGACCGATGCCGTAAAGGCGCAACTCTCGCGTGGCAGACAACATTTGAAGGACTTGTTAAAAGATTAGTTATGGACGACGATAAACAACTTACATCGCTTTTCTCCGATTTCAATCCAGAACTGAATCCGGATGGACTCTTTATGGCACAACTCGAAAAGAAAATGGCGGCAGTAGAGATGATTAAGCAATATGCTGAAGCAAAACGGCGCAGAAGTAGACTGGCAATCGGCATTGCTGCCTGCGTCGGGTTTGTGACAGGTGCCGTGTTTATGATATGTTCCCCTTACCTCGCTGCTGTACTCGGGGCATTGGCAGATGAATGGGTATGGGTCGCAAAATTTGTGGAGACCTATGGCGACGTTACCATTTGGAGTGTAATCGCCACGGCTTCAGTCGTTGCCTCATATTCAGTCTACGATATAACGATGGCGGCTGCTTTCAGATCCCGGACGACTGTATGAAACGTTTGCAAGATAAATTTACTGCATAATTGTTTGGCATTAAGTTGAAAATTGCCAATGGAAAGTATTATCTTTGTATTAAATAGATTGCATCTTGCATAATGGGCGAGGGGGCTTGTTGCGTGTGGTGCAGTCGCTTGTGTAGTACAGAAGTTAAACGTCAAAAAAGCAAATGGTTGAAAATGTAATTTCGGTTAGAGACTTGTCCCAACGCTATGGCAATGGGCGAGTTATCTACGAAAATTTGTCGTTTGAAGTGCCGAAAGGGCGGATTCTTGGCCTTTTGGGCAAAAACGGAACAGGAAAAACAACGACAATAAATATCCTTATGGGGTATCTCCGTCCCCAGAAAGGCGAGTGCCGGATATTCGGCGAAAACATCACGAATCTGACACCGGCAACACGCGCCCGAATCGCATTGCTGCTGGAGGGGCATGTGCAGTATGCCTTTATGACAATCGGTCAGATTGAAAAGTTCTATTCCAAATTCTATCCGAAATGGAACAAGGATGCCTACTATGAACTGATGGCGAAGTTGAAGGTTACGCCAAACCAGAAACTTTCGAGTATGTCGTGCGGACAGCGGTCGCAAGTGGCATTGGGGCTGATTTTGGCGCAGAATGCCGATTTGCTCGTGCTTGACGACTTTTCTCTGGGTCTGGACCCAGGCTATCGCCGGCTGTTTACCGACTATCTCCGCGAATATGCCAAGGCGGAGAACAAGACGGTGTTTATGACCTCACACATCATTCAAGATATGGAACGCCTTGTGGACGACTGCATTATCCTCGACTATGGCAAAATATTGGTGCAGAAGCCGGTCAAGGAGTTGATGGACACCTTTAGCCGCTATACCTTTGTGGCAGACGACTGCTCTCCGCTGAAGGACGACAGCCGGATTTACAGTCCGTCGGTAATCAGAAAACAATGCGAAGCCTACAGTTTTGAGTCGGAGGAGACGATGGCGGCTATTCTCGCTGAGAAAAATATCGGATATTCAGACCTTAAGAAAGAGTCGTTGTCGCTGGAAGACGTGTTTATTGGTTTAACAGGAAAGTATTGATTGGATTATGCTTAAGGCAATTATATATAAAGAATGGCTTAAGACAAGGGGCGTATTCCTGATTGGGTTGCTCTTGTCTTTGTGCATCGCTTCGTTCGATGTGCTGAGTATGAATCGTGTGGCTACGCTGAAAGGGGTGGAGCACATCTGGCAGATAATGCTGATGAAGGACAACGTGTTTGTCACTCATTTGATGTTTGTGCCGCTTGCCGTGGGAGTCGGCTTGGGCTTGGCTCAGATGCTTCCCGAGATGGTGCAGAAGCGTTTTAAGTTGACGTTGCATCTACCATATCCCCAAAACAAAATGATTTTGGCAATGATGGGGATTGGTCTTGTGGAGTTTGTCATAATCGCAGTGGTGACTACAGTTCTGGTTGCTGTCTACGATTCTGAGATACTTGTCCCGGAATTGGTGTCGCGCGTGGTGCTCACGATGATTCCTTGGTTTCTGAGCGGCATTGCCGCCTATTTCTTCACGACAACGATTTGCATTGAAGGATGCCGGTTGCAGAAGGTGGCTTTGGCATTGATAGGTATCGGCTTTGTGTCACTATTCTATCTGATTGATGCGCCGGAGGCTTACAATGGCGTGTTGGCGTTGTTCTTGATTGTTGCATTGTTGTGCGCACTGTTGGTTTACAGGGCAGTATACCGGTTTAAGGAGGGCCGTCAGGATTAAGATGAAAAAGTTGAGCAACATATTTCTAATTGTTTTGTCAACGGTTGTGTTGGCGTGGTTCTTGCCATGGCTGGCCAATTTCGTACTTCCGACAAACACCAAGGCTTCGCTGGTCTACTTCAGTCCGATTGACCAGAAGTTTGTCCTTTCAAAAAGTGACGATGACCACAAACAGCATTATCTTGAATTGAATGCGGACGGCAGTGAGTACAGGACGCTCACCAAGAGCGAGCGCGACAAGTTGCTTCCGCAGGTGTTCTACACGCTGCTGGCTGGCAAGGACGAACTGCCGGATTCGGTTTGCGGCAAGGAAGTGTCGGTAAAGATATTCCGCGAAAATTCGTGGGTGTTTGTCAACAATCCGCGCGAGATAAATAAGGTCTGCGCCAAGGTGAATATGATGATGGAATCAATGCCGGAGCGGTTGGAACTGGAAGACGCTACGGAGGTGTTTCGTATGACTGGCGACGGCATCGAATTTGTCGATATGGCTACAAACAAGGTGTTGCCGGAGCGCAGTGCGAGATTCACGAAAATGATGAAAGAGGAGGGTTTCTCGTTTCCAGCATCAACTCTCGCCGCAAACATAACTTCAAAGAAACCGTATGATGAAGGCTACTTGATGGCTGATGCCAACCACCAACTGTTCCACGTTAAGATGCAGGTGGGGCGTCCTTATGTGCATCGTGTGGATGCCGCCAAAGGAATCGACGTGAAGCACGTGTTCGTCACAGAGAATGTCGATCACCGCTTCCTTGGTGTCGTTACGGATGCCGACTGCAATATGTATATGCTTGAAGCATCAACCTATGAAATGCGGAAACTGCCCGTAAAGTGGAATCCGGAAACACAGAGGATGGTGATTATGGCAAACGTGTTCAACTGGATGGTCAACATCAATGATGATGCCGCCGTGACATCGTACGCCGTCGACAATAATGATTTCTCTCTCCTTGGCAAATATCAGGAGGCTATCGAGAAATCACGCTTTGATGCTGTGTCGAAGTTCATATTCCCGTTCACGCTGTCGTTCACATCGACGACCGATCAGTTTGTCGTGCCTCGTATCGGATGTTCCAACGATTGCACATTTCTCATTCTGAATGTGGTATTGACCTTGGCCATTGCCGTTGTGTGTCGCCGTTGCCGCAAGGTCGCAATCTTCGGGGGCATTGGAACACTCTTGTTCGGAATCTTCGCATTCATCCCACTTCTTTTGTTTATCAATAAAAAATAGAAATAGTATGAAAAAATCAATCATTGCCCTTGCTGCAGTATTGTGCGTTACGCTGTTTGGCTGCGGTTCAAAAACATCAAGTGAGAAAGTCGACATTCAGGATGAAGCGTTGACGATTGACAATGTACTCGACAATGCCGAGAAATATGTCGGCGACACAATCGTGATTGAAGGAGAGTGCTCACACTTGTGCAAACATGGTGGCCGCAAGGCGTTTCTTGCAAGTGCCAAGGCAGACAGACTGCTCCGTGCAGAGGCTGCCGGTTCTACATTTGGCGCATTCCCCAAGGAAGCAATCCACAAAGTGTTGCAGGTGAAAGGCGTGCTCGTGGAAGACCGCATCGACGAGGCTGCAGTGCAGAAGATGGAAGCGGACTATGCAAAGGTGGAAGAGGTGCATGGCGAGAACGTTGAGGTTGGATGTGAGTCGGAAAAGGCCGCTCAGGGACAAGCCGAAATTAATACTTTTGCCGCACGGATGAAAGACTATCGCACCAAGATTGCTGAGCGTCAGGCTAAAGAGGGTAAGGCTTATCTGTCGTTCTACCATCTCAACGCCATAAGTTACGAAATTGTAAAGTCTGAGAAAAAATAACAGATTCTGGAATATCTCCGGCAACCGCCGGAGAGAATGGCAAAACCCGGTTGCTCCATTAGCAGCCGGGTTTTGTCGTTCTCTCCCGATTGTTTGCGTATTTGTTTTTTTTCTACAAAACCCAAAGATTGCCCAATTCTTGAAAAAATTAGGGTTATCTGTTAACCTTTAACCTTGGGCTGCCATAAAGGGTAAAGAAATAAATTAAGAAACAATAAATAATCAAGAAAATGAAGAAGTCAATTTACTCATTGGTAGTTTGCCTCTTGGCATCGGTTTCATATTTTGCATAGTATTCAACAACCTACTATGACCAGGTTAACTCTATACCTGCTTTTTCTTCGGAGATTCTTTACGAAAAATAATGGCTGATGTTTTGTCGTTCTGCTAATTTGCATTATATTTGCCAACGTGTAAGGCAAAATGGTGGGAGATTTGCAAGATTGTAAGTATCAGCCTTTTGCTATTGCACAGTTGATAACGAAAATACAGCAGCGTTGCAACACGTTTGCGGCTCTGCATAGAAACTAATGAAAAGGGAGCGCCAAATTCCACCCTTATGGGTAGGCGCAAAGGGTTACGGATATCGAGTCACGGGTAGTGGCGGATACCGCGTTCCGGGGTTTTTAGACAAATGAAAATTAGCGGACTAGCCCTAATTGCCGAACATCGAAACGATAGATTGTTGCCGATGTGCGGGAATGGGAGTTGTACGCTTTTACGATGAGCAAAATTGAAACTCATTGGTTTGCACTCAAGGTTTTCTATAACCGAAGTCTTTCCATCCAGCAAGAACTTTCAGCAGATGGCATTGATTGCTATGTGCCCACCGAGACTGTTGTGGTCGAGCGTCAAGGGGTGCGTCGCAAGATTTGCAGACCTGTGATTAACAGTCTTTTGTTCTTCCAGTCAACGGAGGAGCAGGCCAATGTTGTGCAACGACGATTCACCGACCGCGTTATTCTCTACACCAAATTCCTCGACGACGGCTCTCGCCGTCCCTACGCCATCCCTGACCGCGAAATGCAAGTGTTTATGCTTGTCACCCAGTCGGGCGAGAGTGGACTTGAATATTTCGGCGAGTTGGAGTCGACCTTTACCGAGGGGCAGCATGTGCGTGTAACCGACGGACCATTTTGCGGCGCAGAGGGCTACATCCGCCGTATCCGTGGCGACCGCCGGTTGCTGGTGACCATCAGTGGCATCTGTGCCGTGGCGACAGCCTACATTCCCAGACAGTTTCTTCAACAAATCGACTAATCCATTGCTAGGAAAGGGTACACCCTGCCGGCAACACATTTAATCACACTAAACTGAACATTATATGCGCTCGCACTCACTGCGTGGCGCATTCATACACACATTGTTTTCCCATAGCAATTTAAGAAGGAGAGAAAACCAGACAATCAAGTTGGCGTGATTCAAATTCTATATCAAAAGCGAGACAAAATCCAATAGAATATGCGTGATTTTAAGGATATAAGAGTCGCCGTGGCA
>CAVCEE010000040.1:0-8677 GCA_963601185.1 bacterium
GTGTTTCTGTATTCCGGATTTGGCTATCCATCGCTCCAATGGCTTGCTGATCCATAAAGGATTACGTGCGCGTCTTTGTGCTGGGCACTCTCCGTTGCCTGATGTCAGAGAAGTGGCTTGAAGCACACCGAGAGAGCGACAGCGACAAGGACCGCTGGATGAAGTATGCATTGTCAACAATGGGAGTAATGTTGACTGCAGGGGGGATGGTAAGATTTTATCTGCTGTTATTATGTGATTGAAACGGCCTTGCTCTAAACCATGAAAAACGACGCAAAAAGAGGGCTGCCCACGATGCTTGTGGACAGCCCTTTTTCAATATTATGAAAGCCTATTCGTTGCGGAAGATGAATTGCTGGCCGTCGGAGTCGATGAGGATTGACTTGTCTTTGGTTACATTTCCCGAAAGGATGTCCTTCGACAGACGGTTGAGTATCTCCCTCTGGATTACTCGTTTCACTGGACGTGCGCCAAATTCGGGGTCAAATCCCTCGTCGGCAAGCAGGTCGAGTGCCTTGTCGGTGATGTTGAGCGTGATGTCGTTCTTGGCGAGCATCCGTTTGGCATTGTTCACCTGAAGTCCGACAATCTCCTTGATTTCCTTCTTCGACAGTGGCGTGAACATTATTATCTCGTCGATTCGGTTGAGGAACTCCGGACGAATGGTGGATTTCAGCATCTCAAGCACCTGGTTCTTGGTTTTGTCGACGGTCTCAGCCTTGTTGGCGTCGGTCATCTTCGAGAAGTTTTCGCGAATCAGTTGCGAACCCATGTTGGACGTCATTATGATAATGGTGTTCTTGAAGTTGACCGTGCGGCCCTTGTTGTCGGTGAGCCGGCCGTCATCGAGCACTTGCAACAGGATGTTGAACACGTCGGGATGGGCTTTCTCAATCTCGTCGAAGAGCACAACAGAATACGGTTTGCGGCGGACGGCTTCCGTGAGTTGGCCGCCTTCCTCATAACCTACATATCCGGGAGGCGGTCCGATGAGCCGCGACACCGAGTATTTCTCTTGATATTCGCTCATATCGATACGCGTCATCAGGTTCTCGTCGTTGAACAGATAGTCAGCCAACGCCTTTGCCAGTTCGGTTTTGCCCACACCGGTAGTGCCGAGGAAGATGAACGAGCCTATAGGGCGGTTAGGGTCGTTGAGCCCTGCACGCGAGCGGCGCACGGCATCGGCTATCGCCGAGATTGCCTCGTCCTGACCGATTACGCGGTTGTGGAGTTCCTCCTCAAGGTGGAGCAGTTTCTCCTTCTCGCTGGTCACCATCTTAGCCACAGGAATGCCTGTCCAGCGCGACACGATGTCGGCGATGTCCTCGGCATCGACCTCTTCCTTGATGAGTGAGCGGTCGCCTTGCATCTCGTGGAGCGACTCCTGCAACTGCTTGTTCTCGTCCTCCTTGCCCTTGATGCGCGAGTATCTTATCTCTGCCACCTTGGCGTAGTCGCCGTCGCGTTCTGCCTTTTCGGCTTCAAACTTGAGTTGCTCTATGTCGATCTTGTTCTGCTGAATCTGGTTTATCAAATCCTTTTCGGCTTTCCATTTCGCCATATATCCTTTCTGCTCTTCGCGGAGATCGGACAGTTCTTTCTCGATGCCTTTCACCTTGTCCGATTCGCCTTCCTCGCGCTTGATGGCCTCGCGTTCGATTTCGAGTTGCGAGATTTTGCGGATAATCTCGTCCAGAGCCTGTGGCACGGAGTCAATCTCAATCCTCAGTTTCGATGCGGCTTCGTCGATAAGGTCGATGGCCTTGTCGGGGAGAAAACGGTCGGTGATGTAGCGTTCCGACAGTTGTACGGCTGCAATGATGGCCTCGTCGAGGATACGCACCTTGTGGTGGTTCTCGTAGCGTTCCTTCAGACCACGCAGTATGGCGATGCTGCTCAACTCGTCAGGTTCGTTGACCATCACCACCTGGAAACGTCGCTCGAGGGCTTTGTCCTTTTCGAAATACTTCTGGTATTCGTCGAGAGTCGTTGCTCCGATGCTGCGGAGGTCGCCACGCGCCAACGCTGGCTTCAGAATATTGGCGGCATCCATTGCGCCTTCGCCCTTTCCAGCACCTACAAGGGTGTGAATCTCATCGATGAAGAGTATGATTTCGCCATCACTCTTCGTAACCTCGTTTACGATGGCTTTCAGTCGCTCTTCAAACTCGCCTTTGTATTTTGCACCTGCCACGAGTGCACCCATATCAAGTGAATACAGTTGCTTGGTCTTGAGGTTCTCCGGCACGTCGCCGCGCACAATGCGCTGCGCCAGTCCCTCGGCGATGGCGGTTTTGCCCGTACCAGGCTCGCCCACGAGGATTGGGTTGTTTTTCGTGCGTCGGCTCAAAATCTGGAGCACACGGCGGATTTCGTCGTCACGCCCGATAACCGGGTCGAGTTTGCCGCTGCGTGCGCGCTCGTTGAGATTGATTGCATATTTACTCAAAGCGTTGTAGGAGTCCTCCGCGCTTTGGCTGGTGGCTTTCGCGCCTTTGCGCAACTCCTTTACAGCCACCTCGAGTTCCTGCTCGGTGACGCCTGCATCCTTGAGGATTGTCGACACTTTGGATTTCACTTTAAGCAACGCCATCATAATGGCTTCGATGGCAACATATTCGTCGCCGAGTTTCTTGGCACAGTCAACGGCTTTCAGAAGCACATCGTTCGACTCCCTCGACAGATAGGGCTCTCCGCCGCTCACGCGTGGCAATGACTGCAACGCCTTGTCGAGTTGCATAGTGATGAACTGCTGGTTGACTCCGAGTTTCTGGAAAACGAATTTCACAACCGACTCGCCCTTGTCAATCAAGGCCTTCAGCAAGTGTTCTGGCTCGATTGCCTGGTTGCCGGCTTGCTGGGCGGTCTGCACTGCCTGTTGCACGACCTCCTGCGATTTAATGGTAAAGTTGTCAAAATTCATAGTCGTATATTTATTTGTTTTTTATCTTTGTTTATTGATTTCGACTATGGATTTGCAACTCGTATGCCAACCGTAATTGTCTGCCAAAATAGCAGATTAACAGGACAAATAGGCTGAAATCAGGCAAAACTTGTGCGGCGGCGGCTCATAGCGCATCGCTAAAATCGTCGGAATCCGAGGATTTTGATTAATTTTGTAGTTTGTAATGAAATTGCTCGAAATATATGGATTTTGAACTTCAAAAAGTGGACTTGAACAGCAATGCCCGTGCAGGACTGATTACTACAGCCCACGGCACTATCGAAACGCCTATCTTCATGCCTGTAGGCACGGTGGGCTCGGTCAAGGCTGTGCATTTCCACGAACTGGAAAATGATATAAAGGCTCAGATTATATTGGGCAACACCTACCATCTCTATCTCCGTCCCGGCATGGAGATTATCGAGAAGGCTGGCGGTCTGCACAAGTTCAACGGCTGGAAACGCCCGATTCTCACCGACAGTGGCGGTTTTCAGGTGTTTTCCCTGTCGGCAAACCGCAAACTGAAGGAGGAGGGTGCTTATTTCCGCTCCCACATCGATGGCTCGAAGCACTTGTTCACTCCGGAAGGGGTTGTGGACATCCAACGCTCCATCGGCTCTGACATTATGATGGCTCTCGACGAATGTCCTCCGGGCGATTCCGACTATCAGTATGCCAAAAAGTCTCTGGCTCTGACTCTTCGCTGGCTGCGCCGCGGATGGGACCACTACAAGGCCACGGAAGGCAAGTATGGCTACAGTCAGGCTTATTTCCCTATAGTGCAGGGCTGTGTCTACAAGGAACTCCGTCAGGAGTCGGCTAAGTTTGTGGCTGACCTTGGTGCTGACGGCAACGCTATCGGCGGACTGGCTGTGGGCGAGCCTACGGAGAAGATGTATGAGATGATTGAAATCGTCAACGAGATACTCCCGACCGACAAGCCCCGCTATCTGATGGGTGTAGGCACTCCAGCCAACATCCTTGAAGCCATTGAGCGAGGTGTCGACATGATGGACTGCGTGATGCCTACGCGCAACGGCCGCAACGGTATGCTGTTCACGAAAAACGGCATAATGAATATGCGCAACAAGAAATGGGCTGACGATTTCAACCCGATTGAAATCGACGGCGCGTCGGAAGTGGACCGGCTGTACAGCCGCGCCTATCTCCGCCACCTGTTTGTAAGTCAGGAAATCCTTGCCATGCAGATTGCCTCAATCCACAATTTGGCATTCTACCTGTGGCTCGTGGGCGAGGCTCGCAAGCACATCCTCGCCGGTGACTTTAAGGCGTGGAAGGACGAAACGGTCGTAAGGGTAATGCAACGCTTATGAAACGGAAGATAAAGTTGCCGAAACTCAAACCGGAATTAAAACCAAAACTAAAGCCGGGACTCAACGTGAAGACTCTTGATGCCTACATCATCAAGAAGTTTCTTGGCACGTATGTGTTTGCCATTGTGCTGATTCTTGCCATCATCGTGATGTTTGACATCAACGAGAAACTCGACAGTTTCATGAAGGCTCCGGTCAGCGCAACCATATTTCAGTACTATCTGAACTATATCCCTTACATGGCAAACCAGTTCAGCCCGCTGTTCACGTTTATCGCCGTGATTTTCTTCACGTCAAAACTGGCGGAAAATTCGGAAATCATTGCAATCCTCTCGAGCGGCGTAAGTTTCCGGCGGTTGCTGTTGCCTTATATGGTTTCGGCACTGGTCATTGCCAGTTTCACTTTCGTGCTCGACTCCTATGTGATTCCGCCTGCCAATGTGAAGCGTATCAACTATCAGAACACTTATGTGAAAAACAAGAGCGTGGACTACGGCGTAAACATCCAGTTGCAGGTAACGCCTGGCGAGATTGCCTATATGTCGCGGTTCGAAAACCAGTCGAAAACGGCTTACAACTTCTCTCTGGAGAAGTTCAAGAATAAGAAACTGGTGTCGCGCCTCACTGCCACCACGGCTGTCTACGACACTCTTTATCGCTGGAATGTGAAGAACTATATGATACGCGATTTCAAGGGTATGCGCGAGCAAATTAAGCAGGGTGCGGTGCTCGACACGATTATACCGATTGAGCCGCGCGACTTCCTTATCGCAGAAAACGACCACGAGAAGATGACCACTCCCGAACTGAAAGCCTATATCGACCGGCAGAAGATGAGGGGTGTGGCAAATATCAAGAGTTTTGAGATTGAATATGAGCGCCGCTACGCAATGACGGGCGCGGCGTTTATCCTTACGCTGATTGGTATGTCGTTGTCGTCGCGTAAGGTGAAGAGCGGTATGGGTATTAACATCGGCATCGGCCTGGTGCTGAGTTTCTCCTACATCCTCTTTTCCACAGTAACTTCAACCTTCGCTGTGTCGGGCTACACGTCGCCGTTCATTGCGATGTGGATACCCAACATCGTCTACCTCATCATCGGAATAGTGCTCTACTGCAAAGCCTCGACATAGGTGGCGGTATAGACCTCATTAAGACATAAAAAAAAGATGCCCGGAAAGGCATCTTTTTTGTTGGTTTGTAGTTGCGGATTAGGCGTTGGCAACGCGCTTGTTTTCCTCAAGTTGCTCCTTGCTGAGAAGGGCATTCATATCCTTGAGAATTTCGTTGATGCCATCGTTGAAGTCCGTGTAGAGTTTGCGGTAGCACTTCTTGTAGTAGGCGGTCTTCTCCTTGCGGTAAGTCTTGCGGTCACCTTTGTAGAATTCCTTGCAAGTCTTGTCGTAGGCAACCGACACATCGTTGATTTTCTCTGTCAGGAGATAGAACACTTTGTCGATGACGTCGTTGGCCTTTGTTTCGTCGATGCCGTCATAGAAATTCAGAATGAAGATTGTCTCGCCTGCGATGTTGGCGGCCATATCCTTCATATACTTCTTTAATTGTCTTTTGTTAGCCATAGAGCAATTATTTTAAATTAAAGTTTGTTCAAAACTAGTTTTATGAGTTCTCCAATCGAGCCCTTGTAGTTAGTGTTGGAGGTGTGCGAGATGCGACCGGCAATGATTGAACATACGGTAACAGCCTTGTGTCCCATAAGTTTTGCCAAGCCCTGGAGCATTGCGCTCTCCATCTCGAAGTTGGTCAGTCGTTGACCCTTGTACTCAAATCCGCTGAGCATCTTCTCGTAGTCCTTGTCGGCAATCTCGAGGCGGAGTTCGCGTCCCTGAGGGCCATAGAAGCCATTGGCGGTGATTGTGATGCCGTTCACCATGCCGTCGCAGTAGATGCGGTCGGCAAGTTCTTCGTCAGCGTCGACGATATATGGGTGATTCCAGATGGGTTTCCAGCCCGATTGGCGGATAAATTCGTCCTCCAACTCGATGTCGCGGTATTTCTCTGAATTTTTGTAGAAATGGAATGCGCCGTCGATGCCGAGTGCCTTGCGTGCAATCACCATCGATCCAACAGGGATGTCCTCCTGAATTGAGCCGGATGTGCCGATTCTTACCATCGACAACTGGCGGAACTGTTTCTTTACTGTGCGGGTCTCGAAGTCGATGTTTGCCAGCGCGTCAAGTTCGTTGACCACGATGTCGATATTGTCAGCACCGATGCCGTGCGACACGCACATTATCGGCTTGCCGTTGTATTCACCTGTGATGGTGTGGAACTCGCGGCTCGACACCTCGTGGATTTTCTTGTCAAAGAATGATGCCACCAAATCAACTCTGCCTGGGTCGCCAACAAGGATGATATTGTCGGTGAGCATTTCCGGTTTCACATGGAGGTGAAAGGCTGAGCCGTCAGCGTTTATTATTAGTTCTGATGCGGGAATTACTCTTTCCATAGTATTTTTTTCTTTTTTTGTTTAGTCGTAAAGTTAATGATTAAGCATTGAATCCGAAAATGATTAGTCACAATAATCGTTAACGGATTAATCTTTCTTGCCTATGAGCATTGTGCGGAACACTTGCAGCGCGGTGCGCTTCAGATTGTCGTATGCCACCTCCGGATTCATCGCCTCTGCCAGTGTCATAGGACCTGGCGTGATAGGGAAGACGGAGAGGAATCCGTATTCGTTGAGCATCTCGCTGTCGCTCACGCTGCCTACAAAGGCTATCGTTGGGATGCCGTTCCATGCAGCCTCGCCGCACACACCGTAAGGGGTCTTGCCGAGTAGCGAAAGTTTGTCCATCGCTCCTTCGCCGGTGACGATGAGGTCGGCATCAACGATGCGGCTCTCGAAATTCACCGCTTTGAGCATCGCATAGATACCTGGGGTGAGGTTGGCGTTGAGAGCAGCCCAAAGTGCGCCGCCGATGCTTCCTGCGGCACCCGCGTAACTCTGGTTCTGCACTGACTTGCCGTATTTTTTCTTGAACAGCAGTGCCAGCGAGTGAAGTCCTTCGTCGAGCGTTTCCAAAATCTTTGGCGTTGCCCCTTTTTGCGGTCCGAAGAGATGGGCTGCACCCTTAGGCCCGTAGAATGTGGCATCTACATCGCTCATTACGGTAAACTTGCATTCCTCCAACTCCTTCATCTTGCCACTGTCGTCAATCTCGTGGATGAGCGAGAGATTCTTGCCGCAAGGCTCAATCTCGTTGCCGTGCTCGTCGAGAAACTTGAATCCGAGGGCGGAGAGTATGCCTGTGCCGCCGTCGTTGGTTGCGCTGCCGCCCACACCAATGTTGATGTTGCGGAAGCCGTGGATGATGGCCTCGCGGATGATGATGCCAGTACCTTTCGACGATGCGTTCAGTGGGTCGAACTCTTCAGGGCGGAGCAGGGCTATGCCCGATGCCGTGGCAACGTCAATCACTGCCGTGTTCTCGTTGATTACACCATAGCGCACTGTTATTGGCCGTCCGAGTGGGTCTTCGCTCTGCACTTCATTCCAAGTGCCGCCGGTCGATTCCACCATAGCGGTGGCAGTGCCGTCGCCGCCGTCGGCTACCGACACTTTTTCTATTTCACAATCGGGCATAGCGAGCAAAATTCCCTCTTCAATGGCATTGGCTACTTCCTGCGAGGTGAGAGAGCCTTTGAACTTGTCGGACGCAATAACAACTTTCATATATGTGTGATAGAATCAATATTCGATTTTGTCGGATTTTTCGCTCCACATTTTGAACGCCTTGATTGCGCCTGTGTTGGGAACGTGTACGCACGGGATGGAACGGAGTGACTGCGGACGGTCGAGTTCCTCGTAGATAAACTTGTCGCTGAAGTCGATGGCATCGGCGTCTTCCTTGGTGTTGCCGTAGTAGATGCGTGCCACGCCAGCCCAGTAGAGTGCGCTCAGGCACATAGGACACGGCTCGCAGGAACTATACACATAGCAACCGTCGAGTTTGAACGACCCGACCTTGCGGCACGCCGAGCGGATGGCGTTGACCTCGGCATGGGCTGTGGGGTCATTGTCGATGGTCACGGAGTTTGACTCTACGGAGAGAATTTCTCCGTCCTTCACGATGACGGCTCCGAACGGACCGCCTCCATTCTCCACGCTTTGCTCAGACTTCTCTGCTGCGATTTTCAGAAAATCCAAGTCTTGTTGTGTGATTTCTACATTCATATTTTTATGATTTGTGCAAGCCTAAACTGATAAAATGGGTTGATAAACTCGATTATTTCTGATTACGGCGAACATTCTCGCCACGAGCTTGGCTCGCACTGCGTTTAATACAGTCATTTTGTTTTTTCCTTCGGCGACTTTTCTTTCAAAATATGTTTTCAGATCGCCTGTCTTCTTATGGGCAATCGCCACAGCAGC
>CAVCEE010000041.1:0-7822 GCA_963601185.1 bacterium
GCAGAAAATTGCACAAGGACTGCACGACATATCGACAAAAATAAAGGGAGCGGCTCGTGTGAACCGTTCCCTTTTCAATTCAAGCGTAGGGAATGTAATCACCGCAGGACGTTGTTGACCTTCGGTGTTCCCCTTTTGGCAACATCACGCCTCGGTGCGGACTATTCCGCCCGTCTTTTTATCTGCTCCACCACCGCTTCCAGTTCCTCGATGGTGCTTGCGTGGTAGTAGTCCTCCCCCACCTTTACCAGCGCCGTCAATCCCTGACTGTCCGACACCAGTTCTGACAACGGCACTCCGATGATGCCGGCTATCTCTCGCAGTTTGTCTATGGTCGGGTTGCCAGCAATCATTTGAGATAAAGACGACTGGGTTATCCCTTTCGCTCCTTTCTTGTCTGTCATTTGCGCTGCCACCTGACTAATGGTAAATCCTTTCTGCTGGATTTTCTTTTTTATGTCCATATATATAAGTTTAAACCGATTTTGCAAAAGTACAAACAAATTTTACGAAACCCAACTATATATTAGATTTAAATAATAATTAACACAAATACATTGGTTTTAAACAAAACCTATTTACTGTGTTAAACAGTAGTTAAACCTAATAAAAACTATTGACGTATTAGTTTTAAACACTATCTTTGCAATGTCAATAAGACAGAACTAAACAAATAACAATTATGAAAGCAACAAACAAAACCCACAAAATTACATTAGTTAGCCACTATTTCGACTATACATTGAATCTGAGATTGCCAAATGAGCGATTTGATATTTTGAAAAGACATATCGAATTTGGCGGTAGATTGAGTGATATTGTATTCGACGACGAAGACAGAGTTTTTCAAGGTTACGACCCAATCGTTTTCAGTCGCAACCAATTGCGCAAAATCAATGGCTTTGAGGGGTGTGAATATTACGACAGAGTCGCCGAATTACCCCATCGTGACCCGACTACATTAGAGGTCTTGCCACTGCCCGAGCATAAAAGGTTCTGAATTTAATCATCGCCGCCTGTGGTAAGTTCTACATTGATGGGCTTACCACAATGGGGGCAGCGCAGCACAGGCTCTGAGGGGGCAAAGAGGTCGCCGATTTCTACACCCAGAGCAGCGGCTATCTTCTCTAACGTCTGCAATTGTGGGTATTCACCTCGCAGAGTTTTGTTGAGGCTTATATCAGATATACCCATTCTTTCTGCCAACATCTTCTGTGTTATTCCGTTCTGCTGGCATAATTCTTTAATTTTCGCTCTAAATTCCATAACATTATACTTTATAGTTTTATTCGGCAAAATTAGGCAATAAAACTCACAACTACAATAAACACCATTGCATTATATTAGATAGATTTATTTTTAACAAATTTTAATGTCAAGATATTTGTATAATAAAACTACTTAGTATAAATTTGCAACAGAAAATTAAACCAACAAGTATAACAACAAATAACAATCGACCAACTATGACTACTACAAGAAGAAACCAACTGAAAGCCATAATGAACTTGGCTTGGCAATTCATTCGCAAGAATGGGTACAATATGAGTGAGGCGCTGAAATGCGCTTGGGCTAACTCGAAACTTAGGGCTGCTATGACTAAAGGTATTGTAAAATTCTACTTTCAAAAGGTCGACGGCTCAATAAGAGAAGCATACGGCACACTGAAAGAAGATTTGTTGCCACCGACACAGGGCACAGGCCGCAAGCCATCTGACACAGTGCAAGTGTACTTTGACACAGAGAAAGAAGAATACCGCTGCTTCAAAAAAGCCAACTTGATTAAAATCGCCTAACAGGCAAAAGTGACCAGACACAGAATATAACAACCATCATAAAAAGAACTCAAAATGAAGACTCTTAACGAACAAATCGAAGAAATAAAGAACGCAAAGACATCAAGAACCGCAAAACGTTTCTCTCTGGCTAAACTGGGGCTGATTGATTCAGACATTCAGATTATTATGTCGACATTGCCGAAGCCTGAACGCAAAGAGAGGTTTGCCTACACATTCGGCGTTGAAATTGAATGCCTTGTACCACGCAATTCAGTGGTTGAAAGAGCACAGGCAAACAACCTGAGAATTGCCTATGAGGGTTACAACCACAGAGACAACACACAGTACTACAAGTTTGTTTCAGACAGCTCTATTTGCGGCGCAAACCCTATTGAATGTGTTTCGCCAGTGCTGACCAGCAAAGACGGCTTTAAGAGTCTTGAAACCTGCTGCAACACCTTGAATGAGGCTGCGGCAAAGGTCAACCGCTCAACAGGTCTGCATGTGCATATCGCAACAGAGGGCTTGAACAATGAATGGTTTGTTAATGTGTTCAAGAACTACAAACGGTTAGAACTGGTAATCGACTCTTTTATGGCAGAGAGCAGAAGAGCAAACAACAACAGTTACTGCCGGTCGTTGCGAACCAAAGACTTTGCCGACTGCACAAGCAGATATGATGTGCTTTGTGTGCTTAACCACGACCGCTACTACAAGGTTAACGCCTGTGCCTATGACAGACACAAAACGATAGAGTTCAGGCAGCACCAGGGCACTACCGACTACAAGAAAATCAGCAACTGGGTGAAGTTCTGCGCCAAACTGGTTGCTTGGTCAAAAACCAACACTCTACAGGCTGATGCAAGAACGATAGACGATATACCATTCTTGACAAAAACCGAAAAGACTTTTTTCAAGAAGCGCGCTGAAGAATTGGCAAGATAGAAGAACGGCGAGCCGCCAATGGCCCGCCACCCACCGCCAGGCAGTTAGAGGCTGCTTTGTAGGTCGCGCCTACACTGGTGACTATTCAACAACAAAAAGACGACTACATTATGAAGAAATTAGAAAAAATCGGCAGTCATTTACTCTGCTATCTTTTGGCGTTTGAAATGTGCTACGTTGTCAATGACGGTACTTTTGGCTTGGGCTTTGACGCTTTAGAAGCCATCTGTTTTTACCCTGCCGTTCGGCTTATTCGGGCTATCTGCCTAAGCGAATGTAAATTCTTAAACTGATAGATATGTGTGTAATTTGTTACAAGCCGTCAGGCGTTGAGATGCCTGGCCAAACCAGAATCAAGGCTATGGCTGCTGCAAACCCCCATGGCTTTGGCTTTGTCTCATCAACTGGGCAATACTACAGAACGACCGATTTTGCAGCATTCGCAAAACGTGTGGCAGCCCTTTCAACTGATGAGGCTGTTATTATGCACTTTCGGTTTGCCACTCACGGCAGCATCAAGGCAAGCAACTGCCACCCTTTCAGAAGCGGCAACGTTTATTTTGCCCACAACGGTGTTTTGCCTTTTGCCAGCATCAACGACAAGACCGACAGCGAATTTGCCTTCAGGCGTTTTCTTATGCCCCAAATCAGGGCTTTCGGCTTGCAGTCGGCAGAACTGGGCGATGAGGTTGCCCGAATAATCGGCGGCTCGCGCTTTGCCTTTATGCAGGGTAATTGTGTCCGGCTCTTCGGCGAATGGGCGAATTTGGACGGCTGCAAGTATTCAAATTTGCGATGGGCGTGGCATCGTGCAAACAATTTCGGCAAATGTTTGTATCTTTAGACCGCCATTTATCAAAACCAATTTATTAACCGCTAACTTTATAGCACAAATCGAGACATTATGAAAATTTTAAATTTGATTATCAAACAAAAGTATTTTGACGCCATTCTTGAAGGTCGCAAGGTGCAAGAGTTCAGAGAGGTCAGACCGACCACAATAAAAAGACTGTTGCAACTCGACGATGAGGGCTACGAGTTATATGACGAATTCGGCAATGCTTTGCCAATCAAGTACGATGCTCTTCGGCTTTATGTGGGTTACAACAAAAACCGTGACAGCGCACTGGTAGAGGTCAAAGACGCGCATTGTGAGATGTTTGTTGACGACAACGGCAAAGTGATAACGTATGAATACGGCGTTGACAAAGATGGCGAACCGCTCGAATGGATTGCTGAACAGGTGGTCTACGATTTAGGCAAGATATTGGAAACAAACATAAATAGAGACAAGTCGTAACAGTTTATAAACGTTTAAAGGTTTTGATTATGGCAAAAAAATCAGGCGTCCAAGCGCTAATCAACCGCACTACAGGCGTATCAAGCAACGCCAACGGCGCAAGGGGCTCGTACCTTGTATCACGGAGAGGCTCGACAGACGGCGCACGCTGGGGAAACCGCATGCAGAAATACAACGACATCCGCCGTGCTATGGGTCTGTCTGCAAGTTAACCGATGAGCAAGGTTGATGAAGCATTGAAGCATATCGCCCACGTCAGCGATTACACTGATGAGGCGGTATGCTTTTGTTCTATGGGTAAGGACAGCATCGTGTGCCTCGATTTGATGCACCGGAAATTCAGGCGTATCGTCTGCGTGTTTATGTATTTCGTGAAGGACTTGGAACATATCAACAGATGGATTCGGTGGGCTGAAGCCCGTTACCCGAAGGCTGAATTTATCCAAGTTCCGCACTGGAATTTATCGTACATACTGCGCTCTGGCATATACTGTGTGCCCAATCCCGACGTGAAGTTGATTAAACTTGCCGACGTGGTGAAGGCGATAAGACTGAAAACGGGAATACGATACGCATTCCTCGGGATGAAGAAGGCTGACGGCATGAACCGCCGGCTGATGCTGAACAGTTATGAGCAAAACGGATATGAGAACAACGGCTTTGTCTATCCTCTTGCCGACTGGACTCAGCGCGACATCCTTGCATATATGAAGCAGCACAACCTGCCCGAACCGACCCGATACGGCAGCAAGGCATCTTCCGGCATCGGTTTCAACCTTGACTGCTTCCTGTGGTTGAGAAAGAACTTTCCGCAAGATTTGGAAAAGATTTACAAGGCGTTCCCGATGAGTAGGCGCATACTCTTCGAGTACGACAACAAGAATGGGGAATAAAGGAATTACGGCATATTATGGAACTATCTAAATACATCAAGAGTGAATCGGTTGAGTTGTCACGCTCTGCCATTCATTTTGCTTCCTACAATCCAAGAGAGATTGACGAGGAGGCACGCAAGACACTTAAACGTGGCATCAAGAAATATGGTCTTGTCGGCGGCATCATTGTCAACCGCTATTCGGGGCTGACTGTCGTTGCCGGACACCAGCGCCTTTCCGTTATGGACGAGTTGCAGAAGTACAACCCTGTGACAAAGGAGAACGACTACAAAATCCGCGTAGACGTAATCAACGTGGACGAGAAGCAGGAGAAAGAGTTGAACATTCTGCTCAACAACCCCAACGCGCAAGGCAAATGGAATTATGACGCCCTCGCGAAACTCATCCCTGACATTGACTACAAAGATGCCGGACTCACAGATGCCGACCTCAATATGATTGGCGTTGACTACCTGTTGCAGACCGAGGAGGAAAACTCCCTTAGCGGCGAACTGTCAGACCTTATGTCGCCCGTAAGGGAACTGAATGAGCAGGAGAAGATGCAACGGCAGGCAGAACGAGCCGAAAAGGCGCAGGCGATGAAAGATGTCAAACAGGCCGTCAAGGACAAGGCTATGAAGCAAGTTGAAGATATGGATGCCTACATAATGCTTTCCTTTGACAACTTCGAGAACAAGGCAGCGTTTTGTGAACGGTTCGGTTATGACCCTAACGTCAAGTTTGTCAAGGGCGAAGTGTTTGACGAGCAAGTGGAGGCGGTGCTTGATTAACTTGTATGGGTGAAGGCATTCTGATATATGGGCTTAATAATAGACGAAGATATACAAAAGACTTACAATCTTTTGCTGACAAGGTTCTAAAGGGTGGAAAGCCAAAAGGCTCATTATACAAATTTGGCAATATCAACCGCTCCGTTGAACAATATATGCACGAACAAAAGCTGTCGTTGGAAACCAGAACAACAATAATCACAGACAAGACTATTTTGAAGTATAAGAACCACCCAAAACGAAAGAAGGGCGCTGTTGTTGACTTTAAACGCTTTGTTATGGTTGAAGCGGCGGTAAAGAAGCCGAAGAATGTCTATATCGACACTAACCGCAACAGATTAGTGTTTGTATCTTCGGTGAAGTATTCCCAGGCAAAAGTGTTGAAAGTTGTGGTTGAACCAAATCAGAATGTCAAAGGGAAGAAATATAATGTCGTAACCTCAATCGGTGTGGTAAACAAAGAAAATATGGGAAACTCTCAATACCTCAAAATAAAATAGGGATGACAACATCACCCCTATTAGTGGAAAGGCGAAGGAGTTGAACCTTGCAATATGCTGCCTTTTTGGGAAACCTCGCTACCGATGCGACCATCAATCCACAACGCAAATATAGAGAACAATTTGACAAAAACAAAATAAAACAACAATAAAATAGGAGACACATTAATGCCTCCTATATACGTGGAAAGGCGGAGGAGTTGAACCTCGCAATATCACCGCTGTTAACGCTGCTCGCTACCGATGCGACCATCAATCCACAACGCAAATATAGGTAACTAATTGATATAAACAAAATAAAGCGTCAAAAAAATGGCAAGACCAACGAAATTTGATTACGATTCCGACGATTTCTATGACGAGATTCTCGCTCTCGCCATACAGGGCTTGACGGATGCCGAGATTGCCGATGCCCTCTCCGACAAGTTCGGTCAGTCGCTCTCCCCTGAGGCTTTCTCTACGATGAAGAACGGCCGCTATGAGAACTGGACGGAGGAGGAAAACCGAAGACGGTCTGCCCGGTTTATTAAAGTCTTAGCGCGCGGTCGCAGAAAAATCACATCCATCGTGCGCGGTGCATATCTGAAAGGGGCGTTGGGCGGCAAAAAAGTAAAGTCCAGAACCACTGTGCGCAGAAAACTCCGCATCAACGGTGAATATTCCGATGATGAAGAGATACAGACATCCGAAACAGAACAGGAACTGCCCTACAATATGCAGGCTCTTGCCACTTGGCTCTACCACCACGATGCCGAATGGCGGAAAGTTGAACGCAAGCAGGACGATGAAGCCAGCGACATCCCGGCAAATATAAACAAGGGCGTGGATATTGACGCGTGGATAAAGAAGGAGATTAGCGAATGATTGTTCCACAAGCGATATATCATCCTCTCTACGAAAACAAGGACAAGTTTATCATCCTTGTTACAGGGGGTCGTGGCTCTGGTAAATCGTTCAATGTCGCCGCTTTCATTGCCCGACTGACATTTGAGATGATGCAAGATGAGCGACTCGTCCATCAGATTTTATATACCCGTTACACGATGGTTTCCGCCCACATTTCCATTATCCCCGAAATGCTGGAAAAGATTGGACTCGACGGGACAGGGAAATATTTCCATTCCACAAAGACTGATGTCATCAACAAGATGACTGGCAGCCGCATTATGTTTCGGGGCATAAAGACCAGTTCAGGCAACCAGACTGCAAAACTGAAATCCATCCACGGCATTACCACTTTTGTTTGTGACGAGGCAGAGGAATGGACAAGCGAGCAGGACTTTGACAAGATAATGCTGTCTATCCGCCAGAAAGGGATACAGAACCGCTATAATCCGCAAAACGAAGCGTTTCGCCTTTTCAGAACGAACCGCATAATTTCTTAAAACGAAACGTACCGCTGGGGTACTCCCCCACCCTCAAAATTTTCGACCGGCTTACGCCAGTGTTCGTATATCGCAAGAACGGAGTCCGGACACCATCCGAACCCCGTTCTTTTCGTTTTGTCGCTTCGCTCCCGCTTTTTCGCGCTTCGCTTTACGCTACCTCGGTCAACGCCTTATACGCCGCTACGCTTTGCGCCATCACGATTTTACCGCGGAAGGCGAGACGCGAGCCGACATTCGTATACGCA
>CAVCEE010000042.1:0-4452 GCA_963601185.1 bacterium
GCTGAAGCCCGGGGTTAGCAACACGGCGCACCTACGGCGCGCTCTCCCCTCGCCGCGTCACTCTCCGCCAGCGTGGGTGTGCGCCCCGGTGTCGGCAGAGTCGGCGCCAGCGTCAGTGTGCCAGCGTTGAGGTGCGCCCCGGAGTCGGCAGAGTCGGCGACGGCGACAGTCGGCGTGCTGGCGTGCCAGCGTGGGTGTGCGCCCCGGTGTCGGCTGAGTCAGCGACGGTGGCAGTCTCCGCCAGCGTCAGTGTGCCAGCAGTGCTGGCGTGCCAGCGTGGGTGTGCGCCCCGGTGTCGGCAGAGTCGGTGACGGTGGCAGTCTCCGCCAGCGTCAGTGTGCCAGCAGTGCTGGCGTGCCAGCGTGGGTGTGCGCCCCGGTGTCGGCAGAGTCGGTGACGGTGGCAGTCTCCGCCAGCGTCAGTGTGCCAGCAGTGCTGGCGTGCCAGCGTGGGTGTGCGCCCCGGAGGGGCTGCAGTGTCGATAACCCCAGGCTTCAGCCTGGGGCAAGGCAATCCTCCACCCTTGCACCCCGTCGGGGTGCCGCCAGCATCAGCCGTGACCTCAGCCATCGGGGCAAAGATAAACAAATTCGCCCGATATTTACAAAATTATTTTACTTTTTATCCATACCCCCACCAGTGCTCTTATTTGCAAACTTCATTAGGAACTGCTGGTGTTGGCGGCGCCCACTACGGGGCGCGATCTTCCATATCCCTTTCCCCGGGCTGAAGCCCGGGGTTAGCAACACGGCGCACCTACGGCGCGCTCTCCCCTCGCCGGTGGAGTGCTCGGCGAAGACGAGGTATTGCATTTTGTCACTGATTTTTAACATTAAAGATGTTGCTTAACTGCCAATTATCCATTACCTTTGCGGTTGACTAAGAACTAATGGACAACCGAGGCAGACTGACCGTTGCCTTCCGAAGAGAAATAATTAACATTCTAATTTATATCTTATGAAAAAATTCTACTTTTTAATCCTTTTCGCGCTGATAGCGTCCGCTGCGACCTTCGCCGACGCCGCCGAAAAGACTGTGACCTACACATTCAAATCCAAGTCGTGGACTGCCACCAACGACAGCGGTGATGCTGCTAACTGGACTTCGGGAAAAGACGGATTGAATTATGACAAAAGCGGTGTCCAAGTTACCACAGGTACAAAAGGCGCAAATGCTACTTGCCCCGACAGTTACGACAATATCACAAAAGTGGTCGTTTCCTACTGCACAAACGACAAGAAGGGTGCTGGCAATGTAACAATCTCCGCAGGAGAGACATCTTCTAAGCAGTCTATAACAAAACCTAGCAGCGGCGGCACGACAACTCGCAATTTGACCTACACATTTGACTCCGCCATATCCGGAAATATCAAAATCACGGTAACCTGCTCTGAAAGTTCTATTTACATCCAAAAAGTTGCCATCACCTACAAGGAGGTTGAAACCCAGTGCGCTCAGCCTACATTCAACCTCGAGGTTGGCACAACCTACACTGACGACACCGATTTGGTGATGTCAACAACCACCGAGGGAGCAACAATCTCCTACTCAATCACTAAAGACGGCTCGGCATTCAAATCCGGTGAAGCCGTTGCCCCTGTGACAGTCAACCTCAACGAGAGCGGCACGTTCCACGTGAAAGCCACAGCAAAGAAAGATGGACTTGAGAACAGTGAGTTGAGCACACTCAACGTCACCGTCGACAAGACCTGCCCTGAGCCAACACTCAGCATCGAGGACGGCAAAGAGTTCGATGCCGCCACCTCGCTCACAATCTCGTCGACACTCTCCGGCGCGCTTATCGACTACCGCATCACTGGCCCGACAGGCTTCGAAACCATCAATAAGACTGGCGTGGCTGCGCCAATCAAAATAGAAAATCTGTCGCTCAACGGCTCATACACCGTCTATACCACTGCGAAAAAGGACGGCTACAAGGACAGTGCAGAAAAATGCATCAGTTTCACGATAAAGAAGACTTGTTTCACACCTTACATCAATCCTACGGGGACAACCTTTAACGAGCCTACAACGTTTGAACTCATAGCCCTTACCCCAGGTTCGCTCATCGACTACACCATAACCAATCGCGACGACGATTCGGTGGTGGAAACGAAGACCAACTGCGAATCAGGCGTGAAGATTACCCTCTCAAAGAACGGTGCCTACTTGATTGTCGCTACCGCCCACAAGGACGACTATGAGACCAGCAACAAGATGGAACAGCATATCGACATCAGAATCTATTCGAAAGCACCGGAATTCTCGGTAGAGGAAGGCTCTTACGAGGAGGCACAGACCATCACTCTCTCAACAGAGACCGAAGGTGCGAAGATCTACTACAAGATTAATGATGCCGCCGACTATACCATCTACGAAGAACCTATCGTGCTCGACGAGGACGGCAAATACGTTATCTCTGCCTACACCGATAAAACCGATGAGACTTACAAGAGCGACGAAGTGACCAAGACCTACACTATCAACCTGCCGCTCACAGAACCCTACGAACTGTGTACCAACGCAGCCTTCCTCACCGAGGGCACAAAGATCATCTTTGTGGGACAAGATGAATTATCAGGTGTAGAGGTATATTTCGGTATGTCGAAAGAACAGAAAGACAACAATCGTGGTATCGCCGATGTAGTAATAGCAGGTGGTAAATTAACCTCAAAAACATCAAAGGTGGCAGTGTTTACCGTCGGCAAATCTAATGGCAATTACACATTCTACACCGACGACTCCTACGACTCCTCGGACGCTACCGTAACTGGATATTTATACGCAGCCAGCTCTAAAAAAAATTATTTGAAGACACAAGACTCAGTCGACAAAAATGCAGAGTGGACTATCTCTTTGACAAGCACAGGTGCAGCAACAATCACGGCACAAGGCTCAAATGAAAGAAACGTATTGCAATACAATAAATCCAGTGATATATTCAGTTGCTACGGATCTGGACAAACAGCCCCGTACATCTATTTCCTCGGATCGACAGCATCAAAATCGGAAGCACCGACATTCTCGGTAGAGGAAGGCACTTATGGTGATGCACAGACCATCACTCTCACAACCGAGACCGAAGGTGCGAAAATCTACTACAAGATTAACGATGCCGACGACTATACCGTCTACAGCGAACCTATCGTGCTCGACGAGGACGGCAGATATGTCATCTCAGCCTACGCCGACGCAACCGATGCAACCTACAACAAGAGCGACGTAGTGACCAAGACCTACACCGTCAGCCTTCCGCTCACAGGTCCATACGAACTGTGTACCAACGCAGCCTACCTCACCGAGGGCACAAAGATTATCTTTGTAGGACAAGATGAATTATCTGGTGTAGAGGTATATTACGGTATGTCGAAAGAACAGAAAAGCGACAATCGTGGTATCGCCGATGTAGTAATAGCAGGTGACAATTTAACCCCAAATTCAACAAAGGTGGCAGTGTTTACCGTCGGCAAATCTAATGGCAATTACACATTCTACACCGACGACTCCTACGACTCCTACGACGCTACCGTAACTGGGTATTTATACGCAACCAGTTCTAAAAAAGATTATTTAGGAACCAAAGACACAGTCGACAAAAATGCAGAGTGGACTATCTCTTTGACAAGCACAGGTGCAGCGACAATCACAGCACAAGGCACAAATACCCACAACGTGTTGCAATACAATAGAACCAGTGATATATTCAGTTGCTACGAATCTGGACAAACATCCCCATACATCTACTTCCTTCGCTCGACATCATCAGTATCGAATGTATCGGCAAACGAAGGCGTGAAGGTGTTTGGCACGGAAGGCGGCGTTGTAGTCAGCGCCGACAATGCAACCGACGTGGCAGTCTACACCGTGGCTGGACAACTCGTAAGCAAGACCACCGTGGCAGCGGGCACATCGACAGTGAACGTAGCCCCAGGCTTCTACGTGGTTCGCGCAGCCGGCACAGCAGCAAAAGTAGTGGTTAAGTAACCTCAACCACCCACACCACACACCCAGCGGGGGATGGCATCACGCCATCCCCCGCTTCGTTTCCGCCCCCACCGCGTGCGGAGTCAGTGTGGGCGGCGCCCCGACGGGGCGCAATCCTTTATATCTCCTTTTCCCGGGCTGAAGCCCGGGGTTAGCAACACGGCGCACCTACGGCGCGCTCTCCCCTCGCCGGTGGCGGCAGGGTCAGCGTGGGAGTGCGCCCCGGAGGGGCTGCAGTATCGATAACCCCAGGCTTCAGCCTGGGGAAAGGCAATCCTCCGCCCTTGCACCCCGTCGGGGTGCCGCCAGCACCAGCCGTAGACTCTGAGGGCGAGACGCATCAGCGCGACTTGGTTTGTGTGGGTTGGTCAGTGTGGGCGGCGCCCCGACGGGGCGCAATCCTTTATATCTCCTTTCCCCGGGCTGAAGCCCGGGGTTAGCAATACGGCGCACCTACGGCGCGCTCTC
>CAVCEE010000043.1:0-4089 GCA_963601185.1 bacterium
TCTCGCGCTGCAGGTGGACGCTCTGCTGCTCCACGAGGAACTGCAGGCGGTAGTATTCCCGCTCCAAGTCCTTCAGCAGGATGCGCGACGGCTCGCCCTTCGGGTTCTCCATGTCGTAGACGTCGAACTCGGCAAAGTTGCACGTCACGATCCAGCGCGGCCGCTCCGAGTAGGGCAGCACGGCGGCGTAGCGCTGAGCCTGCTGGAAGGGCGTGAGCAGCGTGCCGTCGCTCTGGCGGATGGCCTGCCGCAGGTCCTTGCCCAGCGACTTCTGTTCGATCATCACGTGGGTGGCGGGAATCAGTCCGTCGATGAAGGAGGTATGGTCGAGCCGTGCCTGCTGCTCGAAGGAGATGAAGGTGGAGGGGTTCTCGATGCCGTACACGGTGGTGAGCAGCTCCGTCCAGAAGAGCTGGCTCTCGCCCTTCTCGTATCCGCGCCCCTCCCACCGCTGGGCGAAGGCGGCGGCTGCCGCGCGTTGTTGCTTCTCGGTGTTCATCGGTTCTTTTCGTTTCTGTCCGACAAAGATACCACTTTCCCGTGAAACCGCAAAGGGTTTGCGGAAGAAAACGCGGTTAGACGGGCTGAATTGAAAATCGGCGGCCGAAGGGAAAGCCAAAGCCCAACACTATACATACAAACACAAAACCCCAGGGCGTTCCGAAGATTCTTCACGTCGGTAGTGGCGGTGACAAGATGTTCCTTGTCGTCAATGGACAATATTACGTTAAATTTGATGTTTTTTGCCATGATTCTTTGGAGTTTTAGGGGTAATTCCCTATTTTTGCATAAATTTAAGTGTGCACCTTATGAAAGAGTTAAACATCACAGTCGACATTAAGGGCGGAAATGAGAACACTGAGGAAAAACCGAAGGGGCTGAGCTTCTTTTGGATAATCGTGTGGGTTCTTAGCATAATCGTCCATATTCCATGTCTCGTCCTACAGGCATTTGGAGTCTTTAATGACTTCCTTTTCCACACTACGGTCATTACGATTCTGACTGGCGTCACATCATTCATAGTTCTTTTCTATCAGGCTCTCACGCTGTCTGAGAGAGAACATCAAGGACGGGGAGAGAAGTCCAGCCTCTCTTACCTCGGAATGTAGAGGAACACCGCCTGACCAATCATTAATTCTTGGCAACCCTTTCCAACAGTTCCTCGAACTGTCTCTTCGCCTCATCCTAAAAATTATACAGTTTATTCCTGTCACTTTCAAAATGAAATAAATATGAAAAATAGCTTAAGTATTCTATTAATAGCAATGATTTTCATAACTGTATTATCAAGTTGTGAAAAAAAGGAGCTTCTAAAGCATAAGACTATTTGTGGAGAAGCGACTATAAACAACAATGTGTTATTACATTACGCGACAATTGATGAAGCTTTATCTAATAAATATTGGTTTCTTCCATTAGGAGTGATTGGTGAAAATTTTATAGTCGAAGGAAACGTATGTTATATTCAAATATTTCTACGAGATTATGAAGAAAAGGATGTCGAGAATTTTTGGTTAATCCTGATTGGGTGCCATGCTGATGAGAATTTTCCGATTATTGGCAAGGAATACAAGATAGTTGTCCAGAATCAAATTGATTTGGGCAATATGTATAAATCTTTCTATCAAAGTGGAAAACTTAGAGATTTTTATTCTGAGAACTCCGAATTTGTGTCTTACGGCATCGCAGGATTAAGCATACCACCTTCTCATGAGAAATTTATACCCTTAGATGGATCGATAAAATTTTTGAAAGGAGACACGAAGTCTGGTGAGTATTCCATTTCATACAGTCTTAAAAGCGAAGATAATTCTGCCGGTGATACATACAGTATTATGGGCAAATTTAATGGTAAACTTAAAATTATTAAGCGATAATGAAAACCATAAAACTTTTGTTCATAATGTTGATAGCATTATGTTCTTCATGTCAAGAGCAAGATCTTGTATATGATTCTCCCATTGATCCGGAAGACATTATGGATATTCACATGGATAGTCTTTTGATTTATCAAAAACAAATTAATCATGGTGAAATGCTCAATAATTTAATAAGATCTGGGAATGGCAAATTTTACCTTGATTTATCCGTCGATGATGCAGAGAAATTGGGTATTTCTCTTTCTGAGTATGATAATATTTTGAAGCAAATTGAACAGTTAAATAATACAAACTACAAAATTAAGTAATTATGAAACAAATTGTAAAACCTATTGTGACCATGATTGCTATGGTTTCAATATTATCGTTTGACTCTTGCTCAAACGAATACGAAGTAATGTCATTCTCTCTGGAGAAATCAAATCAACAAGGCGTTGATTTCGTGGCTGAGTTTACAACTCAGCAGGAAGCTACACTTATTGTAACTGGAAATCCGTATGGTGAGGTTGCTCAAAAGGATTCCTGGACAAGTGCTATATCCGCTGATATTCCAACATGTTGGGGTGTGTTTGAATTACCTGAAGATGTAAATACTCGAGCTGCAGGTATTTATGGCTCATATCCTGCCCAGTATTGGACGATGCTTCGAGTTAAGCTTCTTCAACTCCCTAAAAATGTAAAGGATGAAGCGATTATGGCTATTGAGCAAATTGAAAACTCAACTAATGTGCGGTTTTATAATTCAATCGAAGATGAGGAATATTATGAACCAGGACATATAAAACTGCCCAACATTGCAGTGCGCATGAATGAATCTGCTGTTGAAGGTAGTGGTAGTTACGGTCTTATAGGAGGAGAACAGTTCATTAATGTTCCAGCTGCGTTGCAATATGAATCAGACGATGAGATTCGCCGGTTCTTCCTTCACGCTTTTTGTAATGCTGCTGGTATGTTCAATGAACAACAGCGCAAGGATCGAGATGATTATGTAATAATCAATCTTAATAATGTAAAAAGCAACTGTAAATCTGCCTTTACAAAGATTTCTCAAAATTACACTATGCAGGGAAGTTTTGACTATTTTTCGATAACATTGGCTGCTTCTACTGATTATTCAAACGGCTCAGGGAATACCATTATGAAAACAGGCAATTACTCTATTGCCAAAACTTACACTCTTTCTTATAATGACATCTATTTTTTAAATGGGCGTTATTTACCTTACATCGCAAGGACGGATAATTACATCGAATTGGATGATACATATTATCCCAATGGTCAAAAACTTACAGAGGCAGAAAGATTACAGTTGCAAACACAATTGAATAACCAAAGAGGGTTATATGGCGAGCCTCCTCTAAGCGGTAGAGCCACCTTAGTGGAATGGTAATTGAACAGCCAAGTATATCTGCTGATTATGATTATATTATAGTATGCGCAGTATGTATTTGTGCATTTTCTTATTATCCTTAATTCCGCAATCACCTTGTTAACTTGCGGAATTAAGGATATAAACGTCCTTTGTTATTTATATTTGACATTCATTTCATTTTTAAGCCTTCCGTCCTTTTCGCTTAGCCGGTTCGCCCAAATCAACCTTTTGCGTTCCGTCCCAATTAGTGAGTTGGTCAGCACAACCATTGGAACCACCGAGTGAAACGTATGTTTCTGCGCCGCATGACACGTGGTCAATAAACGAAAGGAAATTTTGGATGATTGGTTCGGTATAAACGACCTCATCGGTAGCAAAGAGTTTCGTCCAGTGTGCGACACATTCTCTTCGATAGTTGCCACAACCATTCCAATCCATACTTGCAAGAAATCTATCAATGACAGATTCTGCTCCTTGTGGAGAGCTAAGCGCAATGTTGGATTTTGTGGCAGTAATAATACCATAATAGATTGCTTTGGTTTCTTTCTCGTCGAAATCTATTCTGCTTGATTGCGAAAAGGCTTTGAGTTGTTCATGACCTTCGCTGACAAATCGGTCAAGTATACCTTGGTATCTTTCTTGTCTTGCCTGCTCCTCACGTCTTGCCTCCGCTTCCTGCTCCTTGCGTTCTTCTATGCGTTTTATCGCTTCAACTATTTCAGGTTGCTTTGTCAAGTCATTCTACTGTAAAACGAAGATTTTTGCTTGATGACAATCTATACAATCAACAATGACAGCAAATTACGCAAATTAGATGTCAAATGGTGCAGTTTTACA
>CAVCEE010000044.1:0-3357 GCA_963601185.1 bacterium
CTCACCATCAGGGCGGCACTATTAGAATTCGGCGTTGGAGATGTCGAAGTATTTGTTGAAGAACGCCTTGAGACGCTCCAGCACCTGCCGCACTTTCCCCTCGCGGTTGGCGTTGGGGTCAAACGGATTGATTGGAGGCATAATGCCGTTCAGTTCCAGGCCGCCTTCTGGCACATAGCCGCGATTGAACGATATTTTGATAAATTCCTTCGCCTGTGCTGCCTTCAAGTGCTCTTCTTCAATGATTGCATCAAATTCGCGGCACTTCTGCTCGTTTACGAATTCGCGCCACAGGTCGAGCACATCGCTGTTGGGAGTCAACGAGTCGATAAATTGTTCAATAAGTTCTTTCTTGTTGCGCAGGTCGGGGCTGGAGTCGATGGCCTTGCGGATTTTAATCATTATCTCCACGTTGCCCTGATGCCCGTCGTTGAACTGCTGCACGAGAAACAGAATATAGTCGATGTTCACCTCCACCTGCTTCACCAGTTCCATCTCAAATACCACATCGTCGTTGATGTTCTCCTTGTCGTGCTTCTCGCGGTTGCGGTACTTGTCGGAAAGGTCGATATAGACGCTTGTGTAGTCCTGCAGGTCGCGCTCCGTAATGCAGTCGGCCTCGGCAAACTGGTCGAAGCACGACAGCAGGTTGCGCATCTTCAGCACTGCGCCAAACAGATTGATAAACTCTTTCTCCGCCTTTTCGCCCAGCGGCATATCGCCCGGGGCGAGCATGCCCCGTAGGTTTTCTATCATTTCCTTGTAGCCAATGCAAGGTTTGTCGTCATTGCCGATATAGCCGTTCATATAGTCGTCAAACGAACGGAGTATCGTCACGCCCTTGGCATTGGAGTCGCCAAACAGGGAAAGACATCTGTTGGTGGCGTCTTCGAGGTTGCGGAAGCACACAATGTTGCCGAACGACTTCACCGAGTTGAGTATGCGGTTGGTGCGGCTGTAGGCTTGCAGCAGTCCGTGGTAGCGCAGGTTTTTGTCCACCCATAGGGTGTTGAGCGTTGTGGCGTCGAAGCCGGTGAGAAACATGTTCACCACGATGAGCATATCGATCTGGCGGTTTTTCATCCGCAGCGACACGTCCTTGTAGTAGTTCGGGAACTTGTCTGCCGAGGTGTCGTAGTTGGTCTTGAACATCCGGTTGTAGTCGCCGATGGCTTTTTCCAAAAAGTCGCGGCTGCTTTGGTCGAGTCCTTCGGTGGAGTCGTTGTTCTCCTCCGCATCGCCGCTGCCGTCCACTTCTTCGTTTGGCGCGTAACTGAATATTGTCGCAATGCGCAACCGCTTGTCCTCGGGCAACGCCTCCATCTGCCGCATAAATTCCCTATAGTAGAGTTTGGCGAAATGGATGCTTTGCACGGCAAAGATGGAGTTGAAGCCGCCTATTGTCTCCTTTTGCCTCACTTCGTCGACGTTTTTGCCTGTCGCCACCTCATGGATGTTGACGAGGCGGCTGAACGTGTAGGCGGACCTTTGCTTGGTCTGCTGGCTGAAATGATTGAGGATGTAAGCCGTGATGTTGCTGATGCGTTGCGGTGCCGCAAGGGCTTTCTCGCGCGCAATGTCCCACACGTCGCTGTCCTCCACCTTTTCTTTCTCCTTGATGGTGCTCACATACGACAGGCGGAACGGCAGCACGTTGTGGTCGCGGATGGCGTCGACGATGGTGTAGGCGTGCAGCCGCTTGCCGAACACGTCGGCAGTCATGTGGCACAGTCCGGTGCCGCTCGCGATGTTTTCCTGGAATATCGGCGTGCCGGTGAAGCCGAACATGTAGTATTTCTTGAACCGCTTCACGATGGCTGTGTGCATCTCGCCGAACTGCGACCGATGGCACTCGTCGAAGATCATCACCACTTCCTTGTTGTAGAAATCGTGCTGGGGGTTCTTCTTGATAAACGTGGCGAGTTTCTGTATGGTGGTGATGATGATTTTCACCTTGCTCGACTTGTCCTCAATCTGCTGCTTCAGTATCCTTGTCGACGTGTTGCCGTTGGCTGCGCCCTTCTGGAAGCGGTCGTACTCCTTCATGGTCTGGTAGTCGAGGTCCTTGCGGTCAACCACAAACAGCACCTTGTCGATATAGTCCTTCTGGCACGCCAACTGCGCCGCCTTGAATGATGTGAGCGTCTTGCCCGAACCCGTGGTGTGCCAGATGTAGCCGCCGGCTTCGGTCGTGCCGTAGCGGCGTGAGTTGTGGGCAATCTCTATCTGGTTGAGCAACTTCTCCGTGGCGGCTATCTGATAGGGACGCATCACCATGAGCAGGTTCTGCTCCGTGAAGACGCAGTATTTTGTCAGCACATTGAGCAGCGAATGGCGGCTGAAGAATGTGGCGGTGAAGTCGTCGAGGTCGCCGAGCACTCGGTTGTCGGCATCTGCCCAGTAACTGGTAAACTCAAACGAGTTGCACGTTTTCAGCCTTGGCTTGTCCTTCGCCTTCGTCTGCTCTTTGATGTGGCTGGAGCGCGTGGTGTTGCTGTAGTACTTGGTTTCCGTGCCGTTGGAAATCACGAATATCTGCACATACTCAAACAGCGCGCTGCCTGCCCAAAACGACTCCCTCCCGTAGCGGTTTATCTGGTTGAACGCCTCTTTCAGTGCCACGCCTCTGCGCTTCAACTCGATGTGGACAAGGGGCAGACCGTTCACGAGTATCGTCACGTCGTAGCGGTTGGCGTGAGTGCCGCCAGGCGCTTCATACTGGTTGATCACCTGCGTGGAGTTGTGGTGGATGTCGTCCTTGTCGATGAGTTTGATGTTGCGTTGCTGACCATTGTCGAGTTCCAGCGTCTTGATGTGGTCTCTTTGTATGGTCTTGGCCTTCTCGATGATGCCGTTGCCGTCGTTGGCTATCTCGGTCTTGAAGAAGCGGTCCCACTCGGCGTCGGTAAACTCATAGTCGTTGAGCCGTTCAATCTGCTGGCGCAGGTTGGCTATCAGTTCGCTCTCCTGCTTGATGTCGGCATATTCGTAGCCCTGTTGCTGCAGCCGCTCGATGAGTCCGCGCTCAAGGTCGGCCTCGCTCTGATAGAATGTTTCGCGCACCATCTCCGCGCGTTCATAGTGGTTCACCACCGTGCTCTGGTCGTTCTCGGAAAGTAGGTTGTATGTTTCAGACATATTCTTTGGTTTTATTGCAGTGAGGGGGAAAAATCACGTTCAAAGGTAGCCTGTAGCCACCTTTAAACGTGATTTTAACATATAATGTGTCTAACGACTCCATCCTTTTCTTGTTTTTTATTTGTTATGCTGTCTTTCTTTTGAAATCGAGCAACTTGTCACGGTAATACTCATATTGCTGGCGACGTGCGGCTATCTCGGCAGGGAGACCATCTTGCA
>CAVCEE010000045.1:0-2707 GCA_963601185.1 bacterium
CCGACTTCTCGGGGGCTTTAGGTTAATAACTCTTTTGCTAATCTCTGAGGGCGTTTAACAGTCCCTCGATTTGTCGAATAATGGATTGATTTTTCGGAGTTTCAATTAGTAACAGCAGTTGGAAAATCTGATTTATCAATCCGTTTTTATAACTCATTTCATTTTTACACCTCCTTTCTTTATTTCTGTATTGCAAAGATACATAATAAATTTATTATGCACAAATTTTTGAATGTTTTTTTGCAAAAGTTTATAAAAAAACTGCGCTTACCCTCACGGGCTTACGCAGTCGCACACTTTTATCTCAAGTGTGCAAAATATCTTATACTTAACTCCGTGAGTATACTTAGGGTCTACTAATTAAAAAGAAAACTTTTATAGCGAATCAGACAATATAACAATCGGTCATATCATTTCGATACGACCGATTTCTGTTTTAATTTTCAATCTCAATCACCTTTCTTGTGAATATGTGGTTTGAGAGAGGAGACATTGCCAGGAGTGGACTTGTTGTCCCTTTGGCGTCTGTCAGGTTGCCAGTAGATTTGGCAATTCTTTTTGGTTCGGGTTTTATTCCCATAGCTTTAGCGTATTTGATTGTGTGGCAATATCTTCTATTATCAATAGAGCAAATATAATACCAATAGCGTGAATGTCAGTTATTTCATAACGTGAGCCACTTCATTGGAAACAGCCTTGTTTATGAAATCGTTTATGGTAGTTCCTGCTGCTGTTGCAGCATAGGCGACGAGTCCGTGAAGTTCGGACGGCATACGGATCACCAACCTCCCACTATAGGGCTTTGCCGGAGTTATGCCACGCTCCTCGCAACTTGCAAGGTAGGCATCCACTACACTATGGAAATCTTCGGTGATTTCGTCAATCGTTGTTCCTTCATAGGAAATGAGTGTTCCGTGCAGCCCCTGCACTTTGCCGAACAGGCATTTATCCTCATCGCTATATTCAACAGAACCAGTATATCCTTTGTATCTTAACTGTCCCATAATTATATAAGTTTTAATTCTTTCAACGTATCAATTAACTGCTTGACTTGGTATGACTTCAATTCTCCGTTGGGGTGTGGTTTGTGGAGTAATATCGTGTTGTTTCCATTTACAAACTCAACTCGAGAACCCGAAGTCTTGCCCTTATTCCTTTCTTCAAAACCGAAGTATTCAAGCAACACCTTGGCTTCGTCATAATGGAAGTCTTTCGGTTTACTAAGCAATCGTGCTACCAGTTTTTCTTTTTTACTCATTGGTAATGGTTGTTATTTGATAGCACAAAGATACTAAATATAGTACTAATTGCAAAATATTTGCTCAAGTATTTTTCTAAGCAGCACTGTCATTGTCGGCGTTTGTTATCCCCTCTTGCGGCGGATGAGGAGGAGGGCGAGGATGATGAGGGCTGCTGCCGCGCCGATGGCGATGCCGCCGATGTCCTGCTTGCATCTCTGCCACTTGGTCAACTGTGCCTCGACCTTGCAGGGGACTGACACGGAGTCTACCCTGCTGCGGTAGAGGGTGTCGATGCGGAGGGTGTAACGCTCGCGCCAGTGCCAGCGGTCGGTGTACACGGTGTCGCCCTTGCGGTCTACCACAATGGAGTCGCGGATGAGGACGGAGTCGGTGCGCAGTCGGTTGACGTAGCAGGTGTCGGTGCGGACGGTCTCCATCGGGACGTACTGCACCGTCCTGCACCCGATGCACATTGCGGCGAGGGCGAGGATGAGCGTGATGCCGATGATGCAGCACACATAGCGGTAACGGTCTTGTTCGTTCATTGTCTTGTCGGTGTTATGACAAGAAGAGCGGCGGCTTCTCTCCTGAAACCACCGCTCCGATTGTTTTTAAGCACATCTCCTGAATGGAGTGTTTCATTATGCTGTCGCTTTCTCAAATTCCTTGGAAAGTCGCTGCAGTGCCTTTGTTATTTTGTCGTACTGCTTTTGCCCTACCATCGTGATACCTGCGGCATACTGGCGCATCAGGGACGGATTAACTCCGACAATCTCCGCCAACTTCGAGACGTTAATCCACTGGAACTGCTCAAAGAACGGCTGCATATTGTATTTGTAGACATACGTCAATTCTGGCAGTGGCTCTTTCCCCTCTTTGGCGTTACACTCATTAATCTCATAATAGCCTACCTGCATATCAGATTTCGCTTCTGCCGCCGTGTTGCCATATCCGGCAAGCATACAGTCGGGCAACTCGTCTTCAACGAAACACGAATAAAATCCGTCTTTCGTCCGTTCCACAATTACAGTTACTCGTTTCTTCATATCATAATTTATTTAATAAATGGGGGATTACGGGCATCCCCCATATTTGTCGTTAAGGCGCATCGTTTGAAATACAAAAAAAGGAGGAGGGGGATGTTATTCCCCCATCAATACCCTTCTGATACTACGTTCCGTCCCTTTCGGCACTTCCTTAGAGCCGTGCCGTGGGACTGCGCATTTGCAACCGGTCTTCGGACTGAACCAAATGTCGTGATTTGCGCCGTGCCTGACAACGTAGCACCCCAATGCAGTAATGTCTGCAATCAGTTGTCTGTACTTCATAAAATCAATGTGCTTTAAAAACAATGCAAATATAACGATTATGTTATAACATAACCAAATAATTTGCAGATTGTTTTCAATTTTTTTTGCGGTGGTTTCAAGATGTCAATGAGCGTCGCTCCCTTGTCGGGTTAATAG